>NZ_STGD01000003.1 GCF_005222755.1 Roseomonas sp. HF4
ACCTGCGGCGCGCCATCCTCGCGCGGCTTGGCCTTGGAGAACTTCACCGTCCAGCGCGCATCGCGATCCTTCTGGCGCAGCTTCGCGGGCTTGTCCGCCCAGCCCTCGGGGATCTGCCCGGCCTTGATCGCCGCCCGCTCCGCCTCGGTGTTGCGCTGCTTCGGCGCGGCGACGATGGTCGCGTCCACGATCTGCCCGCCCATCGCCAGGTAGCCGGCGGCGCGCAGCGTGGCATCGAACCGCGCGAACAGCCGCTCCACCGCGCCGGCTCGCTTCAACGCCTCGCGGAAGGTCCAGATCGTGTTGGCATCCGGCACCGGGTCGGCCAGCCCGAGGCCGAGGAAGCGCATGAACGACAGGCGGTCCTTGATGAGATACTCGCAGCGCTCGTCGGACAGCCCGTGCATCGCCTGCAGCAGCAGGATCTTGAACATCAGCACGTGATCGAAGGCCGGCCGGCCGCCCTTCGTGCCGTCCGCCCGCGGCACCGCCAACTCCAAATCCGCGCGGAACATGGCGAAATCGACCAGCGCGGCGATCCGCTCGAGGTCATCGCCCTTGGCCGACAACTCCCGCAGCCGTTCCTCCACGTCGAAGAACCCCGGCTGCCGAACCATCGCCATCCCCCGCGCCAATCCGCGTCAGTGAATCAGCCGAACGGCTTCAGGGCGAGGGGTTTCTGGAGGTGTCCAGTTTTCGCCCGGCGGGTCCGCTGGGGGTCCGCAGTGATTTTTGAGGCTGTGCATAACTCTGCTAAGTGTTGGTGGGCGCACAAGGACTCGAACCTTGGACCCGCTGATTAAGAGTCAGCTGCTCTACCAACTGAGCTATGCGCCCGCCGGCCCCGGCGCGAAGGCCGGGTCCAGGGACGCGCTAATTAGCCACCTGAGCGCGTTTGTCCAGCCCCTTTGGGCTCATGCCGGCGGCACGGGCGCCCGGCTCGTGCCGAGTGCCCGGTCGGGCGCCGCCGGGAGTCCGGCGAAAGCATGGGAACCCGGAGGGTTCCGTCTGGCACCTGAGGTGATGTGACGGCGAATGCCCGCGGTCGACGAATTCGACCGTTGGAATCATTCCCGCATGGGCCCCATTTCCGCGTCCCGGTGCACATGGGCCGACAGCAGCAGCCCGAAGCCCATCATCACCGTCAGCATCGCCGACCCGCCATGGCTGATTAGCGGCAGCGGCACGCCGCCCACGGGAATGGAGCCGGTCACCATCGCCACGTTCACGAAGACATAGAGGAAGTAGTTGGTGCCGAGCCCGACCGCGAGCAGCCGCCCGAACTGGTGCCGGCTGCGGAACGCCACCACGTAACAGAAGGCGACCACCAGCAGCAGCATCCCGAGCGTGGTCAGCGCGCCGACCAGGCCGAATTCCTCGGCGATCATGGTGAAGATGAAATCGGTCTGCTTCTCGGGCAGGAAGTTCAGGTGGCCCTGCGTGCCCTGCAGGAAGCCCTTGCCCCACAAGCCGCCCGACCCCAGCGCGATCTTGGACTGGATGATGTTGTAGCCGGCGCCGAGCGGGTCGCTCTCGGGGTCGAGGAAGGTCGTGATGCGCGCGCGCTGGTAGTCGTGCAGGCTGTCATAGGCGAAGGGCGCGGCGGCGGCGGCGATGGCGCCGATGCCCGCGAACTTCCACCACCGGACGCCCGCCGCCCAGAACATCGCGGCACCCACCGCGGCCGTGATCAGCGCCGTGCCGAGGTTCGGCTGCTTCAGGATCAGCCCGACCGGCACCAGCACCGCCAGCGCCGGCGGGATCAGGAACAGCGGGTTGCCGATGCGCTGCCAGGACGCCCGGTGGAACCAGGCGGTGAGCCCCAGCACCAGCACGATCTTCATGAGCTCCGACGGCTGCAGCTGCACCGGCCCCACGTCGATCCAGCGCTGCGCCCCCTTGCCCACCGTGCCGTGCAGCAGCACGAGCACGAGCAGCCCGATCCCGCCCAGATACGCGACCCAGGCGAAGCGCGCGATGACGCGGATGTCGACCAGCGCGATGCCGAGCATCACGACCAGGCCGAAGCCGAAGCGGATCGCGTGCTTCTGCGCGTAGGTGTCGGGATTGCCGCTCCCGGCCGAGAGCAGCGCGACATACCCGATGGCGGCGACGCCGCAGAGCAGCAGCACGAAGGTCCAGGGGATCTGCCAGAGTTTCTCGAGGATGCCGGCGCCGCGGTCGCGGGCGAGCAGTCGGCGTTCGAAGATCATCGTGGCGCCTCCGCCACCCGCTGGCCCGGCCGCTGGGGACCCAGCCGCTGGAAGGTCTCGACCAGGATGTCGCGCGCCAGCGGCGCCGCGGCACCCGACCCGCTGGTGCCGTGCTCGACGATCACGGACAGCGCATAGAGCGGGTTGTCGTGCGGCGCATAGGCGACGAACAGCGCATGCGGCCGCCATTCCCGCGGCACCTGGGAGACGTTGAAGCCGCGTTCGCGCTGTTCGCGCGTCACGCGGCGGACCTGCGTCGTGCCGGTCTTGCCGGCCATCTGCCCGTATTGCGACGGCAGGCGGGACGCGCCGGCGGTGCCACCGCCGTTCACCACCGCCCACATGGCGTCGCGCATCAGCCGCAGGTCGGCATCGGCGATGCCGAGGCTCGGCCAGTCCTCCGGCCGGCTGCCGCGCACGGGGCGGCCGCCGATGCTGCGCGTCAGGTGCGGCTGCACCGCCCGCCCGGTGGCCAGGCGCGCCGTCATCACCGCCAGCGAGAGCGGGGTCAGCTGGTAGAAGCCCTGGCCGATGCCGTGCACGATGGTGTCGCCGATCGACCAGGGCTTGCCCTGCGCCTGGCGCCAGCCGCGCGTCGGCATCAGGCCGCGCCTTGTGCCGGGAATCTCGATCTCGAGGTCCACGCCCATGCCGAAGCGGTTCGCCATGGCCGCGATCCGGTCCATGCCGACGCGCTTGGCCATCTCGTAGAAATACACGTCGCAGGAGGCCATGATGGCCGTGCGCATGTTCATCCCGCCATGGCCGTTGCGGTTGTGGCAGTGGAAGCGGTTGTTGCCGAAATCGAGGTGGCCGGGGCAGTGCACGACATCGCCCGGCCGCGCGACGCGCGCCTCCAGCGCCGCCAGGCCCACCATCATCTTGAAGGTCGATCCCGGCGCATAGAGCCCGTTGGTCGCGCGGTTGATCAGCGGCGTCTGGCGGCTCGCGGTCCATTGCCGCCACTGCGCCGCGCTCACGCCCGAATTGAAGATGTTCGGGTCGAAGGAGGGCTTGGTGGCCATGGCCAGCACCTCCCCGTTGCGGGCATCGAGCAGCACCGCGGTGGTGCCTTCCTGGATCTTGCCGCGGATCGCCTTCTGAAGCTCGGAATCGACGCTGATCTGCACGTCCTGGCCGGGGATGCCCTCCCGCCGGTCGAGCTCGCGGATGACGCGGCCGACGGCGTTGACCTCGACCTCCACCGCGCCTGCGCGGCCGCGCAGGATGCGGTCGTGGTGGCGCTCGACCCCGGCGCGACCGACCCGGATGCCGGGCAGCTGCAGCAGCGGGTCGTCGCCCACGTCCGATTCCGCGGGCGCGGCGACGTAGCCCACGACATGGGCCAGGTGCTCGGTCTCGGGGTAGATGCGGGTGGTGCCCATGTCGACTGAGATGCCGGGCAGGTCCGGCGCGTTCACCTCGATCGCGGCCATCTCCTCCCAGGTCAGGAATTCGCGCAGCACGACGGGCACGAAGCGCCGGTTGCGGCGGATGTCGCGCTCGATCCGCGTCTTCTCGTGGTCGCCGAGCGGCACGATCTTGGAGAAGGTCTCGATCGTCGCGCGCGCATCGGCCGTCTGCTCGGCCACCAGCAGGGCGCGCCAGTTCAGCCGGTTGCCCGCCACCACCTTGCCCGATCGGTCGAGGATGCGCCCGCGTGGCGGCGCGAAGAGGCGGGCGGAGACGCGGTTCTCCTCGGCGAGCGTCGCGTAGCGCGTGCCTTCCTCGATCTGCAGGCGATAGAGGCGGGAGCCGAGGAAGCCGAAGGCGCCGAGCTGCACCGCGCCCAGCACCGCGGCGCGGCGGGTGAAGCTGCCGCGACGGCGCTCCTCCTCCTTCCGCACGCTGCGCTCGCCGCCGAGCAGGCCGGCGCTGGCGCGGGGGCGCCAGCTCATGGCGCGCCCTCCGCATGGCGCATGGCCTCGTGCAGGCGGGTCAGCACCAACGCGACGGCGGGGTAGAGCCCGGCCGAGAGCAGTGCCGCGTGCATGGCCGGCGCCAGGGGAGGAAGGCTCAGCGCCAGCAGCGCCTGCATCGCCCAATGGAGCCCTGCCGCGCCGGCCGCCGCCAGGCAGAAGGCGAGCCAGACCGCCAGGAAGGACTGCCGCGCGAGGAAGCGCCGGAAGCGCAGCGCCAGGCCATGCACCACGAGCAGCACCAGCACCCCGGCGCCGAGCGGCGCCAGCGTCAGCAGGTCGAGCAGCAGGCCGAGCGCGAAGGTCACGGGCGGCGCCATGGCGGCGGGGCGGAAGACGGTCCAGAAGGCGACGCAGGGCAGCGCCACCGCGAAGACCGGGGAGGGCAGGCTGACCGGCGCCGCGGCCAGCACCAGCAGCACGGCAGTCGATACGCCGGGGAAGGCAAGCCGTGCGAAATCGTCGATCCGGCGGAGCAGCCCGGGGGCGGGCGCGGGCCGGCCCTCTGGCCGGCGGAAAGGGGCGTTCGCCATCCGGCGCGGCCCCTAGCGCCGGCCCTGGCGGGGTTCCGGGCGCGCCACGGATTCCGGCGGCAGGATCCCGCGCAGCCCGTAGTCGAAGAGCCGTACGGAATCGAGCCGGTCGAGCCGTGCGAACAGCTCAACCTCCGGCACGCCCTGGGCGGAGACGCGCACCACGCCGACCGGCAGCCCGGCCGGAAAGGCGCCCGCCTCAGCATTGGTCACGACCCGCTCGCCCTCGACCGGGATGACGCCCTCGGGCCAATGGGCGAGGCGCGGCCGGGCGCCGTTGCTGCCGGCCATGATGGCGCGGGCCCGGCTGCCTTCCAGCGTCACGGGGATGCGGCTGTTCATGTCGGTCGCGAGCAGCACGCGGGCCGAGCGCGTGCCGACCTCGGTGACGCGGCCGACGAAGCCGCGTTCGTCCAGCGCCACCTGGCCCTTGCGGATGCCGTGCTGCGGCCCGGCGGCCAGCAGCACCGCGCGCGCATAGGTGCCGCCGCCATCGGCGACGACGCGGGCGGTGACGAAGGCGGGCGCCGCCTCGGGCAGGAAATTGAGCTGCCGGCGCAGCATGTCGTTCTCGGATTCGAGCGCGAGGGCGGTTGCGTGCCAGCGGCGCAGGCGCTCGTTCTCCTGGCGGAGCAGCGCGTTCTCCTCGCGCAGCGTGGTGAGCGCGCGCACTTCCTCGACCGCGCCGCGCACGGCGCTCATGGGCTCGGCCAGCGCGGCGTAGATGGGGGCGAGCGCATCGGCCAACTGCGCGCGCAGCCGCTCGGCCAGAAGGGCGTCGGCCTTGCCCAGCAGCATGACGCCGAAGGCGGCGGCGATCATCAGCGGCAGGGCGAGCCGCGCGAGCGCCTGACGGAGCGGAATGCTCAGCCGGATCACGCTTGCGTCACCCTCCTGCCAGACCCGATGCAGCCCCTGGCCGGCCGCAAGGCCGGTGGACCCATCAATACATCGAACTCAGGACGTGGCGAAGCCGCTTGATGTCCTCGAGCGCCCGGCCGGTGCCGAGCGCCACGCAGGACAGCGCTTCCTCGGCCACCACCACGGGCAGGCCCGTGGCATCCCGCAGCACCTGGTCGAGCCGGTTCAGCAGGGCGCCGCCGCCGGTCAGCACGATGCCCTTGTCCACGATGTCGGCGGCGAGTTCGGGCGGCGTGTTCTCGAGCGCGACCTTCACCGCCTCGACGATCTGGGAGACCGGCTCGGCCAGCGACTCGGCCACCTGGCGCTGGCTGACGACCACCTCGCGCGGCACGCCGTTCATCAGGTCGCGGCCCTTGACCTCGGCCAGCGGGCCTTCCTCCCCGTCCTCGGGGGGGGCGGCTGCGCCGATCTCGATCTTGATGCGCTCGGCCGTGCTCTCGCCGATCAGCAGGTTGAACTGGCGGCGGATGTAGCTGATGATTGCCTCATCGAGCTTGTCGCCGCCCACGCGCACGCTGCGGGCGTAGACGATGCCGCCGAGGCTGATGACCGCCACCTCGGTCGTGCCGCCGCCGATGTCCACGATCATCGACCCCGAAGGCTCGGTCACCGGCAGGCCGGCGCCGATCGCGGCCGCCATGGGCTCCTCGATCAGCAGCACGCGCCGGGCGCCGGCGGATTCCGCGCTTTCCTGGATGGCACGGCGTTCCACCGCCGTGCTGCCCGAGGGCACGCAGACGATGATCATGGGGGAGGCGAAGGAGCGCCGGTTATGCACCTTGCGGATGAAATGCTTGATCATTTCCTCCGCGACTTCGAAATCGGCGATGACCCCGTCGCGCAGCGGCCGGATGGCGGCGATGTTCCCCGGCGTGCGGCCGAGCATCAGCTTCGCCTCCTCGCCGACCGCCAGCACCTGCTTGCGGCCGCGCAGGTCTGAGATGGCGACGACGCTCGGCTCGTTCAGGACGATGCCCCGGCCCTTCACATAGACAAGGGTATTCGCGGTGCCGAGGTCGATGGCCATGTCGGCGGACAGGAAGCCGAACAGGCGTGAGAACATGGGTACCGGACCTTCCGACGGGGACGCCCCGCCCGCGAAGGGAGGCCGGGGCCTCCGTCGCGACTGCTGGAGCGTGAGAGAGGACGGGGGCGTTTACCCCCCCGGGGCCGGACTCTCAAGCCGGATTCCCGAACCCCCGGGGCGCGAGCCCCGGGGCGGCCGGGCGCTCAGGCGCGCAGCACGGCCGGCGGCTCGGTCCTGGCGCGCTTGACCAGCAGCTTGTTGAGGGCGTGCACATAGGCGCGCGCCGAGGCCACGATGGTGTCGGTGTCCGAGCCCTGGCCGTCCACCAGCTTGCCTCCCTCCTCCAGCCGCACGGTCACGCGCGCCTGGGCGTCGGTGCCGCCGGTGACCGACTGCACGGCATAGAGCTTGAGGTCGACCTCGTGCGGGAAGGCGTTGCGGAGCGCGTTGAAGGTGGCATCCACCGCGCCGTCCCCGGCGGCCACGCCGTCCTTCGCGACGCCGTCGATCTCGAGCGTGATGGAGGCGGTGGGCTTCGTCGCCATGCCGGTCGCGACCGTGAGCGCGGTCAGGCGGATGCGGTCGTGGCCGCGCACCACCTCGTCGTCCACCAGCGCCACGATGTCCTCGTCGTAGACGACCTTCTTGCGGTCGGCCAGGTCCTTGAAGCGCCGGAAGGCGTCGTTCAGCTGGTTGTCGCCGATCTCGTAGCCCAGGCCCTTGAGCTTGTCGCGGAACGCCGCGCGGCCCGAATGCTTGCCCATCACGAGCGAGGTGTTCGACCAGCCGACGCTCTCGGGCGTCATGATCTCGTAGGTCGACTTGTCCTTCAGCACGCCGTCCTGGTGGATGCCGGATTCATGGGCGAAGGCGTTGCGGCCGACGATCGCCTTGTTCGGCTGCACGTCGAAGCCGGTGATGGTGGACAGCAGCTTGGACGTCTTGAGGATCCGCTCGGAGACGATGTTGTTCTTCGTCGGGATGGCGTCGTGGCGCGTGCGCAGCGCCATGACCACTTCCTCGAGGCTGGCATTGCCCGCGCGTTCGCCGATGCCGTTGATGGTGCTCTCCACCTGCCGCGCGCCGGCGCGGATCGCGGCCAGCGTGTTCGCCACCGCGAGGCCGAGGTCGTTGTGGTTGTGCGCCGACAGGATGATGCGGTCCGCGCCGGGCACGCGGTCCCGCACCATGGTGAAGATGCGGTGCATGTCCTCGGGCAGGGCGTAGCCGACCGTGTCCGGGATGTTGATGGTGGTGGCACCCGCCTTGATCGCGGCTTCCACGCATCGGCAGAGGAAGTCGGGATCGGTGCGCGTGCCGTCCTCGGCCGACCATTCGACGTCGTCGGTGTGTTGGCGGGCCAGCGTGACGGAGGTGGTGACCAGGTCCAGCACCTGCTCGGGCTCGAGCCGCAGCTTGACCCGCATGTGCAGCGGGCTGGTCGAGACGAAGGTGTGGATGCGCTTGCGCGCCGCCGGCTTCACCGCTTCCGCCGCGCGCAGGATGTCGGCCGGCGCGGTGCGCGACAGGCCGCAGACCACGGGGCCGTCCTTGGCGAAATGCTGGGCGATGGACAGCACGCTCTCGAAGTCGCCGGGGGAGGCGATGGGGAAGCCCGCCTCCATCACGTCGATGCCGAGGTCCCACAGCGCCTCGGCCATGCGCAGCTTCTCCTCGAGGTTCATCGAGAAGCCCGGCGACTGCTCGCCGTCGCGCAGCGTCGTGTCGAAGATGATGATGCGGTCGTCGGCCAGGGTGCCGAAGGAAGGATGGGTGATGGCCATGTCAGGCGTTTCCTGTGTGGCGATGATGTGGATATGCGCGTTCGACCCCAGGTTCCCCTGAGCGAGCACCGGCTGCTGTCAGCCGGGCGTCACGCCCAGGGGCGGGTAAGTCGAAGGAGGAGCAGGCCAATCGGCGCGCGCGCGGCCGCGGGGGCGGGACGCCCCAGGGTCAGGCCGGCAAGGATGGCGCGCGGGTTCATCGCTCCCGCACCATAAACGGCGCCTGCCCGGCCCCGCAAGCGCGGATCGGCCCCCCGCGCCCTTGCGCCCACGCACCGTCGCGCCCTTGCGCCCCCGCGCCGTAGCGCCCTTGCACCTACGCGCCGTCGCGCGATGCTGCGCGCCCCAACCGGAAAGGCCAGACCATGCCGCACAGGATCATCCTCGGCCGCCCGCTGCACCCCGCCGGCGCGGCGGTGCTGGCGGCGCGCGGCGACCTCGACATCACCGAGTTGTTCGACCCGGCCGCCGATGCCCTGCACGCCGCGCTGGCCGATGCGGATGGCCTGATCGCCTGGCTCGAGCGCGTGGACCACGCCGCGCTCGCCGCCGCGCCCCGGCTGCGCGCGGTCTCGCGCGTCGGCGTCGGCTTCGACACCATCGATATCCCGGCCTGCTCCGAACGCGGCATTCCCGTGATGGTGGTGAACGGCACCAACGACCTGTCGGTCGCCGAGCACGCCATGATGCTGATGCTGGCGGTCGCGCGCCGCGCGGTCGATGCCGATGCGCATGTGAAGGCCGGCGGCTGGTGGCCGGAGGACGGCCCGCGCATGGTGGACCTGGCCGGGCGAACGGTGCTGGTCGTGGGCTACGGGCGGATCGGCGCGCGCGTCGCGCAATATTGCCGCGCCTTCCACATGCGCGTGCTGGTGCACGACCCGCTCTACCATCCCGCCCGCATCGCCGCCGACGGGCACGAACCCGCCCGCGACCTGCACGCCGCCCTGGCGCGATCCGATGTCGTGACCCTCCATTGCCCGCTCACGCCGCACACGCACCACCTGATGGACGAGGCCGCGCTGGCGGCGCTCCGGCCGGGCGCCATCCTTGTCAACACCGCGCGCGGGCCGGTCGCGCAGCAGGCGGCGGTGGCGGCGGCGCTGCGCTCGGGCCGCCTGATGGGCTTCGGGACCGACGTGCTGGAAACCGAGCCCGCCGAGCCCGGCAACCCGCTGCTGTCGCTGCCCAATGTCGTGGTCAGCCCGCATTCGGCGGCGAGCACGGAGGAAGGGCTGTCCCGCATGGCGGTCGCGGCGGCGCGCAACCTGCTCGATGCACTGGACGGAAGGCCGGACCCGGCCATGATGGTCAACCCCGGGATCCTGCAGCGCGGGTAGCCGCCCGCCTCCCCTGGCGGCGGGCGCCGCGCCGCGCGATGATCCCGCCCGGGGAAACCAAGGAACCAATGGATGCACACCGCATGACTGCCGCCGTGCCGGTCGCCGGCCATCGCTTCATCATCGTGGGCGGCGCGAGCCTGGTCGGCTCCGCCACCGCGGCCGAGCTGCTCGACGCCGGCGCCGCCGAGGTCGTGCTGTTCGACAATTTCTCGATGGGCTCCGAGGCCGCCGTCGCGCATCTGGCCGACAACCCGCGGCTCCGGCTGGTGCGCGGCGACGTCATGCGCCTGCCGGACCTGCTGCGCGCCATGGAAGGCTGCCAGGGCGCGCTGCTGCTTGCCGCCTACATGACGCTGAACATGGACCGCGACCCCTGGGGCGGCCTCGACGTCAACATCCGCGGCGTGCAGAACGCGCTGGAGGCGGCGCGCGCGAACGGCGTGAAGAAGGTCGTCTTTGCCTCCTCCAACGCGGTCTACGGCTACGGGCCGGGGGTGAAGGGGGACCTGGTCGAGGCCACGCCCTTCCACTCGGTGGGCGCGCCGCCGGCGGCGATCCTCTACGGCGCCACCAAGATCATCGGCGAGCAACTGTGCCGCGACTACAAGCGCCGCTTCGGGCTCGACTACGTCGTGTTGCGCTACTCGACCGTGTACGGCGAACGCCAGCACTACCGCGCGGCGAACGCGCTCTACATCATCGAGACCTGGGACAAGGTGAAGCGCGGCGAGCGCCCGCAGGTCTTCGGCGACGGGTCCGAGACGAAGCACTTCGTCTACGTGGGCGACCTCGCCCGCGCCAACCGCATGGCCTTCGAGGCCGACGCGACGGATGTCGCGGTCAACACCTCGGGCCCCAAGCCGGTCACGACGCTGGACCTCGTGCGGATGGTCACGCGCCTCGCCGGGTCGGACATCGAGCCCGAATTCGTCGGCGACACGCCGGGCAAGGTGCGGCTCACATCGGGCGGCGCCTTCCGCATCGCGCACGAGGAAGCGGCGCGCGCCATCGGCTGGAAGCCCGAGGTCGGCATGGAGGAAGGGCTGAAGCGCCTCATGGCCTGGATCGAGGGCAATGAGGCCCGGGCGTCCTGATGCGGCAGAGCAGATGACCGAAGCCGCGCCTGTCCTCACGCGGATCGAGGCGGTCGCGCGCCGCATCCCCGACAACCCGGCGCTGCTGCGGGACGGCACGCCCATCGCCTATGGCGCGTTGCTGCGCCAGGTGCACGGCATGGCGGGGCAGCTCGCGCGGGGCGGGATCGCGCCGGGCGACGCGGTCGGCATCACGGTCGGCGACGTGGTCGGGCACATCGTCGTCTCGCTCGCGCTGATGCGCCTCGGCTGCCGCCAGGTCAGCCTGCCGCCCTCCGACCCCGCGCCGCTGCGCGATGCGCTGGCGCGCCGGCTCGGCCTTGTCGCCGTGGTGGGGGAGGCGGCGGCGGAGGCCCGCGGCGGCGCGGCGCTGCTGCGTCCGGATTTCGACGCCGCCGCCGCCGGGCGCGACGCCGCCCACGCCCCGCCGGTCGGGCGCGGCACCATGGTCTTCTCGACCTCGGGCACCACGGGGCGACCCAAGCTGATGCTGGCCGAGGAGCCGGTGGTGACCCACAAGGCCGACATGCTGGCGGGCTTCGGCCGGGTATTCCTCCATGCGCCGAGCTTCGACGGCCATCACAGCCGGCGCCTCACCGTCCGCAGCCTGCTGACCGGCGGGACCGAAGTTCTGACCGGCACGCTGCCGGCGCGCGACCTCGCGCGCCTTGTCGCGCGCTTCGGGGTGCAGCGCCTCCATCTGGCGCCGCCGGCGCTGGCCGCGCTGCCCGACGGGCTGGACGGCGCGGCCTGGCCCCCCGGCACCCGCATCCTGACCACCGGCACGCGCGTGCCGCAGGCGGTGCGGCTGCAGGCGCAGGCGAGACTCGGCTGCGCGCTGCACGTCATCTACGGCACCACCGAGGTCGGCCTCGTCAGTATCGCCGGCCCCGACGACCACGGGCGCCACCCGGATTCGGCCGGACAGGTCCTGCCCGGCGTCGAGGCCGAGGTGACCGGCGAGGATGGCCAACCCCTGCCGCCCGGCGAGGAAGGGCTGCTCCGCTTCCGTTCGGCAGGCGCCGTGCGCGGCTACGTCGACGACCCCGAGGCCGATGCCCGCTTCTTCGATGACGGCTGGTTCCGCCCGGGCGATGTCGGGCGCGTGCTGCCGGGCGGCGAGCTTCTGGTCGCGGGCCGCGCGGACGACCGCATGACGCTCGGCATCATCAAGATCTTCCCCGCGGAAATCGAGGCGGCGGCCGAGGGCTTCCCCGAACTGCGCGACTGCGCCGCCTTCGCGGTGCCCTCCGGCGCGCTGGGCGACATTCCCGTGCTGGCGGTGGTGGCCGGCGACGGCTTCGATGCTGCGGCGCTGCTCGCCCATTGCCGGGCGCGGCTTGGCCTGCGGGCGCCGCGCAAGGTGGTGGTGCTGGCCGCGCTGCCGCGCAACGCGTCGGGCAAGGTGGTGCGGCGCGACCTCGTGGCGCTGCTGCGGACGGAGGGTGAATGATGCGGGACAGGGCGGCGCTGCGCGCCATCATCGCCGAGGGTGTGCGTCAGAATCCGGTCGTGTCGGTCTCCGACCCCGCGCTGCTTGCGCGGCTCGCGGACCCGTCGGCGGAGTGCGGCTTCGAGGAACTGGGCTACGATTCCCTCGCGCGCATGGAATTCTGCATTTGGATGCAGCTCGAGCACGGCATCGAGATCGGCGAGGCGGCGCTGCTGGACCATCCGGGCGTCGACGCGCTGGCGGCGCATCTCGCACGCCGCGAATGACCGCTGCGGCGCCCTCGTGGCTGTCGCGCCTGGCGCGGCGCGCCGCCGGCTGCGCGCGCCGGGACCCGCGCTGCGCCGCGGCGGCCGGCCCCGGCGGTCCGCGCAGCCCTGCCGCCATTGCCGTCCGGGCGCGCCCCACGTGACGACGCTTCCCGACCGCTTCGCCGCCTGCCGGACGGCGGCGGATTTCTACCGCGTCCAGATCGACGCCGAGAACCTCCTCTCGCCCGCCGAGGTCGAGGCGCTCGAACCCGCCGGCCTGCCGCCGCAGGCCGCCGCCTGGCTCGGGAAGCTGCGCGGCATGCTGATGCTGGCGGGCGGCGGGGCGCAGGCGTTCCGTCGCCGCGACCTGTCCGACAACGCGACCTTCTACGAAGGCGAGGGCGAGGGCTCGCCGCGCTGCCTCGTCGTCGCCTTCACCGGCATCGCGATGCGGATGAACGTGCCGGCGCCGGCCTTTCTGCAGGCGCTTCCGGCGGCGTCATGCGATGTCGTGATCCTGCGTGACCCGGGGCGTGCCGCCTTCCTCGCCGGCGTGCCGGGCTATGCCGCCGACCTGCCGGCGCTGGCGGCGCGGCTGGCGGCCGACCTGCCGGGCGGGCGGCATCCGGGCGGCATCCGCTGCATCGGCACCAGCGCTGGCGGCGCGGCGGCGCTGTATCTCGGGCGGCTGGTCCGGGCGCGCCGGGCGGTCAGCGTGGATGGCGCGCACCCGGCGGCGCTGAAGCTGCGGCTGCCCGACGAGGTCGACAGGGGCGCGCTCGACGCCGCCCTGGCCCGGACGCCGCCGGGGCCGGAGGTGCTGGTGGCGGCGCACGGCATCGGCGACCTGCGGGATGCGGTGCGCGGACGGCTGCTCGCGGCTGGCCTGCCGGGGGCGCGCGCGCTGACGGTCGCGGTGCAGGGGCCGCACGGGTTGTTCGGCACCCTGCTGGCGCGGAGGCTGCTCGGGCGCTTCCTGGCCGAGGTGCTGCTGGCCGACACGCCGCCCGACGGCCTGCCCGCCACCTGGCCGGCGGCGACCTGATGTCGGGCGCAGGACGGCTTCACCTTCGTGCCCCTCTGACGCCGGGCGGGCCGCAGTCGCGGCCTCGGCCCTTCGGGCCGTAAGTCGGACCTTCGTGCGCCTGGTATGAGAGACCGTTCGAGACTGCGCGTTCAGGCGCATCCCGACGTCCGGCTCCGGGCCCTCAGCCCGGCGGCGCCTCCAGGCTCTCCCGGATGAAGCCGACAAGCGGCTCGACCAGCGCGCTGCGGCCCTCGGCATCGCCAAAGAGGCACATCTCGGCCGTGCCGCAGGCCGGCAGGCCCGGCAGCTCCGCGAGGCCCTGCGGCAGGCCGGTCCGGCCCAGCACCGTCGCCGCGAAGCCCGCCTGCGCCGCGGCCGCGACGCCGAGCAGCGAGGCCGAGGTGTAGAGCACCTCGAAGGCGATCCCCGCCCGCGCCAGCGCCGCCAGCGCGCGGTCGCGGAACATGCAGCCCTGCGGCAGCATCGCGACGGGCAGCGGCCGGTCCTCCGGCGGCGCCCAGCCGGGGGCGGCGACCCAGACGATGGTCTCGGTGAAGACCGGGCGGCCTTCCGTCTCCCCGTCCCGCCGCTTGCCGAGCACGAGGTCGAGCGCGCCGTCGGCCATGGCCGCGCGGAGGTCGTGGCTGCGCCCGACCTCCACCTCCAGCCGCACCTCGGGATAGGTCTGCGCGAAGCGCGCCAGCACCGGGGCCAGGTTGCGCGGGATGAAATGGTCCGCGATGCCGAGGCGAAGCCGCCCCGCGACCGGCGGCGCCACCATCCGGCGCACCGCCTCGTCGTTCAGCGCCAGGATGCGCCTTGCGTAGGCGAGCAGCGTCTCGCCCTCCCGCGTCAGGCTGACACCGCGGCCGCCGCGGTCGAGCACGCGGCGGCCCAGGATCTCCTCGAGCCGCTTCACCTTCAGGCTGATCGCCGACTGCGTCAGGCCGAGCGCGACGCCTGCCGCGGTGAAGCCGCCGCGCTCGGCCACAGTGACGAAGCCGCGCAGCAGGTCGAGATCGAGGTCGGGGACGCGCATGGCATGAGGAACCATCATGCCCACGCCCGCGTCAATGAGGGGTGCAAATGAAAAGGGCCGGAACCCCAAAGGCCCCGGCCCCGTTGCCGATCCGGCGGGCCGGATCAGATCTCCTCGTCGCCGCCCCAGTCACCGCCGTCATCGGCCGCGGCCCAGGCATCCTGCTCGGCCGGCGCGGCATCGTAGCCGCCCTGGTCGGCGACCGGCGTCGCATCCGCTGCCGGCGTCGCGGCCGCCGCGGCGCCGCCGCCCATGGCCGACATCAGCAGGTTGCCCAGCATCATGCCGCCGACCACGCCGGCCGCTGCTGCCGCCGCCGTGCCGAGGAAGCCCATGCCGCCGCGGCCCTGCTGCGCCATCGCCTGCGGGTTGTAGCCGGCCGGGTATTGCGGCCGCGGGCGGGGCGGCATGGGCGGCGGCATCTGCGCGTTCGAACGGCCGCCGAACAGCCCGCCGAACATGCCGCCGCCGCCGGCCTGCGCCGCCTGCGCCTGGCCCTGGCGCTGGGCGGCCTCGACCTCCCATTCCAGCTGCTGGATGCGGTTGCTCGCCTCGATCAGCGCGGCCTCGGTCGCGAAGGCCGTCTGGGTGATGCGGTAGCGCGCCTCGGGGTGGCGGGCGAACAACTCGGCGATCAGCCGGTCCGCCTCGGGGTCCAGCGGCGGCAGGTTCGGCACCTGCGCCGCGCCCGTGGCGCCCCAGGGGCCGCTCGGCGCGCCCTGAATCGGCGCCGCGCCGCTGATCCGCTCCACGAAGGCGGTGATGATCCGCCGTTCCTCGTCTGTCATCGTCTCTCATCCTCTCCCGACATGGCCGGGGGCGCCGCCTGGCTACTCCGGCCCGCTCTCCCGACGGCGCGCGAGATGGTCCGGGGCTGGAGCGGTTTCAAGCCGGCCCGCGGCGCTGTTACCCGCCGGTCGCAATCCGGGGCGGCAGGCCGAGCCGACGCCACTCGATGGCCGGGCAACGGTCCATAACGACCATCAGGCCGGCCGCGCGCGCCCGCGCCGCCGCGGCCTCGTCCACGACGCCGAGCTGGAGCCAGACCGCCCCCGCACCGAGGCGGATCGCCTCGTCCACCACCGCGCCGGCCTCGGCGCTGCGGCGGAAGACATCCACCAGGTCGAGCGGCGCGGCCTCCTCGAGGCTTGCCACGGCCGGGACGCCGTGCACCGGCCGCCCGGCCAGCGCCGGGTTGACCGGCACGGCCTCGTAGCCGCGGTCGAGCAGGAAGCGGAACACGCCGTGGCTCGGACGGTCCGGCCGGTCGGAGGCGCCGACCACGGCGATCCGCCGCGTGGCCAGCAGCAGGTCCCGGATGGCGGCGTCCTCGCCCGCCATCAGAATTCCTCGAGCAGCCGGCCGCAGCCCTCGACCTTGTCCATGATCCCGTTGGCGCGCAGCGCATGCCAGTAGGTCGCGGTGTTGATGGCGATGACGGGCTTGCCGAGCCACATCTCGGCCATCGCGGCCAGCTTCACCATCGAGAGGTTCGTGCCGACCTGCACGATCGCGTCCACGTCGTCCCCGTCCAGCCGCTTGATCGCCTCCACGCACTGCTTCGGCGTGATCTGCGCGATGCCGGTCCAGGAGCGTGCCTGCAGCGCGATGTCGCGCACCACGCGGAAGCCCATGTCGCCGAAGTAGCGCGCGACCTCGGTGTTCATGGCCGGCCAGTAGGGCGAGAGCACGGCCAGCCGCTTCACGCCGCCATGGGCGTTCAGCGCCGCCGTGCAGGCATGCGAGCCGACCGAGATGTCGAGGCCCGAGACATCCTTGACCTGCGCGATGAAGCGGTCGGCGCCCTTGGCGCCGTCGAAGAACGTCACGGCCGACATGCCCATGACCAGGTAGTCCGGGCTGCAGGTCATGACGCTGCGCACGGCGTCGAGCGTATTGGCGCCGATCAGTTCCGCCCCCTTGCGGAAGGTCTCGTTCGAGACGGCATCCGCGTTCGGCGTGAAGATGCGCGAATAGTGGTTGGTCACGCCGGCCGGCCGCATCATGTCGAAATCGGGCTGCACGACCGTGTTCGTGGAAGGGCCCATCACGCCGAACAGGCGCCGCCAGCCCAGAATGTCCCTGCCCATCGCCCTGCCTCCTGTCGCCGTCGTGGCGCGCCAGCCTGCCACAGGCGCCGCACGGCGCCAGCCCTTGCCTTCGCCCCGGGGGCAAGGGACAGTCGCGTCGCTTCACGCCGGAGAACGAGAACCATGACGGGTTTCCATCGCCGCGCCCTGCTGGCCGCAGCCCCCGTGCTGGCGCTGCCTGCCGCGGCGCGGGCCCAGGCCGCCTGGCCCGACCGTCCGATCCGCTGGATCAATCCGGGCCCGGCGGGCGGCGCGGGGGACGTGATCTCCCGCTTCATCGGCGACCGCATGGGGCCGCGCCTCGGCACCACCGTCGTGATCGAGAACCGGCCGGGGGCGGGAACCAACATCGGGATGACCGCGCTCGCGCGCAGCGCGCCGGATGGCTACACGGTCGGGCTCGCCTCGATCGCCTCCCACGCCGCGAACAAGTGGCTGCACGACAACATGCCCTTCGACGCCGAGAAGGACTTCGCCGCCGTCGGCCTGATCGCGCGCGTGCCGAACATCGTGGTCATCCCGCCGCAGAACCCGCCGCGCGACCTCCAGGGCTTCGTCGCCTGGGCCAAGGGGCTCGGGCGGCCGATCAACTTCGGTTCGGTCGGCATCGGATCCTCCCAGCACCTGGCCGCCGCCCAGTTCGGCCAGATCACGGGCATCGAGATCATCCACGCGCCCTACAACCAGGCAGGCCAGATGAACACCGACCTGATCGAGGGGCGGCTCGACGTGCTGTTCCAGTCGATCTCGGCCGTCACGGGCATGGTGCAGGCGGGGCGGATGCGCCCGATCGCGGTCAGCGGCCCGGCGCGCGTCGCCGCCTTCCCCGACCTGCCGACGATGCGCGAACAGGGCGTGGACGTGACGACCACGGGCTGGTTCGGCCTGGCGACACCCGCCGGAGTGCCGGAACCGATCCTTGCCAAGCTCGACGAGGCGCTGACAGCGACGATGCAGGACGAGGAGCTCCGCGCGCGCATCGCCGCCGGCGGCGCGGTGCCGGAGGTGATGCGCCGCGCCGACTTCGCCCGCTTCATGTCGAGCGAGAGCGAGCGGATCGGCGCCATCATCCGCACGACGGGCGCGCGGCGGGGGTAGCGGCGCTCAGCCGCCCAGGCCGCGGCGCAGCGCCAGCCCCACCGGGACCATCCCCGGGATCACCTCCCGCGTGAACATGGCCAGCCGCGCGAGGAAGGCGCCGCACCCCTCCGGTGCCGCGCCCGCCGGGCCGAGGGCGGCGATGAGCGCGGGTGCCTCGGCCTCGGCCGCCGCCACCGCGGCGTCGCGCGCCACGACCAGCGCGCCGTCCTCGAACAGCGGCGCCAGCGCCGCCGGCAGCGCGGCGAGCACCGCCGGCCAATGCGCGAGGTGGAGGTAGAGGCTCGGAATGACCGCCGGATCCGAGAGGCCGTGCCGCGCGGCCAGCCCGCGCGCGGCCGCCGCGGCCTCCGGCGTGAGGTCCGTCAGGCGGGGCAGGGGTGGCGGCGCGGGCAGCGGCGCGCCGACCGCAGCCGGGGCGCCGGCCGCGCCGGGCGCCAGGCCCGCCGCGCGCAGCCGGATCGCCGTCAGCAGCGCGAGGTTGGTCAGGTTGCCGCGGTTGTAGGTTTCGACCAGCGCGGCAACCTCGGGCGGCGCGGCGAGGCCCGCGACCGGTGGCATCTCGACCGCCGCCGCGATTCGGTCCCGCGCGCCGGCCGCGGCGCCCGAGGCCAGCGCCGGTGCCGCCTGCGCCCAGAGCCAGTCGAGCATGTCGGGCAGCGCCGCGGCGTGGCGCCAGATCAGGTTCACCTGGCCGACGCCGACCCCCTCGCGCAGGCCGGCATAGATGGCGGCGACCGCGGGCGGGGCGTCGGGCTCGCGGATCTCGGGCAGGCTCATCGCGGTTCGCTCCAGGCGGTCTCGAGGTCGGCGCGCGTCATCAGGTCGGCGTATTTCTGGCCCATGTCGAACAGGTTCGCCTCATGCGGGCCGATCGCGCGGTCGCCCACGCAATCGGTCAGGCAGATGGTGCGGAAGTTGTTCTGCATCGCGTCCACCACGGTCGCGCGCACGCAGCCCGAGGTGGTGCAGCCCGCGACCAGCACCGTGTCCACGCGGCGGAACGCGAGCCAGCCGGCGAGGTTGGTGTCGAAGAAGGCCGAAGCCCCCTGCTTGCGGACGACCAGCTCGCCTGGCCGGGGTGCGAGCTCGGGCACGATCTGCGACAGCGGGCTCGTCTCGGTCAGTTTCCGCAGGCTCGGCGCCTTCAGCGTGAAGACGCCGGCATCGGACCCGTCATCCGCATAGACGACGCGGGTATGGGCGACCGGCCAGCCATGCCGGCGCGCGAAGGCGAGCATGCCGACGGTCTGCCCGATCGCGGGGCCGATGTTGCCGCCGCCGAAGTGGTCGGGATCGGCGAAGCCGACCACGAAATCGACGATGACGAGCGCCGGCGCCTGGCCGAGCCCTGCACGGTTGCCCATGCCCTGGCGGTGGTAGATGTCGGCCTCGGGGTGTCCGCTCATTGTGTTTGTCCCTCAGACGGCGGGCGCCGCGCATCCGCGCGGCTTGCCTTCGCGCCATGCCATGGTGCTCTGGTGGGCGATGGTGGGCTGGGCGCGGTCGCGCCTTGCGCTCGCGGCCCGAGGCGGGGCCTCGGGCCGAATTGGGGGTGGCCCGACCGGTGCGTCACGCCACCTGCTCCAGGTCGCGCAGCGACTGGATCATCGAGGTGCGCAGCAGGAAGGCGCGGTGCTTCGCGGGGTCCGCCGCGGTGGCGCGCAGATCGTCGTGATAGGCGCGCCGCACCTCGGGGTCGCGCTGGTTCAGGATCTGGCGGTTGCGCATTGTCGTCGCCTGCACGGTCTCGAGCGCGACCTTCCGGCGCTGCCGGCCGTAGCGCTCCAGCAGCGCGGGGTCGGCGCCGCGCCAGACCTGCGCAAGCTTCTCCGCCAGGTTGAAGGAATCATGCACGCCGCCGTTCATCCCCATGCCGCCCAGCGGGTTGTTGATGTGCGCGGCATCGCCGGCCAGGAAGCAGCGGCCCTGCGCATAGGTCTCGGCCACACGCTCATGCACGCGATAGGCGGTGCGGTGGCGGAGCTCGTAGCCGGCCGGGTTTGGCACCACCGCCTGCAGCCGTTCCTCGATGCGCGCCGGGTCCATCATGCGCGCCTCGGTCTCGGCCGGGTCGGTCGGGAACAGCACCCGCCAGAGGGATGCGGTGCGCAGCAGCACGAACCATTCCTCGGGGTCGGAGATGTAGGCGATGTTCGTCAGGTCCCCGATCGCGTCATGGAAGGCGAAGGTGGTCGAGAGCGTGAGGAAGATCTCCGGGATCGTCTCTCCCTCGAACCCGATGCCGAGCGACTTGCGCACCGCCGAGGACGCGCCGTCCGCACCGACCAGGAAGCGGCCGCCGAGCGGCTCGCGCGACCCGTCTGGGCGCTCGATCGTGAGCGTCACGCCGTCGGAATCCTGCGCCACCTCGACCGCGCGCGCGTCGTAGACGAAGGCGACGTCGGGATTGTCCGCCAGCCGGTCGCGCAGCATGCGCGTCAGGCGCCATTGCTCGCATTGCAGCCTGTAGGGGTGCTTCGTGTCGTCCTTCAGGTGGCCGAGGTCGAAGGTCGCGATCACACCCTTCTGCCGGTCGCGGAACTGCCAGGTCGGGCACACCAGCCCCTGCTCGATCATCGCCCCCGTCACGCCGAAGCGGTCCAGCATGTCGAGCGTCGGCGGGTGGAAGGTGGAAGCCCGCAGGTCGTCCGGCAGGTCGCGCGCCTGCTCGACGATGGCGACGGGGACGCCCGCCTCGGCCAGCACGGCGGCGGCGACCAGACCGGCCGGGCCGGCGCCGGCGATGAGGACGCGGTTCTCGGTCATGCGGGGCTCCGTCGGGGGTCGCTTCATTGCGCCGCAATGCGCGCCGCTGGCAAGGCGGCTTGATGCGGGGCGCGTCGTCGGCATCTATGCCCCATGGCATTCTCCCTGTTCCATCGCCCGCCGCGCGTCGCGCTCATCCGCCTCTCCGGCCTGATCGCCGCGCGGCCCGATCCCTTCTCGGGCGGCCTCTCGGCGGCCGGGATCGGGCCGGTGCTCGACCGCGCCTTCGCGCTGCGGCGCCTGGCGGCCGTCATGCTCGTGGTGAACTCGCCGGGCGGCTCTCCGGTCCAGTCCTCCCTGATCGCCCAGAAGATCCGCCGGCTCGCGGAGGAGAAGAAGGTGCCGGTCATCGCGGTCGCCGAGGATGCGGCGGCCTCGGGCGGCTACTGGATCGCCTGCGCGGCGGACGAGATCGTCGCCGACCCGGCCTCGATCCTGGGCTCCATCGGCGTGATCAGCGGCGGCTTCGGTTTCGACCGAGCGATCGCGCGGCTCGGTGTCGAGCGCCGACTGCGCACGGCGGGGGGCGAAAAATCCTTCCTCGATCCGTTCCGGCCGGAACGCGCGGAGGATGTCGCGCGGCTCGAGGACCTGCTCGGCAAGCTGCACGAGGAATTCAAGGCCTGGGTCCGCGCGCGGCGCGGGGATCGCTTCAAGGCGCCGGAAGCGACGCTGTTCAGCGGCCGCTTCTGGACGGGGCGGGAGGCTGTTGAACTCGGCCTTTCCGATGCGCTCGGCGATGCGGAAGGGGAGGCGAAGCGCCGCTTCGGGGAGAAGGTGCGGATCATCCGCCTCGGCGGGCGTCGCCGCCCCTTCCCCTGGAGCCTGCTGCCGGGCGCGCGTGACGGCGTGGCGGCGGTCGCCGCTGCGGTGGAGGAACGTGCGGCCTGGGCGCGGCTCGGCCTATAGCCCCGCGGTGCCGGGCCCGAGCGTCTCGAACAGCCGCGCCAGCAGCCTTGTGCGCGGCACCAGGCAGCGCAGTTCGACATACTCCTCCCGCGTATGCGGCCCGCCGCCGATGACGCCGAGGCCATCCAGCGTCGGCACGCCGAGCGCGCCGGTGAAGTTGCCGTCGGAGCCGCCGCCGGCCACGCGCTCCCCGGCGGAGGGCAGGCCGCATTCGGCCGCCAGCGCCGCGGCATGGTCGTACAGCGCCTGGATCGCCGCGGTCTTCACGAAGGGCGGGCGGCCGAGGCCGGGCGTCACCTCGGTCGCGACATCAGGGTCATGCTGCGGCAGGGCGTGGACGGCGGTGCGCAGTTCCGCCTCCTCCGCCGCCCTCGGCACCAGCGCGTAGCAGACCGCGCGGCATTCGGCGGGGACCATGTTCTCATGCGTGCCGCCCTGCACGATGCCGATGTTGACGTAGAAATTCCGTGCATGGTCGGTCAGCGCCTCGAGCGCCAGGATGTGGTGCGCCATTTCCCGCACGGCGGACCTTCCCTCGGCATGGTAGGCGCCGGCATGGGCGGGGCGGCCGACCGTGCGCAGGTGCCAGCGCGCGATGCCGTGCCGCGCGACGGTGAACTTCCCCCCTTCGCCCGAGGGCTCGACCACCAGCGCGGCGCGGTGGCGCAGCGCCTCCGCCTCGATGGCGGCGCGGGAGGTGGGGCTGCCGACCTCCTCGTCCGGGATCATCATGACGCTCACCGGCAGGCGCGGGCGACGGCCTCGCGCATGCAGGTGCTGTAGGGCGGCGAACGCCATCGCATTGCCGCCCTTCATGTCGTAGATGCCCGGCCCGTAGGCGCGGTCCCCGTCCGCGCGATACGCGAAGCTCCCGCGCTGGTGCACCGTGTCCATGTGCCCGAGCAGCAGCAGGCTCGGACCGTCCTCCGTGCCCGGCACGCGACCCACCAGGATGTCGCCGTAGCCGTCGTGCCCGGGCGTGCGTTCGATGGTTGCGCCGAGGCCCCGCAGCAGCGCCTCCGCATGATCCGCCACGCGGTTCACGCCGGCCGGGTCGTTGGTCGGGCTCTCGATCTCCACCCAGGCGCGGAGCGCCGAGAGCAGGGCCGCTTCGGTCAGGTCGTGAATGACGCAGCGCGGGGGAGGGGAACCTCCCCCGCCCCCTCTCCCTTCGTTGGGATTTGGGATCGGACGCCGATGGCCGGTGCCAAGTCGGAAGGAAGGAGGGGGGATCTGGGGGAGTTCACTCCCCTCGACCTTCGATCTGCGCCACCCAGTCGCGCAGGTTGTAGTGCATGGTCACGCGCGCGATCCGTCCGTCCCGCAGCGCGAAGAAGGCGCCCGCCGGCAGCACGTAGCGCTGCCCGCGCGCCTCCGGCAGCCCTTCGTCGGTCGCCAGGTATTCCCCATGCACCACGAATTCCGCCGCGGCGCGCGTGCCGTCGGCGCTGGCCATCACCACGATGTCGGCCAGCCGTTCCCGGTAGCAGCGGTCCATCCGCGCCATGAAGGCAGCGAAGGCGTCGCGCCCGACCTCCCGCCCGCCCTGGTTGATGTCGTGCGCCACGTCATCCGCCAGCAGCGCCAGCATCGCCGCGCGGTCGCCGCGGTTGAAGGCGTCCAGGTAGGCGGTGATCAGCGCGGCGGCGTGGTGCATCGGGGGCGGTTTCCTTGCCGGGGCGGGGGCTGCCGCCTATAGGTGCCGCGCATCGAGCCGCCGCACCACCCCCGGAACCGCCATGCCGCAGAAGCCGCCCAGCTTCCAGGACATCATCCTCCGCCTTCACCGCTTCTGGTCGGACCAGGGCTGCCTGATCCTGCAGCCCTACGACATGGAGATGGGCGCGGGCACCTTCCACCCGGCGACGACGCTCCGCGCGCTGGGGCCGAAGCCGTGGAAGGCGGCCTATGTGCAGCCGTCCCGCCGGCCGTCGGACGGGCGCTACGGGGAGAACCCAAACCGCCTGCAGCACTACTACCAGTACCAGGTCATCATGAAGCCCTCGCCGGCCGATGCGCAGGACCTGCTGCTGGCGAGCTATCGCGCGCTCGGCCTCGATCCCGCGCTGCATGATTTCCGCTTTGTCGAGGATGACTGGGAAAGCCCGACGCTCGGCGCCTGGGGGCTGGGCTGGGAGGTCTGGTGCGACGGGATGGAGGTCGGCCAGTTCACCTATTTCCAGCAGGTCGGCGGCATCGCCGTGGACCTGCCGTCCTACGAGATGACCTACGGGCTCGAGCGGCTCGCGATGTATGTGCAGGGCGTGGAGAACGTCTACGACCTGGCCTTCAACGACGACGGCGTGACCTATGGGGAGGTGTTCCTCCGCGCCGAGCGCGAATACAGCGCGCACAATTTCGAATACGCCGACGTCGCCGCGCTGTTCCGCCATTTCGAGGATGCGGAGCGCGAATGCGCAGCCCTGCTCGACCGGCGCCTCGCCCTGCCGGCCTACGACCAGTGCATCAAGGCGTCGCATCGCTTCAACCTGCTGGATGCGCGGGGCGCGATCAGCGTGACCGAGCGCGCCGCTTATATCGGCCGCGTGCGGGCGCTGGCGAAGGGCTGCTGCGAGGCATGGCTGGCCGGCGAGGTGGCGTGACCTTGCGCGCGGCCCGGCATTCTACCATAACTGATGCGCTTTCTACCATAAGGGCGCCATGGGCCAGCTGAACATCAAGGACGATGCGCTGATCGCGGAGGCGAAGGAACTGGCGGTGCTGCTCGGCACCTCCGCGACGGGCGCGGTGCGCGAGGCGGTGCACGAACGGCTGTTGCGCGAGAAGGCCCGGCGGGACGAAGCGCGGCAGCGGAAGGTCGCGGCGATCATGGCGATCGCCGAGGATGCCGCCCGGCTGTTTCCGCCAGGCAGCACCAGCGACCACGGCGACCTCTATGACGAGGACGGCCTGCCGCGATGATCCTCGATACCTCGGCGGTGCTGGCCATACTGCAGAACGAGCCCGAGGCGCGCGCCTTCGGCGATGCGCTCGGCGCGGCGCCATCGGTCGCCATCGCGGCGCCGACCCTTGTCGAGGTCGGCATCGTCGCGGAAGCCCGGGCGGGCGAGGCGGTGCGCTCGCGCATCGCGCGGCTGCTGGAGTCGCTGGAGGCCGAGGTGGTGCCCTTCACCGAGACGCACGCCCGCGCGGCGCTCGAAGGTTGGCGCCGCTACGGCAAGGGGCGGCATCCCGCGGGGCTCAACCTCGGCGACTGCTTCGCCTATGCACTGGCGGTCGCGCGCGACGAACCCCTGTTGTTCAAGGGCGAGAACTTCGCCCGCACCGACGTGAAGGCGGCGATCCAGTGCCCGAATTGCTGATCGAACTGTTCTCGGAGGAGATCCCGGCGCGCATGCAGCGCGAGGCTGCGTATACGCTCGCTGCCCGGGTGGAGACTGCGCTGGCCGGCTTCTATGCCGGCGCGGCAGTCGATCGTGCCAGGCTCATCTATGGGCCGCGGCGGATCGGCCTTGTCGCGGACATCGTCCTGGTCGGCGGGACGCCTGGCTCCAGAGTGCCCGGTCCGCGTATCGGCGCGCCTGATGCCGCGATCGACGGCTTCCTGCGCAAGCACGGCGCGACGCGCGATGCGCTGACGCAGGAGGGTCCGTTCTGGGCAATCGAGAAGCCGCCGACGACGGTCCACGCGCGGGACGTGATCGCTGAGCGCGTCCCCGCCATCATCCGCGCCTTCCCCTGGCCGAAGTCGATGCGCTGGGGCGGGACGTCGGGCATGACCTGGGTGCGGCCGCTCAAGCGCATCCTCTGCGTGCTGGACGGGGCGGTGGTGCGCTTCGATCTGCGCGCGGGGGAAGATGACGGGCACGGGCTGGCGTCGGGCGATCTCACCGAGGGCCACCGCGTCATGGCGCCGGGCGCCTTCGCGGTGCGCGGCTTCGCGGCGTACGAGGCCGGGCTGCGCGAGCGGCACGTCGTGCTCGATGCGGCCGAGCGCGCGGCGATGATCCGCGACGGCATCGCGGCACTGGCGGCGGCGGAAGGCTTGTCCGTGGTGCCCGACGAGGGGCTGGTGGCCGAGGTCGCGGGCCTGGTCGAATGGCCGGTGCCGCTGCTGGGGCGCATCGACGACGCCTTCATGGACCTGCCGGCCGAGGTGATGCGCACGACGATGCGCGTGAACCAGCGGTACTTCGCGCTGCGGCGCGCGGATGGCGGCGCTGCGGCGCGCTTCGCGCTGGTGGCGAACATCGCCGCGCCGGATGGCGGCGCGGCGATCGTCGCCGGCAACGAGCGCGTGCTGCGGGCGCGGCTTTCGGATGCGCGGTTCTTCTGGGACCTGGATCGGAAGCAGCGGCTGGAGGACTTCCTGCCGAAGCTGGACAGCGTGGTGTTCCACGCCAAGCTCGGCACGCAGGGGCAGCGGGTGGCGCGGCTGGAGCGGCTGGCGCGGCTGATCGCGGAGAAGGTCGGCGCCGATCCCGACGACGCGGCTGAGGCGGCGAGGCTCGCCAAGGCCGACCTTGCGTCGGGCATGGTCGGCGAGTTTCCCGAATTGCAGGGCGTGATGGGGCGGTACTACGCGTTCGGCCAGGGGAAGGTGCCTGCGGTCGCGGAAGCGATCGCCGCGCACTACCGGCCGATGGGGCCGACGGATGAGGTGCCGTCGGAGCCGGTGGCGATTGCAGTCGCGCTGGCGGACAAGTTGGACCAGCTGGCCGGGTTCTTCGCGGTGGGGGAGAAGCCGACGGGGAGCGGTGATCCGTTCGCGCTGCGGCGGGCCGCGTTGGGCGTGATCCGGATTGTCCGGGAGAATGGGTTGCGGATCGGCCTCAAGGGGATCATCGGCAAGCACCACGCTGCGGTGGCCACAGACTGTCTGCACGCTTTCGAATCCGGCGAGGGCCAGGCGCGCCTCAAGTCTCTCGAGCGCCGGGAGCGCGAAGGCGGGAACGTCAACGAACTCGCTATGCAGATGAAGCCGCAGGTCTGGCTTGCCGGGATCCGTGCCGAGTTTGCGGCCGCCTTTCCGTCTGCCGAGGCGCTTGCACGCGACCTCCTCGACTTCCTCACCGACCGCCTCCGCGTCCAGCTCCGTGCCGAGGGCACGCGCCACGACGTCGTCACCGCCGTCCTCGGCGCCGCCCCCGACGACGACCTCAACCGCCTGCTCCGTCGTGCCGATTCCGTCCGCGCCTTCGTCGAATCCGACGCCGGCGCGAACCTGCTCGCCGCCTACAAGCGCGCCGCCAACATCCTCCGCATCGAGGAAAAGCGCGACGGCCACGCTTACGACACCGGCTACGAGCACCATTTGCTGAAGGCGCAGGAGGAGGAGGCGCTCGCCGCCGCCCTCGAACCCGCCGCCGCCCGCATCGAGCTCGACCTCGACGCCGAGGACTTCGAACGCGCGATGGACGTGATGGCCACGCTCCGCGCCCCGGTCGACGCCTTCTTCGACAAGGTCATCGTCAACGACCCGGCGCCGGAACTGCGCCGCAACCGCCTGAAGCTACTCGCCCGGCTCCGCGCCACGATGGATGCGGTCGCCGATTTCTCCAAGATCGAAGCCTGAGGGGAAGCCGCCCGATGACGCAGTGGGTCTACAGTTTCGGAGCCGGTCGCAACGAGGGCAGCGCGGAGATGCGCGACCTGCTCGGCGGCAAGGGCGCCAACCTGGCCGAGATGGCCGCGATCGGCCTGCCTGTGCCCCCCGGCTTCACCATCACGACCGAGGTCTGCACAGCCTACTACGAAAACGGCCGCGAATACCCGGCCGACCTCGAGGCACAGGTGAAGGCGGGCCTCGCCCGCGTCGAGGACGCGGTCGGCACGAAGTTCGGCGACCACCACAAGCCGCTGCTCGTTTCCGTCCGCTCCGGCGCGCGGGTCTCGATGCCTGGCATGATGGACACGGTGCTGAACCTCGGCCTGAACGACGCGACGGTGGAAGGGCTCGTGACGGCCTCCGGCGACGCCCGCTTCGCGTGGGACAGCTACCGCCGCTTCATCCAGATGTACGGTTCGGTCGTGCTCGGCGTGGACCATCACCGCTTCGAGGAGATCATCGAGCACGAGAAGCTCGACACCGGGAAGCTCGAGGACACCGAGCTCACCGCCTCCGAATGGCATCGCGTGGTCGATGGCTACAAGGAGATGGTGCGCGAGGTCACGGGCAAGCCCTTCCCGCAGGACCCCTGGCAGCAATTGTGGGGCGCGATCGGCGCGGTGTTCGGGTCGTGGATGAACCAGCGCGCCGTCACCTACCGCCGCCTGCACGACATCCCGGCCGAATGGGGCACGGCGGTCAACGTCCAGGCCATGGTCTTCGGCAACATGGGCGAGGACTGCGCGACCGGCGTCTGCTTCACCCGCGACCCGAGCACGGGCGAGAACATCTTCTACGGCGAATACCTGATCAACGCGCAGGGCGAGGACGTGGTCGCCGGCATCCGCACGCCGCAGCCCATGGCGCAGCTGAAGGCCAAGCCGAACGAGCGCAGCATGGAAGTCGCCATGCCCAACGCCTATGCGGAACTCGTGCAGGTGCGCGAGACGCTCGAGCGCCACTACCGCGACATGCAGGACATCGAGTTCACGGTGCAGTCGAACAAGCTGTACATGCTGCAGACCCGCAACGGGAAGCGCACCGCGGCCGCCAGTCTCAAGATCGCCGTCGACATGGCGCGGGAAGGGCTGATCGACCACACCGAGGCGGTCAAGCGCGTGAACCCCGGCGCGCTCGACCAGCTGCTGCACCCGACGCTCGACCCCAAGGCGCCGCGCAAGCATCTGGCCAAGGGGCTGCCGGCCTCCCCCGGGGCGGCATCCGGCATCGTCGTCTTCAGTGCCGATGAGGCGGAGGCGCGCGCCCAGAAGGGCGAGAGCGTCATCCTCGTGCGCATCGAGACCTCGCCCGAGGACATCCACGGCATGCACGCCGCCAAGGGCATCCTCACCACCCGCGGCGGCATGACCAGCCACGCCGCGGTGGTCGCGCGCGGCATGGGGCGGCCCTGCGTGGCCGGATGCGGCGCGGTCAGCGTGGACTACAACAACCAGGTGCTCTCCTCCGGCGGCGTGCAGGTCCGGGGCGGGGAGGTGCTGACGATCGATGGCGGGACCGGCGAGGTCTTCATCGGCCCCGTCGCGATGATCGAGCCCCAGCTGTCGGGCGACTTCGCGACCCTGATGGAATGGGCCGACAAGGTGCGCAGGATGAAGGTCCGCGCCAATGCCGAGACGCCGCTCGACGCCGAGACCGCGCGCAAGTTCGGCGCCGAGGGCATCGGGCTCTGCCGCACCGAGCACATGTTCTTCGACCCCGAGCGCATCGGCGCCGTGCGCCAGATGATCCTGGCCGAGACAGAGGCGGGGCGCCGCGTGGCGCTGGCCCGGCTGCTGCCCTTCCAGCGGCAGGATTTCGTCGACCTGTTCCGCATCATGGCGGGGTTGCCGGTGACGATCCGGCTGCTCGACCCGCCGCTGCACGAATTCCTGCCGCACAGCGAGCACGAGATCGCGGAAGTGGCGCATTCGCTCGGCGCCAACGTGGACGAGATGCGCCGCCGCGCACAGGACCTGGCCGAAGCGAACCCGATGCTCGGCCATCGCGGCTGCCGGCTCGGCATCTCCTATCCCGAGATCTACGAGATGCAGGCCCGTGCGATCTTCGAGGCCGCCTGCCAGATCGGCAAGGAAACGCACAAGGCGCCCCACCCCGAGATCATGATCCCGCTGGTGGCGACGCGCCGGGAACTCGAGATCACGCGCGCGCTGGTCGACCGCGTGGCGCAGGAAGTCTTCGCCGAGACCGGCTATCACATCGACTACAGCGTCGGCACCATGATCGAGCTGCCGCGCGCGGCGCTCACCGCCGATGCGATCGCCGAGGCCGCGGATTTCTTCTCCTTCGGCACCAACGACCTGACGCAGACGGTCTTCGGCCTGTCGCGCGACGATGCCGGCAAGTTCCTGCCGCTGTACATCGAGAAGGGCATCTTCCCGAAGGACCCCTTCGTCTCGATCGACCCGGACGGCGTCGGCGCGCTGGTGCGCATCGCGTCGGAGAAGGGACGGCGCGTGAAGGGCGACATCAAGCTCGGCATCTGCGGCGAGCACGGCGGCGACCCGTCCTCGATCCATTTCTGCGAGAGCGTCGGGCTCGACTACGTCTCGTGCTCGCCCTACCGGGTGCCGGTGGCGCGGCTGGCGGCGGCGCAGGCGGCGCTGGCCTCGGGGGGCGCGGACCGGACGGCCTGAACGCCCGTTCCGGCGTGATTCCGATCACCGCCGCGGCAGGCGCAATGTGGGACACACCCTTCGGCAAAGGTGCCGGAGGGTGCAATGGCCGACTTCGCGATGGACGGGCGGGGCGTCAACGACCATGAGTCCGAGACCGAGCTCGGCGCGGTCTGGTACGCGGCGAACTACTATTACGAGGCGAGCTACCGATCGGGCCGCGAATACGGTGGCCTGGTCTTCCGGCGCCCGAACGGGATGTTCTCGGTGACGGTGCGCAAGGGCACCTGGGATTCGCTCAACTACAAGAACGCGACGGCCGATGTCCCGGCCGGAGGCGTTCCCGTGGCGATGTGGCATACGCATCTGCCCGGCAGCGCGGCGCGCGGCGTGTCGGAGGGAACGCGCACCGTGCTTGCGGTCGGTGACCTGCTCGGTGACCTGTTCGGCATGGGCTACGACGATTTCTCGGACGGCGACATGGACCTCGCCCGACGCGCCACGGCCGCGCGGCAGCACAATTTCCCGATCTACCTGGCGACGGCGACCGTCATCAAGCGCTTCTCCCCGCGGGCGAAGGAGCAGATCCAGGTCTGGAAGAAGCCGCCGCCCTCGGGGATGCAACCGAAGCGACCGCCGTCCGGCGCGGCGCCTGGCACGGGCGTCCCGAACGCGCCGCTGCGCTGACGACCGGGCGGCTGGCGGCATCCGGGCCATTCACGCCGCGGGTGCGCCCCGCCGCGCCATCATCCGGTTGCCTGGCCGCTCGCTCGTGTAGGCCACCTCGGCGAAGCCGCGCAGCCGGTGCTCGATGCTGGCGAAGGCGCTGCGCTCGGCCGGTGTCAGCGGCGCCTCGGGCGTCTCGCTCCGGTGGCGCAGGTAGCGCGCCAGCATCCCCGCGCCGCGCCGGTGCGCGGCCGCCACAAGCGCGCCCTCGGTCAGCGCGATGGGCTGGCCGTCCAGCCCCATGACGGTCGTGCCGGCGGCGCCCAGCGTCCCCATGCGATCCAGGATGACCTCCTGTCGTGCGAGGAAGGCGGTCATCGCCGCCTCCTGCGCCGTCTCGCTTGCGAGGAAGCTGGCCTCGTCCGCCACGCCATGCGCCGCTGCCGCCGCGGTCCAGCCGCCCGAGGCGTCCATCCAGCCGATGTCACGCAGCGCCACCGCGAGGAACTGGTAGCGGCCGAGCGCGCCGGAACGCTCGTTGCGCAGCCCGTAGCCGTCCCGCACATGCTCGGCGCTGCGCTCGGCTTCCGCGATGCGCTGGCGGAAGGCGGCATTGGCCTGCGCCTCCCACGGGCGGAGGCCGGCCGCCTGCGTCTCCGACGGCCGCGTCGGGCGGATCGCAACCGGTGTCGGTGCCGGGGCGGGCAGCCGGGCCACGGCGGGCCGCAGCGCGGGCGCCGGGGCGGGGGTCGGCCGGGCCGGCGGCATGGCACGCGCCAGGGCTGGCTTGAAGTCCCGGTGCTTCGCCGCGCGCGCCGGCGCGGCGGCGGGCGCGGGCATCGGCCCGGGCGGGCGGGGGGCGGTCGGCGGGGGCATCGCCGGCACATCCTGCCGGGGGGTGGTCAACGGGTGATGAATCCCGCGCTCGTGCCGGAAGGCGCAGGTCTCGACCTACGGGGGCGCTCGGAAGGTGGGGGGAGGGGAACCTCCCCCGATCCCCCTCCCTTTTTCTGTTCCTTGGCGCCTGTCCTGGGAGGTAGGGCGCCAAATGCCAAAGAAGGTTGAGGGGGGCGTGGGGGGAGAAGTTCTCTTCTCCCCCCCTTCCTTCCCACACCCGTCCGAAGTCATCACCTCGACCCGGCCGACCTCAGAGCCAGCGCCGCACGCGCGCCCGATACGCCTCGTAGGCCGCGCCGAAGCGTCCGGCGAGGTAGGCTTCCTCCTTCGCCACCACCAGGCGTTCCAGCAACAGGTGGCTCGCCGCCAGCCCGAGCCAGCCCCAGAGGTCCCCCCAGCGCAGCGCGAAGCCCGCCACCGCCAGCAGGAGGCCGAGGTAGATCGGGTTGCGGCTGAAACGGAAGGGCCCCGCCTCGACCATCGCGGTGTCCGGCTTGTCGGGCCGCGGGTCGTTGCCGGCGCGCACCAGCACCAGCACCGCCCAGCCCATCAGCGCGACGGCCGCGAAGATCACCAGCGCGCCGAGGTCCGGCAGCGGCGGGCCGAGCGGCACCGGCACGAAGCGCTGCCCGGCCCAGGCCACGGCCAGCACCGCCGCCACCAGGACCGGCGGCGGGATGCGAACGCCGGGGCCATGGTCGGGCGCGGTCATGCCCGCTCGCGCGCCGGCAGGCGCATCCAGGCGGGGATGCGGGGGGACAGGAGCGCGCCGCCGGCCGCGAAGGGCGCGCGGTCCAGCGCATCGATCCGCAGCAGCGCGAGGCCCTGCCCGTCGCGGCCCGAGCGCATCTCGCCGACCTCCGCCCCGGCCGCGTCGGTCACGGGCGTGCCGCGATCCGGCAGCTTCCCCTCCACCGCCACGGGAACCAGGCGGCGCTTCACGAGGCCGCGGTAGCGCGTGCGCGCCGTCAGCTCCTGTCCCATGTAGCAGCCCTTCGACCACGAGACGCCGTTGAGTTCGTCGAAGCCGGCCTCCAGCAGCACGGACTTCTCGGCCTCCAGGTCGCGCGCGCCGTCCGGCAGGCCGAGGGCCAGGCGGTGGCGATCGTAGTCCTCCGCCGCCGCATCGGTGGCCAGCGGGGCAGGGGCCAGCACGCGCCAGCCGGCCTCCGGCAGGCGCGGGTCGGCGAAGACGATCCCCTCGGCCGCCGGCGCCGTGCCCCAGGCGGCATGCACGCGCCAGTCGGCCGAGGCGTCGCGCAGCGTCACCCTGGACCGCAGCCGGAAGCGCGAGAGGCGCTGCAGGACGCCCGGCACCGCCGCCGCCTCCGCGTCCAGCAGGAAGGTATCCTCGGTCGCGGCGACGACGAAGAAATCGGCCAGCCACTTGCCCTGCGGCGTCAGCAGCGCGGCCCAGGCGGCGCCGCCCGGAGGGATGGCGGCGACATCGTTGGACACCAGGCCCTGCAGGAAGGCGACGCGGTCGGGGCCGGCCACCTCCAGCACGCCGCGGTCGGGAAGGAAGGCAATGCTCATGACAGGCCATCTGTGCCGGACGGCGCCCGCCTGCAACCTCCCGCGTCGGAAAGGCGCGTGATATAGGCCGCGCGTGCAGATCCTCTTCATCACCTCGACCCGGATCGGCGATGCCGTGCTGTCCACCGGCCTCATCGACCACCTGCTGCGCGAGCACCCCGACGCCCGCTTCACGGTCGCCTGCGGCCGCGTGGCCGAGGGCCTGTTCCGCCGCATGCCGGGGCTGGAGCGACTGATCCCGATCGAGAAGAAGCGCTGGGGGCTGCATTGGCCCGCTCTCTGGGCGCAGGTCGCGTTCCGCCGCTGGGACCTGGTGGTGGACCTGCGCGGCTCGGCCATCGCCTGGATGCTCTGGGCGCGGCGGCGCGGCGTGATGCGCGGTGGACGGCGGCCCGGCCACCGGCTGCTGCACATCGCGGAGACGCTGGGCGTTAGCCCTGCGCCGCGTCCGGTCGCGTGGTTCGGGCCGGACGACGCCGCGCGGGCCGAGGCGCTGCTGCCCGGCCCCCGCCCCGTGCTGGCGCTCGGCCCGACGGCGAATTGGCCGCGCAAGGTCTGGCCGGCGGATCGCTTCATCCACCTGGCGCAGGCGCTGACCGGCCCCGGCGGCGTGCTGGAAGGGGCGCGCATCGCGGTGCTCGGCGGCCCGGGGGAGCAGGAACGCGCCATGGCCGCCCCGGTGCTGGCGGCGCTGCCCGGGGCGGCGGACCTGGTTGGCGTGCTCGACCTGCCGGAGGCGGCGGCGGTCCTGGCGCGGAGCAGCCTCTTCGTCGGCAATGATTCAGGGCTGATGCACCTCTCGGCCGCCACCGGCACGCCGACCATCGGCCTGTTCGGCCCGACGCCCGCCTCGGAATACGCGCCGGTCGGGCTCAGGGCGCTGGCCGTGCTGGCCAAGGGGCCGCCGGGTGCGGCGCCGATGGGCGCGCTGACCGCGACGCGGGTGGCTGAGGCCGCCGCCGCATTGCTCGCCCGTCCGGACCCGGTCGAACTGGGCGAGGTGGCGGCATGACCGACGCGCCGAGCCTCTCCGCCCTCATCGTCGCCCGCAACGAGGAGGAGCGGCTGCCCGACTGCCTCGCCTCCTGCGCCTTCGCCGACGAGATCGTGGTCGTTCTCGACCGCACCACCGACCGCAGCGCCGAGATCGCCCGCGCCGCCGGCGCCCGCGTCATCGAGGGTGCCTGGGAACTGGAGGGCGACCGCCGCAACACCGGCATCGACGCCTGCACCGGCGACTGGATCCTGGAGGTGGACGCCGACGAGCGGGTGGAGCCGCCGCTGGCCAAGGCGGTGCGCCGGACCATCGCCACCAGCAACCACGCCTGGCACCAGGTGCCGGTCGACAACTACGTGGCCGGGAAACTCATCCGCCACGGCTGGGCGGGGTCCTTCGGGACGTCGTCGGTGCCGCGGCTGTTCCGCAGGGGCACCAAGCGCTGGGGCCGGCAGCGCGTGCATCCCGCCCTGGAATGGACCGGCAGCCAGGGGCCGAAGATCACCCAGGGCGCGCTCGAGCATCATGTCGACCGGAACCTGTCCGACATGCTGCGTCGGCTCGACAGCTATTCCAGCGCCAAGGCGGCCGACCTGATCGCGAGCGGGGACATCGGCACGCTGCGTGGCAACCTCCGCCGCTTCGTCAGCCGCGCCTTCAAGGCCTATGTCAGCCGCAAGGGCTACAAGGAAGGCGCCTGGGGCGTGATGATCGCCTTCTGCGCGGCGTCGTTCCCGCTGCTCTCCTACCTCAAGGCGCGGCTCGAGCCCGAGCGGCACGGCGGGAAGCCCGGGTGAACCCCGACCCGCGCGCGCTCGGCCCGGTCATGCAGGTGGTGGCCGGCGCCCGGCACGGCGGCGCCGAGACCTTCACCGCCGACCTGTTCGTCGCGCTGCACGAGGCGGGGCTTCGCCAGGTGATCGTGACGCGGCCCTGGCCCGAGCGCGTCGCGCGGCTGCGCGACGCGGGCCTCACGGTCATCGAGGAACGCCTCGCCTTCGCGCTGCCGCCGCCGCTCGGCCGCTGGCGGCTCGCGCGCATCATCGCGCGGGAAAAGCCGGCGCTGGTCGCGGCCTACATGGGCCGCGCGGCCCGCATCGCGCCCGAGGGCGCGATCGGGTGGTTCGGCGGCTACTACGACCTCAAGCGCTACCGCGCCTGCCGGCATCTCGTGGCCATCACGCCGCACATGCAGGGCGACATGCTGGCGCGCGGCGCCGATCCCTCGACCCTGTCGCTGATCCCGACCTTCGCGCAGCTCGAGGATGCGCCCGCCCTGCCGCGCGACATCTTCGGCACGCCGCCGGGCGCGCGGATCGTGCTCTGCCTCGCGCGGCTGCATCCGAAGAAGGGACTCGACACGCTTCTGGCCGCCGTCGCGGCGCTGCCGGAGGACGTGCATCTCTGGCTGGCGGGGGAGGGGGAGCTCGACGCCGCGCTCCGCCATCAGGCGGCCGCGCTCGGCATCGCGGCGCGCGTGCACCTGCTGGGCTGGCGGGACGACCGGGGGGCGCTGCTGCGGGCTGCGGACGTGCTCGCCGTGCCGTCGCGCTACGAGCCCTTCGGTACCGTGGTGATCGAGGGCTGGGCGGCGGGCGTGCCGGTCGTCGCCGCCGCAGCGACAGGCCCTGCCGCCACCATCGCGGACGGGCGGGACGGCCTGGTCGTGCCGGTGGACGACGCGCCCGCCCTGGCTGCCGCGCTCGGCCGCGTGCTGGCCGATGGCGCGCTGGCCCGGGCGCTCGCGGCGGAAGCCGCGGTGCAGCTCGAGGCGCGCTATTCGCGACGCGCCGTCGTCGCGGCCTGGATCGACCTGGTCGCGCGCCTTCAGCCCGGCTGATCGCGCCGCGGCGAAAGGCCCGGCAACGCCGCCGCGACCAGCAGCGCGAAGCCGATCCACCATTCCTGCCAGAGCCCGTAGGAGAGCATCCCCGTCACCGCGCCGGCCGCGAGCGCGCCGACCGCGCCGGCGCCGTGCCGCGCCGCCGCCAGGCCGAGCGCGAGCGCAAGCCACAGCGCCAGCACCGCCCCCGCGGCTCCGAGGTCGAGCCAGACCTGAAGCGCCGCATTGTGCGGATGCAGCGGCAGGCGCTGCGGCTGCGGCCGGGCGAACCAGGCGCGGGACGCCTCCGAGGTCAGGCCGAAGCGGTCGAGCGTTGCGATGTCGAACAGGTCCCGCCCGCCGGGGATGGTGCGCGACGCCTCGGCGCCCCAGCCGAACCAGGGCTTCTCGGCGATGCGCTCGGCGGCGAAGTCCCAGATCAGGATGCGGTGCGCGGCGCTGGGCGGCACGCCGTCGAGCGCCGGCAGGCGAGGCAGGGCCAGCGCCAGGACCAGCGGCGCCGCCAGCACCGCCGCGCCGATCCCCCCGCCCACCAGCAGGCCGAGGCGCGGGCCGGCCAGCCGCGCCAGCGCGAACACCGCGACGCCCAGCACCGCGCTGATCCGCGCCGATTCCGCCGGCACCATCAGCGCCGCGCCGATCCCCGCCGCCACCAGCGCCGCCCGCGCCGCCCAGGGCACGCCCGGCAGCGCGGCGGCCAGCGGCAGCAGCACGGCGATCACCGAGACCGCCGGCTTCAGCCCGAAGACCAGTTCCGGCGGCGCGGTGGCAAGGCCGCGCACCGTCGCGCGGATGGCGTGTCCGCTCAGCATGTCGGCGGCGGTCAGGCCCGCGGCCAAGGCCAGCCCGAGCAGCAGCGCGCGCGGCAGCAGGCGCGGCGCCGCCGGGTCCTCGGCCGCGACGCGCGCCGCCGCCGCGCCGAGCAGCACGAAGCCGGCGAATTTCATGCCCGTGATCGCGCTCCGCGCTGGGTCGAGCGCCCAGGCGGCGCCGGCCACGGCCAGGGCCGCGGTGGCGAGAAGGGGCAGCACCGGGCCGTCAAGTTGCGGCCATGGCCAGGCGCCGCGTGCGCGCCGGTGCGCCACAACTGCGGCGGCCAGCCCTATCGCGCTGGCCGCCGCGATGCCGCGGAACTGCAGCACGCCGATGACGGGCACGAGGATGAGGAGGATGGCGACGGGCAGGCTCGGGGCCTGCGCGGCCTTCACGTCGGTGGTCACGGCTATTCCCGCGGCAGGGGTCGCCGTGGAAGCATGGCGGTCCGGGCCTGTCCAGGGCGACCGAGGAGATCGCGCCATGGCTCCGCACCGCATCCTGCCGCTGCTGGCCCTGCTGCTGCCCTGGCCGGCCGCCGCGCAATCCGGCGCCGAGGCTTTCGCACGGGGCTGCGGCGGCGGCTGCCACACGTCCGAGGCGCGGGTGCTGCGCGCCGTCCCGCGCCTGCCCGAGGCGGAGCGCCGGGCCTGGATCGCCGCCTTCATGGACCGCCATCCCTGTCATTGCGACGACGCCAAGCCGGCGATCCTGGACTACCTGACGGAGCGCACCCGGCGCTGATGCGCGGGCGCTTCCCGCACGGGCGGAAAAGCCGCACACCGGGGCGGCCACCAGCAAGGGAGCGCCCCGAGTCGCCATGGCCCGCGACAAGACCCGCTTCGTCTGCCAGGCCTGCGGCGCCGTCCACCCGAAGTGGCAGGGCCGCTGCGAAGCCTGCGGCGAATGGAACACGCTGGCCGAGGAAGCCCCGGCGCCGCGCGGCCCCGGCCCCGCCGCCAAGGCCGGCGGTGGGCGGCGCGTGGAATTCGTGGGGCTGAAGGGCAGCAGCGCGCCGCCGCCCCGCATCCCGACCGGCATTGCTGAACTCGACCGCGTGCTGGGCGGCGGGCTGGTCGCGGCCTCGGCGGTGCTGGTCGGCGGCGATCCGGGGATCGGCAAGTCCACCATCCTGCTGCAGGCGGCCGCGCGCGTGGCCTCGGCCGGGCGGCGCGTGCTCTACATCTCGGGCGAGGAAGCGGTCGAGCAGGTGCGGCTGCGCGCCGCCCGGCTCGGGCTGACGGACAGCCCGATGGCGCTGGCGGCGGCGACGGCGCTGCGCGACATCGTCGCCAGCCTGGAGCAGGAGGCCGACGCGGCGCTGGTCGTGATCGACAGCATCCAGACGGTCTGGCTCGACGCGCTCGATTCCGCGCCCGGGACGGTGGCGCAGGTGCGCGCCTGCGCGGCGGAGCTGATCCGGCTGGCCAAGGCGCGCGGCTTCGCGATCGTGCTGGTCGGGCACGTGACGAAGGAAGGGACGCTCGCCGGCCCCCGGGTGCTGGAGCACATGGTGGATGCCACGCTCTATTTCGAAGGCGACCGCGGCCATCAGTTCCGCATCCTGCGCGCCGTCAAGAACCGCTTCGGCGCGACCGACGAGATAGGCGTCTTCGAGATGACGGGGACGGGGCTGATGGAGGTCGCCAACCCCTCGGCCCTGTTCCTGGCGGAACGCCGGGGCAATGTCTCGGGCAGCGCGGTCTTCGCGGGGATCGAGGGCACGCGCCCGGTGCTGGTCGAGATCCAGGCGCTGCTGTCCCCCAGTTCGGGCGGCACGCCGCGGCGGCAGGTGGTGGGGTGGGATTCCGGGCGGCTGTCGATGCTGCTCGCGGTGTTGGAGTCACGCTGCGGGCTCACGCTCGGGCAGAACGACGTCTACCTGAACATCGCCGGCGGCCTGCGCATCACGGAACCCGCCGCGGACCTCGCCGTGGCCGCGGCGCTGGTCTCGGCCGCGACCGACCGGCCGACCGACGCCGGCGCGGTCTATTTCGGTGAGGTCGGGCTGTCCGGGGAGGTGCGGCAGGTGTCACAGGCCGAGGCGCGGCTGCGGGAAGCCGCCAAGCTCGGCTTCGCGGCGGCGACGCTGCCGCGGCGCGTGGCGCGCGGCGCCAAGCCCGCCGCGCCCCCCGCGGGCATGGCGCTGCACGAGACCGGGCACCTCGCGGACCTCGTCGCGGTTTTCGCCGAGAAGTCGGTCAAGGCGCGGCCGCCGGGGCCGTGACGCGGCGGGAGGCCGCCGCTATAGGGAGGCCATGACCTGGGTAGACGGCGCCGTTGCGGCGGTGGTGCTGGTTTCGGCGGGCATCGCATTCTTTCGTGGCCTGGTGCGGGAAGTCCTGAGCCTTGGCGCCTGGCTGGGCGCGGCGGCGGCGGGCTTCTTCGCGCGGCCCTATCTGCTGCCCTACACGCAGGGGCTGATCGACCCGCCCTGGATCGCCGATGTGGCGGGCGCGGGCGTCGTGTTCCTGGTGGCGCTGATCGTCCTCAAGCTGCTGAGCAACCTGCTCGCGGACTACGTGCAGGAATCGTCGCTTGGCGGCGTCGACCGCGTGCTCGGCCTGCTGTTCGGCGCGGCACGGGGTGCGGTGGTGCTGGTGGCTGCCTATATCATGGCCGGGATGTTCGCCCCCGAGACCGGCGCCTGGCCCGATGCCGTGAAGCAGGCGCGCAGCCTTCCCTTCGTCGCCTCCGGCGCGCGCGCCGTGGTCGAGCGGGTGCCCGCCGAGTATCGCCCGCGCCTGGTGGAGCCGCCCGCGCCGCCCGGCCCCAGTGTCGACGACCTGCTGCGCCCGCCCGCGCGCACGAATTGAGGACCGCCATGGACCCGACCCACCAGCTGGACGACGACAAGCCGCATGAGGAATGCGGCGTGTTCGGCGTCTGGAACGGCGGCGACGCCGCGGCGCTCACCGCGCTCGGCCTGCATGCGCTGCAGCATCGCGGCCAGGAGGCCGCCGGCATCGTCACGCTGGACGAAAGCGGGCTGTTCCACGCCCACAAGGGCCTCGGGCTCGTCGGCGACAATTTCGGGGAGGCGAAGATCATCGCCTCGCTTCGCGGCGGCGCGGCGGTCGGGCACAACCGCTACGCCACGACCGGGGAGACGGCGCTGCGCAACGTGCAGCCGCTCTACGCCGATTTCGAGTTCGGCGGCTTCGCGGTGGCGCACAACGGCAACCTGACGAATTCGCACGTGCTGAAACGTGCATTGGTTCGACGCGGCTGCCTGTTCCAGAGCACGACGGACAGCGAGGTGTTCATCCACCTCATCGCCATCAGCCTCTATTCCACGGTGCTCGACCGGCTGATCGACGCGCTGAAGCAGGTGCAGGGCGCCTATTCGCTGGTGGCGCTGCACAACGGCGCGCTGATCGGCGCGCGCGACCCGCTGGGCGTGCGTCCGCTCGTGCTCGGCCGGCTGGTCAATGGCGGCTACGTCCTGGCGTCCGAGACCTGTGCGCTGGATATCGTCAGCGCCGAGTTCGTGCGCGACATCGAGGCGGGCGAGATCGTCGTCATCGACGACAGCGGCGTGCGCAGCGTGAAGCCATTCGGCCGCAGCGAGGGCCGCTTCTGCATCTTCGAGTACATCTATTTCGCGCGGCCGGATTCGGTCATGGAAGGCACGCCCGTCTACGACACGCGCAAGCGGATCGGCGCCGAACTCGCACGCGAATCCGGCGTGGTGGCCGATGTGGTGGTTCCCGTGCCCGATTCCGGCGTGCCGGCCGCCATGGGCTACGCGGCGGAAGCGGGCATCCCGTTCGAGCTCGGCATCATCCGCAACCACTATGTCGGGCGCACCTTCATCGAGCCGACCGACCAGATCCGCCATCTCGGCGTGAAGCTGAAGCATTCGGCCAACAAGCCGATCCTGGAGGGGCGGCGGGTCATCCTGGTGGACGATTCGATCGTCCGCGGCACGACCAGCCGCAAGATCGTCGAGATGGTCCGCCAGGCCGGCGCGAAGGAGGTGCACATGCGCATCTCCTCCCCGCCCACCACGCATTCCTGCTACTATGGCATCGACACCCCGGAACGCGCGGAACTCATGGCGGCCAAGCACGACGTGGCCGAGATGGCGCGCATCATCGGCGTGGACAGCCTCGCCTTCATCTCGCTCGACGGGCTCTACCGCGCGCTCGGCCAGCCGGGGCGCGATGCCGCGAAGCCGCAATACTGCGATGCCTGCTTCACGGGCGACTACGCCATCCCGCTGACGGACTGGCGGGACAATTCGGACCGGCAGCTCTCGCTGCTGCAACCCGCAGGGCAGTAGCCGAGGGGAGAAGGGAACTTCTCCCCCCGCACCCCCCTCAACCTTCTTTGACACCTGGCGCCGCCCCCCGGGACCGGCGCCAGGTGTCAAAGAAGGGCGGGGGATCGGGGAGGTTCCCCTCCCCCGACCTTCCTTCAGGATTCCTCCCCGATGACCGACCTCACCGATTACGTCGCCCTCATCACCGGCGCCTCGCGCGGCATCGGCGCCGCCCTCGCGGTCGAACTCGCCCGCCGTGGCGCGCAATGCGTGCTGGTCGCCCGCACCCAGGGCGGGCTCGAGGAGACCGACGACGCGATCCGCGCCGCCGGCGGCAAGCCGGCCACGCTGCTCGTGCTCGACCTCGTGAAGCAGGCCGACCGGATCGACATGATCGGCCCCTCGGTCGTCGAGCGCTTCGGCCGCCTAGACATTCTCGTCCACAATGCCGGCGCGCTCGGCACGCTGACGCCGGTCTCGCACATCACGCCGAAGGACTGGGGCGACGTGGTCGGCGTGAACCTGACCGCGGCCTGGCGCCTGATCCGCACCGCCGAGCCGCCGCTCCGCCATGCGCCGGCGGGCCGCGCGGTGTTCCTGACCAGCGGGCGGGTGCAGCACCCGCGCGCCTATTGGGGCGCCTATGGCGCGACCAAGGCGGGCATGGAGCACCTCGTGCTGACCTGGGCGCAGGAGGTCGAGGGCAGTCCGATCCGCGCCAACCTGGTCGATCCCGGCCTCGTGGCGACGCAGATGCGCGCCCAGGCGATGCCGGGGGAGGACCCCTCAACGCTGCCCGGCCCCGCCGAGGTCGCCCCCGCCATCGCCGCCCTCTGCGGCCCGGGGGAGGAACGGCACGGCGCGACCATCCGGCTGGGCTGAGGCCGGCCGCGCGATCGCCGCCGCGGCGGCCGCGGCGGCGGTGGTGCCGGCGCCCGGCCCCGGCGGCAAGGGCGCGGGCTCGATGACCGGGACCGGCGGGCTGCCACGGGCTGCGGGGGTTTGTGCCGCCGCGGGACGGGCGCGCGCCGCCGGCCGCGGGGCGGGCTCGGGACGCGCGGTGGGCGGCGGTGTCTCGGCCGGCAGCGGCGCGGCCGGGGCGATCACCGCGACGGGCGTGACGGGTTCTGCCGCCGGCGCGGTCTCGGGTGGCGTCGCGGCGCGCAGCAACCGCCGCGGCCAGCCGATCCTCAGATTCTCCTGCGCCTCGGTCAGGGTGGCCGGCCCGTCGGCGACGCCGCGGTATGGCGGCCAGGCGGCCGGCGGCACCGTCCAGCAATCCACGGCGCCGAGGCTCCGCGTGCAGACCGGTTGGGGCGGCGGCGGCAGGTTGGGGTCGCAATAGGCCTCGCCACGGCCGATCCGGGTGATCGAGCAATCCTCGCCGGTCACGAGCGAGACGATCGCATCCCCCGTGGTGCGTCCGAAGGCGCGCAGCGCCACCCCCTCGACCACTGCGGCCCCGGCCAGCAGGGGCGCCCCGGGGGCGCCGACCGCCCCGCACCCCGGCAGGATCGCAAGAAGCAGCAGGATAAGGCCTCGCATGGCGGCAGATGAGCCCCGCCGGGCTTAACGCCCCGCCAACGGGGCTGTATGGTCCGGCCCCTTTCCGGCCGCGACCGCGCCGGCCCGCACAACCAGGGGTGCCGCATTTGCCCGACATCTTCGACGAGGTGGAGGAGGATCTCCGCGCCGAACGCGCCCGACGGATGTGGCAGCGCTTCGGCACGCCCATCATCGGCGCGGCGCTGCTGTTCGTCGCGGGCCTCGCCGGCTGGCAGGGCTGGCAATGGTACGAGACGCGGAACCGCGAGGCCGCCGCCGCCGCCTTCATGGCCGCCCATCGCGCCGCCGAGGCCGAGGGTGCCGACCTGCCCGCCATCGCGTCGCGCTTCGAGGCGCTGGCCGCCGAGGGCCCCTCGGGCTACCGCACCGTCGCGCTGCTGCGCGCCGCCGCGCTCAAGGCCCATACGGGGGATCGCGAAGCGGCGCTCGCGATGTACGACCGCATCGCGGCCGACACCTCCGTCGATGCGCTTTACCGCGACCTCGCCTCGCTGATGTGGGTGCTGCGCGCGCTCGACACCGCCGACCCCGCGGTGCTCGCCGCGCGCGTCGCGCCGCTGGCGCGGCCCGATGGGCCCTGGAGCGCCTCGGCGCGGGAGTTGGCCGCGCTCGTCGCGATCCGCGCCGGCCAGCGGGATGAGGCGCGCCGCGCGCTGGAGGCGCTCGCCGCCGACGTGACCGCGCCGCGCAGCATCCGCGACCGAGCGGGGCGCATCGCCTCGGGGCTGGCGGGCTGATGGCCGGCCGCCTCACGCGCCGCGCCGCGCTGCTCGGCACCGCCGGGCTGCTCGCGGGCTGCGAGACCATCGACAACATCTTCGGGGAGAAGCGCCCGCCCTTCCCGGGCGAGCGCCTGCCCGTCGTGACCGTGCCCGAGCGCACGCTCGAAGCCGATGCGGCGGCCCAGGGCCTGACGGTCGTGCTGCCGCCGCCCAGCCCACGCGCCGACTGGCCCCAGGCCGGCGGGGACGCCGCCCATGCCGGCGGCCACCCGGCGCTCGGCGCGACGCTCGCCCAGTCCTGGCGGAGCGGCTTCGGCAGCGGCACGGGCTACCGGCAGCGGCTTCTCTCGGGCCCCGTCGCAGGGGGCGGCAGCGCCTATGTGGCGGATGCCTTCGGGAGCGTCTCGGCCTTCGACCTGGCGTCGGGCGGTCGTCGCTGGCGCATGGATTCGCGACGGGAGGGCGATCGCACCGGCGCGCTCGGCGCGGGCCTGGCGCTTGGCGGCGAGACGCTGTTCGTCTCGACCGGGCTTGCGGAACTGCTGGCGCTGAACGTGGCGGACGGCAGCGTGCGCTGGCGCGTCGACCTGCCGGCGCCCGCGCGCGGCGCGCCGACCGTCGCGGACGGCCGCGTCCTCGTGCCGACCGTCTCCAGCCAGTTGATCGCCCATGCCGTCGACGACGGCCGGCGGCTCTGGACGCATCGCGCGGCCGCCGTCACGACGCTGCCGCTCGGCCTGCCCGCCCCGGCAGTGGAGGGCGACACGGTCGTGGCCGGCTTCCCGTCCGGCGAATTGTTCGCGCTCCGCGCCAGCGACGGCCGCGTGCTCTGGAGCGAGAGCCTGGCGATGCAGGGCAGCATCACGCTGGCCGACATCTCGGGCGTGCGGGCCGCGCCCGTCATCAGCGGCGGGCGCGTCGTGGCGATCGGCGTGGGCGGGCTCGGGATCTGCGTGGACCTCCGCTCGGGCCGCCGGCTCTGGGAACAGGAGACGGCGGGCACGGAAGCCCCCTGGGTCGCCGGGGAGTGGGTGTTCCTGACCAATGATTCCGGCCAGGTCGCGGCCATCGCGCGGGACAGCGGGCAGGTGCGCTGGGCGACCTCGCTCCGCCCGGCGCCGCGCGGCAGCCGGCCGGCGGAACGGATCGCCCTCTCGGCCCCCCTGCTGGCGGGCGGGCGGCTGCTGGTCGGCACCAGCCGGGCGGAACTCGTCTCGATCGACCCCGGCAGCGGCGCCGTCACCGGGCGCACATCGCTGCCCGGCGCGCTGACGCTGCAGCCGATCGTGGCGGGCAACCTGCTGCTGGCGGCGACCGACGACGCGACTCTGCTCGCCTTCGCCGGCGGCGGCTGACCGCGCCCCTGCCATGACCCCCCGGATCGTCATCCTCGGCCGGCCGAATGTCGGCAAGTCCACGCTGTTCAACCGCCTGGCGCAGCGGCGGATCGCGATCGTGGACGACACGCCGGGGGTGACGCGCGACCGCAAGGACACCCCGGCCCTGATCGGCGGGTGGGATGTGCTGCTGGTGGACACGGCGGGGCTCGAGGAAGCGCCGCCCGATACCGTGGCCGGCCGCATGCGCGCGAGTTCCGAGGCCGCGCTGCGCGCCGCCGACCTCGTGCTGTTCGTGGTCGATGCGCGCAGCGGCCTGACGCCGGCCGACCGCGCCTTCGCCGCCTGGCTGCGGCGCGCCTCGGTGCCCGTGCTGCTGGTATCGAACAAGGCCGAGGGCCGCGGCGGCGCGGCAGCGGCGATGGAGGCCTTCGAGCTCGGCCTCGGCACGCCGATCGCGGTCAGCGCCGAGCACAATGAAGGCCTGGGCGCGCTGCACGAGGCGGTCGCCGAGGCGCTCGGCAAGGCGCCCGAGGAGGATGAGGAGGAAGCCGCCGCGGCGGACCCCGACCGGCCGCTGCGCCTCGCCATCGTCGGCCGCCCCAATGCCGGCAAGTCCACGCTGCTCAACGCCCTGATCGGCGAGGAGCGCATGATCACGGGCCCCGAGCCCGGGCTCACGCGCGATGCCGTCGCGGTCGAATGGCGCGACGCGACCGGCGGCCGCGTGCGCCTGGTGGACACCGCGGGGATGCGCAAGAAGGCCCGCATCGCGGAGCGGCTGGAGCAGATGTCGGTCGCCTCCACCCTCGGCGCGCTGAAGGAGGCCGAGGTCGTCATCCTGGTGGTGGACGCGCTGCTCGGCATGGACGAGCAGGACCTTCGCATCGCCCGTCTGGCCGAGCGCGAGGGCCGCGGCGTCGTCATCGCCTTCAACAAGTGGGACGCGGTCGAGGACCGCGCCGCCTGCCGCAGGCGGCTCGACGACGTGCTGACCGCGTCGCTGGCGCAGCTGCGGGGCATTCCGGTCGTGCCGCTCTCGGCGCAGACGGGCCGCGGGGTGGACAAGCTGATGCCCGCCGTGCGCGCGGCCCATGCGCTGTGGAACCGGCGCATCGGCACGGGCGAGCTGAACCGCTGGCTCGAGGGCGCGCTGTCGCGCCACCCGCCGCCGGCCGTCAACGGCCGTCGCGTGAAGCTGCGCTATGCCACCATGCCCAAGGCCCGCCCGCCGACGATCGCGGTGTTCGGCACCCGCGCCGAGGACCTGCCCGAGGATTACCGCCGCTACCTCGTGAACGGCTTCCGTGAGGCCTTCGCCATGCCCGGCGTGCCGATCCGGCTGCAGATGCGCGGCACGAAGAACCCCTACGCCGAGGAAGCCTAGCGCGGGCATGGGGCGTATGGCGCGACCGCGTTTACCAATTGGTTGAATATCTTGCCGCAATCTCCCGCGTGACGGAGAGTATTGCCATGTCCGACCACGCCCCTGCCTCGCCCATCGATCCCGGTGGGTCCCTGATCGACCGCATCACCGCGCGGCGCGTCATCCTGGAGCGAATCGAGGATGTCGGGCGCGGCCTGGCGGATGCCTCGGGCCGGATGGCCGGTCTCGAGGCGGGGCTCGAGGCGCTCGGGTCGCGGCAGGACCCGCAGGCGCCGATCGAGGATCGCCTGGCGAAGCTCGGCGCGCGCATCGCCGCGATGGCCGGGCAACTCGACGCCGTGGAACGCTGGGCCGAGACGGAATCGCTGGCCGCGACGGAACGCTTCGTGCAGCTGGAAATCATGCTGGCCGGGCTGCTCGAGCGGGCGCAGGAGACCGCGTCCGGCCGGATGGACGCGGCGCTGGCCGAGTTCCGGGGCGAGGTCACCGCCGCCCTGGCCGGCATCCGGGCCGAGGTGGCCGCGCCCCCGGCCGTGCGCCCGGCGCCGCCGGACCGGCAGCCCTATGTCACGACGGCCGAGCTCCTCGCGATGGGGCGCGTGGAGGCCGAGGCCGCGATGCGCGCACGCTGCATGGTGGTGCCGGTCGACGCCACGACGGCGCTCTGCCGCATCCTCGGCCGCTACAAGATGTACGTGGACCGTCGCGATATCGGCTTCGCGCCGCACCTGATGTTCGAAGGCTTCTGGGAATTCTGGCTGACCGAGTTCATGTGGCGCAACGTCCGGCCGGGCCAGGTCGCGCTCGATGTCGGGGCGAACCATGGATACTACAGTCTGGTGCTGGCCGACCTCGTGGGTGCCGCGGGCCGCGTGCATGCCTTCGAGCCCAATCCGCGGCTGCTCGACCTGCTGGAGCGCACCGTCGCCCTGAACGGCTTCTGGCACCTCGTGGGCTTGCATGGCGTAGCCGTCGCGGACCTCCCCGGCCCGCCCATGGCCTTCGTCGCGACCGAGGCCGAGCCCAAGAACGGCCGCCTGCTGATGCCCGGCGAGGCCGTGCCGGACGGGCCCGGCACGATCCGCACCGACGTGCCCGTCCTGTCGCTCGACGAGGCAGCGCCCGGCGCGGTCGACTTCGTGAAGATCGATGTCGAGGGCGCGGAGGAGCTGGTCTGGCACGGCATGCAGGGCCTGATCGCGCGCAGCCCGGGGATCCGCATCGTGATGGAGTTCAATCCCGGTCGGTGCCGCACCCCGCGCGAGACGCTGGAGGGGATCGCGGCGCGCTTCCCGCTGCGCGAGATCGGCTTCGACGCCCGCGCCTGCCCCTGCACCGTGGACGACGTGCTGTCCCGGTCCGAGGACACGCTGCTCTACCTGTCGGACCACGACCCGGCATGACGGCCGTGGGCTTGTCCGGCCTGCGCGACCGCGCGCAACATCCCGGGCCGGCCCGGCTGCGGGCCGGGAGGTGAGGCGATGATCTGGTCCCCCGCGCGCGGCTTCTGCTTCGTCCATGTGTCCAAGACCGGCGGCACCTCGGTCGAGGCCGCCTACATCCCGCATGTCCGCTTCGGCGACGTCATCCTGGCCGCACTGCCGGACGGCATCGACCGCTGGTACGGGCGCACGCTGGCCGTCGGCAAGCACACGCCGGCGCGGCGCCTGCGGCTGCTCGCCGGGCGCGCGACGTGGGAGCGCACGCTCTCGGTCGCGGTGCTGCGCGACCCGGTGGAGCGCATGGTGTCCTTCTATCGCTGGATCCAGTCCTACGACCATCCCGGCGAGCGCGAGCGCGAACTGCACGGCATCAAGGATTTCGGCGCCTTCGCGGAGAAGGTCTGCACCTTCTTCCTGCACCAGGCCGACATGGTGACCGACCCGCGGAGCGGCGAGGTGATCGTGACCCACCTGATCCCCTTCCGCCGCCTGTCGGAAGGTTGGGGCGGCGTCGCCGCGCGGCTCGGGATCGAGGCGGCGCTGCCGCATGTGAACGCCTCCTCCACCCGCATCGCCGTCGAGGTGAGCCCGGCAGCGCGCGCCATGCTGGAGCGTGTCTTCGCCCGCGACGCCGCGCTGCATGCCGCCGCCGAGCGCGACTTCGCGCCGCTTGCGGCCATGGGCGAGCGCGCGGCCTGATGATCTGGTCGCCCGCCCGCAACTTCTGCTTCGTGCACGTGCCCAAGACCGGTGGCACGGCGGTCGAGCAGGCCTACAAGCCGCACCTGCGCTTCGGCGACGTGGTGCTGGCCGCATGGCGGCGCAGCCTCGACACTTGGTATGCCGAGGTGCTGAACACCGGCAAGCATTCCTCTGCCGCCCATATTGCCGAACAGGTCGGGGAGGAGCGGTTCCGCCACGTCCTGTCCTTCGCGATCCTGCGCGACCCGCTCGACCGGCTGGTGTCCTACTTCCGCTGGATCCAGAGCTACGAGCACCCGGGCGAGCTCGAGCGCTGGCTGCGCTCCCACCGCAGCTTTGAGGATTTCGTCGAGCCGGCGGCGGAGCACTTCGCGCCGCAGGCGGACCTTGTCTGCGAACCGGGGACGTTGCGGCCGATGGTGACGGTGCTGGCGCCCTATCCGCGCCTTGCCGAGGCCTGGGCCGGGATCGGCCGGCGGCTCGGCATCGCGGGCGCGCTGCCGGTGGCGAACGCGTCCTTCAACATCCCGGTCGAAGTGAGCGACCGCGCCAGGGGCCTCGTGGCCCGGCGCTACGCGCGGGACGCCGAACTCTACGCCCGCACCGGGGCGCGCTGGGAAGCGACCCAGGCCGCCCGGCCGCCGGCCTGATCGAGCGCGGCCACATGCCTGCCACGGGCGGCAGGCATGAAGGCGGTCCGTTCACCTCGGGACCGAAGGGCGCCCCGCCATGACAGACCTGCTCTTCGCGCTGTCGAAGATCCTTTGGTTCCCCGCGCGTCCGGGGCATTTCGCACTGATCGTGGGCTTCATCGGGCTGGCCCTGCTCTGGCGCGGGCGGCGCGGCGGGCGCTGGCTGGTGCTGGCCTCGCTCGGCTTCTTCCTGATGCTGGTGGCGACGCCCGTGAACCAGTGGATGCTGCTGCCGCTGGAGGACCGCTTCGCTCGGCCCGCCACGCCGCCCGAGCGCGTGGATGGCGTCATCGTGCTGGGCGGCGCCGTCGAGCAGAACATCACCGAGGCGCGCGGCATCCCTTCCCTCAACGGCGCGGGGGAACGCATGACGGAGGGCGTGGTGCTGGCGCGCCGCTACCCCGGCGCGCGCATCGTCTTCACCGGCGGGCAGGGGTCCTTCGCGCATGGCACGCTGACCGAGGCCGATGTCGCCCGCCAACTCTGGACGGCCATGGGGGTCCCGCCGGAGCGCGTGACCTACGAGGACCGCGCACGCAACACGCATGAGAACGCTGTCTTCACCCATCGCCTCGTGCAGCCGAAGCCGGGCGAGGTCTGGCTGCTCGTGACCTCGGCGAGCCACATGCCGCGATCGATGGGCGTTTTCCGCCAGGCCGGCTGGACGGACATCGTGCCCTGGCCGGTCAACTACCGCACGGGGCACAGTTGGCAGGTCTGGTACGACGCGCCCTTTCCCGAACGGCTCGGGCAGTTCGAATGGGCGTTCCGGGAATGGCTCGGGCTCGTTGCCTATTACCTGATGGGCAGGACGCCGAGTGTGCTGCCGGCGCCGTGAGAAGGCGGGGGGAGAAGGGAACTTCTCCCCCCGCACCCCCCTCAACCTTCTTTGGCACCGGCTACCCGACCTCCCAGGTCCGGCGCCAAGTGCCAAAGAAGGGAGGGGGCTCGGGGGAGGTTCTCCTCCCCCGACCTCCCGTCATCGGCGCCGCTCGATCTCCCGCCACCTGGCGACGTTGCGGTTGTGCTCATCGAGCGTGCGCGCGAAGGCGTGCCCGCCCGTGCCGTCCGCCACGAAGAACAGGAACTCGGTCGCTTCCGGCCGCGTCGCCGCGGCCAGCGACGCGCGGCCCGGGCTCGCGATCGGCCCTGGCGGCAGGCCGCGCACACGGTAGGTGTTGAAGGGGTGGTCGCGGTCGAGGTCGGCGCGGCTGATCGGGCGATCCATCGGCGCGCCGCCGGTCGCGGCGTAGGCGACGGTCGGGTCGGATTGCAGCGGCATCCCGCGCCGCAACCGGTTCACGAAGACGCCGGCGACCTTGCCGCGTTCCTCCGCCTTTCCGGTCTCGCGCTCGACGATGGAGGCGAGGATCAGCGCCTCGCGTGCCGAGGCCAGCGGCAGGTCCGGCGCGCGCGCTGCCCAGGCCTCGGCCAGCGCGCGGTCCATCGCCGCGTCGGCGCGGCGGACGATGGCGGCCCGGGTCTCGCCCCATTCGAACAGGTAGGTCTCGGGCAGCAGCGCGCCTTCCTCGATGGCGGGGGTCTCGCCGGCCAGCCCCTCGGTGCGGTCGAGCAGGGCACGGATCTGATGCGCCGTCAGGCCTTCGGGGATGGTCAGGCGACGCTGGACCGGGCGGTCCTCGCGCAGGATGCGCAGCACCTCGGACAGCGGGGCGCCCGCGGGAAATGCGAATTCGGCGGCGCGCAGCGGGCCGGCGCCGCGGGTGAGCCAGGCGGCGATGGCGAAGGCGCGGGCGTCGCGGATGACGCCGCGGTCGAGCAGCGCGCCGGCGATGCGCTCGGTCCCGCCGCGCGGCACCACGACCTGCACGGGCTCGGCGAGCGGCCCCGCTTCGGTCCAGGCCCGATGCGCGACCAGCGCTCCCCCGGCCGCGAAGGCCGCCAGCAGCGCCACAAGGCCAAGGATGCCGGCGCGCAACCGACGGCGCCGCGGGGGCGGCGGCGGTGCCGTCCCGTTCATGCCGGGCCGCGCCTCAGGGGGCGGCGCGGAACACGATGCTGGCGTTCGTGCCGCCGAAGCCGAAGGAGTTCGACAGCGCGACCTCGATCCGGCGCGGCTGCGCCTGCAGCGCGACGCGGTCGATCGCGCTCTCGCGCGACGGCTTCTCGAGGTTGAGCGTTGGCGGCGCGACCTGGTCGCGGATGGCGAGGATCGAGAAGATCCCCTCGACCGCGCCGGCGGCGCCGAGCAGGTGCCCGACTGCCGACTTGGTCGACGACATGGCCAGCCCCGGCGCGGCGTCCCCCCAGAGGCGCTCGACGGCTTCCAGCTCGAGGTCGTCGCCGAGCGGGGTCGAGGTGCCGTGCGCGTTGACGTACTGCACCTCGGCCGGGGTGACCTTGGCGGAGGCCAGCGCGGCCTTCATGGCGCGGAAGGCGCCCTCGTGGCCCTCGGCCGGCGCTGTGATGTGGTAGGCGTCGCCCGACATGCCGTAGCCGATCACCTCGGCGTAGATCTTGGCGCCGCGTGCCTTGGCGTGCTCGAGTTCCTCGAGCACCACGACGCCCGCGCCCTCGCCCATGACGAAGCCGTCGCGGCCTTCGTCCCAGGGGCGGGACGCGGCGGCCGGGGTGTCGTTGAAGCCGGTCGACAGGGCGCGCGCCGCGCAGAAGCCGGCCACGCCCAGTTCGCAGACCGCCGCCTCGGCGCCGCCGGCGACCATCACGTCGGCGTCGCCCAGCGCGATGAGCCGCGCCGCGTCGCCCAGCGCATGCACGCCGGTTGCGCAGGCCGTGACGACCGAATGGTTCGGCCCCTTGAAGCCGTAGCGGATCGAGGTGTGGCCGGAGGCGAGGTTGATCAGCGCCGAGGGGATGAAGAAGGGCGAGATGCGCTTGACCTTGCCCGCGACGGCAAGCTGCGCCGCCTCGTGGATCGTCTCGAGCCCGCCGATGCCGGAGCCGATCATCACGCCGGTGCGGCAGCGCCCCTCCTCATCCTGGGGCGCCCAGCCGGAATCGACCACCGCTTCCTCCGCCGCGACCATCGCGAACTGGATGAAGCGGTCCATCTTCTTCTGGTCCTTGATCGGGATCCATTCGTTGATGTCGAGCCCGCCATCCGCCTTCACGCCGACCGGGATCTGGCCGGCGATCTTGGCCGGCAGGGTCGAGGTGTCGAAGGACTGGATGCTGCGGATGCCGGATTCGCCGGCCAGCATCCGCTTCCACACATGCTCGACACCCAGGCCGAGCGGGCAGGCGATGCCCATGCCGGTCACGACGACACGTCGCGGCGAAAAACCGTTCTGGAACACGCGCGCTACCCCCCAACCCCGGCCTTGGGCGTTACTCGCCCTTCTGCTTCTCGATGTAGTCGATCGCGTCCTTCACGGTGGTGATCTTCTCGGCCGCGTCGTCCGGGATCTCGACGCCGAAGGCCTCCTCGAAGGCCATGACCAGCTCGACCGTGTCGAGGCTGTCCGCGCCCAGGTCGTCGATGAATGAGGCTTCGGCAGTGACCTTCGCCTCCTCGACGCCGAGATGCTCGACGACGATCTTCTTGACCTTCTCGGCGGTGTCGCTCATCGCGTTTACTCTCCGTTCTGCCGGGCGCCCGCCCGTGCCAAGGTTCGTCTGCGTTCCGCCCGGTGCCGGGCGGACTCGCGCCCCGGCCCCCCGCGGAGCCCGGCGCTTATCATGGAAGCATCGCGGGGCCTAGGCGGTCCGCGCGGTGCAGGTCAAGGCCCGGGGCGCGCCGGGGTGCGGGCAGGGGCCTTGCCCGGCCCGACGCGGCGGCGCATGTAGCAGTCAAGCAACACCGAGCGCGGAGGCACCGAGACCCCATGTTCACCCGTCGTACCGTTCTGGCCGCCGGCGCGGCCGGGCTTGCCACAACGGGCCTTTCGGCCCCGGCCGTGGCGCAGGGCGCCGCCCGCAACACGCTCCGCTTCATCCCGCATTCCAACCTGGCCTCGATCGACCCGGTCGGCACCACGGGCTACATCGTCCGTAATCATGGGTACATGGTCTACGACACGCTGTTCGCGACCGATGCCGAGTTCCGCATCCGCCCGCAAATGGTCGAATCCTGGGAGGGGTCCGGGACGGACCTGACCTGGACCTTCAAGCTGCGGGAAGGCCTGCGCTTCCACGACAACGAGCCGGTCCGCGCGCAGGACGTCATCCCCTCGATCCGCCGCTGGGGTGCGCGCGACAGCTTCGGCCAGACGCTGATGGCGGCGGTCGCCGAGATGACGGCGGTGGACGACCGCACCTTCCGCATTCGCCTGAGCCGGCCCTTCCCCCTGTTGATCGACGCGATCGGCAAGCTCTCCTCCCAGGTGCCGTTCATCATGCATGAACGGCATGCGAGCCTCGACCCCAACGTCCCGGTGCCGGAGGCCATCGGCTCCGGCCCCTTCCGCTTCGTCCGCGACCAGTGGGTGCCCGGCAGCCAGGCGGTCTACGAGAAATTCGCGGGCTACGTGCCGCGGAACGAGACCGCCTCTTCGGCCGCGGGCGGCAAGCGCGTCCATGTCGACCGCGTCGAATGGCGGATCATCCCCGACCCCTCGACCGCCGCCGCCGCGCTGCAGACCGGCGAGGTCGACTGGTACGAGCAGCCGGCCTTCGACCTGCTGCCGCTGATGGCCCGGTCGCGCGACATCCGCATCGAGCAGATCGACCCCGTGGGCAGCATCCTGATGCTGCGCTTCAACCACCTCCATCCGCCATTCAACAACCCGGCCATCCGCCGCGCCATCCAGACCGCGGTGAACCAGACCGACTACCTGCAGGCCGTGGTCGGCAATCCCCGCTACTTCCGGGAATGCAAGTCGTTCTTCTCCTGCGGCACCCCGCTGGCGTCGGACGAGGGCACGGGCGCCATCGCCGGCAACATCGACCGCGCGCGCCAGATGCTGCGGGAAGCGGGCTATGCGAACGAGCCCGTCGTCATCATCAGCCCGACCGACATCCCCGCCAACCACGCGCAGTCGCTGGTCACGCAGGACCTGCTGAAGCGGCTCGGGATGAATGTCGAGCTGGTGGCGACGGACTGGGGCTCGGTGCTGGCGCGCCGCGCCAACCGCAACGCACCGACGGCCGGCGGCTGGTCCATCTTCCACACCTGGTGGGTGGGGCCGGATCTCGCGAACCCGGCGCTGCACGCGCCGCTCCGCACCCATGGCGCGGCATCCTGGCCCGGCTGGCCGACCGATGCCGGGATCGAGGAACTGCGCACGCAGTTCCTGGCCGCCGCGACGCCGGACGACCAGAAGCGCATCGCGGTCGAGATCCAGAAGCGCGCCTTCGAGGTCGTGCCCTACGTGACCGTCGGCCAGATGTGGCAGCCGACCGCCTTCCGCCGGAACGTGCAGGACATCCTGCCGTCCCCGGTGCCGTTCATGTGGAACGTGCGCAAGGGATGAGGACGCATGGCGGCGCGGGGCGGCGGGGGCCTCGCGCCGCCCCCCCTTGCGCCGGCTGCATGGCCCGGGTCGCGCGCGCGGGGATTGATCCGGCGGCGCCGAACCTGTCCCCTGGGGGCGCATGTCCGAATCCTCCCGGCCCGTTCCCACGCTGCTCGACCTTTTTCTCACCTACGGCAAGGTCGGGCTGATCGGCTTCGGTGGCATCAACGCCTGGGCCCGGCGCGTGCTGGTCGAGGAAAAGCGCTGGCTGTCGGACCAGGACTACGCCGAGACGCTCGGCCTCGGCCAGGTGCTGCCCGGGCCGAATGCGCTCAATGCCGCCATAATGATCGGCGACCGGTTCCACGGCACCGCCGGCGCCATCGCCGCGCCGGTCGCGTTGTTCGGCGGCCCGCTCATCCTGCTCGCGGGGCTGGCCGTCTTCTACGACGCCTATTCCGATGTGCCGACCGTGCGCGCCGTGCTGGCGGGCGTGGCCGCGGCGGCGGCGGGGATGGTGCTCGGCACCGCGGCCAAGATGACGCAGAAGCTGAAGCCGCCGCTGCCGCTGCTCGCGGTCGGGCTGGTCGCGCTGGTCACGGCCGGCATCCTGCGCGTGCCGCTGCCCTATACCGTGCTGGGCCTCGCGCCCTTCGGCATCTGGGCTGCGTGGTGGGTGCTGCGCGCGCGATGACCTGGATCGTCTTCTGGCAGCTTGTCGTCGGGTTCGGGGCCATCTCGCTGGTTTCGGTCGGCGGCGGCATCGCCGTGCTGCCGGAGATGCACCGCCTGGTGGTCGAGGTGCATGGCTGGATGGACAGCGCGGATTTCGCCCGGCGCTTCGCGCTGGCGCAGGCGGCGCCGGGGCCGAACGTGAACGTGGTCGGGCTGTTCGGCTGGCATGTGGGCGGTCTCGCCGGCCTGGTGACGGCGGTGCTCGCGATGACGCTGCCGACCTCCTTCATGGCCTTCGGATTTTCGCGCCTGCGCGCGCGCCTCGCCGGCCGCGCCTGGCTGCGGGTGGTCGAGCGCGGGCTGGTGCCGATCGCGGTCGGGCTGATCGGCGCCTCGGGGCTGATCCTGGCGCAGGGCACGGCGACGGGGTGGGTGCCGGTGCTGCTGACGGCGGCCTCGGCCATCTTTGTCTGGCGGACGGATTTCTCGCCCCTCTGGGTCCTGGGGGCAGGCGCCGTCGTCGGGTTCTTCCTGCTGTGAACGTCGCGACGCCGCCACTGCGGGCGCCGGAGCCGCGAGGGCTCTGCACGGATTGCGGCGTCTCCCGCATGGCGGATGCCAAGGCCTGCGGCACCGCCTGCCAGTTCATCCGCCCCGACTATGCCGCGCTCGAGGCGAAGGCGCATGGCCGCGCGCGCGACCCCGCCCGGCCGGACGAGGCGCATTTCGGCCCCTTCCGCCGCATGCTCCGCGCCGCGCTGCGCGCCCCGGCGGAGGGCGCGCAATGGACCGGCATCACGACCCGCATCGCCGAACGCCTGCTGGAGACCGGCGCCGTCACCGCCGTGCTGACCATGGCGCCCGACCCCGAGGACCGCTGGAAGCCCGTGCCCGTGCTGGTGACGAAGCCGGACGGCATGGCGCAGTGCCGCGGCATGCGCATGGGCTACGCACCGCTGCTGGCGCTGCTGGAGCCGGCGGCGGCGGCCGGGCACCGGCGCATCGCCGTCATCGGCATCCCGTGCCAGGTCTATGCGCTGCGCGCGCTGCAGGATCGCCTCGGCTTCGAGGAAGTGTTCGTGATCGGGACGCCCTGTTCCGACAACACCACGACCGAGAATTTCCATCGCTTCCTGGCGCTGGTGGACCCTTCGCCAGCGACGGTGACGTACCTGGAATTCCGCGCCGACTACCACGTCGAGATCCGCCACGAGGACGGCCGGAAGCGGGAGATCCCGTTCCTGCTGCTGCCGCTGGCCGACCTGCCGGCGGATTTCTTCCCGCTGACCTGCCGAACCTGCGTCGACTACACGAACGTGCTGGCCGACATCACGGTCGGCTACATGGGCGGCACCGGTGCGCAATGGCTGATCGTGCGCAACGCGAAGGGGGAGGCGCTGGTCTCGCTGCTCGGCGAGGAGGTGGTGCTGGAAACGCCCGCCAGCGCCGGGCGCCGCACCGCCGCGGTCCGCGGCTTCATGGCGAATACCGAACGCGCGGCGGGCGGGCTGCCGCTGCGGCGGATGCCGAACTGGGCGCGCCCGATCGTCGCCTGGCTGCAGCCGCGCATCGGCCCGCGCGGCCTCGAATTCGCCCGCGCGCGGGTCGAGATGAAGGCGATCGAGACGGTGCTGCATCTGCGCCGGCAAAGGCCCGCGATGATGCGCAACATGATCTCGCGCCATGTCTGGGCATTGGTGGAACGCTACGGGCTGAAGCCCGGCCCGGGCGAGACGCGCGAGAGCCTTGCGCCCTCGCCGCCGCGCGCGCAGAAGGCCGCGGCACACGAAGGACCACGCCCATGATGGACAAGGACGCGCTGACCGCCTGGGCGCTCGCCAATGGCTGGACGATGATCGCGGGGAACCCCTCGCTGACCAAGCCGTCCTCGCCCAAGGAGGCGATCGTGCGCATGCTGCTCAAGGCGACTGTCGTGACGATCGAGGCGAAGAAGCCCGCCGGGAAGTGGGAGAAGCTTGCCTCCGAGCCCTATGGCAAGATCGAGGCCGACCCCGAGGGCGGCCCGCCCCAGGGCCTCGGTTTCGGCAAGTTCCCGAGCCTGACCATGCTGATGCAGGAAAACCGGGACCGGCAGGTCTTCGCACGGATGACCGGCAAGGGCTGAGATTGACCGACCGGCGGCTTGCGCGGCATGTCGCGGGCCATGTCCGACCTGCCCGCCGCCCTCGCGACCCTGCTCGGCCCCGCCGGGCTGCTCACCGACCCCGCCGACATCGCGCCGGCGCTGTCCGACTGGCGCGGCCTCTATCGCGGCGCGGCGCTGGCGGTGCTGCGCCCGGCCGACACCGCCCAGGTGGCGGACTGCGTGCGGATCTGCGCGGATGCCGGCATCGCCATCGTGCCGCAGGGCGGCAACACATCGATGGTCGGCGGCGCGACGCCCGAGGGTAATGGACGCTCGGTCGTTCTCTCGCTCGCGCGGCTCAACCGCACTCGCGACATCGACCCGCTCGACATGACCATGACGGCCGAGGCCGGCGTGGTGGTGAAGGCCGCGCAGGACGCGGCGGCCGAGGCGAACTGCCTCTTCCCGCTGTCCTTCGGCGGCGAGGGAACGGCCATGATCGGCGGCATCCTGTCGACCAATGCCGGCGGCAACACCACGGTGCGATACGGCAATGCGCGCGAATTGATGCTCGGCCTGGAAGTGGTCCTGCCCGACGGGCAGGTCTGGAACGGGCTGCGTCGCCTGCGCAAGGACAACACGGGCTATGCGCTGCGCCACCTGTTCGTGGGCGCCGAGGGCACGCTCGGCATCGTCACCGCCGCCACGCTCCGGCTGTTTGCCCGCCCGCGCGCCAACGAGGTGCTGTTCTGCTCGGTGGCCGACGAGGATGCGGCACTGGCCGTCTTCCGTCGTTTCCGCGACGCCGACGAGACCGCGATCCGCGCCTTCGAGTACATGTCGGGCCTTGGCGTCGATTTCGCGGTGAAGCACATCCCCGGCGTGACGCTGCCGCTTGCTCAGCGCGCCGACCACTACATCCTGGTCGACCTCGCTTCGACCCGGGCGGATGCCGACCTGCAGGGGCTTGCCGAGCAGGTGCTGGGCGCCGCGATGGAGGCGGGCGAGGTCCTGGACGCCGTGGTGGGCGGCAGCGAGGCGCGCCGCCAGGCCCTCTGGCGCATCCGCGAGGAACACCCGGAGGCGCAGCGCAAGGAAGGCGCCTCGGTCAAGAACGACGTCTCCGTCCCGGTCTCGAAGGTGCCGGACCTCATCCGCCGCGCCTCGGCCGCGTGCGCGGAGCTGATCCCGGGAATCCGCCCCGTCCCCTTCGGCCACATGGGGGACGGCAACATCCACATGAACCTGGAGCAGCCGCCGGGCATGGACGCCGGCGCCTTCCTCGCGCGCAGCCACGACATCATGGACACCGTGAACGTGGTGGTGCGCGACCTCGACGGGTCGTTCAGCGCGGAGCACGGAATCGGCCGGCTCAAGACCGACATGATGGAAGCCTGGCGCGGCGGCGCCGAACTGGATGCGATGCGGCGCATCAAGGCGGCGCTCGACCCCGCCGGGCTGATGAATCCCGGCAAGGTGCTGCCGTAACCGGGGGTTGAAGCGGCCGCCGGGCCGCGAGGCTTCCGGCCAGGGTGACAAAGCTTTAGGTTGCCGGGCCCGCATGACCCGGATCGACCGCTACCTGTTCCGCCAGCTCGCCGCCGCCCTCATCGCCGTCACGGTGGGGCTGGCGGCGCTTGTCTGGCTCACGCAGTCGCTCCGCTTCATCGAGCTGGTGCTCGACCGCGGGCTGTCGCTGCTGGTCTTCATCAAGCTGACCAGCCTGATGCTGCCCAACTTCTTCGCGATCATCCTGCCGATCACGACCTTCGTCGCGGTGCTGTTCACCTATGTGCGCCTGGCGGCGGACCGGGAACTGGTGGTGATGCGCGCGGCGGGCCTGTCGCAGTGGCGGCTGGCGCGCCCGGCGGTGCTGCTCGGCGCCCTTGCGACCGGGCTCTGCCTCCTGCTCAACCTCTGGCTCGTGCCGCTCTCGCATACTGCCTTCCGGCAATGGCAGTTCGAGATCCGCAACCAGCTGGTCGGCGTGCTGCTGCAGGAAGGCGTCTTCTCCCAGGTGGGGGACGACCTGACCGTCTACGCGCGCTACCGCGACCCGGATGGAACGCTGCGCGGCATCCTCGTGCACGACCAGCGCGACGCCGGCGCGCCGGTCACGATCCTGGCCGAGGCCGGCCGCATCACCACCACGCCGACAGGCCCGCGCGTCACGCTCATCAACGGCGTGCGCCAGCAGGTGGAGGCCGCGCGGGGCGAGGTGCCAATGCGCCTCAACACGCTCTCCTTCACCGAGAACAGCATCGACCTCGCCCGCGCGGGCCGGGGGGAGGAGGCGCGCTCGCGCGATTCGCGCGAACGCTCGATCCGCGAATTGCTCGACCCCGACCCCGCCGAGGGCTTCCGCGACCGCGACCTCCGCCGCTTCAGGGCGGAGGCGCACCAGCGCCTCTCTTCGCCGCTCACCGCGGTCTCCTTCGCGCTCGTGGCGCTGGCGGTGGCGCTCACCGGGCAGTTCCGCCGCCATGGCGGGGGCCTGCGCATCGCGGTCGGCATCGGCATCGGCGTCGGCCTGCTGGCGGCGGGGCTTTCGGCCGGCAACCTAGCGGCGCGCGACAATGCCTTCGTGTCGTTGATCTGGGCGCAGGCCATCCTGCCCGGCATCGTCGCCGTCTGGTGGATGCTGGGCGCGCCCGGCTGGCCGCGCGGCGCGCCGCCCCCGGTGCCGGCCGCGCCATGACCCTCGCCAAGACGCTGATGTCCTACGTCGCGCGGCGCTTCGCCAGCGCCACGCTCGCCATGCTGGTGGCGCTGGCCGGCCTCGTCGCGCTGTTCGACCTGATCGAGCTGCTACGCCGCGCGGCGACCCGCCAGGACGCGACCTTCGCGCTGGTGTCGCAGATCGCGGCGCTGCGCATTCCCTTCGTCGCGATGCAGATCCTGCCCTTCGCCATCCTGCTCGGCGGCATCATCGCCTTCTGGCGCCTGACGCGGTCCTCGGAACTGGTCGTGGCGCGCGCGGCGGGCGTCTCGGCCTGGGGCTTCCTCGCGGGGCCGGTGCTGGTCGCGGTCGTCCTCGGCGCCGTCGCGACGGCGGCGATCTCGCCCCTGTCCTCGGCCATGCTGGCGCGGGCGGAACGGCTCGACCAGCAATACCTGCGCAATGCCGGGGGTATCACCGCGCTGGCCGGCGGCCGGCTCTGGCTGCGCCAGGCCGATGAGGGGCTGGACCCGCGCGGCGTCGCCATCGTCTCGGGCCGGCCGGTCACGCCGCGCGACCTCCGGCCGGGGGAGGCGTTCCGCCTCGATGGCGTGACGATCTGGCGTCTCTCCGCCGACGATCGCCCGCTCGCGCGCGTCGAGGCGCCCTCCGCCGTGCTGACGCAGGGGCGCTGGATCGTTGCCGAGGCGGTCTCCTTCGGTGGCGCCCGCCTGCCGACCCCCGTGCAGCGCCTGGAACTGCCGACCGACCTGACGCCCGCGCGCATCCAGGATTCGTTCGCGAGCCCCGACACGCTGTCCTTCTGGGCGCTGCCGGACTTCATCGCGGTGCTGGAAGGCGCCGGCTTCTCAGCCGTGCGGCACCGGTTGCACTTCCAGTCCCTGCTGGCGCTGCCGCTGCTGGCCGCGGTCATGGCGCTGCTGGCCGCCGGCTTTTCGATGCGCTCGTCGCGGCGCGGCGGCGTGGCGCAGATGATCGGCGGCGGCGTCGCGGCCGGCTTCGCGCTGTTCGTGATCGACAAGGTAACGGGCGAATTCGGGGAGGCCGGCACGCTGCCTGTCGTCTTCGCCGCCTGGGCGCCGGCCGGGGCGGGCTTCCTGCTCGCGACCGCGCTGCTGCTGCATCTCGAGGACGGGTGAGGACGATGCCGACGATGCCGAGGCTCGCGCCGCTCGCCGCCGCCTTCCTGTTCGCCGCAGCCCCGGCGTCGGCGCAGACCGCGGCGCCGGCGCCGATCGTGGCGCCGCGCGATGTTGCCCCGGTGCTGCCCGGCACCCCTGCCGCCACGCCCGCGGCGCCCGCGCGCCCCGCCGACGACCAGCCCGTCACCTTCACAGCCGCCGAGGTCGAGTACGACCAGAACCGCGCGCTCGTGGTCGCGCGCGGGCGGGTCGAGGCCTGGCAGGGCGGCCGCGTGCTGCGCGCCGACGAATTCACCTACGACCGCAACACCGGCGTCGCGACCGCGCGCGGCAACGTCCAGTTGATCGAGGCCGACGGCCAGGTCCTGTTCGCCGAGAGCGTCGTCCTCGAGAACCAGTTCCGCGACGGCGTGCTCGACGGGCTGCGCGCGCTGCTGGCGCAGAACGGCCGGCTGGCCGCCGCCGGCGCGCGGCGCACGGGCGGCAATGTCTTCGACCTCTCCCGCGTCGTCTATTCGGCGTGCAGCCCCTGCGAGAACGACCCGCTCGCGCCGCCCGTCTGGCAGTTGCGCGCGCGCACCGCCACGCTCGACCAGGCGGCGCGCCAGGCGCGCTACCGGGACGCCGTGGTCGAATTCGGCGGCGTCCCGCTGTTCTGGACGCCCTACCTGCAGCATCCGGCCGGCGACGCGCCGCGCCAGTCGGGCTTCCTGAGCCCGACCTTCGGCATCACCGACTTCCTCGGCGCCTTCGTCGAGACACCTTACTACTGGGCGATCGACCAGAGCCAGGAACTGGTGCTGCGGCCGCAATTCGCGACGCGCGCCGCGCCCAACCTCGGTCTCGAGTACCGCCGCCGGTTCAACGCCGGGGAGATCGAGGCGGAAGGCTCGCTCGGCTACCTCGACGGGGACGACAACACCTCCCGCGGGTTCGCCGGACATATCTTCTCGCGCGGGAGGTTCTCGATCGACGAGACCTGGCGGACGGGCTTCGACTTCAACCGCGCCACCAGCGAGGATTACCTCCGCATCTACCGCTACGGCGCGCGGCGGCTGCTGACCTCGACTGCCTTCGTCGAGGGCTTCTGGGGGGCCGATTCCTACGCCCGCTTCGATTCACAGATCTTCCAGGGCCTGCGCGACACCGACGACAACAGCCGCATCCCCGTCGTGCTGCCCAACCTCTATTTCGACTGGCGCGCGCCGCGCGACAGCCTGGGCGGCACCTTTACCTTCGACACCTGGAACTTCGCGACCTTCCGCGACCGCGGCACCGACACGCAGCGCGCCGCCGTGCGGCTCGGCTATTCCCTGCCCATGTCCGACCGCGCGGGCGGGCTCTGGACGCTGCGCGCGCAGTCCGACCTCGCGGGCTATGGCTACAGCGACCTCGGCCTCGCGCCTAATTTCTCGACCGCGTCCAACGACGGCAGCATCGGCACCGCCAATATCCGCGCGGCGCTCGACTGGCGCATGCCCTTCATCCGTTCGGCCGGCGAATACGGGCACCAGATCGTCGAGCCGCGCCTTCAGGTGGTGGCCGGGCCCGTCACCGGCGCGCAGGCCGGCGTGCCGAACGAGGACAGCATCGATTACGAGTTCACCGACGCGAACCTGTTCAACCTGAACCGCTTCGGCGGCCGCGACCGGCAGGAAGGCGGGACGCGCATCGACTATGCGCTGCGCGGCGCCTGGTACTTCCCGAATGGCGGGCTGCTCGAGGGGCTGGCCGGCGCGTCCTACCGCATGCAGCGCGACGGCGGGCCCTTCTACGAGGGCAGCGGGCTCGAGAACCGCGCCTCGGACTATGTGGCCCGCGCGCGCGTGATGCCCGTTCCCTGGCTCGAATTCATGGGTCGCGGCCGCTTCGCGCAGGACGACGCCGACCTGCGCTTCCTCGACCTCTCCTCCACCCTCTATCTCGAGACCGGAACCTCGCTGACGGCGGGATACCTCTACACGCCGGCGGTGCCCTACCTGAATCCGGTCCGCAATCGCGACGAAGTCGCTTTCGGCGTCACCCAGCGCGTCGGATTCTGGCGGTTCAGCGCCTTCGGTCGCTACGACATCAACGAGAACCGCGCCGTCGCGGTCTCCGCCTCGGCCGGCTACGAGGACGAGTGCTTCCTGCTTGAGGCGCGCTTCCTCCGCCGCTTCGCGGAGGATCCCGCGACGCAGGACCTCTATCCCGCCAGCACGATCCTGATGTTCCGGATCGGGCTCAAGACCGTGGGCGACATCGGGTTCCGCGCCATCTGACCCGGCGCGGGCGCAACCCGCGCTTCCCCCTCGGGGCGCGACGGCCTAAGAAGGCCCGGCCATGACCGCCGTGACGATCCCCCACGCCCGGCGCCTTGCGCGCCTTCCGGCCCTGCTCGCCGCCTTCATCCTCGGCGCGCTCGCCGCATCGCCGCCGGCCCAGGCGCAGCGTGCCAACCGCATCGCGGCGGTCGTGAACGGGGATGTCATCACCCAGGCCGAGGTCGAGAGCCGCCGGCGGCTTCTCGCACTGTCGGCCGGCGTCACCGGCGACGTGGCCGGGCGGGCCGACGACCAGATCCTGCGCCTGATCATCGACGAGCGGCTGCGCACGCAGGAAGTCGCGCGCCGGCGCATCGCCGTGACCGACCAGGACATCGCCAACTCGGTCGCCGACATCGAGACACGCAACGGCCTGCCGCAGGGCGGCCTGCGCGACAACCTGCGCCGCCAGGGCATCGACCCGCGCGTGCTGTATGACCAGATCCGCGCGCAGATCGGCTGGAACCGCCTGCTGCGCGGCCAGCTCGGCGCCCAGGCCAATGTCAGCGAGGCCGAGATCGCGGAATACGTGGCCGCGCAGCGCGCGCGCACCGGCCAGCCGGAATACCTCGTTTCCGAAATCTACATCCCCGTGACCAACCCGGGGCAGGACGCCGACGTCCAGCGCTTCGTCTCCGACATCATCGCCCGCCTCCGCCAGGGCGTGCCCTTCCCGATGGTCGCGACGCAGTTCAGCCAGTCCCAGACCGCGCTGCTCGGCGGCGACCTCGGCTGGGTCCCGCCCGACCGGCTGGACCCCGAAGTGGCCGCGGTCGTCCAGCAGATGCCCGAGGGCGCCGTGTCGAACCCGATCCGGGTGCCCGGCGGCTTCGTCATCGTCACGCTGCGCCAGAAGCGCACGGCCGGCCGCGACATGGCGACCATGCTGACCATCCGGCAGGCCTTCCTGCCCTTCGAAGGCCAGGTGAACCCGGCGGCACCCACGGCGCAGCAGCTCCGCCAGGTGGAAGCGGCGCAGCGGATCTCGGAATCGGCGCGGTCCTGCGATGCGCTCGAGGCCGCCGCGCGCGGCGGGCCGCGCCCCTCCGACCCCGGCACGGTGCGTCTCGACACCATCACGCCGCCTGAATTGCGCGACCTGCTCGGCAGCTTGCCGATCGGGCGGCCCTCGCAGCCGATCATCTCGCCCGACGGCGTGCTCATTATCGCGGTCTGCTCGCGGGAGACCCGCAACCTGGCCGAGATCACGCCGGACCAGGCGCGCGACCGCCTGCTGCGCGAACGGGTCGAGCTGGTCTCCCGCCAGGTGCTGCGCGCGCTGCAGCGGCGCGCGCAGATTGACATCCGCTCCACGCGCGAGGCCCCGGCCGCCGGCCAGCCGCAGCGCCGCGGCTGACCGCGGCTGCGTGGCGGACGAGACCCTTCCCGGCCTGCGCGAGACCATCGCGCGGCACGGGCTCGATGCCCGCAAGTCGCTCGGCCAGCATTTCCTGCTCGACGCCGCGCTCTGCGCGCGGATCGCGGCGCTGGCCGGTAACTTGGCCGGCCGCCACGTGCTGGAGGTGGGGCCGGGCCCCGGCGGGCTGACGCGCGCCCTGCTCGCGACCGGCGCGGCCGAGGTGGTGGCGGTGGAACTCGATCGCCGCGCGGTGGCGGCGCTGGCCGACCTCGCCGCGGCGCATCCGGGGCGCCTGCGTGTGATCGAGGGCGATGCGCTCAGGATCGACCCGGCCGCGCTGCTGCCCGGGCCGCGGCGGATCGTGGCCAACCTGCCCTACAACGTCGCCTCCCCGCTGCTGGTCGGCTGGCTGCGCGGCGCCGCCGCGATCGAGGGCATGGCGCTGATGTTCCAGCAGGAAGTGGCGGAGCGCATCTGCGCCGCGCCCGGCACCGACGCCTATGGCCGGCTGTCGGTGCTGGCGCAGTGGCGCTGCCGGTGCGCGTTGCTGCTGCGCCTGCCGCCCGGCGCCTTCAGCCCGCCGCCCAAGGTCTGGTCGGCCGTGGTCGGCTTCACGCCGCATGCGGAGGATCCCGGCCCTGCGCTGTTCGCCGCGATGGAACGCACCACCGCGGCCGCCTTCGGGCAGCGGCGGAAGATGCTGCGTGGGGCGCTCAAGGTGCTGGGCGAGGCCGAGTCGCTGCTGGCGGTGGCGGGCATCGAGGGGACGCGGCGGGCGGAGACGCTGAGCGTCGCGGAATTCGACCGGCTGGCGCGGGCGGTGCTGGCGCGGGGCCGATGAAGGGCGGGGGAGGGGAACCTCCCCAGAGCCGGGACCCCACGGCGTTGCTTTGCAGCCCCGCGTGGCCCCCGAGCCGTCCGTTCCTTGGCTCTTGGCGCCACACCTCGATGGATCGGCACCAGGTGCCAAGGAAGGTTGAGGGGGGCGCGGGGGGAGAAGTTCCCTTCTCCCCCCCCTATCCACAGCCATCCACAGCGCACGCCCCGCCCAGCCGGTCTAGACTGCCCCCATGAATGACATCGACCCCGCGGGGGGCAGCCTGCTTGGCCTCTCGCAGCGCCTGCCGCCCTCCAACCTCGCGGCCGAGCAGGCGCTGCTCGGCGCGCTGCTCGCGAACAACAAGGCCTATGAGCGGGTCTCGGAGTTCCTGGCGCCCGAGCATTTCGCCGACCCGATCCATGGCCGGATCTTCCAGGCGATCCAGCGCCGCGTGGAGGCCGGGCAGCTGGCCGACGTCGTCACGCTGCGCGGGGAATTCGAGCATTCCGGCCTCCTCGACGAGGCCGGCGGGCCGGCCTACCTGGCGCAGCTGCTCTCGGCCATGGTCGGCATCATCAATGCCGGTGAATACGGGCGCGTCGTCTACGACGCCTATCTGCGCCGGCAGCTGATCGATCTCGGCGAGGTGGTCGTGAACCGCGCCTTCGGCGCCGAGGCCGAGCTCGACGCCCGCATGCAGTTGGAAGCCGCCGAGCAGGCGCTGTTCGACCTGGCGAAGGAGGGCGGCGCGGGCGATGGCGGCTTCGTGTCCTTCGAACGCGCGCTGACGCTGGCGGTCACGCATGCCGAGAAGGCATTCACGACGCCGGGCGGCGTCTCGGGCCTGCCAACGGGGCTGCGCGACCTCGACGCCAAGACCGGCGGGCTGCATCCCTCGGACCTGCTGATCGTCGCGGGACGGCCCGGCATGGGCAAGACGGCGCTGGCCACCAAGATCGCCTTCGGTGCCGCGAAGTCGATCCTGCGCGCGGCGCGGGAGGAGGACCCGAACGCCGTGCCCAAGGGGGGCGTCGCGATCTTCTCGCTGGAAATGAGCGCCGACCAGCTCGCGACCCGCCTGCTGTCGGAGGAAGCGCGCATCTCGGGCGACCGCATCCGCCGCGGCGAGATCGGCCAGCGCGACTTCGACCGCTTCGTGGAGGTGAGCCGGGAGATGGCCGCCCTGCCGCTCTGGATCGACGACACGCCGGCCATCACCATCTCGGCGCTGCGGACGCGTTGCCGGCGGCTCAAGCGCACCAAGGGGCTCGACCTCGTGGTGGTGGACTACTTGCAGCTGATGCGTCCGGCGGCGGGGACGCGGCCGGAGAACCGGGTGCTCGAAATCTCGATGATCACGCAGGGGCTGAAGGCGATCGCGAAGGAGCTATCAGTGCCGGTGATCGCGCTCTCGCAGCTCTCGCGCGCCGTGGAAAGCCGCGAGGACAAGCGGCCGCAGCTGTCGGACTTGCGCGAATCAGGCTCGATCGAACAGGACGCCGATGCGGTCATGTTCGTCTACCGCGACGACTACTACCTGCAGCAGCGCCAGCCCAAGGACCTGAACTTCGACAACCCCGAGAAATTCCACGACGCGATGGAAAAGTGGAAGTCGGACATGGAGATGGCGCACAACAAGGCGGAACTGATCGTGGCCAAGCAGCGCCACGGCCCGACCGGCATGATCCGCCTGTATTTCGAGGCCGAGTTCACCCGCTTCGGCGACCTCGACACCCAGCACGAGGAGCCGATGCGTGGCTGAGCCGCTGTTCGGCCAGCCGGTCCTGCGCGTCGACCTGCCCGCGATCGTCGCCAATTGGCGCGACCTCGCGGCGCGCGGCGCGCCGGGGGCGGTGGCCGGGGTGGTGAAGGCGAACGGCTACGGCCTCGGCGCTGCGGAGGTGGCGCTGGCGCTGCGGGCGGCCGGCTGCCGGCACTTCTTCGTCGCCTGCCTGACCGAGGGGCTGGCGCTGCGCGCGGCGCTCGGCGCCGGGCCGATGATCGCGGTGCTGGAAGGCTTCCCGCCGGGTGACGATGGCGACGCGGCGCTGGTGCCGGTGCTGAACGCGCTCTCGGACGTCGCGGCGCATGGCGCGGCCGGCCGCGCGGCGGGGGTGGCGCGGCGGGCGATCCTGCATCTGGACACCGGCATGGCGCGACTCGGCCTCGATGCGGGGGAGCAGGCGCGGCTGGCCGCCGACCACGGGCTGCTGGCGGGGCTCGATCCCCTTTATGTGATGACCCACCTCGCCTGCGCGGACGAACCCGGTCATCCGCTGAACGCGGAACAGGCCCGGCGCTTTACGGCGGCGTGTGCGGCGCTGCCGCCGATGCGGCGGTCGCTTGCCAATTCGTCCGGGCTGTTCCTCGGGCCGGGCTTCGCCTCGGACCTCGCGCGGCCGGGCTGCGCGCTCTATGGCGTCAACCCGACGCCGGGCGCGCCGAACCCCATGCGCCAGGTGATGCGGCTCGAGGTGCCGGTGCTGCAGGTGCGCGACATCCCGGCCGGCGCGACGGTCGGCTATGGCGCATCCTGGGCGGCCGCGCGCCCTTCGCGCATCGCGACGGTTGCCGCGGGCTATGCGGATGGCTACCTGAGGAGCCTGTCGGGTTGCGCCGTGGCGGAATTCCGCGGCCGGCCCGTCCCCCTCGTCGCGCGAGTGTCCATGGACCTGACCACCTTCGACGTCACCGACCTGCCCGAGATCGTGCCCGGCGAACACCTGGTGCTGATCGGCGGCGCCGGCTGCAGCCCGGACGAAGTCGCGGCACGCGCGGGCACGATCGGGTACGAGGTGCTGACCTCGCTGGGCGCACGCTACGCCCGCGACTACATCCGGGGCTGAGCGCTTGGACTTGGTGCTGAACCCTGTCGCCGCGATCGGGCGCGGCGTGCTCCATGCCTGCCGGACGGTGGGCGCGGTCGCGCTGTTCGCGCTGGAGGGCGTCTCGCACCTGCTGCGGCCGCCCTTCTATGGCCGGCTGTTCCTGCGGCACCTGGTGGAGATCGCGTATTTCTCGCTGCCCGTGGTGGCGCTGACCGCGATCTTCACCGGCATGGTGCTGGCGCTGCAATCCTACACGGGCTTCGCGCGCTTCAACGCGGAAGGCGCCGTGGCCAATGTCGTCGTGCTGTCCATCACGCGCGAACTCGGCCCCGTCCTGGCCGGGCTGATGGTGGCGGGACGGATCGGCGCCGCATTCGCGGCCGAGATCGGCACCATGCGCGTGACCGACCAGGTCGACGCGCTGACCACGCTGTCGACCAACCCGATGAAGTACCTGGTGACGCCCCGGCTGCTGGCCGGCATCGTGGCGCTGCCCTTCCTTGTCGTGGTGGCCGACATCCTCGGCGTCATGGGCGGCTGGCTGATCGGCACGACGAAGCTCGGCTTCGGCTCGGCCGGCTACCTCAAGGCCACCATGGATTTCCTCGAGGTGATGGACGTAGTCTCCGGCCTCGTGAAGGCGGCCGTGTTCGGCTTCGTCATCACGCTGATGGGCTGCTGGTGCGGCTACAACAGCCGCGGCGGCGCGCAGGGCGTGGGTGCCGCAACGACAACCGCCGTCGTCTCGGCCTCCATCCTGATCCTGGCGCTCGACTACGTGCTGACCGAGATGTTCTTCGCCCGATGAGCGACGCCGCACCCAAGATCCGCCTGCGCGGCCTTTCCAAGGCCTTCGGCGCGAAGACGGTGCTGGACGGGGTCGACCTCGACATCCGCGCCGGGCACGGGATGGTGATCCTGGGCGGATCGGGGTCGGGCAAGTCGGTCACCATCAAGTGCATCCTCGGCCTGATCGCGCCCGATGCCGGCACGATCGAGATCGACGGCCGCGACATCCTCCGCATGTCGCGGCGCGAGCGCGAGGCGCTGAACGACCGCATCGGCATGCTGTTCCAGAACGGGGCCCTGTTCGACAGCCTGCCGGTCTGGGAGAACGTGTGCTTCAAGCTGCTGGCGCAGAAGCGCATCACGCGCGCCGGCGCGCGCGACAAGGCGGCGGAGGTGCTGGCGCAGGTGGGGCTCGCGGCGTCGGTCGGCGACCTGTCGCCCGCCGAGCTCTCGGGCGGCATGCAGAAGCGCGTCGGCCTCGCGCGCGCCATCGCCGCCGAGCCCGACATCATCTTCTTCGATGAACCCACAACGGGCCTCGACCCCATCATGGGCGCGGTGATCGACGGTCTGATCGTGGACGTGGTCAAGCGCCTCGGCGCCACGGCCGTGAGCATCACGCACGACATGGCGAGCGCGCGGCGCATCGGCGACGACGCGGCGATGCTGCACAAGGGCACGATCGTCTGGACCGGGCCGGCGGCGGCGCTGGGGGATACCGGCAACGCCATGGTCGACCAGTTCGCGCGTGGCGAACGGGAAGGGCCCATCCAGATGGAACTGCGGCGCTAGCGCCGCCCTGCGGCGATTGTCCTGGCTCCCCCTTCGCGCGCGGGCGCATCATCAACCCTGAATCTGCGATTGCCGCAGATCCGTCGCGAAACGGAAGGGGCCGCCCGCATGGCCGAAGACGTCATCCGCTTCCCAGACGGGAAGGTCTATGAGCGCAGCATGGGGGCCTGGAGCCGGCTGGCCGGATCCGTCTTCCTCGACTGGCTCGCGCCGGCGCCCGGGCTGCGCTGGATCGATGTCGGCTGCGGCAACGGCGCCTTCACCGAATTGCTGATGGCGCGCTGCGCGCCGGCCGAGACGCTGGGCGTCGACCCCTCCGCCGGGCAGCTGGCCTACGCGCGCGAACGCCCCGGCGTGGCGGGCGCCCGCTTTCTCGAAGGCGACGCCATGGCGCTGCCCTTCGAGGATGCCCGCTTCGACGCCGCCACCCTGGCGCTGGTGATCTTCTTCGTGCCCGATCCCGCGAAGGGCCTGGCCGAGGCGGTGCGTGTCGTGCGCCCCGGGGGCGAGGTCTCGGCCTATGCCTGGGACTTCTTCGGCGGCGGCTTTCCCTTCGAGCCCTTCCTGGAGGAATTGCGCGCGCTCGGCATCGTGCCGACGCTGCCGCCGCGCGTGGACGCCTCGCGCATGGAGGCGCTGCGCGAACTGTGGACGGAGGCGGGCCTCGAAGGGCTCGAGACCCGCCGGATCACGGTCAGGCGGGAATTCGCGGATTTCGATGACCTCTGGGCGAGCAGCACGGGCTCGGCGAGCATCAAGCCGGTGCTCGACCGGCTGGCGCCCGCGGATCTCGACCGCTTCAGGGACGGCGTGCGCGCGCGCCTGCCGGCGGGCGAGGCCGGCCGCATCGCCTATGACGCGACGGCTAATGCCATCCGCGGGCGGGTTGCCGGGCGGTAGGCCCGCGCACGTCGCCTGGACGAACCCCTCCTCTCCGCGAGGCGGCGGATGCGCACGATCCGGGCAAGGAGATGCCGGGCGGACGCCGTCTCGTCGGATCGCGCCGATGGGCCGCGCGCGCCAAGGCGCGCCGCGATGACGCGCCCGACGACAGCCGCGCCTGGCCGCTTGACCGCCCCGCGCGGGGGCGCGAGCCTTGCGCCGGGACGGAACACGCGCGGAAAACGGCAGGCCACAGCCGGAGCCCCCTTCATGCCCATCGCTGACCCCGAAACCGAATTCGACATCGCGCTGGCGCGCGCCGGCCTCACCGTACCGCCGGAACGCCGTGCCGCGATGTTTGAGGGCTTCCTCGCCTGGCGGGTGATGCGCGCGACGCTGGCCGAGCCCCTGCCGCCCACGACTGAGCCCGCCTTCGGCCTGCGCCAGAAGGCCCCGCGATGACCGCGCCGCTTCCCGGCCTTGCCGAGGCCTCGCGCGCCATCGCCGCCGGCACGCTCTCCCCTGTCGCGCTGACCGAGATGGCGCTGGCGCGCATCGCCGCCCTCGACCCCGCGCTGCATGCGTTCATCGAGGTGACCGCGGAGCGCGCGCGCGCCGCCGCCCGGCAGGCCGTGGCCGAGATCGCCGCCGGGCGCCGCCGCGGCCCGCTGCACGGCATCCCCTATGCGCTGAAGGACATCTACGACGTCGCCGGCATCCGCACGACCTGCCATTCGCGGCTGATGCTGCAGAACATGGCGCATGAGGACGCGGTCACGACCGCGCGGCTCGAAGCGGCGGGGATGGTGCTGCTCGGCAAGCTGTCGACCCATGAATTCGCGCGCGGCGGCCCGACCGACAGCCTGCCCTTCCCCAATGCGCGCAACCCCTGGGACCCGCTGCGCTTCGCGGGCGGGTCGTCCTCGGGTTCCGGCGTGGCGGTGGCGGCGGGCATGGTGCCGCTCGCGATGGGCAGCGACACGGCGGGCTCGATCCGCCTGCCGGCCTCCTATTGCGGGATCGTCGGGCTGAAGGCGACCTATGGGCGGATCAGCCGGCGCGGCGTCTTTCCGCTGTCCTTCACGCTCGACCACGCCGGGCCGCTGGCGCGCACGGCGGAGGATTGCGCCATGGCGCTGCAGGTCCTCGCCGGCCATGACCCGGAGGACCCGGGCTCGGCCGACGAACCCGTGCCGGACTACCTGGCCGGGATCGGCGCGGGCATCGCGGGCGCCGTGATCGGCCGGGCGCGCGCCTACGACATCGAATCCGGCGTGGATGCCGAGACGATGGCGGCGCTCGATGCCGCCTGCGACGCGCTGCGCGGCCTTGGCGCCACGGTCATGGAGGTCGGCCTGCCGTCGCGCGCGCGCACCGACGCCTGCACGCAGACCATCCTGCTCGCCGAGGGCTTCGCCATCCACCAGCAGTGGCTGCGCGATCGGCCGGAGGCCTATGGCCGCGTGACGCGCGAACGCCTGATGATGGGCGCCTTCGTCTCCGGATCCGAATACGTGCAGGCGCAGCGGCTGCGCCGGGTCGTCGCGGCGGAGGTGGATTCGGTTCTTGCACGGTGCGACGCGATCCTCTGCGCCGGCAGCACCTCGGCCGCGCCGCTGCTGGAGGAGGTGGACGAAGGCCCGTTCCGCCGGTCGCACCCGGTCACGGCTGCCTTCAACAGCACGGGGCATCCGGTGCTCGCGATGCCCTGCGGGTTTGGCGCGGGCGGCCTGCCGCTGTCGCTGCAACTGGTTGGCCGATCCTTCGGGGAGGCCGACCTGCTGCGCATCGCGCATGCCTATGAACGCGCCGCGGGCTGGTGGGAACGCCGGCCGCCGCTCGGGTAGTGAGCCTTCGTGTCCGCGCGCCTTCCCGGCACCCTTGACCCGCGCGCCCTCCCGGCGCGACCCTCACCCCCGCGAGAGCCCGGCCGCCGGCCGCGGACCGGGCCGAATCCGAGGAACGCGCCCATGCCGCTGACGCTCAAGGCCCTGCACCCGCTCTTTGTCGCCGAGGCGACCGGCGTCGACCTGCGCCAGCCCCTGCCGCACGGCATGGCGGACGACATCCACCGCGCGATGGACACCTACGCGGTACTGGTCTTTCCCGGCCAGGCGCTCGACGACGACCAGCAGATGGATTTCGGCCGCGCGCTCGGCACGCTCGAGCCGACGCGCGGCGTGGTGGACGCGCACAGGCACCGCCTGAAGCACCAGGAGATGAACGACATCTCCAACCTCGACACCGACGGGACGCTGCTGGCTGCCGACGACCGGCGCCGGATGTTCAACCTCGGCAACCGGCTCTGGCACTCGGATTCCTCGTTCAAGGCGACGCCCGCGCTCTATTCCATGCTGCATGCGCGCGTGATCCCGCCCGAGGGCGGCGAGACCGAGTTTGCCGACATGCGCGCCGCCTGGGACGCGCTGCCCGAGCGGACGAAGGCGAAGGTGAAGGACCTCACGACCTGGCACTCGCTGATCTATTCGCGCGCGCAACTCGGCTTCGATGCGTACACGGAGGAGGAGAAGCGCGCCTTCGCCCCGGTGCCGCAGCGGCTCGTGCGCCGGCATCCAGGCTCGGGGCGCGTGTCGATCTACCTGTCTTCCCATATCGGGCGCGTGGAGGGGATGCCGGTGCCCGAAGGCATGGCCCTGATCCGCGACCTGATCGAGCACGCGACGCAGCGCGACTTCGTCTACAGCCACCGCTGGAAGCAGCATGACCTCGTGATGTGGGACAACCGCTGCACGCTGCACCGGGCGCGGCCCTTCGAGGACGCGACCTACCCGCGCGACATGCGCCGGGTGACGCTGCAGGACGTGGCGCCGACGCTGGAGCAGGCGGCGGCGTAGCGCGCCGTCACGCTCCGCCTTCCGTCGGCCCTGGCCCGAGGCGCGGCCAGGCGTCGGGCGGCAGGTGGGGCGGCAGCCCCTCGGCCGTGTTGCGCCGGCCTGGTGCGGATCGCCGCGGCCGTGGCGCCCGGCTCGCGCAGCAGCGCGGCGGAGGATTGGCGAGACGCGTTGAGCGCCGCGTAGCGCAGCAGTTCCTCCGTCTGCTCGACCGGCATCGCGTCGAGCCGCGCGGCACGACGGCCAGCGCCGTAGATCACGCCGATCCGGTAGCCGACCGGCTTGACGCAGCGTGCTACGCCGATCCCACACAGCACGATGGCGTGCGGGCGCAGGTCGTACAACTTGCAGCCGCCCCAGAATCCGAGACTGCGCGGCTGCTGCGCGGCCTTCAACGCCGCGCGGGAGGCGTAGTAGGCCAGCCGGTCGAGTTGCCGGGCGACGAAGCGCATCAGGTCACGCATGGATCGACGTCCTGACCCCGAAGGCGGGAGCAGTCAGTAGTAGAAGCCGGCGCGCAGGAAGACCTGGTGCCGGCTGAAATCGGCGAAGTCCACGTTCGCGTCGCGCCGCGTGAAGCGGTAGTCGAGGCCAACCGCGATGTTCTGCGTCAGCCGGTACCGCACGCCCGCCGAGGCGTCGTAGTAGTCGTCCGTGCGGACCACGCCCACGAAGTCGCTGACGCCCCAGGACGCGCGCAGGATGCCGGTCAGGTTCGGCATCAGGCGCTGCTCGTAGCGCAGCCCGACGACGGAGTAGACGTAGCCGGCGGCACCGGGCAGCGTCGTCTCCTCGATCGAGCGGTCGGCATAGGCGACGAGCAGCGTGCCCGGCCGCGGCCGCCAGCGGAGCGAGAAGTTGAAGGCCGGCGTCTGGATGTAGCGCAGCAGCGGGTCGTCGTAGTCCTGCCGCATCAGACCGGCGAAGACCTCGCCGGTCAGGGTGGGATCGAGCCGGTAGCGCGCGCCCATGCCCACGCGCCAGCCGGAGGAGGACCGCCGGAAGCCGAAATCGTCCTGCGTCTGCTCGTAGTGGCGGAAGTCGCCCAGCGCCTCGACGAAGGGCTGGATGAAGGGGTCCGCCTCGTAGCGCGCGAGCACGCCGGCGGTGGTGCGGGTGCGGTCTCGGTCGGCGTTGTTCACCGGGCCGAAGGGCGTCGTCGAATCCTCGTAGACCAGGCGCTCCACCGCGGCGCCGACCCGTAGCGCGACATTGCCGATGCGCTGCCCGACGCCGCCATAGGCGCGGTAGTCGTAGTACTCGACCGGGCTCTCGCCAAAGGCCACGGAATCGGGCGTGCCGCGATCCTCGTGGTCGCGGGAGGCGAGCGCGCCGAGATAGATCTGCGTCGTGTCCGTGATGTCGAGCCGCGCCTCGGCGTCCACGCGCCAGTCGAGCGTGTTCTCACTCGTGTAGGTTGCGTAGTTCGTCCAGTCGAGGCCGCCGGAGACGGCGAACCAATGCCGGTCGAGGTTGGATTCGAGAGCCGCGCGCGGCGAGACGACGGTCACGAAGTCCGCCCGCGGCGACCGCCGCGTCGCGAAGGCGTTGCTGTCGTAGTAGGCGGCCGTGTCCACCGAGGGATAGAGCGTGAAGGCGCCGAGGCGGATGCCCTCGAGCGCGCCCGGCGCACCGGGGCTCGCGGCCGGCGCGGGGCCGGATGGCGCGGGCGCCACGCTCTGCGCGTCCGCGCGCGCGAAGCCTTCCACCTCGGCCGTCACGGCGGCCTCGACCGCAGGCCGCACCGGGGCCGGCGCGGCGCCCACGATCGTACGCGTAATGGAGCGGTAGACCGGCAGGCTGGCACCGACGAAGCCGCTCACCTGCTGTGCCGCGGCGCGCGCCAGCCCGGCGGCGGCGTCCGGCGTGGCGACGAGGGAGGGATCGCGGCGGATCGCCTCGTTGAGGGCGCGGAGCAGGCCGCCCGGACCGTCGGTCGCGCCCGTGCGCAGCGCGGCGCCGACGGCGGCGGGGGGCTGCGTCTGGGTCGCGCCGGGCAGGGGCGTCGTGGCCAGGACCGCGGCGCAGGCGGCGAGCAGGGCGAGGCGATGGGGTGTCACGACAGGTCCTTCTGGTCTGCGGCGGTCGCGAATCGCGGATACAGAATGTGTGAATATAATATTTGATGCAGTTTAACCTCATCTGCCCGGGGCGAGAGGGGCTCCAGGATGCAGGCGGGAGGGAACTGTTGCCGCAGAACCATGGTGTGGGTTTCCGGCTGTCCCGGCCGGGCGGCCCTGGGCGGCCGCCGATGGAATGCCGGCTGTGCGAGGTGCGGCGGCTCGCGCTGTTCCGGCCCTTCGCGGGCCAGGTGCTGGAGCGCCTCGGTCGCCTGCGGGCCGGCACGCGCGAGGTGGCGGCCGGCGCCCCGATCAGCAGCCCCGGCCTCGCCGACGGGCACCTCTACACCGTCTATCAAGGCTGGGCCTTCAGCTTCCGCCTGCGCCCGGATGGACGGCGCCAGATCCTGGACTTCCACCTGCCCGGAGACCTGCTGGGCACCGAATCGCTCGCCGTGCCGAGCACGGAGATCGGGCATGAGGCGCTCACCCCTGTGCTGCTCTGTGCCTTCCGCCGCGACGTGCTGCTCAAGGCCGTCCATGACGAGCCCGCCTTCGGCGAGGCCCTGTCCTGGATGACGGCGCGCGAGGGGGCGACGTTCGCTGAGCGGCTGGTCTCGCTCGGCCGCCGCAAGGCGAGCGAGCGGGTCGCGCACCTGCTCCTCGAATTGTGGACGCGCCAGCGCTGGCGTGACGGCGGGTCCGCCGTGCATTGCGCCTTCCCGCCGACGCAGCGCCACCTTGCCGACGCGCTCGGCCTCACGCCCGAGCACGTCAACCGCGCCATGGCCGAACTGCGCGAGGCCGGGCTGATCGAGACCCGCCGCCGGCGACTGCTAGTGAAGGATCCGGAACAGCTCGCCAGGATCGGGGACTGGACCGACACATACCTGACACCGCGCCCGCTGTTCTGATCTGAGTTCAGAACGCGCCCCAGGGCGCCGCGGCACATTGATCTGGATCAGCCGGACGACCGACCTTTCCGCATGCCGGTGCGGCGGATTTGCGGGGCGGCATTGCGGCAGATCAATTCCGGATCTTGCCGAATATCGTATGTAAGAAACATGCGAAATATAGCCTCAGGCTCCGCGCGTCGGTCGGCAGCACGATGGCAGGCCCGCCTTCCGGCGGTCGTCGCCGTGGTTGCGGTCACGTCCTGCGCGCAGGCCGGCCCGGTGCTGAGCCCGGCCGCTTGGTGCGACGGCTTCGAGCGTGGGCGCCTCGGCATCGCCGGGCGCATGGAAGGCGTGAACCTGGTCCGGCTACGCGCCGCTGAGGCGCGCGTCGCGCCCAGCATCGCGGGCACCCGCGCGGTCAGCGGCGTCTCGCTGCTCGGCGGCTACCAGGAGGAACTCGAGCGCACGCGGCCGGACACCGGCACGGCGGCGATCTTCCTCGCGACGGCCAGCGCGGTGTCGGTGACCTACGACCTGGTCGCCGAGGTGAACGGATTGCTCTGCGTCAGCACGAGCACGGCGCAGGCGCGGCGGATCGCCGCCGCGGCAGCCGACGCGCAGCGCGAGATGCTGGCCGAGGCCCGCCGATGACACACGAAACGGAGGAGACGATGCCAGGCACCGAAAAGACACCGTTCGGGCGCCGTGCCCTGGTGGCGCTGTTGGCCGGCACGGCGATGGCCGGGCTCGGCGCCCTCGCCGCCACTGCGGCCGAGGAGGGCGGCGGCCATTCCGGTGGCAGCAGCGGCGGTGGCCATTCGGGCGGCAGCAGCGGCGGCGGCCATTCCGGCGGCGGTGGCGGCGGCGGCCATTCCGGCGGGGCGGGGCCCGGTGGCGGGCAGGGCCGGGCGCCCGGCTGGGCGGGCCGCGGCGCTGGCGGGCAGGGCGGAACGCATCACGGTTCCGAGCGCGGCGGGTATCGCTACGGCCGCGCCGGCGGGCGCGGCGGCGAGGGCGACGACCACGACCATGGCGAGGAGGGCGGCACCGACCGTGGCCGGCCCGGGCAGCCCGGAGCGGAGATCGTGACGCAAACCGCGCCCACGCTGACGGATTCCAGCCCGTCCGGCGGCCTGCTCCCCGGCATCGTCGGCGGCTCGGGCGGCGGCGAAGACTTCGTTGCGACAGGCCGCGGCAGTTGGGCCGTGGACAGCAGCGTGCTCAGGCGATGACGGCGAACGGCGCTGACAACGCATCACAATCCAGCAAGGACAGGACAAGTCGCATGACGAATCTCAGGACCCAGTTGAAGGCGGGTGTCGCCGCGGCGGCGCTGGCGATCGGCCTGTTCGCGGCCGCGCCCGTGCTGACCGGCAACGGTGACGGCGCCGCCTGGGCGCAGGGCCAGGGGCAAGGCCAGGGCCAGGGTGGCCGCGGCGCGGGTGCCGGTGGCCCCGGTGCTGGCGGTGCTGGCGGCGGCGGTGCCGAGAGCCGCGGCGGCGGCCAGGGCGGCCGCGCCGGCACGGCGGCGGCGCCGAGCGGGCGCGGCAGCGAGAGCGGCCAGCGCGGCCCGTCCTCCGACAGCGACGGCACGCCGCATCGCGGCCAGCCTGCGGCGGGCGACCGTGGCGGCCGCCCCGTCTGGGCCGGCGACGGCGCCCTTCCCGTGGTCGAGCTCGGCCGGCTTAATGTCTCGCGCGCGCCGGTCCGCGTGCTCGAATCCCGCTATGCGGAACTGCTGACCAACTGGGCGACGATCGGCACCACCAGCATGACGCTGGGTGGCGTGACCTACACGGTGGCCGAGCTCTACAGCCTGCCCGCGGCGCAGTTCGCCGCCCTGCTCCAGAGCTACTACGACCAGATCACGCGCATCGACTCGCCGCTCGAGAATCTCGGGCTGCTGCGCACGATCTACCTGAACCCGACGAACATGCTCCCGGGCGTGACGCCGGCCTCGACCAACGACCTGGCGGCGATCGCCATCGCCAGCGCGTCGGACAAGACCGTCCCGGTCACGAACGAGACGGTGATCGCGCTCAGCACGATCCTCGGGCTGAACATCCTCGCCTCCGACGTGCCGACCATCGCGGCCGCCGCGCTGCTGGTGCAGCAGGCGATCATCGCCGGCCACGGCTGAGATACCTGCCCCCGGGACCTCCCGGGGCACGTGACTGCGAAGGGCGCATGGGTGCATCCCATGCGCCCTTCGTGCATCCGGGCGCCCGCAGCCTTCCCCGCGCCGGCATCCGGTGCGACATAGGCCGAGGCGCTTGACGGAGGCTCTGCCCATGGACCGGTTCGATCTCATCCTGAAGGGCGGGCATGTCGTGATGCCCTGGGGCGTGGAGGAGGCCGACCTCGCCATCCGCGCCGGCCGCATCGCCGCGATCGGCGACCTGCGCGGGGCCGAGGCCGCCGAGGTGGTGAACTGCCGCGGCCTGCACGTCCTGCCCGGGCTGATCGACCCGCATGTGCATCTGCGCGACCCCGGCGACGCGAAGGTCGAGACCATCGCGACCGGCACCAAGGCCGCGGTGCTGGGCGGCCTGACGGCGGTGTTCGACATGCCCAACACGGCGCCCGCCATCACCGATGTCGCGCGGCTCGATGCCAAGCGCGCCGGGCTCGCGGGCGTCGCCTGGTGCGACGTCGGGCTCTATGTCGGCGCGACCAAGACGAACATCGCGACGCTCGCGGACCTCGAGCACCAGGCCAATGTCTGCGCGATCAAGGTCTTCGCGGGCAGCAGCACCGGCGACCTGATGGTGGAGGACGACGAGAACCTCGAGCGCGTGATGCGCGCCGGGCGGCGGCGCATCGCCTACCATTCCGAGGACGAGTACCGCCTGCAGGCCCGCAAGCCGATGTTCACGCCCGGCATGCCGCACCGCAACCACATGGAATGGCGCGACGTGGAATGCGCGCTGCTGGGGACGCGCCGGCTGATGGCGCTGGCCCGCCGGACGAACCGCCCCGCTCATATCCTGCACGTCTCGACCGCCGAGGAACTCGACTACCTGAGCGAGTACCGCGACCTCGCGACCTGCGAGGTGCTGCTGAACCACCTGACCCAGACCGACGAGGCCTATGACCGGCTCGGCGGCTATGCGGTGATGAACCCGCCGATCCGCGACGCGCGCCACCTCGAGGCCGCCTGGGCGGCGGTGCGCGACGGGCGGGTCGATTGCGTAGGCTCAGACCACGCGCCGCATTCGCGCGAGGCGAAGGAGCGTCCCTGGCCCAATACCGCGGCGGGGCTGACCGGCGTGCAGACCATCGTGCCGCTGATGCTCGACCACGTGAGCGCCGGGCGGCTCTCCCTGCCGCGCCTGGCCGACCTGATGGGCACCGGGCCCGCGCGCGTCTATGGCGCGCTGAACAAGGGGCGGCTTGCGGTCGGCTACGACGGCGACGTGACGGTCGTGGACATGAAGCGCACCCGCACCATCGAGGAATCCTGGATCGTCTCGCCCTGCGGCTGGACGCCCTTCGCCGGGCACCGCTGCACCGGCTGGCCGATGATGACGATCATCCGCGGCCATGTCGTGATGCGGGAGGACGAGGTCCTGGGCGCCCCCGCCGGCCGCCCGGTCACGTTCGCCGACACGGCGCGCGCGTGACCGCCGAGGCCGTCGCGGCGGCGATCACCTCCCGCCGTTCGATCCGCGCCTTCCTGCCGACGCCGGTGCCGCAGGCGACGGTCGAGCGCATCCTCGACATCGCGGCGCGCGCGCCGTCGGGGACCAACATGCAGCCCTGGCGGGGCTACGCGCTGGCCGGTGAGCCGCTGCGGCGGCTCTCGGCCGCGCTGGCCGCCGAGGCGCTGGCGGGCACGAAGCAGGAAGGCGAATACAAGTACTACCCGGACGCCTTCTTCGAGCCCTACCTCTCCCGCCGCCGCAAGGTCGGCTGGGATCTCTACGGCCTGCTCGGCATCGCGAAGGGCGAGGCGGAGAAGATGAAGCGCCAGCACGCGCGCAACTTCGATTTCTTCGGCGCGCCCGTCGGGATCGTCTTCACCATCGACCGGCGGCTCGAGATCGGCTCCTGGCTCGACTACGGCATCTTCCTCGGGAACGTCATGACGGCGGCGCGCGGCTTCGGCCTCGACACCTGCCCGCAGGCCGCCTTCGCGCCGCATCACCGCACCATCCGCGCGCATCTGCCTGTTCCCGACACGGAAGTCGTCGTCTGCGGCATGGCGCTGGGATACGCGGACCCGGCGGCGCCGGAGAACACGCTGGTGACGGAGCGCGTGCCGGCGGCGGAATTCTGCCGCTTCCTCGGATGGGACGGCTGAACACGACCAGGCCAGCAAGGCCGGGGGCGGGAATACCCCCGGACCCCCTCCTTTTTCTGTCGTCTGGCGCCGGCCCCGGCGGCCGGAGCCCGGTATCCAAAGAAAGGAGGGGGTTCGGGGGCGTTCACTCCCCCGACCTTCGCTCATGCCGCCGCTGACCGGCGCTGCGCTGTGGCTCCGCCTCGTCGTCATCGGCGCCCTCTGGGGCGCATCCTTTCCCCTGATCCGCTACCTCGCCTTCCATTTCCCGCCCTTCACGCTGGCGGCGGTGCGCGGCGCGATGGCGTCCGTCGCGGTGCTGGCCTTCCTGTGGTGGCGGCGCGAGCTCGCCGCCATCGACCGGCGCGTGGCGATGGGCGCGCTCGTGCTCGGCACGTTGAACGGCGTGCTGCCCAATACGCTCATGCCGCTGGCGCTGATGCGGATCGAGGCGGCGCCCGGCTCGCTCGTGCAGGCGGCGGGACCGCTGGTGGTCACGCTTCTGGCTGCCGCCTTCCTGCCGGGGGAGAAGCCGACGCGGCGCATGCTGGGCGGCGTCGCGCTCGGCTTCGCGGGGATTGCGCTGGTGGTCGGGCCGGGCGGCATGTCGGGCGGGTCGCTTGCCGGTGCCGCGCTGATCTTCTGCGCGACCTTCTCCTACGCGCTCGGTACCATCTGGATGCGGCTCAAGCCGCGCGGCGCGGCGGCGGCGCTGGCGCTTGGGCAGCAGGGGGTCTCGGCCATCCTGTCGGGCATGCTGGCGCTGGCGGTGGACGGCACCGGCGCGCTGGCGCAGCCGGCCGGCGTCTGGGCGGTCGCGGTGGTGCTCGCCATCCTCGCGACCGCGGTGCCGCTCACGATGTTCCTGGGCCTCGTCACCCGCGCGCGGGCGGCGGATGCCTCGATGGTCAGCTACCTGCAGCCGGTCTTCGCCACCCTGATCGCCGCCGCGTGGCTGCGTGAAGTGCCGTCCTGGCCGACGCTTGCCGGCGGCGCGGTGGTGCTGGCCTCGGTCTGGCTCGTGACGTCGCGCCGGTAGCGCCCTACAGCCCCAGGGCGCGCGCGAGCCCAAGCCTGCGCGCAATGCCGGACGCCGCCAGCGGCACCGTGACGCCGACGAACACCAGCAGCGGCAGGAGCGCCGGCGTGGCGATGCCGAACAGCTTCGTCATCACGATCCGCGTGCCGGCCAATGCCATGACATGCAGGACGTAGATCGCCATGCTGCGCCGCCCGAGAAATGCGAAGGCGGCGCGCAGCGACCCGCTCAGCCTGGCCGAAGCCGCCGCCACCGCCACGGTGCCGGCGATGGCCGCGACGGCTGACAACGGATGCCAGGCCAGCGCCGCGATGCCGCCGGCGCGCATCGCCGCGAAGGTCTCCGGCCCAGCGATCGCGACCAGCGCCGCCATCGTCGTTCCGCAGACCGCCATCGCGACGAGTACGATCCCGGCGACCTGCCGGTTCCCCAGCCCGGCGGGTGCGGCGATCCGGCCCCGCGCCCCCACCGCGCAGCCAAGGGCGAAATAGAGCAGCATCTTGGACGCGAGAGCCGGGCACGACCGGCATCCCCCCCGGCGCGCCCAGGAAGACGACCACGGCGACGCCGACGAGGCCCGCGGCGCCGATCAGCGGCAGCAGCAGGACCGCCAGCAGCTGCAGCACGAGCAGCACATACAGGAACCAGAACTGCGAAGGCGGCGAGACGAACACCATTCCGGCCAGCGCTCCGGGGAGGTCGTCGAGGGGCGCATTGACCAGGGTCCCGGCGGCGTGAATGACCAAGATCTGCGTGCTGCCCCACAGCAGGTAGGGCCAGGCCAGCGCGCCCAGCGACCGCTTCGCCACGCCCGCCCGTCCGCCTTCCAGCCGGTCCGGCAGGAACAACCCGGAGAGGAAGAAGAACAGCGGCATGTGGAACAGGTACATCGCCAGCATCAGCGGCCGGAACCAGTCGGTCTCCGGCCTGATCCCGGCATCGATCAGGCCACCGATCGCATGCCCGGCGACGACAAGGACGATGCCGATGCCCTTCGCCACGTCGATCCACGCGACGCGCGCCGCGGGTGCGGCCTCCCGGCCACCCGCGACGAGGGCCTGTTCGCCGAACCGGGATGCCTTCATCACATGCGACATGACCCGTTTGTCCGCCGCCTCTTCGCGCGGCCTCAAAGACCGGCAGGGAAAACTTCTGCGCTGAACGGCGCCCGCGCGTCGGTCAGCGTGCCTGCCCCTTGGCCGCCACGCGCGAGAAGATCCAGGCGCGCAGCGCCGGCGTCAGGGCCCCCGTGAGGCGCGCCATGGCGTAGGTCGGCCACGGATAGGCCACGCGCACCTGCCCGCGCGCGATGCCGGCGAGCGTGCGCCGCGCCGCTTCCTCCGCGTCCATGAGGAAGGGCATGGGAAAGGCGTTCGCGGCTGTCATCGGCGTGCGGACATAGCCCGGGCAGATCGCGTGCAGGCGGATGCCGCGGGCGCGTTCCGTCGCGTCCAATGCCTCCGCCCAGCGCTGCACCGCGGATTTCGTGGCGCAATAGGCCGGCGCGCCGGGGGCGGCCACGAAGGCAGCGAGCGAGGCGACGACGGCGACGCGGCCGCGCACCCCGTCGGCTCCCGGTGCCTGCGCCGCCATGGCGTCGATCGCGGGGAGCGCGGTGTTCAGCACGCCGGTCACGTTCGTTTCGAAGATCGCGCGCGCCTGAGCGGCCGGCTCCGTCGCGCCGCCCGTGCCGGCCGAGATGCCGGCATTGGCTATCACGAGGTCGAGCCGTCCGGCGCCGCCGATCCAGCCCGCCATGGCGGCGGCATCGGTCACGCTCAGCACCGCCGGGCGTACCTCGGCGCCTATCGCGCGGCAGGCGGCGGCGGCGTCCTCCAGCCGTGCGGCGTCGCGCCCCGACAGGTGCAGCGTCGCGCCGGGCCTGGCGCAGGCCAGCGCCAGCGCGCGGCCGAGGCCAGAGGAGGCGCCGGTGATCAGCACATGGTCCCAGGCTGCTTGCATCCTGCCCCTCCGCGGGGGAGAAGCGGCGCCATGGCCGCACATCCCCTCTCCTCCATGACCGGCTTCGCCCGCGACAGCGGAACGCTGCCGGACGGGTCCTCCTTCGTCTGGGAAATCCGTAGCGTCAACGGGCGCGGGCTCGATGTGCGGCTGCGCCTGCCGAACGGCTTCGACATGCTGGAAAGCCCGCTCAAGGAAGCGGCGGCGCGGGTGCTCAAGCGCGGCAATGTCTCGGCGACGCTGACCGTGAAGCGGGAGGATCGCGGCGCGGCCCGCCTCACGCCGGACCCCGTGGCGCTCGAACAGGCGCTCAGGATGGCGCTGGACCTGGCGGCACGCATCCCAGGCTGCCCGCCGCCGCGCGCCGAGGCCCTGCTGACGCTGCCCGGCGTGCTGCGCGCCGAGACCATCGAGCCCGACGAGGCGGAGGAGGAGGCCAAGCGCGCCGCCGTCGCCGCCGCCTTCGGCCGCGCGGTCGATGGCCTCGTCGCCTCGCGCCGGGCGGAGGGCGCCAAGCTCGCGGACATCCTGGGCGTGCTGCTCGACGAGGTGGCGGCGCTGCGCGACCTCGCGCAGGCCGAGGCGGCCGAGCAGCCGGCGCAGCACGCGGCGCGGCTGCGCGAGGCCCTGGCCGCGCTGCTGGAGGGCGAGCGCCGCGTGCCGGAGGACCGCCTGGCGCAGGAAGTCGCGCTGCTGGCCACGAAATCCGACGTACGGGAGGAACTCGATCGCCTGTCCGCCCACATCGCCGAGGCCCGCCGCATGCTCGCGAGCGGCGAGGCGATCGGCCGCAAGCTCGACTTCCTGACGCAGGAATTCGTGCGCGAGGCGAACACGCTCTGCTCGAAGTCATCGAGCACCGCGCTGACGCGCATCGGGCTCGAGCTCAAGGCCGCGATCGAGCGGCTGAAGGAGCAGTCCGCGAATGTCGAATGACGGCATCGCGCGGCGCGGCTTCTGCCTCGTGCTCGCGGCCGCGCCGGGGGCGGGCAAGACCTCCGTCTCCCGCGCGCTGCTCGAGACCGAGCCCGCGCTGTCCCTGTCGGTCAGCGCCACGACGCGCGCACCCCGGCCGGGGGAGCAGGAGGGCGTGCACTACTTCTTCAAGTCGCCCGCCGAGTTCGACGCGATGGTGAAGCGCTCGGAGTTCCTGGAACACGCGCATTTCCTCGGCCGCGCCTACGGCACGCCGCGCGCGCCGGTGGAAGCGGCGCTGGCGGCCGGGCGCGACGTGCTGTTCGACATCGAATGGCAGGGCCACCGCCAGATGATGGCCATGCTGCCCGAGGACGTGGTCGGCGTGTTCCTGCTGCCGCCCTCGCTGCCCGACCTCGAGGCCCGGCTGCGCGGCCGCGGCCAGGACAACGAGGTCGAGATCGCGCGCCGCATGGCCGTGGCGCGGGAGGAGATCGCGCACTGGGACGAGTTCGACCACGTGGTCGTCAACCGCGACTTCGCGCAGACGGTCGCGCAGGTGCGCGCCATCCTGCACGCGGCGCGGAGCGAGCGGCGCCGCCAGCCCGGCATGGCCGAGTTCATCGCGCGGCTCCTGGCGGGCTGACGCTTGGGCGTCATCCTCGAGATCGTCGCGCCCGTCTTCGTCATCGTCGCCCTGGGCTGGATCGCGGCGCGCCGCCGCCTGGTGGACGAGGCGGGCTTCCGCGGCCTCAACGCCTTCACCTTCAGCCTGGCGGCGCCGGCGCTGCTGTTCGCTGGCGGCACGTCGGGCCACGTGGGCGGCGGGCCGGCGGCCTTCGCCTTCTTCGTCGCCTCGACGCTGTTGTATGGCGCGGCGCTCTGGTTCGCCGTGCGGCGGCTCCGCCTGCCGCTGGGGGAGGGCGGGCTGTTCGCGCTGAACTGCACCTTCGGCAACACGGTGATGATGGGCATCCCGCTGATCGCGGCGGCCTATGGGCAGGCGGGGCTGACCATCCTGGTCGCGATCCTGGCGCTGCATTCCATGGTGCTGCTGGGGCTGGCCACGGTGGTGGCCGAGATCGGACTGCACCAGCACGCCCCCTGGCGGCGGGTGCTGGCCGCGACGGTCGGCGGCGTGGCGCGCAACCCGATCGTGATGGCGGTCCTGGCCGCGCTGGTCTGGAGCACGCTCGGCCTGCCGGTGCCGCCGGTGGTCCGGCGCACGCTGGACCTGCTGGGCGCGGCGAGCCCGCCGGTCGCGCTGTTCTGCCTCGGCGGCTCGCTGGCGGCCTTCCGCATGGGGGGCGCGCTCGGGGAGGTCGCCTGGGCGACCGTGCTGAAGCTCGCGGCGCTGCCGCTGCTGGTCTGGGGGCTTTGCCTGCTGCTCGGCCTGTCGCGGCTGGAGGTCGCGGTGGCCGTCACGACCGCGGCGCTGCCGACCGGTGCCAATGCCTTCCTGCTGGCGCGTCGCTACGCCACGGGGGCGGAGCGGTCGGGGGCGACGGTGCTGGTCTCGACGGTGGTCTCGGTCTTCACCCTCGCGATCCTGCTGGCCTGGTTCAGGGCATAACGCCGGGTGGCGCCGCCCGGCCCGGCCGGTGCGGCCGCGACACCGCGCGCAGCCGGGCCTCGCCACCCTCGAGGACGACGCGCCAGGCCTCGGCCGGTGCTTCGGGCGAAGGGTGCCAGGCCAGCGCGGCGTCGCGCGCGAAAACCTCCTCCGGGTCCGAGACGCCGGCCGGGAGCGCACCCAGTTCCCCGAGCGGGCGCCAGTCGAGCCTCACCGTCCCGGGCAGCGCCTTTCCCGACGGTGCGAAGGGATAAGCGAGCGCGGTCGCGCGCATCCTCTCGAGCGGCAGGGTCTGGCGAGGCGCATCGACGTCGCCAAGCTGGCGCCGCATCCGGTGCAGGTGGAAGGAAGCGCCCGGCGGCGCGTGCCGGACGTCCGCGGCGCCACGCGACCCGAGCCCGGCCTTGACCGCAAGCTGCCACCCGCTGCGCACCGGCACGTGGTCGAGCCAGCCGAGATCGCACTGCGCGACCAGGCGCAACCCGGTCGCGCCATGACTGCCGAGGCCGATGGCCAGTGGACCCTTCGCCTCGCGCCAGCGGCGGGAGACGGCGACCTTTCGCGTCTCGCTCCAGGGCTCCGGCAGGGCCTCCATGCCGCCCGCGACTTCGAACCGTGCGAATTCCTGCGCGGCGAGCGGCCAGAGGTTGCGCCAGCGCCAGATCCCGGCGTCGCACTCCGGCTGCAGGCGCGCGAGCAGGTCGGCCCGCGTCGCCACGGCCGGGAATTCGTCGGCGTCGAGGGGAAAGACCCAGTCCGCGCCGAGCGAAAAGGCCTGCTCCACCAGCGCGGACACGACGAGGTCCTGTGTCCGTGCCCGGTGCGGGAAATTCCACCAGGTCAGCGGCATCTGCTGTGTGGCCGCCGCCAGTATCTCCCGCGTGCCATCCACCGAGAGGTGGTCCGCGACCAGCACGCCGTCGAACAGCGCGGCGCAGTGGCCGAGGAACTGCGGCAGGATATCCGCCTCGTTGCGGATCATGGAAACGGCAAACAGGCGCATCGCGGCTCGCCCTGAATGGTGCGTCGACCTTGCCGCACGCGGCGGAGCCTGTCGCGCGCCACGAAAAAGGGCGCCAACCTTGCGGCAGGCGCCCTGCTTCGGTCGGCGGCGCGCCGTCAGGCCGCGCGCAGCGCCTTGGACAGGTCGACGACGCTGGCGTCCACCAGCGCGGCGTCGGCCGCGGCGTCGTGCGTCTCGGCAATCACGGCGCGCGCTGCCACGACCGCGATCTCGGCCGCCGCGTTCCGCACATCGGCAACCGCGCTGGCTTCCGCGGCGGCGATGCGGTCCATGGCCATGCGCTCGCGGCGCTTCGCGGCGGCCTCGGCCTCGGCGGCGGCGGCGATGGAGAGGCGCTCGGCCTCCTCGCGGGCACGCGCAAGCAGTTCGGCGGCCTCGGCGGCCGCGGCGGCGCGCTCGGCCTCGGCGGCGATCAGCATCTGCTCGGCCTGGGCGCGGAGATCCGCGGCCTCGGCCAGCTGGCGGCGAATACCATCGGCCTTGCCGTCGAGCGCCCCCGTCAGCACGCCCCAGATCTTCCTGCCCAGCAGGGCGAAGAACAGGACGAAGGAGACGGCAACCCAGAACTTCGGATCGGACATCAGGCCCTCCCGCTCGCTTCGAGGGCACGACCGACCGCGACATCGACCTTGGCGCGGTCGGCGCGGCCCACGAGGCGCGCGACCAGCGCCTCGGCCGTGTCGGCGGCAACGCCCCGGATGGCGCCCATCGCTGTGGCGCGGGCGGCGTCGATGCGTGCCTCGGCCTCGGCGACCTGCGCGGCCAGCCGGGCGTTCAGCGCGGCCGACTTGGCGTCGCTGTCGGCCTGCGCGGCCTGCACGGCGCTGGCCACCGCCGTCCGCGCCTCGGACCGCGCGGCCTCGGTGGCGGCGTGGTGGGCGGACATGGCGGCGTCGGCCTCCGCCTTCGCGGCCTGCGCGGCCTCGAGGTCGGCGGCGATGCGGCGGTGGCGCTCCTCGATCACGGCGCCGACGCGCGGCAGCGCGACATGCGTCATGAGGTACACCAGGGCCGCGAAGATCAGCAGCTGCCAAACGATCTGGCCGACCAGCAACCGCCCCTGCTCGGGGTGGCTGAAGGCGAGCTGCGGCATCCCCTCGACGGGCACCGCCGAGGAACTCGCTGCCATCGCGATGGTGGGCAGGGTGGCGGCCAGGGCCGCCAGCAACATCACTCGGCGCATCGCCGTCGTCTCCTCGCCTGCATGGCCCGGGCACGGGGCGCCGGGGCCGGCCCGCATGCCCCGCCGCGCCCGGATGGGCGGGCGGGGCAGGGGATCAGGCGAACAGGATGAGGAAGGCGATCAGCAGCGCGAACAGCGCGACCGCTTCCGTGAGCGCGAAGCCCAGGATGCCGATCGGGAAGACCGCGTCGCGGGCCGCCGGGTTGCGCGCCACGCTGGTGATCAGCGAGGAGAAGATGTTGCCGATGCCGAGACCCACGCCGAACAGCGCGATGACGGCGATACCAGCCCCGAGGGCCTTTGCAGCGGCGACTTCCATGATACTCGTCCTTCCGTCTTTACATGGAGGTTCTGTACGTACGCGTGTGCAGATGCACCCCGGTCACATGGCGGGTCAGTGCAGGTGCACGGCGTCGTGCAGGTAGATGCTGGTGAGGATCGCGAACACGTAGGCCTGCAGGAAGGCCACCAGGAATTCGAAGCCCACCAGGGCAATGTTCACCGCGAGCGGCATGGCGGCCACGAAGGGGCCGACCGCGCCGAGGCCGCCCAGCAGCACGACGAAGGTGGCGAACACCTTCAGCATGACGTGGCCGGCGACCATGTTCGCGAAAAGGCGGACCGAGAGGCTCACCACGCGGGAGAAGTAGGAGATGACCTCGACCGGGATGATGATCGGCGCCAGCCACTTGGGCGCGCCCTCGGGGAAGAAGTAGCTGAAGAAGTGCATCCCGTGGATGCTGAGCGCGACGCCCGTCACGACCACGAACACCACGAGCGCCAGGGTCAGCGTGACCATGATGTGGGAGGTGAAGGTGAAAGCGTAGGGCAGCATGCCGAGCATGTTGCCGAACAGCACGAACATGAAGACCGAGAAGACGAAGGGGAAGTACTTCCTGCCGTCGTCGCCCACCTGGTCGCGCACCATGCCGGCCACGAATTCGTAGGCGCTCTCGCCCAGCGCCTGCAGGCGGCCGGGGACGAGTTCGCCGCGGTCGGCCGTCGCCTTCATCAGGTAGAAGGTCAGCGCGACGGCCACCACCATGAACAGGTTGGACTGGCTGAAGGACACGGCATCGCCGAAGATGCCGAGCACCGGCGAAAGCTCGAACTGGCTGAGCGCGTCGATCGTCTTGCCTTCAACGGCCACCGTCTGGTCTCCCGTCCGTCACTGCGCGCGCGGTCGCTTCCGGGGACTGAACAGGCGATAGACGTTCATCACCCCGGCGGCGCTGCCCATGACGAAGAACACCAGGAAAAGCCAAGGCCAGGTGCCGAGCCACCGGTCGAGCAGAAAGCCCAGTCCGATGCCGACCACCAGGGCCGAGAACACCTCGACCCCCGCCCGAACGCCGATTCCCCAGGGACTTTGCGGCAACTGGCCCTGCCCCCGCGGGGGCTTGTCCAGGCCCTCGCGGGCCCTGGCCTGTCGCAACCTATCCTCGAAACCGTTGCGTTCGTTCACCTTAGCTCCCTGGCGGGACCCCGCCGGAAGGCAGGCCGCGCTTTACGGGCCGCCCCCCTGCCTGTCAAGCGCATGACGCGGCGCAGCATCGCCCGGGACGATCAGGCGGCGCTGGTCAGCGCCTGGCCACCGGCCGCGCCGCATGCGGGCTCCGGCGCGGCCGCGGAGCCGGCCATCAGCGCGAGCGCCTTCGCCGGCATGGGCCGGCCGAGCAGGAAGCCCTGCGCCTCGTCGCAGCCGATCTCGCGCAGCCGCGCGAGCTGCTCCACCGTCTCCACCCCCTCGGCCACCAGGCTGGCGCCGAGGCCGTGCGCGATCCGCACCACCGCGTCCACGATCCGTTCCGTCCGCGTGCTGCTGCCTAATCCCGCGACGAAGGTGCGGTCGAGCTTGATGACGTCGAAGGGCAACTGCTGAAGGTAGCCGAGCGAGGAATACCCGGTGCCGAAATCATCCAGCGCCAGCCGCACGCCGAGCTCGCGAAGCCCCGCGAGCGTCGCCGCCGCGGCGCCGGGGTCGCGGATGAAGACATCCTCCGTCACCTCGAGCTCGAGCCGGTCGGCGCGGCCTTCCTCCAGTTCCAGCGCCTCCCGCACCAGGGCCGAGACCTGGCCGGACACAATGTGCCGCGCCGAGACATTGACCGCGACCCGGACATCGATCCCCTCCGCCCGCCATGCCGCCTGCTGCCGGAGGGCCATGCGCAGCGTGTGGCGGACGAGCCTGAGCGACAGGCCGGCGGCCTCGGCGGCCGGGATGAAGCGATCGGGCGGCACCGCCCCGCGCACCGGGTGGCGCCAGCGCAGCAGCGCCTCGCAGCCGGCGAAGCGGAGGTCGGCGACGCGGAACTTCGGCTGGTAGTCGAATTCGAAGGCGCGGTCGGCCAGCGCCTGCTTGACGTCGGCCTCGAGCAGCCGGCGCTCCGCCTGTTCCGCCGCCATCGCCGCAGAGAAGCGCAGCGACCGGCCCCGCCCCGCGCCCTTGGCGCGGTGCAGCGCGATGTCCGCCCGCTGCAGCAGCGCGAGCCCGTCCGCGCCGTCCGCCGGCGCCATCGCGATGCCGATGCTGGCCCCGGCCTGCACCAGGGCGCCGTCGATGCCGAAGGGGGCGGTCAAGGCGCGCACCAGGCGAGCGGCCGTCTCCTCGGCCTCGGCCTCCGAGCGGAGCCCGGACTGGATCACGGCGAATTCGTCGCCGCCGAGGCGCGCCAGCAGGTCGCCGGGGCCGAGGCAGCCACGCATCCGCCCGGTCGCGGTCAGCAGCAGCGCGTCGCCCGCCGCGTGGCCGAGCGAATCGTTCACGTCCTTGAAGTTGTCGAGGTCCACGAGGTGCAGCGCGACCGGCGCGCCGTCCGCGAGCGCGCGGCTCAGCGCGCGCGTGAACAGCATCCGGTTGGCGAGGCCGGTCAGGGAATCGTGCTCGGCCATGTAGCGGATCTGCTCCTCCGCCGCCTTGCGCTCCGTGATGTCGATGCCGATGCGCACGACGGCCGAGATCGCGCCGCCTTCCTCGCCGACCGGCGCGGCGGTCGTGAGCAGGGTGCGGCGGGTGCCGTCGCCGGCCTCGGCCTCGGTCTCGCGAAAGGGCAGTTGCGCCCGCGCGGCAAGCGCGGTGGCGATGTCGCGGCCCTCTCCGTCAGCGTCGCCCGGCAGGCGGCCGAGCAGCCGGTCCTCCGTGGTGCCTCGGAATGCCGCCAACGCCCGGTTGGCCAGGGTGAAGTGCCCCTCCCGGTCATGCGCCGAGACCATGACGGGCAGCGCATCCACCACCACGCGCAGCAGCCGTTCCGACCGCCGCGCGCGGTCCTCGGCGGCCGCGGCGCTCGCGAGCGTGCGTTGCGCCCGGCGCCAGAGCCAGAACAGCAGGCCGCAGAGCAGCGCCATGCTGCCCACGAGCCCGAGGGTGCTGATCGCGAAGGTGGCCTGCAGCCGGCGCAGCCCGAGCGACGCGGCCTCCGCCGTCAGCTGGCGGTCCTGGTTCAGCGTACGGTGCGCCTCGGCCAGTTCGGCGATCGTCGACGCGGCCAGTTCCTCTGCCTCCGCGAAGGCCGCCGCATTGCCCGCCGTGACCGCCGGCAGCAGTGCCTCGACCCGCGAGAGCCGCGTGAAGATCGCGGGCAGCGCCGCGCGCACCTGCTCGATCGCGGGATAGGTGGTCGCGCCCTCGCGCCCGGCGTCGAGCAACAGCAGTCGGCTCCAGAGGATCTCGAAGCGCAGCGCCAGCTCCGCCCCGTCGTCGTCCAGATGCTGCGCGCGGTAGAGTTCCGCCCGCAGGCGCTGCGCCTCGGTCAGCGCCTGGCTGCTCTCCCAGAAGCCCATCCGGTGGCCGTTCGACTCGAGATCCGCCTGATGCAGCAACTGGCTGCCCGAGACCAGCAGCGAGGCGATGAAGACCAGCGCCGCGGCGGCGAAGCCGGCCAACGGGATCAGGGACCGCGACCGGATGCCGGTGCGGGTCATGGGCTGTGCGTCAGCCCGCCTCGATCCGGGCCAACTGCCAGACCGACCACTGGCGCACACGCGCAGTGTCGAGATCGGGCCGGCAAGACCAGGGAAAGACGATCCAGAAGGGGCCGCGGCTGCGGACCGGCATCGGGTTGCCGTCCTGCCGCGTCGCGACGAAGGGCTCGGCGTCCAGGGCCTCGCGAAGCGGCATCGTGACGGCATAGTCGTTGAGCGCCACCGCACGCAGGACCCTGCCGCGCGCGCCGACGGCGCCGAGCAGGCGTTCGAGCGGCACGCCGGCGAAATGCTGCGGCCCGCGCGTCCAGGTCGTGATGGTGACCAGGTTCTTCTGGCCGAGCGCCTCGACCGCGCTCCGCGCGAGGCGATGCGGGGCTGGCGACGCGACGGCACCGGCCACTTCGAGTACCGGCTCGCCCGCCGCGTGCGCCCCGCCGGGAAGGGCGATGGCAGCCAGCACCGCGCGTCGTGCGAACGTCATGACGGGACCCTCCGGCTCGCCCGTCATGGATACGCCGGTCGGGATGACCGGAAAGTTACCGTGCCGCGGCGGGCCGGTACCGGACATCGGGATGCGCCCGAAGGCGCAGCCTCGAACGGTCCGTCAGGCCGCGACCGGCCCTTCCGCCATCTGCACCGCCTGGCCGAGATCGACGCTCAGCAGCCGCGACACCCCGCGTTCCTGCATCGTCACGCCATAGAGCCGGTGCATCCGCGCCATGGTCAGCGGGTGGTGCGTCACCACCAGGAAGCGCGTGCCGCTCTCGGCCGCCATGGCGTCGAGCAGGTCGCAGAGGCGCTCCACGTTCGCGTCGTCGAGCGGCGCATCCACCTCGTCCAGCACGCAGACGGGCGCCGGGTGGCAACGGAACACCGCGAAGATGAGCGAGAGCGCCGTCAGCGCCTGCTCCCCGCCCGACAGCAGGCTCAGCGTCGCGAGCTTCTTGCCGGGCGGCTCGGCATAGATCTCGAGCCCCGCTTCCAGCGGGTCGTCCGAGCCCACCAGCGCGAGATGCGCCCGGCCGCCGCCGAACAGCCGCGCGAACAGCCCGCGGAACTCGGAATCCACGCGGTCGAAGACCTCGCGCAGGCGCTCGCGCCCTTCCCGGTTCAGGTGGCCGATCGAGCCGCGCAGCTTGGCGATCGCCGCCGTCACCTCGTCCCGGTCGGTCGTGATCCGGGTGATCCGCTCCTCGATCTCGGCGACCTCGATCTCGGCGCGCAGGTTGACCGGGCCCATCTCCTCACGCTCGCGCGCCAGGCGCTCGACCTTGCGCTGCGCCTTCTCCTCGGCGGCGTCGGAGAGTTCCTCGGGCGGCGGCGGCAATTCGGCGTCCTCGCCGAGCCGTTCCGCGATGCGCGCGGCGACGGCATCGCCCGCCGTGCCCGCGGCCTCGGCGGCGGCCTCGGCACGCACCTGGCCCTCGCGCGCGGCGGAGAAGGCGGCATCGGCGCGCCGCCGCGCCTCCGCCCCTTCGCGCAGCCGCGCCTCGGCCGCGGAGAGCGCCGCGGCCGCGGCGGCATGTGTCGCCTCCGCCTCGGCCAGCAGGGCGGCGCCGGCGCTGCGGCGGGCGGCGGCGTCCTCCGGCGCGCCGGCCAGCGCCTCCTGCTCGGTCGCCGCCTCCGCGCGGCGGCGGCGCAACTCGATGACGCGCGCCTCCGCGTCCGCGCCGCGCGTGGTCCAGAGCGCGGCTTCCTCCGCCACCGAAGCGAGGCGCGCCGCGACGCGCCCGGCCTCGGCCGCGAGCGCGCCGATGTCGCCGCGCGCCGCGACCTCGGCGGCGCGCGCCTCGGTGAGCGCAGCGCGCGCGTCGTCCACCGCGGCGCGCAGCGCATCGAGGTCGGGGGCGGCGGCTGTCGCGGCGGTGGCTGCGGCGAGCGCCGCCTCGGCCTCCGCGCATTCCGCACCGAGCCGCGCGAGCTGCGGCTCCAGCGCGGCCAGCCGGCTTTCCGCCTCGGCCGCGCGCGCGGTGAGCATCGCCTCGTGCTGGCGCGCGCCGCGCGCGGTCGCTTCCGCGGTGCGGCGGGCCTCGCGTCCCGCGTGCTCGGCGGCCTGGGCACGAGTTTCGGCGACGGCGGCCTCCTCTGCAGCGCGGCGGAGCGCCGGCAGGTCGGGCAGGGCGCCGATGGCGGCCCAGGCGGTGTCCTTCGCGGCCTCGGCCTCGGCACGGTCGGCGGCGAGCCGATCGAGCTGCGGCGCGATGGCGGCAAGGCGGCTTTCCGCCCGCGCGTGCCGGGCGGCGAGCGCGCCCTCGGCCTGGCGGGCCTCGGCCAGCGCGGCCTCGGCCGCGGCGCGGGCGTCGCGGGCGGCGGCCTCTGCGGCGCGCGCCTCCTCCTCCCGCGCTGCGGCGGCGAGGCGCCCGGCCTCGGTGGTCGCGGCCTCGGCCTCGGCGCGGTCGAGCTTCGCCTCCGCGGCGCGGAGCGCGTTGCGCTGGGCGAGGCGCACGGCACCCGGCGTCGGCGCGCCGGCGCGCGCGGTGTGCCCGTCCCAGCGCCAGAGCGCGCCATCCTCGGTGACCAGCGACTGGCCGGGCCGCAGCGCCGCCTGCAACGCGGCGCCGTCGGCCTCCTTCGGCAGCAGGCCGATCTGCGACAGCGCGCGCGACAGCGCCGCCGGGGCCTCGACCAGGCGCGACAGCGGCACCGCGCCGCCCGGCAGGGGTGCCGCGGCCTCAAGCGGCGGCAGGCTGCGCCAGAAGCGCGGGCCGCCTTCCTCGGCGGGGCTTTCCAGCGCCTCCCCGAGCGCCGCGCCGAGCGCGGCCTCGAGGCCCGCGGGCACGCCCACCTGGTCCAGGATGGGGGCCGCCGCGCCGGGTTCGCGGGCGGAGAGAACCTCGGTCAGCGCGGCAACCTCGGCGCCCGCGCGGGCGCGTTCGCCGGCGGCGGCGGTGGCGGCGCGGGCGGCTTCGGCGTGGGCGGCGGCGGCCCAGGCGCGCATCGCCTCGGCCTGCTCCAGCGCGCCGCCGGCGGCTGCGACGGCCTCGGTCGCGGCTTCCAGCGCCGCGGCGGCGGCGGCCCGCTCGGCGGGGGGGATGTGCTCGGCCAGCGCGGCGTCGCGGTCGCGCAGCATGGCGGCGTGCTGGGCGGTGATGCGCGCCAGGCGGTCCTCGGCGGCGCTGCGCGCGGCCTCGGCGCGGGCTGCGGCGTCGGCGGCCTCGGCGGCGCCACGGCGGGCATTGGCGTGCGCGTCGGCGGCCCCGGCACGGGCGGCCTCGGCCTGTTCCAGCGCGACCCGGGCGGCGTCCAGCGCGGCGTCGGTGGCGGCGACCTCGGCGGCGGCCTCCGCGCGCGCCTCGGCCGGGATGCGGGCGCGGTCGGCGGCGTCGCGCTCGGCGGCGAGGCGGACATGGCCGTCCCGTGCGCGGGCGAGCCGCGCCTCGGCCAGGGTGCGCGCCTCGGCGGCGGCCTGGGCGCGGGCGGCGCCCTCGGCGGCCTCGACCGTCGCGGCCTCGGCGGCGCGCTCGGCGGCGGCGGCGACATCGGAGGCGGCGGCGAGCGCGGCCTCGGCGGCGGCGCGCCGTGCGGGCAGGGAGCCTTCGACCGCGTGCAGCGCCTCGGCTTCCTGCGCCAGCCGCTCGCGCGCCGCCTCGGCGTCGCGCAGCACGCCCTCGGCATGGGTCAGGTCGCGCTGCAACTGCGCGAGGCGCGCCTCGGCGGCGCCCAGCGCCTCCCGCGCACGGCGTTCCTCGGCTTCCAGCCCCTCGGTCTCGACGCGGCGGCGCTCGAGCGCGGTGCGGGCGGCGGCCTCGGTGGCGCGCGGCGCGGGGATGGCCTGCTCGGCCTCGAAGGCGGCGATGGCGGCGCGCTCGGCCTCGGCCTCGGCGGCGCGGACGCGGGTGCGCGCGTCGGCCAACTGCGCCTCGGCCAGCGCGGCGGCGGCCTCGGCGCGGGCTGCCAGGATCGCGAGCCATTCGCCCTCGGCCTGGCGCACCAGCCCCGAGAGGTTGCGGTAGCGGTTCGCCTGCCGCGCCTGGCGCTGCAGCCCCTGGCGTTGGGTGTCGAGTTGGCCGAGCAGGTCCTCGGCGCGCGACAGGTTCGTCTCGGCCTGGCGCAGCTTCAGCTCCGCCTCGTGCCGGCGGGCGCGCAGCCCGGCGATGCCGGCGGCCTCCTCCAGCACCTGGCGTCGGTCCTCGGGCTTCGCCTGGATCAGCGTGGAGACGCGCCCCTGGCTGACCATGGCCGAGGCGCGGGCACCCGAGCCGATGTCGGCGAACATGGTCTGCACGTCGCGCGCGCGGACCTCCTTGCCGTTCACCCGGAAGGCGCTGCCCTCGCCGCGGTTGATGCGGCGGGCGATCTCGAGTTCCGGCTGGTCGTGGTTGGGCGGCGGCGCGAGCCCCTCCGCCTCCTCCAGGCTGAGCGTGACCTCGGCGAGGTTGCGCCCCGGCCGCGTTGCGGTGCCCGCGAAGATGACGTCGTCCATCTCGCCGCCACGCATCGCCTTGGCCGAGGTCTCCCCCATCGCCCAGCGCAGCGCCTCGACCACGTTCGACTTGCCGCAGCCGTTCGGGCCGACGATGCCGGTGAGCCCCGCGCGGACCTCGACCACGGTGGCCTCGGCGAAGGACTTGAAGCCGGCGATGCGGATGCGGGCCAGCGTCGCGCGGATCGCGGCGTCGCGCTGCGCCTCGCTCCGCGGGGCGCCGTCGCCCTCCTCGCCCTCCTCCGGGGTGGGCGTGACGTGCCCGTCCGGCGTCACGAGGCCTGGGCCTCGCGCGCGAAGCGGTCGAAGGGGATCGCGCCCGAGACGACGCGCGTGCCGAACACGAAGGTCGGCGTCGCCTGCACGCGGTGCTCCGCCTCCCCCTGTGCGCGGAGCGCCAGGATGGCGCGCGCGAGGTCGTCATCCGCCCAGGCCGCGTCGAAGGCCGCCTGGGTCATGCCGGCGAGCAGCGCGACCTTGCCGATCTCGGCCTTGTGATCCACGCCGCGCGCATAGGCCCAGCGGTCCTGCGTCGCGAACAGCGCACTGAGGAAGGCCTCGTAGCGCTCGGCGGGGAAGGCGCGGGCGACGGCATGGGCGCGCAGCGCGACCTGGTCGAGCGGGAAGTCGCGCCAGACCATGCGCACCTTGCCGGTGCGCACGAGTTCCGCGTTCACGCGCGGCCAGGTGTCGCGGTGGAAGGCGCCGCAATGGCTGCAGGTGAGGGAGAAATACTCGATCACCGTCATGGGCGCGTCGGCGCGGCCGGTGGCGCGCTCGCCGAGCCGCGGGTCGCCGGGCGTACCCGGATCCGGAATGGCGGGAACCGTGCCCTGGGCCAGGGCCGGCCCGGCCAGGAGGATCCCGGCGGTGGCCAGGAGGCTGCGGCGGTCACGCATCATTCGTCCTACTCCCTCGATCCGGCGGCCCGCGGCGTCGCGGGCCGGTCCGGGACAGATATGGGGCGGCGCGGCGCGGGCGGGACTCGGGGCCGCTCACCCCCTGTTTCGATAGACGCCGCGGCCCAATCTTTCCAGCGCCGCACGTAGCTCCGGGGAGGCGACGCCGTCCAGCGCCGAGGAGACCTGCTCCGGCAGGGGGTCCGGGCGGGGCGCCGGCCGCTTGCGCGCCGCCGCGCCGGCGGGGGCCTGCTGCACGAAGCGGAAGCGCTCGACCGCCTGGCGGCCCAGCGCGGCGTTGATCCGCGCCGCCAGTTGCGGCGCCAGGTGCTGCAATTCCATCGCGACCGGCCCGCCGCAGGCCAGCGTCAGCGTGCCCGAGGCAAGGCGGAGCGGCTGCGTCACCGCCGCCAGCGCGGGGCCGACCAGTGCCGGCCAGTCCGCCATGATCTGCGCCCCCGCGGGGCTCTTGCGCTTGAAGGCCGGGCGTGTGAGGGCGGGGACGAGGGCGCCGAGCGGCCTCGGCCCGCCCAGGAACCGCCTTGCCTCCTCGTCCCGTGCCATCCGCCATCCCCTCCGCCGGCCTGCTCCTCGCCTGGTACGACCGGCACCGGCGACGCCTGCCCTGGCGCGCCGCGTCCGGGGAGGCCCGCGATCCATACCGCATCTGGCTGTCGGAGGTGATGCTCCAGCAGACCACCGTGGCCGCGGTCGGGCCACGCTATGCCCGCTTCCTGGCCCGCTTCCCATCGGTGGAGGCGCTGGCGGCGGCCGATTGGGCGGAGGTCGCGGAGGAATGGGCGGGCCTCGGGTATTATGCCCGCGCCCGCAACCTCCATGCCTGCGCGAAGGCCGTGGCGGCGGCCGGGCGTTTCCCGTGCAACCGGGACGGGCTGGCGGCGCTGCCGGGCATCGGCCCCTATACGGCCGCCGCGGTCGCGGCCATCGCCTTCGACGCGCCCCTGGTGCCGCTCGACGGCAATGTCGAGCGCGTGACCGCACGGCTGCACGCGGTGCAGGAGGCGTTGCCGGGCGCCAAGCCGCAGCTTTCGGCGCTCGCCGCCCGGTTCATGGAGGACGCCGCGGCGCGCGCCCGGCCGGGGGATTTCGTGCAGGCGCTGTTCGACCTCGGCGCCACCATCTGCACGCCGCGCAGCCCGGCCTGCGGCCTCTGCCCCTGGCGGGAAGGCTGCGCGGCGCAGGCGGCCGGGATCGCGGCGGCGCTGCCGCGAAAGGCGCCGAAGGCCGTCCGGCCGTTGCGCCACGGCGCGCATTTCCTGCTCCGGGACGCAGCAGGACGCGTGCTGCTGCGCCGCCGGCCGGCCAAGGGGTTGCTCGGCGGCATGCTGGAGGTGCCGGGCACGCCCTGGCGCGACGCACCCTGGCCCGCGGCCGAGGCGCTGCCCCATGCGCCGCTGGCCGCGCCCTGGCGGCTGCTGCCGGGCCTCGCGCGGCACGGCTTCACGCATTTCGAGCTGGAGATGGTGCTCTTTGCCGCCGCCCTGCCCGATGCCCCGACGCCGCCCGGGGGCGAATGGCTGCCCGCGCCCGAGGCGGCCCGCGCGCTGCCGAGCGTGATGCGGCGGCTGCTGGCGCTGGCGGCCGACGCCTGAGCGCGGCTTCGGCGGGATGTCGACGAAGGTCGGGGGAGGGGAACCTCCCCCGAGCCCCCTCCCTTCTTTGGCACTTGGTGCGGACCTCGGTAGGGAAGGCGCCAGGTGCCAAAGAAGGTTGTGGGGGGAACGGGGGGAGAAGTTCCCTTCTCCCCCCGCCTTTCGTCCTGGCCGGCGCTACCCCCGCCCGCGCGCCGCCAGCATCACGAACACCGCGCCCGCCGCCCCCACGAGCACCGCCGCGCCCAGGATCAGCAGGAAGGATTGCTGCACCAGTGCCAGCAGCGGCACCGAGGCGCCGAGCACCACGCCGACCGCGCCGATCCGCCAAGACCCCGCATGCACCCCGGCCACGAAGGTGCCGAGCGCCAGCAGCATGAGCAGCCCGATCTCGGCGCCCCGGCCCGCGAGCGCCGCCTGCACCTCCGGCCGGAACAGGACCAGCATGGCAAGCAGGAAGCCCGCCCAATGCAGTGCCTGCGTCCAGATCAGCCGCATCCGCCCGCCGCGGTCCGGCGCGCCGGACCAGCCGGCGACCACGCAGAGCACGCCGAACAGCGGCGTCACGATCTTCCAGTAGGTCGGATTCGGCCCCGAAGCGAACGCCGCATAGGAAACCCCGAAGAAGGCGGCGGCCAGCATCGCGATGTAGGGCGCCTGGTGCAGCATGGTGCGCGGCAGGGCGCTCGGCGGGGGCGCCGGCGCGGCGGGCGGGGGCGGCGTGTCGTCGAGCCCGTGCCGGTCCTCGAAGGCCTGCCGCGTCGGGTCCGGCCGGGGCGGGGGCGGCGGCGGGGTTTCGGCCGCGCCGCCGGGTGTCGTGTCGCTCATCGCCGGGGTCTCCCTTCTTGCGGGCAGCATAGCGCGCCGGGCGCCGCCTAGGTCTCCCGCTGCACCTCGGCGCGGTATTCGTCGAGCACGCGCAGCCGGCCGTCGCGCAGTTCCACATGCCAGAACAGCCAGCCATTGCAGGACGGCGCTTCCTGCACCGCCGCGCCAACCTTGTGGATGGACCCGGTGGCGAGGCCGCAGCGCAGCGTGCCGTCGGCGCCGACCACCGCTTCCCAGCGCTTCTGGCGGTCGAAGACCTTCGCGCCCGCGGGCACGATGCCGCGCTCGACCAGCGTGCCGAAGGGGATGCGCGGCTGCTCCTTGCGCGAGGGCAGGGCGGCGGCGGCATCCTCGGGTGCCGGTTCCACCGCGGCGATGCGTGCGAGCGCCGCGTCGGCATAGGCGCGGTCACGCTCGATCCCGATGAAGCGCCGGCCGAGCCGCTTGGCCACCGCTGCCGTGGTGCCCGAGCCGAGGAAAGGGTCGAGCACCACCTCCCCCGGCGCGGTGCAGGCGAGGATGACGCGATGGAGCAGGGCTTCCGGCTTCTGGGTCGGGTGGAGTTTCGCACCCTTCCCGTCGCGCAGGCGCTCGTGGCCGGTGCAGAGCGGGATCAGCCAGTCGCTGCGCATCTGCAGGTCGTCGTTCAGCGCCTTCATGGCAGCGTAGTTGAACCGGTAGCGGCTTTCCGGGCCGCGCGCGGCCCAGACCAGCGTCTCATGCGCGTTGGTGAAGCGGCGGCCGCGGAAGTTCGGCATCGGGTTCGACTTCCGCCAGATCACGTCGTTCAGGATCCAGTAGCCCTGGTCCTGCAGCGCGGAGCCGAGGCGGAAGACGTTGTGGTAGGCGCCCATCACCCAGATGGTGCCGTCCTTGCGCAGCACGCGGCGGCATTCGGCCAGCCATTCGCGCGTGAAGCCGTCGTAGGCGGGCAGGTCCGCGAAGCGGTCCCATTCGTCGTCCACGCCATCCACCAGGCTGTCGTCGGGCCGTCGGAGCGTGCCCTTGAGCTGCAGGTTGTAGGGCGGGTCGGCGAAGATGGCGTGCACGCTGGCGGGCGGCAGGTGCCGGAGCCACGCGATGCAGTCCCCGACCAGAACCTGGTCGAGCGGCAGATCGATCTGCGTGCCCAAGCGAGAACCCCGTACCCCTGCGAAGCCGGCAGAATCGCTTGCGCGACTCGGCAGGTCAAGCGATCCGGGAATACGCCCCACCGAGGGGTCGGGAGGGACCTCCCCCGTTCCCCCGCCTTTGTCCGGCGATCCGGACCCGATATTCGGGGCCGCTCCCTTGGACGCCGGGCCAGGTGGCCGGCGTCCAGCGCCGAGATGCGAAGGGGCCGACGGTCATCGCGTCCAGGATGGGCGAGTGGATGCGCGCGCCGCTCCCGCGCTGCTCTAGGCTGCGCCGCCCCGCCGCTTCGCCACCGCCGCCTCGGCCGCGGCCTTGAAGGCGGCGCTGTGGCCCTCGTTCTGCGGCACGCCCTCCGGGATGACGACCCAGGGGTGCCGATGCGGGACAAAGATCGCGACGCTCGGCGGGGGGAAGCCCGGATCCGCGAAGATACCGACCGGAATGCCGATGCGCCCGGGCATCGCCTCCACCTCCCAATGTGTGGTGGAGCCGCAGTCCGGGCAGAAGTGGAAGTCGACCATGGCTCCCGTATCGCCGGCCCGCGCATAGCGCTTCGGCGTCCCGTGCAGGCTCACGCGCTCCTTCGGGAAATAGGCGTGCACGCTGTAGGTGGTGCCCGTACGACGCTGACAGGCGAGGCAGTGGCACATCGAGACGCTGAGCGGCTCGCCCTCGGCGGTCAGGCTGACCGCGCCGCATGCGCAGGCCGCGCTTCGGGTGTTCATGCTCGCTGTCCTCGCTCCGTTCAGGGCGGTCCGGGTCGAACCCGGCGTCACGTCGGATCCGGGCCTCGCCCGCCGATGCCCTGCCGCCTGAGCCGGAACGCTACGGGATCGCGAGGTCCTGCCTCAAGGAACAAGAACAGTTCTGGGGGGCGCCGGACGAACTCCCCTTCTCCCCGCCTCTCAAAGCAGCCGGTCCACCGGCCCGAACCCCCGCCGGTGATGCGGGCTCGGCCCCAGCCGCGCGAGCGCCTCGCGGTGCGCCGCCGTCGGATACCCCGCATGCCGCGCAAAGCCGTAGCCCGGCCAGCGCGGGTCGAGCCGCGCCATCGCCCGGTCCCGAACCACCTTGGCCAGGATCGACGCCGCCGCGATGGACAGCGACAGCGCATCGCCCCCGACGACGCAACGCACCGCGCAGGGCAGCGGCGGCGCCCGGTTGCCGTCCACCAGCGCGAGGTCGGGCAGGGCGCGCAGCCGCGCCACTGCGCGCGCCATGGCGACGTGCGTCGCGACCAGGATGTTGAGCCGGCCGATCTCCGCCGCCGAGGCCGCGCCGACGGCGAGATCGAGCACGCCGTCGCCCGCCGCGGCGCGGATCGCGGCGAAGGCGGCCTCCCGCCGCGCCGCCGCGAGCCGCTTCGAATCGTCGATCAGCGCGGCGAGCGCCGCCGGCGGCGCGCGCAGGAACACCACCGCCGCCGCGACCACCGGGCCGGCGAGCGGCCCGCGCCCGGCCTCGTCCACGCCGGCCACGCGGCCATGCCCGGCTTCGAGGGTGAGGTCGGGGCGCGGGCGCATTGCCGGGTCGTCTCGCTTCATGCAGGGAAGGGTGCTGGAGGATGACGCATGACGACCCGCCTCGCGACCCCGTCCGCCCGCACCCGCGTCGCCGCCTTCTGCGATCGCTTCGGGCTGCGCATCCCGATCCTGCTGGCACCCATGGCCGGCGTGCCGGCGCCCGCCCTTTCGGCCGCCGTCGCCTCGGCCGGCGGTATGGGCGCCCATGGCGCGCTGGCGACGACGCCGGGCGGCATCGCCGACTGGGCACGCAGCGTCCGCGCGGCGTCCAACGGCGCCTTCCAGATCAACCTCTGGATCCCCGACCCGCCGCCGGCGCGCGATGCGGCGCGGGAAGCGGCGATGGCGGATTTCCTCGCCGCCCATGGGCCGCGCCCGGCCATCCCCGAAGGCCCCTTCCTGCCGGATTTCGACGCGCAGTGCCGCGCGATTCTGGACGCCGCGCCGGCCGCGATCTCGTCCATCATGGGCGTCTTCCCCGACTGGGTGGTGGCCGAATCTAAGGCGCGCGGCATCGCGTGGTTCGCGACCGCGACTACGCTCGCCGAGGCGCGCGCGGCGGTCGCTGCCGGCGCCGACGCGATCGTCGCGCAGGGTGCCGAGGCCGGCGGGCATCGCGGCGCCTTCGATGCCACGACGGCCGAGGCGCAGCTGACCGGCGGGCTCGCGCTGATCCCGCGCCTGGCCGATGCGCTGGACGTACCGGTCATCGCGACGGGCGGCATCGCCGATGCCCGCGGCATCGCGGCCGCGCTCACGCTCGGCGCCAGCGCGGTGCAGGTCGGCACCGGATTCCTGCGCTGCCCGGAGGCCGCGATCCACCCGGCCTGGGCGGACGCGATCGGCGCTGCTGAGCCGGACGGGACGGCGCTGACGCGCATCTTCTCGGGCCGCCTCGGGCGCGGCATCGCGAACGAGGTGGTCCGCGCCGCGGCGCCGCCGGCCGCGCCCTACCCGGTGCAGCGCGCGCTGTTCGCGCCGGTGCGCGCCGCGGCCGAGGCGGCGGGCGACCCGCGCGCGATGCAGATGTGGGCGGGGCAGGCGGCACGCCTGGCGGCGGCAGAGCCGGCGGGGGACCTGGCGCAGCGGCTTTGGGCGGAGGCGCTGGCGCTGCTGCCGTGACGGCCACGGAAGGATCAAGGTCGGGGGAGGGGAACCTCCCAGAACCGGGACCCCACGACAGTGCTGCGCAACGCCGCGGCAACCCCAGGCCCTCCCTTCCTTTGCGCATGGCGCCGGATCCGTTGGTTCGCGCATCCCGCCCGGCATTGTGTGCGGGCCGGTCCCGGTGCTGCCGACGCGCAAGCCGCGCTATTCCTTCGCCCCGCCCTTGGGCAGCGCAACCCAGCCGAGGATCCCGAGCCCCAGCGCCAGGCCCAGCACCGCGAACGCCGCCCGATACGCCGCCTCCGGCCGCGCACCACCGGCCTCGGGGAACAGCCCCACCACCGCGCCCACCAGCAGCGGCAGCAGCGCCGAGCCCAGCACCTGCGCCAGGTTCACCGTCGTCGCCCCGCGCCCGACGAGGTGGTCGGGGAACAGTGATCGTCCCTCCGCCACCACCAGCACCGGAAAGGCCGAGAACAGCACCAGCAGCACGAGCAGCGCGAGCGCACCCGCAAGCGGCGCCCCGGGCCACACCGCCAGCCCCAGCAGCGCCGCCGCGGCCAACGCCGCCCCCGCCGTGACCACCCGCCGCCGCGGCCCGAAGCGCCGCTCCACAGGGCCGATGAGCAGCAGCCCGGCCGGCATCGCCACCCCCATCGCCGCCAGCGCCCAGCCGCGCCCGGCCGCATCCAGCCCATGCACATCAGCCAGGTACGGCCCGGCCCAGAGCCCCAGCACCGTCGCCGCCGCCGCGTAGCCGACCAGGTGCATCGCGAGCACCCGCGAAAGCCCCGGCAGGCGCCAGATCGAGACCTGCCCGACCAGCGCCTCGCGCAGCGTCTCGGGCCGCCGGGCGGGCGCCCCGGCCGCCTCCTCCGGCACCAGGCGCCACCAGGCGAGGCCAGCCAGCAGGGTCAGCACGGCCGAGGCGCCGAGCGCCCCGCGCCAGCCGAGCAGCCCGGCCACCGCCGCCAGCGGCGCGCCCGCCAGCAGGATGCCCATCTGCGACAGCGCGAAGACGCGCGACAGCGCGACGGTCATCGCCGCCCCCTGGTGCCAGCGCGCGCAGAGCACGACCGCCGCCATGAAGGACCCCGCGCAGCCAAGGCCGATCAGGAAGCGCGACGCCAGCAGCCAGCCGCCATCCGGCGCGACCGCCTGCAGCCCCGCGCCGAGCACGGCAAGCCCGGTCAGCGCGCCCACCGTCCGCCGCGGCCCCGCGCGATCGAGCGCGATGCCGACCGGCACCTGCGCCAGCAGCAGCGCCGCGAAGAACATCCCGTTCGCCGCGCCCAGCACCGCCGGGCTCAGCGCGAGGTCTTCCGACAACTCCGGCGCAATGACGCCGAGCGCCGCCCGGTGGAACTGCGACAGGCCGGTCATGAGCGCCAGCGCAGCGAGGGCCGCCGGCCCGACACCCGTCATGCGGCGTCGAGGCCGAGCGCGTCCCGCAGACCGCGCGCGCCCTCGGGCGAGACGGCAAGGCGCCGGCGCGCCAGGATGTCACCCTCGCCCGTCGCCGGCAGGCGGCGCAGCCACCCGCGCGCGAGCCAGCCGCGCGCGATCTCCCGCCCCAGGCCACCGGCCAGATGCGGGCGGCGCTCGGACCAGTCCATGCAGTCCCGCGCCAGGCAGCAGGGGGCGGCGCCGCGCGCCGGGCGCGCCGCGGCGTCGAGGTCGACGCCCGCCGCGGCGAGGCGCGCGCGGCCTTCGGCCGTCGCGTCCCAGCCGCCGGGCACGGGCAGCAGCCAGCCCGCGCCCGTGAGCCGCGCATGCAGCGCGACGCCAAGCCGCCCGGCCAGGTGGTTCCAGCAGAGCCGCGCCGCGCGCGCCGCGTCCCCGTGCTTCCAGGGGCGGGCGGGGGCGATGCGGGCGGCGAGGCCGCCCAGCGTCTCGATCGCCGCCGCGACATCCTCGCCCGCCAGGCGGTGGTAGCGGTGGCGTCCCTGCGCATGGACCACCAGCAGCCCCCCGTCGACGAGGCGCGCGAGGTGCTGGCTGGCCGTGGCCGCCGTCACCCCCGCCACGCGGGCGAGTTCGCCTGATGTCAGCGCCTCGCCCCCCATCAGTGCGGCGAGCATGCGCGCGCGGGTCGGGTCGGCCATCAGCGCCGCGGTGGCGGAGAGCGGTCCGGGGGCGGTGGGGTCTGTCATGGCGCGATGCTATCCCGCTTCGGCGTGCGAGGCTTCGGCCGACGGCGAAGCAAGTGGCGCCCCGCCATGCGATACGGGCGGCAACGAGGGGAGCGGCCGGCATGATTGCGGTGATCTTCGAGGTGGAGCCGGCGGAGGGGCGCGAGGCGGACTACCTCGCCATCGCCGCCGCCATGCGCGCGGAACTCGAGCGCCAGCCGGGCTTCGTCTCGGTCGAGCGGTTCCGCAGCATCGCGAACCCCGGGAAGCTTCTGTCGCTGTCCTTCTGGGAGGACGAGGCGTCGGTGCGCGCCTGGCGCTGCCATGACGGGCATCGCGCATCGCAGGCGGCCGGGCGGGGCGGCATCTTCGCCGGCTACCGCCTGCGTGTTGCGGGCGTGATGCGCGACTACGGCCCGCGCGAGCGGCGGGACCAGGCGCCGGCGGACAGCAACGCGCTCTGGGGCCTCTGATCCCCAGTGGCCGAAGATTTGATCTTCGGCCGCCCTCGGACGCCGGGCGGGCCGCATCCGGGGTCCTTGGCTTCGCCGCATTTGCGGCGGGCGCCAGTCGCCGCCTCGGCCCTTCGGGCCCCAAGTCAGACCGTCGGCCGACAGGTATGATGACGCCTATTCCAGGCCGCGCGCGAAGGCCGCAGCGCAGGTCATGGCCGGCGGCCAGGGGCGGCGCAGCGCCTCCTCTCGCCGGTCGGCCGCGGCAAAGAAGGGCTCCTGCTGGCGCGGCGCCGCCATCGCGTCGATGTCGAGGCCACGGAAGCGCCCCTGCCGCGCCAGCCGGATCCCCGGATGGCGCGGGCTGCTCCGCCACAGGCCGCGCACCCAGGCCGAGAAGCGGGCGTTCTCCCAGAACGGGATGTCAATGCCCTCGCCACCCCAGGCGTATGTGCCGCGGTCGAGTGGGTCGCGCCGGTGGATCGCGACCGCGATGTTGCGCAGCGGCGTCTGCACGCCGACATCGAAGATCGTGGTCGCCATCACGCCGAAGCGGCCGCGCACGTGTTCGGCCAGGCCCACGGTCGCGGCGGTGACGAATTCCGGCCGCTCCCCATGCAGGAGCAGGTCGTAGATCGTGTACTGCGCCGCAACAGAGCGTGCCGCGCCGACGCGTTCGTCGCAGCCGATATGCGCCCAGGGGATGCGCACCTGGCTGTGCATCGCGCGCCAGAAGTCCAGCGGGCCGAACGCCTCGGGCGCCTCGGGCCGCGGCCCCGGCGTGGGCTCGGTGACGAAGGGGATCACGCCGGCCGCCTGCAGCAGGCTCATCGCGAAGGCCGAGCAGCCCGCGCCGGTGCCCCGGAAGGGACGGTTCAGCAGGGATCCGAAGCGGTTGTGCCCGCCGCGCGCGACGAATTCCGCCAGGTAGGCGAGCGCGTCGGTCGCGTTGCGCTCGGGGACGCGGATGCGGGCGAAGACCACGTTGCCGGCGTCGAGCAGGTATTCGGGCCCCGTGTTGCGGCCGCCTTCCGGGCGAAAATAGAGGCCGTCCACGACGCGCAGCTGCCGCTGCCGGAGCGCCAGTTCCCGCGCCACCTCCGACGCCGCGTTCAACCGACCCGGCTGCGGCGTCAGCAGGATGCCGCCGATGCCGAGCTCGCGCCGGATGGTCAGGTCCACCAGTTCGGCGTCGCTGCGATGGATCGTGGTCATGCCGGTCAGGACCGGTGGGTAGCCCGGCACCTCCAGCTTCACGACGAAATGCCCGATCGGGTGGTTCGCCACCGCCACGGGCGCGGCGTCCTCGGTGCGGACGACGCTGACGGCATTGGCATAGGCCGACTTCACGAGATCGGCAGGGTTGCGGAAGTCGATGCTCCGGTCGATGCCCGGCTGGCGGGACGGCAGGCCGGTCAGTGGCGGGTCGATCTGGTAGAGCGTGATGACCGCCTCGCCCGGCGACGCGGCCGAGACCGTCGCCGCGTCGGCCAGGGTGATGTCCGTTGCCACCGGTACGTCCGGGTCGGCGATGGGGTCGTGGCCGTGCCGGACGGCGCGCAGGTCCACGCGATCCTCCCCCACGGCGAGCACCCCCTGGCCGAGATGGCGGACGCGCCGGCCCGTCGCGGTGATGTCGGCGCCGTCGCGGGCCGCGGGCGGGCGGCCGAGGAGAAGCGGCGCGACCGCCGACGCCGCCGCCTCGGCCAGCACGGATGCCTCGGCCTCGCCCGGTGCGGCCGGCACGCCTGGCGCGGTCGCGGCCACGGTGATCCGCGTGCCGTTCGACCCACGCTCGTGCAGGCTCGCCACCATGAGCGCGCCCTCGTGCAGCGCGGGCGTCTCGAGGCCCGGACCGCGACGCTGGACGAGGGTGAGGCGGAGTTCCGTCGTCGCGCGCCCGAGGCCGTCGGCCTCGGCGTCTATTCCGCGCGCGCGGAGCGCGGCCACCAGCGCGGCGCGCAGCGTGACCATGGCGAGCCTGTCCGGCGGCGCGCCGGTCTCGTCGCGCGGCTCCGCGACGCCGAGGGAGGGCGGCGGCGCAGGCGGGCCGACCGCCGGCACGCAGCCCGCGGCCGCCAGCGAGAGGGCCATCAGGTCGCGTCGGCGCGTCGGGCTCCGCATCTCGCCGAGGCTATGGCCGGCCCCACGCCGCGACCTTGATCCGGCGCAATCGCCGCCGGCGCCACGCAGCGCCGGCCGGATCGCGCCTCAGCCGCGCAGCCAGGCGGCGAGCCGCCCTGGCGCCTGCGTCATCTCCGCCTCCGGCCCGCAATAGGAAAAGCGGAGGAAGCGGCTGCCGCGGTCGCGGTCGAAGTCGAGCCCGGTGGTCGCCGCGATGCCCGCATGGTCGAGCATCGCGGCGCAGAAGGCCGTGCTGTCGTTGGTGAGGCTGCCGACGTCGCACCAGAGGTAGAAGGCGCCGTCCGCCGCGGCGATGTCCGTGAAGCCCGCCTTCGGCAGCCCCTCGAGCAGCGCGGCGCGGCTGCGGGCATAGGCGGCCTTGTTGGCCTCCAGTTCCTCGACGCAGTCCATCGCCGCCTCGGCGGCCACCTGTGCGATGTGCGGCGCGCTGATGAACATGTTCTGCGCCAGGCACTCGACCGGCCGGACCAGGTCCTCGGGCAGCAGCAGCCAGCCGATGCGCCAGCCGGTCATGGACCAGTATTTCGAGAAGGAATTCACGACGACCGCGCTGTCGCTGAACGATGCCGCGGTGCTCTCGGCCACCGTGCCCCAGGTGAGCCCGTGGTAGATCTCGTCGGACACCAGCCGGACGTCGTTCGCGTGACACCAGCGCGCGATGGCCGCGAGGTCCTCCGGCGCCAGCATCGTGCCGGCCGGGTTGCAGGGGCTCGCGACGATCAGCCCCTGCGGCCGCGGGTCCATCCGTTCCAGCATCGCGAGCGTCGGCTGGAAGCGCGTGGACGCATCGCAGGGCAGCAGCACGGGCTGCATGCCGAGCGCGGTCAGGATGTTCGCATAGGGCGGGTAGAAGGGCGCCGCCATCGCCACCCTGTCACCCGGGTCGAAGGCCGCGAGGAAGGCGAGCGGGAAGGCACCCGAGGCGCCGACGGTGACGGCGATGCGCGCCTCCGGCACCGTCACGCCGTAATGCTCGCGATAATGTCGCGCGATGCGGGCGCGCAGGCTCCGGAGCCCGAAGGCTTCCGTGTAGCCCATGGGGCTGCCCGCCTGGAGCGCGCGGATCGCCGCCTCCGCTGCTCCCCTGGGTGCGCCCGTGCCGGGCTGCCCGACCTCCATGCGCAGGATGCCGGGCGCGCCGGGCGGCAGCGCCGACGCGCGTGTGTTGGCCGCCGCGATCACGTCCATCACCAGGAAGGGCGGCGCATCCCCGGCGCGCCCGACCTTCACGGCCGCAGCCTCACCGCGCGAAGCTGCCGAGCGCCACGCCCCCGCCGCGCGGATCCGCGCTGCCCGAGCAGGTGGCGTTCGAGGCCGGCGCATAGCCCGGGCAGGAGATGACGAGGCCGCGCCCAGGCTCCGGCACCGAGGAGAATATCGCGGCGGGCGGCTGGTTGCGCAGCGCCGCGGCGAGCGACGCGCCGGCCGCCGGCCCCGCGGCCTGTTGCCCCGACCCGGCGGCGGCGGCGCGGAAGCCGCGCAGCTCGCGCCCGGTCGCGAGCGCCGCGGCGAGCGGCGCCATCGGGACGCCCCCCGCGCCCGGCGCCGCGGCCAGCAGGATGCCCGTGCCCGGCACGATCCGCCCGGTGCCGAACAGGTTGTTCATGGTGAAGGCGCAGGCAACGGCATTGCCATCGGGGTCCAGCGTCAGCAGCCCGGCCTGCGCGCCGACCGGCTGGCCGCTGCCCGAGAACGCCGCGCGGCCGGCGAAGGCCTCCTGGAAGGCGGCGGCGGTGCCGGCGCCTGCGTCGGCCCCTGCGGGCAGGAAGAAGGCGAGGTCGTTGCCCGCCTGCAGGCGCTGCGGCTCGGTCACCTCAGCGCGCGCTGCGCGCAGTTCCGGCCCCGTCAGCCCGCCGCCCGCGATGCGCGAGCCGTCCTCGAGCCGGTTCGACAGCGGGCCCTGGTACATCTCGCCGACGCCCGCCGTGCGCAGCGTGGCGAGCGTCGCACCGAGGTCGAGCTGCGTCACGCGGTCCCCGGCCGCGAGCGTGCCGCCGCCCGGGCCCTGGAAGACGCTGCGCGCATTGGGGTCGGCCAGCAGCGGCCGGGCCACGGCGGCGAGGTCGTCGGCGAGGACGCGGCTGATGCCGGTGCCGAGCCGCGCGAGGTCCTCGGCCGGGCGTACGAGCTGTTCGAAGCGCAGGCGCCCGCCGCGGGTGTGCAGCAGGAACAGGCCGCGCGCCATGAGCGGCACCGCCGCCGGCCGGTCCATCCCCTGCGGCAGGCCGGCGCGGGCGCCCGGGGGGAAGACCACCGCCTCGGTCGTCCGGCGCGCCTGGTTGTAGACGAGGCACGCGCCGCCGCCGCCGAGCCCGGCGCGGGACGGCAGCGTGACCGACATCGCGAAGGCGCCCGCGACGGCCGCATCGACGGCCGTGCCGCCGGCCGAGAGGATCTCGCGCGCCACGATCGCCGCGCGGGGTTCCTCGGCCGCCACGCCGCCGACGAAGCCCGTGACATGGCCCGGCGTGCCGAGCGGCGCGGGCGGCGTGCGGCCTGCGAAGGGGTTGACGGCGTTGAGGGTCGAGCAGCCCGGCAGCAGCGCTGCCAGCGCCAGCAGCAGCGCGGGGGCGGGCCCGCGGGCGCGGCGCGGCGTGGCGGTTTCGGGGCATGCCCGGGCACCCGCGATGCGGGGCCCCTCGGCGCTCGGCGTCGTCATGGTGTTCATGCCGCGGGTCCTGGCCTCTCCCCTGCCGCGCAGGCGCAATCCCAGGCGCGGGTCGTCACGATGTCGGAGGCGATGGCGGCGTCCGCCCGACGGCGCCCCCGCGATCCGGGAGGCGGCCCGCGGCCGGCGGCGTTCCGCATCGCGCTCCAGCAGGCCCCGGCCATAGACGCCTTCGCCACGAGCGGCAACCGCCGCTGCGCGTCGCACGCCCTCGCCGGGGGGTGGCGGGGAGCCCGTCGGCCCGGCGGGAACGCGACGATGTTGAGAGATTTCCGCGCTCCCGCCATGCTGGCCCCGGGCATCGCACCCCGCTTCGGCTATCCTGCCGTCCCCTGGGGATGCACCCGCCGCCCGGACATCGCGGGCGGTCGAAAAGGCGCAGCGGCGCCGGGAGAGACGATGAGGCGAAGCTTCCTGCTGGCCGCGGCCGGCATGCTGGTCGGCGGGCGCGCCATGGCGCAGGCCTTCACCGAGGCGCAGCGCGCCGAGATCGTGACGATCCTGCGCGAGGCGCTGACGCGCGACCCGTCCATCCTCCGCGACGCCTTCGCCGCCATCCAGGCGGCCGAGGAGCGCGACCGGGAGGGTGCCCAGCGTGCCGCCATCGCCGCCCGGCGCGCCGCCCTGTTCGAGACGCCGGGCGACCCCGTCCGCGGCAACCCGCAGGGCGACGTCAGCATCGTCGAGTTCTTCGACGTGCGCTGCCCCTACTGCAAGCGCCTGCACGGGGAGATGGCCGAGGTGCTGCGCCGCGACCGCAACCTGCGCGTCGTGATGAAGGACCTGCCCATCCTGGGTCCGCAGTCGGTGGTCGGCGCGCGCGCGCTGCTCGCCGCGCAGCGGCAGGGCAAGTACGCGGAGTTCTACGACGCGCTGATGCGCCTGCGCGGCGAGCCGACCGACGCCGCCATCCGCGAGGAGGCGCGGCGCCTTGGCATCGACCATGCCCGGCTGCTGCGCGACATGGAGACGCCCGAGGTCCAGCGGCGGATCGACTCGAACCTGGCGCTGGCGCGGGAATTGCGCATCGAGGGCACGCCCGCGCTCGTGATCGGCGACACGCTGGTGCCGGGTGCCGTTCCCTCGGCCGAGATCGAGCGCATGGTCGCCGCCGAGCGGCGCCGGCCGCGGTGAGCGCCACCGCCTTCATCTGCGCCACCTGCGGCACGCAGCACGCGCCCGCCGCCGCGCCGCCCGCCGCCTGCGCGATCTGCGAGGACCCGCGCCAATGGGTCCCGGCCCAGGGCCAGCAATGGACGACGATGGAGGCGCTGGCGCGCCGGCACGCGATCGGCTGGCGGGAGGTGGCGCCGGACCTGCTCGGCTGCGGCATGTTCCCCGACTTCGCGATCGCGCAGCGCGCGCTGCTTCTGCGCACGCCGGCGGGCAACGTGCTCTGGGACTGCGTCGCGCTGCTCGACCCCGCCACCATCGGCATCGTCAACGCGCTGGGCGGGATCGCCGCCATCGCGATCAGCCACCCGCACTACTATGCGTCGATGGTGGACTGGGCGCGGGCCTTCGGCTGCCCGGTCCTGCTGCACGAGGCGGATGCGCGCTGGGTGATGCGCCCCGACCCGGCGATCCGCTTCTGGTCGGGCGAGGCGCATGACGTCCTCCCCGGCGTGACGCTGCACCGCCTGGGCGGGCATTTCGCGGGCGGGACGATCCTGCACTGGTCGGCAGGCGCAGGCGCCATCATGACCGGGGACATCGCGAGCGTGACGCCCGACCGCCGGCATGTCGCCTTCATGTGGTCCTTCCCGAACTGGGTGCCGCTGCCGGCCGATGAGGTCGCGCGCATGGGCCGCGTGCTCGAAGGTCTCGACTTCGATGCGGTCTACGGCGCCTGGTGGGACCGCGTGATCCCGACCGGCGGCAAGGCGGCGGTGCGGCGGAGCGTCGCGCGCCACGTCCGCGCGGTCACGGGGCCCGGGGCGCCCGGCCCCTGAGGTTCAGCGCGGGGCGGCCAGCACCATCGTCCAGAACATCCGCGGGATGCCGCCCGCCATCACGCCCGGGCCGCCGGCGAAGCCGATGCCCATCTGCGTCACGTCGGGGGCGAGGATGTTCGCGCGGTGGCCGGGGCTCGTCATCCAGGAATACATTACCTCCCGCGGGTGCAACTGCCCGGCGGCGACGTTCTCCCGGTAGGTGCTCCAGCGGTAGCCGGCGCGGCTGAGGCGCTGGCCCGGGTCGCTGCCGTCGCGCCCCTGGTGGCCGAGGCGCCCGGTCTCGAGCATGTCGCGCGAATGCTGCGTGGCGGTGCGCGAAAGCCGCGGCTCGAGCCGGACCGGGGGCAGGCCCATGCCGCCGCGAACGGCGTTCACCTCGGCCAGCATCGCCTGCTGCGTGCCGGGGTCGGCCGCCATCGCCGGCCCGCCCGCGACCAGGGCAGACAGGAGCAGGAGGAGGATGGTTCGCATGGCGGCACTCCCGGAGCATCTCGGCGGGGCCTGGATAGCGCGGATCACCCAGGCCCGCACCGCCCGCCTGCGTCGGTGGGGGCAGGCTGCGCCGTGACCTGCGTCACATGGCATCCCGACGTCCTGCAACGGCCCGCGGCACGCCGCCGCCGCGCGTTCCGGGCCGTTGCGGGCCGAAAGGTTGGCGACATCTCGACATTTCTCGACGCACGGCGCCGGACCCGGCCCGTGGACGATGCCCGGCGGCCATATACACTTGCGGCATGAGGTGTTTTCCCGCGGCATGTCTGCGCTTGGCGTTTCCGGCACGACGCCGCAGGCCCATCCGGGCGCAGCGACCGTACCGGCATGGCTGACGCTCCGCTGCGCGGCTGGCCGCGGGTGCTGCCGAACCCACGGCCGGTGAACATCTCCAAGCCCGACCTCCGGCCCTGGCTTCGGGGCAATTGCGGCATCCGGGGCGTCTGGTCCTTCGCCGCTTCCCTGCCGGGGCCGCATGTGGCGGTCACCGCCATCCTGCATGGCAACGAGATCGCCGGGGCGATCGTGCTCGACCGCTGGCTGCGCGCCGGGCTCAGGCCGGCGCGCGGGCGTCTCAGCCTCGTCTTCGGCAACCTCGATGCCTTCGCGCATTTCGACCCCGCCGACCCGACCCTGACGCGCTTCCTGGAGGAGGACCTGAACCGCGTATGGGGCCTCGACATGCTCGAAGGGCCGCGGCGATCGCTCGAACTGCGCCGCGCGCGCGAATTGCGCCCGCTGATCGACACCGTCGACATCCTGGTCGACATGCATTCGATGTCCTGGCCGTCCGACCCGCTGACGGTGACGGGCGCGCCGGAGAAGGCCGCCCGCTGCGCGATGCAACTCGGCGCGCCGTCGCTGGTCGTGGCGGATGAAGGCCACCCCGACGGCCGCCGCCTGACCGACTACGCGCGGTTCGCCGACCCTGCGACCGAGCCCCAGGCGGTGCTCGTCGAGGCCGGCGGCCATTGGGAGCCCGAGACGGTCGCGATGGTCGAGCAGGTCGGCGCGCGCGCCCTTCGCCTGGCCGGCCTCGCCGGGCCGGAGGCGCCGCTGGCGCCGATCCGCCCGGCCCCGGCGCCGCGATTCGCGCGCGTGACCCGCACCGTGGTCGCGCGCACGCAGCGCTTCGGCTTCGTGCGGGATTTCCGCGGTGGCGAGGTCATTCCCGAGGGCGGCACGCTGATCGCGATGGACGGGGAGGAGGAGATCCGCACGCCCCATGACGACTGCCTGCTGGTGATGCCGACGCCGCTCGCGCCGCGCGGCTACACGGCAGTCCGCCTCGCGCGCCACGAGGACTGAAGCACGGTTCATGAGATTCCGGCCTGCGGCCAAGGGGGCCGATGCCGCGCCTCCGGCCCGCAGCCCGTGCGGGGAAGCCAGGCCGCGCGAATGCGCGGCGCCCGGCGCCCGATGGACACGAAGGTGAGGCCTTCGTGCGCTCGGAACGATGCCGCCCGCCGGCACCGGCCGCCGCCGGCGCGGACCCGGGTTGCGCCGGCCGGGGCTTGCGCGCCCGGGCGCCCCGCGCTTGCCTGCCGCCCGCCAACCCAGGGGAAACCGCCATGGCCGCCTTGCACCTGATCACCTTCGCCGACGCGGCCGGAAGCCGCGCGGGCGTGCTGCTCGACGGTGGGCGCGTGCTCGACCTCGGCGTCGCGATGCCGCCCGCGCGCGACATGGTCGCGTTGATCGAGGCCGGGCCGGCGGCGCTGGCCGCGGTGCGCGCCCTGGCCGCCGCCCCGCCCGCCGGGGCGGTGCTGCCGCTTGCCGCCGTGGCGCTGCAGGCGCCCATCCCGCGCCCGCGCCGCAACGTCTTCTGCGTCGGGCGCAACTACATGGACCACGTGGCGGAGGGCGACCGCACCCGCGGCATCACCCAGTCCGAGGTGCCGAAGTTCCCGCAGTTCTTCACCAAGGCCGCGGACACCGTGATCGCGCCGGGGGCGAAGGTGCCGACGCATGACGGCGTGACCAAGTGGCTCGACTACGAGGTGGAGCTGGTCGCCGTGATCGGCTCCGCTGGGCGCGACATCCCGAAGGACCGCGCGCTCGAGCATGTCTTCGGCTGGACCATCGGCAACGACGTGACCGGGCGCGAGCTGCAGCGCCGCCACGGGCAGTGGTTCAAGGGCAAGTCGCTCGACCGGTCCTGCCCGATGGGCCCCTCGATCGTGCCGGCGGCGGACCTCGACGCGTCGGACATCGCCATATCGCTGAAGCTCAACGGGGAGCAGCGGCAGTCGTCCCGCACCTCCAAGATGATCTTCGACGTGGCCGAGATCATCCACCAGCTCTCGGCCGGCTTCACCCTGCTGCCGGGCGACGTGATCATGACCGGCACGCCCGAGGGTGTCGGCTACGCCATGCAGCCGCCGCAGGCGATGAAGGCCGGCGACGTCATGGAGCTGACCATCGAGGGCATCGGCACGCTGACCAACGCCATCGGGGACTGAACACCGTGCCGGAGGTCTGCCTGACCTTCGACAACGGGCCGGACCCCGACGCCACGCCGGGCGTGCTCGACGTGCTCGCCCGGCGCCGGGTCCCGGCGGTCTTCTTCCCGATCGGCACGAAGCTCCGCAACGCCGCCGCGCGCGGCTGCGCGGAGCGCGCCTGGGCCGAGGGGCACGCCCTCGGCAACCACACGCTGAACCACGGCGCGCCACTCGGACGGCGCGGCGCCGCCGAGGCGGTGGCCGAGATCGCCGGGGCCGAGGCGCTGCTCGCGCCGCTGCGCCGCCCTTCGCCGCCGACGGACGCGGCGCCATCGCCCGCCTGGGGCCGGGCGGAGCGCCTGTTCCGCCCGAATGGCGGCGGCGGCGCGATCGGGCCGCATCTGTTGAACCGGGCCGCGGCGGCGCATCTGGTCGCGGGTGGCTACACGGTGGTGCTCTGGACCGCGGTGCCGGGGGATTTCCGCGATCCGGAGGGCTGGCCGGGCACCGCGCTCGCCATGCTGGAGGCCGCCACCGGCACGGCGGTGCTGGTCCTGCACGACCTGCCGAACGGGGCGATGCGGCATCTCGACCGCTTCCTTGGTGCGGCGCTCGACGCCGGCCATGGCTTCGGCGCGACGCCGCCCGAGGCCTGCCTGCCGATCCGCCGGGGCACGCCGTCGCCCGGCCTGCCGCACTACCTGGCGGATTGAGGCAGCGGGCGCGCCGGCACGCCCGCGACGGTCGCGCCGGCCGGGACATCCGCCACGACCGCGGTGCCGGCGGCCACCATGGCGCCGGCACCAACCACGATGCCGGGGCGGATCACGGCCCCCGCGCCGACCATGGCGCCGGCGCCGACGCGCACGCCGCCCGCTAGCACCGCACCCGGGGCGATATGCGCGCCGTCCTCCACGATGCAGTCGTGCTCCACGATCGCGCCCGTGTTCACGAGCACGAGACGGCCGAGCCGCGCCTCCGGCCCGATCACGGCGCGCGCCATTACCGCCACCCCGTCGCCGAGCACCGCGCCTCGGCCGAGGATCGCCGCCGGGTGCACCAGCGCGGGCAGCGCGAAGCCCGCCGCCCCGAGCCGTGCCGCGGCGGCCAGGCGCTGCACGTTGTCGCCCACCGCCGGATGCGCCGCCGCGATGCCGCGCGCGCGCAGCGCGGGCAGCAGCGCCTCGTTGCCCAGCACCGGCACGCCGAGCACGGCGGCGACACGCGGCACCGCGTCCACCACCCCGGCCGGGTCGAACGCGCCGGCCGCCAGCAGCAGGTCGAGCACCGCCTTGCCGTGGCCGCCCGCGCCCAGCACCAGGATTCCAGGTCTTGCCCCGCCCATGCCTCGCCCCATCGGATGCGCCACGCTACATCAGGCGCGACACGTCATCACCTTGCCACCCGCGGACGGCTAGAGTGGCCGAGTCGCAGCACCGGGGGAGACATCGAGATGCGCATCCTCGCCGCCATCGTCGCGTTCGTCGCGCTGGTCGCCGGTGCTGCGCCGGCAGAGGCGCAGAACCGCTTCTGGCTGCAGAACAACACGGGGCAGGAGATCGTGGCGGCGAATGTCTCGCCCTCCCGCGTCACGGAATGGGGGCCGAACATCCTGACGCGCGGCGGGCTGCAGCCGGGCATGCAGGTCTGGGTCGAGCCCGCCTTCCGGGACTGCTACCTCGACATCAAGGTGCGCTTCGCCGACGGCACCGAGGATGGGCACCTCGGCGTGCATGCCTGCACGCTGACGCGGATCGTGTTCGGCCCCGACACGCCTGCCACGCCGCGTCCGCCGCCGGTGGCCGACCAGGCCGACCCTTCCTTCACCCTGGTCAACCGCAGCGGGGAGGCGATCCGCGAGATCTACGTCTCCCTGACCAGCGACCGGAACTGGGGGCGGGACCGGCTCGGGCCGCGGCAGATCCTGCCGCCGGGCGCGCAGATGCCGATTTCGCTGCCGCGCACCGGCGTCTGCACGGTCGACATGCGCGTCATCTACATGGACGGGCGCGCGCTCGAGCAGCGCAATGTCGAGACCTGCTCGGCGCGGAGCTACGCCTGGCGTTAGGGCGCGGTCGCGTTGGACGGGCGGCCGGAAAGGTCGGGGGAGGAGAACCTCCCCCCGATCCCCCTCCCTTCCTTGGCACCTGGCGCCCATCCTCGAAGGTGGGGCGCCGAACGACAAAGAAGGGTGTGGGGGGGGCCGGGGGGAGAAGTTCCCTTCTCCCCCCGGCTTTTCTGTCGTGACGAATCACCTCGGCGCGTCAGCCTTCGCGCTGCTTGCGCGCCTTCAGCGCCGCCGGGCGCGTCAGGCAGGCATCGAGCCACGCCTTCACCTTCGGGAAGGATGCGTAGTCGTAGCCGTTCAGCCACGACCCATAGAGCACCGATGCGAGGTTCAGGTCCGCGACGGTGAAGGCGCCGCCCAACAGGAAGGGCCGCGCGGCGAGCTCGCGTTCCAGCACCGCGAGCCGCGCATCCAGCGCTTCCTTGCCGGCCGCCGCCTCGGACGCCACGCGCTCGGCCTCGGGCTTCAGGTAGGCGTTGTAGGACCAGCGCATGACGTGCGGCTCGGCCTCGGTTGCGGTCCAGAGCGTCCATTGCAGGGCCCGGCTCTCGTCATGGCCGGCGGGCATCAGCGGCGCGCCGGCCTTCTTCGCGATGTGCAGGTTGATGGCCAGGCTCTCGAACAGCATCAGGTCGCCGTCCTCCAGCGCCGGGATCTTGTTGTTCGGGTTGATGTCGACGCTGCGCTCCAGCTTGAAGCCTGGCTGGAAGCCGATCGGGATGACCTCGTAGGGCAGGCCCGCTTCCTCCGCTGCCCAGATGCAGCGGAAGGCGCGGGAGCGGGGGATGCCGTGGATCTTGAGCATGGTCGTTCCTCGGGACGCGCGCGCGGGATCAGCCCCGCGGCGGAGTTTCCTTGCGTATCGCCTCCGCCAGGGCCTGCAGGGCCCCATGGAAGCGGCGGAGCAGCAGCACCCAGAGCACCAGCACCAGGGCCGCCCACATCACGCCGAACAATTCCCAGGCAAGCGCCGCGGCGGCCACCCAGCCGAGGCCGAGCAACACCCCCGCCCGCAACACGCCGAGCACGGGATGCGCCACGCGATGGACGGGGGCCTCACTCACGGCGCGCGTCACCGCCTGCCATGATCAGCGCCAGCGGATCGCGGCCCTGCCGCGATCGGGGAGCGCGAAGCGCGACCGCGCCCAGACCGACCGGGACGCCCGGCGCGCCAGTGCGTGGCGCGCAAGCCACGCGGCCGGAGGCCGCGCCCGGCGCCTGAGGGCACAAGAAGCCCTCTCACATCCCGCCGATGTAGTTCGGCCCGCCGCTGCCTTCCGGCGTGCACCAGTCGATGTTCTGCGTCGGGTCCTTGATGTCGCAGGTCTTGCAGTGCACGCAGTTCTGCGCGTTGATCTGCAGCCGCGGCTGGCCGTCCTCGACGCCGACCGCCTCATAGACGCCGGCCGGGCAGTAGCGGCTCTCCGGACTGCCGAAGGTCTCGAAATTCACGGCCTTCCAGCGCGACGGGTCCTTCAGCTTCAGGTGCGCGGGCTGGTCTTCCTCATGGTTGGTGTTCGACAGGAACACCGAGGACAGACGGTCGAAGGAGATCACGCCGTCGGGCTTCGGATACTCGATGCGCGGCGCGTCCGAGCCCTTCTTCAGCACCGAATGGTCCTCGTGGTGCGCCAGCGTCCAGGGCGCCTTGCCGCGAAAGACGTAGGCCTCGAGCGCCGCGTTCGCCATGCCGCCCCAGAAGCCGAACTTGGCGAAGCCCGGGCGGATGTTGCGCACCGCCTTCAACTCGTCCCACACCCAGGAGGCTTCGAGCAGCGCCGGATAGGCGCCGAGCACCGGCGGGCGCGCCTCCTGCTTCAGCGCTTCCGCGATGGCCTCTGCCGCGATCATGCCGGACTTCATCGCCGTGTGCGTGCCCTTGATCTTGGGCACGTTCAGGAAGCCCGCGCTGTCGCCGATGATGGCGCCGCCCGGGAAGACCAGCTTCGGGATGGACTGGAAGCCGCCCTCATTCAGCGCGCGCGCGCCATAGGCGATGCGCTTGCCACCCTCGAGCATCGGGCGCACGGCCGGATGGTGTTTGAAGCGCTGGAATTCGTCGAAGGGCGACAGCCAGGGGTTGGTGTAGTCCAGCCCGACGACGAAGCCGATCGAGACCAGGTTCTCCCCGAACATGTAGAGCCAGGACCCGCCATAGGTGTCGGACTTCATCGGCCAGCCGGTGCTGTGCCAGATGAGGCCGGGCGTGTGCTTCTCCTTCGGGATCTCCCACAGCTCCTTGATGCCAAGGCCGTAGGTCTGCGGTTGCACGCCCTCGCGCAGGCCGTATTGCTCGAACAGCCGCTTCGTGAGCGAGCCGCGGCAGCCCTCCCCGAACAGCGTGTATGTGGCGCGCAGTTCCATCCCCGGCTGGTAGTTCGGGCCCTGCTCGCCGTCCTTCGTGATGCCCATGACGCCGGCGACGACGCCCTTCACCACGCCGTCCTCGATGATCGTCTCCGACGCCGCGAAGCCCGGGTAGATCTCGACGCCGAGCGCCTCGGCCTTCGCCCCCAGCCAGCGACAGACGTTGCCCAGGCTCACGATGTAGTTGCCATGGTTGTTCATCTGCGGCGGCGTCGGCAGCTTCCAGGCCTTCGTCTCCGTCAGGTACATGAAGCGGTCGTCGGCCGCGGGCGTCGCCAGCGCCGGCGGGTCGTCGCGCCAGTCGGGGATCAGCTCATCGAGCGCGCGCGGCTCGAGCACCGCGCCCGACAGGATATGCGCGCCGATCTCGCTCCCTTTCTCGACCAGGCAGACCGAGGCGTCGGGGGCGAGCTGCTTCAGCCGGATCGCGGCGGCCAGGCCCGACGGGCCGCCCCCCACGATCAGCACGTCGAACTCCATCGCCTCGCGCTCTTCGGCCATCTCGCCCGGGTCTCCTGCCTGATCCGCATCATGTAGCGGCAGGGCGGGTTGCGCGGAACCCCGCGCCCGCCCGATATGGCGGCATGGAGCCTGATCGGGCGTCGCTGCTGGCGGCGCTGGCGCTGCAACTGGACTGGGGGGCGGAGGAGGCGCTGGAGGAAGCGCCGCCGGACCGCTCGGTGCGGCGCGCGCCCGCGGCGCCCGAACCGCCGCAGCGCGCGATGCCGGCCGCCGGGCCGGGCACCCGCCCCGTCGCCGTCCGCACGCCTGCCGCCGCGCCCGGCCCCGCCGCGGCCAGCCGCGCCGCCGAGGCCGCCGCCGCCGCCGGCACGCTCGATGCGCTGCGCGACGCGATCGCGGCCTTCGACGGCTCGGCGCTGCGCGAGACCGCGACCAACCTGGTCTTCTCCGATGGCGACCCGGCCAGCGGCCTGCTGCTGATCGGGGAGGCGCCGGGCGCCGAGGAGGACCGGCTCGGCCGCCCCTTCGTAGGCCAATCGGGGCAGCTGCTCGACAGGATGCTGGCGTCGATCGGCCTGTCGCGTGAGGCCGGCGGCTTCGCCATCACGAACATCCTGCCCTGGCGCCCGCCCGGCAATCGCACGCCGACGGATGCCGAGATCGCGCTGTTCCTGCCCTTCGTGCTGCGTCACATCGCCCTGGTCCGGCCGCGCCACGTCGTGCTGCTGGGCGCGACCGCCGCGCGCGCCCTGCTGCGGACGAAGGAGGGCATCACGCGCCTGCGCGGACGCTGGCACCGTATCAAGGTCGAGGGCCTCGGCGAGGCGCCGGCGCTGGCGACGCTGCACCCGGCCTATCTGCTCCGTACCCCGGCGGCGAAACGCGACGCCTGGGCCGATCTGCTGATGCTGCGCCGCACGCTGGACGGCGCGCCGCCGGAATCGTGACGAAGCGGAATCATCAAGACGCTGTGGAACATGTTGATAAGCCGAGGCGCCGTCTCAATTTATACAATTCGTCCCGTTCATCGGGGTTGCGCGGGGCGTTAGGGGGTCGTTAGTCCCGAGTCGCCATGCGCGCGATCTGCCCCATGGCCCTGCGCAGCCCGGCCACCCTCGCGGTGGCGATCGGTGCGCCGCTGTGGCTCGGAGCCCCCCTTCCAGCCGCGGCGCAGAGGGCCGACCAGACCGCCTCCGGCGCCCCCCGCCAGGCTGTCGGCACCACGGGGACGGCCGGGCTTCCACGTCCCCTGGCCGCGGCCGATGCCGCGCGCCTGGTGCGCATCTTCCAGTTCCAGGCCGAGGGCGCGCACGCCGCCGCGCGGCGCGAGCACGAGGCGCTGCGCGACCGGCGGCTCGACGGCCATGTGCTCGCCGACCGCTGGCTCGGCCCTCGCGCCGAGACGCCGGCCGCCGAGGACGCGCGCGCCTGGCTCGCGCGCCACGCCGACCACCCCGATGCGCCGGCCATCCACGCCCTGTTCACGCGCATCGCGCCGCGCGGCGCTGCGCTGCCGCCCGCGCCGGAGGAAGCCGCCCTGCCCGAGGATGGCGAGGCCGTGCCCGAGGAACGCGAGGCCCCGGCACGCGGCTTCACGCGCAACCCGGCGCTCGACCGGGAGGTGCGCGAACGCGCCTTCGCCGGCGACACGGCGGGCGCGCTCAACCGGATCCGCCGCGCGCGGGGCATGACCCCGGCCTATGCCGCGGCGCTGCGCGCCGACGTGGCGCTCGCGCTGTTCCGGCGCGGCGAGGATGCGGCCGCATTCCGCATGGCGTCGGAAGTCGCGCGCGGCCGGCAGGATCGGACGGGCCGGGCCGCCTTCGCCGCCGGCCTCGCGGCCTGGGGCCTCGGCCGGCCCGAGGTCGCGCTGCCCTATTTCGAGACGGCCGCGCGGGCCGAGGGAGGCTCCGCCGCAGCGCGCGCCGCTGCCGCCTTCTGGACCGCGCGCGCCGCCATCCGCGCCCGGCGCCCGCAGCTCCATGTCCCCTGGATGCTCCAGGCGGCGCAGGAGCCGCGCACCTTCCACGGGTTGCTGGCGCGTCGCGCCCTGGGCCTGGCACCCGGCTTCGCCTGGCACGGCGAGGCTGCGGGGGAGGGCGCGCTCGGCCCGATCGCCGAGACCGCCGGCGGCTGGCGCGCGCTGGCGCTGCTGCAGGTCGGCCAGCCAGCGCGGGCGGAGGCGGAACTCCGCCAGCTCTGGCCTGCCGCGCGCGGCAATGCGGCGCTGCTGAATGCCATGCTCGCCGTGGCCGGGCGTGCGGGGATGACGCATCTCGGCGCGCAACTGGCCGACCTCGCGCAGGGGGCCGACGGGCGGCCGCGGGACCTCGTGCGCTTCCCGCTGCCGCGGCTGGAGCCGGCCGCGGGCTTCCGCGTCGATCCCGCGCTGCTCTATGCGCTGGCGCGCCAGGAATCGAACTTCGACCCGGCGGCGGTCTCGCGCGCCGGGGCGCGGGGCCTGATGCAGGTGATGCCGGCGACCGCCGCCTACGTGGCGAACGACCCGTCCTTCCGCGGCGCGGGCGCCGAGCGGCTGCACGACCCGGCGCTCTCGCTCGAGATCGGGCAGCGCTACCTGTTGTATCTCGCGCGGCACGAGGCGGTGGGCGGCGACCTGATCCGCCTGCTGGCCGCCTACAACGCGGGGCCGGGCAACCTGACGCGGTGGCTGCCGGCGGCGCGGCACCGCGACGACCCCTTCCTGTTCATCGAGGCGATCCCGGTGGCCGAGACGCGCGCCCATGTGCAGCGCGTGCTCGCCTATTCCTGGATCTACGCCTCCCGCCTCGGCCTGCCCTCGCCCAGCCTCGAGGCCCTGGTGCGCGGCGCCTTCCCGCGGTTCGATGCCGGGGCAGCGATGGCCGCCACGCCGCGGGTCGCGTCGAACTGAAGCCTTCGGCCGGTTGCCGCGCCGTCGCGTCAGGTGCCGCGGACGGCCGTCGCCGAAGGCGGCGCGGCGGGTGCCGGCGCCGCCTCGGTCGCCGGCGCCTCGAGGCCGAAGCGGAACCTCTCCTTCGGGTGCGGCAGGTAGAGGGTTCCGAACATCCAGTCCCACAGGGCGAAGACGGTCGCGAAGTTGCGGTCGTGGTGGCGTTCCTCGACCGAGTGGTGGACCTGGTGCATGTGCGGGCTGACCAGCACGTGGGACAGCCAGCGCGGGAAGGGCAGTGCCACATGGCTGTGCCGCAGATGCGCGAAGGCGAGGTTCCAGACCAGCGAGAAGGCATTGGCGCCGAGCAGCGTCAGTGGCGTCACGCTCGCCCCGGCCAGCGTCGTCGCGAGGCCGACGCCGAAGCCGTTCAGGAACGCCGACGCCGCGAAATGCACGATTTGCTCCTGCGGCCAGAAGCGGAAGGCGGTGAACGGCGTCAGGATCTCGGGCGCGTGGTGCATCCTGTGCGCGCGCCACAGGAGCGGGTAGCGGTGGAACAACCGATGCGTCCAGTAGAGCGCGAAATCCCCGAAGGCAAAGGCCGTCAGCGCGGCCAGGACCATGATGGCCGGGTCGGCGAGCGTCCTTCCTAGATCCGGTTGGCCGACCAGCGGCACCATGAGGACATAGCTCAGCAAGGCCCCCGAGGCGCTGACCAGGAACAGCACCGGCGCGGCCATGAAGGGCAGCGACGAATTGACGACCATCAGGCCGAGATCGACCGGCAATTGCCGCCAGAAGCGCCGAACGTCGCGCGGCAGCGCTTCCCGCCGCGCCTCGCGCCAGCCGATGCCGGTCGCCCAGGCGGCGATGGCGAAGCCCAGCAGCGCCACGGCGATGGATGGCCACCAGAAGGGCGATGCCGGATCGGTCAGGATGCCCGCCAGCGAGGAAAGCCAGTTCCAGGCGGCGGTCAGCGGATCATAGTCGGAAGGTCTCATACCTGGGATTCGTCGCGCGGTTTTCGCCACGACCTTTCCCACGGACGGGGGCATATTGAAAAGGTTTTCGACGTGAGGCAGGCGGCATGACGGGAATCGGCAGGTCCGGCTTCGGGCGGCGGGCGGCGTTGCCGGCGGCGCTCGGCGCACTTACGGGGCCGGCGGCGGCGCAGCCGGCCCCGCGCGCGGCAGGGCCCGAGATCGCCGAGATGACCTGGGTCGCGGTGCGCGACGCCGTCGCTGCCGGCGCGCGCACCGTGATCGTGCCGAGCGGCGGCATCGAGCAGAACGGCCCGCACATGATCCTCGGCAAGCACGACCACATCGTCCGCCACGCGGCGCTGCGCATCGCGGCCGCGCTGGGCGATGCGCTGGTCGTGCCGGTGCTGCCCTTCGCGCCGCAGGGGCGGCTCGACCCGCCGGAGGGCAACCTCCGTTTCCCCGGCACGATCGGCGTGACGGACGACGCCTTCGCCGGGATGCTCGAGGGGATCGCGCGCAGCCTGCGCGCGGCCGGTTTCCGCCGGATCTGCCTGCTGGCCGACAATGGCGCGAGCCAGCGCCCGCAGGCGCGCCTCGCGCTGCGGCTCGCGGCCGAATGGCGGCGCGAGGGGACGCGCGTCATCGCGGTCGACCGCTACTACGGCGCGATCGCCGAACAGGATGCCTGGCTGCGCGCGCAGGGCGAGACCGCCGCCAGCATCGGCACCCATGCCGGCATCGGCGACACCTCCGAACTCATGGCGGTGCATCCGGCCGGGGTGGACCTCGTGCGGCTGCCGGCGCGGCCGGAGGACCTGCCGGCGCTCGGCGCCAGCGGCGATCCGTCCCGCGCCTCGGCCGCGCGGGGGGAGGCGCTGCTGGCGATGCGCGTCGCCGCCGCCGTCGCGCAGATCCGCGCCGCGGGCGGGGGCTGACCCCGCGGGGCGGTTGCGGCGCCGCCCCGGCGCGCCCATCGTCTGGGGCGAGACGCGGAGGACGCCATGCCGATCGACGAGACACTCCCGTTCCTGCCCGTGAACATCGCGGTCCTGACCGTGAGCGACACCCGCGACCTGGCGAGCGACCGCTCCGGCCAGACGCTGCAGGAGCGGATCGAGGCCGGCGGCCACCGCTGCGCCGCGCGCGAGATCTGCCGCGACGAGGCCGACCTGATCGAGGCGCTGCTGCGCCGCTGGATCGCCGACCCCTCCATCGACTGCGTCCTCACGACGGGCGGCACCGGCATCACCGGCCGCGACGTGACGCCCGAGGCCTTCAAGCGCGTGCTCGAGAAGGAGATCGAGGGCTTCGGCGAATTGTTCCGGATGCTGAGCTACCAGAAGATCGGCACCTCGACGATGCAGTCCCGCGCGCTCGGCGGCGTCGCGGACGGCACCTACCTGTTCGCGCTGCCGGGCTCGACCGGGGCTTGCAAGGATGCCTGGGACGACATCCTGAAGTGGCAGCTCGACAGCCGCCACCGCCCCTGCAACCTGGTCGAGCTCATGCCGCGCCTCAAGGAGCACCTGAAGGCGGCGTGACACCCGGCGCACGAAGTTCCGACCTGCGGCCCGCCGGTTGTCCGGCGAAGCCAGGGGGCGCGGATTCGGCCCGCCCGGCGCTTGAGGGGCACGAAGGCGAAACCTTCGTGCGTTGGGCATGAGGCGTTCAGAACAGCGCGAGCTGCGCCGCCCGCGGCGCCGCGCCGGGCACGCGGAACTGCGCGCAGTCGAGCGCGCCCACGCCGCCGCCCCGCTGCTCGAGCCCGAGGCGGCGCATCGCGACCGCGAAGCGCTGCGCCAGCAGGTCGGCATAGGCGCCGGTGCCCTTCTGCCGCACGCCGAAGCGGCTGTCGTACAGCGCGCCGCCGCGCGTCTGTCGGATCAGCGCCAGCACGCGCGCCGCGCGGTCAGGCATGTGGCGGGCGAGCCAGTCCTCGAACAGCTGCTTGATCTCGAGCGGCAGGCGCAACAGCACGTAGCCCGCGCCGGTCGCGCCGGCGGCGGCGGCTCGCTCCAGGATGGTCTCGAGCTCGGCGTCGTTCACGCCCGGGATCATCGGCGCCGCGAGCACCGCGGCCGGCACGCCGGCGGCGGTGAGGTCCCGGATCGCGGCCAGCCGCCGCTCAGGCGATGCCGCGCGCGGCTCCATGATCCGCGCGAGGCGGGCATCGAGCGTCGTGACCGACAGGCAGACCCGCGCCAGGTTCCGCCGCGCCATGGCCGAGAGGATGTCGAGGTCGCGCAGCACGCCGGCCGACTTCGTCACGATGGTGACCGGGTGGTTGTAGCGGTCGAGCACCTCGAGCACCGCGCGGGTCAGCCTGAGCGTCCGTTCCACCGGCTGGTAGGGGTCGGTGTTGGAGCCGAGCGCGATCGGCTTCGGCTCGTAGCCGGGCTTGCGCAGTTCCTTCTCGAGCAGCGCGGCGACCTCGGGCTTGAACAGCAGTCGGGTTTCGAAATCGAGGCCGGGCGACAGGCCGAGATAGGCATGCGACGGCCGGGCGTAGCAGTAGACGCAGCCATGCTCGCAGCCGCGATAGGGGTTCACGGCGCGGTCGAAGCCGATGTCGGGGCTCTCGTTCCAGGCGAGCGCGGACTTCGCGTGGTCCTTCGTCAGCGTGGTCGGCAGCGGCGGGAGTTCCGCGAAGGCGGCCTCCAGCGTGCCCCAGCCATCGTCGAAGGCTTCGCGCGCCGTGCGCTCGAACCGGATGGCTGGGTTCAGCCCCGCGCCGCGGCCGCGGCGGGCGAGGGAGGGCAGGGCATGGGGCGTTCCGTCCGGCATGGCGGTGGTGCTCGTCCTCTTGGTCCGGTGGTCCCCGGGAGGTCAAATGTTCCAGTTTTGTTCGTGTCGATCCTGCGCAACCCAGCGGCGCGCGTCAAGAACATAGATAGAACGATTGATTAATGGGATCTGAATCCCCCTGGGACAGGACGGGAACGCCGCCTGCATTCGACGCGCTGATCCCGACACTGAACGCCGCCGCCGGCCTCGGCCGCACCCTGGCCGCGCTGCGTGGCCAGGTGGCCAGCGTGGTTGTCGCCGATGGCGGCAGCACGGACGACACCCTCGCCATCGCGCGGGATGCCGGAGCGCGCATCGTCCCGGCCGGCGGCGGGCGCGGCGGTCAACTGGCCGCCGGCGCCACGGCGCTGACCGCCCCCTGGGTGCTCGTGCTGCACGCGGACACGTTCCCCGGCCCCGGCTGGGCGGACGCCGCGCGCCGCTTCGCGGCCGATCCGCGCAATGCCGACCGCGCCGCCCATTTCCGCTTCGCGCTCGACGATGCTTCGCCGCAGGCCCGCCGGCTCGAACGCCTCGTCGCCTGGCGCTGCCGCGTCCTTGCGCTGCCCTATGGCGACCAGGGGCTGCTGATCCGCCGCGGCTTCCTCGAGGCGCTGGGCGGGTTCCGTCCCATCCCGCTGATGGAGGATGTGGACCTCGTGCGCCGCATCGGCCGCCGGCGCCTGGTCGCGCTCGACATCCCCTTCGTCACCTCGGCCGAGCGCTGGCGGCGTGAGGGCTGGCGGCGCCGATCGGCGCGCAACCTCGCCTGCCTCTCGCTCTGGTTCGCGGGCGTGCCGCCCGAGCGGATCGCGCGCATCTATGCGCGACGGCGCTGATCGGCTTCCCTGGCCTTGATGCCGCGCCCCGTCGTGATCCTGTTCGCCCGCGCCCCGCGCCTCGGCACCGTGAAAAGCCGCCTCGCGCGCGGCATCGGCCAGCGTGCGGCGCTGCGCTTCTACGTGGGCACGCTGGCCGCCGTCGCGCGGCCGATCGCGCGCGACCGCCGCTGGACGACGCTGCTGGCGACCACGCCGCGCGGCGCGCGGGCGCGCTGGGACCGCTTCGTGCCGGCGGCGACGCGGCGCGTCGCACAGCCGCCGGGCGACCTCGGCCGGCGCATGGCCGGCGCGATGCGCCGGCATCGCGTGGCCATTCTCGCCGGCAGCGACATCCCCGGCCTCCGCCCGGCCGACATCGCCGCCGCTGCCCGCGCGCTCGGCCGCGCCGATGCGGTCTTCGGTCCGGCCGAGGATGGCGGCTACTGGCTGGTGGGCATGGGGCCGCGCCGCCCGTCGCGGCCCTTCGCAGGTGTGCGGTGGTCGGGTGAACACGCGCTCGCGGACACGCTGGCCAATTTCCGTGGCCGGCGCGTCGCCCTGCTGCGCTGCCAGCCGGACGTGGACACGGCCGAGGACCTGGCCGCGCTGCGGGCGGGCCGGTGAAGCCGCCGCCGCCGCGCCTGCTGGTGCAGGTCCTGGGCGCCGCGATGGCGCTGCTGCTCGCCCATGCCGCGCTGTCCTTCACCGAGCATCCCTGGCTGCTACCCTCCCTCGGCGGGTCCTGCGTCATCCTGTTCGGCATGCCGCGCAGCCTGATGGCGCAGCCGCGCTCCTTCCTCGGCGGGCACCTGGTCGCGACGGTTGTGGGGCTGATGATGCGCACCGCCTACGACCTGGCGGGCGGGCCGCTCGAGATCTGGTTGGCGCTCGCGGTCGGCCTGGCGCTGGCGGCCATGGCCGTGACGCGCACCATCCATTCGCCGGCGGGCGCCAACCCGGTCGTGGTCTTCGTCGAGGCCGCCCGGTGGGAGTTCCTGGCCTCGCCGCTGCTGCCGGGCCTCGCGATGCTGTTCCTGGTGGCCTTCGCGGCGAACAACCTGCCGCGGCCCTGGGGCGTGGGCCCGTGGCCGCGCCGGATCCGCTGGCGCAGGGCCGACGAGCCGGACGCGCAAGATGACCCGGCCGCGAGCGCCGATACGCGGGCATCGTCGCCACGTCGGCGGCTGCGCCTGCGCCGCTGAGGCCGGGACACGGGGGCGCGTCCCTTCCCCCGCCAGGGCCCCGGGCCGGCCGCCGCGCCGGTCCCGTGGCTGCCGGGCAGGCCGGCCAAAGGCGGGTTCGACATCGCAGCCGCCACGCGGCAGGCTCGACCTTCCCGCACGCAAACCCTGGACACGCCCATGCTCCGCTTCGGCCTGCTGCTGTTCCCCCGCCTCACGCAGCTCGACATGACCGGCCCCTTCGAGGTCTTTGCCCGCGTGCCGGGCGGCCAGGTGCATCTGGTCTGGAAGACGCGCGAGCCGGTGCGCGCCGATACCGGCCTCGCGATGTTGCCGGACACGGACTTCGCCGGTTGCCCACAGTTGGACGTGGTCTGCGTGCCGGGCGGCCCCGGCGTCGCGGCGCTGATGGAGGACGAGGAGGTGCTGGCCTTCCTGCGCGCCCAGGCGCCGGGGGCGCGCTTCGTCACCTCGGTCTGCACGGGGGCGCTGGTGCTGGGCGCGGCGGGTCTGCTCAAGGGCGTGCGCGCCACGACGCACTGGGCGAGCCATGACTTCCTCGCGCCGCTCGGCGCGCGGCCGGAACAGGCGCGCTGGGTGCGCGACGGCAAGGTCGTCACCGGCGGCGGCGTGACCGCCGGGATCGACTTCGCGCTGGCGCTGGTGGCCGAGCTGGTCTCGCCCGAGGCGGCGCAGGCGATCCAACTGCAGATCGAATATGCCCCGGCGCCGCCCTTCGCCGCCGGCTCCCCCGACACGGCGCCGCCCGAGGTGCTGGCCGCGGCGCGCGCCCGCGGCGCCGGCATGCGGGCCGAGCGCGAGGCGCTGGTGGCGCGCGTCGCCGCTCGGCTCGGCTGAGGCGCCGCGCGGTCTTCACTGGTGCTTCATCCCCGCCGGGCGATGCTGCGCGCGGAGGCCGTCCCATGGACCAGACCACCGGCATGACCGAGGCCGAGCGCGAGGCGCGCGCGCGCATCGCGCGCCACCTGCAGGACCTGCACCGGCTGCACCTCGTCCTCGCGGAGGAAAGCCGCGCCCTCAAGGCCTTTACGACGGAGGGCCAGGCGCGCGCCGAGATCGACCTCGCGGCCGAGATGCTCGAAGGCTACCTCGGCGCCTCGGCTGCCTTCCTCGAGAACATGCGCGGGCGGTTCGAGGCGCGGCTCGCGCTGCTCCGCCGCGGCGAGCCCGCCTTCGGCGTCCGCCCGGAACGCGCGCCGGAACACGGCGCCTTCTGGCTCTCATTCTCCCGCCTCTGCGCCGTCCTGCGGCGCGCCGCGAAGGGCGCCGAGGCGTAGGGCATCATCCCAGCCTATCGCACCATCCGATCGGATGTCCTGCGCCGGAAAACCGGGATTCCGAAGCCGGCCTGCCCGACCGGCGAGACTGTGCGACGGGCTTACCGCATCGGGCGCTGCGTCGCGCCCGCGCCCCGCATCGGCCTCCTCGGGTCCTTCGCCCCTTGGGGCAGCGAACCCCCCTCAGGGCCGCGGCCCCCGCATCGTCCCCTGCCAGACGCAGACGAGATGCGTCTGCTCGCCGCGGTCGAGCAGCACCGGACGGTCGAAGCGGCAGTGCCGCGCGGCGGCCGCCGCCGCCATGCCGTCCTCGGCGAAGGTGAAGTGCAGCAGGTCGCCGGCCGCGCAACCATCCCCTGCGAGTAGGCCCACCAGGCGCCGCTCCAGCGCCAGCCGGTCCCCCGCCGCGAAATGCGCGGCGCAGAGGCGCGCAGAGGCGTCCTCGCCCCGCACGGCGGGGGCGGCGGCGAACAGGGCGACCATCGTCAGGGGCAGCATCATGCGCATGGATGGGGCATGATGGACCGCCGGAATGAACGCCGGATTGACCGGCCTGGCCCGGCCGGCGGGAGGAAGCACATGGCGCATCCGGCGCGGCTGCCGCGATGGACCGGCCGGCGCCGCGCCATCGCCCTCGCGGTGCTGGCCGCCCTGTTGGCCGGCCCGGCCCTGGGGCAGGGGCGCGGGCCGGACCCCGCCCGCCCGCATGGCGCCGAGCGCGCCTGGGTCGAGGCCTGCGTGTTGTCCGCCCAGGCCCATCCGCCGCGTGCCGCCTTCGGGCGCTGCGCCTGGCGGATCGCCGCCGCCTGCCGTGGCGAACCGGGGGAGGGGCTGCTCTACGCCCGCCTGCCCGCGCTGCCGGATCGGCCGCAGACCTTGCCCGTGTGCACCCTGGTCGAGACCGCGATCTGGCAGCAGCAGATGGACCGCTGGCTGCGCGAGGTGGGTCTGCTGGCGACCGCCGCGGCGGTCGAGCCGCTGCGGCGTTCGCAGCGCGCCTTCCTGGCCTGGCGGGATGCCGCCTGCCTTGCCGAGGCCGCGCTCTCGGCCCCGTCGGAGGCCGAGGAGCACCGGCTCGCCTGCCGGCTCGAGCAGACCGCGCTGCGCGCGCTCGAACTCAAGCGGCTGCGCGACGAGGCCTGGCTCGCGATTGCGACGGCTTCGGCGGAGGATCCGTAGCGCGGGCCGCCGATCCGCGGTCGCCGTGCGGGCGCCCGGGCCGCCGCGATGCGCGCATCACGGCCGCCCGGGATCAGGTCAGCGGCGCCACCAGCCCTGGCGCTTCGGCAGGGCTGCCTCGGCACCAGAGCCGAGAAGCACCGGCTGCACCGGCACGCCGATCACCGGCCCCTCCGGCTCAGGCTCGGGCGCGGCAGCGACGGGTTCGGCCGGCGGCGCCGCGGCAGCAGGCTCCGGCGCGATTTCGGCTGCGGGCGGCTCGGCAGTCGGCGCTTCCGCCTCTGGGGCCGGTTCGACCGCTGCCGGCACCATTTCTGCGGCGGCGGTCTCGGTCGCCATCTCCTGGGCCTGTGGCGCCTCGGCAGGGGCCGGGGCGGCCTCCCGCACCAGGCGGGCGGCCGCGGCGCGCTCGGCCGCGGCCTCGGCCGCCTCCATCGCCTCGAAGATGTCGTCGATCTGGCCGGCGAAGGGGTCGGCCGGCGTCGGCCCCGCGTAACGCGGGGCGCGGGGCGCGCGCTCGGGCGCGGCAGCGGGCGCAGGTTCGGCGGTGGGCTCGGCGCCCTCGGCCGGGGCCTCATCCTCGCGCCGGCGACGCCCGCCGCGGCGGCCGCGGCGGCGACGGCGGCCATCGGCATCGAGGCCGCCATCGCCCTCGGCCGCCTCGGACGGTGCGGCAGGCTCGGCGGCGGGCTCGGCTTCGGCCCCGGGTGCGGCGTCGGCCTCGGCGGCGGGCTTGGGTTCGCCATCGCCCTCGGCATCGTCCTCGGGCGGCGCCTCGCGGCCCTCATCCTCGCGCCGGCCGCCGCGACGGCGGCGGCGACGGCGGCGGCGGCGTTCGCTTTCCTCGGCGGTCTCGGCGCGGTCCTCACCGGGGGCGGCGGCCTCCTCGCCCTCCTCGGCGGCCTCGACCGCCTCGGGTTCCGTGGGCTCGGCCGGCTCGGGCGCATAGTCCATCCGGAGCGCGGAGGGCGCGGTGGGGGCCGCGCCCGGCTCGGCGGCGCGCAGGCGCTCGATCTTGAGCGCCGGGGGCATCAGCGTGTCGTCGGGCTCGAACAGCACGACCATGCCGAAGCGGGCCTCGATCTCGGCCAGCCGCTCGCGCTTGCGGTTCAGCAGCCAGAGCGCGACCGGGGCCGCGACGCGGACGCAGATCTCGGCGGCGCGGCGCTTGGCGCCCTCCTCCTCGATCGCGCGCAGCACCTGCAGCGCGCTGCTGTCGACGCTGCGCACCAGGCCGCGGCCCTGGCAGTGCGGGCAGGTGACGAAGGTCTGCTCCGCGATCGAAGGCCGCAGCCGCTGGCGCGACATCTCGAGCAGGCCGAAATGGCTGATGCGGCCGACCTGGATGCGGGCGCGGTCCTGCTTCAGCGCCTCCTTCAGCCGGCGCTCGACCATGCCGTCGTGCTTGGAGGACTCCATGTCGATGAAGTCGATGACGATGAGGCCCGCGAGATCGCGCAGGCGAAGCTGCCGCGCGATCTCGTCGGCCGCTTCCAGGTTCGTCCGCAGCGCGGTGTCCTCGATGTGCCGGTCGCGCGTGGCGCGGCCCGAGTTCACGTCGATCGCGACCAGCGCCTCGGTCTGGTTGATGACGATGTAGCCGCCGGACTTCAGCTGCACGATCGGCGAATGCATCGCGTCGAGCTGCTGGTCCACGTTGAAGCGCGCGAACAGCGGCACCGCCTCCCGGTGCAGGCGCACCTTGGACGCGTTGGAGGGCATCAGCATGCGCATGAATTCGCGCGCCTGCGAGTAGGCGTCGTCGCCCTCGACCGTCACGTCCTCGATGTCGCGGCCGAACACGTCGCGGATCGAGCGCTTGATGAGGTCCGCTTCCTCGTAGATCAGCGCCGGCGCGGTCGAGGCCAGCGTGCGCTCCCGGATATTGTCCCAGAGCCGCAGCAGGTATTCGCAGTCCCGCTTGATCTCGGGCTTCGGGCGCTGCGCGCCGGCGGTCCGGACGATGAGCGACATGCCGTCGGGCAGGCTCATTTCCTCCACCACCTCGCGCAGCCGCTTGCGGTCGGCGGCCGAGGTGATCTTGCGGGAGACGCCGCCGCCGCGCGGGCTGTTCGGCATCAGGACGGAGAAGCGCCCCGCGAGCGAGATGTAGGTGGTCAGCGCGGCACCCTTGCCGCCGCGTTCCTCCTTGACGACCTGCACCAGCATGATCTGCCGGCGCTTGATCACTTCCTGGATCTTGTAGTGGCGCAGGAAGCGGGGCGGGATGCGGCGCTCGCGGCGCTCCTCCTCGCTCTCGGCGGGCATGTCCTCGCCGCCGATGGTCTCGGGCGGCGGCGGCTCGTCGGAGGCGTGGGCTTCGGCCGGCTCGCTCTCCTCGGCGACGGGGGCGGCGTCCGCGCCGGCCGGCTGATCCGCCGCGGGCTCCGCGACGGCCATGCCGGCGTCGGGCGTGCCGGTGATGCGGTCATCCGCCATGTCGAGGGGCTGAGCCGCTTGCGGAGCGGGTTCGGCCGACATCGCATCGGTCGCCTCCGCGTCCTCGGCGGCGCCGGCCTGCGACGGGGCGGCCGGCGGCGCGTCGCCATTCGGCTCCTCCCCGTTGGCCCAGGCCTCGTTGCCCTCGCCGTTCCAGTCGGCGCGGTCCATGGCGGATTCCGGCGGCAGGTCGTCCTCGTCCTCCTCGCGCGCTTCCTCGGCCTGCATCTCGATCAGGCGCTGCCGGTCGGCGACGGGGATCTGGTAGTAGTCCGGGTGGATCTCGCCGAAGGCCAGGAAGCCGTGGCGGTTGCCGCCGTATTCCACGAAGGCGGCCTGCAGGCTGGGCTCCACCCGCACCACCTTGGCCAGGTAGATGTTGCCCTTGAGGGGCTTGCGGTTGACGGTCTCGAGGTCGAATTCCTCGATGCGGTTGCCGTCCAGCACCACCACCCGCGTTTCCTCGGGGTGGGATGCGTCGATCAGCATGCGCTTGGTCATCGGGTCGCGGTGCTCCGCGCCGCGGCGGGGCCGGCGGCGCAAGGGGATGACAGGGACCGTTCGAGGGCGGACAGCGGCCGGGCGTGCTTCGGCATCCGGCGGCGGTCGTCCTCGTCCGGCGGGCCCGGCGCCGCGCGCGGCGCGGAGCGGGCCCTGGGTGGGCGCGCCTGGTCTCTGCCCCGGAATGCCCTCGGACGGCCGCGGTTTGCGGCGGTCACAGGCGCAGGTGGGCCGGCGATCCGTTGCGGCACGCCCAGCGCCGGCGGAGGGGCGGGAAGGGCGATGCGCGCACAGGCACGACCGCGCCGGCGGAGACGACAGGGGGGCGCCCGGCAAGCCTTCGGAGGAACGGGGGGGTCTGTCGCGACCGCCCCGGCTCCAGGCCGGGCACCCGACGATCCGATCCGGCGGCGCGCCCCGCCTCGGTCGCCCGGGGGTCGCGTGCCGGGCGGACCCGCCCGGGACTCCGCCCGCAGCGGCTACCGCCGGGGCAGGGCACCATAGTCGCCGAGGGGGCGGCGCCACAACCCCGCATTGTGCGCCGGCGGTGTTGAGCCCTGACATGAATAAAACCCTGGCAAATATCTGAAAAGATGCGTATCTTTTGACGTTCGCCCGATAGGGGATCGGGCTGGTCAGGGGTTGTTGGGCATGGTCGGCCTCGGGCGACGCCCCTTTCTGGGGCTGGGCCTGCTCGCCGCGACGGGTCTGCGGTCCGCGCAGGCGGGCACCATCATCGAGGGCGGCATCACCCCGGCAGGTGCCGGGGCACGGCTGACGCTCGCGATCCAGGGTGGGCAGCGCTGGAGCCTGGTCGCGCTGGCGGATCCGCCGCGGCTCGCGCTCCGGCTGCCGGGCGCAGCCTGGCGTGCAGGCGCGGCGATGCGCGGCGCCGGCCTGGTGCGCGGTGCCCGCTTCCAGGACGCCGGGGACACGCTGCTCATCGACCTCGCGACGCCGGCGCTCGGCCGCGCCGGCCCGGCGCGGGACGGGCGCATCGTCATCGACATCCTGCCGGCCCGGCCCGGCGCCTTTGCCGCCGCGGCGCGCGCCGGGCGGACGCTGGCCCAGGGCGGCGACGCCGACGCCGCGACCCTCCCGCTGGTCGTGATCGACCCGGGCCATGGCGGGCGCGACCCGGGCGCGATCGGCGTCTCGGGCACGGAGGAAAAGCGGATCGTGCTCGCGACCGCGCTCGACCTGCGGCGGCGCCTGCTGTCGGCGCGCACCTGCCGCGTCGCGCTGACCCGCACGCGGGACGTCTTCGTCCCGCTTTCGGACCGGGTGGATTTCGCCCGCCGGCGGGAAGCCGCGCTGTTCGTCTCCCTGCATGCCGATTCCGCGCCGGGCGCGCGCGGCGCGTCGGTCTACACGCTGTCCGACACCGCCACGGACGCCATGTCGGACGCCTTGGCGCGGCGCGAGAACCAGGCCGACCTCGCGGGCGGGCTCCGCCTGCCCTCGGTCAGCCCCGAGGTGCAGCGGATCCTGGTCAGCCTGATGCGGCAGGAGACACGGGCCGGTTCCGCCCGGCTCGCCCGCCATGCCGTGCGCGAATTGGGGGAGGAGGTGCCGCTGCTGCCCAATACGCACCGGGAGGCCGCCTTCGTCGTGCTGAAGTCGCCCGAGATCCCGTCTGCCCTGGTGGAGTTGGGCTTCCTGTCGGACCCGCGGGACGAGGCGGCGCTGCGCCGGCCGGAGCACCGCGCGCGGCTCGCGGGCGCGCTCGCGCGCGCTGTCGGCACGTGGTTGGAGGCCGCGCCGGTGCTGGCGCGGGGCGGATGATGCACCGCAACTGTCGCGGCGGCGGCCCGGTCGGTGTATCAGGGCGCGGATGAGTCCGATCGACCTGCACGCCGACGCGCCCCTCGACCCCGGCCGCCACCGTCCGCGCGGGACGGGCAAGGGGAAGGCCGACCGCCGCGCGCCGCCCCCGCCCGCCGCGGAGACCCCGCCCGGCGCGTCGCGGGACGCCGCGCCCGAGCCGCGCCGCCGCGCCGCGAAACCGGAGAAGCGCCGCCGCCGCCGCGGCCTCGGTCTGCTGCGGCTGTTCCTCGCGCTGCTGGTGGCCGGCGGCCTGGTCGCCTCGGTCGCGGGCTACGGCCTCTATCGCCAGATCGCCGAGGACCTGCCCGACTACCGGTGGCTCTCGGACTACGAGCCGCCGCAGATGAGCCGCATCTTCGCCGCCGATTCCCGCCTGACCGCCGAGCTGGCGACCGAACGGCGGGTGTTCGTGCCGATCGAGGCGATCCCGGCGCGCGTGCAGCAGGCCTTCGTCTCGGCCGAGGACCAGCGCTTCTGGGAACACCACGGCGTCGACCCGCTCGGCATCGGGCGGGCGCTGCTGACGGCGATCGAGAACTACGGCAGCGGGCGGCGGATGGGCGGGGCCTCCACCATCACGCAGCAGGTCGCCAAGAACATGCTGGTCGGCGCCGACCGCACCCTGCTGCGCAAGGCGCGGGAGGCGATCCTCGCCGTGCGCATCGAGCAGGCGCTGAGCAAGGAGCGCATCCTCGAGCTCTACCTGAACGAGATCTTCCTCGGGCAGAGTGCCTACGGCGTCGCCGCCGCCGCGCAGGCGTACTTCAACAAGAGCCTCGACGAGCTGACGCTGGCCGAGGCCGCCTTCCTGGCCGTGCTGCCCAAGGCGCCCAACAACTACAATCCGCTCCGCTTCCCCGAGCAGGCGCGCGCCCGGCGCGACTGGGTGCTCGACCGCATGGCCGAGGACGGCCACATCACGCGCGAGGAAGCCCGCTACGCCAAGGCCGAGCCTATCGTGCCGCGCCCGTCGCGCCGGCCGGAGGTGCTGGCCGTCGGCCAGCATTTCACCGAGGAAGTGCGGCGCGAACTGATCCAGCGCTTCGGCCAGGAGCAGACGACGACGGGCGGGCTCGTGGTGCGCACCAGCCTCGACCCGCGCATCCAGGCCGCGACCGAGCAGGCGCTGCGCAACGGGCTCATGGCCTATGACCGGCGCCGCGGCGGCTGGCGCGGCGCATTCGGCACCATCGCGGCCGGGGCGACGGAATGGTTGCCCGCGCTCGATGCCTTCCAGCGCCCACCGGGGGGCTTGCCCGACTGGAAGCTCGCGGTGGTGCTGGAGGTCGGCAACACCCAGGCGCGGCTCGGCTGGATCGACCGCGCCGACCCGCGCGCGGCGCCGCAGGCGCGCACCGGCCTGATGTACCTGGCCGACCATGCCTGGGCGCGGCCGGCGCGGGACGGGCGGATCGGCGGCCAGCCCACCCGCATGCAGCAGGTCCTGAACCCGGGCGACGTCGTCTTCGTCGAGCAGATGCCGACCGAGACCGCACAGGGCCGCCCCGCCCGGCCCGAACGGCTGGAACTGCGCCAGATGCCGCAGGCCGAGGGCGCCGTTGTCGCGCTGGACCCGCAGACCGGGCGCGTGCTGGCCATGGCCGGCGGCTGGTCCTTCGAACGCTCGTGGTTCAATCGCGCGACACAGGCGATGCGCCAGCCCGGGTCGTCCTTCAAGCCCTTCGTCTACATCACGGCGTTGGAGCAGGGCATCCCGCCGAACCAGGAACTGCTGGACGAGCCGATCGAGATCATGTCCGGCGGGCGCGTGTGGCGGCCGCAAAACTACACAGCCGGGCGGTCCTACGGCTGGGTGACGATGCGCCAGGCGATGGAGCGCAGCCTCAACCTGGTCACGGTGCGGCTCGCGCAGCAGGTGGGCATCGACGCGGTGGCCGATGCGGCCGCGCGCTTCGGCGTCATCCAGAACATGCCGCGCTTCCTGGCACTTTCCCTCGGCGCGGGGGAGACGACGGTGATGCGCATGGCGGCGGGCTACGGCGCCTTCGTCAATGGCGGGCGGGAAGTGACGCCGACGCTGATCGACAGCGTGCAGGACCGGCGCGGGCGCGTCGTGTTCCGCGCCGACCGGCGCGGCTGCGACACCTGCGGCGCCGGCCCCGCCGCGCCGCCCGACCTGTCCGACGCCGAGCGCCGCCAGGTGACCGACCCGATCGCGGCCTACCAGATGGTGAGCCTGCTGCAGGGCGTGGTGCAGCGCGGCACGGCGGCGAACGCCATCGGCAGCCGGCTCGGCCGGCCGGTCGCCGGCAAGACCGGCACGACCGACGACTACAAGGACAACTGGTTCGTGGGCTTCACGCCCGACATCGTGGTCGCGGTCTGGATCGGCTTCGACGAGCCGCGCAGCCTCGGCAACGGGGAGACCGGCGGCGGCAACGCCGCGCCGATCTTCCGGGAGGTCGTCGCCGCGGCGCTGCGCGACAACCCGCCCGTGCCCTTCCGCGCGCCGCCCGGCGTCGCGCTGGTGCGTCTGAATGTCGGCAACGGCTCGATCCTCGAGGCCTTCCGCCCGGGGACCGAGAATTCCGCGCAGCGCATGCGCGACGAGCGTGACAGAGGGGGCGGCTCGGCCGCCGGCCTCGACAGCAACCTGGGCGGCCTCTATTGAGCGCCTCCCATGCGCGCTGAAGCAGAATCCCTGAACGAGCAGATCACCGCCTCGGTGTCCCTGCTGAGGAGGCATCTTTGACTGGGATGCCGCAACCCGTCGACTCGAGGAACTGAACGCCCGCGCCGAGGATCCCGGCCTCTGGAACGATGCCGCCGAGGCGGGGCGCGTGATGCGCGAGCGCGGGCGCCTCGCCGAGCAGGTCGAGGGCGTGCAGCGCCTCGAACGCGATGTCGCCGACGCGCTCGGCCTGATTGAACTGGCCGAGGCGGAGGGCGACGAGGACACGATCGGCGCCGCCGTCGCCGACCTCGAGCGGCTCGCCGAGGAAGCCAAGCGCCGCGAGATCGAGAGCCTGCTGTCCGGCGAGGCCGACGCCAACGACGCCTACCTGGAAGTCAATGCCGGCGCCGGCGGCACCGAGGCTCAGGACTGGGCCGAGATGCTGCTGCGCATGTATGTCCGCTGGGCCGAGAAGCGCGGCTACAAGGTGAGCGTGACGGAACGCAGCGACGGCGAGCAGGCCGGCGTGAAGTCCGCCACCATCCAGGTCAGCGGCCCCAACGCCTATGGCTGGCTCAAGACGGAATCAGGCGTCCATCGCCTGGTGCGCATCAGCCCCTTCGACGCGGCGGCGCGGCGGCAGACCTCCTTCGCCAGCGTCTACGTCTTCCCGGTGATCGACGACCGCATCGAGATCGAGGTCAACCCGGCCGACCTCAGGACCGACACCTTCCGCGCGAGCGGCGCCGGCGGGCAGCACGTCAACAAGACCGAATCCGGCGTGCGCTTCACCCATATCCCGACCGGGATCGTGGTGGCGTCCACGCAGGACCGCAGCCAGCACCGCAACCGCGCCATCGCGATGGAGATGCTGAAGGCGCGGCTGTACGAGCTCGAACTGCGCAAGCGCGAGGCGATTTCCGACGCGGTCGAGGCCGGCAAGACCGACATCGGCTGGGGCCACCAGATCCGCTCCTACGTGCTGCAGCCCTACCAGATGGTGAAGGACCTGCGGACCAGCGTGGAGAAGGGCAACCCCGACGCGGTGCTCGACGGCGACCTCGACGCCTTCATGGCGGCGGCGCTGGCGCAGCGCGTCGGCGCGACGCGGTCCGAGGCCAGCGCGGCGGCGCGCTGAACGCGCTCAGAACCCGGTTCAAGAAGGCGCCTTCGGGCGCATTCCGATGTCCGGTGCCGGCTTTCCCAAACAGGCGCTCAGCCGTCCTCGACCTGCCGCTGCAGGCTGCGCGCCAGCCGCCGGATGTCCTCGAGGTTCGCGACCAGCGCCTCCTTCCCCGCCGCCGTGGGCCGGAGCGGCGAGGGCCCGAACAGCCGCGCCGTATCCGCGGCCGGCACCCCAGCGAGCCGCGCGATGCGCTCCGCCGCATCCGGCGCCACGGTCTGCCCCGCGATGAAGTCGGGATAGGACACCTCCAGGAAGCGCGCATGCCCCGCGAAGGCGCGCTGCACGAAGCGCCGCGTGCGCAGCACCGGCAGCATGTAGGCGAGCGCCTGGTCGGCACCGAGCGTCACCTGCATCCCGCGCGCCGCATCGGCGTCGTTGCCCGTGTGGTAGATGCCCCGTGTCTCGGCGATGACGTGGCTCGCGAATCCCTCCGCGAGGTCCGGGCGCACCAGGTGGATGATCGCTGCGCGGCGCGACTTCAGCCAGTTGATCAGGAAGTTCGACCCCGGCGTGCCGATCGGCGGCGTCCAGATCGGCGCGAAGCTGCCGAGGTTGTTGTACATCAGGTCGAAATGCAGCAGCCGCGGCGCGACCTGCTCGCGCAGCCGGTCGACGAAGCCGTCGAGCAGCGCGCCCATCTCCTCCGCCTCGAAGCCGAAGGCGCCGCGCGCGGCCACGAACTCGGCGACGAAGGCCCGGAAGGCCGCGCCCGAGGGGCCGGGCTGGAACACCTCGCCCTGGGATCGCGCGAGGTCGCCGGCCGACAGCGACGTGCCGAGGAACTTCGTGCCGCTCCGCTGCGTCGCCACGGTCACGAGGAACGGGGGGGCGCCGTCAGCCATGCGCGGCGCGTCGTCGGCTCTGCACGGCGGTCGTCCCCCTTGCCTCGGCAGGCGCGGCGCGCCCCGGTCGCCGAGAACAGGGGCGCATGAGGCGGCAAGTCAAGCGTCCATGCCGTCCTTGACCCTGCCGGTGGCGCAGTCTACCGGCGGTTGAGCGAAGGGGGTCGCGCGCTTGGCACTCAGTGTCGTGCATGTCTCGCATGGCGCGGGCGGCGGGGCCGGCCGGGCGGGGCGGCGCGCGCATCTCGCCGCACGGGCCGCCGGGCTGCGGTCCGCCTTCGCCTTCGCGGATGGGGAGGCGGCAGCCGAGGGCGAGATGCGCCTCGCCGCGACACCGCCTGAGGGGCCTGCCGCCGCCCTGGCCGAGGCGCTGACCGCCCGCGTGCAATGGGGCCTGGTGCCGGCCTCGCGCAGCGACGCGACGAACACGCTCTTCTCCATCGCGCATCCGGGGCTGGCGCTCGACCGGCAGGGCGTGCTCGCCGCGGCCGACATCCTGCACCTGCACTGGACCTCCTGGCTGGTCGCGCCCGCGACGATCCGGCGCTGGCTCGCGGCCGGGCGGCGCGTGGTCTGGACGCTGCACGACCTCTGGCCCATGACCGGCGGCTGCCACTACCCGGCGGGTTGCGAGCAGTACCGCACCGCCTGCCTCGCCTGCCCGCAGCTGGCCGATGGCTGGTCGCTCGTGCCCAATGCCTTCGCCGAGAAGCGCGCCGCCTGGTCGGACCCCGGGCCCGTCTTGGTCGCACCGTCGCGCTGGATGGCGGCGCGCGCGGCGGAGAGCGCCATCCTCGGCGGCTGCCGCATCGAGGTGATCCCGAACGCGGTCGAGACCGGGCTTTTCGCCCCGCCGGCCGAGCGCGACGGGCTGCGCGCCGCCTGGGGCGTGGGGCCGGGCGACCTGCTGGTCGTGGCCGGAGCCTTCGACAACCGCGAACGCCGCAAGGGCGGCGCGCTGCTGGCCGAGGCGCTCGCGCGCCTGGCCGCCGACGGGCGCCTCGCGGCGCTGCTGCCGCCGGGCGGGCGAGTGGTGGTGGCGGGCTTCGGCCGCGCCGCGCCGGCGCCCGCGCCAGGCCTCGACGCCCTGGCCTTCGGGGAGGTCTCCGAGGATTCGGTGATGGCCGACATCCTCGGCGCCGCCGACCTCGCGGTGATCCCATCGCTCGAGGACAACTACCCGAACATCGCGCTCGAGGCGCTGGCCTGCGGCACGCCCTGCGTCGCGACCCCCGTGGGCGGGCTGCCGGACCTGGTGCGGGACGGGGAGAGCGGCCTGCTCGCCGCCGCGGCCGAGGCGGGCGCACTGGCCGAGGCGCTGCTCGCCTTCGCCGCGCGCCACTTCGGCGATGCGGGGCTGCGCGCCCGCGCCCGCGCCCAGGCCGAGCGCGAGAACGCGCTGCCCGTCGTCGGTGCGCGCCTCGCCGCGCTGTACGCCGGGATCGCGGCGCCGCCGCGCGCCCCGTCACCGAGCGCGGCCGCCCATGCCCGCGCGCTGCGCGCCTTCGCCGAGGCGCCGGTGGCGGTCGAGGCGATGCCCGCCGCGCCCTTTCTGCGTTTCCCGGCAAACCTGCTGCTGGGCGGCATGGCCGGCGACGGTGCGGCGGGTCTCGCCGCACCCGAATTGCCGGCGCCGCGGGCGGCGCTGAACGTGTTGGCGCTGCACACGCGCCACCTCCATCACGGTGCGCGCTCCGGGCCCTGGCAGTTCCTGCGCCACCTGCCCGAGGGCATGGCGGCCGAAGTGCGCGCCACGCCACTCGGCGACGCGCTGGCGGGCGGGGAGGCCGCGACCTACCGCGACTGGGGCCGCCTGCTCGGCGCCGTGCCCTTCGGCCAGCAGGGCAATGCCTGGCTCGCGGAGGCCGAGATCCTCGCCGCCTGCGCCGCGACCGGCTTCGACGTGCTGCACGCAATCGACGGTGAGCACGCGATGTGGCTGCTGCCCCGCCTGCCGGCCGCGCTGTTTTCCGGTGGCCGCCGCCCGGCCTTCGCCGCCACCTTCCACCAGCCGCCCGCGCTGCTGGCGGCCATGGTGAACACCGGGCTGCTCGCGCGGCTCGACGCCGTGGTGGTGCTCTGCGAGGCGCAGCGCGCGGCGCTGGCGCAGCATCTCGATCCGGCGCGGCTGCATGTCATCCAGCATGGCGTGGACACTGCGTTCTTCACGCCGGGGCCGCGGCAGGCCGGGGAGGGGCTGCGGCTGCTCTCGGTCGGCCACTGGCTGCGCGACCACGATGCCGCCTTCGCGGCGCTCGCCCTGCTGCGGCAGGCCGGGATCGACGCGCGGCTGCGCATCGTCTCGCCCGCCGCGCCGCACCCGCTGCCGCAGGGCGTCACGGCCGAGGCCGGCCTGTCGGACGAGGCGTTGCGCCAGGCCTATCGCGACGCCGATGCCCTGCTGCTGCCGCTGGCCGACGCCACCGCGAACAACGCGGTGCTGGAGGCGATGGCCTGCGGCCGGCCGGTGGTCAGCACCGATGTCGGCGGCGTGGCGGAGATGACGGCCGGTGCGGCGCGCCTCGCGCCCGCGGGCGATGCGGCGGCGCTGGCCGAGGCGGTCGCCGCCCTGGCACGCGACCCCGACGCCGCGGCGGCGCTCGGCCGCGCGGCGCGCGCGCGGGCGGAGGCGCTCGACTGGCGCCATGTCGCGGCGCGCCATGCCGCGCTCTATGCGGACCTGGCCGCGCTACGGGCATGAGCCGCGCCCTGGTCCTGTCCGCCGCCGCCTGGCGCCGCGCGGGGGAGGGCGCCTGGACGGCGGGCGCCGCGCTGCCCGCCGCCGGCCGCCTCGCCGTCTGGGCCGAGGGCTGGGCGCCGGCGCCCGGTGCCGCGCTCGCGGCTGGCGGTGCCCCGGCACCCTTCGCGATGCTCGGCGCCACGGCCTTCGCGGTGCCGCAGGGCGTGCCGGGCGCGGTGCTGCTGCTGCGGGCTGCCGCACCGCCGCCCGCCTGCCGCGTGCTGCTCCCCGCGGCGGCGCATCATTCGCCGACGCTCGACGGGGTCTGGCCGCGCGCCGTCGCACGCCCGGCGGCGCCCGCCGCGCCGGACCTCGCGGCGGCGCGCGCGCTGATGGCGGCGGCGCTGGCGGCCGGCGACATCGACGGCGCGCTCGGGCAACTGGCCGACATGCTGGCGGCGGCGCGCCGGGCGCCGGAGACGCTGGCGGCCGCGGCCGCCCTGCTCGCGCATCTCGCGTGCCATCCCTTCTGCCGCAGCCCGCGCCTCGGCGCGCTGGCCGCCGCGCTGACCGACGACTGACCGCGGGGATCGCCGCATGGGCCTGATCATCCTCGACCCGAACCTCGACGGCGAAGCGGGGCATCACCTCGCCTACGACCTCGCCATCGCGCGGGAGGCGATGGCGCGGGGCGAGACCGCCACCATCATCGCCAACCGCCGCTTCCCGTCCGCCGAGGCCGAGGGCGTGCGCATCGTCCCGCACTTCACCGAGACCTGCTACGCGCTCTGCCACGACGACCCGGTGACCGGGCGCTTCGACGACTACCGCCACTTCAACGACCTGCTGCAGGCGGAACTCGCCGCCCTGCCGCGCAACGAGTTCCGCGCGACCGACGCCGTGCTGGTGCCGACCGTCACCGAGATCCACCTGGCCGGCTTCATCGGCTGGATGAAGGGCTTCGATCCGGCCGAGGCGCCGGTGTTCCTCATCCACCTGATGATGCCGTCCGGCATGGCGGTGGAGGACGGCGCGGCGCGGGTCGAGGATCCGCTGCGCGCGCTGTTCTATCGCCTGGCCGACCGCGCGGCGCACGAGCCCGGGCCGCCGGTCCACCTGTTCGCGAGCGGCGGGCAGCATGCGGCGGAATACGGCGCGCTGTTCGGACGCGCCGTGGCGCCGCACCCGCTGCCGCTCCGCCCCGAGCCCGGCGCGCGCGTGGCCGGGCGCCGGGCGTTGCTGTTTGCGGGCGACGCGCGCGCCGACAAGGGCATCGGCGTGCTGCCCGACCTCGTGCCGCGCCTGGCCGAAGCGCATCCCGACTGGACCTTCGCCGCGCATGTGAACGCCGCCCACGCCTGGGGCCCCGCCCGCGCGGCGGCCGAGGCGCTGGCCGGGATCGCCGCCGGGCTGCCGGCGCTGGCGCTGGCCGGCGGCCGCCTGCCGCCGGAGGAGTACCTGGCGTTGCTGCAGGGTGCGCGGATCGCGCTGTTCCCCTACGACCCGGACCTCTATCGCCGGAAATCCTCCGGCGTGCTGTGGGAGGCGGTGAGCCTCGGCTTGCCGCTGATCGTGCCCGCCGGCACTTGGCTCGCGCATGAGGCGCGGCACTGGGGCGCCGGCCACGTGACCTATGCCGCGCAGGATGCCGAGGCGATCGCCGCCGCCTTCGCCGCGGCGCTGCCCCGCATCGCGGAACTCGAGGCCGCCTCGGCCGCCGCCTCGGCGCGCTACCGCGCGGCGAACGGCGCCGCGGCGCTGCTCGACCAGATCGCCGCGTTATGGGTGCGGCATAAGGCGACGGCGATGCTGGCGGCGCGCCCGCGCGGCGTGGCGCTCGACCTTGGGCGACTCGAGGCCGGCTGGCATCGGCCCGAGACGGTCGAGGGCCGCCCCGCGCGCTGGACGACGCAGGACCCCGTGATCGCCTTCGACTGGCCCTTCGAGGAAGGCTGGGAGGTGCGGATCTCGGTGCAGGCGATGCTGGACGCGAAGCAGGTCGAGAGCGTGCAGGCGAGCGCCAATGGCGCGCCCGTCGCCGCGATGCCGCTGCGCGACGGGCGGGGCATGCGCCTGCTGCTGCGCGGGCCTGGGCCGGGCCGGGCGGCGCCGCGGGTCGAGCTGCGCCTGCGCCTGCCCTTCACGCGGCGCCCGGCGAACGACGCGCGCGACCTCGGCCTGCTGGTCTCGGGCATCCGGGTCGGGCCGGCCTCGGCCGCGCCGGGGCAGCCGGCGGCGCTGCCGCAGGCGCACATCCTAGGGCGCGCGGGGCCGGGCGGCGGCTGGCCGGTGGCGCCGGCCGTGAGCGGGGAGGTGGCAGCGGCCGCCGGCGCGCCCTGCGTGCTCGCCTTCCGCCTGCGGGCGGAGGTGGCTGCGGCGCGCGGCCTCGTGCTGCATGTCAACGGCGTACCGGTGCCGCTCACGGTCTCGGCGGAGCCGGGTGGGACCTGGCTCGCCACTGCGGCGCTGCCGCCGGCCGTGCTGCGCCTGGCCGGCGCGCGCGGCACCTGGGACCTCGTCGCGGACGGCACGAACGAGGCGCCGGTGCTGCTTTCGGTCGCGGCGGCGGAGACGGCGGGCACGGCCTTGCCGGGCGAGGCACCGCCCGAGGCGCTGCCCCCGCCCGCCTCCCGCCCCGCGGGGCCCGGGCCCTGGATCCGCTGGGACCTGTCGGAGGGCTTCGGAGGCGAGGAGGGGCCCTTCCCCGACCTCGGCATCCCGGCCGGCGTGCGCTGGGTGCTGGCGCGGGAGGCGCGCCTGGTGCTGGAGGCGACGGAGGCTGGCGCCGTGCGCCTCGCGATCCGCCACCGCGGGCTGCTGCCGCGCCAGGCGGTGCGCGTGGCGCTGAACGGCGGCGCGGCCACCACGGTCGAGGCGGCGGGCGGCGGGCTGAAGGCGGTGGGCGAGATGGTCCTCGACCTCGACCTCGCGGCCGGGGCGAACACGCTCTCGCTCGGCTTCGCGGGCGCGGTGCGCGAGCCCGGCACGGGCCGCGAACTCGTGCTGCTGGTCGAGCGCGCGGAACTCGCGCGCGGCTGAAGGTCAGCGCATCGCGGCCTTCAGCACCGCGCCCACCTCATCCAGGATGACGGGGTCGTCGATCGTGGGCGGCACGACGTAGTCCTCCCCGTCGGCGATCTTGCGCAGCGTGGCGCGCAGGATCTTGCCGGACCGCGTCTTGGGCAGGCGGGCGACGACACGGGCGTCCTTGAAGGCGGCGACGGGGCCGATGCGGTCACGTACCATGGCCACGACCTCGCGCGCGATCTCGGCCTCCGGCTTCGTCACGCCGGATTTCAGCACGACCAGGCCGAGCGGCACCTGGCCCTTCAGCGTGTCGCGCACGCCGACCACGGCGCATTCCGCGACATCGGGGTGGGAGGCCAGCACCTCCTCCATCCCGCCGGTGGACAGCCGGTGACCAGCGACGTTGATGATGTCGTCGGTGCGCGACATGACCGAGACGTAGCCCTCGGCGTCGATCATCCCGGCATCGGCGGTGCTGTAGAAGCCGGGATGCGCCGAGAGGTAGGCGTCGCGGAAGCGGTCGTCGGCGTTGAACAGCGTCGGCAGGCAGGAAGGCGGCAGCGGCAGGCGGATCGCGAGGCTGCCGATCTGCCCGCGCGGGACTTCCTGGTTGGCCTCGTCCAGCACCACCACGTCGTAGCCGGGGGCGGGCTTGCCGCCCGATCCCGGCCTGGTCGGGAACAGGCCGAGGCCGCGGAAATTGCCGGTGATGGTCCAGCCCGTCTCGGTCTGCCACCAATGGTCGACCACGGGCTTGCCCAGCAGGCGCTGCGACCAGGTGATGGTGTCGGGGTCGCAGCGCTCGCCGGCGAGGTAGAGGGCTTCGAGCTTCGAGAGGTCGTGGCGCTTCAGGAATTCGCCTTCCGGATCCTCCTTCTTGATGGCGCGGATCGCGGTCGGCGCGGTGAACAGCACCTTCACCCCGTGCTGTTCGCAGACCCGCCAGAAGGTGCCGGCATCGGGCGTGCCGACGGGCTTGCCCTCGAACAGCACGGTGGTGCAGCCGGCCAGCAGCGGCGCGTAGACGATGTAGGAATGCCCGACGACCCAGCCGACATCGGACGCCGCCCAGTACACGTCGCCCGCCTGCACGCCATAGACCATGGCCATCGAGTTCATCAGCGCGACAGCGTGCCCGCCATTGTCGCGGAGAATCCCCTTGGGCGCGCCCGTCGTGCCGGAGGTGTAGAGGATGTAGAGCGGGTCGGTGCTGTCCACGGAAACGCAGGGATGCGGCGCCGCGGCGCGCTCGGCTTCCAGCAGGTCCTCGTCGCGGCCGGGGGTCAGCTCGCAGGGCGAGGCTTCGCGCTGCAGGATCAGCACGGCGCCGGGCTTGTGCGGGCTGAGCGCGATCGCGGCGTCAAGCAGCGGCTTGTACTTCACCACGCGCCCGGGCTCGAGCCCGCAGGAGGTGGAGACGATCGCCTTCGGCTTCGCATCGGCGATGCGCGCCGCGAGCTCCGCCGCGGCGAAGCCGCCGAACACCACCGAATGCACCGCGCCGAGCCGCGCGCAGGCCAGCATGGCGATCGCCGCCTCCGGCACCATCGGCATGTAGATGACAACGCGGTCGCCCTTGCCCACGCCCCGCGCGGCGAGCGCGCCGGCCACGCGCGCCACGCGGTCCTGCAGCGCGGCGTAGGTGATGGTCAGGGTCCGCCCGGTCATCGGGCTGTCCCAAATGATCGCGGCCTGGTCGCCGCGGCCGGCGGCGACGTGGCGGTCCACCGCGTTGAAGCAGGTGTTGAGCCGCCCGCCCGGGAACCACCGGCCATAGACGCCGAGCGACGCGTCGAAGGTGGCCGCCGGTGGCGTATCCCAGGCGATGCCGCGGGCGGCCTCGGCCCACCAGCCCTGGGGGTCCTGCTTCCAGCGCGCATAGGTCTCGTCGTAGTGCGTCATGGCGCCTGTCCTCCCCCGGTCCCGGCGCGAAGCCTGGACCGGCGCGTCCTTGGCAAGCAAGGGGGCGCCCGGCCTTGCGTCAGATCAAGTGACGAGGGCCGGGGGGCGTGCCACGCTTCGGTGCATGAGCGGTCTGCTCCGCCGTGCCGCCGCCGCCTTCGCCAATGGCATGAAGCCCTCGGCGCGCGAGTTCGTGCGCGCGCGCGCGCATTTCCACGCCGCCCTGCCGCCCGGCCCGCTGCCCTTCCAGCGCTACGTCGTGTTCGACCTGGAATCGACGGGCCTCAAGCCCACCACAGGCGACGGGCTGCTGTCGATCGGCGCGGTACGGCTGCGCGACACCGAGACGGTCGAGCGCTTCGAGACGCTGGTGAACCCCGGCCGGCCGATCCCGCCCGAGGGCATCCGCTACCACGGCATCACCGACGATAAGGTCTGCGCCGCGCCGCGCGCCGCGGAGGCGATCGCCGCCTTCCTCGACTTCGCGAAGGACGACGTGCTGGTCGCGCACAACGCCGCCTTCGACCGCACTCTGCTGTTCATGGAGGAATTCCGCGGTGCGCCCGCGGTCCCGAACCCGTTCCTCTGTTCCATGGCGACGTCGCGCTGGCTCGACCCCGGGGAGCCGGACCATTCGCTGGACGGCCTCTGCGGCCGCGCGGGCATCGTCATCGAGGGGCGGCACGAGGCGCTGGGCGATGCCGAGGCGACGGCCGCGCTCTGGGTCCACCTGCTGGCGCGCGCGGCGGCGCGCGGCGTCGAGGATCTGCAGGAGCTGACGCGCCGCAGCCGGATGCTGTCCGGCATCGCCGAGACCGCCGAACATTTCTGACCGCTACCAGAGCTGCCCGGTGAAGGCGCCAAAGGCGCCGCGGCTGAAGGATCGGACGGCCTTCAGCGCGTCCCGCAGGTCGCCGCGCGCGGCCTTCGGCAGCGCCGCCGTGTCCACGAGGTTGCCGGGGCTCTGTCCCGCCGCGTGGTCGGCGAGCTGCTGGTGCAGCACGGTGTCGAGCAGCAGGTCGAAGGCCGCCGCGAGGTCCGCCGCCTCCCGCGCCGAGACCTTCCCGACCTGCCCGAGCGCCGCGATGCGCGCGAGCGTGCCGGTTTCCGCCACGCCGGCCGAGAGCGCCACCAGCCGCACCGCGGCCACCAGCGGCATGAGCCCGTGCAGCTTGAGGTCGGTGCGCGTGCCGGGCCCCGGCTCGTCATCCGTGAAGCCGCCCCAGAGCGTCAGCCCGACGGTGAGCGCCTGGTTCTGCCCGGCCATCGCCGCGAGCAGCGCCGGGCTGGCCTTCAGGATGCGCGAGAGGTGCCCGCGCAGCGCCTCGGCCGGGGCGGTGTCGCCCCAGGCGGCGCGGAAGTCGAAGGCGATGTCGGAGAACAGCAGCGCGGCACCGGCTCGGCGATAGGCCCAGTGCTCGAACTGCCGCTGCCATTGCGGCAGCGTCTTCCGCCACAGCGGGTTCATCGCCATCACGCCGCCGGGGCAGAGCGGGAACCCCGCCTTGTCGAGGCCGCGGTTGAAATGCTCGGCGAAGGCGCGGAACCAGGCGTCGATGCGCCCGTGGTCGTCGTCGTGGTAGTCGCCGAGGATCAGGCCGTTGTCCTGGTCGGGGCGGAGCAGGCTCTCGCCGCGCCCGGCGCTGCCCATCACCAGCAGGGTGAAGGGAACTGGCGGCGCGCCATGCGCGGCCAGCGTCCTGTCGAGCACGCGGCGGTGCAGCTCGACATTGATGCCGCTGACGAGGCCGACCACGTCGCGCGCGGCGACGCCCTCGGCCAGCAGCGCGGCGGCGACGCCGGCCTGCGCCGCCTTCACCTCGGCGTCGTCGCCGGCCAGGCTGTCGAGATGACCGAGCAGCCGGCCGGAGACGGCGGCGAGCGTCTCGGCGCGGTGCAGCATGCCGACGCAGCGCCCGTCCTGCCCGAGCACCGGCAGGTGCCTGAGGTGCCCGGCGCGGAGCAGTGCCACGGCGCGCCAGAGGCCGGCATCCTCGGTGCAGGCCGTGACCGGGGCGGTCATGGCGGCCAGGAGCGGTGCCTCGGGCGGCAGGCGGAAGACGACGCGGCGGGTCACGTCCTGCTCGGTCAGGATGCCGACGGGCCGTCCGTCCGGATCGACCGCGAGCACGGCCGAGGCGCGCGCCGCCTCCATCGCGCCCAGTACCGCGGACAGCGGGGCATCGGGCCGGAAGGCGGGCGGCGGCGGCGCCATGGCGGCGGTCACGGCGCCCGTCAGCGCCGCGGCGGGGGAGGAATGGCCAGGAGCCGTCGAACGCTGCATCGTCCTCAGCCAGTCTCGGTCGGTTGCCGGGCCAGTATGGCGATGCGGCGCGCCGGCGTCAGTCTTCGGCGACGAGGCGGGCGGCGAGGCGCGGCGCGTCGAAGCGGCGTTCCATCTCCTGCCGTGCCGAGACCAGGTGGAAGCGCAGCGCGCCGCGGATCGAGGGCGCTTCCCCCCTGCGCTGGTCGGGATGGATGGGCAGCGTGGCGAACAGCGGGGCCTCGGCCAGAAGCGGCATCTCGTTGGAGCGCGCGGGCGGGGAGATCTGCAACCCCGCGAGGTGGTGGCGGATCGAGAAGCCATCGATGGTCTGGCGCTCCGCCTCCGGCGGCGGGTCGGCCATGAGGGCCGAATCGTGCAGCCGGGCCAGGGCTTCGAGCAACGTCTCCGCCCGTTCTGGGGCGTAGGGCCTGAGCCAGGCTTCTGACACGGCCGTAACGTCCGCGAGCGCGCCGAAGAAGACCTGCCAGCGGCAATGGTCGAGCGCCGCGCGGAACATCGGCTCGGAGAACAGCTTCTCCTCATGCCGGCCCGACTTCACGCGACAGTAGTCGAGCACCGTCTTCTGCGCGACGTAGGCGCCCTGGGCGCGGATGAACTCGCCGAGCAGCAGCGGGTCGGCGGATTGCGCGGGTGTCATGAATCGGCCGAGCAGGCCGGCCAGCCGGGACTTCATTCGTAAGCAACCTTGTTGCGTTGCAACGCCGCCGCATGGCAGCCTTGCCGGGCGAGGACTATGGACTGGCCGGGTCAGCGGCCGGGTGGCGCCCTCGCTCAACATGCCGAGCCCGTTGATTCGGGGTCGGGGAAGACAATAGGGGGGACAAAGGTCCAATGCCACTCGCTGAACCGGGAACCGGCCGACCGTCGAGTTCCGAACCGGCCGTCGATGCCGCGACCGCGGCGCGCTACTGGTCCAAGACATCCGGCCTGATGTGGCTGATGCTGGTGATCTGGGTGATCGCGGGCTTCGGCATCCACGCCTTCGCGCCGATGCTGAACAATTACAAGTTCCTGGGCTTTCCGCTCGGCTTCTACATGGCGGCGCAGGGCAGCCTCATCATCTTCGTCGTCATGCTGTTCTGGTTCGCGCGCCGGCAGAACGCGATCGATGCCGAATTCGGCGTGTCGGAGGACTGAGGCATGTCGGAGAACTCCTCCCAGAAGGGCGATTTTCTCTCGAATCTCGGCAAGGTCTACACGTGGTACACGGGCGGCTTCGCCGCCTTCGTGCTCGTGCTGGCGGTGCTCGAGCAGATGGGCGTTCCGAACCGCATCATCGGCTACCTGTTCGTGTTCCTCACGATCGGCGTGTATGCGCTGATCGGCTACCTGTCGCGCACCGCGCAGGTGTCGGAATACTACGTTGCGGGACGACGCGTGCCGGCCTTCTATAACGGCATGGCGACCGGCTCCGACTGGATGTCGGCGGCCTCCTTCATCGGCATGGCGGGCACGCTCTACCTGCTCGGCTTCGACGGCCTCGCCTTCGTGCTGGGGTGGACGGGCGGCTACGTGCTGGTGGCGATCCTGCTGGCCCCGTATCTCCGCAAGTTCGGCGCCTACACGGTGCCCGACTTCCTCGGCGCCCGGTACGGCGGCAACTTCGCGCGCTTCTGCGGCGTCATCGTGCTGATGTCGGCGTCCTTCACCTACGTCGTGGCGCAGATCTTCGGCACGGGCATCATCGCGTCCCGCTTCCTTGGCATCTCCTTCGAACTCGCGGTCTTCGTGGGGCTCGCGGGCATCCTGGTGTGCTCCATGCTGGGCGGCATGCGAGCGGTCACCTGGACCCAGGTGGCGCAGTACATCATCCTGATCATCGCCTACCTCATCCCGGTCGTGCTGCTCTCGGCCAAGGTGACGGGCGTGCCGATTCCCCAGCTGATGTACGGCCAGGCGATCGACCAGATCGAGATGCTGCGCGCGACGAAGGAGGCGCTGGCTGGCGCGCCATCGCACATCACGCCATTCCAGACCTACGACCCGCTCAACTTCTTTGGGCTGATCTTCTGCCTCATGGTCGGCACGGCGTCGCTGCCGCATATCCTGATGCGCTACTTCACCACGCCGTCCGTGCGCGACGCGCGGAAGTCGGTGGCCTGGTCGCTGTTCTTCATCTTCCTGCTGTACTTCACGGCGCCGGCCTATGCGGCCTTCGCGAAGCTGGAAGTGTTCACCAACGTCATCGGCTCGCAGATCGCGGACCTGCCGAACTGGGTGCGCATCTGGTCCGACATCGGCCTTGTCCGCGTGAATGACGCGAACGCGGACGGCATCCTCCAGTTCCGGGAATTCGTGATCAACGCCGACGCCATCGTGCTGGCGACGCCGGAGATCGCGGGCCTGCCCTACGTGATCGCGGGACTGGTGGCGGCGGGCGGCTTGGCCGCGGCGCTGTCCACCGCCGACGGGTTGCTGCTCGCGATCGCCAATGCGCTCAGCCACGACATCTACTACCGGATGATCGACCCGAATGCGAACACCAAGCGGCGCTTGGTCGTCGCCCGCATCCTGCTGATCTGCGTGGCGATCGTCGCGGCCTACGTGGCCAGCACGCGCCCGGCGGGCATCCTGGCCATGGTGGCCTGGGCCTTCTCCATCGCGGCCTCGGGCCTGTTCCCGGCGCTGGTGATGGGTGTCTGGTGGAAACGCACGACGACGGCCGGCGCCGTCGCCGGCATGATCGTGGGCTACGGCGTCTGCCTCTTCTACCTGATCGGCACGCAGTACTACGGCATGCCGCTCTGGTTCGGAGTGCGCAACATCTCCTGCGGCCTGTTCGGCATCCCGGCGGCATTCCTGACCACCTGGGTGGTCAGCATGATGACGCCGGAGCCGTCGAAGGACATGCAGGACTTCGTCGAGAGCATCCGCACGCCGCGCGGCGGCGTGCGCATGGCCGGGGGCGAGAAGGCGCCCGAATAGGCGCCTGGCCGCGGCCCGTACGGAACGGGGCGGGACCCTTGCCAGGGTCCCGCCCTTTCTGCATGAGGAGCCCCGATGGGCGAAGACTTCCTGCTTTCCCACCTGCCGTTCTGGATCGTCACCTACCTGCTCGCGCTGGCGGGGTGGGTCTGCATCGGACGCTTCATGATGCAGTTCCTCGTGCCGCCGGACAGTACCAACTACATCTGGCGGTCCTTCCGCGCGCTGTCCGCATGGCCGATGGCCGCGGCACAACTCATGGTGCCGTCCTACGTGCACGGGCTGTTCCTGCCCCTGATCGCCGCCTTCTGGCTGTTTATCCTGAGGATCGGCTTCGGCATCGTGATGCTGGCCGCGGGCCTCGCGCCGCGCATCACGCCGCCGGGGGCGGGCTAGGCCATGTCCCAGCCCACACTGCGCGCCGCCGGCCCGCTCGCCCGCCCGGCCACGCGGCCGGCGTGCCTTCGCCCGACGGCCCGGCCGCCGTCCGATCCGATGGTGCGCTAGGCCATGCAGCCGCAGACCCTGTTCACCCTGACCGTGGCCGTCAGCCTGCTGGCCGGCCTCTCGAGCCCGGCGCTCGCGCTGGTCTTCGCGCTCTATCCCCTCTGGCTGCCCGAGATCTTTCCGCGCACGACCGAGGTCGTCTTCTATGGCGCGAGCCTGATCGTCGCGACCGGCACGTTGCTCGCCTCCGCCATCCCGGCCGCGGTCGCCGAGCGCATGGGCGCCGATCCCGTGACCACGATGAAGGTCTGGCTCGGCGCCGCGGCGCTGCTCACGGGGCTCGGCATCCTCGCGCGGATGTGAGGCCGGTGCCGGCGGACCGCGCCGGCACGCCGTCGGTCGCGGCTGATCCGCCCCGGCCCTTGTCGGCCGGCCGCGGTCGCCCAATGTCCCCCTATCGGAAGATGGATCTCCTCCAGACCCTTGCGGACCTCTCGATCCGCCGCGCCTGCGGCTTCGCTGCGCTCGGCATCGGCACGGTCATGCTCGCGCTGTCCTTCGATCTGGAGCTCGCCTTCCGGTCAGGTGCCGTCCTGACCTCCATCGCCTGCGGCGTGATCTGGCTCTGCGCCTGGTGGTCGCCGCGCCGCGACGTACGGGAGACCGAGCTCTGGTCAATGCTGGCGGCCGAACGCCTGCACCTGACGCGCGGGCCCGAGGCGCCGCGCCTGCAGGCGCTCGCCGGGCGCATCCTGCACGAACGCCTGGTCTGGCACGGGGAACGGGTCGCGCTGGCCGCCATGGCGCTCTGGATCTGCACCGGGCTGACGATGCTGCTGCGCTTCGTCTTTGCGGGCTGAGGACGGGCGGGGGCGGTCCGGAGGTCGCGGCGCAGCCGGTCATGGGTTGCGTTGCGCGGCGCAAGCGGCCTTGAGGAAACCACGGCGCCCCGGCGCCTTTTCGTCGATCATGCGGAGGTCGGTGGCGACGTCGCGCCCCGGCACCTTCAAGCGGGCGGGCCCTTGTCGAAGGCGCGCGCCAACGGCACGAACCGCATTCCGGTCTATTTCGTCACGAACGCCTTCTCGACCACGTAGGTTCCCGGCGCGTTGTTCGCCCCTTCCTCGAAGCCGCGCGCTTCCAGCATGGCCTTGCAGTCCCGGTTCATGGCCTCGGACCCGCACAGCATCACGCGATCGTGCGCGGGGTCGAGCGGCGGCAGTCCGAGATCGGCGAAGATCCGCCCCGATTCGATCAGCGCCGTGATGCGGCCCTGGGTCGGGAAGGCCTCGCGCGTGACGGACGGGTAGTACTTCAGCTTGCCCGCGACCATCTCGCCCAGGAATTCGTGCTCCGGCAGGTCGCGCTCGAACAGATCGCGGTGCGCGAGTTCCGCCACCTGGCGGACGGTGTGCGCCACCACCACCGTCCCGTAGCGGTCGTAGACGTCGGGCTCGCGCGCCAGGCTCAGGAAGGGGGCGAGACCCGTGCCCGTCGCCAGCAGCCAGAGCGTCCGGCCGGGCAGCAGGTTGTCGGTCACCAGCGTGCCGGTCGGCTTCTTCCCGATCAGCACCGTGTCCCCCACCGCGATGTGCTGCAGGCGGGAAGTGAGCGGCCCGTGCTGCACCTTGATCGAGAGGAACTCGAGTTCCTCGTCCCAGGTCGGACTGGCCATGGAATAGGCGCGCACCAGGGGCTTGCCGGCGACCATCAGCCCGATCATCGCGAATTCCCCCGCGCGGAAGCGGAAATGCGCGTCGCGCGTGCAGCGGAAGGAGAACAGCCGGTCGGTCCAGTGGTGCACCCAGGTCACGCGCTCGCCGAAATAGGCGGCGGGAATGACGGGGGAGGCGGGGGTCGGGGCGTCGTTCATGGCCCCGTCTTGTGCTGCGCTGCGGCGGGCGGCGCAACAGGGAAGCGCCGCCGCGCCTTGCACGCGGGCGGGGGGCGGTTTCTGCTGGGGGCATGACAGACCTGCCCGAGGGGGTCCCCTTCGACCCCGCCACCGAACCGCCCGTGGGGCCGCTCCTGCCCGATACGACGCCTCGCCCGCTGCCGGCACGGGTGCCCCATCGCGGGCTGTCGGTGGACCTCGAGCCGCTGCACGCGCGCCATGCGGCGGAACTGTTCCGTGCCGCGCAGGCGGATGCCGGCGGCGCCGGCTGGGCCTACATGGGCTACGGGCCCTTCGCCGATGCCGCGGCGATGCGGGCCTTCGTCGCCGGCTTCGCCGCGACGCACGACCCGATCGCCTGGGCGATCCGCCCGCACGCCAGCGGCACCGCCGATGGCTGGCTGACGCTGATGGAGATCTTCCCGGCCCACGCGCATATCGAGATCGGCAACATCTGGTTCAGCCCGCGCCTGCAGCGAACCCGCGCGGCGACCGAGGCGATGTTCCTGCTGATGCGCCATGCCATGGACGACCTCGGCTATCGGCGCCTGACCTGGAAGTGCAACGCGCTCAACATGCCGTCCCGCCGTGCCGCGGCGCGGCTCGGCTTCAGCTATGAGGGCACGCTCAGGAACCTGCTGGTGGTGAAGGGCCGCCGGCGCGACACCGCCTGGTTCTCGATCCTGGACGACGAATGGCCGGCCCGGCGCGACGCCATCGCGGCCTGGCTGGACGCGGGGAACTGGGGCGCGGACGGGCGGCCGAAGCGGAGCCTCGGCGCGTTCCGGAGCTGAAGTCTCGGGCGCCGGCGCGCGCGGCGCCGGGGTCGCAGGCGGCGGGTGGCGTGCCGACGGGGGGCTCGCGGCGCGGCATCCCGGCCTCGATCCGCCCGGTCGCGGTCTGGTCCGCGCAACCCCGTCGTGCATGAGGCAGGCGATGGCGCGTGCCGCCGGCAGCGATCGCGGCATGATCCGCTTCGCGTCCGTCCCCGTGCCGTGGGCCTGGCCGGCGCCTGGCCGGCCCGGCCACGCCATCGACCGCCAATGTCGCGCCGATGCCATGCGTCCGACACGCAGCCGCAACGGGGCTGGCCTAGACCGCGCCCATCCCCGGCCGAGGATGGTCCCATGCGTCGCCTCCTGCTCGCCGCCGCCCTGTTCGCGGCATCGCCAGCCCTGGCCGACCAGCGCTTCGAGGCCACACTCGCCGGCCACGCCGTGCTGCCGGCCGCGACCTTCGTCGCACCGCCCGCCGGCGCCCCGCCGGGCTTCGCCACCTCCGGCCGTTTCACCGGGCCCGGCAATGCCCGCAACGATCGGGTCGGCAGCCAGCCGGGCGACACGGGCGCCCTGCATGGCCGCCGCCCGACCGGCCTGGCGCTGCCTTTCCAGGGCCAGCCGATGCAGGGTTTCTCGGGCATCGCCCCGGTGCGCGGCGAGGCCGGCGCCAGGTGGGTGCTGACCGACAACGGCTTCGGCAACCGCCGCAACAGCCCCGACGCGCTGCTGATGTTCCACAAGATGCGGCCGGATTTCCGCACCGGCCAGGTGGCGGTCCTGCAGACCATCTTCCTGTCCGACCCGAACCGCGTGATCCCGTTCCACATCGTGACGGATCCGTCGCCGACGCGCTTCCTGACGGGTGCGGATTTCGACCTCGAAGCCATCCAGCCCATGGCCGATGGCAGCTTCTGGATCGGCGAGGAATTCGGCCCCTTCCTGCTCCATGTCGATGCGCAGGGCCGCGTGCTGCGCCTGGTCGAGACCATGCTGGACGGCCAGCCGCTGCGTTCGCCGGACCATCCGGCGCTGTCCGTGCCGGCCAGCCCGACCCAGGCGGTTCCCTACCGCGTGCGGCGCTCGGGCGGCTATGAGGGCATGGCCGCAAGCCCGGATGGGTCGCGCCTCTATGCCATGCTGGAACAGCCGATCTTCGCGCCGAATTCCGACCAGCCGGAGGGCCGGTTCCTGCGCGTGCTGGAATTCGACACCGCGCGCGCTGCCTGGACCGGGCGCGTGCTGCGCTACCGGCTCGAGGACGGCGCCACCGCGATCGGCGACTTCAACATGATCGACGACCGCCGCGCCCTGGTGATCGAGCGCGACAACGGGGAAGGCGACCCCGGCCTTGCCTGCGCGCAGGGCACGCAGAGCACGGCGGACCGCCCCTGCTTCCCGCTGCCTGCCCGCTTCAAGCGGGTCTACCTGATCGACCTCGGCGCCACCGATGCCGAGGGCTTCGTGCGCAAGATCGGCCACATCGACCTGATGGCGATCCGCGACAGCGAGGGCCTGGCGCGGAGCCGCGGCGACCTGCCGGCGAACGCGCCGCGCGATCGCTTCACCTTCCCCTTCTTCACCATCGAGGACGTGGCGATGGTCGATGCCGACCACATCATCGTCGCCAACGACAACAACCTGCCGTTCAGCGCCGGACGCCACCTGACGCGCGCCGACGACAACGAGTTCATCCTGCTGCGCGTGCCCGAACTGCTGCGCGCCCGCTGAAGCCTGGCGGCGGCACGCCTGTTGTCAGCGCGCCGCCGCTGCTTCAATTTCGCTCGCCTCAGCACAGGAGCGGGCAGCATGGCCGAGGACAGCGTGGGCGCCTTCGTTCCCGGGGAACGGGCAACGCGCGGCGGCGCCCCGGCCGGGCCGCTCGCGGGGCTCACCTTCGCGGTCAAGGACCTCTATGACGTCGCGGGCGTGGTCACGGGCTACGGCAACCCTGACTGGGCGCGCACGCACCCGCCGGCGGTGCGCGATGCGGCGGTGGTCTCGGCGCTGCTCGGCGCCGGCGCCGCTCTCGTCGGCAAGACGCGGACGGTCGAGCTTGCCTACGGCCTGACCGGCGAGAATGTCTGGCAGGGCACGCCCATCAACCCGGCCGCGCCGGACCGCTTCCCGGGCGGGTCGTCCTGCGGCTCGGCGGCCGCCGTGGCGGCGGGACTCGCCGACATCGCCATGGGCTCGGACACCGGCGGCTCGGTGCGCATCCCGGCCTCCTATTGCGGCGTGTTCGGCATCCGGCCGAGCTGGGGCGCGGTCAGCCTGGTGGGCGCCTGCCCGCTCGGGCCGTCATTCGACACGGCCGGCTGGTTCGCGGCGCGCGCCGCGGTGCTGCGCCGCGCGGGGGAGGTGCTGCTGCCCCCGGGGGGCGAGGCGCCGCTCGGCCCGCTGCTCAAGGTGCAGGAGGCCTGGGTCAATGCCGAGCCCGGCACTGCCGCCGCGCTCGCCGACGGGCTCGCCGCGGCCGAAGCCGTGCTCGGCCCCGCGCTGGCCGTGCATCTGGCGCCCGAGGGGCTCGATGCCTTCTACGAGAATTTCCGCTGCGCCCAGGCCGAGGAAGCCTGGACCACGCTCGGCCCCTGGATCGCGGCGACCGACCCCGCCTTCGGCCCCGGCGTGAAGGAACGCTTCGCCGCAGCGCGCGCGATGGACCCCGCCAAGGCGGCGGCGGGGCGGGCCTTCCGGCGGATGGCGCAGGCGCGGCTGCATGCGCTGCTGGGCGGCGGCGCGGTGCTGATCTACCCGACCGCCCCCGCGCCGGCGCCGCTGCTGACGGCGAGCCAGGCGGAGCAGAACGCGGTGCGGGAGCGGACGATGGGCGTGACCGCGATCGCAGGCCTCGGCGGCCTGCCGGAGGTGACCCTGCCGGCCGCGCGCGTGGACGGCGCGCCGGTCGGGCTCTCGCTCGTGGCCGCCCCCGGGCGGGACCGCGCGCTGCTGGCGCTGGCCGAGCGCGTCGCCGCCGCCGCGGGGCTGCCGGCATGACGCTCGCGCTGCGCGACGCCGGGCCGGCCGACATCGCGGACATCACCGCGATCTACGCCCATCACGTCCTGACCGGTGCCGGCACCTTCGAGGAGGAACCGCCCGACGTGGCCGAGATGGCCGCGCGCATGGCGAAGGTGCAGGGCGCGGGATGCGCCTGGCTGGTGGCTGAGGACGAGGCGGGGCGCATCCTCGGCTTCGGCTATTTCTCGCAGTACCGGGACCGCTCGGCCTACCGGTATTGCGCCGAGGATTCCGTCTATGTCCGCAACGACATCCGCGGCCAGGGCGTGGGCAAGGCGCTGGTGGCGGAACTGCTGGCGCGCGCCGAGGCGCGGGGCTTCCGGCAGATGATCGCGGTGATCGGCGATTCCGAGAATGTCGGCTCGATCGGGCTGCATCTCTCGCTGGGCTTCCGGCAGGCGGGCATCCTGAAGGCAGCGGGCATGAAGTTCGGCCGCTGGCTCGACGTGGTGCAGATGCAGAGGCCGCTCGGCGAGGGCGACCGGAGCCTGCCGGCCTGAGCCCGTCGCCGCCCCCCGCCGACCGGGGAGGACGGGCATGAGGGCCCGGCTGCTGGCGTTCCGCGAATGGGCCGGCGACGTCTTTTGGGTCATCCCCGTGCTGCTTTCAGCCGCCGGGATGCTGCTGGCGGAGGCGATGCGGTGGCTCGAGGTCCCGGGCCATGCGGGGCTGCCGCCCGACCTTGTCTTCGCGGCGGATGCGGCCGGCGCGCGGGCGCTGCTCGGCGTGGTCGCGGGCTCGGCGATCGGCGTTGCGGGCACGATCTTCTCGATCACCATCGCGGCGCTGTCGATGACCTCGGGCCAGATGGGGCCGCGGCTGCTGCGGAACTTCGTGCGCGACAGTGGGAACCGCTGGGCGCTCGGCCTGTTCCTCATGACCTTTGCCTATGCCGTGACGCTGCAGCGCGGCGTGGGCGCGCAGGCAGTGCCGCATCTCGGCCTTGCCGTCGCGGTCGGGCTCGCGCTGCTCTGCACCGGCACGCTGGCCTGGTTTGTCCATCACGTGGCGACGGGCATCAATGTCGAGACGGTCATCACGCTGGTCCATACCGAATTGATGCAGGCTGCGGCGCGGCTGACCCATGCGGATCCTCCGGGCGCACCCGTGCTGCTCGCCCTGCCGCCGCCGCGCGGCGCGCCCGTGCGCTGCGGCGGCACCGGTTACCTGCGCGCGATCGACTACGGTGCCCTGGCCGACTGGGCAGCCGCGCAGGACGCCGTGCTGGTCGTGATGGCGCGGCCGGGGGACTACCTGCACCCCGCCTCGCGCGTCGCCGAGGTGGTCCCGGGCACGAAACGGGACGAGGCCGAGGCGGCGCTGCGCGCGGCGATGTCGCTCGGGCCGAGCCCGGCGGCGGCGCAGGACCTCGAATTCGCGGTTCGGCAGTTGGTCGAGGTCGCGGTGCGCGCGTTGTCGCCCGGCGTGAACGACCCCTTCACCGCCATGGCCGTGCTCGACCGGCTGGGCGCTGTGCTCGCGGGCCTGGCTGGGCGACATTTTCCCGCGCCCGCGCTGCTGCGGGACCAGCGCGTGGTGCTCTACCGCCGCGTCACGACCCATACCGGGCTCTGCGACGCGATGTTCCACATGATCCGCGAGGCGGGGGGCCGCGAGGCGGCAGTGCTGATCCGCCTCCTCGAGGTGCTGGAGGCGACGCTCGATGTCGAGGCCGATCCCGCGCGGCGCACGGTGCTGCAGCGCCATGCGAGGCTGGCGCTCGCGACCGGGCGCCGCTGCATCGCGGACGAGGCCGGATGCGAGGACCTCGAGCTGCGCGCCGCGTCCATCGCGCAGGCGTGACCGGCGCCGCATTGCCGGTCGCCGTCGCATGGCCCATCTCAAGGGCCCCGAGGCGGCGGCACCCCCGCCGCGGCCCGGCCTGCGGAAGGGAGGAGCATATGCCTGCCCACCACGCGATGCCCGCACGGGTCCTGGAACGCGCCATGTTGACCCCGGCGGAGGTGTTCGAGACCCCGGAACAGGTTGTCGCCCATGACGGCCTGACCCGGGCGCAGAAAATCGAGATCCTGCGCCGCTGGGAATACGACGCGGCCTCGGAGGCCGTGGCGATCGAGGAAGGCATGGCGGGCGGCGAGGAAGTGCTGCTGCGGCGGATCACGCTGGCGCTGGACGGGCTGGCTGACGGTCTCGACCCCGACCGGACGGCTGCTGGCAAGCAGGGCGGCTTTCCGCGCGCGGCGGTGACGGGCGCGCGCGGCGGCGCCCGCGGCAGCTGAGGCGGCGCGGTCCGCGCAGCCGCGCGCCGCGCCGGGGCAGGAGCCGATCGGATGGATCGGTTCCTGTGGAACGGTACCTGATTCAAGCGTCGCCGGCGCCCCGATCGGCCCGGCCGCTGCCGGATCAGACCCGGTCGGGCATAAGCCACTCTGGAATCGAGATTTTCCGGATCAGGGCATCCGGCCGGATGTCAGGCGTGCGCCGGGGCCGCCCGGAAGCGGGCCGCGGTCAGGGCGTCGCGCGCCAGGGCCTGCGTCACTTCCGCACGGCCCTCGGCCGTGACCGGCAGCACAAGCACCCGCTCGAACCATCCGGCGCGGCCGCGAACCCGCGCCTGGAACAGGCGGTCGAGGGCCAGCGCCGCCGCGCTCCGGCCCGCGCAGCAGGCGCAGCCGGCGGCGTGGAGGGTGACGGGGCGGAAGCCGTCGGCGGCTATCGTACCGGGCGCCGCGATGGCCTCGCCCTCGGCCAGCAGCGCGGCTGGGCGCCCGGCCGCGAGCGCCGTCGGCAGCGCCGCGGCATCGTCCAGCAGCGTCACGGGAATGCGGGCGTCGAGCGACCAGACCATGATGTGCTGGACATAAGGATATCTTTATGACTATGTCCAGTCCTTATGGATTCCCTGCTGACCCAGCTTCGCGCCGCCGCCGAGCCGACCCGGCTCCGGCTGCTCGCGCTCTGCGCGCGGGGGGCCTGGTGCGTCTCGGACCTGGTCGCGATCCTTGGCCAGTCGCAGCCTCGCCTGTCGCGCCACCTGAAGCTGCTGGTCGAGGCCGGGCTGCTGGTGCGCACGCCCGAGGGTGCCAATGCCTGGTTCCAGCTGGCGCCCGAGGCCGACCTCGCGCGCCAGGTGCTCGCCCGCCTGCCGGAGGATGACCCGATGCTCGCCGCCGACCGCCGCGCCGCCGCGCGGCTGGCGGCGGAACGCGCGCGCGTCGCCTCCGAGGCCTTCCGCCGCCACGGCGCCGACTGGGACGAGGTGCGTGCACTCGGCCTGCCCGACGCGGCCATCGCGGCCGCGCTCGACGCCGCGCTGCCCGCGCGGATCGGCAAGCTGCTCGACATCGGCTGCGGCACCGGCGGGTTGCTCGAGCGCCTCGCGGGGCGGATCGAGGAGGGTCTCGGCGTCGACGCGTCCCGCGACATGCTCGCGCTGGCGCGGACACGGCTGGCCGAGCGCGGCCTGTCGCACATCGCGGTGCGCCAGGCGGACATGTACCGCTTGCCGATCGCCGACAGCGTCTTCGACGCCGTCACGCTGCAGATGGTGCTGCACTACGCCGAGGACCCGGCCGTCGCGCTGGCCGAGGCCGCGCGCGTGCTGAAGCCCGGCGGCATCATGGTCATCGTGGACCTCGCGCCGCACCAGCGGGGCGACCTGCTGGGCGCGCACGCGCATCGCTGGCCGGGCTTCGACGATGCCGGCATCGCCGGCTGGCTCGGCGCCACGGGCTGCGTCCCGGCGCGCAGCGCCACGGTCGAGGGGCCACTTCCCGTCCGCATCTGGGTCGCGGAGCGCAAGACCCGGTCTGTTTCCGTCCTGACCTTCTGAGGCCAAGCCAATGTCCCGCCCGCACCTCCTCGATGCCCTCCGCGACCGCGTGCTGCTGTGCGACGGCGGCATGGGCGCGCGCGTGCAGGTGATGGACCTGGACGTGGAGCGCGACTTCTGGGGCAAGGAGAACTGCACGGACGTGCTGGTGCTCTCGCGGCCCGACGTGGTGCGCGAGATCCACCGCGACTACTTCGCCGCCGGCGCCGACATGGTGCTGACCAACACCTTCGGCGGATCCCCCGTGACGCTGGCCGAGTTCGAGCTGGAGGATAAGGCGTTCGAGCTCAACAAGCGCGCCGTCGAGATCGCGCGCGAGGCGGCGGAAGGCTTCGCCGATGGCCGCCACCGTTGGGTGGTGGGAGACATCGGGCCGGGGACGAAGCTGCCGACGCTTGGCAACATTGCGTATGACGCGCTGGAGGCGGCGCTCCTGGTCCAGTGCCGCGGCCTGATCGCCGGCGGCGCCGACGCGCTGCTGACCGAGACGAACCAGGACACGCTGTTCATCAAGGCCGCCGTCAACGCCGCCAAGATCGCGCGCGCCGAGGCCAAGTCGGACATCCCGGTGTTCGTCCAGGTGACGGTCGAGACGACGGGCACGCTGCTGGTCGGCCCCGACATCGGCGCTGCCGCGGCCGTCGTCCATTCGCTCGACGTGCCGCTGATGGGGCTGAACTGCGCGACGGGGCCGCAGGAGATGGCCGAGCACGTCCGCTGGCTCGCGCAGAACTGGCCCGGACTGATCTCCTGCCAGCCGAATGCGGGCCTGCCGGAACTCGTGGACGGCAAGACGCACTACCCGCTGGGCGCCGCGGAGCTCGCGACCTGGATGGAGCGCTTCGTCACCGAGGACGGGTTGAACCTGATCGGCGGCTGCTGCGGCACCTCGACGCCGCACATCGCCGCGCTGGACGCGATGCTGCGCAAGCTCGGCGGTGCCGCGGCGCGGCCAGCGCCGGTACGGCGCAGGCCGGTCTGGGTGCCCTCGGTCGCATCGCTCTATTCGGCCGTGCCGCTGCGCCAGGAGAACGCCTATTTCTCGATCGGCGAGCGCTGCAACGCGAACGGATCGAAGGCCTGGCGGGAGCGCCAGGCGGCCGGCGACTGGGATGGCTGCGTCGCCATGGGGCGCGAGCAGGTGCAGGAGGGCTCGAACAGCCTCGACATCTGCACCGCCTTCGTCGGCCGTGACGAGCTGGCCGAGATGACCGAGGTGATCCGCCGCTTCACCAGCAGCGTGAACGCGCCGCTGGTGATCGACAGCACCGAGACGCCGATCATCGAGGCCGCGCTGAAGCTGCATGGCGGCAAGGCGATCATCAACTCGATCAACTTCGAGGAAGGCGAGAAGGCCGCCGCCGACCGCATGGTGCTGGCCAAGAAATTCGGCGCCGCCGTCATCGCGCTCACCATCGACGAGGTGGGCATGGCCAAGACCGCCGAGGACAAGCTGCGCATCGCGACGCGCCTGGTGGAATTCGCCTGCGACCGCTACGGCCTGCCGCAATCCGACCTGATGATCGACCCGCTGACCTTCACCATCGCGACCGGCAACGAGGACGACCGCAAGCTCGGCCTCTGGACGCTGGAGGGGATCCGGATGATCCGGGAGAAGTTCCCCGACATCCAGATCATCCTCGGCCTGTCGAACATCTCCTTCGGCCTCAACCCGGCGGCGCGGCACGTGCTGAACAGCGTGTTCCTGGACCACGCGGTCAAGGCCGGCATGACGGGTGCCATCGTGCATGTCAGCAAGATCAAGCCGCTGCACCTGATCCCGCCGGAGGAGGTCCAGGTGGTCGAGGACCTGATCTTCGACCGCCGCCGCGAGGACTACGACCCGTTGCAGAAGGTGCTGGAGATCTTCTCCGGCCGGAAAGCGGCGGACAACGTCAAGAAGGTGCGCGCCGAGACGGTCGAGGGCCGGCTCAAGGACCGCATCGTGGATGGCGACCGCAAGGGGCTGGACGACGAGCTGGCCGACGCGCTTGCCAAGGGCATCGCGCCGCTGTCGATCATCAACGACGTGCTGCTGGACGGCATGAAGGTGGTGGGCGAGCTGTTCGGCGCCGGCAAGATGCAGCTGCCCTTCGTGCTGCAGAGCGCCGAGACGATGAAGGCTGCCGTCGCCTACCTCGAGCCGCACATGGAGCGCGTCGAGGGGCAGGAGAAGGGCACGATCGTGCTCGCGACCGTCAAGGGCGACGTGCACGACATCGGCAAGAACCTGGTCGACATCATCCTGACGAACAACGGCTATCGCGTCGTCAACCTCGGCATCAAGGTGCCGCTGGCCGACATGGTGGCGGCGGCGAAGGAACATCGCGCGCATGCCATCGGCATGTCGGGGCTGCTGGTGAAGTCCACCGTCGTGATGCGCGAGAACCTCGAGGAGATGTCGCGCCAGAACCTCGACATCCCCGTCATGCTCGGCGGCGCGGCGCTGACGCGCAACTACGTCGAGGATGATTGCGTGCGCGCCTATGCCTGCGGGCGCGTGGCCTATGCGCGCGATGCCTTCGACGGGCTGCACCTGATGGACAAGGTGGTCGGCAACGGCTTCGACGACTATCTCGGTGCGCTGCAGGTCAAGCGCGCGGGCAAGGCGAAGAACGAGAAGCGCACCCTCGGCCAGGCGGATCCGCGCGGCTTCGCGCCGGTCGATGTCGCCTATGCCGAGGCGCGCCGCCGCCGCGTGAGCGCGGAGAGCACGCCGCCCGCGCCGCCCTTCTGGGGTGCGCGCGTGATGGAGGCGGCGCCCAAGGCGCTGGTGCCCTTCATCAACGAGCGCAGCCTCTATCAGTTCCAGTGGGGCTTCCGGAAGCAGGGCCGCTCGCTCGAGGACTTCCTCGGCTGGGCGAAGCAGGAACTGCGCCCGGTGCTCAAGCGCATGCTGGCGCTGACCGAGGAGCAGAAGATCCTGAAGCCGCAGGCGATCTACGGCTACTGGAAATGCGCCGGCGCGGGCAACGACCTGGTCCTGTTCGAGGAGGACGGCATCACGGAAGCCGCGCGCTTCACGCTGCCGCGCCAGCCCAAGGAGGATGGTGAGTGCATCGCCGACTTCGTGCGCGACATCGGGGATGGGCCCGCGCATCGCGACGTGATCGGCCTGCAGGTCGTGACCGTCGGCCAGAAGGCGTCCGACATGGCGCGCGAATGGTTCGAGGACAATCGCTACCAGGATTACCTGTATCTCCACGGCCTGTCGGTCGAGATGGCGGAAGCGATGGCGGAATACGTCCACAAGCGCATCCGCGCCGAATGGGGCTTCGCGGGGCAGGATGACCGCGACATCGACCGGATGCTGCAGCAGGGCTATCGCGGCGGGCGATATTCCTTCGGCTACCCAGCCTGCCCGCGGCTCGAGGACCAGGTGCCGCTGCTCAAGCTGCTCGACGCCGGGCGCATCGGCGTCGAGATCAGCGACGAATGGCAGCTGCACCCCGAGCAGTCGACCAGCGCGATCGTGCTGCACCACCCGCGGGCGAAGTACTTCTCGGTGTGACGGGCGCGCCGGGGGCGCGCCCGCCGCGCGCTCAGCGGTAGCCCATCGCCATGCAGAAATAGGCGTAGCTGTCGGCGTTGTTCAGGCACTGCTCCGCCGTGATGCCGGGCGCGCGGAAATCGGATCCGTCGGCGTGCATGTAGCCCTGCTCGCCGAAATCGTCGGTGTTGGCGAAGCGGTGCGTCGCCTCGTGGATGAAGGTGCGCACCGCCTGGAAGCGGTTGTTCATGATGTAGTCGCGGGTGACGTGGATGTCGCCCTTCGACCCGTTCGCGCCGTTCCGGACATAGCCCTCGATGTACGGCACGTCGTCGGCTTCGACGCCGAACTGGTTGACGAAGCGTGACGTGCTCGTGTTGTCCGTCTTCAGGGAGAGCTTGCCGTTTGTCATGCCGGCCTGGACCAGCTCCAGGATCGGCTGGATGCGCGGAATCGCAGAGGCGCCGGACTTGAAATAGAGCTGGATCGCGTCCTTTAGCTTCTGCGCCTCGGCGTGGCGGAGCCAGCCGATCGTGAGCTGCAGGGTGCTGTAGGCCTTTTCGACCGTCTGCATCGACGCCTGCTCCTCGGCCTTGCCGAAGAACAATTCGCGGTGCTTCAGCCTCACCTTGCCGAAGGATCCTTTGCCTGAGGTGCCGAACCAGGCGACCTTGTTGCCAAGCTGCATCATCTTTCTCCCGCCCCCAGCCGGCACCCGGCGCCAGCTTCACGTGGAAATGTCTAGCGACAGCCACCTATTCGATCCACCCCGGAACCGACCGACGGGTCTGACGGGGGCGCCCGGCTTGGCAAGGTCGCTTCCGCCGCGAGCGATCACGTCCTAAAGCCCCGGGTCGGCGCTGCGCTCCCGCTGCGCCGCAGCACCGCCCGCGCCGCTGGAAGCGATGAGGAGCCTCGCATGCGTCATCACGAGCCACGCCCCCGTCGCGGTGCCTGAGGCCATGTCCACGCGCGTCATCGGAACCGCCGTCGCGAGCGTCGTCGTCGCGTTGCTCGTGCTTGCGTTCAAGGCCGTGGCCTGGTGGCTGACTGGCAGCGTCGCCCTGCTGGCCGACGCGCTCGAGAGCGTGGTGAACGTTGCGGCCGCCGTCGCGGCGCTGGTCGCCATCCGCTTCTCTGCCCTGCCGGCCGATGCGAACCATCCCTACGGCCATGCCAAGGCGGAATACTTCTCGGCCGTGCTTGAAGGCGCGCTGATCATCGTCGCCGCGCTGCTGATCCTGAACGAGGCATGGGGCGCGCTGCAGTCCCCGCGCGCGCCGGAGGCGGCGCCGCTCGGACTGGCCGTCTCGGCGCTGGCGACGGCGATCAACGGCGCCTGGGCGGCCGTGCTGTTCCGGCGCGGCCGCGCGGCCCGCTCACCCGCGCTCGTTGCCGATGCGCGCCACCTCCTCGCCGATGTCGTCACCTCCGTCGGCGTGATCGCGGGCGTGGCGCTGGTCGCCATGACCGGTATCCTCTGGCTTGACCCGTTGCTCGCGGCGCTGACGGCGGTGAACATCCTCTTCTCAGGCTTCCGCCTGCTGCGCGAGAGCCTGGGCGGGCTGATGGACGAGGCGGTCCCCTCGGCGACGCTGGACCGGATCCGCGCCATCGTCGCGACCGAGGCCGAGGGCGCGATCGAGGCGCACGACCTCCGCTCCCGCCACGCCGGCCGCTTCACCTTCCTCGAGTTCCACCTGGTGGTGCCGGGCGCCATGCCGGTGCGGGAGGCGCACGACATCTGCGACCGCATCGAGGCCGCGCTCAAGGCCGAGCTGCGCGACGCCGTCATCACCATCCATGTCGAGCCGGAGGGCAAGGCGAAGCAGAGCGGGGTTCCCGTTCTGTGAGGCCGCCCGCGCGCCCGCCCCGCGGCGGCGCCTGGATGGCGGCGGCGCTCGGCGTGTCCTGCGCGCTGCATGCCGCGGCCCTGGCGGCGCTCCTGCTCCTTCCGGGACGCGCGATGGACGGAGCCGGCGAGGCGGGCTCCGTCGCGCTCGTCTTCGCCGACACGGCGGCGCTGGCAGGCGCCGCCGCCGAGGCGGAGGCGGCGCCTGCCGTCCCGTCGGCGCCCCCCGCGCCTGCCTCACCGCCCGATGCGCCCGCGCCGTCCGCCCCGCCAGGCGCCCCTGCGTCTGTCGCGGCCCCGGCCGATCCCGCCGTTCCGTCGCGCCCGGCCGATCCCGAGCCCCCACCGCCGCCCGCGCCGGTTCGCGAGGCCGACGCCCCGCTTGTCCGCGACGCCGGGGCGGATCTGCCGCCGCCCCCGCCAGCCCCGCCCCCGGTCGCGGCGGAGACGGGCTCGGCCGAGCCGCCGCGCCAGGCTCATGCCGCAGCCAGGCCGCCGCCCGCGCGCGCCACGGCTCGCGCCGAACCCAACCCGGTACGCCTCGATGCCGGTGCCGGTGCCTTGCCCGACCCTTCGATCGGCGCGCGGGCGACCGGCGCGGTGGTGCCGCCAGGTGTCGATGGCGGCTACCGCAACCCGCCACCCGACTACCCGGCCGAGAGCCGGCGGCGGGGGGAGGAAGGCGTGGTGCGCCTCCGGCTGCGCGTCAGCGCGGAGGGGCGCGTGGAGCAGGCCGATATCGTCGCGTCCTCGGGCCATCCGGCGCTCGACCGCGCGGCGGTGGCGGCGACGCGTCAATGGCGCTTCCGCCCGGCAAGCCAGGCCGGCCTGCCGGTCACGGCGACGCTCGCCACCGCCGTGCATTTCCGCCTGACGGACCGGTGAGCCTTGCGGCGCAGCGCCGCCGCGCCATAACCAAGTCCGATACGGGAGACCCTCATGGTGAAGCTCGACGTCATCACGACGCGCGGCGGCGACGGCGGCGAGACCTCGCTCGGCGACGGCCGCCGCGTGCGCAAGGACGCGCTGCGCGTCGAGGCCTACGGCACGGTGGACGAGGCCAATGCCGCGATCGGCCTTTTGCGCCTGCATTGCACGACCGACGCGGCGGCGGATGCGATGCTCGCGCGCATCCAGAACGAGCTGTTCGATGTGGGCGCCGACCTCTGCGTGCCGGGCGAGGCCGGGGCACGGCTGCGCGTGGCGGATACGCAATCGGCGCGGCTCGAGGCCGAGATCGCGGAGATGAATGCGGCGCTTCCGGCGCTGCGGTCCTTCGTGCTGCCGGGCGGCAGCGCGGCGGCGGCGCATGCGCATCTCGCGCGCACCGTCGTGCGGCGGGCGGAACGCCTGGCCGTCGCGCTGGCGGCGGAGGAGGAGGTGAACCCGGCCGTGGTGCGCTACCTCAACCGGCTGTCGGACCACCTGTTCGTGCTGTCGCGGCACCTGAACGGGGGGAACGACGTACTGTGGGTCCCGGGGGGAACGCGGGGGTGAGGCGGGTGGGGGGAGGGGAACCTCCCCCCGTTCGTCTCAGAACGTCCCGCGCAGCCCCAGGATCGCGCTCCGCCCCGGCACCACGAAGCCGTTCGCCGGCTCGTAGCGCGTGTTGCCGATGTTGCGGACCTCGACGAAGGAGGTCACCTGCGCCGTCAGCGGCAGCGACGCCGTCAGGTTGAACAGCACGCCTTCCGGATTCTTGCCCGCGACCGGGATGGACCGCCCGTTGTCCTGGTAGCGTGCGAAGGCGCCCTCGGGCGACTGCCCGACATAGATGACCTCCGGCGCGATGATCAGGCGGGAGCGCGGCACGTCGAACCAGCCGACCTCGGGCGCGATGCGGGCCGACAGGCTGGCCACGTTGCGCGGCCGGCGCGCGAGCGGCGTGTCGGTCGTCGTGTCGCGCGCCTCGGTCACCGTCCAGGCGCCGGTGATGTCGAGCCAGTCCGCCGGGCGCAGCGTCAGGCCGAACTCGCCGCCGCGGATGCGCGCGCGATCCACGTTCACCAGCGTCGAGAAGGTCGGGTCGAAGTTGATGAGATCCCGGATGCGGCTGTCGAAATAGAGCGCCGAGACGGTCGCGAAGCGCCCCGCGATGTCGGTCTCCCACCCCACTTCCCAGGAGGTGGAACGCTCCGCCTCGAGGTCCGGGTTGCCGCGGAAGAAGGTGCCGATCTGCCCGAAGCGCTGGTAGAGCGACGGAGCCTTGAAGGCGGTGCCGCCGGCCGCGCGGATGCGGGAGGAGATCTCGGGCAGCGCCAGCACCGCGCCGAGCCGCCAGGTGGGCTCCGTGCCGTAGTCCTCGGCGTCGTCGAGGCGGAGCGCGGCCGTCACGTCCAGCCGCTCGAACAGTCGCGCCTGCGCGCCGAGGTAGCCGTAGGTGTTCTCGGCCCGCGCATCCGTGGTGATGCGGAAGAAGGGCGAGCCCGCGGCGCTTGTCGCGCTCTCCCGGTCCCAGCCACCGCCGAAGGTCAGGCTGGCGTCTGTCACGAAGCCGCCGGCCGGCAGGCGCAGCGTGTTGTCCCAGGCGAGGCCCACGCGGTCGCCGACATAGAGGTCGTCGGCCGTGCCGAAGCGGTTGCCGGGATCGGGCAGGTTCACGTAGCGGCGGCGATCCTCGCTGCCGGACAGGCGCAGCCCCGTGGTCCAGGCGCCGCCGAACAGCGCCGTCTGGCTGCGCAGGTAGCCGAACCAGTTGCGGTCCTGGCCCGTGTAGTTCGGGTCGTCCTGCGGCACGCTGTCGAGGCCGAAGGTGTTCTCCCGCCAGCGGACCAGCCCGTCGATGCGCGTGGCGCCCAGGATGGCGTCGGGCGTCGTCTCGCCGAGCGTCACGCCCGCGCGCGCGGTGACGGCGGCGGCGCGCAGCCCGTCGCGTTCGCCCCGGTTCGAGGAGAAGCGCGGGGCGACCGAGTTGAAGCCCTCGGTCGAGAGCGACTGCCCGGTGATGCCGTAGTCGAAGGCGCCGAGCGTGCCGCCCGCGCCCGCATAGCCGCGCAGCGTGCGCTGCGTGCCGCCGGCGATCTCGCCATAGGGGGCGAAGGCGCGGTCGGCGGGCGCGCGGCGCGTGATCAGGTTGACCACGCCGCCGATCGCCGCCGTGCCGTAGACGGCCGAGACGGGGCCGCGCACGACCTCGATGCGCTCGACATCGCCCAGCAACTCGTTGCCGAAGTTGAAGGCGCCGTTGGGCTCGGCGCTGTCGTTCAGCGGCACGCCGTCGCGCAGCACCAGCACGTGGCGGGAATTGGTGCCGCGCAGGAAGCCCGAGGCCTGCTGGCCCGGCCCGCCCGCCTGCACCAGGCGGAAGCCCGGCACGGCGGCCAGCGCATCGGCCAAGGTGACGTAGCCGCGTTCCTCCATGTCGCGGCGGTCGATCACCGTGGTGGCGGCGGGGATGCGTTCCGCCGGCGTCGGCACGCGGGTCGCGGTGACGACCACGTCGGGCAGGGTTGGGGGTTGCTGCGCCCAGGCAGGCGCAAGCGGGGTGAAGACGAACAAGGCGAGGATCCGGCGGTTCATCCGGGGTCCCTCCGTGGCACGATCCGCGTTTCGCCATGCGGCCTTGCGGCCGCAGGACGGGCTCACGTCGTGCTCGCATACGGAGGCCTGCGCCGTGGCCGGCGCATTCCTTGGGTCCGTTGCGCCGGTGCACCCCGCCCGGCACGCGCGAGACAACTCTGCGCCGGCCGGTCTCCTGGCTCGCGACGGGAAGGGGGCCTTGGCCTCCTCCGCCGGCCCCGCCTTCTCACGCCTGCGCGCAATGGCATCGGGGACCGGACGCGTCGCCTACAGTTGCGGGGGCAGCCGCGGCTTGGCGGGGCGTGGCCCCGCGTCGCGCGTTCCCGTTTCAGCCCTTCCGGGCCACCGGCGCATGGGGCGAGCGTAGCGGCCGCGCCTTGCTTCGTCCATGGCGGCTGGCGCGCGCCCTGGCGCCGAACCGCTGACGGTCACGATCCGCTGCCGAACTGCCCCCAGAGATAGGCCACGCCCTCGAGGCCATACCAGAACAGCGCGCCGAGGACGACGGTGGCGAAAAGGTTGCCCAGGAAGGTCAGCGCCATGCCCAGCCCGATCACCTTGCTGTCGTTCTCGACCAGCCCCAGGGCCATCACGATGGTGCCGAAGGCCGGCGGGCCGTTCGTGCCCGGGCCCGGCAGGATCAGCATCAGCGCGGCATAGGCGGTGAGCCAGCCGACTGCCTTGTCGGCATGCGGCCCGGTGAAGGGGCCGGGGCGCGGGCGCACCCAGCGTTCGATCTTCCCGATCGCGCGCGAGATGCGGGTGTCCGAACCCGCCGACAGCCGCAGCAGGTCGGTCCGCCGGAGCGACTGCCGCGCGATGAAGCCCGGCAGCTTCGGCTTGCGGAACCCGAGCCCCATCTGCACGCCCAGGATCAGCATCGGCGTGCCGAAGACGCTCGCCATGCCCGGCAGCAGCCCGGGCAGGCAGAGCAGCAGGATCAGCAGGCCGAAGGCGCGATCGCCGAAGGCTTCCGACATCTCGCCCAGCGTGATGCGTTCCCCTGGGCATTGCGTCGCGACCTCGGCGACCAGGCGCGAGATGGGCGCAGCGGGATGTTCGGCCGCGAGGTCCTCGATCGTCATGCGGCTAGAGGCCGAAGGCCCACTGGAAGGCGGTCACGACCAGCACCCAGACCGTGCCGATGATCGAGATGCCGAGCGCCGCGCCGAACAGCCCGACGACGATGCCAGCAAGGATGGTGAGGCTGTCCTCCTCCATCATGCCGATCGCCATGATGGCGCAGGCGAGGGAGGGCGGGCCGTTGGTGAAGGGCAGCGGCACGATCACGATGACGGCAAGGAAGGCCCCGTAGGCGCCGATCGCGCGTTCCGCCCGCCGCCGCGTCAGGAAGGACGGCCGCGGCTTCACGAAGCGCTCGATCCGGCGGAGCCAGGCCTGCGCCTTCAGCGCGATCATCTCGAGGTCGCTCCGCCGCATCGAGCGCCGCGTGAGGAAGCCGGGCAGCCGCGGCGTCGGGTAGCCGAGCGCGAGCTGCAGGCAGACGATGCCGAGCGGTGCGCCGAAGATCGGGCTGAGGCCCGGGATATAGATCGGCAGGAGGTTCGGCAGCGCGAACAGTACGATCAGCAGCCCGTAGGACCGCATGCCGAAGGCCTGCATCAGCTCGCCCATGGTGATGCGTGGCTCCGGCCACGACCGCGCGACGCTGAGGATGAGTTCCGACGCCGGCGCATGCGCGCGCGCCACACCGACCTGGTCCACGGTTCCGTGCATCAACGCTCCCTTGAGGCCCCTGCCCGGATCGCCGGGGATGTCGTGGCGCCATCTGCGGGCACCTGCGACCGGCGTCCCATACCATGCCGGCGAGGCCGGGCGGGAGCCCCGCGCGCATGTCTTTTCCGCAAGGGGCCGCCGGTCTCAACGGCCGGCGAAGGCGGGCTTGCGCTTCTCGAGGAAGGCGCGCCGGCCTTCCTGGTAGTCGGCGCTGTCGAAGCAGGCGGCCATGGCGGCGTTGCGTGCCGCGATGTCGCGGTCGGCCCGGTCCTGCAGCACGGCCTGCACCGTCCGCTTGTTGGCGTAGAGCGAGAGCGGCGCGTTGCGCGCGAGCGTCGCGGTCAGCGCCGCGATCTCGCCCGCCAGGGCGTCGGCCGGCACCACCTTGTTGACCAGGCCGACGCGCTCGGCCTCCTTCGCGTCGAAGCGCTCGCCGGTCATGAGGATCATGTGCGCATGGGCGGGCCCGACGAGGGAGACCAGGTGGCGCACCATGTCGAAGCCGTAGGCGATGCCGAGCTTCGCCGCCGGGATGCCGAACTGGCTGCCCTCGGCGGCCAGCCGGATATCACACGACATCGCGATGCCGAGCCCGCCACCCATGCAGAAGCCCCGGATCTCGGCGATCACGGGTTTCGGGAAGGTGGCGAGGCGCCGTCGGCCGCCTTCAGTCTGGCGGCTGTATTCGCGCTGCGCGTCGGCATCGGATCGCAGCTTGTCGAACTGGCTGATGTCGGCGCCCGAGACGAAGGCCTTGTCCCCCGCGCCCGTCAACACGACGCAGCGCACGGCGTCGTCCTTCTCGAACAGGTCGAGCGCCTGCTCCATGCCGCCCCACATGGCGACCGACATGGCGTTGCGCTTCTCGGGCTGGTTGAAGGTGATGCGCCCGACGCCGTCCGTGATGTCCGCGAGGATCTTGCCCTCCGCGAAGTCCATGCCTGCCATGGTCAGGATTCCATGATCACGCCGAGGCCCTTGAGCCTCGCGATGTCGTCCTCGGAATAGCCGGCGTCCCGCAGGATCTCGGACGAATGCTCGCCGAGCCGGGGCGGGATGCGGCGCACCTCGCTCTCGTGGCCCTCGATGTTGATGGCGGTGGAGACGAGGTGTGTCGCGCCGCGGTCGGGGTGGTGCATGGGCATCGCCATCCGCAGATGCTGCACCTGCGGGTCGGCGAAGACCTGATCCACCTTGTTGATCGGCCCGCAGGGGATGCCGATGCGCTCCAGCAGGTCGATCCAGTAGTCGCTGGGCTTTTCCTTGAACACCTCGGCGATCGCGGCGTTCAGCCGCGCGCGGTCCTTCGAGCGGCCCTGCAGCGTCTTCCAGACCGGGTCCTCGAGCCATTCCGGATGGCCCACGGCTTCCGCGAACTGCGCCCACATCTTGGAACTGCTGGCCGCGATGTTCACCGGCTTGTCAGCGGTCGGGAAGGCGCCCATCGGGATGTTCACCGGATGGTCGTTGCCGGCCTGGCCCGGCACCTCGCCATCCATCAGGTAGCGTGCCGCCTGCAGGTCCAGCATGAAGACCATGGCCTCCAGCAGGCTGGTATGGACCCAGCGCCCCTTTCCCGTGCGCTGCCGCTCCCACAGCGCCATCATGACGGCGAGCGCCAGCAGGTTTCCCGCCGTCAGGTCGACGAAGGGGATGCCGGCCCGCATCGGGCCGCGGCCGGGTTCGCCGGTGATGGTCATCATCCCGCCCATGCCCTGGGCGATCTGGTCGACGCCGGCGCGTTCGCTGTACGGCCCGGTCTGCCCGAAGCCGGAGATCGATGCGTAGATCAGCCGCGGATTGACCGCGTGCACCTGCTCGGGCGCGATGCCGAGGCGGTGCTTCACGCGCACGCGCATGTTCTCGACCAGGACATCGGCGGTCTTCGCGAGTTCGAAGAAGGCCTTCTTGCCTTCCTCGGTCTTGAGGTCGAGCGCGATGGAGCGCTTGTTGCGATGCAGGTTCTGGAAGTCGTAGCCCTCGCGCGATCCGCCGAGGCCGTCGTTGAAGGCGGGCGGCTCGACGCGGATCACCTCGGCGCCCCAGTCGGCCAGGTGCCGCACGCAGGTCGGGCCCGCGCGCGCCAGCGTCAGGTCGAGCACGCGGATGCCGGCGAGCGGCAGCGTCGTCTCCTGGGCAAGCTTCGGGTCGATGGGGCTTTCCGGCATTCTGTCCTCCGTTCGGCCCAAGACTAGGGCGGGTCGGCCGGAGTGCCCAGGGGGAGAGACCGGGGGGGCGCCCGCCGCCTCAGCGGAGGCGTTCGAAGATCTCCTCCTCGACCTCGATCTGCGCGCGTTCCAGGGCACGGAAGTCGCTCCGCAGCACGAGGCGCCGCACGCGGCCGTCCTCCACCACCGGGACATGGCGGAAGCCACCGTCATGCATCAGGTGCAGCGCGTCGATGGCGCGGTCGCGCGGGCCGAGGGTCGCGACCTTGGCGGTCATGACCTCGGCGAGCGTGGTGGCGGCCGGATCGCGGCCCTCGGCCACCACGCGGCAGATGGCGTCGCGGCCGGTGAAGATGCCGAGCAGCCGCCCCTCCGCATCCGTGACCACGATGGCGGAGACCTGTTCGTCCCGCATCCGGGCGCAGGCATCGCGGATGGTGGTGGCGGGCGGCGCGCACAGCGTCGGGCGGTGCGGCGCGACATCGATCAATGGACGGTCTCGCATGGGCTTCGCTCCGGCACGGCGGTTCCGAAGGTCGCGCGGCAGGGGCTGGCCGGCCCTTGCCGCACCATGTGTGAAATATAGACCCCGACACCGCAAGCCGCGGCAGAATTCTCACGATGCGGCCGTGGGGGTCGCGCGCGGCGTCGCCCGCATGGCAATCTCGGTTCCGGAACAGGGAGACTTGCGATGATGCGGATGCATGCATGGGCGGGGCGCCGCGGCTTCCTCCTCGGTGCCGCGGCGCTCGCCCCGGCGGCGGCGCTGGCGCAGGCGCGGCCGATCGTGGTGGCGAGCAAGATCGACACCGAGGGCGGGCTGCTCGGCCAGATGATCGCGCTGCTGCTGGAAGGGGCCGGGATGCGGGTCGAAAACCGCGTGCCACTCGGCCCGACGCGCATCGTGCGTGCCGCGATCCTGGCCGGCGAGATCGACATCTACCCCGAATACACGGGCAACGCCGCCTTCTTCCACCAGATGGAGGCCGATCCCGCCTGGCGCGACATGCGCGCGGGCTACGAGAAGGCACGCGACCTCGACCAGCAGCGTCATGACATCGCCTGGCTGCAGCCAGCGCCGGCCAACAACACCTGGGCGATCGCGGTGCGCGCCGACCTCGCCCGCGCGCACAACCTCCGCACGCTCGAGAACCTCGCGCCGCACCTGGCCGCCGGGCGGCCGTTCAAGCTCGCGGGCTCGGCGGAATTCGTCGAAAGCCCTGCGGCGCTGCCCGCCTTCCAGCGCGTCTACGGCTTCACCCTGCCGCCCGACCGCATGCTGGTCCTGCCCGGCGGCGACACCGCGGTGACGATGCGCGCCGCGGCGCAGCAGCTCAACGGCGTGAACGCGGCCATGGTCTACGGCACGGATGGCGGCATCGCCGCGCTCGACCTCGTGGTGCTCGAGGACACCCGGGGCGCGCAGCCGGTCTATGCGCCCGCGCCCGTGGTGCGCGGCGCCGTGCTGCGCGCCAACCCGCGCATCCCCGAGGTGCTGGCGCCGGCCTTCCGCACGCTCGACCTGACCACGTTGCAGCGCCTCAACGCCCGTATCGCGGTCGAGGGCCAGCCGGCGCGGGCGGTGGCGGAGGCGCATCTGCGCGCCGCGGGGCTGCTCCGCTGAGGCTGCGCGCCGGGCCGCTCGAGGCCGCGCTGCTGCTGCTGGCGCTGGCGGCGCCCCTCGTGGCGGGGTTCGCCGTGCTGGCGCCGAACCGCATCGTGCCACCGCGCGCGGTGGCGCTCATGGATGCCGACGCCTTCGCCTGGCTGCTGCCGGCGGCGGCGGCGGCACTCGGCGCGGCCTTCCTGTCCGGCCGCGCCGCGGCGCTCGCCTGCGGCGCGGCGCTGGCGGGGCTGCTGGCGGGGCTCGGGGCGACGGGCGCGGCGCTGGCCGGCGGCTCCACCGTCGCGCGGCTCGGCCCGGCGGCGGGGGCCTGGGTGGCGGCGGCGGCGCTGCTGCTGGCGGCGCGGCTGGCCCTCGGCCGCGCGGGGGCGGGCGCGGTGGCGCGGGCGCTGGCGGCGGCGGGGTTCGCGGCCGCCCTCGCCGCGTTGCTGGCCGCGGGGCTGCTCGACCACGTCTCCCTGGTGCGGGAGGCGGTGGCGCGGGGGCCGGAGGTGCGCGCCGCGCTCGCCGCGCATCTCGGCCTCTCGGCCGCGGCGCTGCTGCCGGCACTGGCGATCGGCGCGGCGCTCGGCGCGGCGGCCTTCGCGCGGCCGGGCGCCGCGCCCGCCATCATCGGCGGGCTGGCGGCGCTGCAGGTCATCCCGGCCATTGCGCTGTTCGCCCTGCTGATCGAGCCCTTCGCCGCGCTGTCCCGCGCCGTGCCCTTGCTGCGGGAGGTCGGGCTGCGGGGCATCGGCGCGGCGCCGGCGGTGTTCGGCGTGTTCCTCTACCTGCTGCTGCCGGTGGCGGCGGCGACGCGCGCGGCGCTCGGCGCGGCGCCGGCGGCGGCGGTGGACGCGGCGCGCGGCATGGGCTTCACGCCGGCGCAGGCGCTGCTCCGCGTTCGGTTGCCGCTCGGCGCCCCCGTGTTTCTCGGCGGGGTACGCACGGCCTCGGTGCAGGCGGTCGGGCTGGTGACGCTGGGCGCGCTGGTGGGCGCGGGTGGGTTCGGGGTGCTGATGTTCCAGGGGCTCGGGCAATTCGCGCCGGACCTCATCCTGCTCGGCGCCCTGCCGGTCGCGGCGCTGGCGCTGGTGCTGGACGCGGCGCTGCGCGCGGCCGAGGAAGGCCTGGCGCGATGATCCGCTTCGAGGGCGTGGAAAAATCCTTCGGCGCCGCGCGCGCGCTGGACGGGCTCGACCTGGTGGTGCCGGAGGGTGCCTTCGCCGTGCTGCTCGGCGGCTCGGGCGCCGGCAAGTCGACCGCGCTCCGCCTCGTGAACCGGCTGATCGAGCCCGATGCCGGGCGCGTGCTGCTGCGCGGGAGGGACGTGGCGGCGGAAGCGGCGCCCGCACTCCGCCGCCGCATCGGCTACGTCATCCAGGGCATCGGCCTGTTCCCGCATTGGAGCGTCGCGCGCAACATCGGCGCGGTGCCGCGGCTGCTGGGCTGGGACGACCGTCGCATCGCCGCGCGGGTCGAGGAGCTGCTCGCGCTGCTTCGCCTCGACCCCGCCGAGTACCGCGACCGCATGCCGGCCGAGCTCTCGGGCGGCCAGGCGCAGCGCGTCGGCGTGGCGCGCGCGCTGGCGGCCGACCCCGACATCCTGCTGATGGACGAGCCCTTCGGCGCGCTGGATGCCGTGACGCGCCAGGCGCTGCAGGCCGAGCTGCGCCACCTGCACGCGGCGACCGGCAAGACCATCCTGATGGTCTCGCACGACGTTGAGGAGGCGCTGGCGCTCGCCACCCGCATCGCGGTCATGGCGGAAGGGCGCCTGCTGCAGGAAGGCTCGCCGCGCGAGCTGCTCGACAGCCCGGCCGACCCGCGCGTGCGCGACCTGATGGATGGTGGCGCGCTCGGCATGCGGCGGCTGTCGCTGGTGCCGGCGGCGTCTCTGGCGCGCCCGGACGGCGCGGCGCCGGAAGGGCTGCCCCGGATCCCTGCCGGCGCGACGGCGCGCGACGCGCTCGAGGCGATGCTCGCCGCGCGCGCCGACGCCGCGCTGCTGGAGGACGCGACCGGCGTGCCGGCGGGCGTCGTCGCGCTGGCGGACCTGCTCCGCGCATGAGGGCGGGGGCGGTGGTGCCGCTGGCGCTGTTCGCCGCCGCGCTCCTGCTGCTGCCCGCGGCCGGGCCGGTCTTCGGCGCGCTGTTCCCCGAGGTGGCGGAGCCGCTCTATCGCCGCGAGGCCTTCGCCGCGCTGGCGCTGAACCATGCCGGGCTCGTGCTGTTCTCCCTGCTGCCGGCGGCGGCGATCGGCATCGGCCTCGGCATCGCGGCGACGCGCCCGGGTGCCGCCGAGACGCGCGCGGTCGCCGATGCGCTGGTCGGCTTCGCGCAGGCGGTGCCGCCGGTCGCGGTCATCGCCATCGCGGTGCCGGCGGTCGGCTTTGGCGCGGCCCCCGCCCTGCTCGCGCTTGTCTGCTACGCGACGCTGCCGGTGCTGCGCGCGACGACCGGCGCGCTCGCGACCGTGGCGCCCGAGGTGCTGGACGCCGCGCGCGGCGCGGGCATGACGCCGCGCCAGGTGCTGTTCCAGGTGGAATTGCCGCTGGCGGCGCCGCCCATCCTGGCGGGGCTGCGCGTGGCCGCCGTGCTGGCGGTCGCGACCGCGGCGGTCGGCGCGGTGGCCGGGGCGTCGTGCCTCGGCACGCCGATCATCGCGGGCCTGGTCAACGGCAACCCGGCCTGGGTCGTGCAGGGGGCGCTGCTCGCGGGGCTGATGGCCTTCGCGGTGGACGGGTTGCTCGGCCTGCTGGCGCCAGGCGTCAGCGCATCATCTCCATGAAGCCCGTCTCATCATCCAGGCGGGCCTGTTCCTTCGCCCGGAAATCGTAGCGGGAGACGATGCCCGCGACGCGCCCGTCCCGCACTATGGGCAGGTGGCGGAAGCCGCAGTCGTTCAGCATGAGCAGCGCGTCCATGGCGGTCGCCTTGGGGTCGAGCGTCGTCGGGTCCTTCGTCATGACCTCGGCCAGCGGCGTCGCCTTGGCGTCGAGTCCCTCGGCGAGCAGGCGGACCGCGTCCCGGCCCGTGAAGATGCCGCGAAGGCGCCGGTCCGGATCGGTCACGAGCACGGCGCCGACCTTGCGCTCGTACATGGCGCGGCAGGCGGCGGCGACCGTCGCCTCCGGGGGCATGGTCAGCGGCGTCTGGTCGCGGACGATCTCGCCGAGCGTGCGCTGGGGCATGGGCGTTTCCTCCGTCTTGGAAGCGTCACATACCCGCCGCGCGGCGCGCACATCTTGACGCAGCGCAATCAGCCCGGCCCGGACTCCATCGGCAGGGCCGGGTCGCGGCCCCATTCGTCGAGGCTGCCGTCATAGACCGCGAGGTCCGCCCACCCCGCGCGCAGCAGGTTGAAGGCGAGGTTCGAGGCCGCGATGCCGCCGCCGCAATAGGCGATGACGCGCTGCCCCGGCGCGATGCCGGCCTCGGCCGCCAGCGCCGCCACCGCCGCGCCCGGCAGCGTCGCATCGGCCAGCCGCGCCGCCGGCAGGTTGCGGCTGCCGGCGATCCGCCCCGGCCTATGATACGTCAGGCCACCCGTCCCGGCGTGCTGTTCGGCAGAGAGCGCGTTCACCACTGCCGTGTCCGGGCGTCCGATCGCGGCCAGCACCTCGTCGCGGCCCGCGATGGACGCGGCGCGCGGCTTCGGCACGAAGGGCTGCGCCGCCGGCACGGGCGCCGGCGGCGGACCTGTTTCGACCGGCAGCCCGGCCGCCTTCCAGGCCGCGAAGCCGCCTTCCAGCACCCGCACCGCATCGAAGCCGAGCCAGCGCAGCGTCCAGAAGGTGCGCGCCGCCCAGTTGCCGCCGACGCGGTCGTAGAGCACCACGCGGCTCCCTTCGCCCACGCCATGCGCGGCGAAGGCGGCCGCCGCGGCATCCGGCTCCGGCAGGGCGAAGCGGAAGGGCTTCGCCCGGTCCCAGAGCCAGTCCAGCGCATCGAGATGCACTGACCCAGGGATGCGACCCTTCTCGAACGACGCCCGCGCGCTGTCCTGCAGCATCGTCGTCAGGTCCGGCGACGGGCGCTGGAAGACGCTGCCGTCCAGGATCACGAGGTCGGCGGCGCCCCGTTCCGCCGCCAGTGCCGCGGGCGCGACGGTCAGGCTCATTCCGGCTGGAAGTTCGCGCTGCGCAGCAATTCGGCGTTGCGCGCGACATCGGCCGCGATGAAGCGCTCGACCTCCGCCACGCTCTCGGCCACCGGCTCGAAGCCGAGGCCGGTCAGGCGCTCGACCACGGCGGGCTCGCGCATCCCTTCGGCCAGCGCGGAATTGTAGCGGGCGACGATCTCGGCAGGCACGCCGCGCGGCGCCCAGATGCCGTACCAGGAATAGAACTCGAAGCCCGGCAGGCCGGCCTCGGCCATGGTGGGCAGGTCGGGCGCGAGCGGCGTGCGCGCCGCGGTCGCGATGCCGACGCCGCGCACCTGGCCGCCGCGCACCATGGGCAGCGTCGCGAGTACCGGGTCGAGCATCAGGTGGGCATTGCCGGCCGCGACGTCGGTCAGCGCCGGCGCCGTGCCGCGGTAGCCCACGATCTCGATGTTGGCACCTGTCACGCGGTTGAACTCGATGGTCGCGAGGTGCCCGGCGGCGCCGAGGGAGGAGGTGGCGAAGGACCAGCGCGCGGGTTCGGCCTTGGCGGCCGCGACGATCTCGGGGATCGTCCGCTGCGTCTTCTGCGGTGCCATCACCAGCACCAGCGGCCCGCGCGCGGTGCGCGCCAACGGCACGAACTGCGTCACCGGATCGTAGGGCACCGTGCGCATGACATGGCGCGCCATCACGTGGATCGAGGCCGAGCCAAGGATGGTGTAGCCATCCGGCCCCGCCTGCAGCACAGCATTGGCGCCGACCGTGCCGTTGGCGCCGGAGCGGTTCTCGACCACCACGGTCGCGCCCAGCTTCTCCTGGATCTTCTGCGCTGCCAGGCGGGACATGGCGTCGGTCGCGCCGCCGGGCGGGTAGGGCACGACCATGCGGATGGTCCGCGCGGGGAACCCCGCCTGGGCGAAGGCTGGCCTGGCCAGCGTCAGCGCGCCGGCGCCGGCGATGAGGTCGCGTCGAAGCATCGAACCATCTCCCGTTCCGATCCGGAAAGGATGCACCGCCGGCCTGCTGCGTCCAGCCCTTCCGCATGCGACGCTCGGGCGATGGAACCGGTCGACCTCGCCCTCTGCCTTGCCGTCGATGCCTCCTCCTCGGTCGACTTCGACGAATTCGGGCTGATGCTGGGCGGCTATGCGGCGGCCTTCCGGGATGCCGGGATCGGCGCGGCGCTGGCCGCCGGGCCGCGTGGCGCGACGGCGGCGGCGATGCTGCTGTGGTCGGGCGTGCGGGCGCAGGCGGTCGTGGTGCCCTGGGCACGGCTCGACGGGCCTGGCGCCGCCGCCGTCTTCGCGGACCGGGTCGAGAACGCGCCACGCCTCGTGCCGGCCGGCGCAACGGCGCTGGGTGAGGGTATGGCGGCCGCGCTCGCGTTGCTCGCCACCTGCCCGGCGGATGCGACGCGCCTCGTGATGGACGTCTCGGGCGACGGCCGGCACAACCAGGGGCGCCCGCCCGCACCGGTGCGCGACATCGGCGTCGCCGCCGGCATCACGATCAACGCGCTGGCCGTGCTGAACGAGGAACCCGACCTGATGGAGCATTATCGCGCGGAGGTGATCGGCGGCCCCGGCGCCTTCGTCATGCCCACGCCCGACTACGGCGCCTTCGCGGACGCCATCCGGGAAAAGCTGGCGCGCGAGATCGCGGGGCTTCTCATCGCCTGACGGCTCTGGCAGAGGGCGATCCATGCTCCTCCTCATCCCCGGCCCCGTGCAGACCCGACCGGAGGTCCGCGCCGCCATGGCCCAGGACATCGCCCCCTGGGACCGCGACTTCCAGGCCGTCTATGCCCGCATACGGGAACGGATCGTGGGTGTGGCCGGCGGCACGCCCGGCGTCCACGCGACCCTGCCGATCCAGGGCGCCGGCCATTTCGTGACCGAGGCGGCGCTCCGCACCTTCGTCCCCCCGGGCGGCAGGGTGCTGATCCCGATGAACGGCGCCTACGCGACGCGCATGGCGCGCCTGGCGCGGGAGGCCGGGCGGGACGTCGTGACGATCGAGCTGCCCGACACGCGCGGCGCGACGGCCGCCGACATCCTGCCGACGCTGGAGGCCGACCCGTCCATCGGCACGGTTGCGATGGTCTTCAACGAGACCGGCAGTGGCATCGTCAACGACGCCCCGGGCATCGGCGCCGCGGTGCGCGCGCTCGGGCGGCGGATGATCCTCGACGCCGTCTCGGCCTTCGGCGTGCTGCCCTTCCGGATGGACGCGCACCCCGAATGCGACGCGCTGGTCTTCACCTCCGGCAAGTGCCTGGAAGGCATGCCGGGGATCGGCTTCGCGGTGGCGCGGATCGACCGGGCCGAGGCCTGCGCCGGGAATGCCGGGTCCTGGTCGCTCGACCTTACCGACGTGCTGGCCCATGCGCGGCGGTCGGGCTGGGGCTCGATCCGCTTCACGCCGCCGGTGCAGGCGATCGCGGCCTTCGACGTCGCGCTCGACCTCTATGACGCGGAAGGCGGGCAGGCGGCGCGGCTCGCGCGCTACCGGGCCAATGCCGATGCGCTGTACGACGGCTGCGCGGCGCTCGGGCTGCGTCCCTACCTGGAGCGGCAGCACCAGGGGCCGGTGATCGTGACGATCCACCAGCCGGCCGATCCGCGCTTCGACCTGATGGCCTTCGTCGAGGCGCTGAAGCGCCGCGGCGTGCTGATCAGCAATTTCTGGAACACCACCGCGCCCACCATGCGGATCGGCGCGATCGGCGCGCTGACGCCCGACGACATGCGCCATGCCGTCGGCGCGATCGGCGAGACGCTGGCCGAACTGCTGCCCCGCGCCGCCTGAACCCCGCCGCCCATGGCGCGACGAGGCCCACCGGGAGGCAGGCCTCGCGTGACGCCGGGGGGTGGAGGGGGCGTCGGAGGAGGAGGCGCCGCCCCTTCGGCGCCAGAACCGGTAGCGCACGCCGACGCCGACGATCCACGGGTCGAGGTCGGCCGTCGCGTTGACCCGCCCGAGCGCCGTGTCGACCGCGACGTCGGGGCGCAGGAACAGCTTCTTCACGTCGATGTTCATCAGCCAGTTCGGCGCGAGCTCGATGTCGAGGCCGACATTGAGCGCGACGCCGAAGGCGTTGCGCACGTCGACGTCGAGAACGCCGGGGGTGCGCGTGCCGCCCTCGCCGTAGAACATCGTCCAGTTCACGCCGGCGCCGATGTAGGGGCTGAAGCGCTCGGCCGGCAGCGGGTGGTACTGGAAGGTGAGCGTCGGCGGCAGGGCCCAGACCCTGCCGAAGTCGACGTCGCCGAGCGCGCTGCCGCGCACCTCGATGTCGTGCCGCGACGTCGCAGCGATCAGGTTCAGCGCGAAATTCGGCGTGACGAAGTAGGTGAAGTCGAGCTGCCCGGTCCAGGCGTCGGAGGCGCGCGGCGTGCCGCCGATCAGGTCCACCGAGCCGCTTTCCATCGGCAGCACGCCGATCACCGAGGCGCCGATCACGACCTCGCCGGCCTGCTTGCCGCGCCGCCCGGATGACTGCGCAAGGGCCGGCCCTGCGGACAGGTCGGCGACGGTCGCGAGCAGAAGAGTCTTGCGTATCGTGGACGAAGGGTCCCCGGGCTGTCCCGGCGAACCCCGCGTAGGGCGGCGGTGGTCTGCCATCCTTGGTGCGACGCGACCATGGCGCATCCCGCGGCCGATGTGGCCGCCGCGCCACGGCGACGATCGTCAGGGCCAGAAGCGATAGGCCATCGTCACGCCCAGCACCGCCTGTGTCGCGCTGCCGCGGTCGATCAGCGGGCTGTCCGCGGCCTGTCCGAAGATCTGCCCGACCTCGCCGAAGGCGATCAAGGCCCAGCGCTCGTCGAGTACCCAGGTGGCCCCCGCCGCGGCGGCGGCGAACCAGTAGTCGCTCGGCCGGAAGGGTCGGTAGCCGCTGCGCCGGGCCTGGCCCTCATCCACCCCGAAGAAGGTCTCGGCGAAGCCCGACCCGCCCCAGGAAAGGCGCGGTCCGGCCGAGAGGATCACCCGCGGATGCACGCGCCACACGCGGTCAAGCCGCGCATCCGCCACCACGCCCGAATAGCCGCCGAAGCCGTAGCGGACCTCGCCGCGCGCCAGCCAGGTGCCGTCCGAGTAGGAGACGAAGCCGCCGCCTTCGCCCGAGAGCCGGATGTCGCCCATGCCACGCAGCGCTGGGTTGTCGTCCTGGTCGCGGCCGAAGCGCGGGCGCAGCACCACGCCCGTCGAGAAGGGGCCGTCCCGGTACAGGGTCGCGCCGAGGCCGTCGCGGAACGAGAGGAAGACCACGTCGTTGGGGCCGCGGATATCCGGCGAGAGCAGCGGGCGTACCATGAAGTCGTTCGAGCCCAGGTAGTCGGGCGTCAGGAGCGCGCCGGCGCCGATGCCGAAGCGCCACTGGTCGCCACCCGGCGCGCCCAGCGCCGGAGCGGCCTGCGGCGCGAGGCCGGTCTGCGCCAGCGCCGGCATTGTGCCGATGAGGGCAAGAAGAGCGGCGGCGCCGCGTAGAAGGTGCCTCATGGCGGCGCGATCCTCGGTTTCGCCGGCGTTCCGGCTGTGCGGGCCCTATGTTGCGGCCGGCGCTTTACCTTTCAAGCGCATACCGATAAGCGCGCGGACGCTGGGCCAAGGTAGGAGACGCCGCGCCATGCCGACCGACCTCGAGATCGCGCGCGCCGCGACGTTGAAGCCGATCCGCGAGATCGCGGAGAAGGCCGGCATCCCCGATGACGCGCTCGAGCCCTACGGCAAGTTCAAGGCCAAGGTCGGGCTCGACTTCATCGGCTCGGTCCAGGACCGGCCTGACGGCGCGCTCGTTCTCGTCACCGGCATCAACCCGACCCCGGCGGGGGAAGGCAAGACCACCACCACGGTCGGCCTCGGCGATGCGCTCAACGCCATCGGCGTGAAGACCATGATCGCGCTGCGCGAGCCCTCCCTCGGCCCCTGCTTCGGCGTGAAGGGGGGCGCGACGGGCGGCGGCTATGCGCAGGTGCTGCCGATGGAGGACATCAACCTCCACTTCACCGGCGACTTCCACGCCATCACCAGCGCGAACAACCTGCTCGCGACGATGGTCGACAACCACCTCTACTGGGGCAACGGGCTCGGGCTCGATGCGCGGCGCGTCTCGTGGCGCCGGGCGCTGGACATGAACGACCGCGCGCTGCGCTCGGTCGTCTCCTCGCTCGGCGGCGTCGCCAACGGCTTCCCGCGCGAGGACGGCTTCGACATCACCGTCGCCTCCGAGGTCATGGCGGTGTTCTGCCTGGCGCGCGACCTGCCCGACCTCCAGGCGCGCCTCGGGCGCATGATCGTCGGCCAGACGCGGGAGGGGAAGGCGGTCACGGCCGCGGACCTCAAGGCCGACGGCGCCCTGGCGGTGCTGTTGCGCGACGCCTTCGCGCCGAACCTGGTGCAGACCATCGAGGGCTCGCCCGCCCTCGTCCATGGCGGGCCCTTCGCCAACATCGCCCATGGCTGCAACAGCGTGATGGCGACCAGGCTCGGCCTGAAGCTCGCCGACGTGGTCGTGACGGAGGCGGGGTTCGGCGCCGACCTCGGCGCCGAGAAGTTCCTCGACATCAAGTGCCGCCAGGCTGGGCTGGCGCCCGCGGCCTGCGTGGTCGTCGCGACCGTCCGCGCGCTCAAGATGCATGGCGGCGTGGCGAAGGCGGATCTGGGGCGGGAGGACGTGACGGCCGTGAAGCGCGGCGTTGTGAACCTCGCCCGCCATGTCGAGAATGTCGGCAAGTTCGGCATTCCCGTCGTGGTCGGCCTCAACCGCTTCAACTCGGACACGGATGCCGAGGTCGCGGCGGTGCAGGAGGCGATGCGCGCGCTGGGCACCGAGGCGATCCTCTGCACCCATTGGGGCGACGGCGCGCGGGGCGCGACCGACCTCGCCCGCGCGGTGAAGGGGATGATCGATGGCGGCAAGGCCGCCTTCGCGCCGCTCTACAACGAGCACGTCTCGCTCGCCGGCAAGATCGAGACGATCGCGCGCGAGGTCTACCGCGCCGCCGCCGTCGCCATCCCGCCGCCGGTCGCGGCGAAGCTCAGGCGCTTCGAGGAGGAGGGCTTCCGCGACCTGCCCGTCTGCATCGCCAAGACGCAGTATTCCTTCAGCGCCGACCCGACGGCGCTGGGCGCACCGACCGGCCACGTGCTGCCGGTGCGGGAGGTGCGGCTGTCGGCCGGGGCCGGCTTCGTCGTCGCGGTCTGCGGGGAGATCATGACCATGCCCGGCCTGCCGCGGCGCCCGGCGGCCGAGAGCATCAGGCTCGACGCCGAGGGGCGGATCGACGGGCTGTTCTGAGGCCGCGCCGCTATCGTCGGGCCGCGCGCGACCCGCTGCGCAGGAAATCCGCCATGGCCTGCGCGAGGCAGTCGTTCAGCCGGTCCACCGCCCGGGTGCGGTCGGCGCGCGGTGTCCTCTCGAGGTCGACCGTGCCGGCATCCGCCCAGGCATGCATGAGCGCGTAGCGCGGGAAGAGCGCCGCCTCCCCGGCCGCGGCCGAAATCCTGAGTGCCCGCCTGTAGGGCTCGATGTCCGCATTGGCGCGCAGGAAGCGGCTGAACTGAAGGTCCATCACGACCACGTCGATGCCGCGCGCGTGCAGGCGCCGCAGCCCCTCGGTCAGCGTATCCTCGAGTTCGTCGACCGGCAGGCCCCGGACAGCCTCGGTCGCCCCTGCCTGCCAGATCACGAGGTCCGGCCGGCCCTCGCGCAGGGCGGCCTCGATCGTGGCCCACTGGTCGGCCGCGGTCTGGCCGCGTCCCCCGCGCACCATGACCCGGATGTCGAGGCCGGGGCGCCGGCTATCGATGATGGCGCGCAGCCGCGCGCTCCAGGTCGCCTCGGCGCCGCTGACGCCCGGGCTGGTGATGGAGGCCGAGCCGACGGCCAGAATGTGCAGCCGTCCGGTGCCGACCCCGGATGCGACGGAGGGCAGCACCGGCGCCTCGAGCAGGTCGGAGGGCGCCCCGCAGGCGGGCGCTTCGGCGCGCGCGGATGCGGGGGCGAGGACGCCCAGCAGGGCGAGTGCGGCGAGCAGGCGGCGCGGTCCGGTCATGTCGTGGACCCCTGCGGGGCGGCTGACGCCGGACGCCGCGTGCCCCGCTTCTCCGCCCCATACCAGGCCGTCACCAGCCCCACCGCCACCATGGCTCCGAGCCCTGCCAGATTGACCGCGGCCTGCATCGGCCAGTGGTCCGAGAACTCGATGGCAACACGTCCGAGGAAGGAGAGGAAGATGCCTGCGCAAAAGACAGGCAGGGATTGCTGGCCCAGCAGCACCAGCGGCGCCGCCGGGCGGCTGGCGAGCCATCGCGCCCCGCGCGGGATTCCATAGGCGACGAGGTAGGCGATCGCCAGCATGGAGGCGAAGCGCATCGGGTGCAGCCCGTTCTTGTCGATCCCGGCGAGGAAGGCGCCTGCCCAGGCCGGGAAGCGGTCGTTCACGTAGTCGGGCCGGAAGGTGGCGAGCAGCACCGCCACCGCCGTGGCCAGCAGCAGCACGGCGCAGAGCGCCGCGAGCCAGCGCCGGAAGGGCACCACGAAGGGCTCTGCCCCCGGGGGGCGGTAGCCCAGCGCGCAGCCCGCGAAGAACAGCGCCTGCCAGGCCAGCGGATTGAACATCCATTCGCGGTCCGGCCAGGCGGGCAGGTTCCAGTCGAGCAGCCGCACCGCCAGCCAGGCGCCAAGCGACAGGCCGAGCAGCAGCCGCATCCGGCGCAGCAGCGGCATGGCGATCGCGAACATCGTGAGCAGCACGATGTAGAGCGGCAGGATGTCGAGGAACGAAGGCTGGTAGCGCAGCAGCAGCGCCTCGAGCATCGCGCGGTAGGGTTCCTGCGCGAAGGGGTCGAGGTGCATCTCGTCGAGGTAGACCGCGCTGTCGAGCGTGGCGGCCGAGAAGCCGACCTGCGCCGTGAAGACGACGAACAGGAAGATGTGCGCGACATAGAGCGTGAAGACGCGGCCCATCACGCGCGACGCCGCGAAGAACCAGCCCTGCCGGTCGAGCACCATGCCGAAGGCGAGCGCGGCCGCAAAACCCGCGAGGAAGACGAAGCCCTCGCTCGCGTCCGAGAGCGTGTAGTTCCTGGTGGTGACGTTGCCGAGCCAGTTGCCCGGCATGTGGTTGACGAAGATCGCCCACAGCGCGAGGCCGCGGAAGAAATCCACCCGGAGGTCCCGGTCGAGCCTGACGAACTGCATCATCGCCCGGGACGATCCGCCCGCCGGCGCAGGGGCGCAAGCGCGATGCGCGTTCCGGTGGTCAGCCGAGGCCGCGCGCGATCGCCTCCACCTCCCGCCCTGCGACGCTGTCGGGGTGGCGCGTCAGCAGCGGCGCCTGGTGGCGGATCGCGTCGCGCACCTTTGGGTCGCGCCGCACGACGCCGGCCAGCGGGATGCGGCGCCGGAGGAAGGTCTCGGCCGCGCGCGCGAGCGCGCCGTGGGTGCGCGCCCCGGCCGCCGCATCGGTCGCGAGGTTCACGACGATACGCGCATCGCCGCCCGGCCGGTCCTGCCCGTGCAGCTTCAGCACCGCATAGGCGTCGGTCAGGCTGGTCGGTTCCTCGGTCGCGACGACCAGCAGCGTGTCGGCAGCGGCCGCGATGCGGCGTTGCGGCGCCTCCAGCCCGGCGCCGAGGTCGACCACGACGCGGTCCCAGCGCGTCGACGCCCGGGCGATCGCGGCCAGCACGGCGCCGAGCGCCGCCCCGTCCAGCGCCGCCAGCGCGCCCGAGCCCGACCGCCCGGCCAGGATGTCGAAGCCGGCGGCGGGGCAGGGGATCGCGGCGTCCTCCGGCGCCAGCGCGCCGGCGATGACGGCCGAGAGGTCGCGCGCCGGCTGGATGCCGAGTTGCACATCCACGTTCGCGAGCCCGAGGTCGGCATCGACCAGCAGCGTGCGCAGCCCCCGCCGCGCGAAGGCCTGCGCGAGGGTGATGGCGAACCAGGTCTTGCCCACCCCTCCCTTGCCCGAGGCGACGGCCAGGATGCGCCCGGGCGCGGGGGCCGCGGCGGCGGCGGTGGGCGTCATCAGGCGGCCTCCAGGGGCGGGGTCGCGCCGCGGCGGGGTGCGGCGGCGAGCCGCGCGGCGAGCCGCGCGGGGGAAAGCGGTTCGAGCCCGTCCACCACCTCGGGGCCGATGCCGGCCTCGGTCAGCAGCAGCGGCCCGGCCTCGGCGGCGGCGAGCACGGCGCCGAGGCGACGCGCGGAATCGAGGCGCGTCGGCACCAGGTGGCGCGCGCCGATCAGCGCGAAGGCGCGCGCGAGGTCGGCGGCCTCGGCGGCGTCGAGCCCGGCCGGCAGCACGAGCACGAGCTCCGCCCCGGCCGCGGCGGCGAGGCCGCGCAGCGCCACCGCCTGCGGCGCGTCGAACGGATCGCAGCCGGCGGTGTCCACGAGAACGGGCTGGCCGCGCATGCGCCGCGCCAGCGCCTTGCCGAGCGCGGCGGCGGATTGCGCGACGGCCAGCGTCAGCCCGAGCACGCCCGTGAAGGCCGCGAGCTGCGCCGCCGCGCCGGCGCGCTGGCCGTCCGTCGTGACGATGACCGGCTGCGTGCCCGCCAGCACCATCCGCGCCGCGATCTTGGCGCAGGTGAGCGTCTTTCCCGCGCCGGGCGGGCCCACCAGCATGACGGGACGGTCCCGCGCCTCGGGCAAGGGCGCGAAGCCGAGCCGCCCGGCCAGCGCCTGCTCGAGCGGCCCGCCGCCGAGCGCGATCGCGAGCGCGGCCGGCAGGTTGTGAAAGCCGAGCGGCCCAGCGGGGGCCTCCGGCACGGGCGCCGCCGCCGGCATCGGCGGGATCAGGAAGGGTTCCTCGGCCTCCAGCGCCGCCGTCACCTCGACGCCCTGGGCAACGCGCCGCGTGCCGAGGATGACGGCCTCGGCTCCGAGCTCCGCGCGCAGCATTGCCATCGCCTCGGCCATGCGCGCGGCGCGGAAGACCTTCAGGCGCATGGGGCGCCGCCCATCAGACCGAGCCCACGGTGCGGATCCGCGCGCGCGGGTGGATCTCGGTATGCGCGAGCACGGCGGTCGCGGGGCGGAAGCGTTCCACGATGGCGCGCACATGCGGGCGGATCGGGCCCGAGCAGACCAGCGCCGGCTGCTCCCCCGCGCCGTTCGCGGCGTCGAACACCTCCCGCACCCGCTGCATGAACTCCCCGAGGCGCGACGGCGCCATGGCGAGCTGGCGTTCCTCGGGCGGGCCGACCAGCGCCTCGGTGAAGGCCACTTCCCAGTCCGCCGAGAGCGTCACCATCGGCACGTAGCCGGCCGGCCCGCGCGCCGCGTCCGACAATTGCCGCGCGAGCCGCGTGCGCACGATGGCGAGGATCGCGGGCACCGTCCGCGCATTGGCCGCCGCGGCCTCCTGGATGCCTTCCAGGATGGTCGGCAGGTCGCGGATCGACACGCGCTCGGCCAGCAGCGCCTGCAGCACCCGCTGGATGCCGCCCACGCCGATCTGCGCCGGCACCAGGTCGGCCACCAGCTTGCGGTGCTCGGCCGGCAGTTCGTCGAGCAGCTTCTGCGTCTCGGCGAAGGAGAGCAGCTCGGCCATGTGCTCCCGCACCAGTTCCGTCAGGTGGGTCGCGACGACGCCGGCGGCATCGACCACGGTGCAGCCGCGCGCCAGCGCCTCCTCCCGCCGCGCCTCCTCGATCCAGAGGGCGGGCAGGCCGAAGGATGGCTCGAGGCAGCGCTCCCCCGGAAGGTCCGGCACGGCGCCGGCGGGGTCGATCGCGAGCAGCAGCGGCGGGCGCAGCTGGCCACGCCCGGCCTCGATCTCCTTCACCCGGATCGCGTAGGTGTCCGGTGCGAGGGCGAGGTTGTCCTGGATGCGGACGGAGGGCAGCACGAAGCCCATCTCCTGCGCGATGGACCGGCGCAGGCCCTTGATCTGTTCCGTCAGGCGCGGCGCCTCCCCGGCCGCGAGGGAGAGCAGCCCGTAGCCGAGTTCGAGCCGCAGCAGGTCGATGCGCAGCGTCTCGGCGATGGGTGGCTCGGCGACGGTGGCGGGCAGGGCGGCCTCGGCGCCCGCCCCGGCGGCGTCGCGCCGCTGCAGCGCGAGCGCACCCGTCCCGGCCGCACCGGCCAGCGTCAGGAACGGCAGCAGCGGCATCCCCGGCAGCAACCCGAGCACCACCGCGCTGCCCGCGACGATCGCGAGCGGCTTCGGGTTGCCGCCCAGTTGCTCGACCAGAACCTCGTCCGCCCTGCCCTCGGTACTGCCCTTGGTGACGACGATGCCGGCCGCGACCGAGACCAGCAGCGCCGGAATCTGGCTGACCAGCCCGTCGCCCACCGTCAGCAGCGAGAAGGTCTGCGCGGCGTCGCCGAACCCCATGCCGTGCCGCGCGACGCCGATCGCCATGCCGCCCAGGAGGTTGATGGCAGTGATGATCAGCCCCGCGATCGCATCGCCGCGGACGAATTTCGCCGCACCGTCCATGGCGCCGTAGAAGCCGGTCTCCTCCTCCAGGTCGCGGCGGCGGCGGCGCGCCTCGTTCTCCTCGATCAGCCCGGCCGAGAGGTCGGCGTCGATCGCCATCTGCTTGCCCGGCAGGGCGTCGAGGCTGAAGCGCGCGGCGACTTCCGCGATGCGGCCTGATCCCTTGGTGATGACCATGAAGTTCACCACCAGCAGGATGGCGAAGACGATCAGGCCCACGACGACATCGCCGCCCATCAGGAAGCCGCCGAAGGCCGAGACCACCTGGCCCGCCGCCTGCGGCCCCTGCGCGCCGTCGGTCAGGATGATGCGCGTGGTCGCGACGTTGAGCGCGAGGCGGAGCAGCGTCGTCAGCAGCAGCAGCGTCGGGAAGGAGGTGAAGTCGAGCGGCCGGCGCAGGAACAGCGCCGTCATCAGCACCAGAACCGACAGCGTGATGGAGGCGGCGAGCGCCGCATCGAGCAGCGCGGTCGGCAGCGGCACCACCAGCACGACCAGCAGGGCGACGACGCCGAGCGCGAGCGCCACGTCGTTGCCGGGCACGGCCCGGCGCAGCCAGGCGGGAAGGGCGATGTCCCCCACCTGCTATCCCGCCGGCAGGCCGTAGGGGGGCTGGCCGGGAACGGGCGGCACCGGCACGCCGGCCGCGCGGTATTCGTGCAGCTTGTTGCGCAGCGTGCGGATCGAGATGCCGAGCATCTCGGCCGCGCGCGTCCGGTTGCCGAGGCAATGCGACAGCGTCTCGATGATGAGGTCGCGCTCGACCTCCTCGACGCGCCGGCCGACCAGCGCGGTGACGGCGGGCGGCTTCGGCGCGGGTGCGGCGGCCGGCGCGGGATCGGCCGCAGCAGGCATCGCCTCGAGCAGGTCGATCGCCTCGGGCCCGATGGCGTGGCCCTCGGCCAGCAGCACGGCGCGGTGGAGCGTGTTCTCCAGTTCGCGGACATTGCCGGGCCAGCGATGCGCGAGCAGCAGCGCCTCCGCGGCAGGGGAGAGGGCGCGGTCCGGCAGCCCGTTGGCACGGGCGTAGCGCTGCGCGAAGTGCCGAGCGAGCGGCAGGATGTCGCCCCGCCTCTCGCGCAGCGCGGGGATGCGCAGCCGCACCACGGCCAGGCGGAAGAACAGGTCCTCCCGGAACCGCCCCTGCGCCACTTCCTGGCCGAGATCGCGATGCGTGGCCGCGAGGATGCGGACATCGATCCGGACCGGCGCCGTGCCGCCCAGGCGGTCGATCTCGCGTTCCTGGATGGCGCGCAGGATCTTGGCCTGCAGGCGCGGGTCCATCTCGCCGATCTCGTCCAGCAGCAGCGTGCCGCCCTCGGCCTGCTCGAACTTGCCGCGGCGCGCGGCGACGGCGCCGGTGAAGGCGCCCTTCTCGTGGCCGAACAATTCGGATTCGAGCAGTGCCTCCGGCAGCGCGGCGCAGTTCAGCGCCACGAAGGGCCCGCGCGCGCGGCGGGACGCGGCATGGATGTGGCGGGCCAGCACCTCCTTGCCCGTGCCGCTTTCGCCCGCGATCAGCACCGAGGCCTCGGCGCGCGCCACCTGTTCGGCGCGGGCCAGCAGCGCCGTCATGGCCGGGTCCTGCACCACCGGCCGGTCCGGGTCGGCGGCGACCGCCTGCAGCATAGCCGCGATGAGGTCCGCGTCGGGCGGCAGGGGCAGGAAGTCCTTCGCACCGGCGCGGATGGCGCGGACCGCGGCGTCGGCGTCGTCCGGCCTGCCGCAGGCGACGACGGGGCAGGCGATCCGTTCCTCGGCGAGTTGCGCGACCAACCAGCCGACATCGTGCACCACGTCGCAGAGCACGAGGTCGGCGCCCGCCGCGCGCAACCGCTCGAGTCCGGCGGCGACCCCCTCGGCGGTCACGAGCCGCGCACCGCGCGCCGCGGCGATGCGCGCCGCGGCCCCGAGTTCCGCCGCGAGCGAGCCGATGATCAGGAGGCGCGGCATCTCAGACGCCCCGTTCCGACTTCACGATCTCGGTCATGGTCACGCCGAGGCGGTTGTCGTCCACCATTACGACCTCGCCGCGTGCCACGAGACGGTTGTTGACGTAGATATCGACCGCCTCGCCGAGCTTCCGGTCGAGCTCGACCACAGCGCCCCGACCGAGCTTGAGCAGCTGCGACACCTGCATCGTCGCGCGGCCGAGCACCGCGCTGACCTGGACGGGGATATCGTAGACCGCCTCCAGCTCGCGCGCCGGAGCGGCCGTGGCCTGCTTCGCTTCCTCCGACGCGGCCGAGAGGGGTTCGAAACCGTCGCTGCCGGACATCTGCTATTCCTCCTCCCCGAGACCCGCGGCCTGCAGCACGCGCCGGATTTCCCGCCGTCGCGCGGCGAGGTCGAGCGCGGCACCGCCGGCGCGCCATTCCGCGCGCGCATCGCCGGGCGCCAGCGCGGCATCCTCGGCGACCGTGGTGCCGGCGCCACCGAGCAGTGCCCGCACCTCGGCCGCGAGGCCGGGCGCCACGAGGATCCGTGCCTCCGGCGATGCGTCGAGCATGGGCGCCAGACGCCGCGCGAATTCCGCCACCAGCGCCGCGCCATGGGCCGCGGCAAGGCCGGGCAGCGCCGCATCGAGCAAGGCGAGCGCCACGCGCGCGAGCCGCGCCGCGGCCTCGGCCGAGATTTCCGCCGCTGCGCCGCGCCCATCCGCCAGCGCCGCTGCCGCGACGGACGCGGCCTCGGCAGCCCGTGCCTCGCGGCTCCGCGCGGCCTCGGCCAGGCCGGCGGCGCGTCCTTCCTCCCACCCCGCGAGGCGTGCCTCCTCGAGCATTGCCTCGACCGGTTCGGGGTCGGGCGGTGGCGGTGGGGTAGTGGCGGCGGCGGCGGCCTCGCGCCGCGCGGCGTCGAGCGCGGCGATCAGGAAGGTGGGCGCGAAATCCGCCGCCCGGGCGGTGCGCGCGGCCGGGGTGAAGGCGTCGGACATGTCAGTACACCATCTCGTCCTCGCGGCCGTCCTGCATCTGGATCTGGCCCTGCGCGGCCAGGTCCTTCGCCATCAGCACGATCGCGGCCTGCGCCTCGTCGACGTCGCGCAGCTTGACCGGGCCGAGATTGGCCAGGTCCTCCTTCAGCATCTTCGCCGCGCGCTCGCTCATGTTCTTGATGAACATGTCGCGCAGCGCCTCGGATGCGCCCTTCAGCGCCAGGACGAGCTGTTCCTTGGGCGCCGCGCGCATCAGCACCTGCACCCCCGCGCTGTCGAGGCGCGCGAGGTCGTCGAAGGTGAACATGAGGCCGCGGATGCGCTCGGCCGCGTCGCGGTTGCGTTCCTCGAGCGCCGCCAGGATGCGGGTTTCCGACTGGCGGTCGAGGTTGTTGAAGATCTCGGCCATCATCTCGTGCGCGTCGCGCCGCTGCGCGCGCGCCAGGTTCGACATGAACTCGGCCTTCAGCGTCTTCTCGACGCCGTCCAACGCCTCTTTCTGCACGGTCTCCATGCGGAGCATGCGCATCACGACCTCCATCGCGAAGCCTTCGGGCAGCAGCGAGAGGACGCGCGCCGCGTGGTCCGGCTTCACCTTGGACAGCACGACGGCCACGGTCTGCGGGTATTCGTTCTTGAGGTAGTTCGCGAGCACCGCCTCGTTCACGTTGCCGAGCTTGTCCCACATCGTCCGGCCGGCGGGGCCGCGGATCTCGTCCATGATGAGGGCGACGCGTTCCCGCGGCAGCGTCTTCAGCAGCATCCGCTCCGTCGTTTCCCAGGATCCGACGAGACTGCCGGTACGGCCGAGGTTCTCCGCGAATTCCTGGCACAGCTCCTCCACTACCTTGGCAGGCACGGAGCCGAGCCCGGCCATGGCGGCCGAGAGGTCACGGATCTCGTCCTCATGCATCTTCGCGAACAGGCGGGAGGCGTGTTCCTCGCCGATCGCGAGCATAAAGGTCGCGGCTTTCTGGGCGCCGCTGAGCGTCGCGGGCATGGGCTCAGGCTCCTTCCGGCGTCATCCAGCGCCGCATGACGTTGAGCGTTTCCTCGGGGTGCTGCTCCACGAGCTCCTGCATCCGGCTGATGGAGGAGGCGCGCATCTGGCCCTCGATCGTGCCGATGCTGATCATCGTGTCCTCGCGCTGCGCTGCTTCGAGGGCGCGGGCATCCGCCGCATCGCCGGGCAGGGCCGCCGCCGTGCTCGCGCCGCCCGCGACCGCCGCCGCGCCGCCGCCCGCCGCGATCGCCGTCGCCGGGGGCGCGAGGGTGGCGACGATCCGCCCGACCGCGGGCTTGCCCACCAGCAGGATCGCGAGCAGCGCCACCAGGGCGAAGATCGCGCTCTCGATCAGCCGCGCGATGGTGGTGCTGCTGAAGGCGAGGTCGAACATGCCCGGTGCTGCGCCCAGCGCCTCCGGCGGGTCGGCGAAGCGCATCGAGACGATCTCGACCGCGTCGCCGCGCTGCTCGTTGAAGCCGACGGCGCTGCGCACCAGCGCCAAGATCCGCTGCAGTTCCTCGGGCGTGCGGTCGCGGAAGGCGGCGGGGCCGCTCGGCTGCGGCTCCCACACGCCATCCACAAGGACCGCGACCGACTGGCGGCGCATCACCGGATGCTCCCGCACCGTGTTGCGCGTGGTGCGCCCGATCTCGAAGTTCGTCGTCTCCTCCTGCCGGCTTTCCTGGCTGGCGGCGCCGCCGCCGCCCGCGGGCGCGGCGTTCGGCACGTTGTTCTGCACGGTGGTCGGCTGTGCCTCCGCGCCGCGGCTGCTCTCCTGCACGCTCTGCTGGCTGCGCGGCACCTGGTTGTCGGGGTCGAAGCGTTCCTCGGTGGTCTGCACGCGGTCGAAGTCCATCTCGACCGTGGCCTCGGCGCGCACGCGGCCGGGGCCGAGGCTGCGCTCCAGCATTTCCTCGACCGCGCGGGCGATGCGCAGTTCCTGCGCGCGGCGCACCTCCTCCTGCGACTGCGCGGCCGCCGGTCCGGCCAGCGCCTGGCCGCCACGCGCCAGCAGCGCCCCCCGGCTGTCCACGATCGAGACGTTCTGCGGCCGCAACCCGGGGACCGCCGTCGCGACCAGGTGCAGCACGGCCTGCACGCCCTCACGGTCCAGCCGCTGCGCGCCCTGCATCGTCAGCATGACGGAGGCCTGCGCCTCCCCCCGCTCGCGCGAGAAGACCTCCCGCCGCGGCAGCACGAGATGCACGCGCGCCGTCCGCACCCCGGCCAGGCTGCCGATCGAGCGCGCGAGTTCGCCTTCCAGCGCGCGCAGCCGGTTCACGTCCTGCTGGAACGGCGTCGTCGTCAGGGATTCGGAGCGGTCGAAGATCTCGTAGCCGACCGACCCGCCGCGCGGCAGGCCCTCCCGCGCCAGCACGAGGCGCAGGCGCGGCACCTGGTCCTCGGGTGCGAGGATGCGGCTCCCGCCGGCCTCGATCCGGTGGGGCACGCGTTGCGCCTCCAGCGCCGCGACGACCTGCGCGGCGTCGCGCGGGTCCATCTCGGCGTACAGCAGCGCCATCGGCGGCTGCCCGGCCCGCAGCACGAACCATCCGAGCAGGCCGAGCACCGCGATCGCCGCGCCAGCCAGCGTCGCGAGCCGCACGGTGCCGAGTGCCCGCAGTTGTTCGAGCACGGCGCTCATCGCGGCATGGCCTCCCGTCGCATCCACGCCCCATCTGCCGCGCCGCGCCGCATCGGAAGGCCACCCCCTGCTGACGGAGGAAGTCTTTGCCGGGTTGAGGTTTCGGCGCGGTTAACACTGCGTGCCGCGCCGCCCGGCACCGCTCACGCGCGCAGGATTCAGGATTCCGGGAGGAGCCGCCGCAGGCGGTCGAACCCGACGCCGAGCGCGCCCAGCGAAAGCAGCAGCGTATCCCCCTGCCGTTCGGCGCCGGTCACGGTCCCGGCGACCGAGAAGGGCAGCGCCGCCGCTTCCCCGTTCACGCCGCGGCCCGTGACCTGCACGCGGTAGGCGCCGTCGGGCAGGCTGCGCCCGGTCGCATCCCGCCCGTCCCAGGTCCATCCCGAGGGCGCCGCGCCGAGCGACGCGACCTGCTGGCGGAGCACCCGGCCGGCGGAATCGAGCACCGCGATCTCGGCCGTGCGCGCCGCGCCGGCCGCGGGCAGGCGGACCTCGGCGCGACCATCCTGGAGCGTGACCCGGTCGCTCTCGACCTCGGCGCGCCGGCCGATCAGCGGCGCGGCCGCGGTCAGCTGCGCCGATTGCTGCAGCGAGATCAGCCGGCCGAGATTCTGGTTCATCGCGATCTGCTGCTCGACCGAGGCGAACTGCACGAGCTGGTTTGTCAGCTGGTTGGTGTCGAGCGGATCGGTCGGGCTCTGGTTCTGCAACTGCGTCGTGAGCAGCGTCAGGAAGGTGTTGAAGTCGCCGGCCAGCCGCGTGTTGCCGGAGGCGGCGGAGGCGGCGGAGGCGGCGCTGGCGGTGGCGGCGGCGATCGAGCCGGACATGACGGGTCTCCCGTGTCAGATGGCGAGGTCGAGCAACGACAGCGCGCGGCGTGGCGGCGGCGCCTCGGCGATGCCCGGCGGGCCGGCGGCGGCACCGCGCGACGCGCGGCCGTCGGAGGCGGTCCCCTCGCGGCGCCGGTCGCGACCGAAGCCCGAGCCCGGCCCCTGGCCGGCAAGGCCGAGTGCGAGCGAACGCCCCTCCGCCACCAGGCCCGACTGCGTCAGGCTGCGTTCGATCTCGGCCTGGTCGCGCTGCAACAGCGCAAGGGTTTCCGGTCGCTCGGCGAGGATCCGGACCTGCGCGGCTGCGCCCGAGCCCTCGACGCTGATCTCGACGCGGCCGAGTTCCGCCGGCTCGAGCGTCACGCTGAGCCGCGCGGTGCCGCCCGCCACGGCGATCGCGACCACCACCGGCGTGATCTGGCGCGCGGGCGCGGCGGGCGGGAGGCCGCGGGGCGCCGCCGCGGCCATCGCGGCGGCGTCGCCGGTGTCCGGTCGGGTGGCGCCTGGTGCGGCTGCGGCGGGCGTTCCCGTCGCGCTGTCCGAGCCCGGTGCGGCGACCGCACGGCGCTCGGCGGGCGGCGGGGCCGCGATGAGGTTCGGGACTGCTGCGACCGGCGGGTCGCCCACGGGCGTCGGCCGCGCGGCCGGGGCTGCGGGCCAGGCCAGGGTCGGCCCGGGTCCCGGCTCCGGGGGCGGTCCGGCACCGGGGGGCGCTGCGGTCCGTGCGCGCGCCGCCGCGGCGGGTCCGTGCCGGGCGCCGATGCCGCGCTGGCGTTCGACAGGCTCGCCAGCGGAAAGGGGCATGGCGGCGGGTCGTGGCGCCCCGGGCGGCGCGACGACCCCTGCATCGATCCGCGCGAGTTGCGCGGGCTGGTCGGGGCCAGTCGCGCCCGCCGGGTCCGAGGTCTGCGACGATTCCGTGCCACCCGGGCCGCGCACGCCCTGGGGCGGCAAGGGCGCCGTCACGTCGGCTGGCTGCGGCAGGGGCGGCGGGTCGGGCTTCACGTGCCCGGGTCCTGCGTCTGGCCGTGCCGGCGGATCCTCGTCCGCCCAATCCGCGGTCGGGGCGGCCTTGGGCCCAGGCGATGCGGCATCGACGGGGTCCGCGACACCTGTGGTGGCGGAGGGCAGCGCCTGCGGCATCGCCAGCGGTACCGCCGGGATGTCGCCCGCGTCGGTCACGGACGGTTCGATGGGCGGTGTTCGAGGGGGCAGGGCGGTCGCGGCCGGTTCCGGCATGGCGAGACCCGGCGTGGCGAGACCCGGCGCGGCCGCCGCCCCGGCCAGCGGGCCGGGCGTGGCGGCGCGCGCCAGCACTGCGGCGAAGGCCTGCCCCGGCGCCAGGGCAGGGGCCTCGGGCAAGGCGGTGGCGGCAGGCACCGGCGGCGTGGCGGCGATGGCGTCCATTGGCAGGCGGCCCTTCTGTTGCGGGCCGTCGCTGCCGGCCGCGCCCGAGGCAGGCAGCAAGGCGCGCGCCATTCGCGGGGCCGTAGGTGCGGGCATTTCATGCCGGGCATGGGGAAGCTTCTGCCGCCCCTGGGCAGGCTGCGCCCGGTCCGGGACCGCCAGGCCCTGGCACGGGGGTTGCGCTGTCGACGGCGGACCCCCGTCCATGCCCGCCCATCCCGGAGACCCCGATGTCCCTGTTCGGTTCCATGACCACCGCCATCAGCGGCCTGACCGCCCAGGCGCGCGCGCTCGGCCATGTCTCGGACAATGTCGCCAACAGCCAGACGGCGGGCTTCAAGCGCACCGACACGAACTTCGTCTCATACCTGACCGACAGCACCCTGCAGGTGCACCGGCCGGGCTCGGTCGTGGCGCGGCCCGACTACACGAACACGGTGCAGGGCACGATCGAGCAGTCGGAGAATCCGCTCGCCCTCGCCATCGCCGGGCAGGGCTTCTTCTCGGTGGCGTTGCCGACGGGCTCGGCGAACGGCCAGGTGACTTTCGACGAACGGCAGTTCTTCACCCGCGCCGGCGACTTCCAGCTTGACCGCAGCGGCTACATGGTCAACGGCGCCGGCTACTTCCTGCAGGGCTGGGCGGCGGACGCGGCCGGCGAGCCCGACCGCACCCGCATCCAGCCGATCCGCGTCAGCGACCTGGTGTTCAACCCGATCGCGACCGGCTCGATCGAGCTCTCGGCCAACCTGCCGGCAACCGGTACCGTGCCGGTCTCGACGCAATTCAATGTCTACGACACCCTCGGCGCGCTGCAGCCCATGACGCTGACCTGGACGCCGGCGGCGCTGAACACCTGGACGCTCGACATCTCTGCGGCGGGCGCGGGCGGTTCGCTCGGTACGATCGACGTGCTGTTCGGCCAGGCGGCCCCGGTGCCGGTCGCCGACGGCACGGTGGGCGACTTCGCCAATGCGTCCGGCACGCTGAGCGGCTCGGCCGCCGTGGCGGGCGAACCCGCGACCATCGCCTTCACGGCGGATTTCGGCCAGGGCCCGCAGGCCATCACGCTCGACGTCGGCGCCTTCGGCGCGGCGCGCGGCGTGACGCAATACGCCGGGGACGAATACACGGTGCGCAACCTCGCGCAGGACGGGGTGCCGCTCGGCGCCTATTCCTCGCTCGGCATCCGCGAGAACGGCGACGTCGCCATCAACTACGACAACGGCCAGTCGCGCGTCATCGGCCGCGTGCCGGTCACGACCTTCAACGCGCCCGACGCGCTGCAGCGCCTCGACGGCCAGGCCTTCATGCGCACGCTGGAGAGCGGGGAGGCGCGCACCTCCGACCCGGCGTCCAACGGATCGGGGCGGCTGTCCATAGGCTCGATCGAACGGTCCAACGTCGATATCGCGGCGGAGTTCTCGAAGCTGATCGTGGCGCAGCGCGCCTATACCGCCAACACCCGGATCGTAACGGCATCGGACGAGATGCTGCAGGACACGATCAACATGCGCCGCTGAGGCACGACGGGTAGGGGAGCGAAGCCATGTCCCTCGATGCCGCGCTGCTCAGCGCCCGCTCGGGCCTCGCGCACACGCAGCGCGCGCTGGCCGCCGCGGCGAACGATGTCGCCAACGCCGAGACGCCGGGGCACACGAAGAAGACCGTCGCCGGCCGCGCCGATGCCGGCGACGGCACCGGCATCGGCGTGCGCAGCCTGCCGCCGACGCGCGAGGTCGACGAAGCCCTGGTCGGCGAGATCAATGCGCGGCGTGCCGCCGCCGCGGCGGCCGAGGCGCGGCTCGCGCTGCTCCGCGGCATCGAGGCGGCGCATGGCAGCCCCGAGGCCGGGGATGGCCTCGGCGACCTGGCGGCGGCGCTGCACACCGGCTTCGAGGATCTGCGCGCCGACCCCGCCGAGGCCGGCCGCCAGGCAGGCCTGGTGATGCAGGCCGACGCGCTGGCGACGCGCCTGAACGAGATTTCGGCCGCCATCGTGAAGGCCCGCCAGCAGGCGCAGGACGGCATCGTCACCGAGGTCTCGGCCATCAACGCGACGCTGCGCGAGATCGCGGCGCTGACCATCGAGATCCGCGAGCAGGTGGCGCTCACGGGCAGCGCCGCCGCGCTCGAGGACAAGCGTGACAACGCCATCGCGCGCCTGTCGGAAAGCCTCGAGGTGCGGGCGCTGAAGCGCGAGGATGGCGGGCTCGTGCTGGTCGCGCGCGGCGGCATGGTGCTGCCGCTCGACCCGAAGCGTGATGCCTTCTCGACCGCCGATGCCATCCTGGGGCCCACCGCCTTCCACGGCGCCGGCGGCACCATCCCCGGCATCATGCTGGGCGGGCAGGACGTGACGCAGGCACTGGCGGGCGGGCGGCTCGCGGAATACGTGGCGCTGCGCGACCAGACGCTGCCGCGCTACCAGGCCGAGGCCGACCTCGCGGCCGCGCATCTCGCCGGACGGCTCGAAGGGCAGGGGCTGCGGCTGTTCACCGATGCCGCGGGCGCGGTGCCCGACGTCACGCAGCCCTATGCCGGCGGCGCCATGGTGGGCTTCGCCGGCACGATCCGCGTCAATGCCGCCGTCGCCGCCAATCCCGCGCTGCTGCGCGACGGCACGCACGATGTGGCGGGGGATCCGGCCGGGCCTTCCGCCTTCACGACCAATCCGCCGGGCGGGCCGGCGGGGTTCGTGACGCTGCTCGACCGCGTGCTCGACTTCGCCTTCGGCGCGAACGCGCAGCCGGGCGTCGCCTGGGGCGCCATCCCGACCGGCGGGCTCGGGCCGGACGGGACGCTGTCCTCCCCCTTCGGCGCGCCGCCGACGCTCGAGGGCTATGCCGGTCTGCTGACCGCGGCGCACACCGCCGACCGCGCGGCGGCCGCCGCGGCGCTGGATGGCACGCGCGCGTTGATGCAGGGGCTCGAGGCGCGCTTCGCCGCGCGCTCGGGCGTTGACGTCGACACGGAGATGGCCGCGATGGTGACGCTGCAGAACGCCTATGCCGCCAATGCGCGCGTGATGAGCACCGTGCAGGCGATGTGGGACCAGCTGCTGGCCTCGGTGCGCTGAGGATGACGACGATCGGTCGCATCGGCGGGCTCGACGCGGGGGCGGCGGCGCTGCGCGCCAGGCTCGACGTGCTGACGCGCCAGGTCTCGGACGGGCGGAAGGGGCCGCGCTATGGCGACATCGCGCCCGAGGCGCGGCGCGCGGTCGACCTGCGCGCCGAGATCGGGCGCCGGGACACCTGGCAGGGCACCATCTCCCGCGCGCTGGCGCATACCTCGGTGGCGCAGAACACGCTCGGCCGCATGGAGGCGATCGCGACGCGCTTCTACCAGGAGGCGATCCGCCTGGACGGCACGAGCGGCGTGCGCATCGCGGCCGTGGCGGCCGAGGCGCGCGCCGCCATGGCGGAATTCGCGACCCTGATGAACGAGCGCCACGCGGGCGAATACATCTTCGGCGGCACCGACAGCGCCAATCCGCCGATCCCGGACGCCGAGGGCATCGCCGCCGGCGGCATGGCGGCCGACATCGCCGCCGCGGTGGCCGGGCTCGGAGGCGGCAATGCGGCGGCGGTCGCGGCCGCGACGCTCGCCGCCGCGCAGTCGGATGCGGCGGGCACCACGCCGTTCTCGGCCTTCGTCTCGGACCCGGCGCAGGGGCTTGCCGAACCTCGCCGTGCCGTGCCTTCGGCCGAGGGGGAGCGCGTCGCCTACGGGCTTTTCGCCAACCGCAACGCCGCCGCGGCCAGCACGGGGGAGACGACGGGGGCCTGGTCGCGCGATATCCTGCGCGGGCTGGCCACGCTGGCCGCGCTCGACCCGTCGCAGGCGGCGCTCGGCGCCGACTTCACGGACCTGGTCGCGACCGTGCGCGACGGCATGCGAAGCGCGCTCGACGCGCTCGGGGTGGAGCGCGGCGCGCTGGGCGCGACCGAGGAACGACTGGAGGCGACCGCGCGCCGGCACGCCGATGTCACGGTCACGCTCTCGGGCCAGCATGCGGGGATCGAGGAGGTGGACATGGCCGAGACGATCAGCCGCCTGCAGGCGACCCAGACACAGCTCGAGGCGTCCTACCGCGCGATCTCGATCGCCGCGGGCCTGACGCTCACGCGCTTCCTGTAGCGACGGCGCGGTTCCCATGGCCCGCATTCAGGCTCGATTAACCGCGGCCGGGGCATCCTGCCGGCGACACCGCAAGATGCGGCGCGCAACCCGGTTCCCGGTCCGGTCAGGACCGCGGGGACCAACGGATCCAGGGGAAGACCCCGTATGTCGCTCAATTCCGTCAACACCAATCTCGGCGCCATGGTGGCGCTGCAATCCCTCAATCGCACGAATGAGGGGCTGAACATGACGCAGAAGCGGATCTCGACCGGCTTCCGCGTGAACGACGCCAAGGACGACGGCGCGGCCTTCGCCGTCGCGCAGTCGGTGCGCGCCGACGTCGCGGGCCTCAATGCCGCGAACGAGCAGCTGGGCGGCACGAAGGGAATCCTGGACACCGCGCTGGCCGGCCTGACCAAGGTCTCCGAGACCATGGTCAAGGTGCGCGAGACGCTGGTGCGCCTGGCCGACGACACGCTGAACGCCGACCAGCGCGCGCAGTACGAGAGCCAGTACACGGCGCTCCGCACGCAGATCGAGAACTTCATCACCGACGCCACCTACAACGGCCGTACGCTGCTCTCGACCACGGCGCCCGAGGGCGGCGACATCGCGACAACGCGCAACGAGACCGGCACGACCTACACGCTGACGGCGGTCGATGGCGCCGGCACGCTGGTCGTCGCGGCGGCGCCGACGGACGCCGCCGGCGCGCAGGCGGCGCTCGGCTCCGGCGGCGACTTCGAGACGATCCAGACGGCGCTCAGCAATGCGCTGAACACCTTCGGCAGCGACAGCCGCTACCTCGACAACCAGATCGCCTACAACAAGGACAAGGCCGATGCGCTGGAAGCGGGCCTCGGCTCGCTGATCGACGCCGACCTCGCGAAGGAATCGGCGCGGCTGCAGTCGCTGCAGATCCGCCAGCAGCTGGGCACCCAGGCGCTGTCCATCGCGAACCAGGCCCCGCAGACCCTGCTGAGCCTCTTCCGCTGATCTCCCGGTCGCGGCGCCGGCCTTCCCCCGGCCGGCGCCGCGCCATCCCCTGCATCGCCGGGAGGACAGGATGTCCACGCTTGTGCTCGAACTCCGCCAGGGCGACCTCATGGTTGTCAACGGCGCGCCGATCAGGTTCCGCAACCGCGCGCGGATCGAGCTGACCGCCAAGGCGCGCTTCCTCTTCGGCAAGCAGCTGATGACGCCCGAGGGCGCCAGCACGCCGGCCCGCCGCATCTATTTCGCGCTGCAGACCGCGTATATCGGCGACGAGGACGAACGCGAGGGGGGGCTGACGGCCGCGCGCGCGCTGATCGCCGACTTCCAGGCCGCGACCACCTCCGTCCTCGCGCGCGACCTGCTGGACCGCGCGCTGTCCGCGGCGGAGGCCGACGAGTGCTACACCGCGCTCAAGCTCGTGCGCCGCGTCATGCGCCACGAGGACGTGGTGATGGGCGTGCTGCCGCCCGGTGCGGCGACCGTGGAGGACGACCAGCCGTGACGCTTGCCGACATCGCCCGTGCCTATGGCGCGACGCGCGCCGCGCTCGACCCCCGCGAACAGGAAGCCGACGTGTTCCGCCGCGTGACCGGCGGGCTGCGCGCGGCCGTGGCGCAGGAAGGGCCCGCGCGGATGCGCGCCGTCGCCGACAACCGCCGCCTCTGGCTCGCGGTCGAGACCGCGCTCACCGATCCGTCGAACCGCCTGCCGCCGCCGGTGCGCGCGGGGCTGGTCTCGCTCGGCCGCGCGGTACAGCGGGAAATGGACGGGATGGATCCTGACCTCGCCTTCCTCATCGAGGTGAACGACCAGGTCGCCGCCGGGCTTGCTGGGCGCGCCTGAGGGTCGCGCCGCGGCGCGGTCAGGCCTGGTTGCTGCCCGCCTCTCGCCCTGGCAGAGGGCGTTGCGGCTCGGGCAGTTCCGGCGGCGCCTGCCGTTCCACCGCTGATGAGCCGTCGAGCCGCAGCCCGGCCGGCGCCGGCGCATCGGCCACGACCGCCGCCCGGTAGGCGGCGATCTGCCGCGGCGAAGGGATGGTGTTCGCGACATCGCCGACCGAATCGCGGAACTCGATCACGACCATCCCGAGCGTGCCGTCCAGCCGCAGGCGCGGATTGGGCGTCATGGGTGCCGGCGGGGGGATGGCCTCGCCCTCGTCGCGCACCGGCGGCGTGGCGCGCGGCACGGTGCGCGTGGGTTCGGCGAGGCCGCGGATGGAAAGGGCAAGGTCGGCGGTCATGGCTTTGGCTCCATCCGCATCATCCGAGACGGACGTGAAGGAAGGGTTGAAGCGTGCCCGCTTTGACCTGCCGGCCCCGGCGGGCGATTCTGCCGCGACCATCGTGCCCCGGACCTCTCCCCCACCACCCGACGCCTATCTCCGCACCGCGCTGCTCGCGGTGATGGCGGGCGCGCTGCTGAGCGCCGCGGGCTTCCCGCTCGGCTGGATGGTCGGCGCGATGCTGGCCTCGGCCTATCTCGGCTGGCGCGGCGTGGCGGCTGTGCCGGACTGGGTGCGGCCGGCGGGCCTCGTGGTGCTCGGCCTCGGCCTCGGGCAGACCTTCACCGCACCCGTCGTGGCCGCGGTCGCGGGCGCGCTGCCGGTCATCCTGGTGGGCGGGCTCGGCGCCATCCTGGCCGGCATCGCGGTGCTGCCGCTCTATCGGCGCATCGCGCGGGTGGACCTGCGGACGGCCTACTACGCCGCCATTCCCGGCGGCATCATGACCATGGCCGTGCTGGCGCAGCGCGCGGGCGCGGGCGTGCCGGCGGTGACGCTCGCGCAGACGCTGCGCATGGCGGCCGTCGTGCTGATATTCCCGCCGGTCATCGCGGTGTTCGCGACGGGCGCGCGCGACGCGGCGTTCACGGCGGACCTGCCGCCGCTCGCCTGGGGCGGGCTCGCGCTGATGCTGGCCGGCGGGGCGGTGGTGGCCTTCCTGGGCGGCAAGGTCGGGCTCGCCAATGCGGCGATGCTGGCGCCTTGCCTGCTGGCGATGGCGCTGTCGGGCTTCGGTGCGCTGCCCTCCTCCGTGCCGCGTTGGCTGGTCGATGCGGCGCAGGTCGCGATGGGGGCGAGCCTCGGGATGCGGCTCACGCCGCAGGCGCTGGGCGGCGGGCCGCGGAGGCAGGCGCTGGCCGCCCTCGTCTCGGCGCTCGCCATCTCGGCGTTGCTCGCGGTCCTCGGCGTGGTGCTCGGCCTCGTCTCGGGCCTCCCGCCCGTCGCCGTTTCGCTCGGCATGGCGCCGGGCGGCATGCCGGAGATGGCGGTGACGGCCAAGGCGCTCGACCTCGCGGTGCCGCTGGTGCTGGGCTTCCACCTGGTCCGCACCGTGCTGTGCAACCTGCTGGTCGGGCCGATCTGGCGGCTCGGCCTTCGCATCGGCCTGTTCCGCTGAGGCGCACTACAGGCCGCCCGAGAGCCTGACCGGATAGGCGGCGAGGCTTCGTTCCACCAGCACCGGCAGGCTGTCGCGCAGCGCAAGGGCGGTGCGCGCCTCGCCCGCCACGCAGGCGGCCTCGAGCGCGGCGGCGGCCTCGCGCAGCGCCGCGGCGCCGAAGGTGCCCGCGGCCGACTTCAGGCCATGCGCCTCCTCCTCGATCGCGGCCAGGTCGTGCGTTGCCGCCAGCCGCGCGAGGCGCGCGCGCGTCTCCTCGGCAAAGACGCCGATCAGTCGCGGCAGGCGCCCGGGGCCAACCGCGCTCCGCAATTCGTCAAGCGTCGTGTGGTCGAGTAGCGCCGGCGCCGCGTGCGGCTCCACCGCCGGGGCCACGGCGCGCGGGCGGCGCGGGCGCGCGTCCAGCACCTCGGCCACCGCGCCGAGCAGCATGGTGCGGTCCATCGGCTTGGGCAGGTGCCCATCCATCCCGGCCGCCAGGCATTTCTCCCGGTCGCCCGCCAGCGCCGCCGCCGTCATGGCGATGATGGGCACGCGCCCGGCCGCGCCCGCGAGGCCGCGGATCGCGGCGGTGGCGGCGAAGCCGTCCATGCGCGGCATCCGCACATCCATCAGGATCAGGTCGTAGGCGGCGGTGCGCGCGGCGCCGAGCGCCTCCTCCCCGTCGCGCGCCAGGTCCACGGCGTAGCCCGCCTTGCGCAGGATGGCGGCGGCGACGAGCTGGTTCGCCTCGCCATCCTCGGCCAGCAGGATCCGCCCGCGCGCGCCGGACGTCGCGCGCGGCACCGCCGCGGCCGGCGCCGGCAGCAGCGTCCCCGGCGGACGGCCCGAATCCGACACGGGCGCGAGCGCGATGTCGAACGCGAAGACCGAGCCCTTGCCCGGCGTGGAAGCGAGGCCGATGCGCCCACCCATCAGCGCGACCAGCTGCTTGCAGATCATGAGCCCGAGGCCCGATCCGCCGAAGCGTCGCGACGTGTCCGTGCCGCCCTGCGCGAAGCGGCGGAACAGCCCGCGCTGCACCTCGGGCGGGATGCCGATGCCGGTATCGGCGACGGCGAAGCGGATGCGCCCGTCTTCCTCCGACCGCTCGACCCGGATGCCGACGCCGCCTGAGGAGGTGAACTTCACCGCGTTGTCGGCCAGGTTCAGCAGCACCTGGCGCAGCCGCTGCGGGTCCCCCACCACCCGGGCGGGCAGCAGCGGCTCGATGCTGGCCGACAGGCGGATGCCCTTCTCGGCGGCCGCGGGGCCGAGCAGGTCGAGCACCTCGGTCACCGGCCGGGCGAGGTCGAAGGGGATCGCCTCCAGCTCGAGGCGCCCGGCCTCGATCCGGCTGAGGTCGAGCATCTCGTTGATGGTCAAGAGCAGCGTCTCCCCGCAGCGGCGCGCGGTCTCGGCATAGGCGCGCTGCTCGGCGTCGAGGCCGGTGTCGAGCAGCAGCGAGACGGTGCCCATGACGCCGTTCATCGGCGTCCTGATCTCGTGGCTCATGAAGGCGAGGAAGTCGCTTTTCTCGGCGCTCGCGCGCTCGGCCTGGCGGCGCGCGCGCTGCGTCGCCTGCGCGAGGCGCACGCGCGCCGTCACGTCGTGCTGGATGCCGAGGAAGTACTGCAGCTGCCCGTCCGCGGCGAAGACCGGGGAGATGTGCAGCTCGTTGACGAAGCGGCCGCCGTCACGGCGGTAGTTCACGATCTCGATGTCGAGCGGGCGGCGCTCGGCGATCGCGCGGCGGATCGCGTGCACATGCGCCACGTCCGTGCCCGGTCCCTGGAGGAAGCGGCAGTTGCGCCCGATCACCTCGGCCGGCCCGTAGCCGGTGATGCGGAAGAAGGCCGGGTTGGCATAGACGATCGGGCAATCGGGCCGGTTCGGGTCCGACACCACGATACCGGTCGGCGCCGCTGCGACCGCCGCCGCCAGCGCATCGCGGAACGGCGCCGGGGACTGCGCCTCGACGCTATTCGTCGTAGGCGACGAGAGCTTCGAACGGGACATCGAGACGTTTCCTTCCGCCGAGGAAGGTCAGCTCGATCAGCGCGGCCGCGCACGGCACCTCGGCCCCCGACTGGCGCAGCAGGGAAATGCCCGCCGCCATGGTCCCGCCCGTCGCGAGCAGGTCATCGAGGAGCACGACCCTCTGGCCCTTCTGCACCGCATCCGCCTGCATCTCGATGCGGTCGGTGCCGTATTCCAGCGCGTAGTTCAGGCCGATGGTCAGGCCCGGGAGTTTCCTCGGCTTGCGCAGCATGATGAAGCCAAGGCCAAGTTCGAGCGCGAGAGGCGCCGCGACGAGGAAGCCGCGGCTCTCGATGCCGGCCAGGAGATCGGGCTTGTGCGGCCGGATCGCGTCGGCCAGCCGGGCCATCGCGGTCCGCCAGGCCGGCCCGTGCCGGAGCAGGGTCGAGATGTCGTAGAACAGGATGCCGGGCTTCGGGAAATCCGGAATCCCGCGGATATGGGCCTTGAGGTCGCTGGTGTCGGTCGTCACGTCTGGTCGCTGCCGGTCTTTTTTCAGGAGGGTGGTCGCCCATGCCGGACGAGGCGCGGGCGGGCCGGCAGTTCGCTAGCCTTCCTGGTGGCAGGATAGAAGACTGACATCCGGGATGTCCATCGCTGCTGACGGGGCTTGGCGCGGCGTGCGGGACGCCGCAGATGAAGCGTCATGTCCCGCTCCGCTCTTGCTGCCCTCGCCGGCATTGCCGGCTTCGTCCTCTACGTCGTGGTCGTGCTGCTGGTGGCCGACCATGTGCGGTCGCTGCACTGGACCCTCGAGCTGGTGTTCTTCGCCGTCGCCGGCATCGCGTGGGTCTGGCCGGCGAAGCGGCTGATGGTCTGGGCGACGCGATAGGGCGGGCGCCGCCGCGCCGGACGGGGACAAAGGTCCCGGGGCGCGGCGCATCGGCATGCGGGGCCGTTGGGGCGGCATGTCCGGCACCGGGGCCTGCCGCATGGCCGCATGCCCGAGGTCACGCGTTCGTGCTGCCGCGCGTTAACTGAAAATTAAGAAAATTCTCTCCAATTAACACATCGTATCAATTGGAGAGACGATTGTGCCACGGAACCCTGAACGAATGGTTTACGGCAGGCTGGCCATCCTCGCGACCGTCATCGGTCTCGCAGGGCCTGCGGCGGCGCAGGAGGACCGGCTCGGTGGCTTCCACATCGGCATCTTCGGCGGCGAGGCCATCCTCGATTCGACCGTCACCATCCCCGCGACCGCCACCAGCCCCGGCGCCGTCTTCGTCGACCAGGGCGGCGACGGCTTCATCTTCGGCGCACGGGCCGGCTGGGGGCGCCTCGTGACCGAGCGCGCCTACCTCGGCATCGAGGGTGAGGCGATCGTGCCCTACAACGTCACGAGCCGACTGAACGCGCTCGGCGTCGAGTACCGGGCGCGGCTGCGCAACGAGTTCGGCGTCTACGGACGCATCGGCTATGCGCCGGCGCGTGACGGGATGGTCTATTTCCGCGCCGGCCTGACGGTGCCGCGCCAGAGCTTCCAGTCCACGGGCGGCCAGGACGGCGCCGACTGGACGCTCGTGCCCGCCTTCGGCGTGGGTGGCGAGATCCATGTCACGCACGACATCGCGCTGCGCGTGGACGCGACCTATTCGGTCCCGTCGGGCGCCAACCGCATCGAATCCTGGCGGCTGACCGGCGGCATCCTCTGGCGCTTCTCGCTGGGTGGCCGCTGACGGGGCGGCGGGCCCGCGAAGGCCGGGAACGCCGGCGCGGCCGGACAAGAACGAAAAAGGCCCCCTGGCGCACCAGGGGACCTTTCGCCGATCGCGGCGGACCATGGTCGGAGTGAGAGGATTCGAACCTCCGGCCCCTGCGTCCCGAACACAGTGCTCTACCAGGCTGAGCTACACTCCGGCACCGGGCCGCCGCTGGGAACGGCGCCGTATAGCGGCCCGCCCCCTGGCCTGCAAGACCGCCTGCTCGCGACTTTGTCACGGGTCATCGCGGCGCGTGTGGTACAGGCTGCGCGCGCAACGGCCGCGGCAATCGCGCAGGCGGCCACGGGCAAGGGACCATTCATGAAGGCTTGGATTCTGGCTGGAGCCGCATGTGCCGCGCTCGGCGTGGCCAGTACCGCGATCGCGCAGGACGTGATCACGGCGCGCCGTGAAGGTATGCGCGCCGAAGGGCGGCAGATGGAAGCGATCAAGGCCGTGATTGATGCGCGCGGCGACACGCGGCCGATTGTCGAACGCGTCGACACCATCACCGGATTCTATCGCGACCTGCAGGCGCTCTATCCTGTTGGGAGCGGCACCGGCCAGACGCGCGCCCTGCCCGCCATCTGGTCGGACCCCGCCGGCTTCGAAGCCGCCCGCACGAACATCGTCGGGGCGCTTGCCGTCCTGCGCAGCGCCGCCGCCTCGGGCGATGTCGCGGCGACCGCCGCCGCGTTCAACCAGGTCGGGGCCGGCTGCGCCGCCTGCCATCGCGGCTACCGGGCCGCGGCGCGCTGAGCCTTCCTGTCACGCGCCTCAGCCGAGGCGCGTGACGTACCAGACCCCGGCGACCGCGGCGGCAAGCAGCACCACGCCGAGCAGCGCCGGGGCATGGCGCGGCGCCTGCGCCACGCTGGCGGGCAGGGCCTTCGTCCCGGTCACCATCGGCACCACCAGGTCCTGCCCCTTGACCAGGCGGTAGGACACCACCGCCAGCACGTGCACCAGCACGGCGATGAGCAGCCAGTCGATCAGCGTGACATGCAGCGTCGTCATGCGTTCCGAGGTCGCCTCGCTCACGGCGTTCGCCAACGGCCCGTGCTGCGAATAGGTGAAGCCGACATCGTGGTTCGCAAACAGGCCGCTCGTCGCCTGCGCCAGCAGCAGGCCGAGCAGCAGCACGACCATCCAGGCGCCGGCGGCGTTGTGCGTCGTCTCGGTGTCGGGCTCGACCCGGCGGAACTTCATGATCTGACGGACCGCGGTGCCCGGGCCGCGCAGGAAGGTCGCGAAGCGGGCGTTGCGCGAGCCGACCAGGCCCCACGCGATCCGGAAGGCCACGAGCGTCAGCAGCGTGTAGCCCGACATGTAGTGGAGGTTCCAGGCGCCCGATTTCGCGCTGAGGAAGGACACCAGGACGCAGCCCGCCGCCCCCCAGTGGAACAGCCGCACCCAGCCGTCCCAGACCTTCACCGGCACCGTCTTTTCCGCCATCTGTGCACTCCTCGGTTCGCCGCAGCCTGCCATGGGGCGGCGCGCCGCGCGAAGCGGGGGCCGCATGACACTTCCGGGATGGGACGCCGTTCCGCCTTTCGCCAGGGGGGCGCTGGTCGCCGCCGCGGCGGCGCTCGCCTGGGCGCTGGCCGCGCGGCTGGCGGGCCGGCCGCGCGTGCTGGCCGCGGCGGCGGGCGTCGGGCTGCTCGCGGGCTTCGTCGCGGTGCTCGGCGTCACGCTGGCGTCGCCGCGGCAATTGCTCGAACGCCTGCCGGCGCTGGTCGCGATCGGCCTTCTGGCCGGCGCGGTGGCCTCGGCACGCCCGCGCCCCGTCGCAGCGTTCGGCGTGGCGGCGGGCCTGATCGGCGGCGCCTGGTGGCTTGCGGGCGCGCCCATGCATCCGCAGGACCTGTTGCGTGGCGCGGCGGCCATGGCGGCGGTGCTGGCGGGGATGGTGGTCGCCTGGTGGCGCGGCGCCGGCGCCTGGCCGATGGCCTCGGCCTGGGCGGCGCTGGCGCTCGGGCTCGGCCTCGCGGCGGCGCGCGGGCCCTATCTTGCGCTGGCGTTCGCGGGGTTGGCGGCCATCGGGGCCGCGGCGCTGGCGCGCGGGGCGGCGGGGCCGGCGTCCCGGATGCCGTTCGCGCTGGCGCTGGCGGCGCTGGCGGCGGTGCCGGTGCTGGCGCGCGGCGCGCCGGCCGATGTTGCCGCCGCGGCGGCGCCGGCGCTGGCCCTGTTCGCGGGCCCCGTGCTTGCCGCGCGCCTGCCGCGGCGGATCGGGCGCTGGGCCGGGCCGCCGCTCGCCGCGGCGCCGGCGTTGGCGCTGGCCTGGGTCCTGGCGTGACCCCGGCTCAGGCGACGGCGGCGGGGGGCCTGGCGCCTTCGGCCTCGAGGCTGTCGAGATAGGGGTCGAGCGCCAGCACGAAGCGCACCAGCGCCGCCACCAGCGCGGTCGCGCCCGGTGGCGCCGCCATCGGTGCCGAGGCCTCCAGGCGGATGCGATGGTCTGGCGTCAGCCTCGCGCGCCAGCCCGCGGGCAGCCGCCCCGGCAGGCCCGCGGCGGCGGCGAAGGCGCGGCGCCGGTCGGCCCCCGGATCGGCTGAGGAGGGGATGCGCCCCGCATCCGCGGCGATCCGCACGCCCCCCGGCCCCAGCTCGGCCAGGCAGGCGCGGCCGCGCCACGCGAAGCGGAGCGCGGGCGGGTCCTGTGCGCGGCGCGGCGCCAGCGCGCCGTCCGGGGTGACGTCGAAGGGGCCGAGGCGGAGCGTCTCCATGGGCGGCAACCTTGCCCGCGAAGGGTGAACGCACCATAACCGCGCCCATCATGGCCCTCGGACACAGCCTGCGTCTCGTGCTCGCCCCGCCGCATCCGGCCGGGCGTCCCTTCCTCATCGGGGGCGGCGCGGCGATGCTGCTCGGCCTCGTGCTGCTCGGCGACTGGCTGTTCTGGCTGGGCCTGCTGTTCACGCTCTTCTGCCTCTATTTCTTCCGCGACCCGGAACGGGTGGCGCCGGGGCGGCCGGGCCTCGTGATCGCGCCGGCCGACGGCAAGGTGGTCAGCGTCGCGCCGGCGGTCCCGCCCGAGGAACTCGGCCTCGGCCCCGCGCCGCGCTGGCGCGTCGCGATCTTCCTGTCGGTGCTGGACGTGCACGTGAACCGGATGCCGGTGGACGGCACCGTCTCGCGCGTCGCCTACCGGCACGGCAAGTTCCTGTCCGCCAACCTCGACAAGGCGAGCGAGGAGAACGAGCGCAACGCCATCGCGCTGGCGCTGCCCGACGGGCGCGACCTCGCGGTGGTGCAGATCGCGGGGCTTGTCGCGCGGCGGATTCTCTCGGACGCGAAGGTGGGCGACGTCGTGCAGGCGGGCGAGCGCTTCGGCATCATCCGCTTCGGCAGCCGCACCGACGTCTACCTGCCCGAGGGCGTGCAGCCCGTGGTCAGCGTCGGCCAGACGATGATCGGCGGCGAGACCGTTCTCGCCGACCTCGGCACGCCATGACGGGCAACGAGGCGGAAAGCCGCGTCCGCCGCCTCAGGCGCCGCTTCCGCCCGCGCACGCGCCCGCGCTTCGAGGGCCAGTCCTTCAACCGCCTGATCCCGAACATCATGACGATGCTCGGCCTCTGCTGCGGGCTGGTCGCGATCCGCTTCGCCCTCGAGGGGCGCTTCCAGATGGCGGCCGTGCTGATCGTGGTCGCCGGCGTGATCGACGGGCTGGACGGCCGGCTCGCGCGGATGCTGCGGGCGACGTCGCGCTTCGGGGCGGAATTCGACAGCCTGTCCGATTTCCTCTGCTTCGGCGTGGCGCCCGCCTTCATCCTCTATCTCTGGACCATGCACGACTATCGGGCGCTCGGCTTCGCGCCCTGCCTTCTGCTCGCGGTCTGCGCGGCGCTCAGGCTCGCGCGCTTCAATGCGGCGCTCGATTCCAAGGCGGTGGTGAAGCCGGCCTATACCTACAACTTCTTCACGGGCGTGCCGGCGCCGGCGGGTGCGGGCTGCGCGCTGTTTCCGCTGTTCCTCGGCCTCTGGTTCGACGAGGCGGGGTGGACGGGATTGGCCGCCGCGGCACGGCATCCGGCGCTGGTCGGGACCGTGCTCGTGCTCGTGGCGGGGCTGATGGTCAGCACGCTGCCGACCTGGTCCTTCAAGAACTTCAAGGTGCCGCGCGACTACGTGCTGCCGCTGCTGGTGGGCACCGGCCTCTTTGTCGCGCTCCTGCTGGCGGAGCCCTGGGCGGCGCTCGCCATGGCTGGCATCGTCTATCTCGGGATGCTGCCCTTCTCGCTGCGGTCCTACCTGCGGCTGAAGCGCGAGGCGGAGAGCCTGCTCGAGCCGGTCGTCGTCGCGGAAGGCCCTGGCCCCGGGGGGCGGTGACCGACATCACGCGCCTGCGAGGATGGGTCTTGGCCGCCATGCGGGCCTGGCGCATGGTTCGGCCGCCGGCGGGCCCCATGCCCCGCCGGGACGCCGATCCGGAGGACGCACGCCGTGTTCCGCAAGACCCCCGCGGCGACAATCGCCGCCCTCGTGCTTCAGCTCGCCCTGCCGGCCCAGGCCCAGGCCCAGGCCCAGCCCGACCCGGTCGCGCGCGGGCGTTACCTGGTTGAAGGCATTGCCGGCTGCGGCAACTGCCATACGCCGAAGGGTCCCCAGGGCGACCTGCCCGGCATGAACATGGCCGGCGGCGCCGTCTTCGACGAGCCGCCCTTCCGCGCCGTCGCGTCCAACATCACGCCCGACCCGGAGACCGGCATCGGCCGCTGGACGGACGCCGAGGTGGCGCGCGCCATCCGGGAAGGCATCCGCCCCGATGGCCGCATCATCGGCCCGCCCATGCCGATCGAACTCTACCGCGGCATCTCGGATGCCGACCTTGCCGCGATGGTCGCCTATCTCCGCACCGTGCCGGCGGTGCGCAATGCCGTCGAGCCGAGTGTCTACCGCATGCCGCTGCCGCCGAGCTACGGCCCGCCGGTCGCCAATGTCGCGCGCCCGGCCGACGACCCCGTCGCGCGCGGCGCCTACCTCGCCGGACCGCTCGGCCACTGCACGGAATGCCACACGCCGATGCGCGAGGGCGGGCAGCGCGACTGGCCGCGCCTCGGCGCGGGCGGGCAGCAATTCCCGGGGCCCTGGGGCGTCTCGGTCGCGCGCAACATCACGCCGCATCGCGAGGCCGGCATCGGCGGCTGGACCGATGCGCAGATCCTGCGGGCGGTGACCGAAGGCGTCTCGGCCGACGGGCGGCGGATGTTCCCGCCCATGGGCTACGGCTACTACGCGCGCATGACGCCGCGCGACCTGGCCGACCTCGTGGCCTGGCTGCGCTCGATCCCGGCGCTGCCGTGACGCCGCTCGGTGCCGTCACGCTGCTGGTGGCGGGCCGGCCGGTGACTGTCACGGGCGGGCCCTTCGACGCACTGCCTGCGGGCGCGCGCGGCCTCTGCCTCGAACCGCGCGCGGCGCGCGCGGCGGAGGCCGAATGGCGCCTCGACATCCCCGATTTCGGTGTGCCGGAGGAGACTGCGCTGCGCGCCGCGCTCGCGGCGCTGCTCGAGGCGATGCGGGCGCGGCCGGCGGATGCCTACCATGTCGGCTGCCGCGCCGGGCTCGGGCGGACCGGCATGGCGCTGGCCTGCCTTGCCGCCATGACGGGGGTCCAGGACCCGGTGCGCTGGCTGCGCGCCGCCTACGACCCGCGCGCTGTCGAGACGCCGGCGCAGGAGGCGATGGTCGCGCGCTTCGCGCCTTGACCTCCGTCGCCGCGTGCCCGGAGCAATATCCGGCCGGATGTCGTGCGTTGGAACGCGCAAGCGCCAGGAGCAGTTCACCCTCGCTCCGATGGAGCCGCGCATGGTTCCGTCGGAATGGGCGCTGCTCTAGGCTCCGCGCGACCACGTCGTTCGGAAGGCCCTGCATGTTCTACGAACCCCGGCTCGGCCACGGCCTGCCGCACGACCCCTTCAAGGCCATCGTCGCGCCACGGCCGATCGGCTGGATATCGACGCTGGATGCGCGGGGGCGGGCGAACCTCGCACCCTATTCCTTTTTCAACGCGGCGCTGTCGCGCCCGCCCATGCTGATGTTCACCAGCGAGACGATGAAGCACAGCGCCGCCAATGCGATCGCGACCGGCGAATTCGTGTTCAACCTCGTCCCGCGCGCGCTGTTCGACGCCATGAACGTCTCCTCGGGCCTGTTGCCGGAGGGGGAGAGCGAATTCGCCGCGGCCGGGCTCGCCGAAGCGCCCTGCCGCGTGGTCAGGGCACCGCGCGTCGCGGCCTCCCCGGCTTCGCTCGAATGCCGCGTGGTGCATTCGATGCGCCTCAACGACATCGAGGGGACGCCGCTGGAAGGCTGGATCGTCATCGGCCAGGTCGTGGGCGTGCATATCGACGACGCCTACCTGCGCGATGGCCGCTTCGACACGCTGGCGGTGCAGCCCGTCGCACGCTGCGGGTACCGGGACTACAGCGCCGTCGAGGGCATGTTCGAGGCGCTGCGGCCCTCCGATGCCGGTGCCTTCGCGTCCGGCCAGCGGGACCGGTAGCGCGCTACGACCCCTTCGCCGCGATGATCGCGCCGGTCATGCTTTCGGGGATGCGGTTGCGCCAGGCGCCGGCATCGACCTGCGTGACGAAGTCGAGCACCGCGCGGTTGAAGGCGTCCGGGTCCTCGAGGTTCATGGTGTGCCCGCATTTCGGCATCACCAGCAGCGCGCTGGACGGGATGGTGCGCTTGAGGAAGACCGAGGGTTCGAGCGTCGGGTCGTCCTCGTCGCCGGCGATCACCAGCGTCGGCACCGTCAACTGACGGAACTGCGCCTCGAGGTCGCCGAGCGCCGGGCGTTCGCGCTGCACGCCCATCATGGTGTTGGCCGAGCCCTCGGCGGAATGCTCCATGAGCTGCGCACGGAACTCGGCGTAGCCGCGCGGGTCCTTCTCCTCGAACACCAGGCGGGTCGGGCCGCGGGCATAGACGGCGCCCATCGTCTCCATCCCCTCGGCGCGGATGCGGGTCGCGGTCGCCTCGACCTCGGCGCGGAACTGTTCCCGCTTGCCGGGGGCGGCGCCGTAGCCGACGCCGGCCGCGGTCAGGCTGCGCGCGAGCGCCGGGTGCCGCAGCCCCAGGTGCAGCGTCGCGAAGGCGCCCATGGAGAGGCCCACGACATGCGTCTGCCCGAGGTTCAGCCCCTTGATCACGGCCGCGATGTCGTCGGTCGCGCGGTCCTGCGAATAGGCCTTCGGGTCCGACGGCACGCCGGATGGCGGGTAGCCCCGCGCAGCGTAGGCGATGCAGCGGTAGCGCCGGGAGAAGAAGCGCAGCTGCGGCTCCCAGGACCGGTGGTCGCCCGCGAATTCATGGACGAAGACCATCGGGATGCCGGACCCGGCTTCTTCGTAGTGCAGGGTCACCCCGTCGTCGGTGCTGATGCTCGGCATGCCGTCCTCGTGCAGTTCCCGGCGCGGAGGATGGAAGCGTCGCGGCGCGGCGTCCAGGCGCCTTGACAGGGACGGGGCGCGAGCGCATCTGAAAACAGTACCTGAATGGTCCTGATTGCAGGAGGGCAACGGCCGTGCTGCGGCTCTCGAAACTCACCGACTACGCCGTGGTGGTGCTCACGCGGCTCGAGGAGGCGGAGGAAGGCGGCGTGCTGACCGCGCCCGGCCTTGCCGCCGCGACCGGCCTCGGCGAGCCCACGGTCTCGAAGGTGCTGAAGATTCTCTCGCATGCCGGGCTGGTCGAGGGCCGCCGCGGCGCGCTCGGCGGCTACCGGCTGACGCGCCCGCTGGCCGCGATGCCATTGACCGACGTGATCGCCGCGATAGACGGACCGATCGCGCTCACCGCCTGCGTGGACAATTCCATCGGCGTCTGCGACGCGGAGGCGACCTGCCCCGTGCGCGGCCGCTGGGACCCTGTGAACGACGCCATCCGCCGGGCGCTGTCCGGCATATCCATCGCCGACCTGGCAGGCGCGCCGCAGCGCGCCGCCCTGGCCGCCGAATAGGACGGAGAAGACCAATGCCTGCCGTCACGGAGACCATCGAGACCGTCCAGGCGGTCGCGGAGTCCGGCTACAAGTGGGGCTTCGAGACCGACATCGAGATGGAGTTCGCGCCCAAGGGGCTGAACGAGGACATCGTCCGCTTCATCAGCGCCAAGAAGAACGAGCCCGAGTGGCTGCTCGAATGGCGCCTGCGCGCCTTCGCCGCCTGGAAGACCATGGAGGAGCCGCGCTGGGCCGCGGTCAAGTACCCGCCGATCGACTACCAGGACAGCTACTACTACGCCGCGCCGGTGAAGAAGCCGGGGCCGAGGTCGCTCGACGAGGTCGATCCCGAGCTGCTGCGCACCTATGAGAAGCTCGGCATCCCGATCCGCGAGCAGGCGATCCTGGCCGGCGTCGAGGGCGCCGGCGAAACGCCGGCCGAGGGCCGCCTGCCCGTCGCGGTCGACGCGGTGTTCGACAGCGTGAGCGTCGCGACCACGTTCAAGGCGCGGCTCGAGAAGGACGGCGTGATTTTCTGCTCGATCAGCGAGGCGGTGCAGAACCACCCGGAGCTGGTGCGGAAATACCTCGGCACGGTCGTGCCGCAGGGCGACAATTTCTTCGCGGCGCTGAACAGCGCGGTCTTCACCGACGGGTCCTTCGTCTACATCCCGAAGGGCGTGCGCTGCCCGATGGAGCTGTCCACCTATTTCCGTATCAACGCGAAAAGCACGGGGCAGTTCGAGCGCACGCTGATCATCGCGGATGCGGGCTCGCACGTCTCGTATCTGGAGGGCTGCACGGCCCCGATGCGCGACGAGAACCAGCTGCATGCCGCGGTGGTCGAGCTGGTCGCGATGGACGACGCCACCATCAAGTATTCCACGGTGCAGAACTGGTACCCCGGCGACGCCGAGGGCAAGGGCGGCATCTACAACTTCGTGACCAAGCGCGGCGCCTGCCGCGGCGCGCGGTCCAAGATTTCCTGGACGCAGGTGGAGACGGGCTCGGCCATCACGTGGAAGTATCCGTCCTGCATCCTGCAGGGCGAGGACAGCGTGGGCGAATTCTACTCCGTCGCCATCACGAACAACTACCAGCAGGCCGATACCGGCACGAAGATGTTCCACATCGGGCCGCGCACCAAGTCGACCATCGTGTCGAAGGGCATCAGCGCGGGGCACGGGCAGAACACCTATCGTGGCCTGGTGCGGATCGGTGCCAAGGCCGCCGGCGCGCGTAACTTCACGCAGTGCGACAGCCTGCTGATCGGCGACCTCTGCGGCGCGCACACCGTGCCCTACATCGAGAACCGCTGCGCGACGGCCAAGGTCGAGCACGAGGCGACGACGAGCCGCATCGCCGAGGACCAGCTGTTCTACTGCCGCCAGCGCGGGCTGACGCAGGAGGAAGCGGTCGGCCTCATCGTCAACGGCTTCTGCCGCGAGGTCCTGAAGGAGCTGCCGATGGAGTTCGCGGTGGAAGCCCAGAAGCTGTTGCAGATTTCGCTCGAGGGGAGCGTCGGTTGATGTTGCATATCGAAGGACTGACCGCCGAGGTCGACGGCAAGCCGATCCTGCAGGGGATCGACCTCCAGGTGCCGACGGGCGAGGTGCACGCCATCATGGGCCCGAACGGGTCGGGCAAGTCCACCCTGTCCTACGTGCTGGCCGGGCGCGACGGGTACGAGGTGACGGGCGGCATCGCCACCCTCGACGGCCGCGACATCCTGGCGATGGAGCCTGAGGAGCGTGCCGCCGCGGGCGTCTTCCTCGCCTTCCAGTATCCGGTGGAGTTGCCCGGCGTGGGCAATGCGATGTTCCTCCGCACCGCGCTCAACGCCGTCCGGCGCGGGCGTGGCGAGAGCGACCTCGACGCCATGCAGTTCCTGAAGCTGGCGCGCGAACGCATGAAGGCGCTCTCGATGCCCGAGGACATGCTCAAGCGCGGCGTCAATGTCGGCTTCTCGGGCGGCGAGAAGAAGCGCAACGAGATCCTGCAGATGGCGCTGTTGCAGCCGGCGTTCGCCATCCTGGACGAGACGGACAGCGGGCTCGACATCGATGCGCTCAAGATCGTGGCCGATGGCGTGAACGCGATGCGCGGCCCGGGCTTCTCGGCGCTGGTCATCACGCATTACCAGCGGCTGCTCGACTACATCGTGCCGGACCGCGTGCACGTGCTGATGGGCGGGCGCATCGTGAAGTCCGGCGGCCCGGAACTGGCGCAGGAGCTGGAGGCGCAGGGCTACGGCGCCGTCCAGGCCGCGGCATGACGGCGGCGCAGACCGGCGCGGCCGGCTTCCTCGCGCGCTACGAAGGGCTGAAGGACCACCTGCCCGGCGCCCGCAAGCCTTGGCTGAATGCACTGCGCGCCGACGCCGCCGCGCATTTCGCCGCGCGCGGCTTCCCGACACGCCGCGTCGAGCAGTGGAAGTACACCGACCTCGCGCCCGTCGCGCAGGCCGCCTTCGCCGAGCCGCTGACCAGCGTGGGCGGCAGCGTTCGCCTGCCCGCGGCGAACTCGCCGCACCGCGCGGTCTTCGTGGATGGGCGCTTCCGTCTCGACCTCTCGACGCTCGACGGGCTTCCCTTCCGCGTGCGCGGACTGGCGCAGGACCTGGCCGAGGCCGAACCGCATCTCGGCGCGCTGGCGAAGCCCGAGGCCGAGCCGCTCGCGGCGCTAAACACCATGCTGTTCGAGGACGGGGTCTTCCTAGAACTGCCCGAGGGCGTGGATGGCGGGCTGCTCGAGCTCGTCTCGGTCGCGGTCGATCCCGGGCGGCCCTTCGCCTTCCATCCGCGCCACCTGGTCCGCCTCGGCGCTGGCGCCCGCCTGACGCTGATCGAGACGGCTACCGGCGCCGGCACCTGCCTGCACAACCCGGTCTTCGAGATCGACGTGGCCGAGGGCGCCATGCTGACCCACGGCCGGATGCTGCAGGAGGCGGCGACGGTCTTCCACCTGTCGACCATCTATGCGCGCATCGCGGCGGGGGCGACCTACGACAACTTCACCGTGGCCGCTGGGCCGCGCCTCACGCGCAACGAGATCCACGCCGCCCTGGTCGGGCCGCATGCGGCCTGCCACATGAACGGGGCGCAGATGGCCGCCGACGGCCAGCACGTGGACACGACCACGTCGCTTGACCATGCCGCGCCGGACTGCGCCAGCCGCCAGACCTACAAGACGGTGCTCACGGGCCGTGCGCGTGGCGTCTTCCAGGGCAAGATCCACGTCCATCGCGTGGCGCAGCGCACCGACGGCTACCAGATGAACCAGGCCCTGCTGCTGAGCGAGGAGGCCGAGATCGATAGCAAGCCGCAGCTCGAGATCTATGCCGACGACGTGAAGTGCAGCCACGGCGCGACGGTCGGCGCGCTCGACGCCGACAGCCTGTTCTACCTCCGCTCCCGCGGTATCCCCGGGGACCAGGCGCGCGCGATGCTGGTCGAGGCCTTCCTGCACGAGGCGGTCGAGACCGTTACGGACGAAACGCTGAAGGGCGCGCTGACCCGCGTGCTGGATGCCTGGTGGGAACGGCAGGGGGTGGCCGCGTGATGGACGGCATCGCGGCTGCCCCGTTCGACGTGGCGCGCATCCGGCAGGATTTCCCGATCCTGTCGCAGCCGCAGGCGCGTGGGCGGCCGCTGGTGTTCCTCGATTCCGGGGCGTCGGCGCAGAAGCCGCGCGCGGTGATCGACGCGATGGTCCGCTGCATGGAGACCGCCTACGCCAACGTCCATCGCGGCGCCTATCGGCTCAGTGAGCTCGCGACCGACGCCTACGAGGCCGCCCGGACCGCCACCGCCCGCTTCATCAACGCGGCCGATGCGCGCGAGGTCGTGTTCACGAAGAACAGCACCGAGGCGATGAACCTCGTCGCTCATTCCTGGGGCCGCGGCGTGATGAAGCCCGGCCAGGCGGTGCTGATCAGCGAACTCGAGCACCACGCCAACATCGTGCCCTGGCAGATGCTGCGCGACGACAATCGCGGCATCGAACTCCGCGTCTGCCGCGTGACCGATGCCGGCGAGATCGACATGGACGACCTCGAGGCGAAGCTCGCGGACGGCAAGGTGGGCCTCGTCGCAATCGCGCACATGTCGAACGTGCTCGGCACCGTCACGCCGGTCGAGCGCATCGTGGCGCTGGCCCATGCGCAGGGTGCGAAAGTGCTGCTCGACGGCTCCCAGGCCGCGGTGCACCGGCGCGTGGACGTGCAGGCGATCGGCTGCGACTTCTACTGCTTCACAGGGCACAAGCTGTACGGGCCGACTGGCATTGGCGTGCTGTGGGCGCGGCTCGAACACCTCGACCGCATGCCGCCCTTCCTCGGCGGCGGCGACATGATCAGCGCCGTCACCTTCGAGACATCCGAATGGGCACCAGCCCCTGCGAAGTTCGAGGCCGGCACGCCGCCCATCATCGAGGCCGTCGGCCTGCACGCCGCGATCGACTACGTCACCGCCATCGGCATGGGCGCGATCGAGGCGCATGAGCGGGCACTGGTCGACCACGCCATGGGCGCGCTGGCCGGTGTCCCCGGCCTGACCCTGATGGGCCGCGCGCAGGACCGCGGCGGCGTCTTCGCCTTCGCCATGGATGCGGCACATCCGCACGACCTCGCGACCCTGCTCGACCGTGCCGGCATCGCCGTGCGCGCCGGGCGGCACTGCGCCGAGCCGCTGCACGCTCGCTTCGGCATGGAGAACGGCACGACCCGTGCCTCCTTCGGCCTCTATACGACGAAGGAGGAGGTGGACCTCCTGGCGCGCGCGCTGGCGGAAGCGCGGGAGTTCTTCAAATGAGCGGGCTGTTCGACGACCTGCGCGACCTCTACCAGGAGGTCATCCTGGACCATGGCCGCAAGCCGCGGAACTTCCGCCGGCTCGAGGATGCCGACGCCACGGGGCGCGGCGACAACCCGATGTGCGGCGACCGGATCGAGCTGTTCGTGAAGCGCGCGCCGGACGGCACCATCGCCGATGCCGCCTTCCAGGGCCGCGGCTGCGCCATCTCGACCGCGTCGGCGTCCCTGATGACCGAGGTCGTGAAGGGCAAGACGCCGGCGGAGGCGAAGGACCTGGGCGCCAAGTTCCGCGAACTGGCCATGACCGGCGCATGCCCCGACTGCGGCGCCGCGCTGGCCGACGACATGGAACGCCTGGCGCCGCTGTCGGGCGTGCATGAATTTCCCTCCCGCGTGAAATGCGCGACGCTCGCGTGGCATACGCTGAACGCCGCGCTCGACGGGACCAAGGAGGCGAGCAGTGAGTGACGACGCCACCACCGAGACCCGCAGCGCCTGGACGCCCGATGGCGAGGTCACGCCGCCGGCGCCCAAGGTGAGCGAGGACGCCGTGATCGCCGCGATCTCGACCGTCTACGACCCCGAGATCCCGGTCGACATCTACCAGCTCGGCCTGATCTACGCGGTCGAGATCGAGGACGACGGCAAGGTCAAGGTCGAGATGACCCTGACCACGCCCTCCTGCCCCTCGGCGCAGGAACTGCCGGCCCAGGTGGACGACGCCGTGCGTGCCGTGGACGGCGTGACCGACGTGCTGGTCGAGGTCGTGTGGGACCCGCCCTGGGACCCGTCGCGCATGAGCGAGGACGCCCGCCTCGCTCTCAACATGTTCTGAGGGCCCGCAGCATGAGCACCACCACCGAAGCCCCGCGCTCCCGGCGCGCCCTGCCGCCCCTGATGGGGCTGACCGACGCCGCGGCCGACCGCCTGCGCGCCCTTTATGCGAAGGGGGAGCACGGGAAGCTGCTGCGCATCGCGGTCAAGACCAAGGGCTGTTCCGGCCTGTCCTACGACCTGTCCTGGACGGATGCGGCCGCGACCTCGGACGAGGTCGTCTCGGACAAGGGCGTGACCGTGCTGATCGACCGCAAGGCGACCCTGTTCCTGATCGGCACGGTGATGGACTACGAGGTGAAGGCGATGACCGCGGGCTTCACCTTCACCAATCCGAACGAGAAGGGCCGCTGCGGCTGCGGCGAGTCCTTCCACGTCTGAAGGACCCGCCGCGCCTCACCATCAGGCGTTCGCCGGCACCAGCCGGTAGCCCGTCCCGGCGCGCTCGACGCGCCCGGTCGCCGGCATGTCGAAGTGATAGCCGACCACCGGCATGCGGTCGGTCGCCGCGCGGTCGAGCAGGCGCTTGCGCGTCTCCACCGCCATGGTCGGGTCCATGTCGAACACCGGGTACCATTCGGGGTTCACCATGAAGAAGGTCGGCGACGTGATGGCGTCGCCGATCACCAGCGCCTGCTGGCTGCCGTCATGCACCAGGAAGGAATTGTGCCCCGGGCTGTGGCCGTTGCTGGCGACGGCGCGGATGCCGGGCGCCACCTCGGCGTCGGGGGCGAAGCGCGACAGGCGCTGCTGGTAGGGCGCGAAGCGACGGCGGACATTGGCGAAGTTCGGGCGGCGGTTCTCGGCCGCGCGGGATTCCTCGCCCGCATCGGTCCAGAAGGCCCATTCGCGTTCCGGCACCGCGACCTCGGCCTGCGGGAAGACCGCGCTGCCGTCCGATGCGAGCAGCCCGCCGATGTGGTCGCCATGGAAATGCGTGTGCGCCACGAGCACGACGCGCGCGGGGTCGAGCCCCGCCGCGCGCATGTTCGCCTGCAGCGTGCCGGTGTCGGTATTCGGGAAGCCGCCGGTGCCGGCATCGAGCGCGATCAGCCCGCGCGGCGTCTCGACGAAGGTCACGTTGAAGGGGTTGCGCATGGCAGCCCCGGTGAGGCCCGCACCCTGCATCGCCGCGGCAACCTGCTCGGGCGATGCGTTCGCCACCAGCCCGCGGGTCGCGTCGGCGCGGACATTGGTGCCGTCGGTCACCACCGTCACGGTCAGTGCGCCCACCCGGAAGCGGTGGAAGGTCGGGCCGACCACCGGCGGCGCCGCGGCCTGCCCATTGGCCTGGCGGGCACCCAGCAGTGCGGGCGCGGCGAGGATGGTGGCCGCGCCGATCGCGCCGCGGCGGGTGATGTTGGTCATGCGTTGGGCCTCCCAGCCCCGAAGGGACGCGCGACGATGTCCCCGCCGCGCGCCGTTGCAAGCGACAAGGTCACACCGTGCTCGACCAGTCGGCCGGCACGAAGCGGAAGCCCTGGCCGGCGCGCGCGACGTAGCCGTTCGCCGGGAAGGGGTAGTGGTAGCCCGTGACGCGGATGCGGTCGGTCGCGACCATGTCGAGCACGCGTCGGCGCACCGTGGCGGCCGCGTCGCCGTCGAAGTCGAAGACAATCTGCCAGTCCGGCCGCGCCATCATGATCTCGGGGCGGTTCGTCAGGTCGGCCAGGAACATCATCTGGGCGTCGCCGTCGGCGATGCGGAACACCGTGTGGCCGGGCGTGTGGCCGTAGGCCGCCATGGAGGTGATGCCGGGCAGCACCTCGGCGCCCGGCTCGAAGGGCCGTACCCGGCCCTGGTAGGGAGCGAAGCGGCGCGCGACGTTGGCGAAGGTGCCACGCTGGCCCTCTGGGCTGCGCGTCTGGTTGCCCTCGGTGGTCCACCAGGCCCATTCGGTGCTTGGCACCAGCACCTCGGCGTTCGGGAAGGCGCGCGCGCCTCCGGCGTCGAGCAGGCCATTGATGTGGTCGCCGTGGAAATGGCTGTGGACCACATGCGTGACGCGCGCCGGGTCGATCCCGGCCGCCGCCATGTTCGCGATCATGCGCCCGTTGGTGGCATTGGCGGGCGTCACGCCGTTGCCGGCGTCGAATGCCGCGACCGTGTCGCCGCGCGCGACGAAGGTGATCGTGAAGGGAATGAGTGTACGGTCCGTGGGCAGGAAGGCGTCCCGCGCCACGGCCTGCACCTCGGCCAGCGGGGCGTTGCGCACAAAGCCCTCGAGCGGGCGGGCGAAGAAGCCGTCATGCACCGTCGTGACGATGAAGCCGCCGACCCGGAATCGATAGAAACCAGGCGCCTGCGGCGCGGCCGGAGCGGCGGCCTGCGCCAGGGCGCCCCGGCTGCGGAGCATCGCGGGCGCGGCGATTGCGGCACCGGCTGTGAAAAGGGCGGTGCGTCGGCTGGTCATGGCGTGGTCTCCTTGGCCGTGCGCCTTGCGACGTGGCCTGGGCAAGGGTGGGTTGCCGCGCGCGCCGATCAAGGCCGAAGGTCCAACAATCGCGCATTGCGCGCATCCCCGGTTGGTGAGATTTTCGAACCCGAGGCGCCAGGGTTCAAGCCAGGGGTTCACACGAGACCAGTGCCGAAGGACGATTCGAACCTGCCGATGCCGATCGAGGCGCCCCGCCGGCGCGGCGTCGTGCCGCGCCTCCTGTCATGGCTCTTCGCCACCGGGTCCGGCTCTGCGCCGCAGGGCGGCTACGCGACGCATGACGAGCTGTTCCGCATGCGCGGCGAGTTGGCGGCCGTGCGCGCCGAACTCGAGGCGATGCACGCCGCGATGGGCCGGCGCGACATCGCGACGCTCGAGGAGCTGTTCCGCGGCGGCAACCGCCGCCAGGTCGAGGCGCTGATCCGCGACCGCACCCAGAACATTCCGCTGCCCGACGGCAGCGTGCTCTGCCGCACCCTCGGCCGCTTCAAGATGTTCGCCGACGCGGCCGATGGCGGCATCGCGCCGCATCTTCTGCTGGACGGCTACTGGGAATACTGGATCACCGAGTTCGTGTGCCGCAACGTGGCGCGCGGCGAGACCGCGTACGACATCGGCGCCATCTACGGTTACTACACCGCGGTGCTGGCCGACCTGGTCGGGCCGGCCGGCCGCGTCGTGGCCTTCGAGCCCAATCCCTGGCTGCACTGGCTGCTGCAGCGCAACATCGCGGTGAACGGACTCGGCGACGTGGTCGCCATCCACCGCATGGCCGCCGCTGAGGCGGCGCGGGACAGCCTGCGTGTCCCCGCGCTGCTGACCGGCCCCTTCCACGGCCAGCACGCCAACTGGTTCACCTTCGAGAAGGGCCGCGCCGGCGCGCCCGCGCCCGCCGTGGCGCTGCAGGATTTCGAGCCCGGCAGCGTGGACTTCCTGCGAATCGGCGTGGCGACGGCCGCGGATTCCATCGTGGCCGGCCTCGGCGGGCTGCTCGACCGCAGCCCCAACCTGCGCATCCTGCTGGAATTCGACGCCAACCGGTGCAAGGAGGCGCCGGCGCTGCTCGCGGCGCTCTCGGCGCGCTACCCGCTGCATTACGTGGACGGGGATTCGCGCGCCAAGCCCTGCACGGCCGAGCAGCTGCTGGGCGAACGCCGCGTCGCGACGCTCTACCTCTCCCGGATGGAGCCGCGCTGAGGCATCGCGCCGCGCGTGAAGGCGACCACCGCCTCGAGCTGCGCCGAATGAACGAACTGGTCGATCGGCGTCGCCGCCGCGACATGCCAGCCTGCGACCGCGAAGGCGCGCGCATCGCGCGACAGTGCCACGGGGTTGCAGGACACATAGACGACGACCTGCACCTGGCTGCGCGCCAGCAGCGCCACCTGCTCCGCCGCCCCGGCATGGGGCGGGTCCAGCACGACGGCCGCGAAGGCGCCGAGTTCCGCCGCGGTCAGCGGTTGCCGCGCGAGGTCGCGCCGCGTCGCCGTGACCTTAACCCCCGCACGCCCCGCCGCGGCCGAGAGCGCCGCGACGGCATCCGCATCGCCCTCGAAGGCGGCGACGCGCCCGCGGGACGCGAGCGGGACCGAGAGCGTGCCGAGCCCCGCATGCAGGTCGGCGATGCGCCCGCGTCCCGCGAGCCGCGCCGGCAACGCCGCCAGCACGGCGGCGACGATCGCGGCCTCGCCCTCGGGACTCGCCTGCAGGAAGGCGCCCGGCGGCGCCGCCACCTCGGCGCCCGAAAAGGTGATGGTTGCCGGCCCGTGCTGCGCGGCGATCTCGGCCGGCGCCTCGCGCTCCGCCCAGGTGATGCGCGGCAGCCCGACCTCGGCCGCGAAGGCCGCAAGCAGCGCGCGGTCGGTGGCCATGAGCGGCCCGTCCGTCCGCAGCAGCAGGTCGGGCCCGGTGTCGAGCAGGTTGACCACCGCCGAACCGTCCCGCCGCAGCGCCTGGAGGCGGCGCAGCATCGCACGCATCGGCGCAAACAGGGCGACGATCCGCGGGTCCAGCACGGTGCAGGCGATCAGGTCGAGAACCTCGGCGCTGCCCGCCCGGTGGAAGCCGAGCACGACGCCGCCCGGCGCGCGCTTCAGCGCGAGGTCCGCCCGGCGGCGGCGGCCGGGCGGCGTCGTTACCGTCTCGGCCACCGGTGCCGCGGGGAAGCCTGCGCGGGCCAGCGCCTCGGCCAGGCGCGCGCGTTTCCAATTCGCCTGCGCCGCCGGCGCCCAGTGCTGCACGGCGCAGCCGCCGCAGCCCTCGTCGAAATGCGGGCAGCGGGGCGGCAGGCGGTCGGGGCTCGGCGCCAGAACGACCTCCAGCACCGCCGCCTGGCCGTCGCCGCGCTTCCCGGCAGCGCGCACGCGCACGCGTTCGCCGGGCAGGGCGCGCGGCACATAGACAGGGCCGGCGGCAACGCCGTCGCCGCCGGCCCCCATGCGTTCGATCGTCAGGTCCATGGCGCGTGCCGCGCCGGCCCGCTCAGCCCCCGAAGGCGTTCAGCCCGGTCTGCGCGCGGCCCAGGATCAGCGCGTGGACGTCGTGCGTGCCCTCGTAGGTGTTCACCGTCTCGAGGTTCATGACGTGGCGGATCACATGGTATTCGTCCACGATCCCATTGCCGCCGTGCATGTCGCGCGCCACGCGCGCGATATCCAGTGCCTTGCCGCAGTTGTTGCGCTTGACCAGGGAGATCATCTCCGGCGCCTCGCGGTGCTCGTCCATCAGGCGGCCGACGCGCAGCACCGCATGCAGGCCGAGCGTGATCTCGGTCATCATGTCCGCGAGCTTCTTCTGGATGAGCTGCGTGCCGGCCAGCGGCTTGCCGAACATCTTGCGGTTCAGCGTGTAGTCGCGCGCGCGGTGCCAGCAATCCTCGGCCGCGCCCATCGAGCCCCAGGCGATGCCGTAGCGCGCGCGGTTGAGGCAGGAGAAGGGGCCGGCCAACGACTTCACGCCGGGCAGGCGGTTCTCCTCCGGCACGAAGACCTCGTCCATCATGATCATGCCGGTCACGCTGGCGCGCAGGCTGAACTTGCCCTCGATCTTGGGGAAGCTCAGGCCCTTCATGCCGCGCTCGAGCACGAAGCCGCGCAGCACGCCGTCATCGTCCTTCGCCCAGATCACCGCGATGTCGGCAATGGGCGAATTCGTGATCCAGGTCTTGGAGCCGGAGAGCAGGTAGCCGCCATCGACCTTCTTCGCGCGCGTGCGCATGGACGAAGGGTCGGATCCGGCATCGGGCTCGGTCAGGCCGAAGCAGCCGACCCATTCGCCGGTGCGCAGCTTCGGCAGGTACTTGTCCTTCTGCGCGTCCGAACCGTAGGCGTGGATCGGGAACATCACGAGCGAGGACTGCACGCTGAACGCGGAGCGATAGCCGGAATCGACGCGCTCCACCTCGCGCGCCATCAGCCCGTAGGAGACGTAGCCGACGCCCGCGCAGCCATGGCTGTCGAGCGTCGCGCCCAGGAAGCCCATCTCGCCGAACTCGTTCATGATCTCGCGGTGGAAGTGCTCCTTCCGGAAGGCTTCCTGGACGCGGGGCTGCAGGCGCTCCTGGCAGAACTGGCGCGCGCTGTCGCGGATCATGCGTTCGTCCTCGGTGAGGACGCCGTCGAGCAGCAGCGGGTCGTCCCAGACGAACTGCGCGCGGACGGGGGGCTTGGAGACGACGTTCATGGCATGTCCTCCGGCATCTTGCCGGCAGGATGCGTCGCCGCCGGCGGTCGGGCAATCTCAATGAGGAGCCGGGCCGCTGCCCGGCCCGGTTTCAGGCGGCCTCGGTCTCGGGCGCCGCGTCGGTCGCGGCCGGCTTCTCGGCACGCGGCCGCGGCAGCGGGATCAGCATGAAGGCCGGCACGGCATCGCCGAAGCCCTTCACCGCCGGGCCGAGGTCTTCCTGGCGGTAGCGGCGCTCGCGGCTCGGGTCCCGGTCGCGCGGGGCGGCGTCGCGCTCGCGGTCCCGGCGCGGCTCGCGGGCAGGCTCGGCGGCCTCGCGCTCGATGCGCGCGCTACGGTCGCCGCTGCGCTCGCGGTCGGCGCCACGCTCGCGGCCGGCTTCGCGGTCGCGCTCGCCCCGTTCGCGGCGCGGGCGCGGCGCGGCCTCCGCGGCCTCATCCCGCTCGCGGCGCGGCCGCGGGGCGGCCTCGGCCGCCTCCTCGCGCTCACGCGGCGCGCGTTCGCGCGGCGGGCCGTCGCGGCGGGACGCGCCTTCGCGCCGGCCGCCCTCGCGTCGGTCGCCGCCGCGGCCCTTGGCGGGGGCGGCGGACCGCCCGCGCCCGCGGCCGCGGGGTGCGTTGCGCGCTTCCTCGATCTCGGCGTCCGTGACGGGGTCGAGCCCCTCCACGAAGATGCGCGGGATCGGCTTGCCGGTCAGCTTCTCGATCGCGGCGACGTTCTTCGCGTCGTCGGCGGTCGCGATGGTGTAGGCGTGGCCCTCGCGCCCTGCGCGGCCGGTACGGCCGATGCGATGGACGTAGTCCTCGTCGCGGAAGGGCACGTCGAAGTTGAACACGTGCGACAGGCCGCCGATGTCGATGCCGCGCGCCGCGACGTCCGAGCAGACGAGCAACTGCAGCTCACCGGCCTTGAAGGCGTTCAGCGTCGCGAAGCGCGTCGACTGGTCCATGTCCCCGTGCAGGGCGCCGACGCTGAAGCGATGCTTCTTCAGCGACTTGTAGAGGATGTCGACCTCGACCTTCTTGTTGCAGAAGATCAGCGCGCTCTGCACCTGCTCGCTCCGGATCAGCCGGCGGAGCGCCTCGCGCTTGTCCATCGGCTGTACATAGACCAGGCCCGCCACGATGGTGGTCGCGACCGAGGCCGGCGCCGAGACCGAGATCTCCTTCGGGTTCGACAGGAACGCATCGGCCAGGCGCCGGATCTCGGGCGCCATGGTGGCGGAGAAGAACAGCGTCTGGCGGATCTTCGGGATCATCGAGACAATGCGCTCGACATCGGGGATGAACCCCATGTCGAGCATCCGGTCCGCCTCGTCGATCACGAGCAGCTTGACGTCGGCCATCAGGATGCGGCCCCGGTCGAACAGGTCGAGCAGCCGGCCAGGCGTCGCGATCAGCACGTCGACGCCCTTGTCGAGCACGTCGCGCTGGTCGTTCATGCTCTCGCCGCCGATCAGCAGCGCGTGGTTCAGCTTCAGGTACTTGCCGTACTTCTCGAAGTTTTCGGCCACCTGCAGCGCCAGTTCGCGCGTCGGCTCCAGGATCAAGGACCGCGGCATGCGCGCCTTGGCCCGGCTGCCGGTCAGGATGTCGAGCATCGGCAGCACGAAGGAGGCGGTCTTGCCCGTGCCCGTCTGCGCGCAGCCCAGCACGTCGCGCGCCATGAGCACGGACGGGATGGCTGCTTCCTGGATCGGCGTCGGGTGGACGTAGCCGGATTCCTCCACGGCGCGGAGCAGTTCGTCCGACAGGCCGAGATCGGCGAAGGTTGTGCGCGGCGGCGCCGACTCGTCCTCCTCGTCCTCCTCGTCCTCGCGGGCCGCGTCGCGCACGTCCGCAATGGCCTCGTCCTCGGCCAGGGCGGCGGCGTCTGCCGGCGGGGCGGGCGCGGCGTTCACGTCGGCCTCGTCGCGCCGGGTCGTGTCGTCGCCGGCAGCGGCGATCGCCGTCTCGGTGGCGGGACCCGGCTGAGCCGGGGCTTCGGCCGCGTTCGCGGCCGTCTCGGGAAGATGGTTCAAAGTCGCTCTTTTCCATGGGCCCGGCGCACCGGGCGGCCAGCCTGATTGTGCGGTGGGTGGCCGAGCCCCGGCGGGGCGCACTCCGGGGCCGGCTATCCGGCCCGCCAATCCACGAGCGCGCGCGGTATGCGCCGCTTCGGGGGGAAAATCAAGGAATACGCAGCCCGTCCCCGGCGCAGCCGCATTTACGGCCCCCACCGGGCGCGATAGAGCCGCGCGCATGACCGAGACGCCGACGCTTCTTCTCCTGCCCGGGCTGCTCTGCGACGCCAGGCTCTGGCGGGACCAGGCGGCGGCGCTGGCACCGCTGGCCCGGCCCGTGGTCGCCGACCTCACGCAGGACGACCGGATCGAGGCGATGGCGGCGCGCGCCCTGGCCGCGGTCGAGGGCCCCGTCGCGCTCGCCGGCCTCTCCATGGGCGGCTACGTCGCGCTCGAGGTCATGCGCCAGGCGCCGGGGCGCGTCACGCGCCTCGCGCTGCTCGACACCTCCGCCCGTCCTGACACGCCGGAGCAGACGCGGCGGCGGCGCGGGCTGCTCTCGCTCGCGCGGACGGGGCAGTTCCGTGGAGTCACGCCGCGCCTGCTGCCGCAGTTGATCCACCCCTCCCGCCTCGAGACGCCGCTTGCCGCCGAGGTGATGGCGATGGCCGAGCGCATCGGCAAGGACGCCTTCCTCCGCCAGCAGGACGCGATCATGCACCGCGTCGATTCCCGGCCGCTCCTCGCACGGATCGCGGTGCCGACTCTGGTTGGCGTGGGGTCGGAGGACGCGCTGACACCGCCCGTCCTGGCCGAGGAGATGGTCGCGCTGATACCGGGCGCGCGGCTCGTTCGCTTCGCCGCCGCCGGGCATCTGCCGACCATGGAGACCCCGGAGGCGGTGACGGCGGCGCTGGCCGCCTGGCTCGTCGCGTGAACGCCGGATCGTCCGGACCCCTCCGCGATCAACTGGCCCGCACGATTCCCGGCGGCTGCCATTGGCCGCGGCCGATCGGCAGCAGGGACGGCGCCTCGGTCTTCGGCCAGTAGAGTCGCATCACGAGGTAGATCGGCCCGTCCGGCGCCGGCAGCCAGTTCGGCCGCAACTCGGCGCCCGGATCATCCTTCTGGATGTGGATGGTCACGCCGCCATCGGGGTTGCGCTTCATTCCGTTCAGCATCGGCGAGTTGATCAGGTAGCGGTCGATGGGGTTCTGCACGAGCAACTGGTTGCCGCCGTGGTACATCGTCACCGACCAGAAGGCGTTGACCGGCGGCAATTGACCCGGGGGGAAAGTCAGGGTGTAGCGACCCTTGCTGCCGTCCAGTGCCTCGCCGGTGGCGGTGGTGCGGGTGAAGGGGTAGGTCGCTTCCTCGGTACTGTTGGCGTAGATGCCGGCGCGGGCGGCGACGGCGCGCAGCATCCAGTCGCCATTGTAGCCCTCGGGGCTGCCGGGCAAGTAGACGACGTTCCAGCCGTTCATCTTGACGCCGGCGGCGGCGACCGCGGCCTCGACCTTCCGGTTGCCCTCGAAGGCGGCGGAGAGCAGTTCCAGCCGGTCGAAGAAGGCATGGGGCAGCGGCGTGCCGCGGCCGTCGATGCCGATCGAGGCGAGTTGCGCGCGGATCGCGGCCTCGTTCGGCTGGGGCGGGTTGAACTGCAGCGCGAAGGCCAGGTAGTCGAAGAAATGGTGCTTCGCGAGGTCGGCGTTGACGCGCGGCCAGCGGATTTCGGGCGCGGCCGGCGGCGCGGGCTGGCGCAGGAAGGTCGAGAGCGGCTCGGTGCGGTAGCCGCGCTGCACCGCCACCACATTGGGCATGTCGTCGGGCCCGAAGAGCTGCGTGCGGAAGATGGTGAGCGCGAAGAGCGTGGTCGAACGGATCACGCCCTTGATGCCGGGCGGCGTCGCGCCCTGCCAGCCGGGTGCCGCCACCAGCCACGACCCGCCCGCCTGCCCGGTCGTGCGGCTGCCGATGTAGCCGACATTGTAGGTGTTGCCGTCGCAGATCTGGACCGAGAAGTAGCGCCCGGCCGGCACGTCGGGCACCGTGATCACCACCGGTTCGGCCCGCATGTCGAGCCAGGACATGGGATAGGGCGTGTCGCTGTTGGGCGTGGGCACGGCGGTGTCGCGTCAGGTGAAGACCTGCGCGTCGTTCCACATGGTGTTGAACGGCGCCTTGAACTGGCCGCTGTTGCGGTCGACCGTGAATTCATACAGGACCGTGTAGTTCATCACGATCGGCAGGCCGAAGACGAAGGCGGGCTTCGACGGCGCCGACAACGCCGGGCCTGCTGGACTGCGCGATCGCGACGCGCGGCAGGGTGAGGGCCGCACCGGCCAGGGCCGACGCACGGAACAGGTCACGCTTCTTCATCGGTCACCTTCGGCATGAAGCGAAGCGGCCATCGTTGTCCGAGCCTCGCACTCGAAAAGCCTACCACCGATGCCGTTGCCGCGTCGTTGTAAAGCGTGTCCGGGTTGGGCGACCGCGCCGAGGCCATCCGGCCGCGATATGCGGGGCGGCGGGCCGAAGGGCGCGCATCATCACGCCGCCTCTGCCGCCCGCGGCAGCAGCGCGAGCAGGTGGCGCGCCAGCGCATCAGTGGCCGACACGCCCGCGCGGCGCTCGGCCTCGGGGTTGTAGTTGGTGTTCGTGTTGACGTCGTAGGCGAAGGTCGCGCCCGCCGCGTCGGTGATGAACTCGATGGCGCCGACGCCGATGCCGTTGGCGGACAGGAAGGCCTCCATGCGCGGCAGCAGCGGATGGGTGAAGCCGTCCAGGATGCGGAACTTCTCGCCCGGCGCCACGGCGGGGCAGGCGGCGCCCTCCGGCACCGCGCAGGCATCGGCGGGGCAGAGCTCGAAGCCTTCCGAGGTGTCCACGCGCACGGCATAGAGGAAGCGCCCGGCCACGAACTCGGCGCGGGTGATGAAGGGCTCGGGTGCCGCGATGTAGCGCTGCACCAGCCAGATGCCGTCGCGCGGCAGGGCGTGCGGGTCCTCGCTGGCGGCGATGCGCGCGACAGCCTCTTCGAGCGCGGCGGCGCTGCGCACGAGTTGCACGCCAAGCCCCTTGCCGGCGCGGTTGTGCTTCAGGATGAGCGGGAAGCCGATGCGCGCGGCGGCGTCGCGGATGTGCTGCTCACCTACCGCGGCCACGGTCGGGGGCGTCGGGATGCCGAGGGCGGCCAGCGCCTCGTACTGCGCGACCTTCGAGACCTCGAGCTGCAGCGCGCGGCGCCCGTTCACCACGGTGCGCCCATGCCGTTCGAGCCACTCGATCACGGCTGCCGCGTATTCCGGCGCGTAGACATGGCCACGCGTGTGCGAGGAGGCGGACATGCGGTTGTAGAAGACGCCCTCGGGCGGCGGCTCCGTCAGGTCGAGCACACCGCGGTCGAGGAACCATTCCTCGAGCGGCGCGCCGAGGCGCGCGAAGGAGGCGCGGAGCGGCGCCAGCCAGGCGTCGTTCTCGTGGATGACGTGGACCTTGGGCATGTGGCGCTCCGACGGTTTGTGTGGTCGGAGAAAACAATTCTTTTCAATGGCCGCAAGTGGCCCACGAAAAGAATAAAATTCTTTCGGTTGGGCACTTCGCGGGAGAGGGCCATGCCGTTGCGCGGCCGCCGGCCGCCAAGCCTTCCCCGTTGCCCCGCGCGGCCCGACCCCGTAATGGTCGGGGAAGGGGCTCGGGGGATATCGCATGTCCGAAACGCTCATGCTGGAGACGCGGGAGACGAAGCGCTCCTACGGCCCGCTCTGGCTCGTGCTTTCCATGCTGATGCTGGGCCTGCCCTTCCTCGGCCGCCAGCGCATCACCGTGACGAACGAGCGCATCACCGTCACCTCCGGCTTCCTGACCAAGGTGCGCGACGACATCGAGATCTTCCGCATCCGCGACGTGGTCGTGCGCCAGAGCCTCTATCAGCGCCTGACCGGCATCGGCGACATCCTGGTCAAGGCGATGGAGGGCCGCAGCGAGGAAGCGCACGTGCTGCGCGGCGTGCCGGATCCCGTGGCCGTCAGCGAGACCATCCGCAACCTCTGGAACCGCGCCGCCCGCCCGACCGGGCCTGCCTCGACGCTGGACTGACGGCGCCGGCGGTCCGTCCATGGCCGACAGCGCGGCCCGCGCCTGGCCGCCGATCGCGCGCTTCATCGCGGCCGAGCGGCGCCTCGGCGCACGCGCCGCGCGGGCCGGACCGTTCGCGTCGGGCTGCTACGAATTCCTCCGCTTCGGCGTGAAGCAGGGCTGGGCCTGCCTGTTCGGGGGCGTCCTGCTCGCGCTGCTGGTGGCCACGCACCTGCTCTATCCGCGCGATGCCTGGCTGCCGCGGTACGACTTCCTGCTGCTCGCCTGCCTCGCGATCCAGGGCGCGATGCTGGCGACGCGGATGGAGACGCTGGAGGAAGCGAAGGTCATCCTGGTCTTCCACGCCGTCGGCACGGCGATGGAGGTGTTCAAGACCGCCATGGGCTCCTGGACCTATCCGGAGCCCTCCTTCGTCCGCATCGGCGGCGTGCCGCTCTTCACGGGCTTCATGTACGCGGCGGTCGGGTCCTATCTGGCGCGCGTCTGGCGGCTGTTCGACTTCCGCTTCACGCACCACCCGCCGGCCTGGGCGGTGCTGCTGCTGGCGGCGGCGATCTACTTGAACTTCTTTACGCACCACTACGCCTGGGATGCGCGCTGGCTGTTGTTTGCCGTGACCGGCGTGATGTTCGCGCGCTGCCGCGTCCATTTCCGGCCCTGGCGGCGGCACCGCTGGATGCCGCTGCTGCTGGGCTTCGCGCTGGTCGCGCTGTTCATCTGGCTGGCCGAGAACCTCGGCACCTTCGCCGGCGCCTGGCTCTATCCGCACCAGCGCGGCGGCTGGTCCCCGGTACCGTTCAGCAAGTTCGGCTCGTGGTTCCTGCTGATGCTGCTGTCCTATGCGCTGGTCTTCGCGCTCCACGAGACGCGGGCAAGCCGGCGGGCGAACCCGTCCACATCCGGAAATCCTTTGCCGCGTAGCGTGGCCGGTGACTAGCCTGGAGGGCGGTGCCGAGGTGTCGTCGCGCCCGCACCGGGAGGAACGCCAGGTGACGATCGACCACAGCACGGCGCTTGCGCTTGCCGAGGCCTACACCGCTGCCTGGAACACCGGATCCCCCGTGGCCGTCGCCGATTTCTATGCGGCGGACGGGCGGATCGTGATCAATGGTGGCGAGCCCTGGGAGGGCCGCGCGCGTGTTGCCGACATGGCCGCGGCCTTCTTCGCCGACGTGCGCGAGATGCGCGTGTTCTGCGACGAGGTCCGCTGCGCCGGCGACCACGTCTGCTATCTCTGGACCTTCACCGGCCTGCATGCGGGGACGGGGATGCCGCTCCGCGTCGTCGGATGGGAGGAATGGGACCTCGATGGCGACCGCAAGGTAAAGCAGTCGCGTGGCTGGTACGACGCCGACGACTATGCCCGGCAGGTGGCGGGCGCCTAGGTCGGGTCAGGCCCCTGGGCCGACGCCGGCCTTCCGCAACTCCGGCCCGAGCCGACCGCTTGCCATCAGCGCCGTCATCCTGAGGTCCGAGACGAAGGACCAGGCCGGGTAGGTGAAGGTGGCGGGCCTGTGGCGCTCCACCAGCAGGTGCGAAACCCAGGCGAGGCCATAGCCTGCGACGGCTGCCAGCGGCAGTAGCCACCGGGACCCGGACAGCAGGCCCGCAAGCATCAGCAGGATGCCGAGCGCCGTGCCGGCCAGGTGCAGCGTCCGCGTCGCGGGCTGCGCATGCTGGCGCAGGTAGTACGGCCAGAACTCCGCGTAGGTGGCGATGCGCACGGCCATGGGGCAAGCCTATCCGCGGCCGCGCATGTCTCGCCAGCGCGAAGATGTCTTTCCGCAACCGTGCCGCCTCTGCCAGTTTGCAGGGATGCCCGCAGCCTTCGCGCCGCTCCGCCACCCCGCCTATCGGATGCTCTGGTGGGCGAACCTCGCCGCCAACATCGGGCTCTGGGTGCAGAACACCGGGGCGGGGTGGATGATGACCTCGCTCGACCCGTCCCCGATCATGGTGAGCCTGGTGCAGGCGGCCTCGATGCTGCCGGTCTTCCTGCTGGCGCTGCCGGCCGGCGCGGCGGCCGACATCTTCGACCGGCGGCGCTATTTGATCTCGGCGCAGGCCTGGGTGCTGTCGGTGGCCGCGCTGCTCGCGCTGCTCGCCTGGGCGGGCGGCGTCGGGCCCTGGGGGCTGCTGGCGCTCACCTTCTGCATCGGCATCGGCAATGCGCTGAACTTCCCGGCCTGGGCGGCGACGACACCCGAACTCGTCCCGCGCGAGGACCTGGTGCAGGCGATCGCGCTGAACGGCATCGGCTTCAACCTCTCGCGCACCGTGGGGCCCGCGATCGGCGGACTCGTCATCGGCCTGCAGGGGGTGGAGGCGGCCTTCGCGCTGAACGCGCTGTGCTTCCTGGTCCTGCTGCTCGCGCTCGTGGCCTGGAAGCGGGAGGCGCCGCGCAGCGCCCTGCCGAAGGAACACTTCCTGGGAGCCATCCGCGCGGGCGTGCGCTTCGTCACCGCGAGCCCGGCGATGCGCGCGACCATCCTGCGCGCCTGCGTGTTCTTCTTCTTCACGGCCGCCGTCTGGGGGATGCTGCCGCTCGTGGTGCGCCAGGGCCTCGGCCTCGGGCCGGAGGCCTACGGCATCATGCTCGGCATGATGGGGGTGGGCGCGGTCGCGACCGGCTTCGCGCTCCCGGCGCTGCGGGTGCGGCTGCCGACGCGCGGCGGCATGGTCTTCGTCTTCTCCCTGGTCTCGAGCGCGGCGCTCGCGATCCTCGGCCTGTCGGGCCACTGGCTGCCGGCGGGCGTCGCGATGCTGCTGTTCGGCAGCGGGTGGCTCGCGGCGGCCGCGACGCTGCAGGCCGCCGCGCAGTTCGCGACGCCCGCCTGGGTGCGTGCACGCGCCATCGGCATCTACCAGCTGTGCTTCTTCGGGGCGATGACGGCGGGCTCGGTGCTCTGGGGCTGGGCGGGGGCGAAGCTCGGCGTCGGGCCGGCGCTGCTGCTGGCCGCGGCCATCGCCGCCGCGGCCGCCGTGGGCGTGCGCCGTTGGTCGATCGACACGGTGCCGGCGTCCGAGGCCCCGTCGGTCGCCATGCCCCGGCCCGAGGCGCCGGCCGATGAGCTCCGTGAAGCGCTTTCGGGCCGCAGCGGCCGCGTGCTGGAAGTCGTGCGCTACACCGTCGAGCCGAAGGACCGTGCCGCCTTCCTCGCCGCGATGCGCGAGGCGCGTCGCGTGCGGCTGCGTTGCGGCGCCGTGGCCTGGCGGCTGCTCGAGGATGTCGCCCATCCCGAACGCTGGATCGAGCTCTGGGCCGTCGAATCCTGGGAGGAACACCTGCGCGAGGCGGAACGGCTCGACCCCGCCGACCGCACCGCGCTCGCCCGCGCCGCCGCCTTCCATGGCGGCGAGGCGCCGCCCGAGGCATCGCGCTACCTGGCCGTGCTGCCCTGACATGGCAGGGCCGGGGCTTATGCAGCGGGCGCAAATCCCCATATCCTGGCGCGAACGGAAGAAGGAGCACGCCATGGCCAAGTCCAAGCCCGGCAAGCTGCACGGGACGCGCAACGACCTGGGCGCCAATGCCCGGGAGACCTCCGTCTCGGTGCTCAACGCCGTGCTCGCCGATTCTATCGACCTGACGAATGCCGCGCGCATGGCGCACTGGACCGTGCGCGGCGCGCAGTTCGCCGCGCTGCACGAATTGTTCGGCACCTTCTACGACGACCTCGCCGCCGTGACGGACGACATCGCGGAGCGCGTGGTGCAACTGGGCGGCACGCCCGAGGGCACGACGCAGGCGGTGGGCGAGCGCAGCCGCCTGCCCGCCTATCCCGCCGGCCTGCGCGCCGGCATGGACCACGTGACGGCGCTGGCCGACCGATATGCGATGCTGGCCAAGGCGGTGCGCGCCGGCATCGACGCCACGGACGAGGCCGGCGACGCCGATACCGCGGACCTTCTGACCGGCTATTCGCGCACGCTCGACAAGGCGCTCTGGATGCTCGAAGCGCATCTGGAGGGCGCGTGAGCTGCGCTGCGCGACGGCTCGCGCTGACGGCCGCGGGGCTGGCGCTGGTTGCCGCCGGGTGCGCCGGGCCGGGAGGCGGCGCCCTCGTCGCCGGCGCGGATGCCTGCGGCCAGCAGGTCGGCGGCTTCAACGGCGCGGGCCAGGCCTTCCTGGCGCCGACCGCCGGCGCTGCGACCTGGGGTTCGCGCCAGCCGCTGACGGCTACGAATTTCGGCCGCGGCGTGCCCGCGCCCGGCACCGGGCTCGAGGCGACGCTCGCGCAGGAGAACGCCGACCTCGATTCGGTGCAGATCGCCTTCGACGCCCTGCTCTATTGCCGCTGGATCGAGGCGCGGACCATCCGCGCCGAACTCGCCGCCGGCCGCACGCCGCGCCCTGCCGCCGAGAGCCGCATGGCGGCGCTGCGCGCACGGCTGCAGCGCGACCTGGCACGCGCGCAGGCGGTGCTGGAGAGCCTGGAGCAGCGCGATTCGCAACGCGCCGCAGCGGTCGAGGCTGCCGCCCCGGGCGTGCGTCGCGCCGCCGCCGCCGCGCGCAGCGGCGCGGGCAATACCCGCCGCGTCGTCGCCGCCGCCACCGTGCCGCTCCGCCTCCGCCCCGAGGCCGGCGCGCCCGAGATCGGCCGCGTTCCTGCCGGGCAGGCCGTCAGCGTGCGCCCAGCGCAATCGGGCTTCGCGCTGGTGGAAGGGCAGGGAGGGCTGCGCGGCTACGCCCCCTCCGGCGCCTTCCAGGTGGCCGAGCGCGCGGCTCCGGCGGTCGCCGCCGCGGGACCCGGCGGCCGGGTGCGGGTATTGGCGGCCAGCAACATCGCCAAGCGCGACAATTTCGCCGAAAGCCTTGCCCTGGCGCGGGAAGCTGCGGTGTCGGGCTTCGAACTGGCGACCTGACTGGAACGGCACGAGGCTTCGGCTCGTGCCGAGGCCGCGACCGCTGCCCGCCGGGAATCCGGCGAAAGCCAAGGAGCCCGGAGGGTTTCGCCCGGCGTCCGAGGGCAGAAAACGACGCATGCCTGCGGTCGACGCATTCGACCGCAGGCATGCGGGGCCGACTCGCGGCGCGCGTTGTTTCCGCGCGCCACCGCCGGTATCCTCGCCGGCCATAGGGGAACAAGACATGAACGACCTGTTCGGCCGTGGCGGCGCGCGCAAGGGCGCCCCCGGGGGCGTCGCTGCGCAGGGCGAAGCCTATTCCGCCAAGGACATCGAGGTGCTGGAGGGGCTCGAGCCCGTGCGCCGGCGCCCTGGCATGTACATCGGCGGCACCGACGAGAACGCGCTGCACCACCTGGCGGCCGAGGTGCTCGACAACGCCATGGACGAGGCGGTGGCCGGCCATGCCGACCGCATCGAGGTGACGCTCGAGGCCGGCAACTGGTTCGCGGTTCGCGACAACGGGCGCGGCATCCCGGTCGACCCGCACCCGAAGTTCCCGAAGCTGAGCGCGCTCGAGGTCATCCTCACCACGCTCCATTCCGGCGGCAAGTTCGGCGGCAAGGCCTACGACACCTCGGGCGGGCTGCACGGCGTGGGCAGTTCCGTGGTGAACGCCCTGGCCGAGCGGCTCGAGGTCGAGGTCGCGCGCGACCGCACGCTGTTCACCCAGGCCTACGAACGCGGCAAGCCGGTCACGAAGCTGAAGAACGCGGGCCCGGTGCAGAACCGCCGCGGCACGCTGATCCGCTTCCGCCCCGACCCCGAGATCTTCGGCGCGCAGGACTTCAAGGCGGCGCGGCTGTATCGGCTGTGCCGCTCCAAGGCCTACCTGTTCCGCGGCGTCGAGATCCGCTGGTCCTGCGACCCGTCACTGTTGAAGGACGACACGCCGGCCCAGGCCACGCTGCATTTCCCGGGCGGGCTGCAGGACTTCCTCGCTTCCGCGATCGAAGGCCAGGCGACGGTTGTGCCCGCCCCCTGGGCCGGCGAGGCCGGCTTCCCCGACGGCGCCGGGCGCGTCGAATGGGCCGCGACCTGGCTCGAGCGTGCCGAGGGCTTCCTCAACACCTACGCCAACACCATCCCGACGCCGCAGGGCGGCACGCATGAAGCGGGCTTCCGCGCGGCGCTGGTCAAGGCGCTGCGCGCCTATGGCGAGCACCGGAAGGAGAAGCGCGCGGCGAGCGTCACCGCCGAGGACCTGCTCGGCGGCCTGGCCGGCATGCTGTCGGTCTTCGTCCGCGAGCCGCAGTTCCAGGGCCAGACCAAGGACCGGCTGACCAGCCCGGAGGCGGCGCGCCTGGTCGAGAACGCGCTGCGCGACCACTTCGACCATTGGCTCGCCGGAGACCCGGCGCGCGCCGACAACCTGCTGGCCTTCGCCATCGAGCGCGCCGAGGAACGGCTCCGCCGCCGGGCCGAGAAGGAAACGCCGCGCAAATCCGCCACCCGCAAGCTCCGCCTGCCGGGCAAGCTGTCGGACTGCTCGCGCGCCAGCGCCGACGGCACCGAGCTGTTCCTGGTGGAGGGCGATTCCGCCGGCGGCAGCGCCAAGCAGGCGCGCGACCGGGAGACGCAGGCCGTGCTGCCGCTGCGCGGCAAGATCCTGAACGTCGCCTCGGCCAGCGCCGACAAGCTGCGCCAGAACCAGGAACTGAAGGACCTGGTCGAGGCGCTGGGCTGCGGCGTCGGCGACCGCTTCGACATCGCCCGCCTGCGCTACGGGCGCGTCGTCATCATGACCGACGCGGATGTCGACGGCGCGCATATCGCCGCGCTGCTGATGACGTTTTTCTACAAGGAACTGCCTGAGCTGGTGCGCCAGGGTCGCGTGTTCCTGGCGCAGCCGCCGCTCTATCGCCTGCAGGCCGGCGGCGTGTCGGTCTACGCGATGGACGATGCCGACCGCGAGCGGGTGATGAAGGCGCGCTTCAAGGCGAACCAGAAGGTCGAGGTCAGCCGCTTCAAGGGCCTGGGCGAGATGCCGCCCGCGGCGCTCAAGGAAACCACGATGGACCCGCGCAAGCGCACGCTGCTGCGCGTCGTGCTGCCGCCCGAGGACCGCGCGCGGACCTCGGAGCGCATCGAGGCGCTGATGGGCCGAAGGCCTGAACTGCGCTTCCAGTTCATCCAGGAGAACGCGGCGAGCGTGGCGGCCGAGGCGCTCGACGCTTAGGGCGTTGTTCGCATGACCGGCACCGGCCCGCTGCCCGACCCGGCCAGCCATCGAGAGTGTCCAGGATTGGGTAGCCGGGTCGCGGAGAGCGAGCTGGTATCGGGTCCCGCTGCGGCGGAAAGCGTCCCGAAGCAATACGGACAACGGTCCGGCACGGTGCGCGGCGCGACTCGGCGCGAGGTCCTAGCCTCGCTGCGAACCACTCCGGAGACACCCCCTTCATGGAGCGCCTGTTTCACCTGAGGGAGCGCGGCACCGACCCGCGCACCGAGATCCTCGCCGGCCTCTCGACCTTCCTGACCATGGCCTACATCGTCGTGGTCAATCCCTCGATCATGGCGGCCGCCGGGATCGACCAGGGGGCGGCCTTCGTCGCCACCTGCCTCGCGGCCGCGATCGGCTCGATGCTGATGGGGCTGATCGCCAATTTCCCGATCGCCCTCGCCCCGGGCATGGGGCTCAACGCCTATTTCGCCTTCGCGGTCGTGCAGGGCATGGGCGTGCCCTGGCAGGTGGCGCTCGGCGCGGTGTTCGTCTCGGGGCTGCTGTTCTTCGCGGTGTCGGTGCTGAAGGTCCGCGAATGGCTGGTCAACGGCATCCCGGTGTCGCTGAAGTTCGGCATCGCGGGCGGGATCGGCTTCTTCCTCGGGCTGATCGGGCTCAAGAACATGGGACTGGTGGTGGCGCATCCGGCGACGCTGGTCGGGCTCGGCAACCTTGGGCAGGTCTCGACGCTGCTCGCCTGCGCGGGCTTCCTGCTGATCGCGGGGCTGTCGGCGCGCGGCGTGCCGGGCGGGATCGTGATCGGCATCCTGGCCACGGCCGCGGCCGGCATTCCCTTCGGCCTGACCACCTTCCAGGGCATCGCGAGCCTGCCGCCGTCGCTGGCGCCCACCTTCCTGCAACTCGACATCGCGGGCGCGCTCGGGCTCGGCATCCTAGGCATCGTCTTCACCTTCTTCCTGGTGGACCTGCTCGACAACACGGGCACGCTGATCGGCACGGTCCACCGCGCGGGTCTCATGAACAAGGACGGCACGGTGCCCAACCTCGGCCGCGCGCTGGTGGCCGACAGCACGGGCGCCATGACCGGCGCGGTGCTCGGCACCTCCACCACCGTCAGCTACATCGAGAGCGCGGCAGGCATCCAGGCCGGCGGGCGCACCGGGCTGACCGCGGTGACGGTCGGCGTGCTGTTCCTGCTGGCGCTGTTCCTGGCGCCCCTCGCGACCTCGATCCCCGGCTTCGCGACCGCGCCCGCACTGGTCTTCGTGGCCTGCCTGATGGCCCGCGCGCTGCAGGAACTGAACTGGGAGGACGCGACCGACTACATGCCGGCCATCGTCACCGCGCTCGCCATGCCCTTCACCTTCTCGATCGCGACCGGCATCGGGCTCGGCTTCATCGCCTATGCCGGCGTGAAGACGCTGGCGGGCCGGACCGCCGAGGTGCATGGCGCGGTCTGGCTGATCGCCGCGCTCTCGGCGGTGAAGTTCGCCATGTAGCGGGGCGCGGGCGGCGGGATCGCCCGCGCGCCCCTGCTCAGTGCGCGGCCTCGGCGGCGGTCGCGAGCCTGTCGCCGAGGCTGCGCGCCCAGCCCGCATGCGCATCCTGCAGGTCGACGCCGATCGCCGCGGGCACCGAGGATGCCTCGAGCCCGAGGAACCACCCCGCCGGCATCCCCAGCACCGCGCCGAGGCCGACCGCGAGGCGCAGCGTCAGCGGCTCCAGCCCCAATTCCACCCGCGCCATCCGCCGCTGGGAGATGCCGACGCGCCGCGCCACCTCGGTGGCGGTGAGGCCAAGACGGCGTCGGCGGTGGTGCAGCGCGGCGCCGGCCTGGCCGTCGAATTCCAGCCCGGCGGCCTCGGCCGCGGCGGGGTCCGCCATCGCGGTCGCCCGGTGCATGTGCTGTGACATCCTGTCGTCCTTTTCGCCTGGTCGTGCCCGGGAACGCCGCGCCCCCGGTCCGCCACGAGTGCGACCGATTCGGCTAACGCGTGGTGAAAATCCCGCGCCCTTGGGGGTGGGCATGGCGCGACCCACGACATCTTGGCCCCCGCGGGCAATTCCGCGCCGCGCCGGCTTGCCATAGGCTGATGTCTCCCAAGGCCAAGGACGCGCCCGATGCTCCCCTCCCAGCGCCATCTCTTCGACATCCCGCGGGAGGTCGCCTACATCAACGCCGCCGCCTGGTCGCCGCTGCCGCTGGCGGTGCAGGAGGCGGGGCGGCGCGGCGCCCTGCGGAAGGGCCGGCCCTGGGAGGTCGACCCCGGCCTCGGCGCGCAGCAGCAGGAACGCTGCCGCGCCGCCGCCGCCGCCCTGATCGGCGCGGCGCCGGAGGATGTCGCGCTGATCCCCTCGGTCTCCTACGGCGTCGCGACCGCGGGCAAGATCCTCGCCCCGCCGGCCGGGACGCGCGTGCTGGTGCTCGAGGACGACCACTCCTCCCCCGTGCTGGAATGGATGGCGCGCGCCCCGGCCCAGGGCTTCGTGGTGGAGGCGGTGAAGCGCCCCGCGGACGGCGACTGGACCGCGGCGGTCGAAGCGGCCATCGCGCGCCCCGGCGCGCCCGTCTCGCTCGCGTCGATCTCCAACGTCCATTGGGCGGATGGCGCGGTGATCGACCTCGACCGCATCGCCCCCGCCCTGCGCGCGATCGGCGCGGCGCTGCTGGTGGATGCGACGCACGGGGCGGGGATGATGGACCTCGATGTCGCGCGCATCGATCCCGACGTCCTGATCTTCCCGACCTACAAATGGGTGCTCGGCCCCTATGGCCGCGCCTTCGCCTACATCGCGAAGCGGCGGCAGGACGGCGTGCCGCTGGAACAGACGCCGTTCGGCCGCCGTTCGGTATCCTCCGAACGCGTGCCGTATTTCGCCGACCTCGCCTACGTGCAGAACGCGCGGCGCTTCGACATGGGCGAACGCGACCATTTCATCGGCCTCGACATGGCGGCGACGGGGATGGAGATGATGGCCGGCTGGGGCCAGGGCGCGATCGCCGAGCGCTGCGCCATGCTGACCGCGCGGCTGGAGGACGGGCTGGCCGCGGCCGGCGCCGCGCTGCCCCGGCGGAGCCTGCGCGTGCCGCACATCCTCTGCGTGTCCTTCCCTGGCGGCATGCCGGCGGGGCTGGTGGACGCGCTGGCGGCGGAGGGGGCGCATGCGGCGCCGCGTCTCGGCCGGCTGCGCATCAGCCCGCATGTCTACAACGACGAGGAGGACGTGGACCGCTTCGTCGCGGCCTTCGCGCGCGCGGCACGGCGCGCCGCCTGAAACGCGAAGGGCCCCGCGCGATGCGCGGGGCCCCCGTTGCGTCCGGTCCCGGGCGGGATCAGACGGAGTAGTACATCTCGAACTCGACCGGGTGCGGGGTGTGCTCGAAGCGGTACACCTCGCCCCACTTCAGCTCGATGTAGCTCTCGATCTGGTCCTTCGAGAACACGTCGCCGGCCAGCAGGAACTCGTGGTCGGCGGCGAGCGCCTGCAGCGCCTCGCGCAGCGAGCCGCACACCGTGGGGATGCCCTTCAGCTCCTCCGGCGGCAGGTCGTAGAGGTCCTTGTCCATGGCATCGCCCGGATGGATCTTGTTCTTGATGCCATCGAGGCCGGCCATCAGCATCGCCGCGAAGGCGAGGTAGGGGTTCGCACCCGGATCCGGGAAGCGGACCTCGACGCGCTTGGCCTTCGGGGACGTCGCATACGGGATGCGGCAGGACGCCGACCGGTTGCGGGCCGAATAGGCCAGCAGCACGGGGGCCTCGAAGCCCGGGATCAGCCGCTTGTAGGAATTGGTCAGCGGGTTGGTGAAGGCGTTCAGCGCCTTGGCGTGCTTGATGATGCCGCCGATGTAGTAGAGCGCGCTCTCGCTCAGGTCGGCGTAGCCGTTGCCGGCGAAGACCGGCTTGCCCGACTTCCAGATCGACTGGTGGACGTGCATGCCCGAGCCGTTGTCGCCATAGACCGGCTTCGGCATGAAGGTCGCGGTCTTGCCGTAGCTGTGGGCCACGTTGTGCACGCAGTACTTGTAGATCTGCATGAAGTCCGCCTGCTGCACGAGCGGGCCGAACTTGGTGCCGAGCTCATGCTGCGACTGCGCCACCTCGTGGTGGTGCTTCTCGCCGGGCAGGCCCATCTCGATCATGGTCGAGAGCATCTCCGCGCGGAGATCCTGCTCGCTGTCCACGGGGGGGACGGGGAAGTAGCCGCCCTTCACGCCCGGGCGGTGGCCCATGTTGCCCTCGGGGTAGTCCTTCAGGCTGGCCTGCGGGCCCTCGATGCTGTCGAGCTGGTAGATGCCGTAGGTGCCGCCCGTGCCGAACTTCACGTTGTCGAACACGAAGAACTCGGCTTCCGGGCCGAAATAGGCGATGTCGCCGATGCCGGTGGACTTCAGGTATTCCTCGGCCTTCTTGGCCGTGCCGCGCGGGTCGCGGTTGTAGCGCTGGCCGGTCGACGGCTCGTAGATGTCGCAGAACAGGATCATCTGCGGCTTGGCCGAGAACGGGTCCATCACCGCGGTCGACGCGTCCGGCATCAGGATCATGTCGCTCTCGTTGATCGCCTTCCAGCCGGCGATCGACGAGCCGTCGAACATGATCCCTTCCTCGAAGATCTCGGGCTCCATCGTCGAGACGTGCTGCGCCGTGTGCTGCCACTTGCCGCGCGGGTCGGTGAAGCGGAAGTCCACGTATTCGACGCTGTGCTCCTTGATCATCTCCATGACCTTGGAGACGGCGGAGCTGCCACCTGCTGCGGCGGCGGGCTTCTTGGCCATGATGTGCGGTCCTGTTCCCTGACTGCGAAAACCCCGAAATCTGTTCCGGCGCCGCGGCTTCGGTGCCCCGCGGCGCTGCCCGGCTTGCCCGGCCCGCCGGCGCATCGCGCCGACCGGCCCGGCTGTTCCGGCCCGGCAGGCGCGATGCGCCGCGTCCGGACCAGGCGCCGCCCCCCGCCGAGGAAGGGGCGACGAAATCCTTGGGCCTAGACGGCGTCCTCGCCGCGTTCGCCCGTGCGGATGCGGATCACCTCGGCGATGTCGGAGACGAAGATCTTGCCGTCGCCGATGCGCCCGGTGCGCGCCGCGGCCTGGATGGCTTCGACCGCGCGGTCCAGCATGTCGTCGCCGCAGACCACCTCGATCTTCACCTTGGGCAGGAAGTCCACGACGTATTCGGCGCCGCGGTAGAGCTCCGTGTGCCCCTTCTGGCGCCCGAACCCCTTGGCCTCGACCACGGTCAGGCCCTGCAGGCCGATCTCGTGCAGCGCGTCCTTCACCTCGTCGAGCTTGAAGGGCTTGATGATGGCCTCGATCTTCTTCATCGGCTCCTGTCCAGCGGCCTTGCGCCTTGCGGCGTCCGGCCTTCCTCCCGGTTGTGCTGCCCGGTCCGTTGATGCCCGCGTGACCTGCCCCCGTGCTGGGCTTGCCCGGGTGCGCAGGCGGTATTGCACGCACCGTGCCGGGGCAGCAATCGGACGGGGCTGCGGAAAATCGCCGGGAGGAACGGTCGATCGCCGATTTCCTGGGCGAATTGCACAATAAAAGCGCAATTTTTGCCGAAAAAGACGGCATGGCGCATGCCGCGTGGCGGGAGCCCGCCCGGTTGCCGCGCTCCGCGACCGGCCCCATAACCCCGCCACGTCACCCACCAAGGACATCGCGCCCGGCCATGCAGCCGCAGAACGCCCTTCTCTCCGCCACCGGCACCACGATCTTCACCGTCATGTCGGCGCTGGCGAACCAGCACCAGGCGATCAACCTCGGCCAGGGCTTCCCCGACTACGACGGGCCCGAGGACGTGGTCCGCGCCGCGGCGGATGCGCTGCTCGACGGCCGCAACCAGTACCCGCCCATGACCGGCGTGCCGGAACTGCGCCAGGCCGTCGCCGCCCACAATGCCCGCTTCTACGGGCTCGAGGTCGACCCGAATGCCGAGGTCGTCGTCACCTCCGGCGCCACCGAGGCGCTGACCGCCTGCCTCATGGCCGTGCTGAACCCGGGCGATGAATGCGTGCTGATCGAGCCGCTGTACGACACCTACCTGCCGGTGGTGAAGCTGCTGGGGGCGGTCCCGCGGCTCGTGCGGCTCTCGCCGCCGCATTGGGACCTGCCGCGGGAGGAACTCGCCGCCGCCTTCGGCCCGAAGACGAAGGCGATCCTGTTCAACACGCCGATGAACCCGGCCGGCAAGGTCTTCACGGCGGACGAGCTCGCCTTCATCGCGGGCCTCGTGCAGCGCCACGACTGCTACGCCATCTGCGACGAGGTCTACGAGCACCTGACCTTCGACGGCGCGAAGCACATCCCGCTGATGACGCTGCCCGGGATGCGGCAGCGCTGCATGCGCATCGGCAGCGCCGGCAAGACCTTCAGCCTGACCGGCTGGAAGGTCGGCTACATCACGACCGACCGCGGCCTCGCGCCCAATGTCGCCAAGGCGCACCAGAACCTGACCTTCACCACGCCGCCGAACCTGCAGCGCGCAGTGGCCGTCGGACTCGCGAAGGACGACGCCTATTTCGCCGGCCTCTCGGCCCATCTGGAGCAGAAGCGGGACAGGCTGGCGGCAGGGCTCGCGCGCCTCGGCTTCGGGGTGCTGGAGACGAAGGGCAGCTACTTCATCACGACGGATGTCCGGCCACTCGGCTGGAACGGGGACGACGTCGCCTTCTGCCGCACGCTGACGGAGGAGGCGAAGGTCACCGCCATTCCGGTCACCGCCTTCTACGCCAGCGAGGGCTCCCCGGATCATTATGTCCGCTTCGCGTTCTGCAAGGGCGACCACCTGCTGGACGAGGCCCTGGCGCGGATCGAGGCATGGCTCGCCGGACGCGGGGCGGCGAAGCGGGCCGCGGCAGGATGAAGGCGTCGATGCGACCTTAGCGCGACGTCTCAAAAATAAACTCGCGTTAATTCATCGTGAATCTACCCCTCGCGGTCGGGAGTAACCTATTGCCACAACATGTGGTGGCGCCTACGGGCATCGCAAAATTAAGATAATAATAGTAATTGCAGGCACGCGAGCAATCGTGGTCTAGTCCCCATCGTCGATTGCAAAAAGGGGCAGTCACCATGTCGGATACGGGACTCATGGATCGTCAGCGCATGCAGCGCTCGATCGCAGACCAACCGTTCGAGGACGGCCGCCTCGCGACCCTCCTTGGCCTGGTCGGCATCCTGATGGGCTTCGCCGCCGCGGCGGCCGGAACCTGGATCGCCTACGGCCAGGCCGGGTCGCTCGTGCCGCTGCCGGGCGGATTGCCGGCCGCCGAATCGCAGGTGGTCAGCATCTATCTTGTGGCCTGCGGCGCCATGACGGCGTTCCTCGGCGGCATCAGCATCTATCGCGCGCAGCGCTCCTGACGCGGCGCCCGTCGGGCAGGGCCGCCGCGCGATTGCGTCGGCCCGACATAAGCTGCTCCGGAATCGGCGTTTTTCGAAGCAGGACATCCGACCAGATTTTCCCGCCTGGTCGGATGGTGCCTAGGCTCCGGCGTCGCGCAGGTAAGGCTCGACGGTCCCGGTCAGCTTCAGCGTCAGCGGCCGGCCATGGCGGTCGAGCGACTTGCCCATGGACACGCGCACCCAGCCTTCGCTGACGCAGTATTCCTCGACATTCGTCTTTTCCTGACCGCGGAAGCGGATGCCGACGCCGCGCGCGAGCAGTTCCTCGTTGAAATAAGGGCTCGACGGGTCGGTGGAGAGGCGGTCGGGCAGGGTCTCGCTCATCGCTCGGCTCCTCAGGCGCCGCGGAAGACGGGGGCGCGCTTCGCGCGGAAGGCCGCGAGGCCCTCCTGGATGTCGGCGCTTTCCTTGCAGAGCCGCGCGCGCTCCTCGCAGGCCGCGACATCCAGCGCGCCGTGGCCGATCTCGTTCAGCGCCTGCTTCATGCCCTGCACCGCGAGCGGCGCCATCGACGCCAGCGTGGCCGCCAGCGCATCCACCGCGGCGTCGAGCCCCTCGGGCGGCACCAGGTGCGTCAGGTAGCCGATGCGCAGCAACTCCTCGGCGCCCAGCTTCTCGGCCGTCAGGAACAGCCGCTTCGCCGTGTTCATGCCGAGCCGCGAGACGTAGCGCCTGAGCCCGCCCGGATAGTAGTGCACGCCGAGCCGCCCGGCCGGCATGAACATCTCCATCCCCGCGACGCCCACGCGGAAATCGGCGGTCAGCGCCAGGTCGGTCGCGCCGCCATAGACGCCGCCCTGCAGGCGGCAGATGGTCGGCACGCGCAGCGCCTCGAAGCGGTCCACCAGCACGTCGAAGCCGGGCGCCTTCGCGGCCGCCTCCCTGTCCTCGGCGAAGCCGCCCAGGTGGAAGCCCGCGCTGAAGGCAGGGCCGGAGGCGGCGAGCACCAGCACGCGCAACTCGCGGTTCGCGTCCACCACGTCGAAATGCTCGAGCAGGCGCACGATGTCGCCGGGCTCGACGCGGTTGCGGTGCCGCGCGCGGTGCAGGCGGATGGTGGCCCGGTGGCCCGAGATCTCGAGGCTCGGCGGGTCCAGGCGGGGGTCTTCGGTCATGGCGGTCCTCTCGTCGCGGCCATTCTCCCCGATGGCGGGGCGGATGGCCATGGCGTCCGCGTCAGGCCGCGCGGGCATCGGCCTCGGCGTCCATCAGCGCGAGCCCCTCGGCGACCGAGACGAACTCGCCGCCGGCATCGATGCGCGCCGCGCCGAAGCGGTCCTCGAAGATCCGCCGCACGGCGGGCACGAAGGAGGTGCCGCCCGTGAGGAACACGCGGTCCACCGCGGCGGGCGCGATGGCGGCGTCGGCCAGCGCCGCGTCGACCGCGCCCGCGATGCGCGCGAGGTCAGGCGCGATCCAGCCCTCGAAGGCGGCGCGGTCGATCTCCTCGGCCAGCGCGAAGCCGCCGTGCCGGAAGTCGAGCACCGCGCAGTCCGCCACCGACAGCGCGGCCTTCACGCCCGAAACCGCGCGATAGAGCGCGTAGCCCGCCTCCTCCTCCACCAGGCGGATCAGCCAGTGCAGGCGCTCGGGATGCTCGGCGGTGCGCGCGACCTCGGCGATGTCGCGCAGCATGCGGGGCGCGCGCATCATCGACAGCCGGTTCCAGCGCGCGAAGCTCGTGAACCAGGCGGGCGGCACGGGCAGCATCTCGCCGCCCATGACGCTGTAGCCCGTGCCCTTGCCGAGGCAGGGCGCGACGACACGGTCGATGATGCGGGCATCGAAGGCGTCGCCCGCGATGCCGACGCCCGCATGGCCCAGCGCCACGACGCGCCGGGGCGACCCGCGGTCGAAGCGCAGCACCGAGAAGTCGCTCGTGCCGCCGCCGAAATCCGCGACCAGCACGACCGCCGCGGCATCGAGGCCGCGGGCGAAGCGATGCCCCGCCGCCGCGGGCTCCAGTGCCACGCGCACCGCGCCGAGCCCTGCCGCGGCGAAGCCGGCGCGCAGCCGACGCTCGCCCAGGCCCTCGTCCTGCCCCTGGCCGACGAATCGCACCGGCCGGCCCACCGTGACCCCGGCGCCGTCGAGGTCGTCGCGGAACGGCTCCAGCAAGGCGCCGAGGAACAGCCCGACCAGCGCCTCGAGGGTGTGGGTGCGGCCGAAGACCCGCGTCTCCGTGAAGCTCTGCTGCGCGAGGTAGGATTTCATCGACATGATGAGGCGGCTGTCGATCGGATCGGCGAGGTGGGCCTCGATCGCGGCCGGGCCGGCGGCGTGGCGGGCCGGCCCCGGGCCGTCGCGCCAGAAGCACAGGACGGAGCGGAACACATCGTCCGTCGCGTGGCGCAGCGTCCGGAGCGAGCCATCGGCGCGCCGCATCGCGACGACGCTGTTCGTCGTGCCGAAATCGATGCCGATGGCGGGGCGCATGCGCAGCGGGTCTCCGGGCGGGGCGCGCCTTGAACCCCGCCCGCCGCGTCCTGGCAAGCCCCGGCGCTACGCCGCCTTGGCTTCGCGCCGCCGGCGCGTCAGCACGAACTCGGTATAGCCGTTCGGCTGCGCCGCGCCCTCGAACACCAGGTCGCAGGCCGCCTTGAAGGCGGGCCCGTCGAAGCCCGGCGCCATCGGCACATAGGCCGGGTCGCCGGCATTCTGCCGGTCCACCACGGCCGCCATGCGCTTCATGGTCTCCATGACCTGCGCCTCGCTCGCCACGCCGTGGCGCAGCCAGTTGGCGATGTGCTGGCTGCTGATGCGAAGCGTCGCGCGGTCTTCCATCAGGCCCACGTCGTTGATGTCGGGCACCTTGGAGCAGCCCACGCCCTGGTCCACCCAGCGCACCACGTAGCCCAGGATGCCCTGCGCGTTGTTGTCGAGCTCCGCCTGCACGTCGGCCGGCGACCAGTTGGTGTCGCGCGCGAGCGGCACGGTCAGGATGTCGTCCAGCTTCGCGCGCCGCCCGCCCTTCGCGATCTCCTCCTGCCGCGCGGCGACGTCCACCTCGTGGTAGTGCAGCGCGTGCAGCACGGCGGCGGTGGGGGAGGGCACCCAGGCGGTGTTGGCGCCCGCCTTCGGGTGGCCGACCTTCTGCTCGAGCATCGCGGCCATCAGGTCGGGCATCGCCCACATTCCCTTGCCGATCTGCGCGCGTCCGCGCAGGCCGCAGGTCAGGCCGACATCGACGTTCCAGTCCTCGTAGGCGCGGATCCAGGGCAGCGCCTTCATGTCGTTCTTGCGCACGACGGCGCCGGCCTCCATCGAGGTGTGGATCTCGTCCCCCGTGCGGTCGAGGAAGCCGGTGTTGATGAAGACCACCCGGTCGCGCGCCGCCGCGATGCAGGCCTTGAGGTTGACCGTGGTGCGCCGCTCCTCGTCCATGATGCCCATCTTGAGCGTGGCGCGCTTCATGCCGAGCGCATCCTCGACGCGGGCGAACAGCGCATCCGCCCAGGCCACTTCGTCCGGCCCGTGCATCTTCGGCTTCACGATGTAGACGCTGCCCGCGCGGGAATTCATCCGCTTGCCGCGGATGTCGTGCAGCGCGATCGCCGCGGTGCAGAGCGCGTCCAGCACCGTCTCGGGCACCTCGGCGCCGTCCAGCGTCACGGCGTCGGTCATCATGTGGTGGCCGACGTTGCGCACCAGCATGACGGAGCGCCCGTGCAGCGTCATGGCGCCGCCGGACGGCTTCTGGAAGATGCGGTCGGCGTTGAGCCGGCGCGTCATCGTCCTGCCGTCCTTCTCGAACTCCGCGGCCAGGTCGCCCTTCATCAGCCCGAGCCAGTTGCGATAGACGCCGACCTTGTCCTCGGCATCCACGGCCGCGACGGAATCCTCGCAATCCTGGATCGTGGTCAGCGCCGCTTCCAGCACGACGTCGGAGATGCCGGCCGCATCCGTCCTGCCGATCGGATGGTCGCGGTCGAACTTCACCTCGACATGCAGCCCGTTGTTCACAAACAGCAGCGCCGTCGGCGCGTGCGGCTCGCCCAGGAAGCCCACGCACTGGCCGGGCCGTGCCAGCCCCACCTTGGCGCCGTCCTTCATCGTGACTTCGAGCGCGCCGGCCTCGAGCCCGTAGCCGGCGGCGTCGGCATGGCTGCCGCGGGCGAGCGGCGCGGCGCGGTCGAGCACCGCGCGCGCGCGGGCGATCACGGCTGCGCCCCGCTTCGGGTCGTAGCCGCGGGCCCGCGGCCCGTCCTGCGGGATCGCATCCGTGCCGTAGAGCGCGTCATAAAGGCTGCCCCAGCGCGCATTGGCCGCGTTCAGCGCATAGCGCGCGTTCGAGACCGGCACGACGAGCTGCGGCCCGGCCATGGAAGCGATCTCGGCATCCACGTCCGTCGTCGCGACCATCACCTCGCCGGGCTCGGGCAGCAGGTAGCCGACCTCCCGCAGGAAGGCGGTGTAGGCGGCGAGGTCGATGGGCTTCGCGGGGTTGGCGCGATGCCAGGCGTCGATCTTCGCCTGCAGGTCGTCGCGCTTCTTCAGGAGCGCCGCGTTCTGCGGCGCCATCTCGCGCAGGATGCGCTCCATTGCGTCCCAGAAGCGCGCGGGCTCGACCCCTGTGCCGGGCAGCGCCTCGGCTTCCATGAAGGCCTTGAGCACGGGGGCGACGACGAGGCCCTTCGTTGCGGGCATGGCAACTTCTCCTGAACGCGCGCGCCCTCCCCGGGCGCGAATGAGGGCCGCTTCCTAGGCGCAAAGCCGCCCTGGGGCAAACGCGGGGCTGCGGGGCTTGCCCGCCGCAGCCCCCGGCGCGACGCTGCCCCCGAACCTGAGGAAGGAACGCCCCATGGCCTGGATGCCGCCCCCGCATGTCACACAGCACTGGCAGGTGACCAAGCCCGGCGCCACGGGGAAGCGCGGCATGGTCGCATCCCAGGCGCGGGACGCGGCGGAAGCGGGCCTGGCCATCCTGGATGAAGGCGGCACGGCGGCCGATGCGGCGGTCGCGACGGCCTTCGCGCTGGCCGTCGTCGAGCCCTGGAACTCCGGGCTCGGCGGCATCGGCTTCGCGCAGGTGGCGGGACCCGGCCTGCCGGCCGAGACGCTCGATTTCGGCCCGGTCTCCCCGCACGCGCTCGACCCCTCGGCCTTCCCGATGACGGGGGTGATGAAGGACGACCTCTTCACCTGGCCCGAGGTGTTCGAGGACCGCAATATCCACGGGCCGCTGTCCTTCGCGATCCCGTCCTCGGTCGCGGGCTACGCGGCGCTGCACGCGCGGCACGGCAGGCTGCCGCTGTCGGTCGTGATGGCGCCGGCCGTGGCGCTGGCCAGGCGCGGCCTGGCGCAGGACTGGTTCACCACGCTCAAGATCGCGAACAGCGCCGCCGTGCTCCGGCGCTACGCGGAATCTGCGCGCATCTACCTCCCCGGCGGCCTGCCGCCCGTCGCCCCCTACCAGGGCAGCCCGGGCTTCTTCCGCCAGGGGAAGCTGGCCGAGACGCTCGAACGCCTGGCCCATGCCGGCCTGCGGGATTTCTACGAGGGCGAGGTGGCCGGCGAACTGCTCGCCGACTTCCGGGAGATGGGCTCGCCGATCAGCGCGGCCGACCTCGTCGGCTGCAAGGCGCTGGTCAAGCCGGCGCTGGAGGCCGAATGGCGTGGCAAGCGGCTGTTCCTGGCGAACGGCCTGACCGCGGCGCCGACGCTGCTGCGCGTGCTCGAGGGCATGCGCAGCGCCGACTTCTCGGGCAGGGCGCCCTCGGCCGCCTGGTATGCGCAGCTCGCGCGCGTAATGCGCGCGGCCTATGCCGAGCGGCTGGCCGGCCTCGGTGATGCCGAGCCGAAGGCCGCGGAATCCTGCACCACCCACCTGACCGTCTGCGACAAGGACGGGATGATGGTGGCGATGACGACGACGCTGCTGTCCTCCATGGGCAGCCGCGTCGTGCTGCCGCGCTCGGGGGTGCTGATGAACAACGGCATCATGTGGTTCGACCCGCGGCCGGAGGCGCGGAACGCCATCGCGCCGGGCAAGCGGCCGCTCACCAACATGTGCCCCGTGATCGCGGCCGAAGGGGGCGCGCCCTCGATCGCCGCCGGCGCTTCGGGCGGGCGGCGGATCATGGCGGCAGTGTTCCAGATGCTGTCCTACGTCGCGGATTTCGGCATGGACCCCGACCGGGCGGCGCATCATCCGCGGCTCGACGTCTCGGGGCCCGACGGGGTCACGGCCGACATCCGCCTCGGCGCCGAGACGCTGGCCGCACTGGCGAAGGACGCGGAGGTGACCGAGGTGGAGCACGCCGTGCTGCCGGTGAACTTCGCCTGCCCCAACCTGATCCGCATCGCCCCCGACGGCACGCGACACGGGACGACCGACGCCATGAGCCCCTGGAGCGCCGCTCTCGCGCAGTGACCCCGTGCGCCCGCGACTCGGCGGGCGCATTCCCCCCCGGGGGCTTTTTCGATAGCCTGCATGCCATCAGCGCCATCGGGGCCGGGTGGAGGTTCGATGTCCGTGGAGGAAGCAGGATCCGATCCGCCGGCGGACGACCCGCCGGCCGCGGCCGGGGGGCTGCACGTCGACCGGCGACGCATGCCGCGCGCCGCGGTCGAGATCCACTGCTCGGTCCATACCGGCGCCCATGTCCATAGCGCCACCATCCGCGACATCTCGGCCGAGGGCGCGATGCTGCGCGGCGTGCCGGGGCTGCTGCCGGACGACGTGCTGCAGCTGCGGCTCTCGCGACTGCCCGGCCGGCCCATCGTGGCGCTGGTCCGGGGCGTGAGCCTGCTCGGCATCCATATCGAGATCGCAGGGCCGGCCGAGCGCGCCGCCTGGCAGGAGGCGGTGCGCGATATCCTGCCCTGACGCGGCGCGCCGGCCGCGGCACGCCGTTTGCCTTGCCCCGTGCCGCGGCATCGCGCCGGGGATGAAGGCGGCAATCCTGCCTGCTTCATGATCAGCCCCCGGCCGCACCGCCGCCGCAGGGAGCAACATGATGCACCGTCGTTCACTCCTGGGCCTTGCCGCGACCGGCCTGCTCGGCGCGCCGGCCGTTGCCTCCGCCCAGTCAGGCGCCTGGCCGACGCGCGGTTCGATCCGCCTCGTCGCCCAGTTCCCGCCGGGCGGGCTGGTCGACACGATCAGCCGCCTGATCGCCCCTGTCATGTCCCAGGCACTGGGCCAGACCGTGGTGGTCGAGAACCGTGCCGGCGCCGGCGGCGTGATCGGCACCGATTTCGTCGCGAAGCAACCGGCCGATGGCTACACGCTGCTGATGAGCCATGCGTCGGTGCATGTCTTCTCGACCGCGACCATGCCGCGCCTGCCGTTCCACCCGGTCACGGACTTCACGCATGTCGGCCTGCTGGTCGAGGCGTCGAACGTCCTGCTGGTCAAGGCGGACAGCCCCTTCCGGACGCTCGAACAATATATCGCGGCGGCGCGCACGCGGCCGGTGCGCTTCGGCTCCTCGGGCATCGGCTCGGCGCCGCACCTGCTGGGCGCCATGCTGTCGGCGGAGGCGAATGCGCCCAACCTCGACCACGTGCCCTATCGCGGCAGCGCGCCGGCGATGCAGGACCTGATGGCGAACACCATCGAGTCCATGATCGACCCGATCACGACCAATGTGCGCATGCTGCAGGATGGCACGCTCCGCGCGCTCGCGGTCTCGTCGCCGCAGCGCCTGCCGGCGCTGCCGAACATCCCGACCTTCGCGGAGCTCGGCTATGCCAAGCTGACCTCGGCGCAGTGGCTTGGCCTGTCGGCGCCGAAGGGCCTGCCGCAGCCGATCGTGGACCGGCTTACCACGCTGATCCCGTCCCTGCTGACGCGGCCGGAACTCGTGACGCGCTTCGAGGAACTGCAGACGCTGCCGCGCAACCCGACGCTGTTCGCGGGCGACTTCGTGAAGATGATGGAGCAGCAGATCGGCGAATGGACCGCCGTGGCGCGGCAGTTCAACATCGTCGTGACGTGACGAAGGTGGGGGGAGGGGACCCTCCCCCGATCCCCCTCCCTGTCCTGGAACCTGGCGCCGACCTCCGCGGTGGGTCCCGAAGCACCCGACAAGATGGAGGGGTGAGCGAGAAGGTCTGCCTCCCCCTGGCGTCACTTCATCCCCGCCTGCGCGCGGCACCAGCGCGCCACCTCCTCATGCGTGCCGAACCACACGCCGGGCCTGCCCTTCATGTACTCGACCAGGCGGTCGAGCAGCACGATGCGGCTGCGGTGGCCGATCACGTGCGGATGCATGGTCAGCAGGAACAGACCGCCTTCGGCATAGGCGCCGTCGAACTCGGCGCGGAAGATCTCCTCCACCGACGAGGGCGGCGTGTAGGGCCTGAGCGCCGAGAAGCGCACCATGTTGAAGTAGACCGCGTCGTCGCGGATCCATTCGGGCGGAAGCTCCACGATGCCCGTAGCCTCGCCCTGGACTTCCAGCTCATAGGGATCGTCGTCCCCCATCAGCGAGGAATCATAGAGCAGGCCCATCTCCCGCACGATGTTCATCGTATCGACGGAAAAATCCCACGACGCCGTCCGGATGCCGACCGGCCGGCGGCCCGACACCTTCTCGAGCGTATCGGCCGCGCGCATCGTCAGCTCGCGCTCGACACCCGGCGGCAGCTGCGTGTTCGCCTCGTGGATCCAGGAATGGATGCCGATCTCATGGCCTTCCTCGGCAACCGCGCGCACCTCCGCCGGATGCAGCAGCGCCGAGACCGCCGGATAGAAGAAGGAGGCGCGTACCCCATGCCGGTCGAGCAGTGCGCGGATGCGCGGCACCCCCTGCCTGGCGCCGTACTGGCCCTGGCTGATGCGCATCGGGCTCTCGTCGGAATCGCGCAGCGGGATCGTCTCGTGGTCCGCGTCGAAGGACAGCGAGACGGCGCAGCGCGCACCCCCCGGCCAGGCCTTCGGCGCCAGGGAGCGGCCCGCGCGGGCGCGCCCCACGATGCTGCGCCATTCCGGCTCGGACCAGTCCCAGGGCTTCTTGGGCGTCTCGCTCATCGGTGATCTCCGTGCATCCGCGGATGGCACGGTAGTTGCGGTGCCCGCGCGGTCAACAGGCAGCGGGGGACCCCACCATGGACATCGGCGTCTTCATCCCGATCAACAACAACGGCTGGCTCATCTCGGCGGCCGCGCCGCAATACATGCCGTCCTTCGAGCTGAACAAGGCGGTGGTGCAGAAGGCGGAGGGCTACGGGATGGAATTCGCCCTCTCGATGATCAAGCTGCACGGCTTCGGCGGAAAGACCGAGTTCTGGGACCACGGCCTCGAATCCTTCACGCTGATGGCCGCGCTCGCCTCCGTCACCAGCCGCATCAGGCTCTATGCCTCGACCGCGGTGCTAACACTGCCGCCGGCCATGGTCGCGCGGATGGCGGCGACCATCGACGACGTCTCGGGCGGACGCTTCGGCGTCAACATCGTCTCGGGCTGGCACAAGATCGAATACAGCCAGATGGGCCTCTGGCCGGGTGATGAGCATTTCGGCAAGCGCTACGACTACAGCACGGAATACGTGCGCATCCTGCGCGAGCTGTGGGAGGAGGGGCGCTCCGACATCAAGGGCGACTACTTCCGGATGGACAACTGCGTCCTGAGCCCGCGCCCGCCCCGCCGCATCCCCGTGGTCTCGGCCGGCCAGTCCGACCGCGGCATGGAATTCGCCGCCGAGTGGTGCGAGTACAATTTCTGCCTCGGCGAAGGGCTGAACGAGCCCACGAAGGCGGCGGGCGTGCCCGCCCGCGTGCTCGCCGCCGGCCAGAAGACCGGCCGCGATGTCGGCGCCTACATGCTCTACATGGTCATCGCCGACGAGACGGACGAGGCCGCCTTCGCCAAGTGGGATTCCTATGTCGCGGGCGCCGACCAGGAGGCGCTCGCGCACCTGTTCGGCAAGGCGGCGGAGGACAAGACCGCAGGCGCCGATTCCACCGCCGCCGCCATGACGCGCGCGGCCAACCCCGTGAACTTCAACATGGGCACGCTGGTCGGGTCCTACGCGAAGGTGGCGCGCATGCTGGACGAGGCGGCGAGCATGCCCGGCGTGAAGGGCATCATGCTGACCTTCGACGACTTCATCGCCGGCATGGACGCCTTCGGCCAGCGCATCCAGCCGCTGATGCAATGCCGCAAGGACCGCATGCCCGCCGCGGCATGACTTGATGGGCGCGGGGCGGGGGGACATGGTGCGGCCATGTCAGACACCGACCCCGCGCTCATGTCCGCCGAGACGCTTCTCGGCCTCTATGCCCGCCGGCGCCTCTCGCCGGTCGAGGCGCTGAAGGCCGTCCTCGAGCGCGTCGCCCGCTACAACCCCTGGGTCAATGCCTTCGCCGTGATGAACCCGCGCGCGCTGCAGGCGGCCGGGGAGAGCGAGGCGCGTTGGGCGGCCGGCCGCCCGATCGGCCCGCTCGACGGCGTGCCCGCCACGGTCAAGGACCTGCTGAACCTTGCGGGCTTCCCGACGCGGCGCGGCAGCCGCGCCACCGACGCGACGCCCGCCACCGAGGACGCGCCGGCGGTCACCGGGCTGAAGGAAAGCGGCGCCGTCATCCTCGGCAAGACGACCACGACCGAGTTCGGCTGGAAGACGCCGGGCGACTGCCCGCTCAACGGCATCACGCGCAATCCGTGGAACCCGAACCGCACGCCGGGCGGGTCGTCCTCCGGCGCCGGCGCGGCGGGGGCCGCCTGCTTCGGCCCGTTGCATATCGGCACCGATGCCGGCGGCTCGATCCGCATCCCCGCGGCCTGGTGCGGGCTCGTGGGCGTGAAGCCGTCCTTCGGGCGCATCCCGCAATGGCCGCTCGGCGCCTTCGGGCATGTCGCGGTGGCGGGGCCGATGACGCGCACGGTGCGCGACGCCGCGCTGATGTTCGGCGCCATGGCGCGGCACGACCTGCGCGACCCCTATTGCCTGCCGGACGAACCGCGCGACTGGCGGCAGGGGATCGAGGAGGGCGTCGCGGGCCTGCGTGTCGCGGTCGTGCGCCGGATGGGCTTCGAGCCGCCGCTCGACGCGGATGGGGAGGCGGTCCTGGCGGGTGCCGCGGCGATGCTCGAGGAGCAGGGCGCGATCGTCGAGGAAGCCGACCCCGGCCTGCCCGACACCCGCGCCATCTTCGGACGCGTCTGGGGCGTGGCGCTGGCGCGCGTCGTCGCCACGGTGCCGGACGACAGGCGCGACCTGCTCGATGCCGGCATCCTGGACGTCGCGCGGAAGAACGGCGGCATGTCGGCGGTGGACTACCTGGCCGCCGAGGCGATGCGCCTCGAGGCCGCGCATGCCATGGCGCGCTTCCACCAGCGCTACGACCTGGTGCTGACCGCCTGCACGCCGACCGCCGCCATCGCGGCCGACCAGCCGACGGTGCAGCCGGACCTGGCGCTCTGGCGCGACTGGGCGCCCTGGACCTTCGCCTTCAACCTGACCCGCCAGCCCGCCATCAGCGTGCCGGTGGCGCTGGACGCGGACGGCATGCCGCGCGCGGTGCAGGTGGTGGCCGCGCTCTATCGCGACGACCTCGCCTTCCGTGGGGCCCGCGCGTTGGAACGCGCGGCGACGCTGCCGCTCGCCAACCCCGAGGAGACCGCGCTCAAGGCGCCGCTCGCATGACCGGGGACGCGACACCAGGCGACGACGACGACGTCTATGACGAGGCGAGCGGCGAGTGGCGCCCGGCCTCGGAGGTCGCGGCGGCGGCGGCCGCGGCTGCGCGCGTCGTCGTGCGCGACGCCGCGGGGTATGAACTGGCCAATGGCGGCCAGGTCACCCTCATCAAGGACCTGAAGGTCAAGGGCGCCGGCACGACGCTGAAGCAGGGCACCGTCATCCGCGCCATCCGCCTGACGGAGGATCCGGAGTTGATCGATTGCCGCCACAACGCCATCAAGGGCCTGGTGCGGCGCGCCGAATTCGTGCGCAGGCGTTGAATCGGGAGAATTCCATGCGGCTGGTGACATTCCGGGACGGCAGCGGCACGCGCATCGGCGCGCTCGACGAGGCGGGGGCGGTGCTCGACCTTGCCGCCGCCGACCCCGCGCTGCCGGGCGACATGCTGGCGTTGATCCGCGGCGGGGAGGGTGCGCTCGCGGCGGCGCGCGCGGCTGCCGGCAAGGCGCCGATCGCCGAGGGCGTGACGATCATCGCGCCCATCCCGCGCCCCGCGAAGAACGTCTTCTGCGTCGGCAAGAACTACCACGAGCACGCGAAGGAATTCGCCAACAGCGGCTTCGACGCCACCGCCAAGGAAGTGGTGCCCGAGGCCCCGGTCGTCTTCTCCAAGCCGCCCACCAGCGTGAGCGGCCCGCACGACCCGATCCCCTCCTACCTCGATGCCTCGGCCAGCACGGACTACGAGGGCGAGATCGCGGTCGTGATCGGCAAGGGCGGGCGCGGCATCAGCGAGGCCGACGCCTACGCCCACGTCTTCGGCTATACCATCGTCAACGACGTGACCGCCCGCACGACGCAGCACCGGCACCGCCAGTGGATTCTGGGCAAGGGCATCGACGGCTACTGCCCGATGGGCCCGGCGATCGTCACGGCGGATGCCGCGGGCGTGCCGCCGCGCCTGTCGATCTCCACCTGGGTGAATGGCGAACTGCGCCAGCGCGCGAGCTTTGGCGACCTGATCTTCGGCATCCCGACGCTGATCGCGGCGATCAGCGCGGGCATCACGCTGGAGCCCGGCGACATCATCGCGACCGGCACGCCCGCCGGCGTCGGCATCGGCTTCACGCCGCCGAAATTCCTCAAGCCCGGCGACGTGGTGCGCATCGAGGTGCCGGGCATCGGCGTGCTGGAGAACCCCGTCGCCTGAGGCGACACCAACCGGGAGGGAACGACAATGAAGCGACGCGACATGCTGGCCGGCACGGCCGGCCTCGCGCTGGCGCCGGGCCTGGCCTCGGCCCAGGGCGACTACCCGTCCCGACCCGTGCAGATGGTGGTCGCCTTCCCGCCCGGCGGGCAGGCGGACATCGTCGCGCGACCGGTGTCCGCCGCGCTCGAGCGTCTCTGGCGCCAGCCCGTGCCCGTGGTGAACCGCGGCGGCGCGGGTGGCGCCATCGGCAATGCCTCTGTCGCGCGCGCGCAGCCCGACGGGCATACGCTGCTGATGGCGCTCTCCTCGCTCGCCATGCTGCCGGAGGCCGATCGGCTGAACGGCCGCACGCCCTCCTATACCGTGGACCAACTGGCGCCGATCGCGCTGATCACGGCCGACCCGACGGTCCTGGTCGTGAAGGCCGACGCCCCCTGGCGCACGCTGGAGGAGTTCGTCGAGGACGCGAAGCGTCGCCCCGGCGCCATCACCTATTCCTCGGCCGGCAACTACTCGACGCTGCATGTGGCGATGGCGATGTTCGCGGGCGCAGCCGGTATCGACATGCTGCACGTGCCCTTCCAGGGCGGCGGACCGGCGATGACCGCGCTGCTGTCGGGGACCGTGCAGGCGCTGTCGTCCGGCCCCGGCCCGGCGCTGTCGCAGGTGCGGGACGGCAAGCTGCGCGCGCTGGCGCAATGGGGCGCCACCCGCGCGCCGGGTTTCGAGACCGTGCCGACCTTCATCGAGAAGGGCTTCCGCGACGTCGAATTCTACATCTGGGCCGGCGTCTTCGCCCCGGCCGCGACGCCGGCGCCGATCCAGGATCGGCTGCGCGCCGCGCTCCGCCAGGCGGTGCGGGACGACGCGCTCAAGACCGCGCTCGGTGCCGCCGGCAGCCCCATCGACTTCCGCGAGGGCGCGGCCTTCGAGACCTTTTTCCGCGAGGACAGCGCGCGGCTCGTGCGCGCCGTGCAGCGGATCGGCAAGATCGACTGACGCGTTGGGGGGAGAAGGGAACCTTGCCCCCCAAACCCCCCCTCAACCTTCTTTGGAACCAGGTGCCGGAGAAGGGAAGGCGCTCGGGGGAGGCTCGCCTCCCCCGACCTTATCAACCGCCGCGCCTTGCGCGACGCGGTTGCTCCGCTAGCCTCGCCGCCGAAGCGAGGGAGACGGGCATGAACAACGTGGCTTCGGGCGCGGCATGAGCGGCACTTCCGTCGGCCGGCCCGTGCGCATCGCCGTCGACATCGGCGGCACCTTCACCGACCTGCAGGTGCTGGATGCGCGGGACGGCATCGCGCGCGCCTGGAAGACGCCGACGACGCCCGAGGACCCCTCCATCGGCCTGCTCCGCGGCGTGACGGAGGCGGCCGGGCGCTTCGGCTTCGCGCTGGCGGATGTCGGGCTGCTGCTGCACGGCACGACCATCGCGACCAATGCGGTGCTGGAACGCAAGCTGGCCCGCGGCGTGCTGCTCACGACCGCCGGCTTCGAGGATGTGCTCGAGATCAACCGCCACGTCCGGCGCGACATCTACGGCCTGGCGCCCGACCCCTTCCCGGTGCTGGTGCCGCGCGACCGGCGCCTGCCGGTGCCGGAACGGATGCGCGCCGACGGCTCGGCGGAGATCCCGCTGGACGAGGCGGCGATCCCGGCGCTGCTCGACCGCGTCGCGGCGCTGGGGGCGGATAGTGTCGCCGTGTCGCTGCTGCACGCCTACGCCAACCCGGCGCATGAGCGGCGGCTGGCCGGGATGCTGCGCGCCGCGCGGCCCGACCTGCCGGTCTCGCTCTCCTCGGATGTCTCGCCCGAGATCCGCGAATACGAACGCACCTCGACCACCGTGCTGAACGCGCTGCTGGTGCCGGTGGTGAAGGCCTATCTCGACCGGCTCGAGGCGCGGCTCGGGGAGGGCGGGTTCCACCCGCTCGTGTTCCTCGTGCAGTCGAATGGCGGCGTCTGCAGCCTGCGCATGGCGGCGGAGCAGCCGGCGCGGCTGCTGCTGTCCGGCCCCTCGGGCGGCACGCTCGCGGCCGGGCGGCTCGCCGGGCTCCTGTCGCGCCCGAACCTCGTCGCGGTGGACATGGGCGGCACCTCCTACGACGTCTCGGTCGTGCAGGACGGGCGCGTGTCGGTCATCACGCAGGGGGAGATCGACCGCCTGCCGGTGCGCCTGCCGATGGTGGAGATGCGCACGATCGGCGCCGGCGGCGGCTCGATCGCCGCGGTCGATGCCGGTGGGCGGCTGACGGTTGGCCCGCGCAGCGCCGGCGCCACCCCCGGGCCCGTCGCCTATGGCCGCGGCGGCACCGAGCCGACCGTGACGGACGCGAACCTGGCGCTCGGACGGCTCGACCCCGACTTCTTCCTGGGCGGCATGATGCGGCTCGACATGCCGGCGACGCGCGACGCGCTGGCGGCGAAGGTGGGCGGCCCGCTCGGCCTGTCCGTCGAGCAGGCGGCGGAGGGGATCCTGACCGTCACCAACGCCAATCTCGGCGCCGCGATCCGGCTGTCGCTGTTCGAGAAGGGCCTCGATCCGCGCGATTTCTGCCTGCTGTCCTTCGGCGGCGCGGGCGGGTTGCACGCGACCGAGGTCGCGGCGGAACTCGGCATGACGGAGGTCGCCTTCCCGCGCGAGCCGGGCACGCTCTCGGCCCATGGCATCCTGTTTTCGGACCTGACGCAGGACATCGCGCGGTCGCGCGTGCTGCGCGCGGCGGCGCCGAGCCTGCCGGCGCTGGCCGAGGGCATCGCCGCGCTGCGCGCCGAGGCCGATGCCCGGCTCGCGGCCGACGGCATCGCCCCCGGGCGCCGGCGCGTCACCATTGCGGCCGACATGCGCTACCACGGCCAGGCCTTCGAACTGCTGGTCCCCTGGGGAGAAGTGGCGGCACCGGATGCGGGCGACCTCGCCGTGCTGGTCGAGGATTTCCACGCCATGCACCGGCAGCGCTTCTCCTACGCAAACCCCGGGGAGGCGGTGGAGATCGTGACGCTACGGGCGACCGCGACCGGCCTGCTCGACAAGCCCGAGGCCGCCGAGCCACCGCCCGCCGAGCGCCCCGCGCGGAAGGGCCTGCGCCGCGTGCACGAGGGCGGCGCCTGGCGGGAGGTGCCGGTCTGGGACCGCGAGGCGCTGGGCGCCGGAGACGTGATCGAGGGCCCCGCGGTGGTCGAGGAAGCCTTCGCGACCCACTGGATCGCGCGCGGCTGGACCGCCCGGCCCGGCCCCGCCGGCACGCTGATGGCGCGGAGGGATGCGGCATGACGCTCGGGCCCATCGAGATCGAGGTGATCCGCAACGCGCTGACCGCCGCCGCGGCCGAGATGGACATCACAATCTGGCGCACCAGCCGCAGCACCATCGTGCGCGAATTGCTGGACTACTCCACGGCGGTGTTCGACGCCGAGGGCAACAATGTCGCGCAGTCGGCGCGCATCCCGCAGCACCTGAACTCGATGGGTGCCGCGCTGCGTACGCTGCTCGACCGCTTCGTCGTCGCCGACGAATGGGGCGAGCATGACGTCGTCGCGACCAACGACCCCTATTGCGGCGCGCAGCACCTGAACGACGTGCTGGTTTTCAAGCCGGTGATGCACGAGGGCCGGCGCGTCGCCTATGTCGGCGCGCTCTGCCATCACATCGACATGGGCGGCATGGCGCCCGGATCCTACGCCGCGACGGCGACCGAGGTGTTCCAGGAGGGGCTGCGCATCCCGCCGCTCAAGCTCGTCGAGAACGGGCGGCTCAACCGCGCGGTCTGGGAGATGATCGGCCAGAACGTGAGGAAGCCCGCACTCATGCTGGGCGACCTGCAGTCGCAGCTGGCCTCGCTCGATGTCGGCGCGGCCTCCATCCGACGCCTCGCCGCGCGCTACGGCGCCGAGGGGCTGGTCGAGGCGACGGCGCGCATCCTCGACATGAGCGAGGCGGCGATGCGCGCCGCCATCCGCGCCATGCCCGACGGCCGCTACGAGTTCGAGGATTTCCTCGATGACGACGGCATCGACCCCGAGCCCGTGCGGCTGCACGCCGCGGTGACGGTCAGGGGCGACGAGATCGAGGTCGACCTTTCCGGTTGCGACGACCAGCGGCGCGGGCCGATCAACTGCACGCCGGCCATGTCCGACTGCGCCGTCTACTACGCCGTGATCGCCGCGACGGACGGGGCGATGCCCGCCAATGCCGGCTGCTACCGGCCGATCCGCATCATGCACCGGGAGGGCAGCGTGACATCCTGCCGCGCGCCCGCCTCGGTCGCGCATCGCATCGCGGTCGGCCATCGCCTGGCCAACGTGATGTTCGGCTGCCTGCACCAGGCGCTGCCGGACCGCATGCCGGCCGCCTATTACGGCGGGTCCTATGTCGCGACCTTCCAGACCGAGGCGGCGGACGGATCGCGCGAGGTGCTGGTCGAGATCGAGATCGGCGGCACGGGCGCCGCACCCGGCAAGGACGGCGTCAACGCCTGGTCCTTCGGCATGCACAACAACGCGAACATCCCGGTCGAGATGATCGAGAGCCAAATGCCGCTGACCATCACGCGCTACGGGCTGCTGCCCGGATCGGGCGGCGCGGGGGAATTCCGCGGCGGGCTCGGGCTCGTGCGGGAATGGCGGGTGGACAGCCCGGCCGCGGTCTTCACCGCCAACATGGACCGCTTCCGCTTCCCGCCCTACGGGCTGGCGGGCGGGGGGGCGGGCAGCCTCGGCCGGCTCACGCGGGTCAGGGACGGCGCCGAGACGCCGATCGCGCCGAAATCGGATGGCGTGAGGCTGCGCGCGGGGGATGTCGTGCGGCTCGAGACCTCGGGCGGCGGCGGGTTCGGCGACCCTGCCGGGCGCGACGCCGGGGCCGCGTCCAGCGACGCGGCGCTCGGCTACGTGCCGTGACCTTCGACCCGGCCGCGCATCGCGTGGTGCCCGAGCAGCGCTGGTTCGAGGACTTCGCCATGGGCGAGCGCTTCGTCCTGCCGAGCCGGACCATGACGGAGGCGATCTTCCTGGCCTTCCAGGCGGCGTCCGGCGACAACCACCCGGTCCATTACGACGTGGAATACTGCCGTGCGCGGGGGATGCCGCACATGCTGGCCCATGGCTACCAGGTTCTGGTCCAGACGGCGGCCGGGGCGGGGATGTTCCCGCACATGGTCGAGGAGAGCCTCAAGGGCTTCCTCGACCAGTCGAGCCGCTTCCTGCATCCGGTCTTCGCGGGCGACACGCTCTACCCGGCGCTCGAGGTGGACGAGGTGACGCCGCAGCGCACGACCGGCATCCTCGGACTTCGCAGCACCGTCCACAACCAGAAGGGCGCGCTGGTGATGGACGGGCGGCAGCGCTACCTGCTGCGCCGCCGCCCGGCCTGAAATCACGACCGCCGCACGCCGTCCCACGGAGGAAAACCATGGCCCGCATTCCCTACGCCGACCTCGCGCATCCCGACCATGTGGAGGCGGCGGAGGCGATCCGCGCCTCCCGCAAGCGGGTCGGGCACCTGCATCGGATGCTGCTGCACGCGCCGCCGATCGCCGCCGGCTGGATCACGATGTTCGACGCCATCCGCTGGAAATCGACGCTGTCGGGCAAGCTGCGGGAGCTCGTCATCTGCCGCATCGCCGCGATCAACGGCGCGTCCTACGAATGGGAGGCGCATGCGCCGATCGCGCTGAAGGAGGGTGCCACGCAGGCGCAGCTCGATGCGCTCCGCGACTGGCAGGGGAGCGATGCCTTCGACGCCGGCGAGCGCGCCGCGCTCGCCTATTGCGACGCCATGACGCAGCGGGTGCATGTGCCCGACGACGTGGCGAAGGCCGTGCGCGACCTGTTCCCGCCGCGCCAGCTGGTCGAGCTGACCGCGACCATCGCCGGCTACAACTGCGTCTCCCGCGTGCTGGAGGCCCTCGAGATCAAGGGCACCGACCCGCTGGCGCCGGGCTGACCGGTCCAGCCGGACGGGATCGGGGGACGGGGCAAGGATCGCTTCTCCCCCTCAGGGTTTCGTCCCCGTTGGTGTGCAGTCTCCGCGGTCGCGGCGCCAGTGTCCCCGCTCAGCACGAGGTACCAAAGAAGGGAGGGGGATCGGGGGAGGTTCTCCTCCCCCGACCTTTCAAACCACCACTGCACGCCAGGACATCAATCGGCGGTGCGCATCCCGTTCTCCTCCACGATGCGCCCGAACTTCGTGTATTCCGACCGCCAGAAGGCGCCGAAATCCACCGCGTTGCGATAGCGCACGGGCTGCGCGATGCGTGCGAGCCCGTCGCGCACCGCCGGGTTCTCCATGGTGCGGCGGCAGGCCGTGTCGAAGCGCGCGACCATCTCGGCCGGCGCGCCGGCGGGCAGGTACATGCCGCTCCAGATCGAGAAGACCTGGTCGTGGCCGAGTTCGCGCATTGTCGGCGCGTCGGGGAAGTCCGACAGCCGCGCCTCGGTGAAGGTGGCGATGGCGTGCAGGTCGTATTGCCGGATCAGGATGGACTGGTCGCTGAACAGCGCGACCGTGCCCTGCTGAAAGGCGAGGATGACGTCGCCCGAGCCACGGAAAGGCACATGCAGCATGGGCGTCCCGGCCGAGCGCGTCAGCGCCACCATCGAGATGTGCGGGATGGTCCCGATGCCCGACGACGCATAGGGCAGGTTGCCGCCCTCGGCGCGCGCGCGCGCCGTCACGTCCGCCCAGGTGCGCAGCCCGCTGGCCTTGGGCGTCATCATGATGACCGGGCTGTCGGTCACCTGGCAGACGGGCGTGAAGCTCTCGAGCCCGTAGGGCTGGCGGCGCATGTGCGGCTGGATGGTGACCGGCCCGATCGGCGTGAGGAACAGCGTGTTGCCGTCCGCGCGCGCGCGTGCCGCCTCGGTGGCGCCGATCGTGCCCGAGGCGCCGCCCACGTTGCGCACCACGATCTGCGTGCCGAGGGCGGCCGACAATTCGGGCTGGATCAGCCGGCCGAGGATGTCGGTGGCGCCCCCGGCGGGGAAGGGGATGATCATCTGCATCTGCATCTGCGCGCGCGCCGGCGCGGCGAGCATGAGCAGCGCGGCAAGCGCCGCTCCCGGCAGCAGTCTCATGGCGTCCTCCTCATGCCCTGCCTTGTGGCGGCCGGGCTTACCCGGCAGGCTAGCGCCATTGCGGGAGGATGCAAAAGCCGGATGAGCGGAACCATGACCGGCGGCGCCTGGCTTGCCGCGAGCCTCGCGGCCTCGGGCCAGACGCATGTCTTCTTCGTCGACGCGGTGCTGCGGCGCACGCTGCTCGCGTTGTCGGAGGCGGGCGTCGCGCCGGTGCTCGCGCATACCGAGAAGGCGGCGGCCTACATGGCCGACGGCTATGCGCGCGTGTCGGGCCGGCCGGGCGTCGTGGCGGTGCAGTCGGTGGGCGCGGCGAACCTCGCGGCCGGGTTGCAGGATGCATGGCTCGCGCGCACGCCCATCGTCGCGATGACGGGGCGCAAGGTGCCGGCGCACCAGCACCGCAACGCCTACCAGGAAGTCGACCACGCGCCGCTGTTCGCGCCGGTCGTGAAATACAGCGCCGACGTCGCCGAGGCCGCCGACCTGCCGCGCGCGCTGCGCCAGGCCTTCGCCGCCGCGACGGCGATGCCGCCGCGCCCCGTGCATCTCGAGCTGTTCGGCCTGCAGGCGGAAGTGGTGGAGGGCGGCGCCGTCGCCGCGCCCCCGGCCGACCTCTCGGCCTTCCGGATGCCGCTGCATCGGCCCGGGCCCGAGCCCGGCGCCATCGCCGCCGCCGCCGCCGCGTTGCTGGCCGTGCCGCGCGTCGCGATCGTGGCCGGCGACGGCGCGATGCTATCGGGGTGCGGGGGCGAATTGCTGGCGGTGGCCGAGGCGCTGGCGGCGCCGGTTGCGACCGCGCTCGGCGCGCGCGGCATCGTCTCCACGCGCCATCCGCTGCATATCGGCGTCGCCGGCGCCTATGCCGCGCCGCCGGCCAACCGCATCCTGCAGGAGGCCGACCTGATCCTGATGGTCGGCGCCGATACCGGCGACATGCTGACCAACTACTGGCGCACCCCCGCGCCGGGCGCACAGGTGGTGCAGATCGACGCCGACCCGATGGAATTCGACCGGTCCTACCCTGCGATGGTGGCGGTGCAGGCGGACCCGCGGGCGGCGCTACGCGCGCTCGCCGCGGCGCTCGGCCGGCCGGAGCGGGACGGCGCCTTCCTCGCGGCCGCGCAGGCGCGCATGGCGGAATGGCGGGCGGAGGTCGCGCCGCGGCTCGCCAGCGACGCCGCGCCGATCGACCCGGCGCGGCTTGCCGCCGAGATCACGGCGGCCCTGCCCGCCGACGGCATCCTGGTGGCCGACACCGGCTATTCCGGCATCTGGACCGGCACGCTGGTCGATCTTGAGCCGGGGCAGTCCTACCTCCGCGCGGCGGGCTCGCTCGGCTGGTCGTTCCCTGCCGCGCTCGGCGCGAAATGCGCCGCGCCGCATCGCAAGGTGGTGTGCTGGTCGGGCGACGGCGCGCTCTACTACCACCTCGCGGAACTCGAGACGGCGCGGCGGCGCGGCATCGCGGTCACGCTGGTGGTGAACAACAATTCCGGCTTCGGCCAGGGCTGGCCGAACCTGGTGCGCCAGGCGGGCAACCGGCCGGATGCGGCGGCCGAGCTGCTGCGCTTCGGGCCGACCGACTTCGTGCAGGTCGCGCGGTCCTTCGGCCTCGACGGCATCCGCGTGGAGCGGCCGGAGGAGATCGGCCCCGCGCTCGCCCGCGCCATGGCGTCCGACCGCACGATGGTGGTCGACGTCGTCACCGACATCGAGGCGCGCGCCCCCGCGCCCTGGGCACCGGAAGGAACATAGCCATGGCTCGCGTCGCGGTTCTCGGCGCCGGCACGATGGGCCACGCGCTCGCGCTGGTCTTCGCGCTCGGTGGCCATTCGGTGCGGCTGACGGACAGCAATCCCGCGACGCTCGCCCGGGCCAAGGGCCTGATGGAGACGGCGCTCGCGACGCTGGCCGAGGCGGGCGAGGCGCCGGACGGCTGGACGGCCGCGCATCTCGCCCAGGCGGTCACGCGCCACGACAGCCTGGCCGAGTGCGTCGATGGCGCCGAGATCATCGTGGAGGCGATCGTCGAGGACCCGGACGCGAAGCGCGCGCTCTATGCCGCGCTCGACGCGGTCGCGCCGCCGGAGGCGATCATCGCGTCGAACACCTCCTACCTCGACATCTTCCCGCTGATGCCGGCCGCACGGCAGCGCCGGACGCTGATCGCGCACTGGTACACGCCGCCCTACCTGGTCGACCTGGTCGACATCGTGGGCGGGCCGCAGACCGACCCGGCGGCGGTCGAGACGGTGCGCGCCACGGTCGCGGCCATGGGCAAGCAGCCCATCGTCATGCGGAAATTCGTCCCCGGCTACATCGCCAACCGCATCCAGTCGGCGATCGGGCTCGAGGTGCAGCAGCTGCTCGACGACGGCGTCGCCACGGCCGAGGAGATCGACGCCGCCATCATCCACGGCATCGCGCTGCGGCTGCCGATCCTGGGCGTGCTGGCCAAGGCGGACTTCACCGGGCTGCCGATGATGCAGCTGGCGCTCGCGAACCGGATGTACACGCCGCCGCCGGTGCGGGGCGCGAGCGGGAGCCTCGATGCGCTGGTCGCGCGGGGCCGCACCGGCGTGATGGCGGGCGCGGGCTTCTACGACTGGGGCGGCAAGGACCCCGAAACATTGTTCGAGGAGCGCGACCGCCGCCTGCTGGCGCTGCGCCGCGCGCTCCGGGAGATCGGCACCATGGCTGGACTGGAGCGCGACGCATGATCCGCTACGACCTCAAGGGCAAGACGGCGCTCGTGACCGGCGGCGCGTCGGGCATCGGCCTCGCCACCGCGGTGATGCTGCTGGAATCCGGCGCCAGGGTCGCGATCAACCACCTGGCCGACGACCCGCGCGGGCCGGAGGTGGTGGAGAAGCTGCGGGCCAACGGGCGGGACGCGATCTCGGCGCCGGGCGACGTGGGCGATGCGGCGGACGGCCCGCGCATGGTGGAACAGGCCGTGCGCGACCTCGGGCGGCTCGACTACCTGGTGAACAACGCCGGCACGCCCGGCACGCGCAGCATCATCCGCCCGGCGGAGCTCGACCGCCTGACCGACGAATTGTGGGACACGCTGCTGAAGGTGAACCTGCTCGGCGTGTTCCGCTGCACCAAGGCGGCGGCGCCGGCGCTGCGGGCGGCGGGCGGCGCGGTGGTCAGCGTGGCTTCCGTCGCCGGCCTCGACAGCCCGGGGTCGTCGATGGCCTACGGCGCGACCAAGGCGGGGGTGATAAGCCTGACCAAGAACCTCGCGCGCGCGCTGGCGCCGGAGGTGCGCGTCAACGCCATCGCCCCCGGCGCGGTCGATTCCACCTGGATGGTCGAATGGACCGAGGAGCGCCGTCAGGCGAGCGCCGAGAAGGCGCTGCTGAAACGCCGCTGCCAGCCCGCCGACCTCGCGGAGGTCATGGTCTTCCTGCTGGCCGGCGCCGCGATGGTGACCGGCCAGACGGTCGTCGTCGATGGCGGGCTGACGCTCGAGAGCCGCTGATCAAGGCCCCTTGGCGGCGAGCCCGCCGAGCGTTCCCGCCATCATCGCGAGCGCGGCCAGGCCGCGCAGGTGGTCGGCATCGCCGAGCGGCACCCGCAGCAGCGCGCCCGACTGGCTGCGCAGGTGCAGCTCCGCCCCCTTCGGGGATTCCAGGAGCGCCACGGAATTCAGGTCGTCTGATTGACGGTGGACGAAAGCCAGGTCGGACATTTTTCGGCCTCTCTGACAGCGATGCCGCGGATTGCGGTGCGATGACAGGACGCCCATCCGGCTTACCGGCACGTTAACGCCGCGCCTTGCGGGCGCGAATTTCGCGCCGCAGCATGCGACGAGGACGAAAAGGACCCCGCCATGCCGAGGATCGACGCCGAGCGCTTCCTGAAGGACCTGAACGACCTCCGGCGCATCGGCGCCTACAAGACCGGCGTGCATCGCCCGACCTATTCGCCGGACGACATGGAAAGCCGGCGCTGGCTGATGGAGCGGCTCGCCGAATGCGGGCTCGAGCCCTCGATCGACGGCATCGGCAACGTCTATGGGCGCCACAAGGGGCCGGGGCCGCACCTGCTGGTCGGCAGCCACATCGAGAGCCAGAACTACGCCGGCTGGCTCGACGGCGCGCTTGGCGTCGTGGCCGGGGTGGCGCTGGCGCGCGCCGGCCTGCCCGTCGATGTCTGCGCCTTCGCCGACGAGGAAGGGCATTTCGAGGGCGGCTTCCTCGGCAGCAAGTCGATCATCGGCGAATTGACCGAGGAGGAGATCGACCGCAGCCGCAGCCGCAACGACGGCACGCCGCTGCGCGACGCGCTCGCCGCCGCGGGCCTCGCCGGCAAGCCGCGCATGACGCTCGAGCCCGGCCGCCACAAGGGCTTCTTCGAGATGCACATCGAGCAGGGCCGCGTGCTGGAGGGCAGCGGGCTCCGGCTCGGCGTGGTCACCGGCATCGTCGCCATCTGGCAGTACCGCATCGTGTTCGAGGGGCAGCAGAACCACGCCGGCACCACCACCATGGCGGAACGGCGCGACGCCGGGCTCTCGGCCATGCGGTTGCTCGCCATGATCGACGCGGAATTCCCGCGCGTCGCCGCCGAGCGCAGCGTCTGGACCACCGGGCGCATCACGCTCGAGCCTGGAGCGCCGTCCATCATCCCGGGCCGAGCCGAGGTGCTGTTCCAGTTCCGCGACGTCTCGCCCGAGGTGCTGGAGCGGATGGACGCCGCGCTGCGCGCCCTGGTGCGGGAGAGCAACCGGCGCGAGAAATGCCAGGCGACGATCACGCAGATGAGCCGCGCGACGCCGGCGCTCTGCGACCCGGCGATGATGGCGGCCCTCGACGCCGCGGCCGAACAGGAGGCGTCGGGCGCCTGGATCCGCATGCCGTCGGGCGCCGGGCACGACGCGCAGTACATCGCGAAGCGGATGCCGGTCGCGATGCTGTTCCCGCCTTCGATCGGCGGCATCAGCCACCATTGGAGCGAGGACACGAAGCCAGAGGACCTGGCGCTCGCCTGCCAGGTGCTGGCGGGCGCAGCGGAGCGCTACCTAGCCGGTTGAGGGTATTGATGGCTCTGGCTGGAAGGGCGAGGGGAGAAGGGAACTTCTCCCCCCGGACCCCCCTCAACCTTCCTTGGCGCCTGGCGCCGCCCCACCCAGGATCGGCGCCAAATGACAAGGAAGGGAGGGGGATCGGGGGAGGTTCTCCTCCCCCGACCTTGTCCCTGACCATCCGCCTCAGGGCAGGTGCTTCAGCAGCCCGACCAGTCGCTTGACCGGCGCCGAGAGCAGCTTCGGCGTATAGAACTCCGACGCCGCGCGCTTGCCCGCCTCCTGCGCGGTCGGATAGGGCAGCACGGCGCCCGCCAGCGCCGACAGCTTCCGCCCGATCAGCAGCGCGAACATCCCCGCCATGTTGCCCACGCCCGGCCCGACCAGCGAGGCGCCGAGCAGGCGGCCCTTGCGGTCGGCCACCAGCTTCACCAGCCCCTCGGCGCGGCCCTCGGCGATGAGGCGGTCATTCTCGGCCAGCGGCCAGCGCGTGATGGTCAGGTCGTCCCGCCCGGCGGCGCGCAGTTCCGCCTCGGTGGGCCCGATCTGCGCGATCTCGGGATCGGTGTAGGTGACGCGCGGCAGGGCGTCGTAGCTCACCTTCGCGGGCAGACGAAACAGCATGGACCGCGCGATGATGCCGGCATGCTGGGAACAGACATGGGTGAATGCGCGCGGCCCGAGCCCCTCGGGGTCCGCAATGTCGCCTGCCGCCCAGACGCGGCGGTTCGAGACCGAGCGCAGCGCAAGGGTCGTCTTCACGCCGCGCGGGGAGAATTCGACCCCCGCAGCCTCCAGGCCCAGCCCATCGAGCCGCGCCGCCCGTCCGACGGCCAGCAGCAGGTGCGTGCCCTCGACCCGCGTGCCGTCCTCCAGCGTGACCGCGACGCCCGCCTCGGCACGCGCGACCGCCGCGACCTTCGCGCCCTCATGCAGGGCGACGCCGTCGGCGACGAGCGCGTCCCGCAGGGGGGGCACGCATTCCGGCTCCTCCCGGCCCGCGATGGCGAAGCCCTCCACCACCGTGACCCGGCAGCCGAGGCGGGCATGCGCCTGCGCCATCTCGAGCCCGATCGGCCCGCCGCCGATGATGACGAGGTGGCCGGGTGCCTCGGTCAGGCCGAACAGCGTCTCGTTCGTCAGGAAGGGCACCTCGCCGAGGCCGGGGATGGGCGGCACCACGGCGGCCGACCCTGCCGCGATAACGGCGCGGCGGAAGGTGTGGCGGCGGCCGGCGGCCTCGATCGTGTCTGGCGCGACGAACCGCGCCATGGCCTGCACGACCGTGACGCCCATGGCGGTGAAGCGCTCGACCGAATCATTGGGCGCGATGGCGGCGATGGCGCCCTCGACATGGGCGTTGACGCCCCCCCAGTCGACCACCGGCGGCGGCAGCCGGATGCCGTAGCGGTGCGCGCGGCGCGCCTCGGCCGCGGCATGGGCGGCGGCGAGCAGCGCCTTGGACGGGACGCAGCCGTAGTTGAGGCAGTCGCCCCCCATCTCCCCCTTCTCGAACAGCACGGCCTTGAGGCCGAGCCCGGCCGAGATGGCCGCGACCGAAAGGCCGGCCGCGCCTGCGCCAATGATGGCCACGTCATGATCAGGCATCGCGCTTCCTATTCCGCCACCAGGCACCAAGGAGGGAGAGCCCCGCCAGCCCGAGCAGCGGCAGCAGGATGGCGGGCGAGAAGATGACCGACAGGTCCGGCCGGCCGCCGGCGGCGAAGATCTCGCCCAATCCGGCGCCGATCCCGGAGAAGACCGCGGTGCCCGGGATGATCCCGATGGCGGTCGCGGCCGCATAGGGGGCGAAGGGCATGCCGACCAGCGCCGGCGCGAGGTTCGCAAGCCAGAAGGGCACGACCGGGATCAGGCGCAGCGTCAGGAGGTAGAAGAACCCGTCGCGCTCGAGCCCCGGCCGGACCTTGTCGAGCAGCCCCGCGGCGCGGCCGGCGACGAAGGGGGCAAGCGCCGTGCGCGCGGCCAGGAACAGCGCGCAGGCACCAAGCGTCGCCCCCACGACCGTCAGCGCCGTGCCAAGCAGCGCGCCGAACAGGAAGCCGCCGGCCAGCGTCATCACCGCGCCGCCGGGCAATGACAGCGCAACGACCGCGACATAGGCCGCCACATAGGCGCCGGCCGCCAGCGCCGGCCGGGCCGCGACCCAGCCGACCAGCGTGGCGCGATGCTCGGCCAGCGCCTCGAAGGACAGCAGGCGGGTCGCGCCGCTGGCCCAGGCAAGGCCGAGCAGCGCGGCGAGAAGGATCAGGGGCCAGAACCTGGCGAGTGCGGTACGGACGGGGCTTGGCATGGCTGCTGACGGGTTCGTCCTGCTCGGGGCCAGGGTTACATGCCGCACGGTTCGGCGGAATCGCGGCCGCCGCGGTTGACGCCCGGCGATCCCCCTCCCTATACCTCGCCCCCTCGCCGGCGCGCGCCCCCCACGGGTCCGCCGGTCCGTTCTGCTGGCGCCAGGCTGCGCGCGCCGGCGCCGAGGTTCAGGAGACTTGTCGTGAAGCGTACCTACCAGCCCTCGAAGCTCGTCCGGAAGCGCCGGCACGGGTTCCGCACCCGCAGCGCCACGGTGGGCGGCCGCAACATCCTGGCCAATCGCCGCTCGAAGGGCCGCAAGCGCCTCTCGGCCTGATCGGGTTCGCCGCGCGGAGCGACGCATGTCGGGCCACGCCGACCAGGCCGAGCCCAGCCCGGGTACGCCCGCGCTTCGCCTCAAGAAGCGCCGGGACTTCCTGCGCGTCTCCTCGCGCGGGAAGCGCGCGGCGCGGCCGGGCCTCGTGCTGCAGGCCGCGGCTGGGGAGGAAGGCCGGCTGCGCGTCGGCTTCACCGTGACCAAGAAGGTCGGCAACGCCGTGGTGCGCAACCGTGCCAAGCGACGGCTCCGGGAGGCCGCGCGCCTCACGCTGCCGACGGTGGGCGCCGCGGGGTGGGACCTCGTGCTGGTCGGGCGCGACGGGACCGGCCGCCGGCGCTTCGCGGACCTGATCGGCGACCTGCAGGGCGCGCTGCGGCAGGCCGGCGTCACGCGATGAACAGGCGCGCCGCCGCCGCGACGACCGAACACGGCCCGGCCGCGACCACCGGGCGCCGCGCCGCTGCGGCGGCCGGGCGCGCCTCCGGCGCGACGAGCGCACCCGCCGCCGTGCTCAAGGGCTGCGTCCACGCCTATCGCTACACGCTGCGCGGCGTGATCGGCGCCAATTGCCGCTTCCACCCGTCCTGCAGCGACTACGCGCTCGAGGCGCTCAGCGCGCATGGCGCGGCGCGCGGCGGGCTGATGGCGGCCCGCCGCATCCTCCGCTGCAATCCCTGGCATCCGGGCGGCTACGACCCGGTGCCCCCACCGACACCGCCCAAGGGCTGAGACATCCCCCCGATGGACCAGAAGCGCCTGTTCGCCGCGATCGCGCTCTCGATCGGCATCCTGCTGATCTTCGACGTGTGGAACCGTGCGAACACACCGCCCGCGCCGCCGCGCGTCGCCCAGCAGGCGGGGCAGGCCGCGCCAGACGTGCCGGTGCCGGCGCCGGCCTCGGGTGCTGTGCCCGCCGTCGTGCCCGCCGCGCCGGGCGCACCCGGCGGCGCCGAGGCGCGGGCCGCCGGGGCCCGCCCACCCGCTGCGCGCGTCGCGATCGAGAACCCGCGCGTCGCGGGCAGCATCAACCTGCGCGGCGCGCGCATCGACGACCTCGTCTTCACGACCTACCGGGAGACGCTCGACCCCGCGTCGCCGCAGGTGCGGCTGTTCGACCGCCGGGACAGCGCCGCGCCCTATTTCGCGCAATGGGGCTGGACCGCCGCCGACGGCCGCACCCGCGTGCCGGACAACGAGACCGACTGGACCGCCGAGGGCGGGCCGCTCGCGCCCGGCCGTCCGGTCACCCTCACCTGGGACAACGGCCAGGGCCAGGTCTTCGAGATCGTGCTGGCGCTCGACGCCGAATACATGGTCACGGCCGAGCAGCGCGTGCGCAACACCGACGCGGATCCGGTGGAACTTCTGCCCTGGGCGCGCATCCGGCGCGAGCACACGCCGCAGACCGCCGGCTTCTTCATCCTGCACGAAGGCTTCACCGGCGTGCTGAACGGCCGCCTGCGGGAAGTCTCCTACGGCGACGTGAAGTCGGAGGCCGCGCGCCGTCGCGGCGTCGGCCTCGAGGAGGAGACGTCCGGCGGCTGGGCCGGCATCACGGACAAGTACTGGCTGGCGGCGATCATGCCGGGCGGGCCGGACCAGACGATGCGCGCCTCCTATCGCCACGTGAACGAGGGCGGCGGCGCCGCGGGCGACCGCTGGCAGGTCGACCTCGCCCCGCCGGCGCCGGTCACGGTCGCGGCCGGCGGCACGGCCGCGACCTCGACCCGGCTGTTCGCCGGGGCGAAGGAGGTGCACCTGCTCGACAGCTACATGTCGCGGCTGAACATCACCGACTTCGACAAGGCGATCGATTTCGGCTGGTTCTACTTCCTGGTGAAGCCGTTCTTCCTGGCGCTCGACTGGCTGTTCCGCATGACGGGGAACTTCGGCGTCGCCATCCTGATCTTCACGGTGCTGATCAAGGCGGCATTCTTCCCGCTGGCCAACAAGGCCTACAAGTCGATGGCGCGGATGAAGGTCCTCGCTCCGAAGATGACCGAGGTGAAGGAGCGCTACAAGGACGACCCCCAGAAGGCGCAGCAGGAGATGATGGCGCTGTACCGGAGCGAGAAGGTCAACCCGGCCTCCGGCTGCCTGCCCATCCTGATCCAGATCCCGGTCTTCTTCGCGCTCTACAAGGCGCTGTTCGTGACCATCGAGATGCGCCACCAGCCCTTCTTCGGCTGGATCCAGGACCTTTCGGCGCCCGATCCGACCAACCTGTTCAACCTGTTCGGCCTGCTGCCCTTCGACCCGATGCAGTGGTCGGCGTTCCTGCACATGCCGGCCTGGGCGATCATCATGGGCGTCACGATGTGGGTGCAGCAGAAGCTGAACCCGCAGCCGCCCGACCCGATCCAGGCCAAGATCTTCGCCTGGCTGCCGATCGTCTTCACCTTCATGCTGGCGTCCTTCCCGGCGGGGCTGATCATCTACTGGGCCTGGAACAACACGCTGTCGGTGGCGCAGCAATACTACATCATGCGGCACGAACGGGCGGAGCGGCGGGCGGCCAAGGCCGGCGGCAAGGCGAAGTGAATCGTCAGCAGGCGGCGGGGGAGGGGGTCCTCCCCCGCGCTCCCTCCTCCCGGCCGTCGTCCCCGTGACCGGCCTGCTCGAGGCCCGCGACGATGCCGAGCGCGCCGCGCTGATCGAGGCCGGCCGCCTGTTGTTCGCGCGCCCCTGCGAGTTCTTCCACGCCGCGCAGAAGCCCGATCAGCTGCCCGAGCCCGGCCTGCCGGAAGTGGCATTCTGCGGGCGCTCCAACGTCGGGAAGTCGTCGCTCATCAACGCGCTGACGGGGCAGAAGGCGCTCGCGCGCGTCTCCCAGACGCCGGGGCGCACGCGGCAGCTGAACTTCTTCGACCTGGCCGGACGGATCGTGCTCGTGGACCTGCCTGGCTACGGCTACGCGAAGGCGTCGAAGGACCTGCAGCGGGACTGGCAGGGCATGATGTTCGACTTCCTGCGCGGACGGCCGAACCTGATGCGGGTGATCCTGCTGCTCGATGCCCGGATTGAGACCAAGACCGCCGATCGCGCGGCGATGGAGTTGCTGAACGCCGCCGCCGTCGCTTTCCAGATCGTGCTGACCAAGGCCGACGAGGTCGGGCCGGTGAAACTGGCGGCGCGGCTGGCCGAGGTTGAGGCCCTGGCGCGGGCGCACACCGCCGCGCATCCGCTCGTGCTCGTCACCAGCAGCAGGACGGGCGCGGGCATCCCGGAGGTGCGTGCGGAGATCGCTTCGCTCGCGGCCTAGGCGACAGGGCGGGCGCGCGCCCCGAACCAAGCCCGCCGCCCGGCGTCCTGGACGGTGCCCGCGGGACTGATACCAAGCGCATGAAGTTCCGACTTTCGGCCCGAAGGGCCGGGGCCGCGACTGCGGCCCGCCGGTCGTCCGGCGAAGCCAAGGGCCGCGGATGCGGCCCGCCCGGCGTCTGAGGGGCACGAAGGTGAAACCTTCGTGCGCCCGGTATGACAACGACAGACGCGCCTCGGGCAAGCCGCTTCGGCCTCCATCCAACCACGCTCAAATTTCCTTGAAGTGGCCCGAAGCCCGGCCGATGCTCCCTCGCGGATCGCCGGATCGGCCGGCCAGGCGGAGGCAGGCGCATGACGCAGGACGCGCAGGGGAATGCCGTCTCGGGCGGTACGCCGGAGTCCGTGGACCGCCTCGACCAAGCCATCCGCGCCTTCACCATCGGCCATGGCGATCCGCTGGCCCTGCTCGACGCGGCCGCCGCCCTGTCGCCCGACATGCCGATGGCCCTGATCGCCAAGGCGTGGATCCTCGCGATCCCGGTCGATCCCAGGCTGGCCACCATGGCGCGCGACCTCGCCGGGCGGGCACGGGCGCTGTCCCTGAACGGGCGCGAGCGCGCACTGCTCGGCGCGCTCGACCTGCTGCTCAACGGCGAAAGGCGGGCCAGCGTCACGGCACTTGAAGCCCATCTGCTGGACCATCCGCGCGATCTGCTCGCGCATTACGCCGCCTTCTACGGCGACGCGCTGTTGGGCCGCTTTCCCCGGACGCGCGAACGGGTGGCGCGCGCCCTGCCGTACTGGTCGCCCGACACGCCGGGATTCGCGGTGCTGCGCGCGGCGCGGGGCTTCGCGCTGGAGGAGGCCGGCAGCTACGCCGAGGCGGAGGAGGATGCCCGGGCGGCCATCGCCCTGGAGCCGCATCTCTATTTCGCCCACCACGGGATCATGCATTGCCTGGAGATGACCGGCCGCCCCGGGGACGGCCTCGCCTGGGGCAGGGAGCACGTTCCGCTGTGGGCCTCGGCCGAAAGCGGCGCGCAGGGCCATCTCTGGTGGCATACATCGCTGTTCCACGTCGAGCTCGGCCAGTTCAACGAGGCGCTGGACCTGTTTGACGGCCCGGTGATGCGCACGATCCGCCCGATCGGCTTCTCGCTCTGCGACCCCGCCGCCCTGCTGTGGCGCCTGGACACGCTCGGCTGCGACGTCGGCCGCCGCTGGCAGGACCTGCTGCCGCGCTGGGAAGGGCATGCCGATGGCCGCAGCATCGTCTTCGCCGACATGCACGCCGCGATGACTGAACTGCGTTCCGGCAACGAGGCCCTCGCCGAGGCGCGCCTGTCCACCATGAGCCAGACCGCCGCTGGCAGCGGCGAGCCCGCGGCGATGTACCGGGAGGTCGGTGTGCCCCTCATCGAGGGCATCATCGCCTTCCACCGCGGCGCGTATGACGACTGCGTCGAGCGCCTGTTCCCGCTGCGCGCCGAAATCTGGCGCATCGGCGGAAGCCATGCGCAGCGCGACATCATCGACTGGACCCTGACCGTCGCCGCGCTGCGCGGCGGCCGCAGAGCGCTCGCCCTGGGCCTGGCCTACGAGCGGCTGGCGGGGCGCCCCGAGAGCCTCATCAATCGGCGGTTCCACGACGAGGCAGAGCAGATCGCTGCCTGATCACGGGCCGGCGGGCTTCGAATGAACGGCAGTCGGGCGGAACCAGCAAGGGAACTCGAAATGCCGGGACCTGCACCGAAGATCCGCACTTCGTTCATGTGCACGATTCCCTCGGCGGTTGTGACGCAAGCCTTGGCACATGCGGGTGCAGACGCTGTCGTTATCGACCAGGAACATGGCGCAATCGGACCGGAGCATCTCCACGCGATGATTGCCGCGACGGCAGGCACGAAGTGTCGTCCTCTCGTGAGAGTCGGCAAGCGCGACGAGGCCATGGTGAAGCTGGCTCTCGACATGGGAGCCGCAGGCGTGGTTTTCCCCCTGGTGAATACCGCACAAGAGGCGGCGGATTGCGTCGCCATGACACGCTATCCGCCCCGGGGCAGGCGCGGTTTCGGCCCCTTTATCGGTCATTCCAGATGGGGCTTCTCGTTCGACGAATATTTGTCAAAGGTTGGAGGCACGATCATCTGCAACATATTGATTGAAACCAAATCGGCAATCGACAACATAGAGGCAATTTGTTCTGTCGAGGGCATCAGCGCCTTGATCCTTGCCCCGTTCGACCTCGCGGTTGAGTTGGGTTGCCCCGGTCAATTTGACAGCCAGGAGTTCTTGAAGGCCGTGGAGCAGTTCGAACGAGCCACGACAGCGGCCAAGGTCGCGAAAAGCACCGTCGCGATGACGGAAGAGCAGGTACAGGCAGCTACGGTGCGGGGCTACGCGGCGGTGATGCTAGGCTTCGACGTTCTTATGCTTAAGAATTCTGCGACAACAGCAATCAGTTGGATAAAATGATCGACTGAAATTCCAATACGGGGCTTAGATCCAGTATTGGTCCACCACGTCGGGCCGCCGATGGTGATTCTGTGCGTGCTGCCGACATCGAAAAGCAGACAACGGCTCGGATCATTTGTTCCTGTGGTGACGCTTGCAGGTCATCGGTTCGACCGGAAGAATAGTGCCTGTTGGCTTCTTCAGGCGACACGTGATGGGCTTGGGAAAATCCCAGGCAGCGAAGCCTCGCTAAGAATTCTTCCGGCACCCGTCGATTGAGCCACGGCTCACCATTGGCGGTCCAGCCGCGGATCAGCCCGTGCTGGCGATCGATCGCGACGTGGTTCTTGTAGCCGAAGGCCGCGACCGCGAGATCGATCTGCGGCGCGCCATCCCCGCGCGGCCTAGCCTTGAAGAACCTTACTGTCCGGCGCGCACCGCGGTCCTTCTGGCGCAACTTCGCGGGCTTCTCCGCCCCGCCCTCGGGTATTTTCCCAGCCGTGACCGCCGCCCGCTCCGCCTCGGTGTTGCGCTGCTTTGGCGCGGCGACGATGATCGCGTCCACGATCTGGAGGTCTCCAGCAGCCTGATCACCACGGGACGACAGGACCCATCTCCGCCTACGCCCGCGCCAGATTCTCCCGCAGCGTCGCCCCCGCATATTCCCGCCGGAACAGCCCGCGCCGCTGCAACTCCGGCACCACCAGCCGGCAGAATTCCTCGAACATCCGCGGATGCACGGTCGGCGTGATGATGAAGCCGTCGCACGCCCCGGCGGTGAACCATTCCTCCAGCGTGTCCGCGATGGTGGCGGGCGTGCCGACCAGCAGCGAGCGCGGCTTCGCCACCGCATCCTGGAAGCCGATGCCCTCCTGCCGCATCACCTGCAGCACGCGGTCCTGCGAGCCCACGATGCCCTGATTGCCCTGGCGTGCCCGCATCTCCTCCGGCGAGGCGACCTTCGACAGGTCCACGCCCATCAGCGCCGAATTCAGCATCCGCTGTGCGTCGGGATCGATCAGCGATTGCAGGTATTCGTACTTCTCCTGCGCGATCGCCTGCGTCTCGCCGATCACCGTCATGAAGGACGGCAGCACCTTGCAGTCCTGCGGTGCGCGGTCGAATTTCGCCATGCGCGCCTTGAGGTCGCTGGTGAAGGCGATGCCATCGGCCATCGTATGCGGCGTGCAGAAGACCAGCTCCGCCCAGCGCGCGGCGAAGTCCCGCCCGCGATCGGACGACCCCGCCTGCATGAAGACCGGGCGCACCTGCGGCGTGCGCGGCATGGCCAGCGGCCCGCGCGTGCGCACGTAACGGCCTTCGAAATTCGTGTAGCGGACCTTCGTCGGATCGACGAAGACACCGCCCTCCCGGTCGGCGACGATGGCACCTTCGTCCCAGGACTCCCACAGCGCGTTGCAGGCGGCGACGACCTCCTCGGCGCGATCGTAGCGCTCCTCCTTGCCTGGGATTCCGTCCATCCCGAAGTTGCGCGCCTCGAGGTCGGTCGCCGAGGTCACGATGTTCCACGCCATCCGCCCGCCGCTCAGCAGGTCGAGCGAGGCCAGCGTGCGCGCGATCCAGTACGGATGCAGCAGCGTGGTGGACAGCGTCGCACCGAGGCCCAGGTGCTTCGTCACCCGCGCCATGACCGGCAGCACCACCAGCGGGTCGAGGTAGGAGATCTGCCCGCCCATCCGCAGATAGGCGTCGAAGTTCCCGCCATGGATGTCCGGCAGGCCGAAGGTGTCGGCGTAGAAGCAGGCGTCGAAGCGCGCATCCTCCAGCACGCGGGCGATGTGCTCGTAGCGGCCGGGGTCGAAGATGTCGTCGAGCGCCGCCTCGGGATGCCGCCAGGCGCCGGGATGGTTCGCTGTCGGCCCGGTCTTGAGGTAGGCGACCAGGTGCATCCGGCGCGCTGTCATGGGCGGCGGTTCCGGTCGGCTGCGGCGGGACGGGCCATGGGACCTCCGGGTCTGGGGCGGCCCTGACGGGGTCTCCGGCGCTGCCGCCGGTCCATGCTGTCAGGGCGCGCACGGGGCGGCAAGGCGAGGCCCGCCGCAGGATCGTCATCCGCGCCGGGCGATTTCCACCCGCGCGGTTCTGCTCTAAGGGGGTCGGCGCCGGCCGCCCCGGCCCCCTCCAGACGCACGAGCCGCGCATGACCGAGAGCCCCGACACGCCCGACGCCATGACCATCCTGGCCGGTGCCCTGCCCTTCCTGAAGCGCTACGACGACGCGATCGTGGTGGTGAAGTACGGCGGCCACGCGATGGGGGAGGAGGAGACGGCGCTGCGCTTCGGCCGCGACATCGCGCTGCTGGAGCAGGTCGGCGTCAGCCCCGTGGTCGTGCATGGCGGCGGGCCGCAGATCAACGCCATGCTGAAGCGGCTCGACGTGAAGTCGACCTTCGTGCAGGGCCTGCGCGTCACGGATGCCGAGATGCTGGACGTGGTCGAGATGGTCCTTGCGGGCCCCGTGAACAAGCAGGTGGCCGAGGCCATCACGCGCGCGGGCGTCATGGCGGTCGGCATCTCGGGCAAGGATGGCGGCCTGATCCGCGCGCGCAAGCTGGCCCGCAGCTACCGCGACCCCGACAGCAACATCGAGCGCGTGCTCGACCTCGGCTTCGTGGGGGAACCGGCGAGCGTCGACCCACGCGTGCTGCGCCTGATGATCGGCGCCGACATCGTGCCGGTGGTGGCCCCCGTGGGCGTGGGTGAGGACGGGCAGACCTACAACATCAACGCCGACACGGCCGCCGGTGCCATCGCCGGCGCGCTCGGCGCCGAGCGGTTGCTGATGCTGACCGACGTTCCCGGCGTGCTCGACACCGACAAGCAACTGATCCCCGAAATGACGGTCGCCGAGGTGAAGGCCGGCATCGAGGCCGGCTGGATCTCCGGCGGCATGATCCCGAAGGTCGAGACCTGCATCTACGCCATCGAGCGCGGCGTGAAGGGCGCGGTCATCCTGGATGGCCGCGTGCCGCACGCGGTGCTGCGGGAATTGTTCACCGACGGCGGCGCGGGTACGCTGATCCGCGCCTGAGGCTATCGCGTCGCGGCGCGCGCGAGCGCGTCGACCCGCCAGCGCAATTCGCCGTCGCCAACGAGGTCCGGCGCGACGGTCGCGAAGCCCGGCATCCCCGGGGCGAGCAGCGCGACCACCGCCCGCGCCGCCGCTGTGCCGAGCCCGGCCCGGCCGCACATGCCGGCGATGGACTTCGCGCAGCGCGTCGCGATCGCCTGGTCGACCGCCTGGCGCGGCAGGCGGCTCAGCAAGGCAAGGCCGGCGGCGACGAAGGCCGCCTGGCCGGCCTCGGCCGCGCGCTGCATCGCGGTCTCATCCAGCGCGCCGGCGTCGCGCAGCATCGCGGCGCGCGCGGCCGCATCCTCGGCCGTCTCCCCGGTACGGACCGGTCCGGCGATGCGGGTCGCGACGGTGGCGCGGATCGCGGCCGCAGCGGCGGCCGGCAGGTCGGTGCGGGCGGCCAGCAGGGCCAGCAAGTCCTCCGCGACGAAGGCCGCAAGCGCGACGGCCGCGCGTGGCGGCAGCGCCGGACGGCGCACCAGCGGCTCCTGCCAGGCGGTGCGCTCGGCAGCCTGCACGACCAGCGCATCGAGGGTGCTCTCGCGCAGCGCGGCACTGCCGTTGCCGAGCAGCGCCGCGATCGCCGCGGCATCGCCGGTCTCGACCAGGGCGTCGGCCACCTGTTCGCTGATCGCGGGGCGGCGGGCGATGGCGGTGAGGGTCGCGGCCACCGGCGGGGCGGCGACGAGGCCGAGCAGGTCGTCCTCGGTCAGCAGCGGCGACAGGCGGAGCACCGGCCCCGCCACGCGGATCCGGCGATCGGCGGCGATGCGGCGCACGAGGTCGCGCGGCGCGCCCGGCAGGCCCGCCAGGGCCTCGGCGATCGTGGCGGCGATCTCCTCCGCCGTGTCCGCGGCCAATTGCGCCAGGGCCGACCAGGCCATGTCGGCCAGGCGGTCGGACTGGGCCGGCGGCAGGCCGGGGGCGAGGGTCGCGAGGCGGCGCGCGAGCGCGGAGCGCACCGCGGCCTCCTCGTCGGCCGCGAGGGCGGCGTAGCCGTGCGGCGGCGTCGCTGGGTTGGCCGCGACAGCGCTGCGCACCGCCGGCTCGGCGTCGCCCACCAGGTAGTACAGCGCCTCCGGCGGCGCGGCTGGATCGGCGGCCAGCGCGCGGCGCGCCCCGGCGCCGCCGTCACCCAGGATGCGCGCCGCCCGCTTGAGGTCGGTCATGCCGTGTCCTCCGCGACGCGCCAGCCGCCGCGCGCGCCGCGCTTGGCGGCATAGAGCGCGTCGTCGGCGCGGGCCATGAGGCGGGCCGCGCCCTCGCCCGAGGCGGCGGTCCAGAGCGCGATACCGAGGCTGAAGCGGGGCGCGCCGGCGGGCGGCAAGGCGGCGGCGCCGCCGAGCAGCGCCTCGGCCCGCGCGGTTGCCCCGGCGGCGTCGGCGCCCTCGATCCAGAGGACGAACTCGTCGCCGCCGAAGCGCCCGGCGAAGTCGCCTTCGGCGGCGGTCCGGCGCAGCAGCAGCGCGGTGGCGCGCAGCGCCGCGTCGCCGGCCTCGTGCCCCTGCAGGTCGTTGAGCGGCTTCAGGTTGTCGAGGTCGAGGAAGACCAGCGCGCCCTGGCGCGCCGTGCCGGTGCCCTCGGTCCGCGCCTGCAGCGCGGCCAGGAAGGCGCGCCGATTGACAAGGCCCGTGAGCGGATCGGTGCCGGCCTGGCGCTCGAGTTCCTGCTGCAGGCGGTGGAAGCCGAGCACGGCGCCCAGCATGGGCGCGGTGGCGCGCAGCACGGCAAGGTCCTCCGCGTCCCAATCTCGGGCCTGCGCCTCCCGCCAGGCGGCCAGCACGGCGCAGGCCGGGTGGCGCCCCTGGTGCGGCAGCAGCGCGGCCGGCACGCCGCCGGCCAGGCGCCCGGCCCAGTCCCGGTCGGCGGCGATGGCGGCGCCGGCCTCGGCCAGCAGCCCGGGCGGCGGGTCGGCGGTCGCGAGCGCGACGGAAGCGCCCGGCCCGTCGGGGACCAGCAGGCCCGTACCGGCGCAGCCGAGCGCCTCGCGCAGCGCGGCCAGCCCCTCCATCGCGGCGTCGTGGGCGGTGGCGGCGTGGCGCACCTTCTCCCCCAGCGCATCGAGCAGCGCGGCCCGGCGCAGCCCCGCGGCGGCGGCGGTGGCGGCGGTTTCCTGCTCGGTCACGTCGTGCGCGGCGCCGCGCAGCCCGACGAAGCCGCCGCGCGCATCGCCGAGCGGCACGAGCGAGAGCGAGAGGCAGCGCGGCCGGCGCGCCGCATCGGCCACCCAGGCGCGCTGGCCGCGCACCGCCTGGCGCAGCGCGAAGGGGTTGGCGCCTGCCCCCAGCAGCAGGCTGTCCGCCCGACGGCCGAGCAGCGCATCGGCGCGGTGGCCGAGCACGGTCGCGGGCCAGAGGAAGGTGAAGCGGCCGGCGGTGTCGGTCTCGAACACCATGTCTGCGCCGAGGCCCGCCAGGTCCTGCCAGCGCTGGCGCGATTCCAGCAGCGCGCCATGCAGCGCGCCGGCCGCCGCCGCTGCAGGCGGTACCGTCACCGTCCGGTCCTCGGGGCGGAGCGCCGTCGTCATCGCGGCATGGAACGGCGGAAGCCGTGAAGGACGGGTTAGCGACCGCCGCCCGCCGACGCGCGTTGACAGGCCCGCGCCATGGCCCCAAGGAACCGCGCCCAAAGGAACAGCCAGGACGCCGCCCATGGACAGCCCCGCGCTTCAGGCCCGCATCGAAGCCCTCTGGCAGGGCCGTGACAAGGTCAATCCCGGCACCGGCGGCGCCGATCGCGCGGCGGTCGAGGAGGCGCTCGATGCGCTCGATTCCGGCCGCGCCCGCGTGGCCGAACCCGACGGGGCGGGCGGCTGGCGCGTCAACCAGTGGCTGAAGCAGGCCGTGCTGCTGTCCTTCCGCCTCACAGACTCCGCGCCGATGGACACCGCCGCGGGCGCCTACGACAAGGTGCCGCTGAAGTTCGAGGGCTGGGGCGCGAATCGCTTCAAGGAAGCGGGCTTCCGCGCCGTCCCCGGCGCCGTCGTGCGCCGTTCGGCCTTCATCGCGAAGAACGTCGTGCTGATGCCCTCCTTCGTGAACGTGGGCGCGCGCGTCGATGAAGGGACGATGGTCGACACCTGGGCGACCGTCGGGTCGTGCGCGCAGATCGGCAAGAACGTGCATCTGTCGGGCGGGGTCGGCATCGGCGGCGTGCTGGAGCCGCTGCAGGCCAACCCGGTGGTGATCGAGGACGACTGCTTCGTGGGCGCGCGGTCCGAGGTGGCCGAGGGCGTGATCGTCGAGCGCGGCGCGGTGCTGTCGATGGGCGTCTTCATCGGCGCCTCGACCAAGGTGATCGACCGCGCGACGGGCGAGGTCTTCATGGGCCGCGTGCCGGCCTATTCGGTGGTGGTGCCGGGCAGCCTGCCGGGCAAGCCGCTGCCGGACGGCTCGCCGGGGCCCTCGCTCTACTGCGCCGTCATCGTCAAGCGGGTGGACGCGCAGACCCGCGCCAAGACCGCGATCAACGAGTTGCTGCGCGATTGATCGCCCCCGGTCGCGGAGCACCGCGCGTGCATCGGAGGCGGGGGACGAATTGATGGCGACCGACCCGGTCCCGCTGGCGCAGGCGCTCATCCGCTGCCGGTCCGTCACGCCGGCGGATGACGGCGCGCTCGACGTCGTGCAGCGGGCGCTGGAGCCGCTCGGCTTCGGCTGCACGCGCCTGCCGTTCGGGCCCGACGACTACCGCGTGGACAACCTCTTTGCCCGGCGCGGCACCGGCGCGCCGCATCTCTGCTACGCCGGGCACACGGACGTGGTGCCGCCGGGCGATGTCGCCGCCTGGACGGGCGACCCGTTCTCGGGCGAGGTGCGCGACGGGCTGCTGTACGGCCGCGGCGCCTGCGACATGAAGGGCGGCATCTCTGCCTTCATCGCCGGGCTTGCCGACTACCTGGCTGCGCGGCCGGACCATCCGGGCTCGATCTCGCTGCTGATCACCGGCGACGAGGAAGCGCGCTCGGTGGATGGCACCGCGAAGGTGCTGGAGTGGATGGAGGCCAACGGCCAGGTGCCCGACATGGCGCTGGTCGGCGAGCCCACCTCCCGCCACGCGCTCGGCGACACCATCAAGATCGGCCGCCGCGGCAGCCTGACGGCGCGGATCGTGGTGCAGGGCAAGCAGGGGCACAGCGCCTATCCGGCGCTGGCCGACAACCCGGTGCACCGGCTGGTGGCGGCCCTCGGCCCGCTGCTGGCCGCGCCGCTCGACCAGGGCAGCGAGTTCTTCCCGCCCTCCACGTTGCAGGTGACCGGCTTCGATGTCGGCAACACCGCGTCGAACGTGATCCCGGCCAGCGCGCGGGCGATGCTCAACATCCGCTTCAACGACCTGCACGACAGCGCGGCCCTGACCGACCGCCTTCATGCCGCGCTCCGCGCCGCCGGCTGCCGCTACGAGATGCAGGCCGAATGCTCGGGGGAGAGTTTCCTGACGCGCCCCGGCCCCTTCGTCGATGCGCTCTCGCGCGCGGTGCAGCGCGCGACCGGCGTCGCGCCGGCGCTGGATACCGGCGGCGGCACCTCCGATGCGCGCTTCATCGCGCGCTACTGCCCGGTGGCGGAATTCGGCGCGGTCGGCGCCACGCTGCACCAGGTGGACGAGCACGCGCCGGTCGCGGAACTGCGTCGCCTGGCCGCGACCTACCGCGCCGTGCTCGAGGAGATCCTCGGCTGAGCGGCGCCCAGCCCCCGCCCGCGCCGGGGCCGGTCGCGCGCGGGCTGGCCGGCGCGCTGCTGCTCGCGCGCGGCCGCGCGGTGGGCGCGCAGGCCTTCGCGCCGACGGTCGAGGAGGCGCGCGCCTCCTTCCTCGCCGCGCTCATCTGCCTGCCGTTGTTCCTGCTGTTGCGCGCGGGCTTCCCATCCCCCGGCGCCGCGGGCGCTGACCCGCTGCGTGCCGTCGCGGCCGACCTCGTCGCCTATGTCTGTTCGTGGGCGGGCTTCGCGCTTGCGTCCCTGCCGATCGTCGATGCGATGGGGAAGCGGGCGCTCTGGCCGCGGTTCATCGCAGCCTGGAACTGGGCGAACGTGGTGCAGTACGCGGCGCTGACGGTCTTCTCGCTGCCCGCGCTGGTTGGCGCGCCCGCGTTCCTGGCCGATGCGCTCGGGCTGTTCGGGCTCGGCTACGCGGTCTGGCTGCAGTGGTTCACGGCGCGCGCTGCACTCGGCGTGAACGGGTTGCGCGCGACGGGGCTGGTCGCGCTCGACCTCGTGCTCGGCGTGTTCCTCTCGGGGGTCGCCCTCAGGATGGCGCTCGGCTGATCAACGATCGTTTGAGACTGCGCCTTCGGGCGCATGCTGAAGTCCGGCGCCGGCCCGCTCCCCCACCCGGCCACCCAACAACAGTATCCTGGATGGGTGGCCGGGTGGGGGAGCGGGCCGGTGCGGGAATTCCCAACCGGTCTCTCAGCGCCACGCGACCGGGTGCTCGTAGTGCACGCCGGTCATCACCAGCCCCTCGGGCGGCGCGGTCTGGCCGGCGAGGCCGCGGTCCCGCCCGTCCAGCACCCGGCGCGGCCAGGTGGCCGGGCGCTTGCCCGCGCCGACCTCGGCCAGCGTGCCGACCATGTTGCGGACCTGGTGGTGCAGGAAGGACCGCGCCTCGGCGGTGATCACGACCTCATCCCCCAGGCGCGCGACATCCAGCCGGTCGAGCGTGCGCAACGCGGATTTCGCCTGGCAGGCGGCCGCGCGATACGCTGAGAAGTCGTGCCGGCCGAGCAGCCCCTGCGCCGCCTCGTGCATCGCCGCCGCGTCGAGCCGCCGCTGCACGTGCCAGACCCGGCCGATGTCGAGCGCCGGCCGTGCGCCGCGGTTCAGGATGCGATAGCGATAGGCGCGGCCCGTGGCCGAGAAGCGCGCCGACCAGTCGGGCGCCACCACCGCCGCGCCGAGCACCGCGACCGGGTGCGGGCGGGTGTGGAAGTTCAGCGCTTCCCGCACGCGTTCGGGCGGCAGGTCCGCGGCGAGCGTCACATGCGCCACCTGGCCTTCCGCATGCACGCCGGCATCGGTGCGCCCGGCCGCGACGACGGCCGGCACCAGGCCGCCGTTCAGCCGCGCCGCCGCTTCCTCCAGCACAAGCTGGACCGAGGGCAAATCCCCCTGGCGCTGCCAGCCCACGAAGGGCGCGCCGTCGTATTCCAGCAGCAGCGCGTAGGTCGCCATCAGCCGAGCACCGTGCCGCGGGCCAGGCTGAAGCCGCGCAGGAAGGCCTCGGCGTCGAGCGGCGCGCGGCCCGGCCGCTGTAGCCGCGTCAGGCGGAGCGTGCCCTCCCCGCAGGCCACCAGTGCGGCATCGTCCAACACCGTGCCGGGCGGGCCGGCGCCGGGCACGGGGCGGGCCGCCAGCACGCGGACCTGTTCGCCGGCATGGGTGAAGAAGGTGCCGGGCCAGGGGTTGAGCGCGCGCACGCGACGTTCCAGCGCGGCGGCATCGTCTTGCCAGTCGATGCGGCCATCCTCCTTCGTCAGCTTCGGCGCGTAGGTGACGCGTTCCTCCGGCTGCGGGACGCCCGGCGGGTCCTCGGCCAGGGCGCGCAGGATGAGGCGCGCGCCGGCCTCGGCCAGCCTGTCGTGCAGGTCCTGCACCGTGGTGGCGGGGAAGATCGGCACGGCCTCCTTCAGCAGCATCGGACCGGTGTCGAGGCCTTCCTCCATTCGCATGATGGTGATGCCGGTCTCGGCGTCGCCCGCCAGGATGGCGGCATGGATGGGCGCGGCGCCGCGCCAGCGCGGCAGCAGGGAGGCATGGATGTTGAGACAGCCCCGTCGCGGCGCATCCAGCATCGCCCTCGGCAGGATCAGGCCATAGGCCGCGACCACCGCCGCATCGAGGCCGAGCGCCGCGAAGGCCGCGTGCTCGGCCGCGTCGCGCTTCAGGCGGGCAGGCGTGCGGACGGGCAGGCCGAGGTCGAGCGCCGCGCGATGGACGGGGCAGGGGGTCTCGCGCTGGCCGCGGCCGGCGGGGCGGGGCGGCTGGCAATAGACGGCGGCGATGTCGTGCCCCGCGGCGTGCAGGGCGCGCAGCGCCGGCACCGCGAAGCCGGGGCTGCCCATGAAGGCGAGGCGCATGCTCAGGGTGTCCCGGAGAGGGGCTTTGCCCCTCTCCGGACCTCACCCCAACAAAGGCCGAAGGGCCTCTGGAAACCGTCACACTGGGTGCGCGACATCGACGACCGGTTCCAAAAATCGGTTTCCAAAGGCCCTTCGGCCTTTGGCGGGTGGGGTCCGGGGAGGGCGGCGCCCTCCCCGCCGTCACGCCCGCTTGAGTTCCTTCGCGAGCTTGCGCAGCAGCATGTTGCGCTTGAGCGCGCTCAGGTAGTCCACGAACAGCACGCCATCCAGGTGGTCGATCTCGTGCTGCAGGCAGGCGGACAGCAGCCCCTCGCCCTCGATCTCCCGCCGCGCGCCCTCGAGGTCGTGGTAGCGCACCTTCACCCGCGCGGGGCGCGTCACGTCGGCGTACTGGCCGGGCAGCGACAGGCAGCCTTCCTCGCGCGTCGCGGTCTCGGCGCTGGCGGCGACGATCTCGGGGTTGACCAGCACGATCGGCGCGCGCGCCTCCTCCTTCTGCAGGTCGATGACCACGAGGCGCAGCAATTCGCCCACTTGCGGCGCGGCGAGCCCGATGCCGGGCGCCGCGTACATCGCCGCCAGCATCCGCGCCGAGAGATCGCGCACGCGCGCGGAATCGGACGCGCCCACGGGCTTCGCCTTGGCGCGGAGCCGCGGGTCGGGGACGAACAGGATGGGGAGTGTGGCGGCGTCGGTCATCGGGCCGGGCGCATGTAGACCCCGCCGCCCCCCCTTGCAACCGGCGGCGCGGCCGCCAAAATCTGCGAGCGGCGGGGTGCTTCGGGTCCCGCCGCCGCTTCGCTCTCGGATGAGGAGGCTTCTCTCGTGTCACGCCAGTCGCTGTTCGGCTCGCCCCTGTTCCTCGGCTTCGACCACCTCGAGCAGATGCTCGACCGGGTCGGCAAGAATGCCGATGGCTATCCCCCCTACAACATCGAGCAGACGGCCGAGAACCGGCTGCGCATCACGCTGGCCGTGGCCGGCTTCGCGATGGACGACCTGCAGATCACGCAGGAGGACAACCAGCTCGTGATCCGCGGCCGCCAGAAGGACGACAGCGAGGGGCGCGTCTTCCTCCATCGCGGCATCGCCGCGCGCCAGTTCCAGCGCGCCTTCGTGATGGCCGAGGGGATGGAGGTCGAGGGCGCCTGGCTCGACAACGGACTGCTACATATCGACCTGCGGCGCCCGCAGCCCGAAACCCGCGTCAAGACCATCCGGATCGGCGCCCGCACCAATGGCCCGACCGCGATCGTGGAGGGCCGCCCCGACCAGGGCTGACCCCCTTTCCCAGCCGGGCCCCCGGGGCCGGCACAAAGGCCGTGCGGGCCCCTTGGGGACGCCCGGCAGGAGACCTGAGATGAACGATCATGACGAATTCGACGACGAGGCGCCGGACCTGACCGCGGCGCAGCTCCGCGCGCTGTCGCCGCTCGACTGGGCGCGCTACGGCGCCCAGCGGATCGCCTATGTGCGGCCGGTGCTGCTGGACGGGCAGCCGGCGGTCGCGATCCACGCCGCCGACGGCACGCCGATCGGCGCCGCGCCGACCATGGACCTTGCCGCCGCGGCGATCCGCCAGCACGGGATGGGGCCGGCGCTGGTGCATTGAGGCCGCGTCTGCAATAGGACCTGCTCCGCCATCCAAGGGGATCGGTTTGGAGACGAGCGACGCGCCGGGCGGGGGAAACGGGCAGGACGGACCGGACCGCGCCCGCGCCGCGATGTCGCCGCCCCGCGCCCGCGCGATCGCTCGCAGGGCGCGCCGCCTCGCGACGCCCGAGGCCGCCGCCGCGGCCGCCGCGGCGCTGATCCCGGCGCCCCTGCCGCCAGCCTGCCGTCTGGCCTGCGCCCTTGCCCTGCTACGCGCCGGCTTCGCGGTCGAGGCCCTCGCGCTGGTGATGGCCGATGCCGCTGCGCTGATGCATCCCTCCGCCGCGCGCGTGCTCGGCCAGGTGGCGCCGGTGCCCGGCCTGCCGCCCGGCTTCGCCGCCATGGCGGCGGCGTTCCTGCGGCGCCGCCAGGACGGCGCGGCGGCGTGACGCGCATCGTCTATGAGGATGACCACCTGTGCGTGGTGCATCGGCCGGGCGCGTCGTGCTTCGCCGTCGCGACCTTCGGCGGCATCGCGCAGCGGCCGCAGGGGCTGCGCATCTGGGCAGACCGGCCGGTCGAGGCGCTCGACCTCGAGGCCTTCGGCTTCCTGGGGAAGTCGCCCAACTGGTATCCGGCCGAGGCCATGGCCCGCGCGGCGCCGGTGGTGGCCGCGCTGCGGCGCGGGCCGTTGATCGGCTACGGCTACAGCATGGGCGGCTATGCCGCGCTGAAATATGGCCGCCTGCTCTGCCTCGATGCCGCCCTCGCGGTCTCCCCGCAGGTGTCGATCGACCCGGCCGAGGTGCCGAACGACCGCCGCTTCCACCGCCGCTTCGACCCCACCTTGCACGCCGCGATGGGGGTGCGGGAGGAGGACCTGGCACCCTTCCCCGTGGTGGTCGCCGACCCCTGGTTCCGGCTCGACCGCCTGCATGCGGATCGCGCCGGCCCTGCCGACCGCGTCGCGCGCATCTGGCTGCCCTTCATGCGCCACGCGACGATCGGCCGGCTCGCCGGCACCGACATCCTGCGCGATGCGCTGGACCTCATGCTGCAACGGGATGCGGTTGGGCTTGCGGCCCTGCTGCGCGCGCGGCGCGCGCGTTCGGCCCATTGGCATCTGGTGATGGCGCGGGAGGCCACGCGCCGCGGGCGCGACGCGACCACTGCCGCGCTCACGCGCCGAGCCGAGGCGCTCGGCGCCGCGCCGGCCGCGCTCGCGGCGCTTCGCGCAACGGCGCGGCTGGACGCGACCATGCGCGAGGCCCGTGGCCGCGCCTTTTTCGCCGTGTCCCCCGATGCTGCGCGCCCCGGCGCCTGGGCTGCGGCCAATGCTGCTGCGCTCGGCGCGAACCCGACGGGTGTCCCGCCCGATGCCGTGATGACCGCGATCAACGCCGCCCTCGGGGCGCCCGACCCCAAGGCCCCCTTCGCCGCGTCCGAGTTCGCCATCGCCGTCGGCCTGCCGGTGCCGCAGCGGCGCATGGCGGCCCAGCGCCTCGCCGTGCGTGGCCATGGGCTGGCGGCGCTGGCCGTCCTGCTTGCCGACCCGGCCGTCATCCGGGACGACGCGGCGCGCGCGGCCATGGTGCCGATGCTCGGCACGATCCTGCGCGACCGCACGCTGCCGCCGCCCTGGCGCGCCTGCGTCGCGGCGTTGCGGACCAGCATCCTGCGCACAGGCCTGCCCGCGGGCGGCCGGGTCGACCCCGGCGCTGCCCAGGCCTCGCGCTTCCAGGAGCCGGGCCCTGCGGCGCGCCGGGCACTCGCGCGCGTGCCCCGCGTGCTCGAGGGCGCGGGCGTCGTCGCGCGCGTCGCGCGCGAAATCCGCGTGGCGGTGGCCTCGCAGGGCGATGCCTTCGCCCCGCCGGCGCGGCACAACCTGAGGCTTCTGCGGGATGTATACGTCAACGATGCGGGCCAGATCTGGGGCCGCGACGGGACACTACACCGGTCGAACGGCCGGCCGGTGCCCCCGGCCAGCCTGGAGGCGATGCGCGCCGCACCGGAGTTCGCAGAGGCCGCCTGGGCGGTCGAGGCCAACCGCAACATCTACCACTGGACGATCGACGTGCTGCCAGGCCTCGCCTGGCGGCTGGATGGCGCGGGGGCAGGCATGCCGGTGCTGATCCACTCTTCCGCGCCGGGATATGTGCGGACGTGGCTCCACTTGGCCGCCGCGGCGCCCTTGCCGTTGGCCGAGGCGGGCGCGGCTGCCTTCGTCAGGCGCCTGCATTTCGGTCCGACCGGCATCGAGGGCCTGGACCCCGCTGGCCGGCATGCGGGCTACCTGGCGCGCATGGCGGCCCGTGCCGATGCGGGTCGCGCGCCCGACGCGCCCCGGCGGCTCTATGTATCCCGCCGCGACACCCCGCGCCGGGCCATCGCGAACGAGGCGGCGTTGGAGGAGGCGCTTGCGGAGCGCGGCTTCACCGCCGTCATGCTGAGCGGGCTGCCACTGCCCGAGCAGATTGCGCTGTTCCGCGGCGCCGAGGTCATCGCGGGGCCGCATGGCGCGGGCCTCGTGCACCTGGTGGCCGCGCCGCGTGGGCGCCGCGTCTTCGAGATCCTGCGCGAGAGCGGCGGCGACATGCGCCCGCTCGCGTGCTTCGCGCGCATTTCCCGCCTTGCGGGACACGACCACGCCATCGCACTCGTGCCGTTCGGGGAGGTCGGCTCCGGCTGGACGATCGATATCCGGGAGGTGACGGCCGGGCTCGATCGCTTCCTCGCTGACGCCTGATTTCGGTGGGCGAGGTCGCGGCTCTGGGCAGAAAGGGCGGGGGAAGAGGGAACGCCCCTCCCACACACTCTCAACCTTCTCCGTCACCTGGCGCCCGACCACCCATGATCAGCGCCAGATGCCAGAGAAGGGAGGGGGCTCGGGGGAGGTTCTCCTTCCCCAACCTTTCGAGGCCCCCCCCGGTTCGAAAGACCCGCCGCGCTGGGTTGCGCGCCAGCCGCGGCGAAATCCCAACGCCCGCGGAGTTCCTGTCGATCACACCGCGCCCGGGTCAATCCACCCCACATTCCCGTCGGCGCGCCGATAGACCACGTTGAGCGCGCGCGTCGCCTGGTTGCGGAACATCAGCACCGGCACGTGTGCGAGGTCCATGCGCATCACCGCCTCTCCCACGCTCAGCAGCGCGATCTCGGCCGGGTGCTCGGCGATGATGGCGCCGTGGTCGGCGCCGTCGGGCGGGGCGGCCTCCTCCTCGTCGCCATGGGCCTGCAGCACGCGCTCGCGCCCCTTCGGCGCCGCCTCGGCGGCCGCGTCGCGGTCCGGGGCGGCGGAGCGGGCGTGCTCGTTCATCCGGCGGCGATAGCGGCGCAGGCGCTTGGCCAGGTGCTCCGCCGCCTCCTCGAAGGCGCGGTGGGCGTCGGGGCCTTCCCCCTCCGCCCGCATGGTCAGGCCGCGCCCGGCCTTGAGGTTGATGTCACAGGCGAAATGCGCACGGGAGCGATGGAAGGTGACGTTCGCCTCGATCGCGTGGTCGAAGTACTTCTGCGTGATGGCCTCGAGGCCGTCGCGCACATGGACCTTCAGCGCCTCTCCGGTATCGACCTGCTTGCCTGCGACAGTGACATGCATGGGGCTTTGCCCTCCTTCTTCCGAGTGAGAAGGGGAGGGGCCGCGCCCAGGAAACCTGACCTGCGGCGACCGTATCGGCGGCCCGCATCCTCCGCGCGGGCCGGGCAGGCCTGGGTCGGGTCAGGCCGGGACGGCCTTCTCCCTTCTGCGCTGCACCGATGACGGTATCCGCAGCGCATCGCGGTATTTGGCCACGGTCCTGCGGGCGATGTCCACGCCTTCCGAACGAAGACGTTCGACGATCGCATCGTCCGAGAGGACGTCGTCCGCGCGTTCGGCGTCCACCATCGCCTTGATGCGGTGGCGGACCGCCTCGGCGCTGACGGAGCAGCCGCCCGCCGTGCCGGCGATGGCGGTGGTGAAGAAGTACTTGAGGTCGAAGGTGCCGCGCGGCGTCGCGATCGCCTTGTTGGACGTGACGCGGGAGACGGTGCTCTCGTGCATCCCCACCTCCTCGGCCACGTCGCGCAGGATCAGCGGGCGCAGATGCGCGACGCCGTGGCGGAAGAAGCCGTCCTGGCGGCGGATGATCTCGCTGGCGACCTTCAGGATCGTGTTGGCGCGCTGCTCGAGCGACTTCACGAGCCAGGAGGCGGTCTGGAGCCGCTCGGCGACCCATGCCTTCTCCTCGCGCGACCGGGCGCCGACCACGGCGCGGGCGTGGAAGCCGCGGTTGAGCAGGACGCGCGGCAGGGTCTCGGGGTTGAGCTCCACGATCCAGTCGTCGTCCGGGCCGCGGCGCATCAGCACGTCGGGCACCAGCGTCTGCGCCGGCGGCGCGTCGAACGACGCGCCGGGCTTTGGGTCGAGGCGGCGGAGTTCGGCCACCATCTCGGCCATGTCGTCGGCATCGACGCCGCAGACGCGCTGCAGGCCGCGCAAGTCGCGCCGCGCCAGCATCTCTAGGTTGTCGAGCAGCGCGGCCATGGCGGGGTCGTAGCGGTTCCTCTCCTGCAGCTGGACCATCAGGCATTCGCGCAGGTCGGCGCAGAACATGCCGACCGGGTCGAAGCGCTGCATGCGCCGGCGGACGGCCTCGACGGTCGCTTCCTCGCAGCCGAGCGCGGCGGCGATGGCGGCCGACGGCATCGCGAGCCGCCCGGCCGGATCCACCAGCGCCATCAGGTTGGCCGCGATGACGCGGTCGCGGTGGTCGGCGAAGGTCAGGCGGACCTGCTCGCCGATATGCTCGCGCAGGTTTTTCTCGGGCGCGGGCATCGCGTCGATGCCGGACAGGTCGTCGTCGAAATCCGCGCGGCCGCCGCTGCCCATAGGCGGCGTGCCGGCATCGTAGACATTGTCCCATTCGGTATCGAGGGGTGCCGCGGATTCGGCCGGCAGCACGTCGGAGGCGGCGGCGGTGGCGGCGTCGGGCGCCTCCGGCCCCGCGGGCAGCGGGTCGGTGCCGCGACCGGCATCGGGGCCGGGCAGGGGGCGGTCGTCGCGCTCGAGCAGCGGGTTGCGTTCCAGCTCTTCCTCGACGAAGGCCGTGACCTCGATGTTGGAGGATTGCAGCAGCTTGATCGCCTGCCGCAGCTGCGGCGTCATCACGAGCTGCTGCGAGTGGCGGAGGTCGAGGCGCGGGGCGAGGGACATCAGCCCGCGTCGCGCTGCCGGGCAGCGCCCTCCCGCGATGCATGCGCGGCTGGCCGTGGCCCCGTCGCGGCGGTGCCGAGGCAGGCACCCGGTGTGGTGGCTGCGGGCATGACGGCCAAGCTAGAGACTGAACCTTTCGCCGAGGTAGACGCGGCGCACCCCTTCATGCGCGACGATGTCGCGGGGGCTGCCCTCCATCAGCACCTGGCCGTCGTGCAGGATGTAGGCGCGGTCGATGATCTCGAGCGTCTCGCGCACGTTGTGGTCGGTGATCAGCACGCCGATGCCGCGGTCCTTGAGGTGCTTGACCAGGTCGCGGATCTCGCCCACCGCGATCGGGTCGATGCCGGCCAGCGGTTCGTCGAGCAGGATGTAGGCCGGGTGCGTCGCCAGCGCGCGGGCGATCTCGCAGCGCCGGCGTTCCCCGCCCGACAGCGCCAGCGCCGGCGCGCGGCGCAGATGGGAGATGCCGAATTCCGCAAGCAGGCTGTCGAGCATCTGTTCCCGGCGGTCGCGGATCGGCTCCACGACCTCGAGAGCCGCGCGGATGTTGTCCTCCACATTGAGGCCCCGGAAGATCGAGGCCTCCTGCGGCAGGTAGCCGAGGCCGAGGCGCGCGCGCCGGTACATCGGCAGCGTCGTCACGTCGTGCCCGTCCATCAGCACCTGGCCCTCGTCGGGCTGCACGAGGCCGGTGATCATGTAGAAGGTCGTGGTCTTGCCGGCGCCGTTCGGGCCGAGCAGGCCGACAGCCTCCCCCCGCCGGACGGAGATCGAAACGCCGCGCACGACGGGCCGCTTCTTGTAGCGCTTGCCGAGGCCCTTCGCGACCAGCCAGCCGCCGCCTTCGAGCACGCGGAGCGGTTCGGTCATCGCGGCGCCTCCTGGCCGGGCTGGCGCCCGGGCTGCTGGCCGGGTTGCGGGCCCTGCTGCGGCACGACAAGCCCCTGCACCCGGGCCCCCGGCGCCGAGATCAGCCGCGCGACGCCGGTCTCCATGTTCACGATCGCTTCCTGGCCCGCCAGCGTGTTGTCGCCGCGCGTGATGCGGACATTGCCGAGCAGCCGCGCCAGGCGCGAATTCGGGCTGTAGACGCCCCTGTCCCCGCGCACGACCTCCTCGGCCGTGCGGATCTCGACATTGCCGAAGGCCTCGACGCGCTCGAGGCTCGACGGCGGGGGCTCCCCGGTCGCGGCGGCCGGCCGCGGCGCCGCGCCAGGGGCGGGGCTTTCGGCGAAATGCGCGACGAGCGTGTCGGCGCGCACGCGCCGCCCGTCATTCGTCACCACCACGGCATTGCCGCGCGCGACCGCCATCCGCCGCTGCGACCAGTATTCGACGCTGTCGCGCGCCGTCAGCACGTTGTCGGGGTTGGTCAGGCGCAGGTCGCGGCCGGTCATGACCATGACCGCCTGGTCCATGTCGTAGACGGCGCGCTCGCCCTCGGCGCGGTCGGTCGCCGTGCGGACCGTCACGTTGCCCTCGGCCTCCAGGCGCCAGATCTCGCCGCCGCCCGCCGGTCCGTCGGCAGGCGCGCGGGCCTCGGTCGCGGCGCCGCCGCGCGGGCGATAGCGCGCGAGCAGGCGGTCGGCCTCGACCGTGACGGCGCCGCGCACGGCCCGCGCGTCGCCGCGCGCGATCACGACCTGGTCCTGCTGGCGCCACTCAATGCCGTCGGTCGCCGTGACCTCGACCGGGCCGCCCTGTGACAGGTCGAGGGACTGGCCGAAGGCCGCCGGGGCAAGGCTCAGCAAGGCGAGAAGAAGGGCGGGGGAGGGAACTCCCCCGCGCCCCCTCCTTCCTTGGTCACCTGTGCTGTCGTGCCGGGCACGGCGGCTGGCGCCCAATTTCCAAGTAAGGAGGGATCGGGGGGAGTTCCCTTCCCCCGACCTTGCCTCGCCCGCGCGCATCACTGCCCGCCTTCCAGCATCGCGCGCGCCCGGCCGGTGAAGACCACGACCTGGCCGCGCTCGGTCAGGCGAAAGCCCTCGCTGACCAGCGTCCCGAACGGGCCCTGCGCCGCGACCGGCCGGTCGCCGGAGGCCGCGCCTTCGTTCAGGTCGATCTCGGCCGCGTCGGTGACAAGCATGTTGCCGCCGTCCTGCCAGAGCGTGACCTCGCCCGTGAGGTCGAGCCGGTTGCGCGCCTTGTCGAAGCGCCCCGCCTGGCTTTCGAGCAGCACCCAGGACCCGTCGGTCAGCAGGATGTCGGCGCGCGGGCGCGCGAGGTCCACGAGGTCGGGCGTGTCCGTCTGCGCCGCGATGTCGGCGGTGACGGTGTAGGGGCGGTTCTGCTCGTCGAGGCCCTGGTAGCGCGGCTCGATGACGCGCACCGCGTCCGGCGCGGCAGTGACCACGCGGCGGAAGGAGACGCGGGCGCGGTCTTCCATCCGGTCGATCTCCGGCCAGATGGCGATGCCGGCCAGCAGCGCGACGCCGGCCAGGGGAAACAGCCACTTCGCGATCCGCACCGCGACGCGGCGGCGGGCGATCTGGCCGGCCGAAGGCGCCCAGCGTTCGCGCGACGGCGGCAGCATCCGGCGCGGCGCGGCGGTGACGGGGTCCAGCGTCATGGCGGGGGCGGGGTCCTTCCGGCCGCTCATGCGACGCCGGCGCGCAGCAGGTCGTGGATGTGCAGGATGCCGACCGGACGCCCCGCCTCGTCCAACACGAACAGGGCGGTGATGGACCGGGTGTTCATCTCGTGCAGCGCCTCGGCGGCCAGCGTCTCGGGCCGGACCGTGCGGGGGGCGCGAGTCATGACCTCGGCCGCGCTCCGCGCCAGCAGGCCGGCGCCGCCGCCGGTCTCGAGCGCGCGACGGAGGTCGCCGTCGGTGATGATGCCGGCCAGCCGCCCCGCCGCGTCCTGCACGCCGAGGCAGCCGAAGCGCCGCGCCGTCATCGCGACGATGGCGGCCTCCATGGGCGTCGTCTCGGGCGCGAGCGGCAATTCGGCCGCACCATGCATCAAGTCCCGCACGCGGGCGAGCCTGGCGCCGAGCTTGCCGCCGGGGTGGAAGACGCGGAAATCCGCCGCGGTGAAGCCGCGCCGCGTGAGCAGGGACACGGCGATCGCATCGCCCAGCGCCAGCTGCATGGTGGTGGAGGTGGTGGGCGCCAGGCCCATCGGGCAGGCCTCGGGCGCCGCGGGCAGCACGAGCGCGACATCGGCGGCGCGCGCGAGCGTGCTGCCGGCGCGGCCCGTGATGCCCACCAGCGGAAGGCCGAAGCGCTTGGCGTGGCCCACGAGGTCGGCGAGTTCCGGCGTCTCCCCGGAATTGGACAGCGCGAGCACCGCATCGCCGCCGACGATCATGCCGAGGTCGCCGTGCGAGGCCTCGGCCGGATGGACGAATAGCGCCGGCGTGCCGGTGGAGGCCAGGGTCGCGGCGACCTTGCGCGCGACGTGGCCCGACTTGCCCATGCCCGAGACGACGACGCGCCCCGTGGCGCCCGCGAGCAGGGAGACGGCGGCCGCGAAGCGGTCGTCGAGCGAGGCGGCCAGCGCCGTCAGCGCCTCGGATTCCAGGGCCAGCACGCGGCGGGCTGTGTCGAGGTCGGGATGGGTCTGCGGCGCGTTCACGGCGCCTGTATGGTGCCGCCGGACTGGAGGGTCAACAAAAGCCGGGCTCGGTAATCAAGAACTGTGCCATGTGGTCGGGTGGCGGCGTCGCGCGCCATGCCGGCGCCCGGCGCCTGAGGGCACAGGCAGCCTCCGAGCCGGCGCCCGGCGCCCGGGGGGCGCAGGACTCAGTGGCTCAGGATGTCCGGGTCCTCGTAGCCGAGGAGGTCGAGCCTGCCGCGTGCCGGCAGGAAGCGGAAACAGGCCTCGGCGAGGTCGAGCCGGCCTTCCCGCTTCAGCAGCCCCTCGAGCTTGGCCCAGAGCGCATGCAGGTGCAGCACGTCGGAGGCGGCATAGGCCAGTTGTTCCGGGGTGAGGTCGGGCGCGCCCCAGTCCGAGGTCTGCTGCTGCTTCGAGAGGTCGACGCCCAGCAGCTCGCGACACAGGTCCTTGAGCCCGTGCCGGTCGGTGAAGGTGCGCACGAGCTTCGCCGCGACCTTGGTGCAGACCACCGGCGCCGTCGTGACGCCGAGGTAGCGATACAGCGCCGCCACGTCGAAACGCGCGAAGTGGAACAGCTTCGTCACCGCCGGGTCGGTCAGGAGCCGCCTCAGGTTCGGCGCCGCATAGCCCTGGCCGCCCAGCGCCTCGGGGATGATCTGCACGAGATGCGCCGAGCCGTCGCCGGAGGAGAGCTGCACCAGGCAGAGCCGGTCGCGGTGCGGGTTGAGGCCCATCGTCTCGGTGTCGATCGCGACGACGCGGCCAAGGTCGATCCCGTCCGGCAGGTCGTTCCGGTGCAGGCGGATGGTGACGCCGGCATGGGTGAAGAGGGTGGTGCCCAACGGGATGCGCCCTTGCAGCAGGATGGAAGGCAGGCGGGCGACCCCGCGCGCGGGTTCAGGCCCTAGACCAGATCGCGGCGGGCGAACAGGGCGTCCGTCCCGGCATGGAGGCGGCGAGCCCGGCCCGCGCCGGATATCGCGTTGCATCCCGCAGCGCGGGGCGCGCAGGATCGAGCCCGGACCAAGACCGGGAAATCCCTGCCATGCCGGAGATCAATGCCTCGCGCCGTGCCCTGGTCCTTGGGGGCGCGGCGGGTCTCGCGGCCGCGCTGGCGTCCGGCCGCGCGGCCCTGGCGCAGGCCGGGCCCGCGACGCCGGGCGAACTCGTGCATGAGTTCCGGGCGGCGCTGGAGGCGCGCGACGCCGCGCGCGTCGCCGAATTCTATGCCGAGCAGGGCATCATCCTGAACGCGCGCGGCGGCGTCACGGCCGGGCGGGATGCGATCAGGGCCAGCATGACGCGAAACTTCGCGGCCGGGCAGCCGCAGCTTCGCCTCGTGAATGCGCGCTTCGACGGGGATGCCGAGGGCGGCGTGGTGCTCTGGATCTGGGAGGGCGATGTCGCCGTGCAGGGTGGGCCGCCGGAGCGCCGGCGCATCCGGTCCATGTTGTATGTTAGGATCACGCCCAGCGGGTGGCGCATCTTCGCCGACATGTTCCAGGACTACCCGGTGCCGCCGGGGTGACCCGCGTGGCGCCGCTGTTCCGGCGTCGGCGGTGGTGCCCAGGAAAGGACTCGAACCTTCACGACCTTGCGGTCACTGGCACCTGAAGCCAGCGCGTCTACCAATTCCGCCACCTGGGCAAGGGGGTCGGCGCCTTTCGGCGAGGCGGGGCAATTACGCGCAGCCGTGCGGGGCGTCAAGCGGGGTCCGCGCTATCGCGCGTCGATCGCGGCAAGGCGCCGTTCCTCGTCCTGGATGTAGTCGCGCAGCACCGGCACGTCGTCGCGCCGGTCGGAAAGCAGCAGCTGGAACACGAAGTTCGACCCGTTCAGGAAGCCGAGCTCGACGCTCGCAAGGTAGAAGTCCCACATGCGGCAGAAGCGATCGCCCATCATCGCCACGGCCTCGTTCCGCCGGGCGTCGTAGGCCTCGCGCCAGTGCCTGATGGTCCAGTAGTAGTGCAGCCGCAGGCTCTCGCAATCGGCACACCAGGTGCCGGTGCGCTCAAGCGCGGCGAAGACCTCCGACAGCGCCGGAACATAGCCGCCGGGGAAGATGTACTTGCGGATGAAGGGCGCGGTGGTTCCGGGCGGCGACATCCGCCCGATGCAATGCACCAGGGCGAACCCGCCGGGCCTGGTCAGTGCGCTGATCTTGCGGAAATAGGCGTCGAACTCGTCGATGCCGATCGCCTCCATCATGGCGATCGACACCACGCGGTCGTAGGTGCCCTCCAGCACGCGGTAGTCCAGTTCGCGGAACTCCACGCGGTCTGCCACGCCCTCGTCGATCGCGCGCTGCTTCGCCACGGCGCATTGCTCCGGTGACAGCGTCACCGAGGTGACCTTCACGCCATAGGTCCGCGCAAGGAAGGCGCCGAGCGCGCCCCAGCCCGAGCCGATCTCGGCCACCGTCATCCCGGGTTCGAGGCGCAGCTTGGCGCCGATATGCCTGAGCTTGGCGATCTGCGCGTCGTGCAGCGAGGTCTCCGGCGTCGGATAGTAGGCGCAGGAATAGGTCATCGTCGGGTCGAGCCACAGCCGGTAGAAATCGGGCGGGATGTCGTAGTGGTGCCGGATGTTCTTCGCCGCCAGGCCGAGCGGATTGCGCTGCTGCCAGCGCCGCACCGACCGCCAGGCCCGCCGCAGCGCACGCTGCACCGGGTGCGACGCGAGTCCCGACCGGTTGACCGAAAACAGGTGGAGCAGGTCGAAGACCGGCGCGCCGCCTTCCATCAACAGCCGCCCGTCCATGTAGGCCTCGGCCGCCTTCAGTTCGGGGTTGAGGAAGATCTCGCGCTCCACCGCCTTGTCGGTCAGGCGGATCGTCACCTCAGGCCCGTCCTGGCCGCTGCCGAAGCGGTGCGCCGCTCCGGTGTGGTCGAGGACGATGAGGCGACCGCGCCGGACGAAGCGGCGCAGCAGGTTCGACAGCAGCATCATGGGCGGCGCAATCCGGGTGCGGGATAGGGAGGCCGGTATGACCCCTTTCCCGGTCGATTCCCAATCGGATTTAGTCGCCGGCCGGTCCCTTGGCGCGCCGGGGGCGTCGCCATATGGTCCGGCACGCATGGCAATGGGGTGTCGCATGGTTGCGCGTCGGGTCGCGACGGTGTTCGGGGGCGCCGGGTTCATCGGCCGCCACGCGGTGCAGCGCCTGGCCAAGGCGGGCTTCATCGTGCGCGTCGCGGGCCGCGACACCGAAAAGGCGGGGAAGCTGCGCACGCTGGGCGGTGTCGGGCAGGTGGTGCCGGTCTCGGCATCGGTGACGGACGAGGCGTCCGTCGCGCGCGCCGTCGCGGGGGCCGAGGTGGTGGTGAACCTGGTCGGCATCCTGTTCGAGCGGAAGGCGGGCGACTTCGACCGCATCCAGGCCGAGGGCGCCGGCCGCGTCGCGCGGCTGGCGGCGGCGGCGGGCGCGCGGCGGCTGGTGCACGTCTCGGCCATCGGCGCCGATGCCGGGAGCGCCAGCGACTATGCCCGCACCAAGGCCGAGGGCGAGGCGGCGGTGCTGGCCGCCTTCCCGACCGCGACCATCCTCCGCCCCTCGGTCGTGTTCGGGCCGGAGGACCAGTTCTTCAACCGCTTCGCGGGGCTGGCGGCGATGCTGCCGGTGATGCCGGTGGTGGCGGGGGAGACGCGGTTCCAGCCGGTCTATGTCGGCGACGTGGCGGATGCGGTGATGGCGGCGATCACGCGCGACGACGTGGCGGGCAGGGTCTTCGAGCTCGGCGGGCCGCGGGCCATGACGATGCGCGACGTGCTGGAGTTCGTGCTGGAGCACACGCGCCGGCGCCGGATTCTGGTGCGCCTGCCGGAGCGGCTGGTCGCGTTCCAGGCCCGCATCGGGGAGATGCTTCCGAGCCCGCCGCTGACGCGCGACCAGCTGATCCTGCTCGGCCAGGACAATGTGGTGGCGGAGGGCGCGGCTGGGCTGGCCGCGCTCGGCATCGAGGCCAAGGCGGTGGAGGCGATCGTGCCGGCTTACCTGGCGCGCTTCCGTCCCGGCGGGTCGCGACGGGAGGCAACCGCCTGATATGGCCGAAGCGGCCAAATGTACGGCCCGGCAGTGACCTGATTGTTGGTGGCGGCGGTTCGCCATGGCAGTTTATGGCAGTAAGACTGTCCTGACGGCGTAGAAAGGACTCGCCTGCCCGTGGCGCTTGCATTAAGTGTCGCGCCGCCCGGGGTCCGGAGACGGATCCTGCGCGGCCTCGCGCCGCCGGGCAGGGACACGCCGCCGCGGGGATTCGCATGGCCGAGAAGATGCTCCAGTTCGTACGCCTGCAGCAGCGGCAGCCGGACAAGCGCGATGCCAGCGCCCGCCGCGCCGACTGGGACGAGGTCTATCGCCCCTATGTCGCCGAGGCCGCCGCGCAGCAGGCGTCGCGCTGCTCGCAATGCGGCGTTCCCTTCTGCCAGGTGCATTGCCCGCTCAATAACAACATCCCGGACTGGCTGAAGCTGACCGCCGAAGGCCGGCTCGAGGAAGCCTACGAGGTGGCCGCGGCCACCAACACCTTCCCCGAGATCTGCGGCCGCATCTGCCCGCAGGACCGGCTGTGCGAGGGCAACTGCGTCATCGAGAAGGGCTTCGAGAGCGTCACGATCGGCGCCGTCGAGCAGTACATCACCGACACGGCCTGGGAAAAGGGCTGGGTGAAGCCGCCGCGGCCTGTGCGGCCCCGGGACGGCAGCATCGGCATCATCGGCGCCGGCCCCGCCGGCATGGCCGCGGCCGAGCGACTGCACGTCATGGGCTACCGGGTCACGATCTACGACCGGCACGACCGCGCCGGCGGGCTGATGATCTACGGCATCCCGAACTTCAAGCTGGAGAAGGAGGTCGTCCTCCGTCGGCATGAACAGTATGTCGAGGGCGGCATCCGCTTCGAGCTGAACACCGCCATCGGCCGGGACGTCACGCTCGGCGAACTCCGCCGCAAGCACGACGCGGTGCTGGTCGCGACCGGGGTCTACAAGGCGCGCGACATCGACGTGCCCGGCGCGGCGCTGCCCGGCGTGGTCGCGGCGCTTGACTTCCTGATCGCGTCAAACCGCAAGGGGCTTGGCGATTCGGTGCCGGACTTCGACAGCGGTGCGCTGAACGCCGAGGGTCGGCACGTGGTCGTCGTCGGCGGCGGCGACACCGCGATGGATTGCGTCCGCACCGCCGTGCGCCAGGGTGCCGCCTCCGTCACCTGCCTCTATCGGCGCGACCGCGCGAATATGCCGGGCTCGATGCGCGAGGTGAAGAACGCCGAGGAGGAGGGCGTGCGCTTCGAGTGGCTCGCCGCCCCCGAAGCCTTTCTGGGCAAGGGCGCGGTCGCCGCCGTCCGCGCGCAGCGGATGCATCTGGGCCTGGCCGACGCCACCGGCCGCCAGCAGGTCGAGCCCATTGCCGGTGCGGAATTCGAGGTGAAGGCGGATCTGGTGATCAAGGCGCTCGGCTTCGACCCCGAGGATCTGCCGGCCGCCTTCAACGAGCCGGCCCTGCCGGTGACGCGCTGGGGGACGCTCAAGGTCGACCACCGCACCATGATGACGGCGCTGCCCGGCGTCTTCGCCGCCGGCGACATCGTGCGCGGCGCCTCCCTGGTCGTCTGGGGCATCCGGGACGGGCGCGACGTGGCCGAGCAGATCCACCACTACATCGAGGCGCGGGGCGCGGCCCCGGCCATCGCGGCGGAGTGAGAGCTATGACGCAGCACGAGACCGGTTCCGCCTTCGTGGAATCCTATGCAAGCGGCCGCGACCTGCTGGCCTCTGCCGCCCATCTCGACCTGACCGAGCACGATGCCTGCGGCGTCGGCCTGGTGGCCGCGCTCGACGGCAAGCCGCGCCGCGAAGTCGTGCAGGCCGGCATCGACGCGCTGAAGGCGGTCTGGCACCGCGGCGCGGTGGACGCCGACGGCAAGACCGGCGACGGCGCGGGCATCCACATCGAGATCCCGCAGGACTTCTTCGCCGAAGTGGTCGAGCGTGGCGGCGACCGCCTGCGCCCGGGGCGCATAGCCGTCGGCATGGCGTTCCTGCCCAAGACCGACCTCGGCGCGCAGGAGCGCTGCCGCCAGATCGTCGAGACCGAGATCCTGAACGCCGGCTACGCCATCTATTCCTGGCGCCAGGTGCCGATCAACGTCGCCTGCATCGGGGAGAAGGCGAACGCGACGCGCCCCGAGATCGAGCAGATCCTGATCCACGACCCCGAGCAGCGCGACGTGGAGACGGTCGAGCGCGACATGTTCGTGATCCGCCGGCGGATCGAGAAGCAGGCGATCGCGGCGCAGATCCCCGAGCTGTACCTGTGCTCCCTCTCGGCCCGCTCGATCATATACAAGGGCATGTTCCTGGCCGAGAGCCTGACGGACTTCTACCCGGACCTCAACGATCCGCGCTTCGTCAGCCGCTTCGCGATCTACCACCAGCGCTATTCGACCAACACCTTCCCGACCTGGCGGCTCGCGCAGCCCTTCCGCATGCTCGCGCACAATGGCGAGATCAACACGCTGCACGGCAACGCCAACTGGATGAAGAGCCACGAGACGCGCATGGCGCATGCGCTGCTCGACCCCTTCATGGAGGACCTGAAGCCGATCGTGCAGGCGGGCGGGTCGGACACGGCGACGCTCGACAACGTCTTCGAGCTGCTGGTGCGCGGCGGCCGCGACGCGCCCATGGCCAAGGCGCTGCTGATCCCGGAAAGCGTCAGCAACAACGCGACGATGCCCGAGCCGCACCGCGAGCTGTTCATGTACTGCAACGCCGTGATGGAGCCCTGGGACGGGCCGGCCGCGATCGCGGCGACGGACGGGCGCTGGGTGATCGCGGGGCTCGACCGCAACGGCCTGCGCCCGATGCGCTTCACCATCACGGCGGACGGTCTGCTGATCGTGGGCTCCGAGACCGGCATGGTGAAGCTGCAGGAAGACCGCATCGTGCAGAAGGGCCGGCTCGGGCCGGGGCAGTGCATCGGCGTCGACCTGGATGAGGCGCGCTTCCTCGAGGACGCCGCGCTCAAGGACATGCTGGCCGCGCGCAAGCCGTTCGGCCAGTGGACGTCGCGCACCACGCGGATCGACGAGATCGTGAAGGCCGAGGCCGACGAGCGCGCGAACCTGGTGGCCGAGGAGCTGCGCCGCCGCCAGCTCGCCATGGGCTACACGCTGGAGGAGCTGGAGGGGATTCTCCACCCGATGGTGGAGGACGCCAACGAGGCCGTGGGCAGCATGGGCGACGACACGCCGATCGCCGTGCTGTCGAGCCAGTACCGCGGCCTGCACCACTATTTCCGCCAGACCTTCAGCCAGGTGACCAACCCGCCGATCGACAGCCTGCGCGAGACGCGGGTGATGACGCTGCGCACGCGGCTCGGCAACCTCGGCAACATCCTGGATGAAGACCCGACGCAGTGCGACATGCTGATGCTGGAGAGCCCCGTGCTCTCCAACGCGCAGTTCGACGCGATGCGCGACTACATGGGCGCGACCGCCGCGACCGTGGACTGCACCTGGCCGGTGGCGGAGGGCGAGGCCGGGCTGCGCCGCGCCATCGAGCGCATCCGCCGCGAGGCGGAGGAAGGCGTGCGCTCCGGCTGCGCGCATGTGATCCTGACCGATGAGGGGCAGGCGGCTGACCGCGCGGCGATCCCGATGATCCTGGCCGTCGGCGCGGTGCAGACGCACCTGGTCAAGCATGGCCTGCGCACCTTCACCTCGCTCAACGTGCGTGCGGCGGAGTGCATGGACGTGCACTACTTCGCGGTGCTGATCGGCGCGGGCGCCACCACGGTCAACGCCTACCTCGCGCAGGAGAGCATCGCCGACCGGCACCGCCGCGGGCTGTTCGGCAATGTCGGCCTGGGCGAGGCCGTCGCGCGCTACAAGAAGGCGGTGGACAAGGGCCTGCTCAAGGTCATGTCCAAGATGGGCATCGGCGTTCTGTCCTCCTACCGCGGCGGGATGAACTTCGAGGCGATCGGCCTGTCGCGCGCGCTGGTGGCGGAATTCTTCCCCGGCACGCCGTCGCGCATCTCGGGCATCGGGCTTTCGGGCATCGCGCGGCGCGTGCTCGCGCTGCACGACAAGGCCTGGCAGGAGGGCGCGGTCGCGCTGCCGGTCGGCGGGCTCTACAAGTTGCGCCGCCGGGGGGAGGTGCATGCCTTCGACGGCAGCCTGATCCACACGCTGCAGAAGGCGGTCGAGACCGACAGCTACCAGACCTACAAGCGCTACACGGAAGCCGTGCGCCGGCTGCCGCCCGTGGCGCTGCGCGACCTGCTCGACTTCCGCTTGGAAGGTCGCGCGCCCGTGACGCTCGAAGAAGTCGAAAGCATTACCGAGATCCGGAAGCGCCTGGTCGCGCCCGGCATCTCGCTCGGTGCGCTGAGCCCGGAGGCGCATGAGACGCTGTCCATCGCGATGAACCGGATCGGCGCCCGCTCCGATTCCGGGGAGGGCGGCGAGGACCCGGCCCGCGCGCGCCCGCGCCCGAACGGCGACAACGCGAACAGCGCGATCAAGCAGATCGCCTCGGGTCGCTTCGGCGTCACCGCCGAATACCTCAACAACTGCCGCGAGATCGAGATCAAGGTCGCCCAGGGCGCCAAGCCCGGCGAGGGCGGGCAGCTGCCCGGCTTCAAGGTGACCGGACTGATCGCGAAGCTCAGGCATTCGACGCCGGGCGTCACGCTGATCAGCCCGCCGCCGCACCACGACATCTATTCGATCGAGGACCTGGCGCAGCTCATCTACGACCTCAAGCAGATCAACCCGGAGGCGACGGTCTGCGTGAAGCTGGTGTCCCGCTCCGGCATCGGGACCATCGCCGCCGGCGTGGCCAAGGCCAAGGCGGATGCGATCCTCGTCTCCGGCCATTCCGGCGGCACGGGTGCGTCGCCGCAGTCCAGCATCAAGTACGCGGGCCTGCCCTGGGAGATGGGCCTCAGCGAGACGCACCAGGTGCTGCTGCTGAACCGGCTGCGCCACCGCGTGCGGCTGCGCACCGATGGCGGACTCAAGACCGGGCGCGACGTCGTGATCGCAGCCATGCTGGGCGCCGAGGAATTCGGCATCGGCACGGCCTCGCTCGTGGCCATGGGCTGCATCATGGTCCGCCAGTGCCATTCCAACACCTGCCCCGTCGGCGTCTGCGTGCAGGATGAGGCGCTGCGCCAGAAGTTCACAGGCACGCCGGAGAAGGTGATCAACCTGTTCTCCTTCGTGGCGGAGGAAGTGCGCGAGATCCTGGCCGCGCTCGGGTTCCGCAAGCTGACCGACGTGATCGGGCGCACCGACCTGCTGCAGCAGGTCAGCCGCGGGTCGGAGGACCTCGACGACCTCGACCTCAACCCGCTGCTGGTGCAGGCCGATGCCGGCCCGCACGCGTCCTACTGCACGCTGGAAGGCCGCAACGAGGTGCCGGAGACGCTGGACGCGGAGATGATCCGCGACGCCGACGCGCTGTTCCGCCACGGCGAAAAGATGCAGCTGCAATACAACATCCGGAACACGCACCGCGCGATCGGCACCAAGGTGTCGTCGCGCATCGTGCGGCAGTTCGGGATGGAGGGGCTGCAGCCCGGCCACCTCAACGTGCGGCTGCGCGGCAGCGCGGGGCAGTCGCTCGGCGCCTTCGGCGTGCGTGGCCTGAAGCTCGAGGTGTTCGGCGACGCCAACGACTACGTGGGCAAGGGGCTGTCGGGGGCGACCATCGTGGTGCGGCCCGCGCCGTCCTCGCCGCTGGTCTGGAACGAGAACACCATCATCGGCAACACGGTGCTCTACGGCGCGACGGCGGGCGAGCTGTTCGCCGCCGGCCAGGCCGGCGAGCGCTTCGCGGTGCGCAATTCCGGCGCGACCGCGGTGGTCGAGGGCTGCGGCGCCAATGGCTGCGAATACATGACCGGCGGCACCGTCGCGATCCTGGGCGCGGTCGGCGACAATTTCGGCGCCGGCTTCACGGGCGGGCACGCCTTCGTCTACGATGCCGACGGCACCTTCGAGCTGCGCGTGAACCCCGACACGGTGCTCTGGGCGCGGATCGGTCATCCGCACTGGGAATGCATGCTGTGCGACCTGATCGCGCGGCATGTGGGCGAGACCGGCAGCCGCTTCGCCGCCCGCCTGCTGAACGAATGGGGGAACGAGCGCGGGCGCTTCTGGCACGTCGTACCGAAGGAATACGCGAAGTACCTGCCCGTGCCGATGGTCGAGGCCGCGGCCGTCGCCGCCGAGTGACGGGGCGCACGCCGCCCGGTGAAAGGCTTCACCGGGTGGCACCGCAACGTCTTCCCTTTCGATGACGCGCCGGTAATCTTTCGTCCGTGGAAACCAGTTCCGCCGCACCGGACGAAAGGACCTTGCCGTGCGACTTTCCGCCCTGGCCTTTGCGGCCCTTCTTGCCGCGGCAGTCGTGCCGGCCTCCGCGCAGCAGGTGCGCGACCTGGCATCCGTCAACGGCTGGCGCGCCTATGTGGCGCAGAGCACCGGCGGGCCGCTCTGCGGCATGGGCACCAATGCGAACAGCCGCGGCCGCTTCTTCTGGATCAAGGTCGAGCGGCTGAACGGCAACCTGCACGGCTTCATCCAGGTGGGCGACCGGTCGTGGAACGTGCGCCGGGAGGCGCGGGGCAGGATCGTCGTCGCGATCGACAGCCGCCGGGCGGAACTCAACTACGTCGGCACCTCGCAGCCCGACATGATCGAGGCGTCCTATGGCGGGGCCTTCCGCAACTTCATCAACTTCGTGGAGGCCTTCGCGGCCGGCTACCGCATGCAGGTGAGCTTCCCCGGGGAGCGCGTCGAGCCCTGGGCCGCCGACCTGCGCGGCACGCGCGCGGTGACCGAGGCCTTCCTGGCCTGCGCGCGGCGGATCTGACGCCAGGCCTTTGCGCGACGCCGGGTCGGGTGGCATAAGCGCCGCATCGTGCGGCTGCTGTATCACCTTCCCCTCTCGCCCTTCGCGCGCAAGGTCCGCCTCGCGCTGGCGGAAAAGCGCATCCCCTTCGACCTGCGCCTCGAGCGCGTATGGGAGAGACGCGAGGATTTCCTCGCCATGAACCCCGCCTGCACGGTGCCGGTGCTGCAGGAGGACAACGGCCTCACCATCCCGGATTCGACCGCGATCTGCGAATACCTGGACGAGGCCTACCCGGACACGCCGCTGCTCGGCCGCACGCTTGCGGAACGGGTCGAGGTGCGCCGCCTGGTCGCCTGGTTCGACGGCAAGTTCCACGCCGAGGTCGGGCTCAACCTGCTGTACGAGAAGCAGATGAAGCGCCTGATGGGCCGCGGCAACCCGGATGCGGGCGCGATCCGCGCGGGCTATGCGAACCTCAAGCCGCACCTCGCCTATCTCGGCTGGCTCGCGGAGACGCGGCCCTGGCTCGCGGGGCCGATGCTCTCGCTGGCCGACCTCGCGGCGGCGGCGCATCTGTCGGCGCTCGACTACATCGGCGACATCGACTGGTCGCTGAACGATGCGGCGAAGGACTGGTACGCGCGGATGAAGTCACGCCCGTCCTTCCGAGGCCTGCTGTCCGACCGCATCAGCGGGCTGGAGCCGCCGGCACACTACGCCGACCTCGATTTCTAAGGCGGCGCGTCACTCCCGCCCCAGCACCTCGGCATTGTGCTCGCCAAGCCGCGGCGCGGCGCGGGACGGGCGCGGGCGGACGCGGTCGAAGCTGATTGGCAGGCCGACGACGCGCGGCCCCCCGGGCAGGTCCTGCGCGATGCCGACGGCGGCGAACTGCTCGCTCGCCGCCACCTCGCCGATGTCGTTCACCGCGGCGCAGGGTACGCCGGCGGCCTCCAGCGCCGCGATCCAGGCATCGCGCGCGCGGGACTTCAGCACCTCGGCGATCAGCGGCACCAGCACGGCGCGGTTGCGCACGCGCGCCGCGCCCTTGGCGAAGCGCTCGTCCGCCCCCCACTCCGGATGCCCCAGCACCCGCGCGCAGCGCGCCCAGAGACGGTCATTGCCGGCCGCGAGGCAGAGCGGCCGGTCGGCCGTCTCGAACACCTGGTAGGGCACGATCACGGCGGCGCCGGTGCCGTGCCGCTTCGGCACCTCCCCGGTCGCGAGATGCGCGTTCACTTGGCCCTCGACCCAATGCACCGCCGTCTCGAACAAGGAGGTGTCAACCAGCCCGCCGCGGCCCGTGATCTCGCGCCGGCGCAGCGCGCCGAGCGCGCCGATCACGGTGAACATCCCCGTCGCCTTGTCGTTGATCGACGCGCCGCAGAAGGTGGGCGGGTCATCCGCGCGGCCGGTCATGCTCATCATGCCGCCATAGGCCTGCAGCAGCGGGTCGAAGCCCGGTCGCATCTTCAGCGGCCCGCGATCCCCGAAGGCCCAGATCGAGCAGTAGATCAGGCGCGGATGCCGCGCGAGCATCGCGTCGGGGCCGATGCCGATCTCGTCCATCACGCCGGGGCGGAGGTTCTGGATCAGGATGTCGGCGCCCTCGCAGAGCCGGTGCAGCGCGTCCAGGTCCGCCGCTGCCTTCAGGTCGAGCGTGACGCTGCGCTTGCTCCGGTTCTGCCCGTGGAAATAGAGCGAGGTCTCTCCGTCCGGCCCGAAGGGCGGGCCCCAGCCGCGCGCGTCGTCGCCTCCGTCCGGTTTCTCCACCTTGATCACGTCGGCGCCCATGTCGGCCATGATCGCGCCCGCGAGCGGCCCGGCCAGCGCCTGGCCCACCTCGATCACCCGCACCCCTTCGAGCGGCAGCATTCCCGGCATCCCTCCAGCGGTCCCGGGCACCGAGCATAGGCACCGGGCGCCGCCTGGAAAGGCACCGCACGCGTGTTCCGCACCCGGCGCTTCTCTGATATGCGGCCGGCATGGCGCTTTCCCCGCACCCCGAGGCCGCCGGGCGCAGGCTCGTCTTCCTGCACCTGCCCAAGACCGGCGGCACCACGCTGCACCACCATTTCTCGAAGCATTTCGCGCCGGAGGAGGTCTGCCCGGAGCGCTTCTCGGCGCTCGACCGCTACTCCACCGAGGAATTGTCGCGCTGGCGCTATTTCTCAGGGCACTACAATTTCGACCAGCTGCGCCTGATCCCCGGGCCGCTCTTCATCGTGACCGTACTGCGCGACCCGGTGGAGCGCGTGCTCTCGACCTATTATTTCTGGAAGCGGCACCGGCCGGAAGTGATCGCCGCGCGCAAGCTCGAAGGGCCGGCCATCGCGCGCGCGGGCACGCTGCTCGACTTCCTGCGCAACCGCCACCACGAGGTGACCGACGCCACCGACAACACCATGGCGCGCTACCTCGCCGGGCAGATGAACGTGTGGGCGGACGGCACCTGGCGCTACAATTCCGGCGCGGGCGGCATGAACGTGACCGAGCTCGAGGTCATGCACCGCGCCACCGGCAACCTCCTGGCCACCGATGTCTTCGGCATCTCGAGCCAGCTCGGGCAGATCTATACGCGGGTTGCGCTGGCCTTCGGCATGCCGCGCGTCGCCGCCATGGGCCGGCTCAACACGCGGCAGGAGGAGACCGCCGCGCTCGAGCCCGTGGTCGAGGAGGAGATCACGCCCGAGATCCGCGCCGAGCTCGACCGCTGCACGCAACTCGACCGGATGCTGTTCCGCCTGGCGCGGGCGCATCTGCGCCAGGTGCCGCGCTGACCGCCACGAACCGCTGGGCGGAACTCGGCATCCTCGCTGCCTCCCGCGCCGCGATGGGCGCGCAGTTCCAGGTGGTGGGCGCGCTCGGCCCGCTTCTGATCGGCTCGCTGGCCTCGGACTGGGCGCAACTCGGCACGCTGATCGGCGCCTATTCGCTGGCGGGCGTCTTCGTGGCGCTGCCGGCGGGCTGGGTGATGGCGCGGCTCGGGGACCGGCGGGTGCTGCTGGCTGGCGTCGCGCTGATGGCGCTGGGCGGAGCGGGGCTGGCGCTGGCGGAGGGATTCGTGGGCGCCATGGCCGGGCGGGTCGTCTCGGGCATGGGCGGCGCCCTGCTCGCGCTCGCCTGCGCCAAGATGGTGCTCGACCGCTTCGCGGGCGCAGCGCTCGCGCCGGCACTCGGGTTCATGCTCATGGCCTGGCCATGCGGGATCGGGCTCGCGCTCGTGGTGCTGCCGCTCCTGGGTGAGGACTGGCGGTCGGGGCTCTGGCTCTCGGCGGCGGTCTGCGCGGCGTCCTTCCTGCCGCTCGCGCTCACGCTGCCGCGCGGGGCGGCGGCTGGCGCGGCGCCGGCGCGGCGCGGCGGGCTGCTCCGCGCGGAATGGGCGCCTCTGGTCTCGGCCGGCGCCGTCTGGGGCTTCTACAACGCGGCCTATGTCGTGGCACTCGGCTTCGCGCCGGCCTTCCTTGTCGCGCGCGGCTGGACCGTGGAGGCGGCGGGCTTCGCCGCGTCGCTGATCGGCTTCGCCATCCTGCCGCTGCTGCCGATGGGGGGCGCGCTGGCCGAACGCGCGGGCCGGCCCGTGGCGGTCATCATCGGCTGCATGGCCGGCATGGCGGGTTGCCTGCTGGGACTGGTGGCGGGCGCGTCGCCCTGGCTCTGCCTCGCGCTGTTCGGGGTGCTGACGGCGCCGCCGGCCTCGCTGGTCATGGCGATGGTCGGGCGCGCGCTCTCGCCCGCCAGCAGGGCCTTCGGCATGGGGGTGCACTACACGCTGTTCTACGGGGCGCTGGCGGTGCTGCCGCCGCTGGCCGGGCTGGCGCGGGACATGACCGGCGCGCCGGCGGCGCCGCTGCTGGCCGGCGTCGGCTTCCTGGCGGTGGCGCTGGGGGCGCTCGGCCTGCATCTTCGCGTGGCACCGAGACGCCTTGCATGATCCCGCGGCCCGACCCCGACACGCTCCGCCCGATCCCGCATGCGCCGGGCGTGGTGTTCCTGAAGCCGCTCCTGGCCCGCCATCCCGAAGTCGCGAACGTCGCCGCCGGGGACTTCACCTATTACCACGACCACGAGCCCGCCGAGGCGCTGCGCTTCCTCGACCGCTGCGTGCACTACAACTACGGCACGGGCCGGCTCTCCTTCGGGCGCTACTGCGCCATCGCGCACCGCGCGACCTTCCTGATGCCGGGCGGGAACCACGCCATGGCCGGGCCGTCCACCTTCCCCTTCGGCATCCTGGGGGGTGCCTTCGCCGAGGCGCTGCCGCTCGCCGACTATCCCTGGCGCGGCGGCGGCCCGATCGAGATCGGGCATGATGTCTGGATCGGCACCGAATGCCTCGTGCTGCCGGGCGTCACGGTCGGCCACGGCGCGGTGGTCGGCGCGCGGGCCGTGGTGGCGAAGGACGTCCCGCCCTATGCCGTCGTCGCGGGCAACCCCGCGCGGGTGGTGCGGATGCGCTTCGATGCGCCGACCATCGCGCGGCTGCTCGAGATCGGCTGGTGGGACTGGCCGGCCGATCGCGTCGCGCGCGCCGTGCCGGCGCTGGTGGCGGGCGACGTCGCGGCGCTCACTCGCGCCTGAGCACCCCGTCCACCAGCCGGTCGGCCCAGGCGGTGCTGCGGAAGGACGCCCGTAGCGCGTCCTCCGAATAATCGTCCCGCACCCAGTCGAGGAACGGCGTCGGCCCGTGCGCCTTCACATGCGCGGCATAGGCGCGGAAGAAGGCGTCGAGGATGCCGGTGCGCGCCGCCGCCACATGCCCGTGGCGGAGCGAGAGCTGCGCCAGCGCCTCCTCCACCGGCCGGCCCTGCAGCACCAGCCAGAGCCCGGCCGCGAGGCCCGTCCGGTCGGCGCCAGACTTGCAGTGGATCAGCGCCGGCTCCTCCATCCGGTCGAACAGGCCAGCCAGGCGCAGGATCCGGTCCTTGTGCGGCGCGCCGCGGCTCTCCAGCGGCGCGTCAATGTGCACCAGCCCGAGATCGGCCGCCGCCTGCCGCCCGAGCACGTCCGATCCGCAGGCCTCCCGGTGGCCGCGCAGGTTGATGACGGTGCGGATTCCATGCCGGCGCACCGCCTGTTCCAGTTGCCAGGGCGTCGGGTGGTTCGACCGGTAGAGCCGTCCGCTCTCCACCACGCCCCAGTTGCGCCAGCCGAGGCGCAGCAGGGCATGGTCGACGAACAGGCTGTTGAGCCAGGCGGCGCGGCGGCCGCCAGGCGCGCTGAGGTCGCGGCCGGACATGCGGGGCGGGCCTTACCCCGGCCGGCGCCGCTTGGACAGGGGAGGCGTCATGCCGCGGCCAGCCGAGCCGCGACCAGCGCGTGCTCCGCGAAGTCGGGCTCGGCGCGGTGTTCCTCGAGGAAGGCGGCGAAGCCGGCGAATCCGGCGCGCGCCGCGCCGCCGCCCAATCCGCCCGTCGCCTGCAGCCAGCGCAGCAGCAGCAGGAAGGTGGCGGCGACGTCGGTCTCGCAATAGGTCGCGACCTCGGCGCCGCGGCCGGCGCGCATGGCGGGCTCGACCTCCGCCCCGTGCATGGCCGCCTTGGCGGTCAGGCCGAGCAGCGCGCAGGCCTCCGCGAGCGATGGCATGGGCGAGGCGCGGAATCCGCTCAGCCGATCCGCCAGGTCCAGGTGATCCTTGCCGAAGCGATAGCCGTAGTCCCGCCCGTTGGCGCCGTGCAGCGAGGGCATGGCGACGCCGGTCGCCATCGCGCGGTAGCGCAGTACGGGAATGTCGAAGCCCGAGGTGTTGAAGCCGACCAGGACCGGGCCGGGGCGCCCCTGCGCGAGGGTGCGCTCGAACAGGGCCAGGATCTCGGCCTCCGGGGTGTCGCCGATGTGGCGCGCGGCCAGGCGGCGGACGCGGAAGGGCTCGTCATGCCCGTCGCGCTCGGCGACCAGCAGAGCGAGGCAGGCGATGGCGTGCAGCGGCGGCTTGAGGAAGGCCGTGGCGGCGTCCTGGCCGTCCCGCGCATAGCGGGCGCCGAGGCGTTCGCGCAGCGCCGCGTCGTCCAGGCCCTCGGCGGCCTCGCCCAGCAGGGCGCGGCCGGCGGCGAGGTCGGGGATGGTCTCGATGTCGAAGACGACGATGCGGTCCATAGGGGCATCATGCCCTGATTCCGGGAGGGGCGCCGCCCCTCCCGGACCCACCCCGCCGAGGGCCGAAAGGCCCTCGGAACCCGATACCTTGGCGTCCCGCCTCCCAGAACCGGCGCCAGGGGACAAGGAAGGGAGGGGGCTCGGGGGAGGTTCTCCTCCCCCGACCTTGTCGACCGACGCGCCCGTCAGGCCCTTGGCGGGGTCGATGGCCTCTCGCGTCGCAGCAGCGCCGCGGCAAGCCCCGCGCACAGCAGCGCGACCCCCGCCCAGAACCCCGCCAGCGCCGCCCCCGCCCCGAAGGCATCCACCGCCAGTCCCGTCAGCAGCGGCGGGATGCAGAACCCCGCATGGGCCACGAGGAAGACCCCCGCCGCGGCGCGCGCGCGGTCCTCGCCCGAGGCTGCCTCGGTCGCGGCCGCCAGGGCGCCGACATAGAGGAAGCCGTAGGCGGCGCTGCCCACCAGCGCGCCGCCCGCCAGCAGCAGCGGCAGGGAGGCGGCCAGCGTGCCGAGCACGACCAGCCCCGCCCCCGCGGCCAGCACCGGCAGCCCGACCAGCGAGGACCGCCGCGCCGCCATGCCGCCGATCGCCTGCTGCACCGCCGTTCCGGCCAGGATCATGAAGCACACCGCCAGCGGGCCGAGTCGCGGATGGCCCGCCGCGGCGAGTGCGCTCGGCACCGAGGTGATGGCGACGCCCGTCACGCCCCAGGCCGCGAACATCCCGAAGGAGGGGGCGAGGGTGCCGCGCGGGAAGGCCGGCACGCGCAGCCATGCGACGCGCGCGGGCGGGCGGCGGTCCGGCAGGCGCGCGACCACGGGCAGCAGGACCACGACGGCCGCGATGTGCAGCCAGAAGGTGACGGGCGGTTCCGCAGTGCCGAGCAGCCAGAGCGCGACCAGCGTCGCGAGTCCCCCCGCGCCGTAGGATCCCGCCGTGCCGAAGGCCATGACGCGCGCCGCGCGCCGCCCGGCCTCCGGCCCGCCCGCGAGTTCCGCCGCCCAGGCCGTGGCGCCGCCCGCGACCAGGCCGATCGCGAGCCCCTGCAGCGCGCGCGCCGCCGCCAGCGCGCCGAGCCCCGGCGCCAGCACGAGCGCGAGCGTGGAGAGCCCCGCCAGCACCAGCCCCGCCAGCACGCAGGGTTTGCGCCCGATCCGGTCGGACAGGCCGCCGAGCAGCGGCGCCGTGACGATCAGCGTGCCGGCATAGGCGATGAAGGCGGCGGCCAGGCCGCCCGCGCCGCCGCCGTCGCGCGTCGCATAGGCGGTGAAGAGCGGCATCGCGAGGGTGGTGGAGAACCCGATCGCGAAGACCGCGGCCCCGACCGTCGCGACGCCTGCATTTCTTGGCACGGGGACATGGTCGGGCGCGGCGCGGGATGCGTCAACGCAGGGCAGGGCGCTGCCTTGCCCGGTGCCCCGATCGGTATTGGTTCCCAAAGGCCCTACGGCCTTTGGTGGGGAGAGGTCCGGAGAGGGAGACGCCCCTCTCCGCCGCTACGACTCCGGCGCCGCCTGCCCCGGCCCGGGCATCGATACCCGCGTGATCGCCCACTGGACCGAGGCCTCGCCCTCCTCGGCCACCAGCACCACCTGGTTCGACCGGCGCGCCTCGGCGCCGAGATAGACGCTTTCCTCCAGCGCCACGCGCGCCCCCTTGGCGCGGATCTTCCAGCCCATGCCGGATGGCAGCCGGAGCAGCGCCGCGCTTTCGTCCTGCAGCAGGGAGGCGACGACCCCCGGATGCAGGTGGAACCGCAGCACGAAGCCCGGTGGGGCGGCGTCGCCGGCCATCTCGACCATGTCCTCGCCGCGCAGGTCGTCCCCGGATTCGGCCAGATAGAGGCGGCGGCGATGCAGCGCGCCGAAGCTGCGGCGCCAGCCGTCGTGCGACGCTTCCAGCCATTGGGCGCCGGCGGCCTCGTGGCGGGCGGTCTCGACCTCCTCCGGCCGGCGGCCAAGGCCGTTGGCGCGGAGTTCGGCGGAATTGGTGTCCGACAGGATCAGCGTGGAATGCGCGGCGGTGGCGCGCAGCGCATCGCGCCAGGCTTCCTCGGCCGCCGGTGCGGCGCCGCAATTCACGATCAGGCGGTCGCGGCCGACCGACATCTCGAAGGCGAGGGTGCCGGCATGGGCGAGTCGGTCGGCCCCGGCCGGCAGCCCGCCATCCCCGGCGCCGGCTGCGCGGCCCGATGGCGGCGCGCCGGTGTCCACGATGACCAGCGTGCGGCCGGCCTGCAGGCGCTCGAAGCCCGTCTCGGGCAGTTCGGCGGGCGCGCGGCCGCGGGCCTGGCCCTGGGTCAGCACCAAATCGACCAGCGCCGAGCCTTCCTCCCGCGTGCCGTTGAACAGCGCGAGCGCGCCGTCGCCGTGGCGGAACAGGCGCAGCGCGGGCGCCGCGCGGTCGAGCACGGCGGCGAGGTGCGGCGGCGGCTCGACGCCAGCGCCGTGCAGTAGGTTGCGGATCTCGATCAGGTCCTGCAGCGCCAGCAACTGCGCGGCCGGGGAGCGTTCCACATGGCCGCCATCGGGGTGGAACTGGCGCTCGATCTCGGCCGGCAGGAAGCGGACGGCGCGCTGGAGGTAGGCGTCCTCCTCCAGCGCCACCGCGGCCGCCATGGCGCCCTTCAGCGCGGCCAGCGCGCCGCGGTGCTCGGCCTCGGCCGGCAGGGCGGCGGAGAGGTCGCGCGCGTCCTGCGCCATGCGCGTCATGACCGCGCGGCGGAAGCCGTCCTCGGCGGTGGCGGCGAAGAAGTCCCAATGGCCGAGCCAGGCCGACAGCCGCGCGCCGGTCACCTCGGGCGCGTCGGCCACCGCTTCGTCGGCGCCCCGGTTGAGCCAGTCCGCGGTCAGCGCGCGGGCATGCAGCCGCGCGGCATCGGTGCCGAGCGCGCGCAGGTCGCGCATCCAGGCGAAGCCATGCGCGGCGGCGCGCCAGGCCGGCGTGCCGGAGGGCGGGTCCCAGCCCTCGGCGCCGGGCGCGCCGGGGCGGAGCATGCGGGCGGTGCCGGCGGTCTCGAATTCACCGCGCAGCAGGCGGGCGCCGCGCGCGGCATCGCCGGGCCAGAGGTCGCGGAAGGCGCGCGCCGGCGCATCCGGCACGCGGACGGGGCGAAGCCGCGCGAGTCGCTGCCGCGCGCCGCGCAGGATGCCGATCATGCGGCCTGCTTCCGGGGCTGGCGCAGCGCCGCCATGGCGGCGCTGTAGTCCGCCTGGCCGAAGACCGCGGTACCGGCCACCAGGACGTCGGCGCCGGCCTTGATGCAGCGGGGCGCGGTCGCGGCCGTCACGCCGCCATCGACCTGCAGGCGGATGTCGCGCCCCGATGCGTCGATCATACGGCGGAGAGTGGCGATCTTTGGCAACTGGCTGTCGAGGAAAGACTGCCCGCCGAATCCCGGGTTCACGGACATGACGAGGATGAGGTCCGTGAGGTCGAGCACATGCGCGACGGTCTCGACGGGCGTCGCGGGGTTGAGCACCACGCCCGCCTTCTTTCCCAGGGCGCGGATGGTCTGCAGCGACCGGTGCAAATGCGGCCCCGCTTCCGGGTGCAGGCTGATCCAGTCGGCGCCGGCCTCGGCGAAGGCGGCGAGGTAGGGGTCGGCCGGCGCGATCATCAGGTGGACGTCGAAGGGGATCGCCGCGTGCCGGCGCAGCGCCTTCACCACGACCGGCCCGAAGGAGATGTTGGGCACGAAATGCCCGTCCATGATGTCGAGGTGCAGCCAGTCGGCGCCGGCGGCGGCCACGGCCGCGACCTCCTCACCCAGGCGGGCGAAGTCGGCGGCGAGCAGGGACGGGGCGATCAGGGGCGGGGGCACGAGTCGATATGTAGCGGTTTGCGCCGGAGGGCGGGAGTCTTCGGTCGCCGCCCGTGCCGCTCGCGCCGCGTCAGATCGGCAGCGCCGTCGTGGACTTGACCCGTTCCATCGCGAAGCGCGACGTCACCTTGCGCAGGCTCGGCACCTCGGCCGTCAGGCGGCGGTAGAAGGCGTCGAAGGCGGCCATGTCGGGCACCACGACGCGCAGCAGGTAGTCGACGTCGCCGCCGAGGCGCCAGCATTCCACGATCTCGGGCATGCGCGCGACCGTCGCGGCGAAGGCCTCGATCCAGGGCGCGGAATGGTCGCCGGTCTCGATCGCGACCATGACCGACACGCCGAGCCCGACCTTCGCCGGGTCCACCAGCACGACGCGGCCGGTGATGACGCCCTCCTGCTCCATGCGGCGGATGCGCTTCCAGCAGGGGGTGGGCGTGAGGCCGACCTCCTTCGCGATGTCGGCGAGCGAGAGGGCGGCATCCTTCTGGATGAGGCGGAGGATGGCGCGGTCGGTGGCGTCAGGCTCGAAGGCGCGGGTCACAGGCAAGGTCCTGGTGAAATATCGTGATTCATTAGAAGGAAAATCTTTCTGTTGCAAGAAATCAGCATTTTGGAAGAACATAATTCTCTTCCGACCGAGACTTCTTCGAGCATGACCCAATGCCGTGACCTCCTTCCGTGCGTCGGCCTCGTCGTGCCGTGGGCGCCGGGCGGCCGCCTCGACATCCTGGGCCGGCTGCTCGCGCGCCGCCTGGCGCCGCGCCGGCGCGCGGCTGGAATGACTGGACAGGGGCGCGCGGCCGTGGTCAGGCGCAACCATGCCGCAGCGTCGCGCGATCCTGGTCGCCGCCCTGGCCGGTTCCTGTGCCGGACCGGTGCCGCCGCGCACGGCCCGGCCCCTCGGCACCGAGGGCGTGATCGCCGCCGCCGAGGCCTGGCACGTGGACCTCTGCCTGCCGGGCGCCGCCGTCCGGGGTGGCGCGCTCGCGCCTTTCGCTGCGGACGCGACGGGCGCGGCGGGCTTCGCCTTCGGCTTCGGGCTCGAATCATGGATGCGTGCGGACCGGCCCGGTTCGGCGGAGGCGCTCGCGGCCCTCGGCGGCGGGCCGGCGGTGGTCTCGGTGCGTGCCCTCGCGGCGTCGGTGCCGCCCGGCGCTGAGGATCAGGTGGCCCTCCGCCTGCCGGAGGGCGGGACGGCTGCCATCGCGCGCTTCATCCTGGGGCAGGTGGCTGCGCCGGTCCCGCCCGCGCCGGCGTCGGGGGCATGGCTGCTGGTGCCCTCGCGGTTGCCCTATTCGATCGGCTTCACCTGCAATGGCTGGGTGATGCGGGCCCTGGCCGAGGCGGGGCTGCCGGTGCCGGTCGAGGGCATCCGGCTGCGCAGCGCGGCGATCGCGGCGGTGCGGGCCGAGGCGGCGCGCCAGGCGGCGGTCTGACCGTCGCCCCGGACCGCGTTGCGCAACGCGATGTCACGCGACAGACACCATGAAGCCCTTCATCTGCAACCATCGCCGCGGAGAAGACGATCCGACCGAGGATCCGAGTCCGAGACCACACAGCATGTCCATCCGCCGCGACCTCCTGATGCGCAGCGCGCTGCTCCGCATGCCGGCCACGTCCCCGCCGCGCGCGACGGTCCTGGCGGCGACGCGCCTCGATCCGCCCGCCGCGCGGCGCGAGCCGCGCAAGCCCCCCGTGCGCGTCGCGCCGCCTGCCAAGGGCCTGCCGGGACCGGGCGCCTGAGGCGGCGCCCGATCGTCCGGCACCGCTGCGCGGGTCCGCAGGTCGGGCCTGAGGCGTTCGGGATGCTACGTTTCCGCGGGCAGGGAATCCGATCGGACGATTCCGCCTGATCCAATGTCTCGCTAACCGGCGGGGCGGAACCGCGCCGCGAAGAAGCCATCCATGCCGCCGCGCGCCGGCCAGAAATCGGGGCGGGTGCGGAGCCACCCCTGTGGCGTGATCGCTTCCGGCAGGCCCGGCAGGTCCGCGGCCGCGAAGGGATCATGCGCAAGCCCGAGGGAGGCGGCGCGGGCGAGATGCGCCTCCCCCTCCTCGGGCTGCAGGGAGCAGGTGGCGAAGACGAGGCGGCCGCCCGGCTTCAGCATCCGCGCGGCCGAGGCCAGAAGGCGTGCCTGCGCCTCAGCGGCCGTCGTCACGTCCCGCGCGCGCTTGGTGTGCGCGACGTCGGGATGGCGGCGGATCGTGCCCGTCGCGGTGCAGGGCGCGTCCAGCAGGATGGCGTCGAAGGGCGCCGGCGGCGTCCAGGTGGCGGCATCGGCCTGCACGATGGTCGCCGCCAGGCGCAGGCGCGCGAGGTTCTCCGCCAGCCGGGCGGCGCGCGCGGGGTCGCGCTCGACGGCCGTGACCTCGGCGCCGGCGGCGGCCAGCTGCGCCGTCTTGCCGCCCGGGGCGGCGCAGAGGTCGGCGATGCGCTCCCCCGGCCGCGGCGCCAGCAGCATGGCGGGCAGCGCCGCGGCGGCGTCCTGCACCCAGAAATGGCCCTCGGCGAAGCCGGGCAGGTCGGTCACGCGCGTGCCGGCGGCCATGCGCCAAGACCCGGTCGGCAGCGCCTCGGCGCCCGCTGGCGGCGCGGCGCCCGGGGCGAGCGTCAGGTCGAGCGGCGCAGGGCCGCGATGGGCCTCGGCGATGGCGCGTACTGCCGGCCCATAGGCGGCGTGCCAGGCGGACCAGAGCCAAGCGGGCGTGTCGAGGCGCGGTGCGTCGAGCCCCTCCAGCGCCGATGCGCCCTCCGCCGCCACCTTGCGCAGCACGGCGTTCACGAGGCCCGCGAAGGCGCGGGGCGCGAGCGCGACGGCGGTCGCGACCGCGGCGTGCGGCGGCGTTTCCAGCAGCAGCAGTTCCGCCGCGCCGATGCGCAGCGCGTGGCGCGCCGGCGGCGGGGGCTCCTTGCGCAGGAACGGCGAGAGCACCTCGTCGATCGAGCCGAGGCGGCGCAGCACCGCCGCCGCGATGCGATGCGCGGCGGCGCGGTCGCGCGGGTCGAGGCGCCGCGGCAGCGCCTCCAGTGCTTCCTCCAGCGGTCGGCGATGCTCGAGCGTCGCCTCCAGGAGGTCGCGGGCGGCTTTGCGGGTCGGCAGTCCGGCGGGGGGCGGGGTCACGACCGGCGCTTCATGGCACCCTTGCCGGTCGCGTGCTAGACGCGCCGCGTCATGCGCGCCGTTGCCTTCCTCGACCGGCTGCCCGAGACGCGACGGCCGGCATCCTGGCTCGTCGCGCTCTGCCTGCTGCTGTGGCTGCCCGGCTTCTTCACCATCCCGCAGGGCGACCGCGACGAGAGCCGCTTCGCGCAGGCGACGCGCCAGATGGTCGAGACCGGCGACTACGTCCGCATCCGGCTCGGCGAGGTCGAGCGCAACAAGAAGCCGGCCGGCATCCACTGGGCGCAGGCGGGCGTGGTGCATGCGCTGGAAGCCGCGGGCGTGCCGGCGCGGGGCGCGATCTGGGCCTATCGGCTGCCGTCGTTGCTCGGCGCGCTGGCGGCGGTGCTGGCCACCTTCTACCTGGGCCGCGCGCTGGTCGGGCGGCGGGCGGCCTTCGTGGCGGCGGCGATGCTGGCCCCCTGCATGGTGCTGGTGGTCGAGACGCATATCGCCAAGACCGATGCCGCGCTGCTGGCGGCCATCACCGTCGCGATGGGGCTGTTCGGGCGCGCGTACCTGGCGCCGGAACGCTTCACGCCGCGCATGGCGGCGGGGTTCTGGGCGGTGCTCGGCCTCGGCGTGCTGCTGAAGGGGCCGATCGCGCCGCTCGTGCCGCTGCTCGCCGGCTTCACGTTGGCGGCGATGGACCGCCCGGCGGGCGCAAGGGTCTGGCGACTCTCGGCGCCCTGGCTGCCGGCGCTGCGTCTGGGCTGGGGCCTGCCGCTGATGCTGCTGTTCGCAGCCCCCTGGTTCGTCGCCATCGGCATCGCGACCGAGGGGCGCTTCTTCACCGAAGCCATCGGCGGCGACATGCTCGACAAGGTGGGTTCGGGGGAGGAAGCGCATTGGGGCCCGCCAGGCCTCTATGCCGCGATCTTCGGCATCACGGCCTTCCCCTCGGCCTGGCTCGTGCTGCGCAGCCTGCCCGGCGCCTGGGCCGACCGGATGGCCGCGCCGGTGCGCTTCCTGCTCGCCTGGGCGGTGCCGACCTGGCTGCTGTTCGAGGCGGTGCAGACGAAGCTGCCGCACTACGTGCTGCCGGCCTTCCCGGCGCTGATGCTGCTCGGCGCGCGCTGGGCGATGGATCCGCTGCGGCGGGAGGCGCCGCGCTGGATGCGCTGGCTCGGGACCTTCGCGCTTGTCGGCGTCGCGGTCGGGCTGCCGGCGGCCTTCCTCGGCGCCGTCCTGTTCGTCGAGGGGCGGGTCGAGTGGTTCGCGCTGGCGGGCATCGCGGCGGGCGCGCTGCTCGCGCTCGTGGTGCTGCGGGCGGTGCGGGCGGGCGCCTTCGCGCGCGCCGCGCTGGCGGGCGCCGTGCTCGCCGTGCCGGTCTATGCCTCGGTGCTGGAGGGAACCATTCCGCGGATGGAGGCGGTCTGGCTGTCGCCCCGCATCGCGGCGCTGGTGCGGGAGGTAGCCCCCGGCCTGCCGCCCGAGCGCTTCGGCGTCTCGGGGCACCATGAGCCGTCGCTGCAATTCGCGCTGGGCGGCGGCATCAGGCTGCTTGCGACCGGCGAGGCCGGGGCGGCCTTCCTGGCCGAGCAGCCCGGCCGCATTGCGGCCATAGGGGACAGGCATGAGGCCGCCTTCCGCCGCGCCGCGGCGGAGCGCGGGCTGACGCTGCGGGAACTCGGCTCGGTCACCGGGCTCAACTACGTGCGGGGGCGGTGGATCACCGTCTCGCTGTTCAAGGTGGACTAGATGTTCGAGTGGGTGACCAACCTCGTCTCGGCCGGCGGGCTGGCCGGTGTCTTCGCGCTGATGGTGCTCGAGAACCTGTTCCCGCCGATCCCGTCGGAACTCATCATGGCGGCGGCGGGGTTCGCCGCGGCGCGTGGGGAGATGTCGCTGCCGGGCCTGATCGCCTTCGCGGTCGCGGGCACGCTGGTCGGCAACATCGTCTGGTACGAGGCGGGGCGGTGGCTCGGCGTCGAGCGGTTCCGTCCGCTGGTGATCCGCTACGGCAAGTGGTTCGCGGTGGAGGAGGAGGATCTCGACCAGGCGACCGGGCTGCTGCGCCGCTGGGGGCCGGTTGCGATCTGCTTCGGGCGGATGCTGCCCGGCGTGCGCACGCTGATCTCGGTGCCGGCGGGGATGGTGCTGATCCCGCGCGGCGTCTTCTACCTCTGGACCGCGCTCGGCTCGACGGTGTGGCTCACCTTCCTGGCGCTGGCGGGCTATTTCCTCGAGGACCACTACGACAAGGTCGAGCACTGGGTGGAGCCGCTCGCCTGGGTCGTGGTCGGCATCGTGGTCGGCGGCTACGCGATGCACCTGCTTCGCGCCTTCCAGCGGGCGCGGCGGCGGCGGCAGCAGGCAGGGCGGTGACGGCCAGGGGCAGCCCGCCCCCGCTTCACGCCGGCAGGAAGGCGTCCGCGAGGCTCTCGAACATCGGCAGGCCGTCCGTGCCGCCCATCAGCGGGTCCACCAGGTCCTCGGGATGCGGCATCAGGCCGCAGACGCGGAGGTTGGGGGAGAGGATGCCCGCGATGTTGCGCGCGCTGCCGTTGCGGTTGGCGGCCTCGGTCGCCTCGCCGCGTTCATCCGTGTAGCGGAAGGCGACCAGGCCCTCGCTCTCCAGCCGGTCGAGCGTCGCGTCGTCGGCGAAGTAGTTGCCGTCGCCATGCGCCATCGGCGCGCGGAACACCGCGCCCTTCTGCCAGCGGGACGTGAAGGCGGTGCCGGCGCGCTCGACGCGCATGTGGCAGTCCATCGACAGGAAGCGCAGCGTCGCGTTGCGCAGCAGCCCGCCGGGCAGCAGCCCCGCCTCGATCAGGATCTGGAAGCCGTTGCAGACGCCGAGCACATGCCCGCCCTTCGCCGCGAAGGCCCGCACGTCGCGCATGATCGGCGACTGCGCGGCCATGGCGCCGCAGCGGAGGTAGTCCCCGTAGGAGAAGCCGCCCGGCAGGACGACCAGGTCGAGGCCCGGCGGCAGCGCGTCGCGGTGGAACAGCATCAGCGGATCGCGGCCCGTGGCGCGCTTCAGTGCAACGCGCATGTCGCGTTCGCGGTTGGTGCCGGGGAAGGTGACGATGGCGGCCTTCATGGGCGGTCCCGTTCGTTCAGCCGAGGTAGAGGCGGAGGTAGTGCAGCCCGCCCATGATCAGCATGGTGGAGGCGGCTGCGATGGCGGCCGCCGTGACCCAGCGGTTCATCGTGTGCTTGCCGCGGGCCACGAGGCCCATGCGCGGCAGCGACGCCATCCGCTGTTCCCGCCAGCGCAGCCCCATCGCGATCAGCACGGTCAGCACCAACATCGCGAGGAGGCTCGCCTTCACCATGTCAGGCGAGCTCGACCCGGAAGGATTCGATGACGGTGTTGGCGAGCAGGCGGCGGGCCATGTCCTCGGCCGCAGCCTTCGCGCGCGCAGGGTCGGTCTCGGCCAGGTCGAGCTCGATCACCTTGCCGGCGCGGACGTCGTTCACACCGCCGAAGCCGAGCCCTTCCAGCGCATGGCCGATCGCCTTGCCCTGCGGGTCGAGGACGCCGGCCTTGGGCATCACGTAGACCCGCGCCTTCATTGCATGACCTCCGGCCCCGACATGTCGCGCGGCCCGGCCTCGGGCAGGATGCCGAGGCGGCGCGCCACTTCCTGGTAGCCTTCCTCGACCTTGCCGAGGTCGCGGCGGAAACGGTCCTTGTCCATCTTCTCGCCGGTCTTGGCGTCCCAGAGCCGGCAATTGTCGGGGCTGATCTCGTCGGCGAGGACGATGCGCATCTCCTCGTTCTCCCAGAGCCGGCCGAATTCGAGCTTAAAGTCGACCAGCGTGATGCCGACGCCGAGGAAGAGCCCGGTGAGGAAGTCGTTCACCCGCAGCGTGAGCGCCACCATGTCGTCGAGGTCCTGGGTGGAGGCCCAGCCGAAGCAGGTGATGTGCTCCTCGGCCACCATCGGGTCGTTGAGCTGGTCGTTCTTGTAGTAGTACTCGATGATCGAGCGCGGCAGGCGCTGGCCTTCCGGGATGCCGAGGCGCGTCGCCAGCGAGCCGGCGGCGACGTTGCGAACCACGACCTCGAGCGGGATGATCTCCACCTCGCGGATCAGCTGCTCGCGCATGTTGAGCCGGCGGATGAAGTGCGTGGGCACGCCGATCTCGGCCAGCCGCGTCATCAGGTATTCGCTGATGCGGTTGTTCAGCACGCCCTTGCCGGTGATGGTGCCCTTCTTGGCACCGTTGCCGGAGGTTGCGTCGTCCTTGAAGTACTGGACCAGGGTGCCTGGCTCGGGGCCTTCGAACAGGACCTTGGCCTTGCCCTCGTAGAGTTGTCGGCGACGCGCCATGGCGGAGGAATCCTTGCAGTCGCCGGGCCGGGGGACGGCGGGCGTAGGTCGGGGGTGCGTATAGCAAGGGTGGCGGGGCAGGGCCATGTCCACGGTCGGGGGCAGCCCCGCGTCAGGCTGCGCCCGGCAGCGCGACCGGGCGGAACGGCGCCGAGCCCGGAGGTTCCGCGCAGAACAGCCAGCGCCGCGCGCCAGCCGTGCCGAGCGCGAGGAGGCTGGAGGAGACGGTGCCGAAGCCGTTCGTCGGCGGCACGTTCAGCGTCTCGGCCGGGCCGATCGCGGGGTCGAAGCCGCCATCGGCCAGCAGGCGCTGCCAGGCCGACCAGTCGCCGGCGCCGGGGTCGGGCGGCGGCTCGGCACGGAAGCGGGGCAGGTGGCGCCGCGTGCGCGGGCTGGTCGGGTCGTTCGGGTCGTGGGCGGTGACCATGGACAGGCCCTCGCCGAGGGCCATGGCCTCGGGCCGGCCGGCGCCGAGGCCGCGGATGAAGTGCGCTTCCGCCGCATCCGCGACCACCATGTTGAACGGGCGCCATTCCTCGGCCGGCAGGGCGGCGATCCGGCGGGCGGCCTCGGCGGCCGACGGGGCGCCGGCGGCCATCAGCGGCAATTCGCCGCGGGAGCGCTTGCCCTGGGCCGGGCCGAGACTGCCCGGACGGTTCAGTACGGCCGCGATGACGCCGGAGGGGCCGAGCGCCATCCAGGTGCCGCCCGCGCTGCGATCGCGGCCGCCGACCAGGCCCGGGGCCTCCGGCCACCAGGGCGCGGGCGGGTCCCAGGCGCGGTCCAGGCGTTCATCGCGATTCGCGGCGACGAGAACCGGCCAGTCATGGCCGGGCCGGCGCAGGAGGATGACGGTGCACATGGGCGCAGGCTGCGGCCAGGGCGGCCGCGCCGCAACCGGGGTGGACGCCGCCCCGCCGGAACCCGCCCCCCGGCCGCGACGTGGTCAGAAGCGGAAGTTGAACGACACGCCCGGGGCCGGGACATAGTATGCTGGCGGCGGCGCGTAGTAGTACCGAGGCGGCGGCGCGTAATAGACGCGCGGCGGCGGCGCGTAATAGTACCGTGGCGGCGGCGGCGCGTAGTAGACCCGCGGCGGCGGCGCGACATAGGCGCGTGGCGGCGGGCCCCAGCCGCGGCCCGGATGGTCCCACCGGCCGCCATGGCGGCCATTCCGGTCCCCCGCGGTGGCTTCCATAGGTGCGGCCGCGAGCGCGGCCAGGACTGCCATTGTCGACAGGCCCAACTTCGTCAGGGTGCGCATGGTCGACTCCCTTGCGTTCATGACAAGAAGATTAACCAAACCCTGCGGCAGAATCACGGCGTCCCCGCATGCGCCGTGAAGTGTTTCAGCGCGGGAGTGTCAGCCCGCCCCGAAGACGCGGCGAAAGACCGTGTCCACGTGGACGAAGTCGCGACGCGGATCCATCGCCTCGTCGAGCGCGGCCGGGGCGAGCAGCGCGGCCACCGCCCCGTCGGCCAGGAGGTTCTCCCGGAAGGACTTCGCGTCGGGCGCGCCCAGAGCGGTCCAGGTCGCCATGGCCGCGCGCTGGACGGCGCTGTAGGCGTCCTCCCGGCTCATGCCCGCCTGGGTCAAGGCGAGCAGCACCTTCTGGCTGTGCACCACGCCGCCGAGCGATTCGACGTTGGCCGCCATGCGCTCGGGGTAGATCGTCAGCTTCTCGATCATGCCCGTGAGGCGCGCGAGCGCGAAGTCGAGCGCGATGGTCGCATCCGGGGCGATGACGCGCTCGACGCTCGAATGGCTGATGTCGCGCTCGTGCCAGAGCGCCACGTTCTCGAGCGCGGGCAAGGCATAGCCGCGCACCAGGCGGGCGAGGCCGGTCAGGTTCTCGCTCAGCACCGGGTTGCGCTTGTGGGGCATGGCGCTGCTGCCCTTCTGCCCGGGATGGAAGAATTCCTCCGCCTCGCGCACCTCGCTCCGCTGCAGGTGGCGTACCTCGGTCGCGAGGCGCTCGATGCCGCTCGCGACCACGGCCAGCGCGCAGAAGAAGGCGGCGTGGCGGTCGCGCGGGATGACCTGGGTCGAGACCGGCTCGACCGCGAGCCCGAGCCTGCCCGCGACGAACTCCTCCACGCGCGGGTCGACAGAGGCGAAGGTGCCGACCGGCCCCGAGATGGCGCAGGTGGCGACCTCGGCCCGGGCCGCGACCAGGCGGGCGCGGCCGCGCTGGAATTCGGCGTGGTGGCCGGCGAGCTTCAGGCCGAAGGTCGTCGGCTCGGCATGGATGCCGTGGCTGCGGCCGATGGTGGGCGTCATGCGGTGCTCGAACGCGCGGGCCTTGAGCGCGGCGAGCAGGGCGTCGACATCCGCGATCAGCAGGTCCGCCGCGCGGGTCATCTGCACCGCGAGGCAGGTGTCGAGCACGTCGCTGCTCGTCATGCCCTGGTGCATGAAGCGCGCGGGCTCGCCGATGCCCTCGGCCATGAAGGTGAGGAAGGCGATGACGTCGTGGCGCGTCTCGCGCTCGATCTCGTCGATGCGGGCGACCTCGGCGGCGCCGATCGCGGCCGCCCGGGGGCCGCCTTTCGCGCGGATCGCGCGCGCCGCCTCGGCCGGGATGGCGCCGATGCCGGCCATGGCCTCGGCGGCCAGCGCCTCGATCTCGAACCAGATCCGGTAGCGCTCGGCCGGGGACCAGATCGCTTCCATCTGCGGGCGGGCGTAGCGCGGGACCATGGCGGGGGGCTCCGAAGGCGGGTGGCGCCCCCTTTGGCGCGCGGGGCGCCCCAGCGCAAGCCGTGCCCCCGGTTAGGTCCGGGGTTGCCCGCCATCGGATGGCCGGCTAACGCTACGCCCCGGTTCAAGACAAATCTCGCCCAGGAACGTCCGTCGCATGTTGGAAATGCTGCCCGAGTGGCTCCAGCCGCTGGCCATGGTGCTATTCATCGACGTCGTGCTGGCGGGCGACAACGCGATCGTCGTCGGCATGGCCGCGGCCGGCCTGCCGGCGGACCAGCGGCGCAAGGCGATCTTCTGGGGCATCATCGCCGCGACGGTCATGCGCATCGCCTTCGCATCGATCACGGTCCAGCTGCTGTCCATCGTCGGCATCGTTCTGGCGGGCGGCGTGCTGCTGCTCTGGGTCTGCTGGAAGATGTACCGCGAGCTGCGCGACGGCGGCGGGCACGACAACCCCGACGTGACCGAGCAGCACGAGGGCGTCGAGGCGCTGGAGGGGACCGAGCCCGGCGCGCCGCGCAAGACACTGCGCCAGGCCATCATCCAGATCCTCGTCGCCGACGTCTCGATGAGCCTCGACAACGTGCTCGCCGTCGCGGGCGCGGCGAAGGACCACCCCTACATCCTGATCATCGGCCTGGCCTTCTCGGTCGTGCTGATGGGCGTGGCGGCGACGCTGATCGCGCGGCTGCTCGACAAGCACCGCTGGATCGCCTGGGTCGGGCTGCTCGTGATCCTCTATGTCGCGATCGCGATGATCTACGAGGGAACGCACCAGGTCGCGATGGCGGTGCCGGAGGCCTATGCCTACCTGTTCCTGCCGCTCGGGTTCCTGGTGCCGACCATCGCCGGCGTCTTCCCGGTCTGGCTCTGGGTCGGTGCGACGTTCATGCAGATGATCGTCTACACGGCGATCATTACGCTCGTGTCGGGGGCTGTGCGCGACCTCCGGTACCAGCGCGCGGGCGCCTGATGCCGGCATGCCCCCGGCGCCTGCGACGACCGGTCACGAAACGGCCGGAATTCGCTGCAGGATGGGCGGGGTGAAGACCGAACCCACCGAACGCCACCGGCAAGACCCGACCGCCGCCATCCGCGCCCCGGGCGCCGCTCGCCGGCCGGTGCTGGCGCTGGCGCTGGCGCTGGCGGTTCTCGGCGGTTGCGCGGCCATCGAGGGTGCGTCGCGCCCGTCGCTCGACGCGGTGGCGGCGGCGATGCCGCGGGAGATCGCGGGCTTCGTCCGCGGCGACGTCGCGCCGCGTTCCGGGCCGACGCTCTCGATGGACTATGCGACCGCGAACCGCGCGGCCGTGGCGACCGTGCTGGTCTATGAGACAGGCGGGCGCGTCCCGTCCGACCCTGAGGCGGCCGAGATCGACCGCGAGTTGACGTCCGCGGTCTCGGAGGTCACGGACGCGCCCTACGGCCGCACCGGTCGGCGCCTCACAGAGCGCGAGAGGGTGACGGTCGCGGACCCCGGGATGCGGTGTGCGATGCTGCACGGCGCCTTCGGGCGCGCGCCGGTGACGCGCCATGTCTGCGTCGGCACCGCGGCGGGGCGGTTCGTGAAGATGCAGATCACGATGTCGGACCGGCTCGCTGCCTCGGTCGACGCCCAGGCCTTCGCGGCCGGCGCTTTGCGGGCAGTCCGCGGCGCCTGACCCGCGGCGCCCGTCAGCGGAGGCAGCGCAGGAAGACGGTCGATGCGTGCGCGATGTCGCCGACCTCGGCGGCCGTCCGCGCCGCGCCGGCATCCTCCAGCACCGGCTGGACGCCGTGCTCGCGCATGAAGTCCACGGCCTCGGTGTGCTTCACGGCGAAGTTCACGTTCTGCGGGATGTCGCCGGTCGCCTGCGCGATACGTTGCGCATTCAGCTTCGAGACGATGACGCCGACCACGTGGCCGCGAAGGTCGAGCAGCGGCCCGCCGGAATTGCCCTGCTGCACCGGCGCGCTGATCTGGATCTGGCGTGGATTGTCCTGCAGCCCCGCCAGCGCCGAGACATCGCCCGTCGTCAGCGTAGGTCCCGACGACAGCAGTCCCGCGAGCGGGAAGCCGTAGGTCACGACGTTCTCGCCGCGCCGCACATCCGCGGCCCGGCGGAAGGGCAGCACGGGGCCGGGGTCGCCGTCCGTGCGCAGCAGCGCGAGGTCACGGTTGCGGTCCGAGGCGATGACGGTGGCCGCGATCTCGCCGCCGTTCGCGAGCCGCGCGGTCATCGAGGAGCAGCCCTCCGCGACGTGCTGGTTGGTCATGATCTGCCGCGGCGCGACGACGAAGCCGGTGCCGGAGGAGACCATCTGGCGGCGGCCGGGCGCCCCCGGGCCGGGCCCGGCTTGGGGGCCGGGGCCGCCCGGCGCGATGCGGCCAAGCGGCGGCGGCTTGGCGGTCGGCAGCGCCGCCAGGGCGCCCGGCGCGCGCGGGACGGGGCCCGGCCCGCCGCGCGGTGCCACGGCGCCGAGCGGCGGCGGCTTGTCCCGCGGCAGCGTCGCTTGCGGCGAGGGCGCCGGCCCGCGCCACGCCGGCGCCTGGGGCGGCGGCGGCAGGTTCCCGAACGACCCCGGCTTCTGCGCGAACGCGGCAGAGGCGGCGAGGCCGGCGGCCAGCACGATGAGGGAGGAGGCGAAGCGCATGGCCGAAGGGTGCCGGCATGCCGCGGCGCGGGTCAACGGCCGCGGTGCGTCACGCGAAACGCGCTGCGAAGCGGATCACAGCAGCCCCTCCCGCCGGAAGGACAGGTGGCGCCCGTTGCCCATCACCAGGTGGTCGTGCAGCACGATGCCGAGGCTGCCGGCCGCCGCCTTGATCTCCTGCGTCATGTCGAGATCGGCGCGCGACGGCGTCGGGTCGCCGGAGGGGTGGTTGTGCACCAGGATCAGCGCCGTCGCCTGCAGTTCCAGCGCGCGCTTGACCACCTCGCGCGGGTAGACCGGCGTGTGGTTGACCGTGCCGCGCGCCTGCTGCTCGTCGGCGATCAGGCGATTGCGCGTGTCAAGAAACAGGATGCGGAACTGCTCCACCCGCTCGCGCGTCAGGGCGGCGCTGAGGTAAGCGATCAGCCGGTCCCAGTTGTTCAGCACCGGGCGGTCCAGGATCTCGGCGCGGGCCAGGCGAAGTGCCGCGCCCTGCACGGTCTTGAGCGCGGCGATGCCGGCCTCGCCCAGGCCCTCGACCTGGCGGAGGTCCTGCGCCGGCGCGGCGATGGCATTGGCGAAGGACCCGAACCGGGCCAGCAGCGCGCGCGCGATCGGCTTGGTGTCGCGCCGCGGCAGCGCCAGGAACAGCAGCATCTCCAGCATCTCGTGGTCGAGCAGCGCATCGGGCCCGGAGGCGAGCAGCTTCTCCCGCATCCGGGCGCGGTGGCCGAGATGGCCGGGCGGCGGCACTTCCGCCTCCGGGTCCGCGAAGGCGAGGAGGCCGGGCATCGCCTCGGCCAGGCCGGATTTCTTGCGCATGGCCTCCGTCCCCGGCGAAAGGCGCCGCGGCGCGATGATTCATACAGCAATTCGACCTTGGGTTGAAAGCCCGGTGCGTCAGCCGGCCCGATAGGGACGGTGCTGCCCGGCGGGCGAGATGGTGAAGACCTCGACGCCCGTCTCGGTCACGCCGACCATGTGCTCGAACTGGGCGGAGAGGGAGCGGTCGCGCGTCACCGCCGTCCAGCCGTCGTCGAGGATCTTCACCTCCGGCCGGCCGGCATTCACCATCGGCTCGACCGTGAAGAACATGCCGGGCTTGAGCTTCGGGCCCTCTCCCGGGCGGCCGTAGTGCAGGACGTTGGGCGGCTCGTGGAAATGCCGGCCGATGCCGTGGCCGCAGAAGTCGCGCACGACGCTGAAGCGATGGCGTTCGACGAAGCTCTGGATGGCGTGGCCGATGTCGCCGAGCGTGGCGCCCGGACGGATGGCCGCAATGCCCTTCATCAGGGATTCGTAGGTCACGTCCATCAGCAGCCGCGCCTTGGTCGACGGCTCCCCGGCCACGAACATGCGGCTGGTGTCGCCATACCAGCCATCCAGGATGACCGTGACATCGATGTTCACGATGTCGCCCTCGGCCAGGACGCGGTCGCCTGGGATCCCGTGGCAGACCACGTGGTTGACCGAGGTGCAGGAGGATTTGGTGTAGCCGCGGTAGCCGAGCGTCGCCGGCACCGCGCCATGGCCCACCATGAAGTCATGGCAGATCCTGTCGATCTCGCCCGTCGTCACGCCGGGCTTCACATGGGTCGCGATCATGTCCAGCGTCTCGGCGGCCAGGCGGCCGGCCTTGCGCATGCCCGCGAAGTCCTCGGGGCGATGGATCGTGATTCGACGGGCTTCGCCGCCCTGCTGCTCCATGGGGTGGGTCCGGATCGCGGCTTCGGTTGATCCGCGAAGATGCGCGCCCCCCTGCCGAGTTGCAAGGTTGCAGGCGCCGCGCCCTATCGGCCGGCCTTCTCCCCGGCGCCCCGCTCGACCGTGCCGAGCGCATCCGCGAGCCGCGCGCTGGCGCTTCCCGGCCGGGCCGGCCGGGGCTGCGCGGCGGAAGGCGCCCAGCCGGTCAGTACCAGCAGGCGGAAGGAAGCCGGCACGCCCTCCGGAGCCACGGGCAGCCGCGCGGCTGCCAGCGGGAACAGCGCGCGCGGCGGGGTGCGGCCGTCGCGCGCCAGGACGGCGTTGCCTTCCCCCGCGGCGCGGAGGTCGGCCAGCAGCCCGAGCGGCGTGCGGTAGGCGAGGCGGATCTCCTCGGCATCCGCGACGGGCAGGGCGAAGCCGGCGCGCTGCAGCAGCGCCGCGCCGTCGCGCAGGTCCGGGAAGGGCGAGACACGGGGCGACAGGCCGCCGCGCAGCTCGGTCTCGGCCTCGGCCAGGGCGGTACGGAGCTCGCCCAGCGTCGGCAGGCCCGGCAGGGCGGCCAGGAACAGCCCGTCGGGCGCCAGCGCGCGACGGATCTGCACCAGGGCCCCCGGCAGGTCGTTCACCCAATGCAGGGAGAAGGCGGCCACCACCAGATCGAAGGCGCCCTCGGCGAAGGGCAGCCATTCCTCGTCGGCCGCGACCGGCAGCGGGCCGGCGCGCCGCGCCATGCGGGGCGAGAGGTCGGCCGAGACGACGAAGGGGATGCCGCGGGCGGCGAGGCGCGGCGCGACCACGCCCCGGCCGCCAATCTCGAGCGCGCGGGCGAAGCGGTGGGTAGTGTCGTCCAGCCGGTCGAGCAGCCGGTCCGCGACCTCGGCCAGGAGGGGCGCAACCGCATCGGTCGTCGCGGCGGCGCGGTCGCGCCGGCGGCGCAGCAGGCGGCGGTCGAAGACCAGGGCGGGATCGGTCATGATGGCCGGCAGATGCGCCCGGTTCCGCCGCGCGGCAAGCGGGAGTAGAGCAGGGGCTAGGGACGGGGAGCGAGCACATGGCCGGCACGATCGACGCGGGTACGCTGAAGCGCCTGATCGCGGAGGGCGGCGAACTCGCCATCCTCGACGCGCGGGAGGAGGGCGAGTTCGGCCGCTCCCACCTGTTCTGGGCGGTGCCCTGCCCGCTCTCGAAGAAGGAATTGCGCGCCCGCGCGCTGCTGCCGCGGCGCGGGGTGAAGGTGGTCTGCACCGATGGCGGGGAGGGGTACGCGGCCCGCCTCGCGGAATACCTCGAAGGCATCGGCTGCACCGATGTTGCGGTGCTCGACGGCGGCACGCCGGCCTGGGTCGCGGCGGGCTACGTGGCCTTCTCGGGCGTCAACGTGCCCTCCAAGGCCTTCGGGGAATGGGTGGAGCATCACTACCATACGCCCTCGGTCGACCCGGCCGAACTCAAGGCGATGATGGAGGCGGGCACGGACATGGTCGTGCTCGACAGTCGCCCGATCGACGAGTTCCGGCGCATGAGCATCCCGTCCGCCGTGAACGTGCCGGGGGGCGAACTGGTCTACCGGATCGGCGAGTTCGTGACGCGGCCGGAGACGACGGTGGTGGTGAACTGCGCCGGGCGGACGCGGTCCATCCTGGGCGCGGAATCGCTCCGCAGCGCGGGCCTGACGAACAAGGTCGTGGCGCTGCGCAATGGCACCATGGGCTGGGAACTGGCCGGCTTCGCCTGCGACCGCGGGCGCGAGGCGCGCTACGCCGAGGGCACGCCGGCGACCGCTGCCGAGGCCTTCGCCCGCGCCGACTGCTTCGCCCGCCGGCACGGCGTGAAGGTCGCAACGCGCGCGGAGTACGAGGCGATGCGCGGCGAGACCGGGCGCACGACCTACCTGCTCGACGTGCGGGACCCGGCGGAATTCGCGGCCGGGCACATGATCGACAGCCGTTCCGCGCCGGGCGGGCAACTGGTGCAGGCGACCGATCAGTGGGTGGCGGTGCGCGGCGCGCGCATCGTGCTGGTGGACGACACCGGCGTGCGCGCGCGCATGACGGGCGGCTGGCTGCGGCAACTCGGCGGATGGGATGTCTACGTGCTCGCCGATGGGCTCGAGGGCCGCATCGCGGAGGGCGTCTGGGCGCCGGACTGCCCGGAGGCGAAGGCGGTGAAGGTGCCGCATGTCTCCCCGGCCGAGGCCGCGGCGCTGGTGGCGGAGGGCGCGGCGCAGGTGGTGGACCTGGCGCGGTCCATCGACTTCCGCGACGGTCATGTCCCGGGCGCGCTCTGGGGCATCCGCACGCGGCTCGAGGCGCTGGCGCCGCGGCTGACCGGCGACCGGCAGCTGGTGGTGGCGGCGCCGGAGGACGCGCAGGCGCGGCTCGGCGCCGAGGAGTTGCGCGGCTTCGCCAAGGCCCCGGTGAAGGTCCTGGCCGGCGGCACCGCGGCCTGGAAGGCGGCGGGCTTCCCGCTGGCAGCCGACCGCCGCGACCCGGCCGATGCCGACTGCGTCGATTTCTACCTGCGCCCCTACGACCGCAACGAGGGGGTGGAGGAAGCGATGCACGCCTACCTCTCCTGGGAGATCGACCTTGTGCACGAGGTCGAGAAGGACGGCGACGCGCCCTTCGGCGCCTGGGTCTAGGGGCGCCATGCCCGGCCTGCAGCGGCTTTCGGGCGGGCTGCGCCGGGCGGGGCTCGGGCTGCTCGATGCGCTGCTGCCGCCGCGCTGCCTGACCTGTGAGGCCGAGGTGGTGGCGCAGGGGACGCTCTGCGCGGGCTGCTTCGCGGGGCTTTCGCCCATCACGGCACCGTTCTGCCGGCGCTGCGGGGTGCCTTTCGCGCATGACGGCCAGGTGGCGGATGCGCTCTGCCCGCGCTGCACGGCGCGGCCGCCACCCTTCCGGGAAGCGCGGGCGGCACTGCGGTACGATGCCGGCGCGAAGCGCCTGATCCTGCCCTTCAAGCATGCCGACCGGACGGAACTGGCGCGGCCGCTGGCCCGCCAGATGGCGCGCGCCGGCGCGGCATTGCTGGCGCGGGCAGATGTGATCGTGCCGGTGCCTGCGCATTGGCAGCGGTTGCTTGGCCGGCGCTACGACCAGGCGGCGCTGCTGGCGCGCGCCCTGGGCACGCTGTCCGAGCGGCGCGTCGTGCCGGATGCACTGGCACGGGCACGACGGACGCCGCCGCTCGGCGACCGCGGCGCCGCCGAGCGCGCGGTGACGGTGGAGGGCGCCTTCGCACTGTCGCGCGCCGGGCGCACGGCGGTCGCCGGGCGGCAGGTGCTGCTGGTGGACGACGTGCTGACCTCGGGCGCGACCGCCGGGGCCTGCGCCGTGGCGCTGCTGGCGGGCGGCGCGGCGGCGGTCGACGTGCTCGCGGCGGCGCGGGTGCCGGACCCACGGCTGCGCGAGGGGTGATGGACGCGGGCGAGGAAGGTCGGGGGAGGGGAACCTCCCCCGAGCCCACTCCCTTCCTTGGCACTTGGCGCCGGTCCCGGGACGCGGGCGCCAGGTGTCAAGAAAGGTTGTGGGGGGTCCGGGGGGAGAAGTTCCCTTCTCGCCCGCCTTGCGGCCGCGTCGGTCTGCTTGGCGTGCGCCGTGTCGCCGCTTGACCGCCGGTCGCGGCGCGCCAAGTCTCGCGGCATGGCCAAGGTTGAAATCTACGTCCAGGACTTCTGCCCCTATTGCGCGCGCGCCAAGGCGCTGCTCGACCGCAAGGGCATCCCCTACGACGAAATCTACGCCCCGAACGGCTCCGAGGCCCGGGCGCAGGCGATCGCGCGCTCCGGCGGCCGGACAACGGTGCCGCAGGTTTTCATCGACGGGCGGCCGGTTGGCGGCTCGGACGACCTGCATGCGCTGGACCGCGCGGGACGCCTCGATGCCCTGCTGACGGCATGAGTGGCCCGGGGGGCTGGCACTTCGTCGGAACGAGTGCCAAATCATCGTCATGGCGTAGGCCGGAGGGCGGCGCGCCGGACGTGAGGGAGCGATGATCCACTACCAGCTGCGCTGTACGAGCGCCGCCGAGGCCCACGAATTCGACAGCTGGTACAAGGACAGTGCGGCCTTCGATCGGCTGGCGCAGGCCGGGATGGTGGAATGCCCCGTGTGCGGCGGCACGCAGGTCTCGCGCGCGTTGATGGCGCCGGCGATCCCGAAGAAGGGCCGGCCCGCGCGCAACGCCGTCGTTCCCGTCGCCCCGCCCGCCCCGCCGCCGCCGGATGCGCCGCCCGCCGCGGCCGCCGCCGGCCCGATGCCGGCGCAGGTCCGCGCCGTGCTCCAGAGGCTTCGCGCCGAGGTCGAAAAGACCTGCGACTACGTCGGCCCGGACTTCGCCGAGGAGGCGCGGCGCATGCACCGCGGCGATTCCGACCGCCGCGGCATCTTCGGGGAGGCCAGCGATCAGGACGCCGAGGCGCTGCGCGAGGAAGGGATCGAGGTGGCGCGCATTCCCTGGGTGCCGCCCTCGGACGCGTGAGGCTTCAGGCAGCCCGCGCCATGACCAGGTAGTTAACGCCGACGTCGCGCGTCGCGCGCCATCTTCCCGTCAGCGGGTCCATCGCCATGCCCGTGATGTCCGCGACGCCGAGCCCGGCGGCGCGGAGCCCCGTGCCGAGTTCGCCCGGTGTCACGAACATCTTCCAGTCATGCGTGCCGACGGGCAGCAGCCGCAGCAGGTATTCCGCGCCGACCTTGGCCATCAGGAAGGACCGCGGCGTGCGGTTCAGCGTGGAAAGGAACACGAGCCCGCCGGGTTTCGCGGCGCGCGCCAGGGCGGCCAGGAAGGCGGCGCGGTCGCCCACGTGCTCGATGACCTCGAGCGCCACGACGGCGTCGAACGCCTCGCCCTCGGGCAGGTCCTCGGGCTGTCCCTCGCGGTAGGCAATGTTGAGGCCCCCGGCGGCCGCATGCGCGCGCGCCGCCTCCAAGGCCTCCCCGGCCGCGTCGAGCCCGGTGACCTGGGCGCCGTGGCGGGCCAGGGCCTCCGCGGCCAGGCCGGCGCCGCAACCGACATCGAGCACCGTGAGGCCGGCCAGCGCGTACCTCGCCGCCGGGTCCCGCCCGTGCTGGCGGGCCAGGCGCTCGGCGATCCAGCCAGTGCGCAGTGGGTTCATCGCGTGCAGCGGCCGCATCGGGCCCGCCGGGTCCCACCAGCGGGCGGCCAGGGCGTCGAATTTGGCGATCTCGCCGTCCAGCGCGGTGCCGGGCTGCGGCATGGGGTCCTCCTCGGCCGGGCGGCGGCGGGTTGCGCGCGCGGCGGCCGATGGGTATCTGTCCCGCCCCGCCGCCCGGCGCAACCGCCGGGTGCGCGCTTTTTTCCGCCCGGCCCCAGGATCCAGACGCCGCCGATGGCTCGCATCGTCATGAAGTTCGGCGGCACCTCCGTCGCCGACCTCGACCGCATCCGCAACGTCGCCACCCGCGTGAAGCGGGAGGTCGATGCCGGCCACCAGGTCGCCGTCGTGGTCTCGGCCATGTCGGGCGTGACCAACCAGTTGGTGAAGTGGTGCCAGGAACTGTCACCCCTGCACGACGCGCGCGAATACGACACCGTCGTCGCCACGGGGGAGCAGGTGACCACCGGCCTGACCGCGATCGCGCTGCAGACGATCGGCGTGGAGGCGCGGTCCTGGCAGGGCTGGCAGGTGCCGATCCTGACCGACAACGCGCATGGCAAGGCGCGCGTCGAACGGATCGACGGCGCGCTGCTGATCGAGCGGATGGAGGCCGGCCAGGTCCCGGTGATCGCGGGCTTCCAGGGGATCGAGACGGGGCGGGGCCGGATCACGACGCTGGGCCGCGGCGGGTCCGACCTCTCGGCCGTGGCGGTGGCGGCGGCGGTCAAGGCCGACCGCTGCGACATCTATACCGACGTGGACGGCATCTACACGACCGACCCGCGCATTGTGCCGCGGGCCCGCAAGCTCGAGCGCATCACCTTCGAGGAAATGCTCGAACTGGCCTCGGTCGGTGCCAAGGTGCTCCAGACGCGCTCGGTGGAACTGGCGATGAAGCTGGGCGTCCGGGTCCAGGTTGTGTCGAGCTTCGAGGACAAGCCCGGTTCGCTCGTGGTGGATGAGGACGAGATCGTGGAACAGCCCGTGGTTTCCGGCATCGCGTATTCGCGCGACGACGCCAAGGTGACGCTGCGCCGCCTGCCGGACCGTCCGGGGGTCGCGGCCCGCGTCTTCGGCGCGCTCGCGAAGGCCAACGTCAACGTGGACATGATCGTCCAGAACATTGGCGCGGACGGCATGACCGACATGACCTTCACCGTCGGCAAGGCGGATTTGGCGCGCGCGCAGGACGTCCTCGGCAAGGCGCAGGGAGACCTCGGGCACGAGGCGCTGCTGGCCGACCCGGATGTCGCCAAGATCAGCGTCGTCGGCATCGGCATGCGCAGCCATGCGGGCGTCGCCAACACCATGTTCGGCGCGCTGGCCGAAAAGGGCATCAACATCCAGGTGATCTCGACCAGCGAGATCAAGGTCAGCGTCCTGGTGGCGTCGGACTACACGGAACTGGCGGTGCGCGCGCTGCACACAGCCTACGGCCTGGACGCGCCGGCATGAACGAAGTGGTCGCGCCCCTTGTTGGGGCGGAAGCCATGCTCGACCGGCTGATGGCGCGCGGCGCCGCCTTCCTCGGCAGTCGCTACGCCATCATGGGCGGCGCGATGTCCTGGGTGAGCGAGCGGCACCTGGTGGCTGCGCTGTCCAATGCCGGCGCCTTCGGCGTGATCGCCTGCGGCGCGATGGAGCCGCCCCGCCTGGCCGAGGAGATCGCCGGCACGCAGGCGCTGACGCGGAAGCCCTTCGGCGTGAACCTCATCACGATGCATCCGCGGCTCGAGCAGCTCGTCGATGTCTGCCTCGCGGCCCGGGTCGGGCACATCGTCTTCGCCGGCGGCATCCCGCCGGGCAGCGCGATCAAGAAGGCCAAGGAGGGCGGCGCGAAGGTGGTGTGCTTCGCGCCCGCGCTGGTGCTGGCGAAGCGGCTGATCCGCAGCGGCGCCGATGCGCTGGTGATCGAGGGATCGGAGGCGGGCGGGCATATCGGGCCGGTCTCGCTCAACGTGCTGGCGCAGGAGATCCTCCCGCACGTGACCGAGGTGCCGGTCTTCGTGGCTGGCGGCATCGGGCGGGGGGAGGCGATCCTGTCCTACCTCGAGATGGGTGCGGCCGGGGTGCAGCTTGGCACGCGCTTCGTCTGCGCCGCGGAATGCATCGCCCACGCGGCCTTCAAGAACGCCTTCATCCGGGGCCATGCGCGCGACGCCATGCCGACCGTGCAGCTCGACGACGCCTTCCCCGTCATTCCCGTGCGCGCGCTGCAGAATGGCGGCACCAGGCGCTTCCTGGAACATCAGGCGGAGACCATCCGCCGCTTCCGCGCGGGCGAGCTCGACAAGGAAGCGGCGCAGCTCGACATCGAACATTTCTGGGCCGGTGCGCTGCGCCGCGCCGTGATCGACGGCGATGTCGAGAACGGGTCGCTCATGGCGGGCCAGTCCGTCGGCATGGTGACGAAGGAGCAGCCCGCGGCCGAGATCATCGCGGAGCTGATGGCCCAGGCCGCGGCCGCGCTCGCGGCCCGCGGCCGCGGGGCGGCCTGAGGTGCGGTTCGCGGCTCAGGCATTTGCGGGCGGGACGCGGGGCGGGTAGAAGCCCGGCTTGCGAGCACGAACCAGCATGAAGCGCGCCCCCCGACCCGACATTGCCGCCGCCGAAGCCGCCCGCGTGGGCGAGGAGCTTCGCGAGGCTCGCCTTTCGCTCGGCGCGAGCGTCGAGGACGTGGCCGAGCGGCTGCGCATCAACCGCCGGTACATCCACGCCCTCGAGGAAGGCCGGCTGAAGGACCTGCCCGGGCCGGCCTATGCGGTCGGGTTCGTGCGATCCTACGCGACAGCGCTCGGGCTCGACCCCGACGAGGCCGTCCGCCGCTTCCGCGACATGACGGGCGGTGCCGCGAGCGGTCGCAACGGCGACCTCGTGTTTCCCGAGCCGGTGCCCTCCCGCGGGGTGCCCGCCGGCGCGCTCGTGGCCGTGGGTGCCGTGCTGGCAGTCGGCGCCTATGTCGCCTGGTTCAACTGGAGCGGGTCGGGCGAACGCGTGGTGGATGCCGTGCCGCCCGTGCCCGCTCGCCTGGAGCAGGCCACGCAGGAGGGCCAGCGGCCGCGCCCGCCTGCCCCCGGGCCAACGCCTGGCACGCCGCCCCCCCCCTCCGCGAACCCGACGCAGGCCTCGGCCGCACCGGCCGTCGGGGCCGCCGCGGCCCCGCCGAGCGCGCCGGCCGCCCCCGCCGCTGCCGCCGCCGCGCCTCGTCCGGCGCCGCCATCGCCGGGCCCGGTCACGGTGCAGTTGCGCGCGCGGGGCGATTCCTGGGTGCAGGTCCGCGATACCCGGGCCAACCAGGTCATCCTCGACCGCGTGCTGCGCAATGGCGACACCTTCCAGGTGCCATCGCGGGAGGGACTCGTCCTGACCACCGGCAAGGCCGAGAACCTCGAGATCCTGCTGAACGACGAGCCTTCCCCGGTGCTGAGCGGCGCGACCGGGGTGCGGCGCGGCATCGTCCTCGACGTCGATCGCCTGCGCCAGCCCGAGACGGCGGCCCCGCGCGCAGCCGAAGGGCAGCCCCCGGCCCGCCCCTGAGGCACGGCAGGGCCGCCCCGCGAACGCGGCCTTCCGACCGGCGGCCTCACCCGCCATATTGATGGGGCCGAGCCCGGAGACCGGATGACCACCATGGCCTATCGCCCCTATCAGCAGATCCTGCGCCGGACGTCGCGGCAGATCCATGTCGGCAAGGTCGCCGTGGGTGGCGATGCGCCCATCTCGGTCCAGACCATGACCAACACGCCGACCGAGGACGCGCAGGCGACCATCGACCAGATCCGGCGCTGCGAGATGGCCGGGGCCGACATCGTCCGCGTGTCCTGCCCGACCGAGGAGAGCACCGCCGCGCTGGCCGAGATCGTGCGCGAGGTGAACGTGCCGATCGTGGCCGACATCCACTTCCACTACCGCCGCGCCATCGAGGCCGCCGAGGCCGGTGCGGCCTGCCTGCGCATCAACCCCGGCAACATCGGGTCGAAGGAACGCGTGAAGGAGGTCGTGAAGGCCGCCCGTGACCACGGCTGCTCGATCCGGATCGGGGTGAACGCCGGCAGCCTCGAGAAGCACCTGCTCGAGAAATACGGGGAGCCCAATCCCGAGGCGCTGGTCGAGAGCGCGCTCTGGCACGCCGACCATCTGCTCCAGGAAGGCTTCGACGAATTCAAGATCAGCGTGAAGGCGTCGGATGTCTTCCTGGCCGTCGCCGCCTACCAGCAACTGGCCGAGGCCTGCGACCACCCGCTGCACATCGGCATCACGGAAGCGGGCAGCAAGCGCGCCGGCACGGTGAAGTCCGCGATCGGGCTCGGCTCCCTGCTCTGGGCCGGGATCGGCGACACGCTCCGCGTCTCGCTGAGCGCCGAGCCGGAGGAGGAGGTCTCGGTCGGCTGGGAGATGCTGAAGTCGCTGCATCTGCGCCACCGGGGCGTGAAGATCATCTCCTGCCCGTCCTGCGCCAGGCAGGGCTTCGACGTCATCCGCACGGTGGAAAAGTTGGAGGAACGGCTCGCGCATATCCGCCAACCGATCACGCTGTCGATCATCGGCTGCGTGGTGAACGGGCCGGGGGAGGCGCTGATGACCGACATCGGCCTGACCGGCGGGGGCGCGGGCACGCACATGGTCTATTCCGCCGGCCGGACCGACCACACGGTCCGCTCGGAGGATATGGTCGAGCACATCGTCTCCCTGGTCGAGTCGCGGGCCGAGGCGCTGGCCGCCGCGGCCCATGCCGCCGCGACCGAGGCGGCGCGGCAGGCCGCGGAATGAGGCCACGGGCCGGTGTCGCGGCTGGCCGGGCCCGACCCCGCCTGTCGCTGCCCTCCGCGGTGCTGGCCGGCGCGGTGCTCATGGCGCTTATCGTGGGCCTGGGCGTGCCGGCCGCAGCCCAGATGGCGCCCAGCCCGGACGATCCAACGGAGGGGGTGGAGGAGCCGCCCGCGGTCGTGATGTCGGCCCCCTTCTCCATCCCGTGCAGCGAGGTGAACAACCGCGCGATGGAGGCGACGCTCGTGATCCGCCAGCACGCGAGCGTGCTCTCGGTCGGGTTCGACGCCGAGGGGCGGGCGGATGCGCTGGTCCTGCTGGCCTGGCTCGACCAATGGGCCGGCCGCCTCAGGGGCCTGATCGACCTCGGCGAGTTCTCGCAATGCCTGGACGACGGGGATGCGGAGACCTACAGGCGGGCGCTGGCGTCCGCGTCCGCGATCGCGAACCAGGCGCGGGAAGAATTCCTCCGCCCCGTGCGCCCGAGGCCGCGCCGCTAGCACCATACGAGTGACCGGAATTCCTGGATGACATCCCTGCAGCCCGTGCGCGGCACGCGCGACCTGATCGGCGAGGAGTTCCGCCGCCACCACGCGGTGGCGGAAGCCGCGCGCCGCGTCAGCGCGCTCTACGGCTTCGAGGAATGGGCGACGCCGGTTTTCGAGGATACGCGTGTCTTCGCGCGCGGGCTCGGCGACACCTCGGACGTCGTGATGAAGGAAATGTATTCCTTCACCGATCGCGGCGGGGAGTCCGTGACGCTGCGCCCGGAGATGACGGCGGGCGTCTGCCGCGCGCTGGTCTCGAACGGGCTGACGCAGTCGAACCTTCCGCGCAGGGTGTTCTACGCCGGGCCGATGTTCCGCTACGAGCGACCGCAGAAAGGTCGCTACCGCCAGTTCCACCAGATCGGCATCGAGGTGCTGGGCGCGGCCGAGCCGCTGGCCGATGCCGAGGTGATCGCGTGCGGCTGGGACATCCTGGTGGCGCTCGGCGTCTCGGACGGGACGATGCTCGAGATCAACACGCTGGGCGATGCCGAGAGCCGCGCGGCCTATCGCGCCGCGCTGGTCGCGTATTTCGCCGCGCACAAGGATGCGCTGAGCCATGACAGCCGCGTGCGGCTGGAGAAGAACCCGCTGCGGATCCTCGACAGCAAGGACGAGACGGACCGCGCGATCGTGGCTGGAGCGCCCATGATCGGCGAGCACCTGACCGAGGCGGCCGCCGCGTTCTACGCCGCGGTCAAGGCGCGCCTCGCGCGCTTCGGCGTGCCGTTCCGCGAGAACCCGCGCATCGTCCGGGGCCTCGACTACTACAGTCACACCGCCTTCGAGTTCGTGACCGACCGCCTGGGCGCGCAGGGCACCGTCATGGCGGGCGGGCGCTACAACGGCCTCGTCGAGGAGATGGGCGGCCCGGCGACACCCTCCGTCGGCTGGGCGGCCGGGATCGAGCGGCTGGCCATGCTGCTGCCGCAGGCGCCGGCGGCACCGCGGCCCGTGGCCGTGATCCCCGTGGGTGATGCCGCGGAGGGCGCGGCGCTCGACATGCTGCAGGCCCTGCGGCGCGCCGGCGTGGTGGCCGAGATCGCCTATCGCGGCAACCTCAAGCGCCGCATGGAGCGCGCGAACAGGATCGGGGCGCGCGCGGCCGTGATCCTGGGGGAGGAGGAGATCGCGGCCGGCGTCGCGCAGCTGCGTGACCTCGATGCCGGAACGCAGGAAAAGGTGCCTCTGCCGGAGGTGCCGGGGCGGCTGGCGTGAGGGCGCGCGAGAAGCGAGTGGGGGGAGAAGGGAACTTCTCCCCCCATGCCACCCGCAACCTTCTTTGGAACCTGGCGCTCCACCACCCGGGATCGGCGCGAAATGCCAAAGAAGGGAAGGGGATCGGGGGAGGTTCTCCTCCCCCGGACCGTTCGTCATGAACCTCCCCGCCCGACTCGACCGGCTGCTGAACCGCGCGGAGGAACTCCGCCACCTGCTGGAGACTGCGCCAGGCGCGGAATTCGGCGCCTTGTCGAAGGAACTCGCCGAACTCGACCCGATCGTTGCGAAGATGGCCGAGCTGCGCGCCGCCGAACGCGCGCGCGACGAGGCCGAGGCGCTGATGGCCGACCCCGAGATGCGCGACCTGGCCGAGGCCGAATGGCTCGAGCAGAAGGAGCGTGTGCCGCTGCTGGAGCGCGAGTTGCAGCTGATGCTCCTGCCGCGCGACGCGGCCGATGAGCGGAGCGCGATCCTGGAGGTGCGCCCCGCTGCCGGCGGCGACGAGGCCGGGCTTTTCGCCGCCGAGCTGTTCCGCGCCTACCAGCGATATGCGGAGCAGCGCGGTTGGCGCTTCGAGGTGCTGGAGTACGACGAGAGCGACCTCGGCGGGATCAAGGGGGCGACGGCCGAAATCGCCGGGCGCGGCGTCTTCGCCCGGCTGAAGTACGAGAGCGGCGTCCATCGCGTGCAGCGCGTGCCGGCGACCGAGACGCAGGGGCGGATCCATACCTCGACCGTGACCGTCGCCGTTCTGCCTGAGGCCGAGGAGGTGGACGTGCAGGTGAATGATGGCGATCTCCGCATCGACACTTACCGCGCCTCGGGCGCCGGCGGGCAGCACGTCAACAAGACCGATTCGGCCGTCCGCATCACCCACCTGCCGACCGGCATCGTGGTCGCGATGCAGGAGGAGAAGTCGCAGCACAAGAACCGCGCCAAGGCGATGAAGGTTCTGCGCGCGCGGCTTTACGACGCGCAGCGCAGCGCGGCCGACAGCGCGCGCGCTGCGGACCGCAGGTCGCAGGTCGGCACGGGCGACCGGTCGGAGCGAATCCGCACCTACAACTTCCCGCAGGGCCGCGTGACCGACCACCGGATCGGGCTCACGCTGCACAAGATCGACCGCGTGATGCTCGGCGAGTTGGACGAGATCATCGACGCCTTGACGGCCGAGGACCAGGCGGCGCGGCTCGCCTCCGAGGCGGCGTGAGCGGCTACGCGGATCCGGGCGGGTCCGTCGGCGCCTTCCTCTGCCAGGCGGGGCAGGCGCTGCGGGCGGCGGCGATCGAGGCGCCGCGGCTCGAGGCACGGCGCCTTCTGGCGCATGCGATGGCCTGCCGCGAGGAGGACCTGCTGCGCGACCCCCGTGCGGCCGTGCCGGCCGAGGCGCGCGCCGTCTTCGCCCGGGTGCTGCGGCGGCGCCTCGCGCATGAACCCATGGCGCATATCCTGGGGCGGCGGGGGTTCTGGACGCTCGACCTCGAAGTCTCGGCCGCGACGCTGGTCCCGCGTGCCGACTCCGAGGCGCTCGTCGAAGCGGGCCTCACGGCTTTCCCCGACCGCGGCAAGATCCGCCGGGTGCTGGACCTCGGCACGGGCACGGGCGCGCTGCTCCTTGCGGTGCTGGCGGAGGTGCCGGGCGCCTGGGGGGTCGGCGTCGACCTTGTGCCGGAGGCGGCGCGGCTCGCGGCGCGCAACGCCGCGGCGAACGGGCTTGCGGACCGGGCGTCCTTCGTCGCCGGCGATTGGGATGCGGCGCTGACCGGGACCTTCGACCTCGTGCTGTCCAACCCGCCCTACATCGAGTCGGCCGCGATTGCGGGCCTGATGCCGGACGTTGCGCGGCACGAGCCGCGGTGCGCGCTCGATGGCGGCCCGGACGGGCTAGACGCCTATCGCCGCATCGCCGCCCGACTTCCCGCACTGCTGGCGCCGGGCGGGCGAGCGGTCCTGGAACTCGGGGCGGGGCAGCGCTCTCCCGTCGAGGCGATAGCCGCCGGCGCGGGGCTGGCGGCGCTGGGCGCGACCCGCGACCTTGGCGGGATCGAGAGGGCCCTGTTTCTCGCGACGCGGGGTCCCTGACCGCGGTGCGGAAAAAACCGTTTGGCGGGCTGGTCCGGCGCCGCTAGGGTGTTCATGCGGCTGGGAACGGCAGGAGCCCGACCCGCATCCGGACAAGGCAGGTGGCGGGCATGGCCCGCACGAGCGATCCGGACCCGCATGGATGCAACAACACCGTTCAAGTGCCGCGTGTGGTGGGCCCAGGGGCCCGGCGTTGCCCGGCACGGTGCGGATGCGAGACAGCGAAACACGATACCGATGAACATGAAGCGCATGCGCGGCCGCGGCGGTCATCGCCACGGGGGCGGGCAGTTCCGCCACGGGAGTGGTGGCGGTGGCGGCGGTGGCGGCGGCGGCGACCGCCAGCCCCTCAACCGCAACCATGTGTTCGACTCGAACGGGCCGGACATGCGGCTCCGCGGGACGTCGCAGCAATTGTTCGAGAAGTACCTCCAGCTCGGCCGCGATGCGACCAGCGGAGGGGATCGCGTGATGGCGGAATCGTACTTCCAGCACGCCGAGCATTACTTCCGCATTCTCAACGCGATGAACCAGGCCGCGGCGCAACAGCAGCAACAGCAGCCGCAGCGCCGCTACCAGCCGAACGAGTCGGGCGAGGGCGAAGGTGGCGATGGCGGCGAGTCGGGCGGACAGTCCGGCGGCGACTATGGCGACGGCGAGGGTTCGGCGGGCGAGCCGGCCGGCGAGGCGCGCGAGCCGGCCTGACCGGCGCAGCCCGTCAGTCCGGGTCGGTGACCTCCAGCGCATCGCCCACCGCGATGCGGCCGCCTCCCAGCACTTCCGCGTAGACGCCGAGATCGGCATGGCCGAAGTGCTCGCGCAGCCAGAGCGGCGGTTCGGCGTCGCGTTCGCCGGTCGCCGGGTTCACCTCGGTGGCAGGGCAGCGGACGATGCGCTTGACGACCCTGAGGCGCGCCTGGCCGACCAGGATCTCCCGTCCGATCCAGTCGAACTCCGCCCAGGGGCTGCCGCCCGAGACATAGACATTGGCGCGGAAGCGGAGCGGATCGAGGCTGCTGCCCGTCGCCTGTTCCAGCGCATGCAGGCTCGACAGCCCGATGATCGACACGACCTTACGAGCGACGTCGGAGAAGGAATGGCCCGGCGCCTCCACGAAGCGGGCCGCGCCGCGGGCTTCATCGCCCATGTACGCGGCGAGCGCGGCGGCGATCGCGGCGCGACCCTCCGCGCTGAGCGTGCTGGCCAGAAGGGGCGCGGCGCCCGGGATGCGCAGCATCAGGTCGCCTGAACGCTCGTCATAGGCGGAATGCACCAGCGCGAGCCCGGCATTCACCATCAGGCAGGCGAAGTTGCGCTTTGACATCCAAGCCGGGGCGGCGGGATCGAAGGCGGAATCGCCCTGGGCCAGGGCGAAGCGGCGATCCTGCGGGAGGGTTTCGCCGGGCGTCAGCGCGACCTGTTCCAGGGCCTCGGCCGTCAGGCCCTTCACGGGGTAGCGGTAGATGGTCTCGATGCGCATGGAGCCCCCTTGAACCAGATCAAGGACGCATACCACATGGGGTGTCATGAAGGGCGTGCCCGCAGCCCCTCGGGGGGCGGGTATCGCCTGTCCGCTCAGGAGAGGGACGCATGGACATCGAGAAGTTCACCGACCGGGCCCGCGGCTTCCTGCAGGCCGCCCAGACCATCGCCATCCGCGAGTATCACCAGCAGGTGACGCCGGCGCATCTCGCCAAGGCGTTGCTGGACGATACCGACGGGGCTGCGAGCGGCCTCATCCGCGCCGCCGGGGGCGACCCCGCCCGGGCGAAGCAGGCGCTGGAGGCGGCACTCGCGAAGCAGCCCAAGGTCTCGGGCGGCGGCGCCGGGCAGCCCGGGTTCACGCCGGACATCGTACGCGTGCTGGATGCGGCGCAGCAGCAGGCGCAGCGGTCGGGCGACCAGTTCGTGGCGCAGGACCGCCTGCTGGTGGCGTTGGCCGCCAGCGAGGGCGATGCCGGACGCGCGCTGCGCGAGGCCGGCGCCGATGCGCAGCGGCTCGAGAAGGCGGTCGCCGACCTGCGCAAGGGCCGCACCGTGAGCAGCCAGAACGCCGAGGAAACCTTCGAGGCGCTGAAAAAGTACGCGCGCGACATCACCCAGGTGGCGCGGGAGGGCAAGCTCGACCCCGTCATCGGGCGCGACGAGGAAATCCGCCGCTCGATCCAGGTGCTGGCGCGGCGGACCAAGAACAACCCGGTGCTGATCGGCGAGCCCGGCGTCGGCAAGACGGCGATCGTCGAGGGGCTGGCGCTGCGCATCGTCAAGGGCGATGTGCCCGAGGCGCTCAAGACCAAGCGCGTCATGGCGCTTGACCTCGGCGCCATGGTCGCCGGCGCCAAGTACCGCGGCGAGTTCGAGGAGCGGCTCAAGGCGTTGCTGTCCGAGGTGCAGTCCGCCGAGGGCGAGATCATCCTGTTCATCGACGAGATGCACACGCTGGTCGGCGCGGGCAAGGCGGATGGCGCGATGGATGCGTCGAACCTGCTCAAGCCCGCGCTGGCACGGGGCGAGTTGCACTGCATCGGCGCCACGACGCTCGATGAGTACCGCAAGCATGTCGAGAAGGACGCGGCACTGGCGCGGCGCTTCCAGCCCGTGTTCGTGGGCGAGCCGTCGGTCGAGGACACCATCTCCATCCTGCGCGGCATCAAGGAGAAGTACGAGCTGCACCACGGCGTGCGCATCACCGACGGCGCACTGGTGGCGGCGGCGACGCTGTCCAACCGCTACATCACCGACCGCTTCCTGCCGGACAAGGCGATCGACCTGGTGGACGAGGCGTCGTCCCGGCTGCGCATGCAGGTGGACAGCAAGCCCGAGGAGCTGGACGCGATCGACCGCGACCTGATGCGCCTCAAGATCGAGCGCGAGGCGCTCAGGAAGGAGCAGGACGCCGCCTCGAAGGACCGGCTGCAGAAGCTCGAGAAGGAGCTGGCCGATCTCGAGGAGGCGTCGGGCGAGATGACGCAGCGCTGGGAGGCGGAGAAGGGCAAGGTCGTCGAGAGCCAGAAGCTCAAGGAGCAACTCGACAAGGCACGCACCGATGTCGAGCTGGCGCAGCGCGCGGGAGATCTGACCAAGGCGTCGGAGCTGCTCTATGCGGTGATCCCCGGCATCGAGAAGAAGCTGGCCGAGGCGGGCGACGGCGACGCGCGCCTGGTGAACGAGGCGGTGACTGAGGAAGGCATCGCTGCCGTGGTCTCCCGCTGGACCGGCGTGCCGGTCGAGAAGATGCTCGAGGGCGAGCGCGCCAAGTTGCTCCGCATGGAGGACGACCTGCGCCGCCGCGTCGTTGGGCAGGAGGAGGCTCTGGAGGCCGTTTCCAAGGCCGTGCGCCGCGCGCGTGCCGGGCTGCAGGACCCGAACCGGCCGATCGGCTCCTTCCTGTTCCTCGGCCCGACCGGCGTCGGCAAGACCGAGTTGGTGAAGGCGCTGGCGCAGTTCCTGTTCGACGACGAGCGGGCGATGACGCGCATCGACATGTCGGAATACATGGAGAAGCACGCCGTCTCCCGACTGATCGGCGCGCCGCCGGGCTATGTCGGCTACGACGAGGGCGGCGCGCTGACCGAGGCGATCCGCCGCCGTCCGTACCAGGTGATCCTGTTCGACGAGGTCGAGAAGGCGCATGACGATGTCTTCAACATCCTGCTGCAGGTGCTCGACGACGGGCGGCTGACGGACGGGCAGGGGCGGACGGTCGATTTCCGCAACACGATCATCGTGCTGACCTCCAACCTCGGCAGCCAGGCGATCGCGGAACTGCCAGAGAACGCAGAGATCGAGGCGGCGCGGCCGGCGGTGATGCGGGCGGTGCGCGAGCGCTTCCGGCCGGAGTTCCTGAACCGGCTGGACGAGGTGGTGCTGTTCCGGCGCCTCGCGCGCGGGGACATGGCCGCGATCGTCGACATCCAGCTGCTGCGGCTGCTGAAGCTGCTGGAGGACCGCAATATCCGCCTCGACCTCGACGCCGCAGCGCGCGAATGGCTCGCCGAGGCCGGCTACGATCCCGTCTATGGGGCGCGGCCGCTCAAGCGCGTCATCCAGCGGAACGTCCAGGACCGGCTCGCCGGCCTGCTGCTGGAAGGCGGCATCCGCGACGGCGAGACCGTGCGTGTGACCGCCTCCCCGGACGGGCTCGAAGTGCGGCCGGCGCTGAACCAGGCGGCTTGATCCATGCGCCGGCGCGGCGGTGACGCCGCGCCGGCGTCAGTCGCCCCGCAGCGCTGCGATCATCGCCAGCGCCTCCGCGGAGAGGTGGCCTTTGCCGATCGCGGCCACGGCGTGGTCGAGTTCGGCGATGCTGGACGTGCCGACCAGCACCGTCGATATCGCCGCGGGCATGGCCGCGAAGCGGAGCGCGAGTTCCACGAGATCGGCGGCATGGCCCGCCTCGACCACCGGCATCAGGCGCTGCGCGGCCGCCACATCCGCCGCGTAGCTGGCGCCGGACGCGATCGGCTCGACCTTCGGCACGCCGAGCGGGCTGCGCGCTTCCGACCCGCTCAGCGCGCCGCCGGCGAGAATGCGGATTGCCATGACGCCGACGCCGCCCGCAGCGGCGTCGCGGATGACGCCGCCGAGGTCCGGCATCGTCGATCCCGGTGGAAGCGGCGTGATGCCGCTCGGGTTAAGGATGTTGTAGGGCATCTGCGCCGAGGCGAAGCCGCCTTCGGCCAGCACGCGTCGAAGCGCGGCGGCATCGCCGAGGCCGGTGAAGCCGTAGCAGCGGATCTTGCCCTGCTCCTGCAGGCGTCCCAGCGCCGGCAGCGCCTCGTCCAGGATCTGCCCTGGCGTGAAGGCAGGCGGCGCGCCGGCCGCGGTGATCGGCTCGTGCAGATGGAAGACGTCGACGCTGTCGCGACTCAGGCGGGCGAGGCTCTCCTCGATCGAGCGGGCGATGCTGCCCGCGATGTCGCCGCGCTGCTCCCCGCGGATGCGCACCTTGGTGCCGACGATGACCTTCGCGCGGAGCGCCCTCAGCGCGCGGCCGAGGTTGCGTTCCGACACGCCGTCGCCATAGGCCGCGGCGGTGTCGAAATAGGTGATGCCCTGGTCGATCGCGCGGCCGATGGCACGGTCCTGCTCGGCCGCGCTGCCCTTCACCATGAGCCCGCCGATGGCGCCGCATCCATAGCCGAGGATGGAGACCGCGATGCCCGTCCGCCCGAGTTGCCGCTGTTCCATCCGCGCCCCCATTCGTGCCGCCCCACGATGCTGCGCCACGGGCCGGCCTGCGGCAAGGCGGGTGCCGTTGCCGTGCCGCACAGCTGGTGCCAGCCTTCGCGCGTGCGCGCCGAGACGCGACACCGGAGGAAACGAGATGATCACCCGACGCCTTCTCCTGGCCGCGCCCGTCGCTGCCGCGTCCGTCGTACGTCCCGCCGTCGCCGCCTATCCCGAACGCTCCATCAGGATGGTCGTTCCCTTCGCCGCGGGCGGAAACACAGACATCCTCGCGCGCATCGTCGCGGGACCGATGGCCGAGCGGCTCGGCCGGGCGATCGTGATCGAGAACCGCACCGGGGCGGGCGGCAGCGTCGGCGCCGAGCTCGTCGCGCGGGCGCCGGCGGATGGCTACACGCTGCTGTTCGGCGCCGGCGGCCCGCTGACGGCCAACCCCGTACTGCAGCAGAACATTCCCTACGACGTGGAGCGCGACTTCCGGCCGATTGGCCTCGTGGGCATTCTGCCCATGATCTGCCAGGTGACGGCGCGCATTCCCGCGCGCACGCTGACCGACCTGATCACCCTGATGCGCCAGCGCGGCGGCCAGCTGACCGTGGCGACGCCGGGCAGCGGCAGCGCCGCGCATCTTGCGCTCGAGCTGCTGATGGCAGGCGCGAATGTCCGCGCGACGCACGTGCCCTATCGCGGGGGCAGCGCGATGATCCCCGACCTCATCACCGGCACGATCGATGCCGGGATGGTGGAACTGCCTTCGGCGCTGCCGCTGCATCGCGACGGCAAGGCGCCGATCGTCGCCATCGCGACGCGGGCGCGCTCTGCGGTGCTGCCCGGCGTGCAGACCTTCATTGAGGCTGGTCTGCCGGATTTCACGGCCGGCAGCTACGGCGGCGTCCTGGCGCCGGCCGGGACCCCGACGGAGGTCGTGGCGAAGTTGCAAGAGGCGCTGGCGGCCGCGCTCGGGGAGGCCGCGGTGCAGGCGCGCATCATGGAGGTGGGCGCGATCCTTGGTGGCGTGCAGCAGCGGACGCCGGATGGCTTCGCGGCCTTCCTGGCGCAGGAGCTGGCCAATGCCCGCCGCGCCGCGCAGCTCGCGGGGCTCAGGCCGTCATGACGGCCTGAAGGGGCGGCGCCCGAGTGACACGTTCGCGCCACGGCGCCCGCGGATCAGCCCGTGGCGATCTCGCCCACGACCCGTGCCCGGACGCGCAGCGCGCCGCCGGGCAGGTAGGCGATGGGAAGATCCTCGATGTCGACCAGCGCGAGCGTCGCGCCGTCGGCGCCGGCCTCGACCGCGCGGTCGCGGGCGATGCGCTCGGCCTCGGCCATCGCATCCGCGCGCGTCATGCCCTGGAAGACCTGGTCGGCCTCGCCGCTGACCTGCGCGATGGCCGCGCCCACGGCATTCGCCACGGCGGCGTGGGCGGGGCGCAGTACCTCCGACACGCCGGGCAGGCTGTCCGGCACCAGGAAGGCTCCGCCGCCGACGGCGAGCAGCGGAACCGCCGCCGCCTCGGTCTTCATGCGGTCCACGGATTCCTCGAGCATCCGTGCCGCCTCGGCCAGCGCGGCGCGGGCAAAGTCGGGCGCGATATCGGCAACGCGCGCCGCGTCGCCCAGGGCAAGCCGCCCAGCGCGCACGGCGATGTCGCTGGCGGTGAGCTGCGGCCCGCCGAAGATTCGGGCCAGTTCCGGCAGGCGGAAGCCGACGCTGCGCGGGCCGATGGCGATGCCGCCGCCGGCGCGTGTCGCGACATGCGATCCGCCGCCGAGGCCGATCGAAAGGAGGTCCGGCATCCGGAACAGGGTGCGCACGCCGCCCACCTGCACCACCGCGTTCGCCTCCCGCGGGAAGCCTGCCTTCAGCGCACCGATGTCGCTGGTCGTGCCGCCGACATCGACCACCAGCGCGTCCGCGAGCCCCGTCAGGAAGGCCGCGCCGCGCATCGAGTTGGTGGGTCCGGACGCGAAGGAGAGCACCGGGAAGCGCACCGCGAGTTCGGCGCGGATGACCGTGCCGTCGTTCTGCGTGATGTAGAGCGGCGCCGCGATGCCCGCCTGGCCGAGCGCCTCCTCGAAGGCTGCGACGGTATGGCGTGCGAGCGGTGTGAGGCAGGCGTTGAGCAGCGCCACGTTTTCCCGCTCCAGCAGCCCGATCCGGCCGAGGTCGTGGGAAAGGGTGACGGAGGCCTCCGGCATCTCGGCCAGCACGATCGCGGCCGCGCGCTCCTCCATGCCCGGGTCGAGCGGCGAGAAGACGCTGCTGATCGCGACGCAGCCGATCCCCGCGGCCTTCATCGCGCGCGCCGCAGCCGCAACCCCGACCTCGTCGAGCGGCATGATGGGGCGACCGTCGTAGTCGAGCCCGCCTTCGACCATGTGGACCTGGCCGCGCACCATCGCCGCCAGGTCCTGCGGCCAGTCGCAGAAGGGGGGCAGGGACCGCGCTGCCGGCAGGCCGATCCGCAACGCGCCGACAGCCGCAAGGTCGCGCCGCTGCACCACGGCGTTCACGAAATGCGTGGTGCCGATCATCACGGCCTGGACGCCCTCGGCGCCTGTCGCGCGCGCCGCGTCCTGCAGCGCGAGGCGCACGCCGGTCAGCACATCTGCCGTGGTCGGCATCTTGACGGCGTGCAGCACGCGATCGCCTTCCAGCAGCACCGCATCCGTATTGGTGCCGCCGACATCGATGCCAATGCGCCGCCTCATGCCGCGCGCCCCTCGAAGACGGACCGGAAGTCGAGGTCGTAGCCGAAGGCGCGCGGGCCTACGAAGTCGAGCCCCCGCGGCGAGAGGAAGACCGGCGGCGCCGGCAACGCCACGACCGTGACGCGCTGGCCGTAGCGCAGCGTCTCGGTGCCGATCGCCTCCCCGCTGACGCTGTCGAGCACACAGATGAGGTCCGGCGTCATCACGCGCGGCACGCCGTCCAGCCAGCCGACCGCCCATTCGTTCTGGAAGGCGAGCTCGAAGCCGTAGCCGCGCCAGTCGTCGAGCCCGTCGAGCCGCGTCGTGCCGCGAAGGAAGCCTTCGGTCGTGCGGCGGGCGATGTCCGCGACCTTGCCTCGGAACAGGAGCAGGCCCTTCTCCTGGTCCAGGATCGCCTGCACCGGGTCGCGGTGTTCCTTCTGCGCCAGCCGGATCGCCTGGCCAAGCGCGATCGCCTGCGTCGTGGTGCGCAGGATGCCCCAGCGCTTCACCTCGGCTCCCGTGCGCGGCGCCTTGCAGGTGGCGGCAATCGAGCCGACCTCGACACACATCTTGCGCGACAGCCGCTCCATCCACTTCCAGGACGGCACGCGCGCCACGATCCCCTCGATCCCGCGCGGATCGACCAGCGAGAGCGGCCAGGGCTTCAGGTCGCCGACCGCGAAGGAGGTCATCTGCGCTTCCGGATAGGCGCGGCCCATGGCATCCGCATCGACCACCGGCTTGCCGGTCTCGGCCGCGGCCATCAGCGACTGCACGCCGTTGTTGCCGCCGATCTCGACGCTCATCACCGCGCGGAAGGGGCGGCCGAGGTATTCCTCCATCAGCGTCACCGCGCGGCCGATGTTCGCGCTGTCGGTCAGGCGTTCCTGCCCGACCAGCGGCGCGCCCATGTTCGAGACGACCGCGACCAGGTCGTCGTCGGCGAGTTCGTCCGGGTCCATGAGGTGGACGCGCCGGCCCTCGGCATAGAGGCGCCGCATGTTCAGCAGCCCGAGATAGGGCGAGCCGCCGCCCCCGGTGCCCAGCACCCAGGCGCCGACGGCGAGCGCTTCGATGTCGTCCGGCGTGATCTCGCGCATCAGGGCTCCGGGAGAAGCGAGGCGGCGGCCCGTGCGGCCACCGCGACGGACAGCAGGATGGGACATTCCATGGCGGCGACGGCCGCCGCCTTGTCGCGTCGCGTATAGGAGATGCAGTCGAGCAGCACGAGGTCGGGTGCCTCGGCCGCCATGGCGCGCATCGCGGCCGCGCGCGCCGCATCGTCGGCATGGGGGCGCAGCGGCACCACCGCGAGCGAGACGCCGTCTCGCGCGCGCGACGCGCCGAGTTCCGCCGCCTGCTCCGGCAGTGGGACGAACAGGCCGAGCCGCCCCCGCGGAAGCAGCGCCTCCGCCATCCCGTTCAGCACGGCGGAGGGCTGCACGAGCCCCGGCCGGTCCGGCAACCCCTTGAAGCGGCCCGTGCAGGCGAGCAGCACCGGGCCCTGCGTGGCCGCGAGCATCGCCCGCATCCGCTCCGTCACCGCAGCCTTGGAAATGGCGACGCCCTCGCCGGACGGCAGCAGGGTAAAGAGCGTGTCGGCGCCGTCCCGCGGCGGGATTGCGGCGATCTCCGGCCGTGTCATGCCGTCGAGCGCGCCGCGCAGGACGACCGCAAGGCCCGGAGCGGCCGCGGTGATCTCGGCTTCGAGGTCGGGCCGCGGCGCCTGGCCGATGACGAAGACGGGAAGGGGCGTCATGGCGTCCTCCGCCTGCAGAGGGTGCCATGATGCCGCGCACGAGGGCGGCTGCAAGTCACGGGGCGGTGCCGTCGGCCCGGGGGCAGCGCAGCCGGTGCCCGTCCGCCAGATCGAGCAGCGGCGGCATCGCGGCGCCGCACGCCTCGGCCGCGATCGGGCAACGCGGCTGGAAGGCGCAGCCGGGTGGCGGCGCCGCGGGGTTGGGCGGCTCGCCCGGCGCCGCCGGCGTGACGCCGCGCGCCTCGAGCCGCGGCACGGAGGCCAGCAGTGCCCGCGTGTAGGGATGGCGCGGCGCGCCCAGCACCTCGGCTGCCGTGCCTTCCTCGACGATGCGGCCGAGATACATCACCGCCACGCGCTCGCAGACCTGGCGCACCACCGCGAGGTTGTGGCTGATGAAGAGGAAGGCGAGGCCGTGCCGCGCACGCAGCCCGTCGAGCACGTCGAGGATCTGCGCCTGCACCGAGACATCCAGCGCCGAGGTCGGCTCGTCGAGCACGAGGAGGTCGGGCGCGAGCGCCAGCGCGCGCGCGATGCAGACACGCTGCTTCTGCCCGCCCGAGAGCTCATGCGGGTAGCGGTGCAGGAAGGCCGGCGGCAGGCCGACCTCGGCGAGCAGCGCGGCGACGCGGTCGCGCAGCGCACGCCCCGAGGCAAGGCCCTGCGCGCGGAGCGGCTCGGCGACCGCGTCCTCGGCCGTCAGCCGCGGGTCGAGCGCGGCCGACGGGTTCTGGTGGATCAGCTGCATCCGCCGCCGCAGTGGGCGCATGGCGCGTTCGTCGAGCGCGGTGATATCCTGCCCGTCGAAGGTGATGCGCCCGGCGCTCGGCGGCAGCAGGCGCAGCAGCAGCCGCGCCAGGGTCGACTTGCCGCAGCCGCTTTCGCCCACGATGCCAAGGGCCGCTCCGCGGTCGAGCGCGAGGTCGAGGTCGGCCACCGCTTGGATCTGGCGCGGAGCGCGGAAGGCGCCCCGCTTCGCATCGAAGGTCTTGGCCAGGCCCTCGGCCCGGATCAGCGGCCCGGTCATGGCGTGGCGTGGTGGCAGGCGACACTGCGTCCGGGCAGGATCTCGCGCCGCGCCGGCTTCTCGGCACGGCAGCGTTCGGTCGCCATCGGGCAGCGGGGATGGAATCGGCAGCCGGCGGGCGGCGCGATCAGGCTCGGGATGCTGCCCGCGATGCCCTGCGGGCGGCGGTCCGGATGGTCGAGGTCGGGCACCGCCGCAACGAGTCCACGCGCATAGGGATGCAGCGGGCGCGCGAGCAGCGCTGCCGTTGGCGCCTCCTCGACGACGGTGCCGGCGTACATCACGGCGACGCGGGCGCAGGCAGCGGCGACCACGCCGAGGTCATGCGTGATCAGCATGAGCGCCAGGCCGCGGTCCTGCACCAGGCGCGCGATCAGCGCCAGCACCTGCGCCTGCACCGTGACGTCTAGCGCGGTGGTCGGCTCGTCCGCCACCAGCAGCGCCGGGTCCCCGGCCAGCGCCATGGCGATCAGAACGCGCTGGCGCATGCCGCCCGAGAGCTGATGCGGATGGCTGTCGAGGAGGCGCGCGGGGTCCGGCAGGCCGACCGCCGCGAGCAGCTCCGCCGCGCGCGCCCGGGCCGCCCTGCGCGGGCGCATCTGCCCTGCCGCCGCGGCATCCTGGCCGCGGATGGCGTCCTGCATCTGCGTGCCGACCGCGAGCAGAGGGTTCAGGTAAGAGGACGGGTCCTGGAACACCATGGCGATGGCGCGCCCACGCAGGCGGCGCAGCTCCCGCTCGGGCATGGCGAGGATATCGCGCCCTTCGAAGCGGATGTGGCCCGAGACCACCCGCGCCGGCGGCATCGGATTGAGCCCGAGCAGACTGCGCGCGAGCACCGACTTGCCGCAACCCGTCTCGCCCACGATGCCGAGCGTGCCCCCGGCCTCGAGGGCGAGGTCGATACCGTCCAGCACCTGCGCCGTACCGTCGAAGGTGTCGAAGGCGAGGCGATAATCCGCGATGTCGAGCAGGGCGGTCACCCGCGGTTGCTCCGCGGGTCGAGGATGTCGCGCAGCCCGTCGCCCAGCAGGTTGAAGCCCAGCACGGCCAGGTAGATGAAGACGCCCGGCGCCATCGCGTACCACCACCATTCGGGCAGGTAGCCGCGCGCGATCGAGATCATTGCCCCCCATTCCGGCGTCGGCGGCCGGGCGCCGAGGCCGATGAAGCCGAGCGAGGCGACCGCCAGGATCGCTTGGCCGATGTCCATGCTCATCTTCACGATCAGCGGCGAGAGGCTGTTGGGCAGCACGTGGCGGCGCAGGATGCGCGCGCGCGTGCTGCCGCCCACGCGCGCGGCCTCGATAAACGGCTCCTCGCGGATCGTCAGCGCCTTCGATTCCGCGAGCCGCACATAGCCTGGCCACCAGACCAGGATCAGCGCGATCATGGCGTTCTCGATCCCCGGGCCGAGGGCCGCGACCAGCGCGATGGCGAGCACGAGGCCGGGCACCGACAGGAACAGGTCGGTGAAGCGCATGATCGCCTCGCGCAGCCGCCCGCCGGCGAGGCCCGCCAGGATGCCGAGCGGCACGCCGATTGCCGCGGCGGCAAAGGTGATGCCGATGCCGACCAACAGCGAGAGGCGCGCGCCGATGATGACGCGCGTGAGGATGTCGTTGCCGACCTCGTCCGTGCCGAGCCAATGCGCGGCCGATGGCGCCTGCAGCTTGTTCGCGAGGTTGACCCCGCCCGCGACATGGTCCGGATAGGGCACGATCCAGGGGCCGATCAACGCGAGCGTCACGATCAGCAGCACCAGGGCCAGGCCCATCATGGAGGAGAAGGATTGCCGGAGCTGCCAGAGCGCCAGGCGCAGCCGGCGGCGCGGCGGCGCAGCGACGACTTCCTCGGCGGCTGCGGACATCGCTCAGGCCTTCCTGAGGCGCGGGTCGAGGACGCCGTAGAGCAGGTCCACCACCAGGTTCGCGACCATGAAGTTGAGGCCGACGATGAGCGTCACGCCCATCACGGGCTTGAAGTCGCCGGAGATGGCAGAGGAGACCGCGTAGAGGCCGATGCCCGGCCAGTCGAACACCGTCTCGACCAGCACGGTGCTGCTCATCATCCAACCCCAGCGCAGGCCGATGATGGCGAGGGTGGGCAGCATCGCGTTCTTCAGCGCATGGACCATCACGATCCGCCAGGGCGTCACGCCATGGGCACGCGCGGCGGTGACGTAATCCATCCGCAGCGCCTCGACCATCTCGGCGCGGTTCACGCGCAGGATGGAGGCGAGGCAGGGCAGGGAGAGCACGATCGCGGGCAGGATGATGTAGGACAGCGCCTCCCGGAACAGCGCGCCGTCGCCGCGCAGCAGGCTGTCGAGGAGCAGCAGCCCCGTGATCGGTGGCGGCGGCTCCGTGAAGACTGAGATGCGCCCGCTGGTCGGCAGCAGCCCGAGCCAGGTCGCGAAGGCCAGTTGCAGCAGGAGCCCGAACCAGAAGGGCGGCACCGCGATGCCCGAGACGGCGAAGATGCGCGTCGCGTGGTCCACCGGCCCGTCCTTCCGCAGCGCCGAGAGCACGCCGAGCGGCACGCCGAGCAGGACGCCCAGCGCCATGGCCAGAATCACGAGTTCCAGCGTCGCCGGGAAATAGGTCGCGAGATCTCGCCCGACTTCCCGCCCCGTCGCGACGGAGCGCCCGAAATTCCCCTGCGCCAGGTCGCCGACATAGCGCAGGAACTGCTCGTGCAGCGGGCGGTCGAGGCCATAGTCGCGGCGCGCCTGTTCGATCTGCGACCGCCCGGCATCCGGCCCCGCCGCCAGCGCCGCCGGATCGGACGGGGCGACGTTGGAGATGACGAAGGTCAGGCAGACCAGCCCGAACAGCATCAGCCCCGCGAGGCCGATGCGCCGAAGGACGTAGGCCAGCACCTATCCGCGGATCCAGAGCGGGCGGAGGTCGATCTCCCCAGTGAAGCGCACCGGGCTGAAGGTGAAGCCCTCCACGTAGTCGCGCCTGGCCCAGATGCGGTTCGCCACCATGCCGAAGATCTCCGGCTGGTCCGCCACGATGCGCCGCTGGATCTCGGCGTAGAGCGCCATGCGCTTCGCGTTGTCCGTCTCGCCCCGCGCCTCGTCGATCATCCGCGTGACCTCGGCGCTGTCGTAGTGCGAGGTGCCGTAATACAGGCCCCAGGATGCGCGGTGATATTGGTAGGCGACCGTGTCGGGGTCGGTGCCGACCGGCGTCACGTAGATCGACATCATGTTGGGCGACGTGTCGGGCTTCGAGCCGCGGCTGACCATGGTGGTCCAGGGCTGGCCCACGATGTTCACCCGGATGTCGAGCGCGCGCAGGCTGTCGAGCAGCGCGAGGCCGATCCTGCGCGGATCCTCGAGCCCCTGGACATGCACGTATTCCAGTTCGATCCCGCCATTGGGGTAGCGGCTGCGCCGGAGGAAGTCGCGCGCCTTGTCGAGATCCTTGCGCGCGATGCCCGGGACGTCGATGTGCCCGGCCATGGAGGCCGGGAAGGGGCTCGTCATCAGCGTCGCGGCGCCGTTGTGGATGGTGATCAGGCTCTCGTAGTCGAAGGCGTGGGCGATAGCCTTGCGCAGGTTGATGTCCGCGGTTGGGCCTTCCTGGCAGTTGAACTTGATGCCGAAGGTGGTCGAGCCCTTGTGGTTCTCCACCACCACGCCCGGCACGCGCGCGAGCTGGTCGATGTCGTCGGGCGTGAGGTTGGTGATGATGTCCGCCTCGCGCCGCTGCAGCGCCGCCTTGCGCGGCGCACTCTCGCGGATGATGCGGTAGATGATGCCCGACAGGCGGTCGCCCTCGGCCATCGGCCAGCCCTTCCAGTGGGCGGGGAAGCTGTCGAGGTGGATCAGCGTGTTGGCATTGAAGCGGCGCAGCCTGAACGGGCCGGAGCCGGCGGCGTTCTCGGTCAGCCACTTCCGGCCGAGGTCGTCGCCCTCCTGGTTCGCCATCACTTCGCGCGGGTTCACGATGTACCACCAGGGCACGTAGGACAGGAACGGCGCGAAGGGCCGTTCCAGCGTGAAGCGCACGGTGCGCGCATCGACCGCGGCAATCTTCTCGGGCTTCAGGAAGTCCTTCAGCATCCATGCGATGCCGGCGTTGAGCTTCAGCCCGCGCTCGAAGGAAAACCGCACGGCCTCGGCATCCACCGGATCGCCGTTGTGGAACTTCGCGGTGGCGACCAGGTGGAAGGTATAGGTCAGCCCGTCGGCCGAGACCTCGTGGCGTTCCGCCAGCCAGGGCACGATGCGCGGCGGGTCGCCTTCGTATTTCAGCAGCGCGTCGTAGACCGACTGCTGGATCATGCGCGTGGACCAGTCGTAGCGCACATGCGGGTCGAGGTTGGGCACCGCCTGGTTGCCCGAGAAGACCAGCACCTTGCGGTTGCCGTCGCGCTCGAAGCCCCAGGAGGTGCCGGGCGCCGCGGCGCCGATGGCGGCCGCGCCGACCAGGATCGCGCGGCGGGAAGTCTGGTGCGTCATGTCTCGTCCCCCGTCGTTGTCGCCATGTCCCTGTCCGCGCGGTCGTCCCGGCCGGCCCGGCGCCGCGCGGTCGCCTCCGGATCGATCCGCCCGTCGGCCGCGAAGACGATACCATAGTCCCGCTCGGCACCTTCGCGCGTGGTGTAGCCATCGTCGAGATCGGCCTGCACCGCCTCCAGTGGGCGGTCCCAGGGCTCGCCGAAGCCGGAGCCACCTGCGATCTGGCCCTCGATCTCCGTCCGCGCGTCCAGCAGCGCGACCATTTCTCCAGTGCCAACGTCTCGGGCTGCGTCGTCGTCCGGTCCCTTCACCGTGCCGCGCCCGGGGCCGCCGGGTCGGCCGCCGAACAGACCCTCGGGCTTCAGGCCCCAGCCCTCGGGGTAGAGCCCGACCATGATCGGCTCGGCCCCGTCGGTGAGGCGCCGCGCGCGCATGCGCTGGCCGAGGCCGCCGCGCTGGCGGCCCGGCCCGCCGCTGTCCGCGACCAACCCCTTTTCCAGCACCAGCACCGGCATTCGGCTTTCCAGCAGCTCGACCGGCGTATTCGCCGCGCTGGTCGGGAACAGCAGCCCGGACCTGCCATCGGCGCGCGAAGACGCCCCCTGGCCGCCGCCCATGAAGAAATGGTCCGACGCGACGCGCCCCTGGATGTTGCGCCCGTAGAAGCCGAAGGCCTTGGGCAGGCCCGTGAAGGCCTGCACCCTGTCCGGGATGGCCGGCGCCAGGGCGCGGTAGAGGTTAGGCCCGATGAACCAGGACAGCCGCGTGCGATAGGCGACCGCCGCCGGCGGCCGGCAGTTCAGCGCGGATCCCTCCGGCGCGACCACGCTGATCGGCGCATAGCAGCCCGCATTGCCGCGCACGCCCGGCGTCAGCATGCATTTCAGCGGATAGGAGGAATGCGCCGCCGTGACGTTCATCGTGCAGTTGAGCCCGCCGCGCGGCAGCGTCGGCGGCGCCTCGACATGCTCGACATGGATCGTCTCGCCCGCCTTGTGCACGCGCACACGATACCGCAACACCTCGCCGAGCGGACGGTTCTCGATCTCGCTTTCGTAGACGCCATCGGGCACGGCGCGGATCGCGGCGCGCGTCGCGGCCTCGCTGCGGCCCTGCACCACGGCGGCGAGTGCCGCCAGGTCCTCGAGCCCGTATTCCGCCATGAAGGCGACCAGCCGTTCGGCGCCGAGCGCATTGGCGGTCACCATGGATTCGACGTCGCCCAGCACCTGGTCGCTGTTGCGGATGTTCTGCGCCATGAGGCGCAGCAGCGAGTTGTCCGGCACACCCGCCGCATGCAGCTTCATCGGAGGGATCTGGAAGCCTTCGTCGTAGATCTCGCGGGCCGAGAGCGGGTCCTTCACGCCGCCGATGTCGCTCACATGCCCGACCGTGCCCATCAGCGCGACGACGCGGCCCTGATGGAACACGGGTGTCACCAGCGCGATGTCGAACAGGTGGCCGGCACAAAGCCAGGGGTCGTTGGTCACCAGCACGTCGCCGGGGCGCAGCGTCTCGGCGGGGAAATGCTCCAGCAGCGCCTTCACGCAGCGGGTCAGCGTCAGGTTGAACAGCGGCATGGCGCGGGGCGAATGCGCCAGCGGATTGCCTTCGGGGTCCAGGATCTCGTTCGCGAAGTCCTGGGCTTCCGCGATGATCAGAGAATAGGCGGTACGGCAGACGGTCTGCCACATCTCCTCGACGATCGAGATCAGGCGCGACCACATGATCTCGAGCCCGATCGGGTCGGCCTCGATGCGCGCCTTCGCCGCCTCCAGCGCCATGCCCGGCGTGACCAGCACCTCGCCCCGGGCGGCGGCGGCGACCGTGATGCGCAGGTTGCGCACGGCATCGACCTCGAGCGTATCGCCCGGTGCGACGATGGTGGTCGCCTCGCGCTCCTCGATGATGGCGGGACCGGCGATGCGCGTGCCGGGCGCCAGGCGGTAGCGGTCATAGACGGGCGTGTCGCTGAATGCGCCGTCGAACCAGGCGGGACGCCGGCCCTTGAGCGCCGCGCCGCCGGTGTCGCCGCCCGCGACGGCACCGGTCACCGCAATGCCGGGGTCCGGGCCGATGACGCGCACGCGCAGCGACAGCACCTCGATCGCGGCGCCCTCGACCACGCGGGTATAGAGGCGCGCATAGGTCTCGGCGAAGGCGGCGCGCAGTTCCGGCAGCCGCGCGGCATCGAGCGCACCGTCGGGCAGCGGCACGGCGATCTGGTGCAGCTGCCCTACAAGCCGCATCTCGGCCGAACGCTCGACGCGCATCGCCGCCGCCGCGACGCCCGCGCCGGCCAGGCGTTCGCGGCCGCCCTGCTCCAGCGCGGCCAGCGCCCCGTTCAGAGCGGGCCAGTCGGCCTCCGGCCCGAGCGGCGAAATCAGGCTGCGCGACTGCTCGAAGGCCAGCGGCGCGGCCAGGAAGCCGAGCGCCGAGGCGGCGCCCGAGGCCGGCGGCACCAGTACCTCGGTCACGCCGAGGATGCGCGCCACGCGCGCCGCATGCGCTGGCCCCGCGCCGCCGAACGCGACCATCGCGTAGCGCCGCGGGTCGCGCCCCTTCTCGACCAGATGCACGCGCGCGGCGCCCGCCATCGCCTCGCAGACCACGGCATGGACGCCCCAGGCGGCCTCGATCGCCGCCAGGCCGAGCCGATCCCCGAGCCCCGCCAGCGCGGCTTCGGCCGCGGCGCGGTCGAGCGCCATGGTCCCGCCCAGGAAGAAGCCCGGATCGTAGTAGCCGAGCAACAGGTTGGCGTCGGTGACGGTCACCGCGGTGCCGCCGCGGCCGTAGCAGGCTGGGCCGGGATCGGCGCCGGCGGAATGGGGGCCGACCTTGATCAGCCCGGTCTCGTCGATGCCGGCGATGGACCCGCCGCCGGCGCCGATCTCGATCATGTCAACGACCGGTGCGCGGATCGGCAGGCCGGACCCACGCTTGAAGCGATGCACGCGCGCCGCTTCCATCATCGGCGCGACCTCGGCGCGGCCGTTCTCGATCAGGCATGCCTTGGCGGTCGTGCCGCCCATGTCGAAGGCGAGGGCATCCGGCAGTCCTGCCGCGCGGGCGAAGAGCACCGTCGCGAGCGCGCCGCCGGCGGGCCCGGATTCCAGCAGGCGGATCGGGAAGGCGCGCGCCACCTCGGGGGCGCAGAGGCCGCCGTCGGATTGCATAAGCCGCAGCGTGCCGGCGAAGCCGAGCGCGCCGAGGTCGCGCAGCAGCCGGCCGAGGTAGCGGTCCATCAGCGGCTGCACGAAGGCATTGGCGCAGGTGGTCACGCAGCGTTCGTATTCGCGGATCTCGGGCGCCACGTCGCTCGATACGCTGACCGACAGTCCCGGGAAGGCGGCGCGCAGGATGGCGGCGGCCTGCCGCTCATGCGCCGGGTTGCGGTAGGCGTGCAGGAAGCAGATCGCGACGGCGGTGCAACCCTCCGCGACCAGGCCGGCGCCGGCGTCGCGCACCGCCGCGGCATCCAGCGGCACGACGACGGTGCCGTCATGGGCGATGCGTTCGGCGATCTCGATGCGGCGCCGGCGCGGCACCAGCGGCTCGGGGAAGCGCAGGAAGAGGTCGTAGATGTCGTAGCGTTGCTCGATGCCGAGTTCGAGCACGTCGCGGAAGCCCTGCGTCGTCAGAAGGCCTGTGGTCGCGCCGCGCCGCTCGATCAGGGCATTCGTCACGAGGGTGGTGCCGTGCACCAGCTCCCCCAGGTCGGCGACGGCGATGCCGGCTTCCGCCGTGATGGCGCGGATCCCGGCGAGCGCGCCCTCCGCGGGGTCCTGTGGCGTCGTGAGGCATTTGTGCAGCGTGATGCCGCCGGTGGCGGCATCGAGCAGGACGAAGTCCGTGAAGGTCCCGCCAATGTCGAAGCCGAGGCGGTAGCGTGAGGGCGCCTGCGTCACCGGTGGCCAGCTCCGTCAGAAGTCTTTCTTCGGCACGCTATCGTCGCCTCCGATCCGCGGCAACGTGCCGCAGGCGGCGCGGCACGTTGCGGGCGAGGCTGGAACGGCTGGTGGCGAACGCGGCGCATGCGCTTCTCGGATGCGGCCCGGAGGATCCTAGTGTGTGGGCGCATTGCGTGCGCTGCCGGCCGTGGGATGGGACATCCAGAGTACGCAACACGCATGAAGCTGCAGGTCATTCCGTAGTCGGAATTCCAGGCCTTGCTTCTGGTTTGTCGTCTACTGTCGGATTGACGCGAAGTGGCGTCCCCTAGGGGATTCGAACCCCTGTTACCGCCGTGAGAGGGCGGTGTCCTAGGCCTCTAGACGAAGGGGACATCGGCCGGAGGCGGGCTTCTACCCCCGACGCGCCGGGCGATCAAGCGCCCTTCTTCGTCCCGCCGTCCCGGTGCCTGGCCGCGTTGCGCCGTCCCGTCCGGCACGCATCAGAACAGAAGCGGACGTCTTCCCAGCAACGTGCCCATTTCCGCCGCCACGCGAACGGCCGGCCGCAGGCCGCGCAAGGCTTCTCGGGCAGGTCGGTCTTGCGATGCACCACCGGGGCCGTCCTGTCAGTCGTGCAGTCTGATCTCGCCGGTCCGCCGGCCGCTCTGCGGGTCCACCAGGACAACACGATCGCCGTCCGGCCGCGTCACCCAGATCGCGATGGCGCGGTCGGTGGCGGCGACGCCCGAAATCCGTGCGCCCTCCGGCGCGTCGAGCGAGACGCTGAAGCCCGGGCGTGCGACACTACCCCCGCCGGCCCGCTGGATGAGAAGCACCACGAGCGCCACGGTGCCGGCGACGATCAGCACCCCCATTCCGATCACCAGAGCCTTGAGCGCCGCCACATCCACCCCCCTCGAAGCCGAACGCGTCGAAACCGTCGCGTCGCCGGAAGCCGCCGGCCGCCGCGCGGACCGCTTCCTCGCGGACGCCATAGGTTCGCTCTCCCGCTCGCGGGTCAAGGCATTGATGGAGGCCGGGCACGCGACGCGCGACGGCTTGCCGCTCACGGACCCGTCCGAGGCGGTCCGCGCCGGCGCCTGCTACGCGGTGACCATCCCTCCGGCGGCGCCGGCAAGACCCCGGCCGCAGGCCATCCCTCTGACGATCCTGTTCGAGGACGGCGATCTCATCGTCGTCGACAAGCCAGCGGGTCTGGTGGTCCATCCGGCGCCCGGGAACCAGGATGGCACGCTGGTCAACGCCCTTCTTGCCCATGCCGGGGAAGACCTGCCCGGCATCGGCGGGGAGAAGCGGCCGGGGATCGTGCATCGCCTCGACAAGGACACCTCCGGTGTGATGGTCGTTGCGAAGACCGAACGCGCCCATCGTACCTTGTCCGACGCCTTCGCCGCGCGCGACCTCGATCGCGCTTACCTGGCCTTGGCCTGGGGCCTGCCCTCGCCCTCGAAGGGTGAGGTTACCGCGCCGATCGGGCGTCATCCCGCAGATCGCAAACGGATGGCGGTCGTGGAGCGCGGCGGCAAGTCCGCGACAACGCGCTTCGCCGTGCAGCGGGCCTGGGGCGCCGCCGTTTCGCTGGTCGAATGCCGGTTGCTGACGGGGCGGACGCACCAGATCCGCGTGCACATGGCGCATCTCGGCCACCCCCTGGTGGGGGACCCCGTCTACCTCCGCCGAACACCCGCCGCCGCGCGCGGATTGCCGGAGGCGACGCGCACGGGGCTTCTCGCCTTTCCCCGCCAGGCGCTGCACGCGGCTACATTGGGCTTCAACCACCCCGTAACCGGCGCGCCGCTATCGTTCGAAAGCCCTCTTCCCGCCGACCTTCGCGCCCTCGTCGCGTTGCTGGACGGTAACAACCAGTAACCCGACTATTTCACTTGGTTTTTCTTGCGCCGAGGAGCCGACCGGGCTACACAGTTGGCGTCGGATTCCGAAGGGCGCCGCGAAGTGCCCCGTCCGGCCAGCCCCGCGTGACCGGGGAAGGCGGCCCGGCGAATGGGCCCTGAGGAAGGCGACACAACCGAGGCGTAGTCGGTCGCGGTCCCCGCCGTCACGGGGGGGTCGCCCGGTACAGGAGACAGGTGCACCATGGCGTCGAGCATGGCTATACCGATGGCGACGGAAGGAAACCTCTCCCGCTATCTCCAGGACATCCGCAAATTCCCGATGCTGGCGCCGGAGGAGGAACTCGCCCTCGCGCGTCGCTGGAAGGACGAGGGGGACGAGAAGGCCGCGCATAAGCTGGTCACTTCGCATCTGCGCCTCGTTGCCAAGATCGCCATGGGCTACCGCGGCTACGGCCTTCCGGTCGGGGAACTGATCTCCGAGGGCAATGTCGGCATGATGCAGGCGGTCAAGCGCTTCGACCCCGAGCGCGGCTTCCGGCTGGCCACCTACGCCATGTGGTGGATCCGCGCCGCCATCCAGGAATACATCCTGCACTCGTGGTCGCTCGTGAAGATGGGCACCACGGCCGCGCAGAAGAAGCTGTTCTTCAACCTGCGCCGCCTGAAGGCACAGATGTCCGCACTCGAGGAAGGCGACCTTCGGGACGAGCAGGTCGCGAAGATCGCCCATGCCCTGGCAGTGCCCGAGCAGGACGTGATCAACATGAACCGGCGGCTCGCGAGCCCCGACCACAGCCTGAACGCGCCTGTCCGGGCGGACAGCGAGGGCGAGTGGCAGGATTGGCTTGTCGACGATGGCGAGAGCCAGGAAAGCGAGCTTGCCGAGCGGGAGGACATGTCCAACCGCCGCGATCTTCTCAACGGGGCGCTCAAGACCTTGAACGAGCGCGAGCGGCATATCCTGATCGAGCGCCGCCTCAAGGAAGAGCCGACGACGCTGGAGGAACTATCCCAGCAATACGGCATCAGCCGCGAACGCGTTCGCCAGATCGAGGTGCGCGCCTTCGAGAAGCTGCAGAAGTCGATGAAGCAGCAGGTCGCGGAGCGTCGCCTCACCGTGGGCTGAACCGGCCCGCAGGAAATGGGCCTTGCGGAAGGGCGGCGGCAGGAATGCTCGCCGCCCTTGCTGAATCCGGGCATGGGATCGCCGCTGGGCGGTGTCGGAAGACGCGAGAACGTCGTCGCTGGCTGGCGGGAGGGCGACACTGCCGCCCCCCACCCCCGCCCGGACCTGGGCGGCTATCCGATCAGACGCAATCCTCTAATCAAGAGGCCGTTCGCGGAAAACATGCAATCCAGGGCGGTTCACGACCGGTCGGCGGGACCGCGCGGCGGTCCTGTCCGACCGGGCGCTGCGCTAGCGGATCGGCGGAGCGTAGTGCAGGCCGCCGTTGTTCCAGAGGTTGTTCACGCCGCGCGGGATGCCGATCGGGGTGATGCTGCGCTCGTACATCTCGCCGTAGTTGCCGACCTGGCGGATGATGCGGACGGCCCACTCGTTCTCGATGCCCATGGCGCGGCCTAGGTCGCCCGAGCGCCCCAGCAGGCGCTGGATGTCGGGGTTGGTGCTGGTGCGCTGCATCTCCTCGACATTCGCGCTGGTCACGCCCAGTTCCTCGGCCGCGATCTGCGCGTAGAGCGCCCAGCGGACAATGTCGAAGAAGCGCCAGTCGCCCTTGCGCACCACCGGGCCGAGCGGCTCCTTCGAGATGATCTCGGGCAGCAGGACGAAGGTGTCCGCATCCGTCGTGCGCGTCGCGCGGAAGGAGGCGAGCGAGGAGGCGTCATTGGTGTAGGCGTCGCAGCGGCCGGCGACGAAGGCGGCGCGGATTTCCTCGACGCTCTCGATCACGACCGGGGTGAAGCGGATCCGGTTGGCGCGGAAATAATCCGAGAGGTTCAACTCGGTCGTGGTGCCCGGCTGCACGCAGACCGTGGCGCCGTCGAGTTGCCGGGCCGAGGTCACGCCCGAGGCGCGCCGCACCATGAAGCCCTGGCCGTCGTAGAAGTTGATGCCGGCGAAGGCGAGGCCGAGCGAGGCCTCGCGGCCCAGCGTCCATGTCGTGTTGCGCGCCAGCATGTCCACTTCGCCCGATTGCAGCATCGGGAAGCGCTGGACGGCGGTGCTCGGCACGAAGCGCACCTTGGTCGCATCACCCAGGATCGCGGCGGCGACGGCGCGGCAGGTGTCGACGTCGAGGCCGCGGAACTCGCCGCGGCTGTCCGGCAGGGCGAAGCCCGGCGCGTTGACCGAGACACCGCAGATCAGCTGCCCGCGGGCACGGATCGCGGCGACCGTGTCGGTCGGGGTCTGCTGCGCCAGCGCCTGGCCCGTCCAGGCAATGACCGCTGCTGCGGCAACACCCGCGAGGCGGGTGCCGAGATTCGTCATATTATGTCTCCCAATGTGTCCCCGCCGGCCGTCCCTGTGGCGACCTGCCGGCAGGACAGAATGCACGTGGCGTGCCTGGGACGACAAGCGTGGCAAGCGGGCGTCAGGCGTTGCCGGCCAGGATCGCGTCCGCCATCTTCTCGGCCGTCATGAGCGTCGGGAAGTTCGTGTTGGCACTGGGCACCACCGGGAAGACGGAGGCATCCACGACCCTGAGGCCCTGGACGCCCCGGACGCGGCCCTCGGTGTCCACCACCGCCATGGGGTCCTCCTCGGCCCCCATGCGGCACGAACAGGAGGCGTGCCAGACGCCGATCGTGGCCTTGCGGATGAAGGCTTCCAGCGCCTCCTCGTCCTCCATCACCTCCCGGAAGCGGAAGCCCTCGATCACGAAGCGGTCGATGAAGGCGCGGCGGAGCGCCGCCGGCCCGTCCAGGAACCTGGCGATGATCGACGTCAGGATGCGGTTCTTCGTGTTGACCACCCCGATCCGCCGCACCCGGTCGGAGTAGGAGGCGGGGAAGGGGTCGGCTGTCACGGCCGCGAGCGGCGGGCTCAGGCTGAGGGTGGCCGCGAGGCGGAACCCGATCATCAGTCTTTCGAGGTCGCGGCGGTCCGACAGCAGGTTGAACTCGACCTCCGGATGCGCCCGCCAGTCGGTCGAGGCGAGGCGCACCTGCCCGCGCTGGGAATAGGTCTTGTTGACCCAGGTCAGCATCGAGCCGACCTGCTCGCCCACCGCGTGCCAGGCGGATTTGCTCGCCACCGACATGAACATGTCCCCGGCGGGCGCGTCCTCGATACCGGAGGAGAAGCGTAGCCCGACGACCATGTGCCGGCGGAGCGCGGTCCGGTTCAGCCGCGCCTCGGGCTGGACGAAGCAGGACAGCGAGATGGCGGGATGGTCCATCAGACCCTGGCCGACGCCTGGCAGGTCGGCGCGCACCGCGATGCCGTGCTCCTTCAGGTGGCCGGCCGGGCCGATGCCCGCGCGCATGAGGTGTGCGGGCGAATGTATGGCGCCGGTGCAGAGGATGACCTCCCGCCCGCGGAACTCCCGTTCCTCGCCGCCCACCAACGCGTGGACACCGACGCAGCGCGTCCCCTCGAAGATCAGGGACATCACCTGCGTCTCGGTCGAGATGGTGAGGTTCGGGCGCCGCCGTGTCTCGGCGTCGAGGTAGCCGATGGCGGCCGAGACCCGCTCGGTCTCCGTCACGTTGACGGTTAGGGGGAAGAAGCCGTCCTCGAAGGCGCCGTTCTGGTCAGGCAGCGCCTTGAAGCCCGCCTGGCGGAAGGCTTCGGCGGCGGCCCTTGCATGGACGGGCCATTGCGCTTCGGGCACGCGGCGGACCGGGATGCGACCGTCCCGCCCATGCCATTCGTTGCCGAAGTCGAGGTCGCGCTCGACCTTCTTGAAGTAAGGCAGCACCGCGTCCCAGTTCCAGCCGCGGGCGCCACGCGCCTCCCATTCGTCGTAGTCGTGCGGCGCGCCGCGATTGGCCATCTGCCCATTGATCGAGGACCCGCCGCCGAGCACGCGCGCCTGTTCGTACTTGCGCAGCGGCGGGCGCTCGGCGTCCGGGTTGTTGTGCGAGACGACCTGCGTGCGGACCTTGAGCTCGGTCCAGTGGAAGCGCGGGTCGAAATACGCCTGGCCCGGATACGTATCGAGGATCGTTGCCGGCACCTTGCCGGGTGGCGTGTCCTGCCCGGCCTCGAGCAGCAGCACCCGGTGCGCGGACGACGCCGAAAGCCGGTGCGCCAGCACCGATCCGGCGGAGCCGCCGCCGACGATCACGTAGTCGTACACTCCGGTTTCCCCCCGATGTCCCGCGCGTCAGCCGCGCGGGCGCAGTCCGCACCAGTCGGCGATGAAGGTCGCGATGGTCCGCGTGCACATGCGCAGGTCCTCGATCGAGGTGCGCTCGTCGAAGCCATGCGCCACTTCGCCCCTGGGACCGTAGCAGAGGCCCGGGAAGCCGAAATAGAGGCCGTAGTATCGCGTGTCGTTCACCGCCGTGGTGCGTCGTTCCGGCATGGCGCCGCCATGCACGCTGGCATGGGCAGCGGCGAGGACCGCTTCCGCCTCGCTGCCGGCCTCGAGGACGTAGGGGTCGGTCTGGAAGCCCGTCCAGACAATCTCGGGCGGGTTGTTCGCCATGAAGGAATCGCCGGTCGCGGCGGCCTTCACGCAGGCCTCGATGCCGGCCATGGCCTGTTCGGGCGTCGTGCCGGGCACGAGGCCGATGCGGCAATCCACCTCGCACCAGGCGGGCGTGCTGCTCGCCCAGTCGCCGCCGCGGATGATACCGGGGTTGAACTTGATCGGGTCCCTGATGTCGGCATACCAGGGATTGCCGCGCGCGGCCTCGTTCAGCGCCCGCGTATGGGCATAGAGCGCGTTGATCAGCGCATAGGCGGACATGATCGCGTTCGTGCCATCCTGTGCGACGGCCACGTGCACCGGCACGCCGCGGACGCGGAGCCGGAACCAGATGGTGCCGGTCTGGGTGCGGGTGATGGTGTGGCCCGTGGGCTCGGGCACAAGCGCGGCCTCGGCGCGATAGCCCCGCAGCAGCGCGGCCAGCGCGCCGTTGCCGGTGCTCTCCTCCTCCGTCACGGTCTGCACGTAGACATCGGCCGCTGGCTCGAAGCCGGCCGCGCGGATCGCGTCCATGGCGAAGACCATGCAGGCGACGCCGGACTTCATGTCGTGCGCGCCGCGCCCGTACATCCAGCCGTCGCGGATGGTCGCGGAGTAGGGGGGGTAGGTCCACATCTCGTGCGGGCCTTCCGGCACGACGTCGATATGGCCCTGCAGGATCAGCGATCGGCCGGTCGGGCCGGGCGGTCGGTGCGCGGCGACGACCTGGACGCTGCCGGCCGGATCCACCCCCACCATCGGTGCCATCTTCGGATGCGCTGGGACGTCGGCGATTGTGAAGCGGTCTACCGCATAGCCTCGGGTTGCCATCTGGCGCGCGAACCAGTCCTGCAGCGGCGCCTCCCGCCCCCGCAGGGAAGGGAAGCGCACGAGCTCCTGCAGGAATTCCACCTGTCTGTCGAAGCCCGCGTCGATGGCGGCTGCTATGATGGCGCGGGCTTCGGGCTCGGGCATGCGTCTGTCTCTCTCACGGTGTCACCCGGGCGGGCGCGCATGCACCGCCGAAGTGTGGTTGACCGGGGAGGGATCGTAGACGACTCGGTCGCGGCGACCAGCCCATGTGTTTCGCAGGAAGATCACAGGCAGTACGCCCTTGTCCTCGAGCAGCGCGCGGGCGGCCTGGTGCGTGAGGATCTGCCGCCGCTCCGGGTCCATCGTGGTCAACGCCTGGCGCACCGGATCGTCGATTGCAGGGTTGGAATAGCGCTGCCGATTGAAGGGACCGAGGCCGAGGTCCGGATTGCGCGTCGCCACCACCTGGCGGAGCGGGTTGATGGTCAGGTAGCTGCTGAAGTAGGTCATGAACATCGAGAATTCGCGGTTCGTCGCCCGGGTGAAAAGGTTCGCCGGCGGCAACGCCTGCACCGTGGTTTCGATGCCCGCGCGGGTGAATTGCTGCGCCAGCGCCTGCAGCAGGTTCTGGTCGGAGGGGAAGAAGCCGTTCGGGCCGTGGATGGTCAGGCGGAAGCCCTCCGGGTAGCCGGCCTCGGCAAGCAGTGCTCGGGCGCGCGCGAGGTCGTGCGGCAGCGGGCCCTGCGTCGGCAGGCGGTGCTCGGCGATCGGCGCGGCGAACTGGTCGGCCGGTGTCGCGAGGCCCTGGTAGAGACGCGTCGCGATGGCCTCCCGGTTGATGGCGAGCGACAGGGCTTCGCGCACGCGGTGGTCTGCCAGCGGGTTGCGCGGCAGCGGGTTGCCCTGGCGGTCCGCGACGAAGGGGGAGGCATCGCGCATGGAATCCGGGAACAGGTAGACGAAGGTCACGCTGTCCACCTCGAACAGCGCGAAGCGCTGGTCGCGACGCAGGTTCTCCACGTCCTGCACGGGCACGTAGTCGATCAGGTCGACCTCGCCCGCCAACAGGGCGGCGGCGCGCGAGGCGGCCTGCGGGATGAAGCGGATCGTGACGCGGTCCCAGGGCTCGGGCGGGCCCCAGTAGGTCGGATTGCGGGCGATCTCCATGCGTTCGTTCTGTGCGAAGGACACCAGGCGATAGGGGCCGGTGCCGATGGCGAGGCGGCCGCTGGTGAAGTCGCTCGTCGCCGGGTTCTGGCCATGGATGCGGCGCGACAGGATGAAGGGCGCCGCCATGTCGAAGCGCATCAGCGGATTGGGCTCATGGGTGTGGATGCGGATGGTCGACGGATCCACGATGTCGACCCGGCTGATGGTCCGCACGGCCGGCGTGTAGAGCGCGGGGCTGTTCGGCACGGTCGGGATGCGGGCGAAAGTGTAGGGGATGTCGTCCGGCTCGAGTGGCGTGCCGTCGTGGAAGCGCACGCCCTGGCGCAGCTTCACCTCCCATGTGCGGTCGTCGATGGCGCGCATCGATTCCGCGAGCCGCGGCTGCGGCACCGCATTGTTGTCGAGCTCGAACAGACGCTCATAGATCTGCATGAGCATCATCGTGTTGTTCGTCGTGTTGTGGTAGTGCGGGTCGAGTGCCGAGGGCGGCGTCTGCACGCCCATGGTCAGCGTCCGCTGGGCGGCCGCCGGAACGGCACACGCCACCAGCGCCGCGAGCGCGGCGCCCTTCATGCCGAAGTGCATCGCCTTCCTCCACGCGGCCCGGTCTGTCGCGGGCCGTCGGGGGAAGCCTCGGCCGCGCGCCGCGCGCGCGTCAAGCGCCGCGTCGCGCGGCGCTCAGTTCGCCGGGTGCGACAGCAGCGCGTTGGTGTACCAGCGCGGATCCGGCTCGTAGCGGACGCGCGCGCGCTGCGTCGCCCAGGTCAGGCGCAGGAAATGCACTGGGATTACGCCGAGTTCCTCGGTCGCCATGCGCAGCGCCTCGGCGGTGATCCGGTCGCGTTCGGCGGTGTCCATCGTCACCATGGCGCGAGCAACCAGTTCGTCCATGCGGGGCGACGACCAGCGCTGGCGGTTGAAGGGGCCGGTGCCCGCCTCGGGGCTGCGGGTCATCACGACCTGGCGCAGCATGTTGGCGGCGTAGTTGGCCGTGAAAGTCGTCATGAAGACCGAGAACTCGCGCGCCGTCGCCCGGCCGAACAGGTTGGCCGGCGGCAGCACCTCGACCCGCGTCTCGATGCCGATGCGCGTCCAGCCCTGCGCGATCGCCTGCATTACATCGGAATCGCCGGCGAACCAGCCATTGGGGCTATGGATGGTGAGACGGAAGCCGTCCGGCCAGCCGGCCTCGGCCAGCAGCGCGCGGGCTGCGGCGGGGTCGTAGGCGAGCGGCGGCAGGCCGGGCGCGCGCCCCTGCAACGCGGGCGCCGCAAACTGGTCGGCGGGCTTGCCCTGACCCTGCAGCAGGCGATCCACGATGCCCTGGCGGTTGATCGCCATGGACAGCGCGCGGCGCACGCGCAGATCGGCCAGGGGGTTGGTCGCGAGCGGTCGGCCCTGCTTGTCCGTCGCGAAGGGGGTCGTCTCGCGCACCGCGTCGGGGAAAAGGTAGGAGGTGGTGTTCGCCTCGATACCGAAGACGGCGATGCGCGGCTCCCGCTCGAGGCGCGGGACGTCCTGCGACGGTACGCTGTCGATCACGTCGACATCGCCCGAGAGCAGCGCCGCCGACCGCGCGCCGGCATTCGAGATGACGCGTGTCACAACGCGGTCCCAGGGCTGGGCAGGACCCCAGTAGTCCGGGTTGCGCACGACCTCCTGCCGCTCGCCGATCTGGTAGGAGACGTGGCGATAGGCGCCGGTCCCGATCATGGCGCGCCCGGCGTTGAAGTCGGCGAGCGCCGCCGTCGCGTGGATGCTGCGCGAGAGGATGAAGACCGCCGCGATGTCGTGCTCGAGGAAGGGATGCGGATTGCGCGTTACGAAGCGGATCGTGCGCGGGTCCACGACCTCGACCCGCTCGATCAGTCGGACGGCTGGCGTGAAGGGGCCGGGGCTGTTCGGCACCGTCGGCACGCGGGCGTAGGAGAAGGCGACATCCTCGGCCGTCAGCGGCGTGCCGTCATGGAAGCGGACGCCGTCGCGCAAGCGGAATTCCCAGGTGCGATCGTCGATTGCGCGCCAGGATTCCGCCAGGCGCGGCACGAACCGCCCACTGCTGTCGAGGTCGATCAGCAGATCGAAGACCTGGCGCAGCTGCGCATTGTTCATGTTGGAGGAGTGGTAGTGGGGATCCATGCCCGTGGGAGCAGAGGAGGCGCCGATTGTGAGCGTCCGCTGCGCGGCGACAGGCGGGGCGCCCAAGGCAAGTGCGGCGGCGGCGGCGAGCGCGGAGGCGCGAAATCCCGGCATGGAGGCTTCCCTTCGTTTGTCGTTGCGGGAAGCGTCGACCCCGGCGGTGGGCCGCGTCAAGTGCGGCGGGCGTGGTCCACGGGGCGCCGGAAGAAGAGCATCGGGACCGCTATGGCGAGCGCGAGCGCGACCCCAAGGATGTGGAGGACGTAGGGCAGCCAGGCAATGACTCGGAGGTTTTCAAGGAAGATCACGAGGACGACTGCGCTACCGAGAATGCTCATGCCGACGAAGCGGCCCCTGATGCTGACCTCGGTCGGGGTGGGCTGGTCGGTCATGGCGATCTCCCTCGACAATTGGGAGCCTCCGCCGGACGAAGGGAGGTCGTCAAGAGAAGTGTGCGCGCGTTGTGTCACAATATGTGGACGTCTCAGGAGGGCCTGCGCGTCCGGCCTTGGTATTGCGATCCTCCGGCCGGCGGCCCGCGCGCTTCGTCCACGCGCAGGTCGGTGACCCGTCGCCCGACCTGCTCGGGATTGCGACACGCGGCTTTGTTGGCGAGCAGGTTCGTGTGGATGCGGCTTGACTGTTGGTGTGGCTCGGATCGCGACGCGTGGTTTCGACCGGACGCCGCGCACGCCTTACACGGCCGTGTGGCGGATGCATGGTGGCGGCAGCCGTTGCCGTTGAGCATGTGCGACCAGGCGCCCGCGATTGCGACTGGGAAACCTCGCACGCGCGGGGAACGGCGTCGAAGTGGGATCCGACGGAGTATTGTGCCGGTTCGGTTCGGCGAGGGGGATGCGTCTCCCCCGGTCGCCACGGAGTCTGCGCGCGGCTAGGGCTCCGAAATCGGCAGTTTTCCGCAGATCTGCATGCGAACTATGCGCCCTGGCCTTGTGGGGCTTGACCCGTTTTCCTGCTGGGCCTAGAAGCCCGTCACGCCGCTGATGCGGGGGGTTGACGGGTTGCCGGGATGTCGGTAGTGTCGTCGGCCCGCTGCGAAAGC
>NZ_STGD01000004.1 GCF_005222755.1 Roseomonas sp. HF4
CTCGCGTTTCTCGACTTCGTGGACGCGCATATCGCGCGGACAGGGATGCGGCTGCCGGAGGATCCGGCGGCGCGCGTGATCATGCCGACCCCGGCCGCGATGCATGACCCGATCCGGCGCCTGGATTTCCGCGCCGACGGCATCGGCACCGTCATCTGGGCGACAGGCTACGACCTCGATTTCGGCTGGATCGACATTCCCGCTTTCGATGAGCGCGGTGCGCCGGTGCACGAAAAGGGTGTGACACGGTTCCAGGGCCTCTATTTCCTCGGCCTGCATTTTCTGTCGAAGTTCAGCTCGGCCTTCCTCATCGGCGTCGCCGAGGATGCCGAGCGGCTGGCGGAGAGTGTTTGCGCGCTGCCGGGGCACGTGTGGCTTCCTGGACCGTGAAGTGCTTCGCCAGCTTCCCGGCACGCTGAATGGATGCCATGTCCCTCGACGCTCAGCTGTGCAGCCCGCGGACAGGTGCGGAGCCGGCGAGTGCAGGACGGCGCAGGGCAAGCAGGCGACGCGCCTCCTCGGCATGCCCCTGCCGCAGCAAGACACCCAGCAGGGTGAATTCGAGGAGATCCCGCTGTGCCCTGCTGCCGCCGATCCGCGCGTGGTCCGCCATGGCGTCGGTGAGATGCGCCGTGGCCTCCTCCCATGACTGCCGCGCGATCGCGCCATAGGCTTCGGCGAAGGCACGCACGAGGCTGGCAGCGGGACCAGCCGGGTTCGCCACGATGGACGCAAGGGCGTCGGTGTCCCCGGCCATCGCGTGTGCCAGCGCGACATGGACATCGACGAAGGCCAGCGAAGCCTTGGGAAAGAACTGCTTGGCGTAGGCGCTGACCTGCCGCCAGCGGTCCGGCGATACGGGTTCGCCTGCCAATTCGGCGCGATACAGGATCGACGCCGTGTCGGTCAGCACATTGATCGGCAGGCCCTTGGCCGCACCTGGCGCCACGTCGGCATCGATGATCTGCCACATCATGCCGATGTCGCCCTGTTCGAGCGCCCAGAGCGCAACATGCCACGACAGATGGCCATGCAGCAGGCCCCTGCGGTCATAGCCTTCCAGCCAATCCCTGAGATAGGCGAGGCCGGCGGCCCGGTCGCCCGCCTCGTAGGATGCATGGGAGCGGACATGGGCCGCATGCGCGTTGCGCGGGTTGAGGGCGAGCGACCGGTCGACCGTCGCGGAGGCCTCGTCGATGCGACCCACTTCGCACAGCGAGAAGGCATGCTGGCTGAGGCACCACCAATCCTCCCCGTAATGCGGCAGCAGGGATGCCGTGTAGGCCAGCAATTCGGCTTCGCGGCCGGGTTGGCCGGAGAAACCGATGAGCCCGAACACGCTGGTGCAGATCTGGGCCACTAGCGCATCGCGCGGGTGTTCGGCGACATGCGCCCGGACGGCGCGACCCGCCTCGGCCGCCTTGCCGTCGATCAGGAGGCCGACTGCGTTGATGTGCGAGCGTTGCTTGTCGGGAAGTCCGTCGGCAAGCCTGCGCGCCTCGGCGATCGCGGTGCGGGCGCCTGCTCCGTCGCCCGAGATCGCGCGGGCCCGTGCAAGACCACAATGGCCCAGCGCGAAGCCGGGATCGGTCTCGACGACCTGCTCGAAGTCGGTGGCCATCCGCGGCGCGCCGGCCAGGAGCGAGTCCAGCGCTGTGATGTAGAGGTCGCGCGCTTGCGACGATGATGTGGCGACCTCGTTGCCATAACGATCGCGCAGCATGGATGTCTCCATTCTCTGGCTTGCCCCGGCATGGAACCGCCCCGATTTTTTCGAAGGTTAGTGGGTTTTGGTCATGCAATTCGCAGATCTCTTCAACTACGCTACGCAGCCATCGATCTGCCTGGCGAGCTTTTTCCGATCAAAGCGGTTCCCGGCCGAGCGTTCGCGCACTGCACCCCCGCCCAGCCGATGTGACGCTAGGCTGTCATTGACGCGTTCGTGGCTGCCGCGATCTGGGCAAGCGTATGCCTTCACGGGTTCGGTCCGCGCTTGTTCTGGACCAGCTGCCCGCGACGCGCCGGGCGCAACGGTTCGGCCAAGGCGAACACGCGCTTCATCAAGTCCTTGGATGACGGCGCGACCGACGCCAGCTCCTTGCCTGCAGCCGCCGATAATTTCTGCTGATAGACCTGGAAGCTGCTGGTGACGAGCGAGCCAACGCGCTCATAGGCAGGATCGGCAAGCGCTTCCGCCAAGGGCACGATCTCGATGCCTTCGCGGCGCAGGCGCCCCATCAGCGGGTCGACAACCTCGGCCAGGAAGGCGACGAAATGTCCAAGCGCGATGCCGGTGACGTCGTGGCCAAAGACCTCCCGGCAGCATTTCTGGTCATAGGCAAGTTGCACGATGCAGAAGTCGACGAACTCCGATTTGAGGGCCTCCGCTTCCGTCGTCTTTCCCGTCTGCATGAGCCAGCGCCATGCCCGGTCCCACTCCCATTCGAAGAAGAAGCTCGTCACGTCCGCCGGCGTGTAGCCGAGCCGCGCGATGTGGGCATTGACGGCCGAGCGCTTCGCCTCGGTGTTGCCCCACAGGTTGAGGGGATGCCGGAAGAGCTTCTGCGGCGCGCGATCGAGCCAGGGCTTCAGCAGTTCGTCCGCGGCCGTGATGTCCGCGATGAAGGCGTCGCCGCTGACGTCGTTCAACAGCGGATGGCTATGCGTATGGTTGCCGATCGGGTGACCGGCGGAGATCCACGCATCGAATACCGTCGCGGTCTGCGGATCGACATCGAGCGGCCATGAGTTGGCGAACGCGTAGACGCCTTCGACCTTGTGACGATGGAGACCCGCGATGATGCTGTCGGCAACTGACGCTGGCGTGTAGCCCTCGGGCAAAGCTAGGTGGGGATAGACCGGGAGATCGTCCATCGTGAAGGCGATGCGCATGGCCGACTCTCCTGACCCGACAATCCCTGGATGGCCAGCCGGCCTGGCCTTCTGGCGATGAACGTATCGGCGATCCCGCGCCACGGTCGGGCGCGCGGCTGGGCGCCGCGGGCCCGACCGTGGTGGAAGGCGGCACGCGGCCGCCTTCCGGACGCCGCGGCGCTACGACGGCGCCGCGTAGGCTGCCTTGAGCTGCGCCGCCTTCTTGCGTATCGGCTTCACCTCGTCGGGCGTCATCAGCCGCGTGAGGCGGTAGTTGTGGATCGAGCCGGCCGCCAGGGCGACCCCACCGACGGCCGCAGCCGCCGCTAGGTCCGGCAAATCGCAGATCACCAGGACGCCCGGGCCTTCCGCCTGCGTGCTGTAGAAGGAGACCAGCTTGCCGCCGGCCGCCTCGAGCAGGCGCTTGATCGCTTCGGCGCGGTTCGCGTCGGGATTGGCCATCAGGGCATTGATGGCCTGCGGGGTGTAGTTCGCGGTGATGCTGAACAGCATGGACGTCCCTCCCAGGGGTTGGTTTTCTTCTTCCCGGCATTGCCCCGCCCCACGGTCGTCGCGCGATGACGGTAACGCTGACCTTACGAGCCCATCGGCTTCGCTTGGGCAAGATTCAGCGGGCCGCGAACAGTTCGTGGTCTCGGCGGCCGCCCGGATGTCAACGCCACGCCAGCCCGCCTGTCTCCCAGATGCGGTCGTCGTAGGAGGGGCCGGGGGGCAGCCCCAGGTCGCGGGCCATATGCGGGCTCAGGCAGGCCGGCAGGTCGACCTCCGCCCTGCGCTGCCGCAGCGTCGCCAGCCAGCCCGCGAGCCGCCCACGCCAGGTGCCGCGCACCGGTGCCGCCGGGATCAGGATCGGGGAGAGGTTCGTCGTCGCGCTCATCGTCGTCTCCGTTGTCAGCGACCCGGCACCGCGCCGGGCGTGGCCAGACCATCGCCCGCACCGCCGCCGCGCGTCCTGAGCGGCGCCTGACCTTCCGCCGATGCTTTGTGTATGATCCCCCGAGTTCTGAACGGATGGCGGGACGCATGGCGGAGAAGGCCGAGGAGGAGGTGCTGCACTTCGCCGGCGTCACGCTCGACCTCGGCCGCGGCAGCCTGCGCAACGCGGCCGGCGCCGAGGTGCCGCTGGCGCCCAAGCCCTTCGACCTGCTGCGCACCCTGGCGCGCGAGGCCGGGCGGACAGTCTCCAAGGACGCGTTGCTCGATGCGGTGTGGCCCGGCGTGACCGTCACCGAGGACAGCCTGTTCCAGGCTGTGCGGGATGCACGGCGCGCCATCGGCGACGAGGACGGGCGCGTGCTGCGGTCGGTTCCGCGGCGGGGCTACATGCTCGATGCCGTGGTCAACGCCGCGCCCGCCGTGCCTCCGGTCGCCGAGCCACTCACCCCGCCGGAGGACCGCCCGTCCCTCGTCGTCCTGCCGTTTGCCAACCTGTCGGGCGACGCCGAGCAGGATTACTTCGCCGATGGCATGGTGGAGGAGATCACCTCGGCCCTCGGTTGCATCCGCTCGTTCTTCGTCATCGCGCGCAATTCCGCCTTCACCTACAAGGGCCGGGCGATGGATGTGCGCCAGGTGGGGCGTGAGCTTGGCGTGCGCTACGTGCTGGAAGGCAGCGTGCGCAAGGCCGGTGGCAGGGTGCGCATTGCCTGCCAGCTTGCCGAGGCGGAGACAGGCCGGCAGCTCTGGTCGGAGCGCTTCGATGCGGCGCTGGACGATGTCTTCGAGCTGCAGGACCGCGTGACGGAAGCGGTGGCGGGCGCGCTGGAGCCGAGCCTGCAGCGCGCCGAGATTGATCGTGTCCTGAGGAAGGGTGCTCAAGACCTCAGCGCATATGATCTCTTTCTCCAGGGCTTGGCGCTGATGAATCTCCCCAAGACCGAAAGCTTGCTCGAAGCGAAGTCACTGTTCTCGCGCGCGGTTGAGATCGACCCTGGCTTCGGCGCCGCCTATGGGATGCTGGGGCAGTGCATATCGCTGCTGAAGGCCGCCGGCGTCCGGGTACCCCCCACGGAGGAGATCGCCGAAGCGCGGCGCGTGGCGCGGCTGGCGGTCGAGCACGGCCGAGATGATACGACCGCACTCTGCGGCGCAGCCTTCGCCCTGGCCTACGCGGGCATGGATCCGGACGCTGCCGCTGTTCTGATAGCTCGCGCCTCCGCGCTCAACCCGAACTCGGCCAGGGTTTGGGGGTTTGCAGCATATGTCAGCAACCTGCACGGTGATACCGACAGCGCGATAGCCAGCGCGGAGCGCGCGCTTCGCCTCAGTCCTCGCGACCCGTTCCGCTACGCGTTCCTCCATCAACTGACCCTGGCGCACAATCAGGCCGGTCGCCACGAGGACGCCGTCGCCTGGGGCAGGCGCGCGGTCGGCGAGAACCCCAACTCTGTGCAGGCACTTCGGACACTTGCCGCTGCCCTGGCGCTGGCTGGTCGGCTGGACGAGGCGCGCGCCACGATGGCGGAGATGTTGCGCCTTGCGCCGGATGTGCGGCTTTCCACTCTGAGCGTCAGGGGGCCGTTCAAGAGCGAGGCGTATATTCAACGCATCAGCGAAGCCTATCGCCTAGCAGGCATGCCTGAGTGATCCGCCAGGTCCCGATGGACCGGATGGGATCCGCGTTCATGCCTGGGTCGGACAAGGAACGCGATGACCTGCGCGCCCGAGCGGCGCGCTACAGATGGGTACGACACCAGGCGACGGCTTCCTCCACCGCCCGTGCGCGCCAAGGCTCCTCGTAGATCTCGAAATGGCCGATCGGCAGCACGGCGAGCCGCTTGGGCTCGCCCGCCCGCCCCACCGCGCTGCGCACGCATCGAGCGGGATGATGCTGTCGTGCTCCGCCACGACGGCCAGCAGTGTCGTCGGCGCCAGCAGGTGGATCAGGCTGAACCTCGGCGCGCCCGCAGCGCCGGGCCAGACCTCTGGTCAGTTGGCGGCGCGCGCCTCCCGCGCGCGGCGTTCGGCCTGTGCTTTCGCATGCACCCAGGCGGCCCGCTGAAGGGTGGTGTCCACCCCGGCGCGTTCGCCGGCCGCGGCCAGCCAGCCCAGTATGTGGTCGGCCTCGTTGCGGCCGCCGGCCTCGAGGTCCTTCATCAGGGATGCGGTGATCGGGCTGTCACGGTCGCCGAACAGCTTCCGCATCTGCGGTCTGTAGGCTTCCCTCAAGGGATGCCCGTTGGCAGCGGCGATAGCGGCGTTGCCCTCCAGCAGCCGGTCGAGGAACGGCTCGCCGCCGGCGCGCAGGATGTCGCCGACCGCGGCGCGGAACAGCACCGTGGCGGCGGCGAGCGTGCCGATGGTGACCATCTTCTCCCACATGCGGCCGAGGATGTCGGGGACCACGGTGGCCTGGCCGTCCATGCGGCCGTCCTGTTCGCCGAAATACAGCCCGCACCAATCGCCGACCTGGCGAATGGTGCCGTCGGCGCCGAGGCTGGCGGAGATGTGCGCCAGCCCGCCCCAGACGCGGTCCCGGCCGAACGCGGCGTTCAGCGCGTCGAGATGCGACATGCCATTCAGCACGGGCAGCACCGCCGCGCCTGCCTGCATCGCTGGACGGATCGCCCCGATGGCGTCGTCGAGGTCATAGGCCTTGGCGGTCAGCAGCACGACGTCGAAGCCCGGGCCGGCCTGCGCCAGTACCGTCACGGGGCGCGTGAAATCACCGAGCGGGCCGCGCACCACCAGGCCATCGCGCGCCAGCTGCTCGGCCCGGCGGGGCCGCACCAGGAAGGAGACATCGGCGCCCTTCTCCAGCGCCCGGCCCCCGAAGTACCCGCCGAGGGCACCTGCTCCCAGAACAAGGATGCGCATCGCCGTTCCTCCCTCTCGGTCAGCTTGCAGCAGCCAGCCGCCCGGCTTCCCGCCGCTGGTCGTAGGCCCGTGCCCTGAGGATCGCCAACGCGTGCAGGGCGTTTGGCACGCTTCCGTGCGATGCCACTTCGGACAGTCACGTCAGGATGTATTTCGCCTCTGTCCGCCCGCCCGCTTCCAGGTCGTGCAGCATCGAGGCGGTGCAGGCATTTCCCAGATGGCCGCTCCGACCATCGAGCTATAAGCGTATCCGCGATCCTGCGGCTCTCACAACGGCTACGACGCCTGGGTGACGCGCGCACCGGGCCTGATCTGCCGCCCCCACTCCGCCGGAAGCGGCTTCATAAGCCCAGGCAGCGACAGCCCCTCAACGCAGCGATGCCGCGAAGCGGTCGAGCATTGTCGCGATGACCGCGGGCTTCAGCGCCGCGAAGCCCAGCAGCAGGTGGCGTTCCCAGCCCGGCAGGGTCTCGACGCCGGAGATGGTCCTGAACTTCAACGTATGCACCGCGATGCCCACGGCGCGGGCGCGCGCTTCGCATGCCGCCGCATCCGGGAGATGTCGAGGAATGCGCCAGGCGAGGTGCGTGCCGGACGCCATGCCAAGCAGGTCGGGCGCGCCGAATTGCCGGGCGAGACCCGCCACCATCGCATCGCGCCGCTCCATGTAGGCCCGACGCAGGGTCCGCAGGTGCTTGTCGTAGCCGCCGCTGTCGATGAAGTCCGTCAGCACCGCCTGGTCCAGCCACGGCGCGCCCATGCCCTGGATGGGCCAGGCGTGTTCCAGCAGGGACACGGCGTCGAGTGCCGGCTGCACGAGGTGATGCGGAAGGATCAGGTAGCCGATGCGCAGGCCGGGTCCGATCGTCATCGCGAAGGAGCCCGCATAGATGAAGCATCCCCGCCGATCCATCGCCTGAAGGGATGGCTGGGGCGAGCCCTCGTACTGGAAGTCGCTGTCGAAATCGACTTCGAACACATGGGCGTCGCTGGCATCGGCCCAGTCGAGCAGTGCGCGCCGCCGTGATGCCGGCATGGTGCCGCCCAGCGGGAAGTGCCGCGCCGGCGTGACGACGGCCACACCCCCGCGGCAGGACGGTAGGCGATCGACCATCAGGCCGTCCGCGTCGACCGGCACCGGCAGGACCTCGGCGCCGTAGCGCTGGTAGAGCGGCGCGATCATGCTGCACCCCGGCGCTTCCATGATGAGCGGCGTGCCAGGGTGCACGAGCATCTGCCCCACCGCGGTCATCGCCTGCTGGATGCCAGACACGACCACGACTTGGCCGGGCTCCACCGACATGCCGCGAGTCGCGCCGAGGAAGCGGCAGAGCGCCTCGCGCAATTCCGGCGCGCCCTGGGGGTCGCCGGCGCGAGTGAGGTTGAAGCGCGAGCTCTGCATCCGCCGGATCATGAGGCGGCGCCAGGCCGCGCTCGGAAAGAGTTCGGGGTCGATGCCCTCCAGCTCGAAATCGCAGACGAGGGGGGGCTGCACGGATGCGGCCGGGGATGTCTTCGCGCGCGGCGCAGGTGCCTTCGCGCGCGCGATGAATTTCGGCGGCTCGGGCGATGCCGGGCTCACATAGGTGCCGGCGCCTTCGCGCGTTTCCACGAAGCCCTCGGCGGCAAGTCCTGCATAGGCCAGCAGGACCGTGTTGCGTGAGACACCGAGCTGCTCGCTGAGCGCGCGCGTGCCCGGCAGCCGGGTGCCCGGCTTCAGGCGCCCGGTGGTGATCGACGTGCTGATCTGCCCGACCAGCTGGCTCTGCAGCGAGAACGGCGCCGATGGGTCGACTTCGAAGGAAAGCTGCATGTCGGTCTCCGCCCTGATGAGAAGGCGCTTCCGGTCAGACCCGCTGGACGTCCCGTCGCCGTGGCGGCGATCGGTTCATCGAGGGTGACGCCGCATGGGAAACATCGGTGGATGCCCGCCGATCTCGATCGTCGTGAGACGCTCGAAACCAAAGCGCTCATAGAACGGGACGTTGTCCGGATGCGATGAATCGAGGTGGGCCGACCTGCCGTCGCGATCGCAGGCCTGGAGCCCGTGGGTCATCATGGCCATGCCGTGCCCCTGGCCCTGCTGGCGCGGGTCGATCCCGATCAGCGGCAAGAACCAGTGCGGCTCCTGCGGGTGGTACGACGCCATGGCCGCAAGGACCGCAAGCACTTCGGACCTGGCGGCGGGTGCGACGCCCCGTTCGATCAGGTGATCGAGCGCCGCATCGTCCGGATGCACATCCGGCGGCAGCCACATCGCGGCCCCGCCGTTCCCCGCGATGACGTGGGCGCCACCATGGTCGAAGGCCCGGCCGCCGTAGAGCCGCACGAAGTCCGGGAAGAACGTCAGGTACTGGACCGGGTCGGGGAACATGAACCGGCAGGCCGGATCATTCGTGAAGGCCAGGGTCATCACGCCGACGACGCCGGGCTCGTCGGATCTGTCGGCGACGCGGATTCCGGCCATGAGCTGGCCTCCCTGGTGCGGCCCGGAGGTCCCGGTTGGCCGGGCGCGCCGATCACGCGACCGAGAGCCTATCGGCGATCCTGTAGCCATTGCAACGCTTGCGGTGCCCGGCCAGGGCGTCAGGCGGCGTGGTGGTGGAAGACCTTCTGCATGATCTTCCAGCGCCCATCGGCCTTCAGCAGCGTCAGGAAGTCGGTGTAGCGCTGGCCGGTCCAGTTGTCGGCCTCGACGCGCACCACGGCGACGGTCTCCACGACCTGCAGGATGGTGACGTTCACGACCACGTCCTTCGCCGCGCCGTTCCTGTCGTTCCAGTCGAACAACCCCTGGATGGGGCCGGCGAAGAGATCAGGCCCGACATAGCCGAAGATCGTCGCGTCGGCGTGGAAGGCGGGCTTCATCAGCTCGCCCCTGCCGGTCCTCCCGCCGTCCACGTAGTGCTGAACGGTCTCGGTGATCGCCTGGTATTCCTCGATCTTTACCGCGCTCATCGCGTCCTCCTGTTGCAGCGTGCCGACCCCTCCGTCGCTCGGCGAGACGTTGTCGACGTCGCCGTGATTGGCGCAGTCGTCCCTTTAGTCTGGGCTGTCTCGTGGTCGCCCCGGATGAGGGGGCGGCCGAAGGGGTACGAGTGTCCTGTAGCGGGCGCCGCAAACGGCGCAGAGAACCGGTATGCGTGGAAGTGATGGTACCGGTTCATCATCCGATGCACCGGTCGCGGCGATGGCCTTGAGCGGCAACGCGGAAGGGCGCATCGCCAACGGGAAGGGCCGGTCGGCACGTATGCTCGACGCGGGCACCCGCCAGCATCACGTTTCATTCCACGACAAAGGGGCGACCAATGCCGAAGAGGAGTTGATCGTCTCTGCCGCGGCCACCTCGTTGTTCGTATCCGTTAGGATCGCAGTACAGGTTCCGCCCAAACGCGGTAGGCGGCACTCGCCGGACAGATACGTTGTGGAAGCCTGCATCGTTGATGATCATGAAAATCGCCCCGAACGGATCGTCCGTTCGGGGCGCTCGCCGCAGCTCAGTTGGTCGGGGGCGACGGCACCATGACCGTGCTCGGCTTTCCCGCTTCCGTGATGCTGGTGACGATGACCCTCGCGGGCGCGGTCGTCGAGGCATTGCGCGCGACATGCGGGATCATGGGGCGCGGGTGGAACGTCTGGCCGACCTCGAACGTGCGCGCCGGCTCGCCGTCCACCTCGAGGGTCACGGATCCGTGCGTCACCAGGGCGATCTCGTCGCCCGGATGCATGTGGCGCGGCGTCGCGCCGCCCGGGGCCAGGTCCACGGTGTAGAGCCGGTAGGTCCGCGCCTCGGTGCCCAGCAGGGGCGTCTCCAGCAGTACGGTTGCCCGGAACGTCGGGGCGGCGGAGGCAGGCCTGCCGTGCGCGGGTTGCCCGGCGCCATGCGGCATGGCGGCAGGGGGGGCCTGCTGCGCCATCGCGGCAGGGCCCAGGAGAGCAAGGGCGCAGGTCAGCAGAAGATGCTTGGTCATGGTCGTTCTCCTTCGTCTCGGGTCTGTTGAGGGGTCAGCGTCGCGTCACGACGACTTCGAGGTACTCGCTCGGCACCACGAGGCCGCGCTCCCCGCCACGGTCGAAGCGCGAAAGAAGGTCGAGCATGTCGCGCTCCAGCTCCGCCTGACGCGGCACGTCGAGCGCGAGGAAGGCCCGGTTCACGGGGCCGTAGAAGGTGCGGAACACCTCCATCCAGTGCGCCGGCGAGCGGTAGCGGAAGTTGAAGATGCGCGGCGTCGCAGCGATAGACGCGGCCGCGCCGCCGAACAGCTCCTGCAGCCGCTCCTCGGTGCCCCAGAGCGCCGGCGAACGCACGCCGGCCGGTGGCGGGATGTAGCGGCCGAGCACCTTGAACAGCTGGCCGATGAAGCTGTCCGGTGTCCAGTTCGCCATGCCGATCCGACCGCCCGCACGGCACACTCGCGCCATCTCGGCGGCGGCGCGCGCCTGGTCGGGCGTGAACATCACGCCGAAGGTCGAGAGCACGACGTCGAAGGCGCCGTCGGCGAAGGGCAGCGCCTCGGCATCCGCCTCGCGGAAGGCAACCTCGAGGCCGTCCGCCTCGGCGCGCGCGCGACCCCGCTCGAGCAGGGACGGCACGTAGTCCGTGGAGGTCACCGCGGCGAAGCGCCGCGCCGCGGCCAGCGTGGCGTTGCCGTTGCCTGCCGCCACGTCGAGCACGCGCTCGCCGGAGCAGAGGTCCAGGGCCTCGCAAAGGCTCTCGCCAACGATCTGCAGCGTGCTGCCGACCACGGCGTAGTTGCCGGCGGACCAGGCCGCCTGCTGCCTCGTCTTCACGGCGGTGAGGTCCGGCACGGGCTGGGCCTGCGACCCTTGGGGCGCGGGCATGGTCGGTGCGTTAGTGGTGCTCATGGCGATCTCGCTCTCCTCTGTGATGGGTGGTGTGGAAGCCGGCCCTCAGTTGGCCGGCTCACGGTCAGCAACCTGCCCGGCAGGCCTCCCGCCCGGCTCAAAGCCGCCCTCAAAGGCGCGTCAAAAACACGGGCCTTTGCGGTTTTGACGCTCGCCGCACGCTCCCGCATGCTCGCCGGAGCAATTCACGGAGGCCCGCTCGCACCGATGGCCGTAGTCGGTCTTCGCCTTCTCGGCGGCTTTGAGGCCCGCCTTGCGGACGGGGATCGCGCCGTCGTGCTGCCGACGCGCAAGGCGGAGGCGCTTCTCGCCGTCCTCGCTCTCGCCGACGGAGCGATATGCCCGAGAGAGCGCCTGACCGCCCTGCTCTGGGGCGACCGTGGCGAGGCGCAGGCCCGGCACAGCCTGAGCCAGGCCCTCTCCTCGATCCGCACCGCGCTGGGGAACGATGACTGCCTGATCGCGACCCGAGAAGGAGTCGCTGTCGGCTCGGCGACGCTCGTCGTGGACGTGATCCGGTTCCGCTCGCTCGCCGAAGCGGATGGCTTCGACGCGCTGGACGAGGCGGCCAGGCTCTATCGCGGGCCGCTGCTGGACGGCACGGCGCTGCGCGAGGACGCCTTCGCGGAATGGCTCTCGGTGGAACGGACCCGGCTGCACGACCTTGCCGTCGGCGCCCTGCTCCGCCTGGCGCGCGCCGCCCGGCTGCGCGAAGATCCGACCTCCGCGCGCTTCGCCCTCGAGCGCGCGGTGTTGCTCGAGCCCCTGTCGGAGGAAGCGCACCGCGACCTGATCCGGCTGCATCTCGACGAGGGCCGGCCGGCCGAGGCGGCGCGCCAGTACGCGGCCTGCGCAGACATGCTGCATCGCGAGCTCCAGGTGGAGCCCGGCCCGGAGCTCGCCGCATTGCGGCGCGAGGCGCTGGGACGCACCTCCGTGCCGCCGCCCGTCGTCGCGGAAGCTGCCGGCGACGAGCGCAAGCTGATCACGGCGCTGGCTGCGAGTCTCCTGCCCGGGCCGTCTGCGCCTGTCGATCCTGAGGATCTCGAACCCTTGCTGGAGGCGGCGGCGCGGCGCGTCTCGGCGGCTGTCCGCGCGAATGGCGGTCACCTGCTGCGCGCCTCGTCCGAGGGCGTGTTGGCGGCCTTCGGCGCGCCGCTCGCGCTCGAGGACCACGGCCTGCGCGCCTGCCATGCGGCGCTCGCCGTGCTCGCGGTCGCGGAGGGCAGCGACGGCGCGGTCACGTTCGGCGTCGGGCTCGATTCCGCAGAGGCGCTCCTGCGCGGCGGCGCGCTGTCAGGCCCGCCCCTGCAGCGCGCCGTCCGCCTCGCCGCCGCCGCGCCCGGCGCCGTCGTCGCGACCGAGGCCACGGTGGCGCTCACGCGCGGGCGGATGCGCTTCGCGCCTACCGGGTCGCCGCCCGCGGACGCCGCGCAGCCCGGCGCCGCCCTCTACCGCCTGGAGGGGCCGGCATCCGCGCCGCCCGCCCCGACCGCGTCGCCTGCCGGCTTCGTCGAGCGGCGGGTCGAGCTGGACGCCCTCGCCGCCGCGCTCGTACCCGCGGAGAAGGGCTCGGGCCGGCTCGTCGCCGTCGTGGGCGAAGCTGGCGTGGGCAAGTCGCGCCTCGTGCGGGAGTTCCTGGCCGGGGCCCTGCCCTCGCACTGGCGCGCCATCGCCTATGGCGCGGACTCGCAATCCACCGAGATCGCCCATGCCGCAGTCGCCGGCCTGATGCGCGCGTATTTCGGCCTGGCCGAGGAGGATGAGGCCAAGATCGTCCGTGCGCGCGTCACGGCGGTGGCGCAGGTGCTCGGCCTCACGCCGGCAGTGACGGAGGCGCTGCTCGCACTGCTAGGCGGCGCGGCGGCGGAGGCGAACTCGGCCTGGGCCGTGCTCGAGCCGGCGCAGCGCCGCCGCCGCCTTGTCGATGCAGTCAAGGCACTGCTGCACCGCCATGCAGCGGACCAGCCGCTGCTCGTCGTGCTTGAGGACCTGCACTGGCTCGACGCGGCTAGCCGCGAGATCCTCGAGAGCCTCGTCGAATCGTTGCCGGCCTCGCGCCTCGCGCTGCTGGTGAACTGCCGGCCCGAATTCGTCCATGGATGGACGAGCCTCGCCCATTACCGCCCGATCCGCCTCGAGCCACTCAGCGCGGCGGGCGCGCAGGCGCTGCTGGATCGCGCGCTGGGGCCGCATGAGAGCCTCGATCCGCTCAAGCGACGCTTGGCCGCCCGCGCCGGAGGCAATCCGTTCTTTCTCGAGGAATGCGCCCGTGCCGCTGAGGCCGCCGGATTGCTGCGCGGCGAGCCAGGCGCCTACCGCCTCGCGGGCGACCCGGACGCGCTGGTCCTGCCGGCGACGGTGCAGGCCGTGATCGCCGCCCGCCTCGACCGGCTCGCGCCGGAGGACAAGCGTCTGCTGCAGGTCGCGGCGGTGATCGGCGCCGAGCCGTCCGGGCCCTTGCTGCGCGCGGTGAGCGGGCTTGCCGACGACGCCTTCGAACGCGCCATAGTTCGGCTCCAGGCCGGCGAGTTCCTGCTGCCGCTGCGCATCGTTCCGGAAACGGCGTATCGCTTCAAGCACGCGCTGACGCACGACGTCGTTTATGGCTCGCTGCTGCGGCAGGACCGGCGGGAGCTGCACCTGCGCGTGCTGCGCACCCTCGAGCGGATCCAGGGCGGGGCAGCGCCGCAGCGCACCTCGGAGGCGCCGGTCGAACTGCTCGCCCTCCATGCCGCGCGGGCAGAGGAATGGCAGGCGGCCGCGACATATGGGCGCAGGGCGGGCCTGCGCGCCGCGGCGCGCTCGGCCAACCGCGAGGCGGTCGGCCATTACGACCGGGCGCTCGATGCGCTCCGCCGGCTGCCGGAGGGCGCCGGGCGGGCCGCGGCGGAAGTGGACCTGCATCTCGAGATACGGAACGCCCTCTTCGTGGTCGGCGAGCCGGCGGCGATTCCGGCTCACCTGGAGGAGGCCGCCCGCATCGCCGAGGCGACCGGCGACACGCCGCGCCAAGTGCGTGCCGGACTGCTGCTGTCCGGGTGGTACTGGCAGAACGGGCAGCACCGCCTCGCAGCCGAGGCGGCGGACCGCGCGGTGGCGATCGCCGCAGCCGACGGCGACGACCTGACCGCAGCGCTCGGCCTCTACCGGCGCGGGACCAACCTGCAGGCGGTCGGCGTGTACGCCGCAGCGGCGGCGACACTGCGCGAGGCGCTCGCGCTACTGGAACGGCGAGGCGCGCAGGACGCCTTCGACTTCGGTGGGCACCCCTTCGTCTTCTGCTGCTCCTTCCTGTCCTGGTCGCTGGCCGAACTCGGCGAGAACGAGGCGGCACGGCGCGAGGGCCAGCGCGGCTGGGAGGCGGCGGCGCGGCTCGGCAACAGCTACTCCCAGGCGGTGATGAGCTTCGGCTACGGCCACGCCCTGATCCGCGCCGGAGCGCTCGAGGAGGCGGAGGAGGTGCTGTCACGCGGGCTCGAGCTCTACCGTGTCGCCGAGGTCCCGGCCACCTACCCCTGGATCGCGGCGGGCCTCGGCTACGTGCGGGTGCTGCGCGGCGACGCGGAGCAGGGCCTCGCACTGCTCCGCCATGCCGTCGAGCCGGAGGTGCGCCGGCGCGGGCCGATGTACGCGCATACTTATCTTCGGCTCGCCGAGGCGGCACGCCAAATCGGGCTTGCGGACGAGGCACTTGCGGCAGCCCACGCCGGCCGCGCCGCGGCAGCGGCCCAGGAGGAGCGTGGGCACCTGGCCTGGGCCGAGCGTGTGTTCGGGGACTTACTGTCGTCGGAGCTGCCGCGGGAGGCGAGAATGCACTATCGGACGGCCGCCGAGATCGCCAAGGAACTCGGCATGAGTCCCGAGTTCGAGCTTGCAGGCGCCGGACTTGAAAGGCTGAGGGCCCGCGGGTCCCGAAGGGGATGATCTGTTTCGGGAAATGGAAGGCAGCCCCAGGCACCCCGCCTGGCCGCATAGCGTTGGTCACGTGCGCGATGGCTACCTTGCCGCTGCGCCGGTCACCGGATGCCATCGCAGGCTCCGTTCGATGGCTCGCTCTACGCCTTGCGCGGTCGCAATGGCCGGCGGGTGAAGTGCCTCTGGCATGAAGGGATCGGCCTATGCCTGCTGTCCAAGCGCATCGAGCCGGGCGCCCTGGGCGGGAAGCGGACTTGCCCAAGAGTGTGAATCGGCGCCAAATCGGCCCCCGCCCGAAATCGGTAGCAAATCTCTGATTTTGTTGCCGAAATTGGCCTCTTGGTGGGGGCCCGATCGGCGATGATCGGGACCCTACGCCACCGCCACCTTTTGGTACGATATCAAGCCGGTAGGCCGAATTCTGACGGCGTCCCGGCTCGGCGCTTATTCACAGGCTCAGTCGATGTCGAGCGCCTCGACCTCTGGTCCCCTTTTGCCCCGAATGACGCGCACCTTGACGGCCAGGCCCTCGGTCAGCGAAGGCAGGCCACTGCGTTGCAGGGCGGTGGCGTGCACAAACACGTCCGGCCCGCCGCTTTCCAAGGCGACGAAGCCGAAGCCCTTTTCAGAATTGTACCACTTCACAGTGCCGCGCATCGGCTCAGCACCGGCGACATCACGGTCGGCGCCGTCTATCCCGACGACCTCGACGACCTGGGGCCCTTTCTGGCCTTGGCCGATGCGGACCCGCAGCCGCGCCTTAGGCGCCACAGTGTCCGCTCCGAAGCGTTGCAAGGCGCTGATGTGCAAGAATGCTTCGCCGCCGGTGTCCAGCGCGACGAAACCGAAGCCCCTTGCCGCATCGAACCGTGTCACGACTGCCGCAACCTCCGGGCCGCAGGTCTGAGATGCTTCTCGCCGTACAGGGCGCGAGGCGACTGCGGTAGGCTCAGGCGGTGGCGACCAAGCCTCGGGAAAGTCGCGCTCAGACTCTCCCTTCCTGCTGCGTGATTTGCGGGCGCGGCGCCAATCGTCGTCTGACATGTCTCTGGCTCATTGCTCGGACCATACCGGTCGTACGGGCCGCTGGACTTCGCTTGAAGCAAGAGACGCGCGTACCATCAAGAGGCCCTGTTGGGGTGGCGGCTCGCTCCGCGCGGCGCGGCCGGCGCCAATGAGTGATTGGTCGTTGGCCTGCCCGGACTGGATCACCCGCATCCAGACCTGCAGGACACTCGTGCCCGACCTGCCCCTGCTAAAGGGCGAGGCCGAGCGGGCGGTCACCATCTTCAATCGGCTGCGGCTGCCCGACGTGCCGGGTCGCCCCGCAAACGGTTGGTAGCTGACGCAGCACCCAGCACTGAAAGAGTAGACAGCACGGGGAGTGTCAATCATCGTCGTCAGAAAGTTGTTTGGGAGGCTGCGAGTGTTCTTCACGCGACTGATCCTGGCGACGCTGCTCCTGAATCTCTGCGCGCCGCTCGCCGGCGCCCAAACGCGCGGCGGCACGGCGGTCATTGCTGTGCCCTCGGACCCGGGTCACCTGAACCCGGCCATAACCACCAGCGCGCCCGTGCAGCAGATCGCGGCCTCCCTGTTCAACGGTCTCGTCAGCCTCGACGAGACCGGGGCGCCGCAGCCCGATCTTGCTCAATCCTGGACCATCACGCCCGACGGATTGCGCGTGACGTTCACGCTGGTTCCCGACGCACGCTGGCACGACGGCCAACCCGTCACGGCCGAGGACGTGAAGTTCAGCTTCGAGAGCCTGCTCTTCCGGTTCCATGCGCGCACCCGCGCCGGGCTCGCGCCAGCGGTGGAGGGAATCGACGCGCCGGATCCACACACCGTGGTGTTCCGGATGCGGCGGCCGCACGCGCCGCTGCTACGCCAGGTGGACGTACTGGAGGCGCCAATTCTGCCGCGCCACATCTACGGCGAAGGCGACGCCAGCCAGCATCCGGCGAATCTCCGCCCGGTCGGCTCCGGCCCCTTCCGCTTTGAGAACTACCGAAAGGATGACACCGTCGTGCTCGTCCGCAACGAGACCTACTTCAAGCCCGCCCTGCCGCATCTGGACCGCCTAGTCTTCCGCGTGATCCCGGATGCCAACACACAGATCCAGGCACTTCTTGCCGGCGAGGTTGACTACGTGGTGCGCGTCACACCCGGCGACGTGCGTCGATTGCAGAATCGCGGCGTCACGATGGTCGATACGCGTGGTGGCGCCGGTGGGTCGAATTGCATCATGACGGTCGGATTCAATCTCGAGCGGCCGTTGTTTGCTGACCTGCGCGTCCGCCGTGCCATCGCCGTTGCGATGGACCGACAGCAGATGCTCGATCTAGTCCTGTTCGGTCGCGGCCGGGTGGCCGAAGCGCCAATTTCGAGCGGCATCCCTTGGGCTCACCTGCCCGGCGCGCTGGCCGCGCACCCCTTCGACGCCGCGCTCGCCAATCGACTTCTGGATGAGGCGGGGCGCCCCCGTGGCCCGAATGGCGAGCGCTTCTCCATCGACATGTTCATGTATGCGACCTTCACGCGCTACGCCGAGCTTATGCGGCAGCAGCTCGCGCACGTCGGCATCGCCTTGCGAGTGCGCTTCGTGGACGCGGCTGGACTCGCCGACGCTGTGTTCGCTCGGCGCGACTTCGACACCACGCTGATCTCCTACTGCAATGGGCTGGATCCCGCGATCGGCGTGCGGCGGATGTACGACAGTGCCAACATCGGCCGCGTGCCCTTCTCCAACGCCGCGGCCTATCGCAATGAAGAAGTGGACCGCCTCTTCACCGCCGCGGGCGCGACGGTGGACGAGACGCAGCGCGGCGAGCAGTACCGCGCCGCGCAGCGCATCCTGGCCGCCGAGCTGCCCTACTGGTGGCTGGTCGAGGCCGTGCTGACCACCGCCTGGCGCAACAACTTCGAGGGCTTCGCGCCCTGGAGCGGCCAGTTCGCGGAGCGGGCGCAGCGACTGCGCTGACGGGGGGAGTCGATGCGGCGCCTGCTGCTACGCCGTCTGCTGCTGGCGCTACCGACGCTGCTGGTCGCAGCAACCATTGCCTTCGTGCTGGCCCATCTTGCACCGGGCAGCCCTGCGGCCGCGCTTGGCGGTGACTTCGGTGCCCCCGGCCTGGTCGAGGAGATCGCCCGCATCCAGGGCCTCGATCGCCCGCTTGCCGTCATCTACGCGGAATGGCTGCTGCGTCTGGCGCACGGCGATCTCGGCTTCTCCTTCCGCGCGCAGGCGCCTGTTGCCGAGCTCATCCGCGACCGTCTCGGCGTGACGTTGGTGCTCGGCGTCTCGGCTATCCTGCTTGCCATGCTGTTCGGCATCGTCCTCGGCACGGTGTCGGCCACACGGTCCGGTGGGCGCGTCGCGGTCGCCGCGTTCGCGGTGCTGCAGGCCGTGCCCGTCTATCTCATCGCCCAACTGCTCGTGCTTGTCTTTGCCGTCTGGCTCGGTCTTCTGCCGATCCAGGGGCTCGAGGACCCGCGAGCGACCCCGCTCGGCCTCTCGGCGCTGCTGGCCGAACGCGCGCGTCACCTCGCGCTGCCGATCGTGGCGCTCGGCCTCGGCCAGCTCGGCTTCGTCGCGCTGCTGACGCGCGCACGGCTGCGGGAGGAGCTTTGCCGCCTCTATGTCACCACCGCGCGTGCGCATGGCGCGCGCGAGGCCGCGCTGCGGTTCCGACACGCGCTGCCCAATGCCCTGCTGCCCCTGCTCGCACTGTTCGGCAGCCGCGTCGGCGCGCTGGTCGGCGGCGCGCTCGTGATCGAGACCGTCTTCGCCCTGCCCGGTCTCGGCCGGCTTGCGGTGACGGCGGCTGTGGCGCGCGACCAACCGACGGTCATCGGCGTGGTGCTCGTCGCCGCGCTGGTCATCGTTCTGGCGAACCTGGCGGTTGACGTGTTGCAGATCTGGCTGGATCCGCGTCAGCGGGAGGCGGCGTGAACCGCGTGGCGCTGGCGTACCTGCTCGGCCTGGGCGGGCTGCTGGCCATGATGGTCGCGATCGCCCCGACGGGCGGAATCCAGGCCCTGCCGATGTCACGCGCGTTCCTGCCTCCAGGTGCGGCGCATCCCTTCGGCACGGACGACCTCGGGCGGGACATGCTGTTGGCGGTGGCGCAGGGGGCGCGGACCTCCCTGCTGGTCGGCCTCGTCGCGCTCGGCCTCGGTGGGGGCATCGGCGTGGCGGCGGGCCTTGCGGCAGGCCTCGGCCCAGTGGTGCTGGATGAGGCGTTGATGCGCACGACCGACGTGGTGGCTAGCCTGCCGACGCTGCTGATCGCCGTGCTCGCCGCGGCCTTCTTCGGTGGCTCGGCGATGCTGGTCGCGTTGGTGCTCGGGCTCACGCGATGGCCGGTGATCGCCCGGCTCGTGCGCGCCGAGACGCTGACGCTACGCCGGCTTCCCTTCTTCCGTGCCGCGGTGGCGCTGGGCTGCGGGCCGCTGCGGCTGGGGCGCCGGCATGTGCTGCCGCAGCTTGCTGCGGTGGTCGCCCCCGCGGCGGGCGTGATCTTCGGCGGCGCCATCCTGGCCGAGGCGACGCTGGCCTTCCTCGGCCTAGGCGATCCGGAGCTGACGAGTTGGGGCCGGCTGATCGCGGCGGGCTACCCCTTTCTCGACGATGCCTGGTGGATGTGGGCTTTCCCGGTCGCGGCCATCTGCCTGACCACGGCGCTTGTTGCCCTGGCCTCGGACGCCATCGGGCGGTCGGACTAGGTGTTTGATCCAGGGGTTTGATGGTGCGGTCTTTTCGCAGGCGTGGAAGGACGCGCACGTGGAACCGCTTTGCGGTTCCGCCGGGCGAACATAGACGACCATGGAGACAAAGACTTCTTGCTCTACGGGCGAACCTCGCAGCGCGTCAGATCGGCGCGGATCGCTGCCTCCGGCAGGCCCAGGCCGATGAAGACGAGCGCGCCGTGCTCGCCCTCCGCCAGCGCGGCTCCCTCCGGCGCCCGGCCGGTGCGTAGCACGTCGCGCACCCCCTGCAGCAGCACCGGGTGTGCCTCTCCAGCGATGCGGATCACGCCCTTGCAGCGCAGCAGCCGCTCAGCATGGCGAAGGACGAGGAAGGAGAGCACATCGCGCAACCGGTCGGCGTTGAGCGGCGCCTGCGGCCGTACGATAAAGGACTCCGCTACCGGCTCGGCCCGGCGCGGAGCAGCCTCGCGTCGGCCAGCGAAGACCGATGGCAGTGTCGGCGACCAGCGCGCAGACCCCGCGGGCCAGGGGCCGAGCAGGAGAGCGGGGTCGAGCGACATGGGCGCGACCATCCGGATGTCCGCCAGGGGATTTGATCTGGCGAGCGCATCGGCCAGCGCGATCAGCGCCTCGGCCGGCATCGACCCCGTCTTGTTCAGCAGGATCGCATCCGCCACGCCGATCTGGCGCTCGGCAACGGCGAATTGCGCGCGCTGTTGCGCAAGGGCAGGCGCGTCGCAGACCGTCACCACGCGGACCACGCCGACACGTCCGCGCAGGGAGGCAGCGCGGGCAACCGTGGATAGGATCGCGCCCGGGTCGGCGAGGCCCGTCGTCTCCAGCACCGCGAGCCGGGCGCGATCCGGCGCGGCGGCACGCAAGCGAACCACCTCCTCGAGGGCGGCCAGCAGGTCGCCTTGGATGGAGCAGCAGATGCAGCCATTCGTGAGTTCGACCAGCCCGTCGGCGCGGTTGGCAGCGGGCAGCAGCATCCCGTCCACGTCGACCGCGCCGAACTCGTTGACCAGCGCCACGATGCCCGTGGCGTCACCCGCTCTTAGCGCGGCGTTCAGGCAACTGGTCTTGCCGGCGCCCAGAAAGCCGGTGAGGAGGACGAGCGGCAGCGGTTCCATGCGGGTTCCGGAGTCTCGGCGGGGTGCCGGAAAGAGGCTTGATCTGGCCGGCCCGCTCCAGCGAAAGTCAAGCCGATGGCGAGGAGGCCAACACCATGAAGATCGCGACCGTGGGCAAGGGCGGCTCGGGCAAGACCACGCTTGCCGGCACGCTGGCCCGTATCTTCGCCGAGCGGGGACAGCGCATCGTCGCGATCGACGGCGACCCCAATCCCAACCTGGCGCTGACGCTTGGCATGACGCCACAGGCGGCGGACCAGATCACCTACATCCCGCCCAGCATCATGACGCTGGTGAAGGACGAAGCCGGCAATTCGCGCCTCGAAGCGACGATGAGCAACGCCTCGATCATGGACAAGTTCGCCGTTCGCGCGAATGACCGGATAGACCTGATCGTCATGGGCAAGCCGGCGCATGGTACGGCCGGCACGGGGTGCATGTGCTCCTCCCACCGGGCGGTGCGCGGGCTGATCGCGGAGTTGACCGACATTGGCGAGCACACCATCACCGACATGGAAGCCGGGCTCGAACACTTGAAGCGCGGCACGGCGCGCAACGTGGACATGATGCTGGTCGTCGCCGAACCCTACTACCGCTCGCTCGAAGCCGCGTTGCGGACGTGCGAGTTGGCGCGGGAGCTCAACATTCCCTTCGTGAAGGTCGTCTCCAACAAGGCCCGCAGCGACGAGGACCGCGCCGCGATCGCGACCTTCTGCGCGAAGAACGGGCTCGAGGTGATCGGCGAGGTGCCCTTCGACGAAGCCTTCGTGCGGGCCGAGCAGCAGGGCCTGTCGCCCTACGATCACGCGCCCGGATCCGTCGGCATCGGCGCGATCCGCGCCATCGCCGATGCCATCGCGATGCTCGCCGCCACGCCTCCGCCGCCCGCATCAGTCGCCGGCCATGGTGCGGGCGCGACCGCCTGAGGCGCCCGACGGCGGCGGCCTGCTCGTCGGAGAGCTGGCCGCCGCCCTAGGTGTGACGCCGAAGACGCTGCGGCACTACGAGAAGCTCGGCGTGGTACCGTCGCCTGGGCGCGGCGCTAACGGCTACCGACGCTATCCCGCTGATGCGGTCCGGCGCGCGCGGCTGGCCGTTAAGCTACGCGCGCTGGGCTTCACACTGCCCGCGGTGCGGGCCCTGCTCGCCGCGACGGATGGCCGGTCCATGCGGGCGCGGCTGGCCTCCGAGCTCGACCAGAAGGTGCAGGAGACGGCGCTGCAGATCGTGGTGCTGCAGGGCAGGCGGGACGAGATGGAGGCGCGGCTGCTCGCGGTCTTTGATGCGCCGCCCGGCGCCGATGCGGCCGCGGTCTGCGACGCCTTCCTCGGCGCCGCGCCGCAGGGGACAGCCCCAAGGATCGCTTGACCTTGCCCCAGGGGCAGGGTGCAACATCGCGCCGCGAACCGGGCAGGTCCCGGCGGTCGAGGTCACATGTCGGACGGCAACGGACCCCCGGGCACGGCGCAGCGGTACATGCCGCGCTTCACGCTCGACGATGGCCCGATCACCGAGGTGCATGCCTTCTGGCTCGCCGGCATGAGCTGCGATGGCTGCTCGATCGCCGCGACCGGCGCGCAGAACCCGACCGTCGAGCAGTTGATGACCGGCAGCATCCCCGGCCTGCCGAGGATCGTGCTGCACCATCCCGTGCTGTCGGTGACCGCCGGCAAGGACTTCATGAAGGCGCACCATCTGGCCCGCGCCGGCAAGCTCGGCGCGCCCTATGTCGTGCTGATGGAGGGCTCGGTCCCCGACGAGAGCATCGCCGGCGCCTTCGGCGGCTACTGGTCCGCGATGGGCGCCGAACACCTGCCCGACGGCACGCAGCGGCCGATCCCGACCGCGCATTGGCTGCGCGACCTCGCGAAGGGCGCGGCGGCGGTGATCGCGGTCGGCACCTGCGCGACCTGGGGCGGCATTCCGGCGGCGGCGGGCAACGTCACCGGCTCGATGTCGGTGATGGATTACCTGGGCAAGGACTACCTCAGCCAGCTCGGCCTGCCGCCGATCAACATCCCCGGCTGCGCGCCGCTCGGCGACAACATCACGGAGACCATCACCTCCGTGCTGATGTTCCTGGCCGGCATCGGGCCTCTGCCGGAATTCGACGAACTCGGCCGCCCGGCCTGGATGTTCACATCCACCGTGCATCGCGGCTGCGTGCGTGCCGGCAACTACGAGGAAGGCAAGTTCGCCGACGAGTACGGGCAGAAGGAATGCCTGGTAGAGCTCGGCTGCTGGGGCCCGGTGGTCCAGTGCAATATGGTCTCGCGCGGGGCGGTCGGCCACAATGGCGGCTGCATGAACACCGGCGGCATCTGCATCGGCTGCACCATGCCAGGCTTCCCCGATGCTTTCGCGCCCTTCTACAAAAAGCCGCCAGGCACGCTCGTCTCCTCGGTCCTCAGCCGCGGCACCGGCGGCTTCGTCTCGTACCTCCGCAACTTCACGCAGCGCAGCCGCAACCTGACGGCGCGCTGGAAGGAGACCGGCTCGGTGCCGAGCGGCTGGGCGAGCGTGCAGGCGAAGGCCTCCTCGGTGGATCGCGCCGTGGGCTTCTTCTACGAACGCATGAAGGCCAGCGGCACGCGCTTTGAGCCCGGCTCCGCGCGGCAGAAGGAGTTGCAGGCCTCGGCAAGCGACTACCTCCGCAAGCGCCCGCCGGCGCAGGCCGCGGAATAGGAGGGCGAGGCGATGTGGTGGACGCTCGGCTTCATCGTCGCGGGCCTCGTCGTGGTGGTGGTCGCGGTGCTCCTGATCGGCATCCTGCTGCAGGCGCGGCGCATCCTGAAGCTGGCGGGCGCGGCCAGCGGCCTGGTCGGCGAGATTGACGCCAACACGCGCTCCATCTGGGCGCTGACGACGACCAACCAGGTCGCCGGGCAGATCCTGGACGGCGCGCAGGCCATTGACCGCAACGCCGCCGATGTCGCAGCGGCGCTGACCGGCGCCTCGCGCGCCGACGCGGCGTAGGAGGGCAGCGGAATGTGGGTTCTCGCCATCGTCCTCGCGCTGGTCGTGACCGGGATCGTCGCCGTGCTGTTGCTGCTGATCATCCGCACCGCCGCCGACATCGAGGCCGGCTGCGCCGAAATCTGGGCGCGCGGCCAGCGGGTCGCCAACAACACCATCCACCTCGCCAACCTGCACCGCACGGAGGAAGCAACGCAACGCATCCTCGGCCGCGCGGGCCGGATCCTCGGCCACGTCAAGGAGCTGGACGCCCATGTTAACCCGGAGGCGCCGCGATGACCACGCTGCTGACGCTGCTGAGTTGCCTCGCGGCACTCGCCTTTCTCGGCACCGTGGCCTGGGGGCTGGTTCGCATCGTGGCCCTTCTGGAGGCGATCGGCGGCACGGGCGAGAGCTACCTTGCCAAGCTCCGCCTCGGCCTACGCGCCATCGAGCAGGAGACATCGCATCTGCCGCGGACGGCGCCCGGCATCAATGCCGCGCTGGCCAGCACGGCGGAAGGGCTGACGGCGGTGCGCGACGGGCTTGGCCGGGTCGTCTCCGGGCTGACACGCGGGAGTGAGGCGCGATGAGCGGGCTTGCGCTGGCCATCTGGGCGGTGACGCTGGTGATCGTGGCGGTCGTGATCGTGCCGCTCGCGCTCTCGTTGCTCGGCCGCGCGCTGACCGCCGCGCGGAACATCGAGGGCTACATGCAGGACATGCTGACGGCGGGTGTCGGCATCGCCGGCAACACGGCGGCGATCCCGGCGCTGGACACGACGCTCGCGACCACCGCGGCGATGGCGCCTGTGGCGCAGGGCATCGCCGAGACCGCCGCGGCGGCCGAGGCCTTCGTCGCCGGGGGGAAGGGCGCATGATCACGCTGCTCACCATCGTGACGCTGGTGCTGGCGCTGGCCATCGTCGCGGCCGTCGCCTGGCACCTGATCGGGATCTATGTCGCGCTGAAACGCGCGGGCAACCATCTGGAGGCGCTGGCGGGCGGGCTCACCGCCATCCGTGACCACACCCTGCCGCTGAACGGCAAGATGGACGCCATCAATGCAGGCCTTGCCGCCCTGCTGCCACCGCTCGGCGGCACCGCGACCAGCCTTGGCAACATCGCCGCCGCGCTGAAGCGCGGCTGAGAGACAGAACATGTGCTTCGAGAACCTGCCCATCGAATTCGACGCGAATGGCATCGCGCGGCTCAAGAGCGGCGTGAAGAACCCCTACGAGTACCAGGTCCGCACGTTGGAACAGCGCGATGCCGTGCTGAAGGGCATCGCCGCGCGCAACGGCCAACTGGTGGACATCGACTACGACCCGGTGACGCGGGTGGCCGGCGCGCTGGCCTTCCACTCCACGGTTGACCTGCCGAACCGGCGCGTCGTGGACACCAACTCGATGGCCACCCTGTTTCGCGGCTATGAAGTGATCCTGCGCGGCCGTGATCCGCGCGATGCCGCCTTCATCTCGTCGCGCGCCTGCGGCGTCTGCGGTGGCGTGCACTCCACCGCCTCCGCGCTCTCGATCGAGATGGCGCTGAACATCAAGCCGCCGCCGATGGGCATCGTCGTCCGCAACCTGCTGCTGAGCTGCGAATATCTCTACGACAATCCGCTGCACCTGTTCGTGCTGTCCGGCCCCGACTATTCCGAGACGCTGGTAAAGCAGACCAACCCGGAGATCTGGGCGAAGGCGCAGGACGCGCCGGCGCGCGGCCGCGCCTGGCATGGCTACGCCACGATTGGCGCGATAATGACCGACCTGAACCCGCTGACCGGCAAGTTGTATCTCGAGGCACTGCAAATGACGCGCGTCGCGCGCGAGGCCTATGTGCTGCTCGGCGGCAAATACCCCCACCCGGAGACGATCATCCCCGGCGGCGTGACGACGACGATCACGACCACGACCTTCAACGAATTCTACCTGAAGATTTCGCAGTTTTTCGACTACGCGAAGAAGTGCATCGCGATCTGGGACGACGTGTTCGACTTCTTCCTGGAATGCGAGCCGAAATACGCGGACTGTGGGCGCCTGCCCGCGACGATGATCGACCTTGGCCAGTGGGACCACGAGGACCACTACGACGCGACCTACGCCAACTGCAACGCCTGGGGCGAGAAGCGCTGGTCCACGCCGGGCGTGGTGGTGGATGGCAAGCTCGTCACCACGCGACTGACCGACATCAATGTCGGGCTCGAGGAGTTCATCGAGCATTCCTACTACGAGTCCTGGCAGGACTATCCGTTCAAGACCGATCCGCTCGGCAATCCGCTCAGCCCCAACCATCCCTGGAACAAGACCACCATCCCGCGCCCCGGTTCGCAGAACTGGAAGGAGCGCTACTCCTGGTCCACCACGCCGACCTGGGACCGCAAGGTGTTCGAGGCCGGCGCCTATGCCCGCGTCTACCTGACCGCGATGGCGCAGAAGATCCCGCACAGCGAATACGTCCAGGCGACGGGGCACAGCCTCAAGCTCAACATTTCCAAGGGCGGCGCGCTGCCGGCCATGCTGGCGGAGTGGAAGATCCCGCCGGTCTGGAACGCTTTCGAGCGAAACCGCGCGCGCGCCTATGCGGTGGGCTTCAACCTGATGGTAACGATGGAGAACTTCGTCCGCGCGATGGACCTGCAGAAGCGCGGTGAGACGAAGGTCGCGACACCCTTCGAGATCCCGACCACCGGCCATTCGATCGGCGTCGGCTTCTGGGGCGCGGGCCGGGGCTTCCTCTCGCACCATTGCGAGATCAAGGACGGGCTGCTTGCCAACTACCAGATCGTGACACCCTCCACCGTGAACGCCTGCCCGCGTACGCCCTGGGGCGAGCCCGGCCCCTATGAGCAGGCGGTGATGAACACGCCGATCATCGAGACGCGCTTCACCGGCGCCGAGGATTTCCAGGGCATCGACATCCTGCGCGCGCTGCGGTCCTTCGACCCCTGCATGCCCTGCACGACGCATGTGATGGTCGAGGGCTCCGACCGCGTGGTGACGCGCGAGGTGACGACCTGTGCCTGCGGCATTGATTGAGACCGAGGTCGAAACGCCCTGGACCGGCGGCACGCTGATCGGGATCGTCGGCTTCTCCACTCTGCCGGCGGCCTTCCCGCTCGGCCCCGTACTGATGGCCGGGCTGCGCGCGCGCCTGCCGGGCGTGCAGGTCGAGAACATGACCTGGGGACCGATGCATGTCGTGCAGCGCTTCCAGCAGGCGGATGTGCCGCGGCCGGACCGCGTCGTGCTGGTCGGCGCGGCGGCGATCTGCCGCACCCCCGGCGCCGTCGCGGCGTATCGCTGGCAGGGTGGCGCGCTGCCGCCCGTGGAGATGCAGGACCGCATCTACGAGGCCGTGACCGGCATCGTGGACCTCGAGAACACCCTGATGATCGGCACGCAGTTCGGCATCTGGCCGGAAGTGGCCTGGAGCGTGGAGGCCGACCTGCCCGCCGACACCTTCCAGCGCATGGTGATGGCCGAGAGCGAGGGCTGGGCCGATGACGCGGCACTAGCCGCGCATCTCGGCTTCTCGCCGGCAGCCGTCACGGCGGCGCTGATCGCAGCGACGGCCGGCGTACTGGCCGGGGACGCGACGCCAGGCAAGCGTGCCGAAACCCTGGTGAAGCTGACAGCCTTCACGCAGAATGTCGCCCTGCCTGTCGGAGCCCGTACATGAACGACGCCCCGGAACCGTCCGTGCGCGACCCGCTCGACCGCCTGCAGGCGCGCGAGGAGGTGCTGCAGATCTGCTACTGGTACCAGGGCGAGGGCTTCGGTGAGCGCTTCACCCCCGCCGCCGTGATGCCCTTCGTCAACATCGAGCGCAGCGTGGTGTCCGAGATCTTCGACACGCTCGCCGCCGAAGGCCAGTTCGAGCGCGCCGGCAACGGCTTCGCCTTCTCGGGCGAGGGCAAGCGCAAGGCCGGTCGGCTCTTCGTCGAGACCTTCACGGAATTCCAGACCGGCACGCATGGCGAATGCACCGCCGGCTGCTGCGAGGGCGACGAGGTGTGCGATCACGAGTGATCCGCAGGCGCTGATCGGCTATCGCACCAACGAGGAGTGGCTGCGGCTTCTCGATCAGGTGAATACGAAGCTCGCCGCGCTGGAAGGCAGCCTCGCCCCGGAGCAGCACGCGCAGGTGCTGGACCTGCTGCAGGGCATCGACGCGGTGCACCGGGAATCGCTGCATCGCCTGGTGCGGTTGTTCAAGGAAGGCGTCGTCGAGCAGGTCATCACCGACCCGGCGATCCACACGCTGTTCGGCATGTACGACCTGCTGCCGCCCGAGGAGCCTGGCTGCGCGAAGTTGTGGGATTTCCTCGGCGACCTGCCGTCGCGCGAGCCGCCGTCGCTGTCCGGCGAGGAGCCGCCGCATTGGTCGCCCGCCCCTGTGCTGCACGAGCCCGAGGACGGCACGGCGCTGCTCTGCCGGATGGAGGAAGGGACCATCCTGCTCGCCCATGCGGGCGGCGCGCTCCACGCGCTGGATGCCGCCTGTCCGCGACACGGCGCGCTGATGATGGGCGGGCGCGTCAGCGGCGTTTCCTGGATCTGCCCGCTCGGGCCGGGCTGCGTCTACGACCTGCGCGACGGCGCGCGGCTCGGCGGCGGCGCGCCGCTCCGATGCCATCCGGTGCGGACAGACGGTGCCGGTCGCATCCTGGTCGGCTTCGGCATCCCCCACGCGCCCCAGAAGCCCGCCTTCTGACCGCCATGCGCGTCCTGGTCGCCGGCGTCGGCAATCCGCTGCGCGGCGATGACGGTTTCGGCGTGCTGGCCGCCCGCCGGCTGCGTGAGGATCCGCGCTGCCCGCCCGGCGCAGTAGTGATGGAGACCGGCATCGGCGGCATCCACATGGTGCAGGAACTGATGCGCGGCTACGACGCGCTGATCCTGTTCGACGCGGTGGATCGCGGCCGCGCTGCGGGCGAGGTGGCGCTGCTGGAACCGGTGCTGCCCGACACGTCCGGGATGAGCGACACCGAACGCCGCGACTATTTCTGCGACATGCACTACGCGACGCCGGTCCGTGCCCTGACCCTGGCGCGCGAGATCAAGGCGCTGCCGCCGCTCGTCCGGATCGTGGCTTGCCAGCCGCACGACGCGGAACGCTATGGGATCGGCATGCATGAGAGCGTGGCCGCGGCGATCGCGCCGGCGGTGGAACTCGCGCTCGAACAGCTCAGCAGATTCGCGGCAGCTGCTCGCCCGTGAGCATGTCCACGATGCGCCGCCCGCCGAACGCGGTGTCCATCACCACGCGGCCCGGCCGCTCCGCCGCGCAGGCGCCGATGATCGCGGCCTCCTGCCCGAGCGGGTGCGCGCGCAGCGCGGCCAGCGCGGCCTCGGCCCGGTCGGGCGGGACCACCACGACCATGCGACCTTCATTCGCCAGGTAGAGCGGGTCGAGGCCGAGGATCTCGCAGACGCCACGCACCTCGTCGCGCACCGGGATGGCCGTCTCGGTGACCGCGATGCCGATGCGCGACGCCTCCGCCGCCTCGTTCAGCACGGTGGCGAGGCCGCCGCGCGTGGCGTCGCGGATGAAGCGCGTTCCGGGCACGGCATCGAGCAGCGCGGCGACAAGGCCATCGAGCGGCGCACAGTCGCTTTGCAGCGTCGTCTCCAGCGCCAGGTCGCCGCGCGCGGCCAGGATCGCGGCACCATGGTCGCCAAGCGGGCCGCTGACCAGCACGGCATCGCCGGGCCGGCAGGCCGCGACCGACAGCGCGACACCCTTGCGGACCACCCCGACGCCGGCGGTGTTGACGAAGATGCGGTCGCAGGCGCCGTGCGGGACGACCTTGGTGTCGCCGGTGACGATGCGTACGCCGGCCTCGCGCGCCGCCGAGGCCATGGACTGCGCGATCCGGCGCAGCAGCGCGATCTCCAATCCCTCCTCCAGGATCACCGAGCAGGAAAGCTGCAGCGGCACCGCCCCCGCGGTGGCCAGGTCGTTCACCGTCCCGCAGACCGCCAGTCTGCCGATGTCGCCACCCGGAAAGACCAGCGGCGTCACCACGTAGGAATCGCTGGTGAAGGCGAGCCGATCGCCACGCGCGGCAAGCTCCGCGAGCGGGGTGCAGGCCGCGTCCTCGCGCGCGCCGTCGCCGTCGAAGGCGCCGAGGAACACGTCGTCGATCAGCGCCTTCATGGCGCCGCCGCCGCCGCCATGGGCAAGCGTGATGGTGGTGTTGGGCTGGCGCGGCCGATTCACGCGGAGGCGGGTTCGCGCGCCAGCGCGCCGTAGCGGTGATAGGCGGCGCAGGAACCCTCGGAGGAGACCATCAGCGCGCCGAGCGGCGTCGCCGGCGTGCAGGCGGTGCCGAAGACGCGGCAGTCACGCGGACGGATGCGGCCCGTCAGCACATCGCCGCACTGGCAGGCCTCGGGGTCGGCGACGCGCAGGTTCGGCAGCAGGAAGCGCTTCTCGGCGTCCCACGCCGCAAACGCCTCGCGCAGCCGCACGCCGGAATGCGGGATGCTGCCGAGGCCACGCCATTCGAAGAATTCGCGCAGCTCGAAGACGCGGCCGACGGCGTCCTGGGCGGCACGGCTGCCGGCATCGCGCGCGACACGGGCGTACTGGTTCTCGATCTCCGCGCGCCCTTCGCGCATCTGCTTGAGCACCATCCAGAGCGATTGCAGCACGTCCAGCGGTTCGAAGCCAGAGACCACGAGCGGGCGCGCATAGCGTTCCGCGACGAATCGATAGGGCTCGGTGCCGATCACCATGCTGACATGGCCGGGACCGAGGAAGCCGTCTATCCGCAGGTCAGGCTCGTCGAGCAGCGCCTGGATCGTCGGGATGATGGTGATGTGGTTGCAGAACAGGGCGAAGTTCCTGATGCCATCGCGTTCCGCCTGCAGCACCGTCAGCGCCGTGGAGGGCATGGTGGTCTCGAAGCCGAGGCCGAAGAACACCACGATCCGCTCGGGCTCCGCCCGGGCCATCGCCAGCGCGTCCATCGGCGAATAGACGGTCCGCACGTCGAGCCCGCGCGCCTTCGCCTCCATCAGGCTGCCGCGCGCGCCCGGCACGCGCAGCGCGTCCCCGAAGGTGGCGAGCGTCACGCCGGGCATCTCTGCCAGCGCGATGCAGTCGTCCACGCGCCCCATCGGCAGCACGCAGACCGGGCAGCCCGGGCCGTGGATCAGCTCGATCGAAGGCGGCAGCATGCCCTCGATACCGAAGCGGAAGATCGCATGGGTGTGGCCGCCGCAGATTTCCATGATGGAAATCGGGCGGCCGCGCGCGGCGGAAACCTCGGCGGCCAGCGCCTCGATCTCGCGCAGCAGCGACCTCGCCAAGACGGGGTCGCGGAACTCGTCCACGAACTTCATCGCGGCGGCGCCCAGGCGGCGAGGTCTTCCTCCTCGCCGAGCGCGGCGAGCATCGCTAGCGTCGCCTTCGCCTCGGCCTCGTCGATGCGGCTCATCGCGAAGCCGACATGGATCAGCACCCAGTCGCCGATGCAGGATTCGGGCGTTGCGCCGTCATCCAGGATGCAGGCGAGGCCGACCTTGCGCCGGACCCCCGCGACATCCGCAATGGCGATCGCGTTCGCGCTGTCCACGATCTCGACGATCCGGCCGGGCACCCCGAGGCACATGCGTTCCGCTCTCCCTAACTCGCCAAGCGCGCCGCGACGATCACCGCTTGCCCGAATGCCAGTCCGCCATCATTCGCCGGCACAAGCGAATGCGTCAGGACGCGGCGTCCCCGCGCCCGGAAACCTGCTTCCAGCCAGCGATGCAGCACCGCGTTCTGCAGACAGCCGCCCGAGAGCGCGACGCTTCCCGCCTGCGGCGCGACCGCCAAGCCGAGCTCAACGATAGCAGTCGCCAATCCGCGGTGGAACCGTGATGCGACCAGGGCCGGTGCCGTGCCGCGCGCCAGATCCGCCAGCAGCGCCGCCCACATCGGCGCAGGATCCAGCGCGGGAATATCGCCCGCCGCGCCGATCGCGAAGGGATAGGGGGAAGCGACGTCGCGCCGCGCGGCGATCTCCTCGAGCCGCATGGCCGCCTCGCCCTCGTGCCCGACGCGGTCGAAGCCGATCCCGAGCGCCGCCGCCACCGCGTCGAACAGCCGTCCGCAGGACGATGCGGGTGGCGCATTGACGCCATGGCGGATCATTGCGGCGAGGCTCGCGACCGGCTTGCCGCGAAGCCGCGCGACGATGGGCAGGCCGCCATGCCGCGCCACGACCTCCGCCCAGCCGAAGGCGCAGTCAAGCTGGGCGAAGAGGTTGCGCCAGGGCTCGCGCGCCGCGGCATCGCCGCCCGGCAATGCGGTCGGCAGCAGCGTGCCGACGCGCCGCGCGGCGCGATAGTCGCAGAGCAACAGCTCGTTGCCCCAGAGCGCGCCGTCCTCGCCGAGGCCGAGTCCGTCCAGCACGACACCGAGCACGGGCGGCGCGTCGCGCGGCGCGCCATTCTCCGCCAGGCAGGCCGCGACATGCGCGTGGTGGTGCTGCACGGGATGCAGCGTCGCGCCCTGCCGCGCCGCGATCTCGCGGCCCAGCGCCGCCGCGACGTAGCCGGGATGCAGGTCCACCGCGACATGCGCCGCGCGGTGCCGGAACAGCCCGGCATAGTGATCGAGCGCCGCGGCGAAGTCATCGCTCGTCGCCACCTCGTCGAGGTCGCCGATATGGTGCGACAGAACCGCCTCGCCCTCCCGCAGCAGGCAGAAGGTCGCCTTCTGCTGGCCGCCTGTCGCGAGGATCGGCGGCGCGGGCGCGAAGCCCGGCGGCAGCGCCATCGGCGCTGGTGCGTAGCCGCGCGCCCGGCGCAGCAGGCGGGTCCGCCCGCCGAGGACCCGCGCGACGGAATCGTCCATGCGCGAGGCGATCGGCCTGTTATGCGACAGGAAACCGTCCGCGATGCCGGCCAGGCGCGTGCGCGCGTCCGCGTCGTCGGTCTCCGGCGGTGCGTCGGAAAGATTGCCACTGGTCATCACCAGCGCCGTCGCGAAGGGCGCGAGCAGCAGGCGATGCAACGGCGTCGTCGGCAGCATGACGCCGAGCGTGTCGAGCCCCGGCGCCACCCCCTCCGGCACGCGGCGCGCGCGCAGCAGCACGATCGGCGCTTCGGGCGAGGCGAGCAGCTTCGCCTCGGCGGCCGAGACATGGCAAAGCGCGCGCACGGCATCGAGGTCGCGCGCCATCAGCGCGAAGGGTTTCGTTCGTCGCCGCTTGCGCGCGCGCAGCGTGGCGACCGCCGCCCCGTCCTCGGCGTCGCAGGCCAGCTGGTAGCCGCCGATGCCCTTGAGCGCGAGGATGCCGCCGCCGGCGATCAGCGCGATGGCGGCTTCCAGCGCCGCCTCGCCCTCCAACGCTCCGAAGTGCAGCCGCGGGCCGCAGCCGGGACAGGCGATCGCTTCGGCGTGGAAGCGCCGGTCCGCCGGCGATCCGAATTCAACTGTGCAGGTCGTGCAGAGCGGGAAGCGCGCCATCGTGGTGCGCGCGCGGTCGAAGGGTAGGCATTCGAGGATCGTGAAGCGTGGCCCGCAGTGCGTGCACGTGGTGAAGGGGTAGCGGTGGCGCCGCGCGGCAGGGTCGTCGATCTCCGCGGCGCAGGCGTCGCAGGTCGCGGCATCGGGCGCGGCGGCGGTGCGCGCCGCGCCGGCGCCGCTGCCGAGAATCGCGAAGCCGTTCGCACCGGACGACCCGGCCCAGGCGGACACCTCGATCGCCGCGACGCGCGCGAGCGGCGGCGGCGCGGCGCGCAGCCGCGCGACCAGCGCCTGCAGCGCGCGCGGCGGGCCGGCGGCGTGGATCAGCACCCCCTCGGCATCGTTGCGGACGTCGCCGTCGAGGCCGAGCGCGGTCGCGGCCTGCCACACGGCCGGCCGGAAGCCGACGCCCTGCACGACGCCGCGCACGCGCACGCTGATCGCCCGGGTCATGACGCCGGGCGCGGCCAGCGCGGATGCTCGCGATCGATGACGATGGCATGGCGGTGCCGGAAGCGCCCGGGTCCGCTCGGCACCACCTCGCCGTGGCGATGCGGATGCTCGGGCGACAGCCCTTCGTGCTCGTGCTCGATCTCCGCCGCGTCGTCCGATGGCCAGAACGCGGCCGCCAGCCCAACGCCGAGCGCGGCCAGCGCGGCCATCGTCGCGAAGGTCGCGGCGATCCCCGCCGAGGCGCCGAGCCAGCCGGCCAGCGGATAGGTCAGCAGCCAACAGGCGTGGCTCAGCGCGAATTGCGCGCCGAACAGCGCGGGCCGGTCGCCCGCCTCGGCCGAGCGGCGCAGTAGCCGCCCGGCCGGCGTCAGCACCAGCCCGTTGCCGAGCCCGAGCCAGGCCCAGAGGACAAGCATCGCGCCCCAGCCCTGCACCATCAGCCCCGCCGTCATGCCGAGCGCCAGCACGCCCGCGCCGGCCAGCATCACCGCCCGGTCCGACACGCGCTCCAGCACGCGCGGCAGCGTCAGCGCCGCCAGCATCGAGCCGCCGCCATAGGCCGCGAGCGTCAGCGCCAGCGCGCGATCGTCGAGCCCGAAGCCACCACGAACGATCACCACGGTGTTCACGATCACCATCGCGCCCGCCGCCGCCACGGACAGGTTCAGCGCAAGCAGCCCGCGCAGCCGCGGCGTGGCGAGGTAGATGCGCGAGCCCCGCGTGATCCGCGCCCAGGCGCCCTCGGACAGGTCGGGCGGGCGCGGCGAGGGAAGCACCACCGAGGCCACCAGCACGGCCGAGGCGAGGAAGCCCAAAACGGTGAAGCCGAACAGCCAGGAGAACCCCAGCACGCCGAGGAGCGCGGCGGCGACCATCGGGCTGGCCAGGCTTTCGAGATCGTAGGCGAGTCGGGCGAGCGACAGCGCGCGCGTGTATTCGGCCTCGTCCGGTAGCACGTCCGGGATGGTGGCCTGGAAGGTCGGTGTGAAGGCCGCGGAGCCGGTCTGCAGCAGGGCGATCAGCACATAGACCTGCCAGATCTCGGTCACGAAAGGCAGCATCACGACCACCGCTGCGCGGATCAGGTCGAGCGCGACGAGCAGGCGGCGACGGGGCAGCAGATGCGCGAAGGCGCCGGCGACGGGGGCGACGCCCACATAGCAGATCATTTTGATGGCAAGCGCGGTGCCGAGCACGAGGCCCGCATCGGTGCCGGCCAGTTCGAACGCCAGCAGGCCGAGCGCGACCGTCGCCAGCCCGGTGCCGAGCAGCGACAGCACCTGCGCCGCGAACAGGTGCCGATAGACCGGATTGGACAGCGGCGCGAACATTCTGGCGTTTCGTTCCTCCCGGGTCGAGCCTAGCGCGGCGGTGCGCCGCTCCGCCACCGTGGGATCGGCGCCCTCAGGTCAGCGTCACGCCGACCCAGCGCAGGAACCCGGGGCGCGCATGCAGCGCCTCGTACCAGCGGCGGAGCGCCGGGAAATTGGGCCGGCCGTCCACCTCCACCGCGAACCAGCGATGCACGAGCGTGCCGAGCACGATGTCGGCCAGGCTGAAGCCGGCCCCCTCGACGAAGGGACCGCCCGCCGCGAGCCGTGCGTCCAGGATGCGCCAGCAGCCGGCGGAGGCGGCGACGGAGGCGTGGATCGCGGCCCAGTCCTGTTGCGCCGGCGGGGTGCGAACCAGGCCCCAGAACATCACGCGTTCCGCCGGGCTCAGGGTCGAAAGCTGCCAGTCCATCCAGCGGTCCACGCTGGCGCGCGCCGCCGGGTCCTCCGGATACAGCGCGCGGCCGGCCGCGCCGCCATGGCGCATCGCGAGGTAGCGCAGGATCGCGTTGGTCTCCCAAAGCACATAGTCCCCGTCCTCCAGGACGGGGATCTTGCCGTTCGGGTTCAGCGCGCGGAAATCGGGGTCATTCACCCGGCCGAACTGCAGGCCGGCGTCGATGCGCTCATAGGGCAGCGCCAGGTCCTCAAGTAGCCACAGCACCTTCTGCACATTCGGCGAATTAATGCGCCCCCAAAGCTTCAACATGCGTCCCCCCGGCCGCCGCGGTTCACCGGGAAGCATAGGCTGCGGCGCCAGCCTGAAGAACACCTCTGTCGAGTTGCGCGGTCATTGCCTGTCCAGGCCCGCAGAACGCAGCCGCATTGCCGACCACGCTCACCGGCGACAGGGCCATCGCCGACGCCAGCAGCGGTGAGAGCGGTATCCCGAAGCGGGTACCCGTACCGCGCGGCCGGGGCAGCGCATCACCGCTGTCGAGGCAGAACGGCTACTGCTGGAGGACCTGGCGCCAGTCGAGGCGGCGATCGCGCGCAGCATCACCGTCCCGCTCACCGACGGCCAGCACGGCGCGCTAGTATCGTTCGCGTTCAACATCGGCCACGGCACGGCGACGGGGAAGCCGCTCGCCAACATCGCCGCGACGCTGAACCGCGGCGACTATGACGGCGCGCTTCGGCGTATGGGGCTCTACGTGAAGCAGCGACGCAATGGGCGGCTGGTCATCGTGCCGGGCCTGGTGAACCGCCGCGCCGCCGAGGCGGGGCTCTGGGCGCGGGGCGAATTCGTCGCCAGCCGGTACGTCGCGCCGGCCGCGTTGCCAACGGACGGCGCGGAGGCAGCGAAGCTGGGTGGCTATGCCGCGGCGGCGGCGACCGCGGCGCCTGCGCTCCAGGCGCTCGCGGGCGTGCCGGTGTGGATCGGCGTGGCGCTGGTGCTGGCTGTCGCTGTCATCGCCGTCGCCCTGCTGATGCGGCGGGAGCGTACGGCATGATCGCGGCGGCCTGGGCGCGCGTGCAGGGCTGGCTCGCACTCGCGGGTGCGGCACTAGCCGCGCTCGGCGCCGCGTATCTGGCGGGGCGTCGCGACGATTTCTGATGGACCCTGTCCGCGAGTGACGGAGTTCCCCGCGGAGGTGCAACGGCAGGCGGCGGTGGAGCTCAGCACCTCGCCGGCACTCACACGCATGATGGACGCAATGACAGCCGATCGCGCATTCAATCGGGCTATCTGTCGGTGAGGTTCATCGCGCCGACCGTGCCCGGCGCTCCAGGCGGGTGTGCCGAGCGGCGGCAGGCACGGTCGGACGCTGATGGTACGGCCTGCCCTATGCCGGCCGGCCTGGTGAGTACCACCACCGCCCTCGATCCGCCCCACGGTGCGGCGTCTCCGACGGTCCCCGCGCTTTCGGGTCCGGGTCCCCAACGCCATAAACGCTAACCAAAGCACATCGCAGCGGAAATCTCCGCTGAGAAGATCGATCGGTCCGATGAGAGAGAGACCGCACGAAGCAGGGGTTGCGGCATCCAGCGACATCATCACGACGAACGCTTGGCATCTGTCACGGGAATGGAACCACACAGCGTGAAGGCGCCAGCCTTGGTTGCCCTCACGACAGCGTGCCCTCTAAGAATCGTTCAGCTACTACCTCGGTGACTAGGCCGACATCATGGGGTTCACCTGGTCGGCCAAGGTCGGCGGTGGCATCGAGATCGATGTAGGCTGCCAGGAGTTCGGCGCCGTCGGACTCAAGTTGTCCCGCATCCGGCTGGTCGCGCGCTACTTCATCGGCGACAACAACATCACCGGCACATCGGTTGGTCTTGGCTTCAGCTTCTGAGCACCCCGCGCAGCGCGGCTGGAGACACGCTCACGTCCAGGCCAGACCGCTTCTGCAGGAAAGCGTCGCTGGCTAGTGGCGACCGGCCCGATCGACCGGACCGCCGCGATTGGCCGGCGTGCCGGGGCGGACGCCAGCGCCGGGAGCGCCCGCGCCGACCCCAGGCGCAACGCCGACGCCCGGCGCCCCTACGCCAACCCCCGGCCTAACGCCAACACCCGGAGCGCCGACTCCCGGCGCTGGCCGCAGCACCACACCTGGCCGGACGACGCAGCCCGCGGGGACGCCGATGTATGTGCAGTAGACGGTCGCTTGAGCGGCGCCGCCGGCGACTCCTGCGGCGGCAATGACCAGAATCGCACCGAAAGCAGCGCCCAACTTCATCACGGTCACTCCGAATAGTGAGGCGCCACCTTTGGCACCATGCAGAAGGTAACTCTCTCGACTGACGCGGCGCGAGCGCCATGATCCAGATCAACGCACCATCTGTGCGCGCTCGGCCTCGCTAAAATTCGCGGTCCCAACTTGCGCAACGCAGGGGCGATGCGTGACGGACCGCCGCCGTCGGGGCTATTGTGGCTGAGATTGGCAACGCGCGTCGTCGAGGAAACCAAGGCCCATGCGATTTCCCACCCTGTGTGCTCTCACGGCGCTGTTATCGGCCTTCTTGCCGAGCACAGGGGCGGTTGCTCAGCAGATCCGCGGCACGCCCGGCGCGCCGAACGCGGTGGAGTTTCCCAACTCCCGCGTCCTCCCCGTGCCGCCAGGACGCTTCGAAGGCACCATCGCCCCCTCCGCACGGGAGAGCACGCCCGCTTGGCCGCCCACGCTCGGCGCGCCGGAGAACGCGCCCAACGTGCTGGTGATCCTGACCGACGATGTCGGCTTCGGCGCACCCTCCACCTTCGGTGGCATCATCGAGACGCCGGCGCTGGAGCGCGTGGCGCAGGCCGGACTGCGCTACACGCAGTTCCACACCACCGCGCTCTGCTCGCCGACGCGCGCCTCCCTGCTCACGGGGCGCAACCCGCATTCGGTCGGCTTCGGCGTGATCTCGGAGCTGTCGACCGGCTTCCCCGGCTACAACGCCATCATCGGCGCGGACACGGCGACCGTCGCCGAGACGCTGCGGCAGAACGGCTACGCCACCTCCTGGTTCGGCAAGAACCACAACGTGCCGCCCTGGGAAGCCAGCCCGACAGGCCCTTTCACGCGCTGGCCGCAGGGCATGGGCTTCGACTTCTTCTACGGCTTCGTCGGCGGTGACACGAGCAGCTGGCAGCCGGGCAACCTGTTCCGCAACACGACGCGCATCCACCCCTTCCTCGGGCGGCCGGGCTGGAACCTCTCGACCGCCATGGCGGACGAGGCGATCGCCCACATCCGCACGCAGCAGGAATCGGCGCCGGGTCGCCCCTGGTTCATCCACTACGCCCCGATCGGCACGCATGCGCCGCACCACCCGCCGCCGGAGTGGATCGAACGCTTCCGCGGCCGCTTCGACATGGGCTGGGAAGCGCTGCGTGAGCGAATCTTCGAGAACCAGCGCCGCCTGGGCGTGCTGCCGCCCAACGCGGTGCTGACGCCCTGGCCGGAGCAACTGCCGCGCTGGGCCAGCCTTTCGGCCGATGAGCGCCGCCTCTTCATCCGCCAGGTCGAGGTCTATGCCGCCTTCCTGGCCTATACCGACCACGAGATCGGCCGCGTCATCCAGGCGATCGAGGATGCCGGGCAGATCGACAACACGCTGATCATCTACATCAGTGGCGACAACGGAGCCTCAAGCGAGGGCCAGCTGCGCGGCACGCCGAACGAGGTCGCCTACTTCAACGGCATCGAGACGCCGGTCGCGGCGCAGCTTCCCCTGATGGACGCCTGGGGAACCGACCGTACCTACAACCACATGGCGGCCGGCTGGGCCTGGGCCTTCACGACGCCCTATCGCTGGGTGAAGCAGGTTGGCTCGCATTTCGGCGGGACGCGCAACGGCATGGCGATCTCCTGGCCGCGCCGCATCGCCGACCGCGGCGGTATCCGCCACCAGTTCCACCACGTGATCGACGTGGTGCCGACCATCCTCGAGGCGATCGGCATCCCGGAACCGAACACGGTCAACGGCGTGCCGCAGCGCCCGATCGAGGGCGTCAGCATGGCCTATACCTTCGATGCGGCGAACGCGCAGGCGCCCACGCGCCGGCGCACGCAACACTTCGAGATGTTCGGCCATCGCGGCATCTACCATGATGGTTGGTTCGCCAACACGACGCCGCCGAACCCGCCCTGGGACAGCGCGGGCCAGCCGCCGGCGGATGTGGTGAACGGCTATCGCTGGGAGCTCTACAACCTCGCGGAAGACCCGACGCAGTCGCGCGACCTCGCGGCGCAGCATCCCGAACGGCTGCGCGACATGCAGCAGTTGTTCCTGGTGGAGGCGACGCGCTTCGGCGTACTGCCGATGGCCAACTCGACCCTCGACCGGCTCCTGGTGCAGCGACCTGGCTTCTCGGCCGGCCGCACGGAGTTCATCTATCGCGGCTTGGGCATTGGCCTGACGTCGGACAGTTCGCCGCCGATCCTCAATCGCGCGTATCGCGTCACGGCGGAGATCGAGGTTCCCGCCGGTGGGGCGAACGGCATGCTGGCCACGCAGGGTGGCCGCTTCGGCGGCTACGGCTTCTACCTGCGGGAGGGCCGGCCGGTCTGGACCTGGAACTTCCTCGACATCGAACGGGTGAAGTGGGAGGGGACGGAGGCGCTGCCCCCCGGCCGGCACAGCATCGTCTTCGAATGGCGGCCCGATGCGGCGGGCCCACCGGTCGGGCGCGGCGGCGTCGGCACGCTCTCGGTCAACGGGCGCAGCGTGGCCGAACGCCGGATGGAGCGGACCATCCCCTTCTACATGCAGTGGGACGAGCCCTTCGATGTCGGGCAGGACACCGGCACGCCGGTCGATGACCGCGACTACCAGGTGCCATTCCGGTTCACCGGCACGCTGCGCAGCGTGCAGTTCAACCTCGGCGCCAGCACCCTGCCGCAGGCCGCGGCGCGGAATTGAAGAGCTTCTCGTCACCGCACGGCCCCGCATGGGAACATGCGGGGCCGTGATCGTTTCCGATGCCATGCCCAATGAAGGCTGACCCGCGACCGATGCTCTGGCGCGGAGCCGCGCTCGTCGTGCTGGTCGCGCTGCCTTTCGTGATTGCCGCGCTGCTGGTCGCCCCCCCCGCACCACGCGCGGCTGAGCGCGCGCGCCAGGGCTTCGTCGGTTCTGCCACCTGCGCCTCCTGCCACGCCGCGGAAACCACCGCCTGGCGGGACAGCGACCACGCCCGCGCCATGGCCGCCGCGGCGCCCGCGACTGTGCTCGGCGATTTCTCGGGCGTCACCGTCACTGACGGCCGCCACACAGCCACCTTCCGGCGGGAGGACGGCCGCTACGTCATCCGCACAGACGGGCCCGATGGCGCGGTCGCGGACTTCACCATCACCGAGACCTTCGGCGTCGATCCGCTGCAGCAGTATCTGGTGCTGTTTCCCGATGGCCGCCGCCAGGCACTGCCCTGGGCCTGGGACAGCCGCCCACGGGAAGCGGGCGGCCAGCGTTGGTACCACCTGATGGCCGACGAGCCGCTGCCTGCGGGCGACCCGCTGCACTGGACCGGACGCGAGCAGACCTGGAACTTCATGTGCGCCTCCTGCCACTCGACGGGGCTGGTGCGCGGCTACGACGCGACGACGGACCGCTACGCCACGACCTGGACCGAGATCAGCGTCGGGTGCGAGAGCTGCCATGGGCCAGGTGCCGCGCATGTCGCCTGGGCACGCGCCGCCGCGCGCGGCGAGGACCCGCATCGCGGCCTTTCCGTCTGGATGCGCGACCGTTCGGGCGGCGCCTGGCGCTTCGCGGCGGACGACCCGCGCGGCATCGCGCGCTGGGAAGGTCCGCCGCGCCAATCCACCGCCGCGCAGGTCGAGACCTGCGCCCCCTGCCATGCGCGGGCCCGCCCGCTGGTCGCGGACCCGCTGCCCGGCGCCCGCTTCCTCGACACGCACGCGCCGATGCTGCTCGAACGCGGCGAATACCACGCCGACGGCCAGATCCAGGGCGAGGTCTTCGAATGGGGATCCTTCGCGCAGTCCCGCATGAGCCGCGCCGGCGTCGTCTGCGCGGACTGCCACGACCCGCATAGGGGCACGCTGCGTGCGGAGGGCAACGCGGTCTGCGCGCAATGCCACCTGCCCGCGCGCTTCGATACGGCCGAGCACCACCGCCACCCGGCGGGCACGCCGGGCGCGCAATGCGTGTCCTGCCACATGCCCGCCGTGACCTACATGGGCGTGGACCGGCGGCGGGATCATGCCTTCAGTGTCCCGCGCCCCGACGTGGCGGCGCAGATCGCCGCGCCGGACACCTGCACGTCCTGCCACACGGACCGTCCGCAATCCTGGGCGGCGCGGCAGATCGTGCAATGGTTCGGGCCGCGGCGGCGCGACGAACCGCACCCCGCGCTGGCCATATCCGCAGGACGAAACGGGCAGGCCGACGCGGATGCGCTGCTGGCCGCGGTCGCGACGAACCGCGCGCATGCCCCCATCCTGCGCGCGACCGCCGTCTCGCTGCTGCCCATGCCGCCATCGCAGGCAACGGCGCAGGCGATCGGCGCGACGCTGCTGGACCCCGACCCGCTGGTGCGCGCGGCGGCGCTGCGCACCCTCGACGGGCTGCACCCGCGCAACCGCCTGCATGCCGCGCGCTTCCTGGCGGACGAGACGCGGCTCGTGCGCATCGAGGCGGCGCGTGCGCTCGCCCCCGTGCCACTTGATGCGCTGCCGGAGGCCGCGCGCCCTGCCTTCGTGCGGGCATGGGAGGAGTTGCTGGCCAGCGAGCGCGTCGCCGCCGAACGTCCCGAGGCGCATGTGAACATCGCTGGCATGCTCGCCGCGCGCGGCGACATGGCCGGCGCCGAGGCCGCCTATCGCGATGCGCTCGCGCGCGATGGGGCGCATCTCGGGGCGCTGGTGAATCTCGCGGATTTCGAGGCGCGGCGCGGGCGGCACGATGCAGCCGAGGCGGCGCTGCGCCGCGCCGTCACCGCGCACCCGCGGGAGGCCGAGGCGCAGCACGCGCTGGCGCTGGCGCTCGCGCGCCAGGGCAGGACGGCCGATGCGCTACCGCCGCTCGCCGAGGCGGCCCGGCTGCGGCCCGGGGAACCGCGCTACGCCTATGTCCAGGCGATCGCGCTGAACCAGCTGCGGCGGACGGAGGAAGCGGTCGGCGTGCTGCGTGCGAACATCGCGCGCCACCCACGCCACCGTGACAGCCTGATAGCTTTGGCGACCATCGAGCGGGACCGGTCGAACTTCGTCGAGGCGGAACGCCTGGCTGCCGAGGCCGCCGCGATCAACCCCACCGATCGCGAGGCAGCCGCCCTGCTCGTGCAGCTCCGCTCGCTGCGCCAGCGCATGCCCGGGTTGCGCTAGGTAGCTGCGGTTGCCAACACCGCCGTTCGGACTGCGCGGCACTCGCAGGACGGCGCCCCCACGCGGGCCTGTAGGCTTGCGCTGACGAAGTGCCTGCGTCCGCAGGCTGCGCAGTGCGAGCTGCCAACACACCGCCACGACGGTCGCGCTTGTGGCGGAGCGGGCGGAGTATCGTGCCTTGCCGGTGCTGCTTCAACCGGGGACGCGAAAGGCAGCCCCGGCCCGACGGCGTCAGAAACGCCAGCTCGCGCCGATGATCGGGCCACCCATGTCGAGCGCGACGTTGTTGCTGCCCTTGTCGTAGTCGATGTGTATCCAGCGGAAGCCGGCCGAGACGCTGATGCTCTCGGTCACCTGGTAGTCGACGGTCCCGAAGGCCTGCCAGGTGAATTCAGACCCGACGCCGAAGCCGCCGATGTCGCCATAGGCGGTCACCGAGAAGCGATCGCTGAGGCGCAGCACGCCGCGCGCGCTGATGACCGGGTCCACCCAGCTGGTCGATGCGTTCTGGGTCCGCCCCGGCAGGCGGCCGGCGTCGAGCGTGAGCTCGGTGTCGAACCACCAGCCGCGTATGCCGCCGCCGAGCTCGATCCGCCCGGCCGATCCATCCGCCACGGTGTAGAGGCCGATGGCGGAGACCTCGACGGACTGGGTGCGCGCGCTGCCGCCGCTGTAGGCACCCAGGCCCGGCACGGGCACGCCCTGCTGGAGGTTGAGGTACATGATGTCGGTGACGATGCTGAAATTGCCGCGCCGTGCTTCCGCGAGGCCCATGTAGGAGAACTTCATCGTCCCGAAGATGTCGCCAAAATCGGCGGTGAAGCTCTCGCCGCCATGCGGCCCGGTCACCTCACCGCCCAAACCCGAGAACCACACATAGGGGGAGAGCGTGAAGGTCCACGCATCACTGGGCGGCGGGGTGCCCTGCGCCGCGGCGGGGTTCGCGATCAGCGCGAGGCCCGCAAGCGCGCTGGCCATGGCGCCCTTCGTTCCGATGCGAATCTTCGTCGTCATTCTGGACCCTTTTCCATTCTCGTCGCGCGGCCCGGATGAAGCCGGCCGGCAGACCTGTCCCGACCCCGCCGGCGCGGCGCGAAGGCCCGACGCGAGGATGCCGCGCGCCCCGCCACCGAGCTCTAGGCCGGAGCCTGCCGTTGCCAGGCGAAGTCGTCCATCATGCGAATGGAGGATGGTTCATGCGCAGGCCGCTCGCGTTGATCCACGTCAATGCCGCGCCCTGTCACGGGCAGCAAAATCCTGAATAAGCTGATGATTCGTGCCGTGGCGGGAACGATCCGCGCAGACTGGGGAAACAGGTCATGACGCTCGGATCTTCGGGGAAGCCTCGTTCGCAGGCCGGGGCGATTCGTCACCCGGCACGCGGCGACGGGATGCGGGAGCGGCGGGCTGCCACGACCCTGCGCCCGAGGCTGCCGCGCGCATCCGCGACGCGCCTCGCGGGCACGCTCGCGCTCATGCTCGGGCTGTGGTCGATGCAGCCCGCGGTCGCGCAGGAGCTGCGCGGCACGCCGGGCTCCGCCACCGCGGTCGAATTCCCCAATGCGCGCATCCTGCCGCAGCCGCCCGCGCCCTTCGCCGGCACCATCAGCCCCGCGGCGCGCGACAGCACGCCGGCCTGGCCACCGACGCTCGGCGCGCCCGAGGGCGCCCCCAATGTCCTGCTGATCATCACCGACGATGTCGGCTTCGGCGCGCCCTCGACCTTCGGCGGCGTCATCCCGACACCGACGCTGGATGGCGTGGCGGCGTCAGGGCTGCGCTACACGCAGTTCCACACCACGGCGCTGTGTTCACCGACGCGGGCTTCGCTGCTGACCGGACGCAACCCGCATTCGGTCGGCTTCGGCGCGGTCGCGGAGCTCTCGACCGGCTTTCCCGGCTACAACGCGATCATCGGCGCCGACACCGCGACCATCGCGCAGACGCTGCGCCAGAACGGCTATTCCACCGCCTGGTACGGCAAGAACCACAATACGCCGCCCTGGGAGATCAACCCCGCCGGGCCGTTCGACCGCTGGCCCACGGGCCTCGGCTTCGATGTCTTCTACGGCTTCATGGGCGGCGAGACGAACCAGTGGGAGCCGGGCAACCTCTATCGCAACACGACCCGCATCCTGCCGCATGAGGGACGGCCTGGCTGGAACCTCACCACCGCCATGGCCGACGAGGCCATTGCGCGCATCCGCGAGCTGCACGAGGTCGCGCCAGGCCGCCCCTGGTTCATCCACTACGCGCCGGGCGGCGCGCATGCGCCCCACCATCCGACGCCCGAATGGATCGCGCGCTTCCGTGGCCAGTTCGACGAAGGTTGGGAGGTGATCCGCGAGCGCATCTTCGCGAACCAGCAGCGGCGCGGCGTGCTGCCGCCCAATGCCGCGCTGCCGCCCTGGCCGGACACGCTGCCGCGCTGGTCGAGCCTCTCGGCCGATCAGCGGCGGCTCTACGCACGGCAGGCGGAGGTCTTCGCCGCCTACCTCGCCTATACCGACCACGAGGTCGGCCGCGTCATCCAGGCGGTGCGCGATGCCGGGCAGATCGACAACACGCTGGTCATCTACATAAGCGGCGACAATGGCGGCAGCGCTGAAGGCCAGGTGCACGGCACGCCGAACGAGTTCGCCTTCTTCAACGGCGTCGAGATCCCGGTGGAGCGGCAGCTGCCCTTCATCGACGGCTGGGGCGGGGAGCGGACCTATCCGAACCTAGCGGTCGGTTGGACCTGGGCCTTTGGTACGCCCTACCAGTGGACGAAGCAGGTCGCGTCCCATTTCGGCGGCACGCGCAACGGCATGGCGATCTCCTGGCCGCGGCGCATCACGGACCGTGGCGGCATCCGCCACCAGTTCCACCACGTGATCGACATCGCGCCGACGATCCTGGAGGCGATCGGCATCCCCGAGCCGCGCGTCGTGAACGGCGTGGCGCAGCGCCCGATCGAGGGCGTCGGCTTGGCCTACACCTTTGACGCCGCGAACGCCGGGGCGCGGTCGCGCCGCCGCACTCAGCATTTCGAGATGCTCGCCCATCGCGGCATCTATCATGACGGCTGGTATGCCAACACGACGCCGCCCACGCTCCCGTGGCAAACCACGGGCCATCCGCCCGAGGACGTCGTCAACGGCTACACCTGGGAACTCTACAATCTCGAGCAGGATCCGACGCAGAGCCGCAATCTCGCGGCGCAGTTCCCCGACCGGCTGCGCGACCTGCAGCAGCGCTTCCTGATCGAGGCGGCGCGCTACCAGGTCCTGCCGCTCGACAATTCGAGCCTGTCGCGGCTTATCACGCAGCGGCCGGGGCCTTCGGCCGGGCGGCGGGAATTCGTCTATCGCGGCACGGGAACCAGCCTCCAGGCCAGCGTGGCGCCGTCGCTGCTGAACCGGTCGTATCGGCTGGTGGCGGAAATCGAGGTACCGGCGGGTGGTGCGAACGGCGTGATCGCGACGCATGGCGGGCGCTTCGCGGGCTGGGGCTTCTACCTGCTCGATGGCCGACCGGTCTTCACCTGGAACCTGCTCGACATGGAGCGCGTGCGGTGGGCGGCGCCGCAGGCCCTGCTGCCAGGGCGCCACACGATCACCTTCGAATTCCAGCCCGAGGCCGCCGGGCCGCCAGTCGGTCGCGGCGGCACCGGCACTCTGTCGGTCAACGGCCAGGTGGTGGCGCGGCAGGCCATGACGCGGACGCTGCCCTTCGCGGTCCAGAGCGACGAGACCTTCGATGTGGGCCTGGATACGGGGTCTTCGGTCGGCGACCGTGATTATCGGACGCCCTTCGCCTTCACCGGGCGCCTTGAAAGCCTGGCGGTGACGCTTGGCGAGTCCACCCTGCCGCGGGCTGCGGTGCGCGACTGATCAGCATTCCCGACAAGGAGGGTCTTGCAGCACAAACGGTAGTGGGCAGCAGCCTCACCTCTGTCGGTGCTGTCACTGACCTCTAGCTTGGCCCTCATCACGCGCGCTAGATCTCCGTCGTTGGGCCGGCAGCGACGGTTCGAATCCGGGTGCACTCCCTCCGCCAGTTCCATTTCGAATCGCCCTCTCTCCCGATCGCAGCGACGCCGTGAGGCGCAGCTTTCCTGCGGTTTTCAGCGCGGGGCTGTTGACCGGAGGGAGCGCGGCACGCCGGAAATCCGCTCTCCGACGACCCACCCTGATCCATCAAGGTAGGACGCCCGCCACTGGCCGGGCTTTACTCCGCCCGCAGCAGCATCACGCCGCCGCTCCAATGGCCGACTTTCTCTCCGCCGTTCACACACGGGAAAAACCCACATCGCCACAGCGCTTGGCGTCCAGGCGGTCGAGCACCTGCGCAAGCGGGTAACGACAGCTTCCGCTTCAGGAACAGCTCCGCAACCCAGGCCCATCGCGAAAGGAAGCCACAGCCCACCTGACGGGATCCGAAAATCCCGCATCCCCACAACCAGGGTCAGATCTTCGTGGCAACCCCGGGTCAGCTCTCGGCGACATTCAACAACCTTCACTTGCATCGGGCGACGAACACCCTCGGCGACTCGGCAATCACGACCTGCAGGGCAGTCAAGCAGTAACTGCACGGACTGCCCCGAAGACGACGACTCGAGCGGCCCGCTGCAAGTCGTGACGTCAGGGTCGGCGCATGGCCGACCGTCACCCTCCACGAGTCGCCGGTCCGCGGGACCGGGCGCCGTCAGACCAAGAACCGGGGCATTCCCCTGGGCCTGAGCCTGCGCGCACCGACGCCGCGAACCTGCTCCGCACGCTGACCCGCGCCCTGGCGCGGCAGGCGGCGCGGGACGCGTGGGCGAAGGCGGTCGGCCGCCACCCGAGTTCGGAGACCTTGTCATGACCAACTGGACCCCGCCCCGGCGGGACGCTGCCGCGCGTCCGCCCACCAGGTTGCTGACCGTCGCGCAGACGGCCGAGCGCCTCGCCGTCTGCGGCAAGACGGTGCGCCGCCTTGTCGCTTCGGGAGCGCTGCCGGCCCTGCGTGTGGGGCGCGCGGTGCGGATCTCGGAAGACGACCTGCGCGTCTACCTGGCGAGCAGCCGGTAGGGGCGGGCGGCATGTCCTCTCAAGTCCAAGTCATTCCACTGATCTGGCGGTCCTCGTGACTGCGTCGGATCGGTCTTTCACTACGTTATACGAGAGACGGAGTCACGTTTGTCCCGCCCGGGGCAGAACAGATATCAGGAATCCAGCTATGTCATCTTATGGCGACTTCGCCGCCGCAGCCGAGAATGGCACGTTCCCCACCCTGGCGGAACTGCTGGCGCGCATCCAGGCCGACAGCATCCTTTCGGAGTGCCAGCGCAAGGACTGGGCCTCGGCCCTGCGCTCGCTGGCCAAGGGCCTCGGCCAGCCGGTCGATGTCCTGCGCGCCGACCCGGTGGATCTGCGTCAGCGCCTGCGCGGCGTCACCCCGGCCATGGCGGGGTTCAAGCCCGGGCGCTGGCGGAACGTGCTCTCCCTGGTCACGGGTACCCTGGCGCATGCCGGCATCGTGGTGGTGGCGAACCGCCTCGACGTGGCGCCCTCGCCGGCATGGCAGGCCTGCCTCGCCCTGCTCGAGCCCGGCCAGGAACGGCACTTCCACGCCTGGCGGTTCGGCCGCTACTGCACCCCGCGCGGCATCGAGCCGGCCGCGGTCGACGCGGGCGTGGCGCCGGCACGCCGTCGCGGTTCAGCGCACGGACGATGGCGAGCGGGCTGGTGCCGACGACATAGGCCTCGTAGATGCGGCGGACCACGCGGGCCTGGTCGGGATCGACCTCGCGCAGGCCGCGCTCCGGCTCGCCGTCGGCGCCGAGGCGACGAACGACGCGGTAGCCGTAGGGTGGCCCGCCGATGGCGCGGCCCTGGCGGATGCGCCCCTCCTGCCCCCGCAGGGTCTTGGCCTTGAGGTCCTTCAGGTACAACTGTCCCATCGTGCCCTTGAGGCCGACATGGAGGTCGGAGACCTCGCCCTCGCTCAGGGTGACAATCCGGACCCGGCAAAACATCGCCGCCTTGTGGAACGCGGCAACGTGCTCGAGGTCACGGGAGAACCGGTCGAGGCTCTCGGCCAGGACGATGTCGACCTCTCCCGCCCGCATGGCGGCGAGCAGCGCCTGGTAGCCGGGGCGGAGCATGGTGGCGCCGGAGATGGCAGCGTCGGTGAAGGTCCCGACGATCTGCCAGCTCTCGCGGTCGGCGCGGACCGTGCACGCGGCCGCACCTGGTACGACATCACCCTGCGCGGCCGTCCAACCCGTGGCGACGGCATCCTGCGCAACCCGCTCTACACGGGTCGCCTGCAGTGGAACCGCTCCCACACGGTGGTCGACCCGGTGAGCGGGACCGAAGTGTGGCGGCCCAAGGCGGGGGAGGACTGGGTGGAGACGGCCGTGCCGCATCTGCGCATCGTCCCGGACGAGCTCTGGCAGGCGGCCCAGGCGCGCCTCGCCGCCGAGGCGGCGCCGCAGCCCGCGGTCGGGCACCACCTGTTCTGGCAGCGCCGCCGACCGCAGCACATGCTCACCGGCAAGGTCGTCTGCGGCTGCTGCGGCAGTGGGTTCTCCGTGTTCGGCAAGGACTACCTGGGCTGCCGCACTGCCCGGAACGGCGGCGCCTGCCGCAACGCCACCCGTGTGCGTCGGGCCGTGCTGGAGGACCGCGTGCTGCGGGCGCTCAGGACGCAGCTGATGCGGCCGGACCTGGTGGCGGAGTTCTGCGCGACCTTCATCGAGGAATGGAACCGCCTGGCGGCCGAGGCCTCCGCCGGCGCGGAAGCCCATCAGCGGGAGTTGCAGGCCGTCGAGCGCAAGATCGGGAACCTGGTCGACGCCATCGCCGACGGCCTCAAGGCGCCTGGCCTCCAGCAGAAGCTCGCGGAGCTCGAGGCGCGCCGGCGGGACGTGCAGGCGGCGCTCGATGCAGGACCGCCGATCGCTCCGCCGGCGCTGCACCCCAACCTGGCGCAGGCCTATGCCGAGAAGGTCGCCACCCTGCGCCACGCTCTTGAGGCCGAGGACGGCACCGAGGCGCTCGAAGAAGCCCGCGCATTGATCGACACCGTCGTCGTCTCGCCGCCCAACGATCCCGGCGATCCGCCCGGCATCGAACTCACCGGCAACCTCATCGCCATGCTCAAGGCCGGCGGGGCCGCCCTCCCACCGGAGGACCGCACCCTTGCCTCATGCCTCACCACCATGCTCGAGAGTTCGGTACAAGAAGATCCACGGGGGAGGTTCTCCTCCCCCGCCCTTCATCGCGCATCGCGTTCCGCCAATGCCGCCCGGAACCGCGCGATCCAGGCCCCGATCGCCTCCGGCCTCGTCTTCAGCGCCGTGCGGTTGACGACCAGGCGGGAGGTGACGTTCGCGATCACCTCGCCTTCGCGCAGCCCGTTCGCCTTCAGCGTCGAGCCGGTCTGCACCAGGTCCACGATCAGTTGCGCGAGCCCCATGGAGGGCGCCAGTTCCATCGCGCCATTCAGGTGCACGATATCGGCCTGCACGCCGCGCTGGGCGAAATGGCGCCGCGCGATGTTCGGATATTTGGTCGCGACCGTGACGCGTGACCAGCGCGACGGGTCGTCCGGCACGGCCGCGACCGGTTCGGCCACGCTGACGCGGCAGCGCCCGATGCCGAGGTCGAGCGGCGCGTAGATCTCGGGGTAGTCGAATTCCATCAGCACGTCGGCGCCGCAGATGCCGATCTGCGCCGCGCCGTGCGCGACGAAGGTCGCGACATCGAAGGACCGCACGCGGATCACGTCGAGCGCGGGGTCGTCGGTCGGGAAGCGCAGGCGGCGGCTGCTTTCGTCGGCGTAGTCCGCGGCCGGGACGATGCCGGCGCGGGCCAGCACGGGGCCGAGCTCCTCGAGGATGCGCCCCTTGGGCAGGGCCAGCACGATCGGGCCGGCATCCTCGGGCGTCGCGGGGGAGAGGGGCGTGGGAATCGGGTGGTCCATGGCAGAGCCTACACCAGCATCCCCGGAGTCGCTGCCTTCGCCATCCTGCGTCAGCCCGGCAAACGTTCGATGTCGGCGCCGACGCCGGCGAGCTTCGCCTCGACCCGCTCATAGCCGCGGTCGAGGTGGTAGACGCGGTTGACGATCGTCTCCCCCTCGGCCGCCAGGCCCGCGAGGATGAGGGAGACCGAGGCGCGCAGGTCGGTTGCCATGACCGGCGCGCCCGACAGGCGCGGCACCCCGCGCACGATGGCCGACGCCCCGTGGAAATTGATGCGCGCGCCCATGCGGCTGAGTTCCGGCACATGCATGAAGCGGTTCTCGAAGATCGTCTCGGTGATCATCGAGGCGCCCTCGGCCACGCACATCAGCGCCATGAACTGCGCCTGCATGTCGGTGGCGAAGCCGGGGAAGGGCTCGGTCATGACGTCGGCGCCGCGCAGGCCGTTGAGCCGCGCGACCTTGAGCCCGCCTTCGGCCTCCGCCACGTCGACGCCGGCCTCGCGCAGCGTGCGCACCACGGCGCCGAGGTGTTCGAGCCTTGCGCCGCTCAGCAGCACGGACCCGCCGGTGATGGCGGCGGCACAGGCATAGGTGCCGGCCTCGATGCGGTCGGGGATGATCGGGTGGGTCGCGGCGCCGAGGGCGGCCACGCCCTCCACGACCAGGCGGTCGGTGCCCAGCCCCTCGATCCGGGCGCCCATGCGCATCAGGCAGGCGGCGAGGTCGGTGATCTCGGGCTCGCGGGCCGCGTTGACGAGCTCGCTGGTGCCGCGGGCCAGTGCCGCGGCCATCAGGATGTTCTCGGTCGCACCCACCGAGACCTGCGGGAAGATGATGCGGGCGCCGGCGAGGCCGGCTGGCGCCTTGGCCTCGATGTAGCCGGCGGTGATCTCGATCTCGGCGCCCATCTGCTCGAGCGCCTTGAGGTGCAGGTCCACGGGTCGCGTGCCGATGGCGCAGCCGCCGGGGAGCGACACGCGGGCGCGCCCGAAGCGCGCGACCAGCGGCCCCAGCACGAGGACCGAGGCGCGCATCTTGCGCACCAGGTCGTAAGGCGCCTCGAGGTTCGTGGCGCCGCCCGACATGGTGATGGTGCGCGCGGCCTTGTCGCGCTCGACCGCGAGGCCGTGCTGCGCGAGCAGCCCGGCCATGGTCGTCACGTCCGCGAGGTCCGGCACGTTGGTCAGCGTCAGCGGCCCGTCGGTCAGGAGAGCGGATGCCATCAGCGGCAGGGCGGCGTTCTTGGCGCCGGAGACGGGGATGGTGCCGGTCAGTGGCCGGCCGCCGCGGATGCGGATGCGGTCCATGGCCTAGAGCCTCGGCAGCGCGACGCCGCGCTGGCCCATGTACTTGCCCTTCCGGTCCGCGTAGCTGACCTCCGGTGGCGATGCCCCCTGCAGAAACAGGAACTGGCAGACGCCCTCGTTCGCGTAGACCTTGGCGGGAAGGGGCGTCGTGTTGCTGATCTCGATGGTGACCTGGCCTTCCCATTCGGGCTCGAGCGGCGTGACGTTCACGATCAGCCCGCAGCGCGCATAGGTCGACTTGCCGAGGCAGATCACCAGCACGTCGCGCGGGATGCGGAAGTATTCGACCGTGTGGGTCAGCACGAAGGAATTGGGCGGGATGATGCAGACCGGCCCGCGGCGGGTGACGAAGCCGGACTCGCTGAACTGCTTCGGGTCGACCACGGCGTTGTCGACATTGGTGAAGATCTTGAACTCGTCCGCCGCTCGGGCGTCGTAGCCATAGGAGGACAGGCCGAAGGAGATCACGCCCTCGCGGCGCTGGGCCTCGACGAAGGGCTCGATCATGCCGTGTTCCGTCGCCATGCGGCGGATCCAGGTGTCGGGCATGATGGGCATGGGGTGTCGGCCTGGCCTCAGGGCTGGAGCGGCGGGCGGGCGGGGCGGCACGAGGCGGCGGCCCCGGGCGCCCCGGGGCGGCCGGATTAGCCCATGGGCTTTTCGGCGGCAACCTTCCGGGGGGGCTCAGGCTCCGCATCGCCGGCCTTCCGCGCGCGGGCCTGGGCCTTGCGGCGCTTCAGGTTCTCCCGCAGCGCCGCGGCCAGGCGGGCGGCGCGGTCCTCGGCGGGGGCGGGCTTGGGCGGGCGTTCAGCCATGGCGGGAGGGTGGCGGGGCCGGGCGGCACCCGCAAGCCCGCGCGAGAGGGTTGCGCGGGGCGGGCGCTCCGCCTAGAGAAGGCGCCGCCTCAGGGTCGGACGCTGTTGTAGCTCAGTGGTAGAGCACTCCCTTGGTAAGGGAGAGGTCGAGAGTTCAATCCTCTCCAACAGCACCATCCCCGCATTGCAGCCCGCCGCGCCGCCAGCCACACTCCCGGTTCTGTCCAAGCCGTGACCGGAGCGTACAGCATGACGCCGCGCGACCCCGGCACCGTTCCGCACGTGCCACTTCCCCAGTACTACCGAGACCCGCGCGACCGCGACGGTTTCGTCCGCGGCCTGTTCGACCATGGCGCCGCGTCCTACGACCGGATCAACGCGATCTTCTCCTTCGGGACGGGTGCGCGCTACCGCCGCGATGCGCTGCTGCGCGCCGGGCTCGCGCCGGGTCAGCGGCTGCTCGACGTTGCCATCGGCACCGGGCTGGTGGCGCGGGAGGCGCTGTCGATCCTGCGCGTGCCCTCCGACGTGCTCGGCCTCGACCTCAGTGCCGGCATGCTGAGCGAAGCCCGGCGCAACCTGCCCATCCCGCTGATCCAGGCGCGGGCGGAGGATCTGCCGCTCGACGGCGCGAGCGTTGATTTCGTCAGCATGGGCTATGCCCTGCGCCACGTGCCGGACCTCGAGCACACCTTCCGGGAGTATCTGCGCGTGCTCCGCCCCGGCGGCCGGATCCTTCTGCTCGAGATCGACGAGCCCAAGGGCCGCGCGGCGCAACGGTTGCTGCGCTTCTACCTCGCGCAAGTGGTGCCCGGCCTGTCGCGCTTCATCGGACGCGGCGCCGAGGCACGGCGGATGATGCGCTATTTCTGGGACACGATCGAAGCGTGCGTGCCGCCCGCCGCGATCGAGGGTGCGCTGGCCCGCGCTGGCTTCGAGGAGGTCGGCTGCGATATCCAGCTCGGCATCTTCCGCGCCTACCGCGCCCGGCGTCCGCCGGCGGGATAGCGCAGCACGCCTCACCAGCCGCAGAGCCGGCGCCCCGTGCGGTTGTGCGCGAGGATGGCCCGCGCGGTCGCCTCGGTCAGGCGGTCGGCATCGGCCACCAGCACCGGGCGCCAGGGTCCGCAGGCCTCAGCGCCGCCGCCAGTCCCGGTGCAGCTCGCCGTCAGCATCGCCAGAACGATCCAGATCGCGTTCCACGGCATCGCGCACCTCCCGCGCGCGGAGCGCGCGCGCCAGTCGTTCGGTTTCGGACAGGGACCGACCGTCGCGGCGGCCGGCGGCATAGGCCGTGAGCAATGCGGCCAGCACCGCGCCGGCCGCGGCGAGCCAGCCGCCCAGGCGCGAGCGCGCCGCGGCGAGCAGGGCGACGACCGCGCTCATGCCGGTCGCCGCGCGCGCTGCCAGATGAACCAGCCCGCCGCCGCAACGATGATCGCGGCCGCCAGCCAGGGCCCGAGCGCGCGGGCCAGGTCCGCCGCGCCGCCGAGATGCGGCGCGAGGCCCGCGAGCGCCTCGGCGGCCGCGACGCCGGTCACGCCCGCCGCCGCCGTGCCGGCCGCCGCCCTGGCGGTGCCGGTCCGCGCCGTGGCGGCGGTGCCCTCGGGCACGATGCCCGCGAGCCGCAACCCGGCGTCGATCCTGCGCCGGTCATACGGGTTGCCGCCGAGTTCGTGGTGGATGATCGCCTCGACCAGGGGGCGGAGGTCTTTGTAGCGATGCAGGTCGAGCGCCTCGCGCGGGTGGCGGCCCATGCGGCGCGCGACGGCGGCGATGTAGGCCTCGGTGTCGTTCTCCGCGCCCGGCGCCCAGCGCGAGACGATGCCGCGGATTGTCCGCAGCCCGTGCCGGTCCTGGTAGGTGGTCAGCAGCACCGCCAGCGCGCGGATGCCGTATTCATGCGACGTGAAGCGGGCGAAGCGCGCGCGCCCGCCGCCCGGCGGTGCGGGCTCGATCGGCGGCTCGGCCAGGCCCTGCCAGCGGTTGGCGGGGACATGGTCGATGTTGCCGGGATTGCGGTTGCGGTATCCGCGGGTCTGGCGGGGATCCATGGCGGCCTCCTGGGCTCGGGCGTGTCTGGGCGCTGGCCCCGGCGCGGCGGTCCGGGGCATGCTTGGCGCGTTGGCGGGATCGGGAGGAGCGGGTGCGGCTCGCGGCTGCGGCGATCGCGGGGGGGATGCTGTGGGCCGGCGCCGCGGCGGCGTCGTGCGTCCACGTCGTGCGCCACGCGGAGGCGCGCGACGACGTGCTCGCCTTCGCCGCCGGGCTGCAGCGGGAGGCGCGGATGCCGGTCGACTTCGACGGCCGCTGCACGCCGGAGCTTCAGGTGGGCTTCATGGTGGTGGAGCTCGCCATCGTCTCCGGGCGCAGCGGGCAGGGCGTGCTCGTCACCTATGCGGTGGTCGACGAGCGAGACGGGGATTTCCGCCCGCACATGGGCACGACCTGGGGCCGCGACCGGACGCAGGCGCTGATCGATGCCGGGCGCTCGGCCGGGGCTGTCATCCGCGCCCGGAGCCCATTCGAGTGAACGCCTTCAGTCCGCCAGGACCGTGAGGCTCTCCGCGGGGATGGTGATGGTGCCCGCGGCGGTCAGCGTCGCCGGCGTGCCGAGCTCGCTCCAGGCGAGCGCATTGCCGCCCGACACCGCGTCGAAAAGGCCGACATGGCTGAGCGTGCCGACGCTCGTCGTGAAGGCGAAGCGCACGGGCGCCGCGTTGCGCTGCGGCCCGCTGCCGGTAAAGGAGGCGGGCTGGCGGACATAGCCCGAGGCGGCCGCGGGTTCTCCGGTCAGCCCCGCGGCATCCGTGCCGCCCGAGCCGAGGGCGACCCAGACGGCAACGGGCAGGCTCGGCTGGCGTCCGACGAGGGCACGGGCCAGCAGGTTCTTCGCATGGTCGGTCAGCGCGGTCATCGCGGTCTCTCCTGTCTGTCCGGGGTCAGGCCACGACCGTGCCGTCGGCCCAGCGCCAGGCGGAGCCATCGCTGATCGCGAGGCGCCGGCTCGACGAGCCGTCCGAGACGTAGGCGAGGCACTGTCCGTAGGTGGCCGCGGACGGAAGCGCCGCCACGGTATAGGTCGGCAGCCGGAACGGGGCGCTCGCGGCCACCGCGCCGGTGCCCTTCGGCGACAGCGTCAGGCCGACATTCGTGTCCGACCCCTGTGCGTTGAGCGTGGGGGTACCGCCAGGACCGGCCGCGGTGGCGCGCACGTAGTTGCCCGGCGTGCCGGTCGCGGTCACCTCGAAGCCGGTGCCGTTGCGAACCTGCAGCCGCAGGACGCCGCTCGTGCCCTTCGCCGCGACATTCAGCGACACGCTGCTGTCGGTGCCGCTGGCGGTCAGGCTGACGGGCTGCCCGGCGATGGCGGAACGCGCCTCGAGCGCATTGGCGGTCGAGGCGACGCGGACGACGCGCATCCCCGGCGTGGCATCGGGACCGCCCAGGCTGACGTTGCCGGCCGCGGTGGCGCGCATCACCTCGGCGCCGTCGGCGACGGCGGCGAGTTCCGTGCTCGACGGGGCAAAGAGGCCGGTCGTCTCGCCGCCGACCATGACACCAGGCCGGTCGATGCGCCCGGCCGGCCCGGCCAGCGCGACGAAGCCGTTGGTCGAGCCGTTCAGCAGCGGCCCGGAATTACCGTTGCCGAGCAGCGCCGGGCTGCCGAGATGGCAGGCATTCGGCGTGCCCGACGCGACGTTGGCCAGGTGGATCGCGGCGGAGCCGTTGTTGAGCCGGTTGTAGCCCTGGGCGCGGAAGGAGAAGACATCGAGACGGTTGCCCGTGCCCTCGACGCGGATCGCGTTGCTCTCGGACGCGTCGATTCTGAGGTTGCCGACCTGCAGCCTGGCGTTGTTGCCATCGATCCGGATGCCGGAGGCGTTGGCCACGCTGGTGCCGCCGGAGCCGAAGACCTCGCCCTGCATCGTCGCGTTCGCCACGAGCGCGGTCACGCCGTTGCCCTCGACCCAGATGCCGTGGCGGGCGAAATCCGCGTAGAGGCTGCCGACATAGGCCTTGGTCGTGACGCCCGAGGCCGAGGAGGCGAGGCGCAGCACCGACCGGGCGCCGAGGGTGAAGATGTTGTCGATGAAGACGCCGTCCACCTTGCGCAGGACGATCGCGTCCATGTTCGCCTGCTGGTAGGCGACGACATCCTCGTCCGACGTCACGAAGGTCCAGAAATGGACGTGGTGGATGCGGCCGATGTCGAAGGCGCGGTCGATCTCGATGCCGGTGTCGTAGACCTGGCCGCGGATGTGCTCGAGGTTGAAGCGCCCCGAATTGTCGATGCGGATGCCGCGCGTCACGCCGCAGAGGAAGACATTCTCGAAGTCGACCGAGCCGAGGCAATCCTGCACGCGGAAGACGAAGTCGTAGTCGGTCGGCGTCCAGCCCGGCACCTGGGCGCCGGCGTGCGCCTGGCGCACCGCGAGGTCGCGCACCGCGGAGCCGCGCGCGCTCGTGCCCGTGAAGGTGAAGGGCGTGAAGCCGGTGGTGTCGACCGTCAGCCAGGTGCCGTCGGCGACGTTCGGCCCTTCCCGGAAGCCGGCGCCCTGCAGCACGACCGAGACGCTGCCGATCACGACCGGGCTCGCGATGCGGTAGGCGCGCGGGCCGAACTGCAGCACGCCGCCGCCGCTCGCCGCCATCGCGTCCACCGCGGCCTGGATCGCGGGCGCGTCGTTCGTGACGCCGTCGCCGACGGCGCCGAAGTCCCGGACATGCACCGGGCGGTCGGCGAGCAGCCGGGTGCGCAGCTGCGCGAGGCTGGCGCGGCGCGTGACCGCGCCCCCGCCCGAGCCCTGCACGACCGGCAGCAGGTCGGCATCGGCGGCGGCGGCGGCGGCGGGCAGGGCGCTGATCTTGGTGTCTGACATCGGTCTCTCTTTCTCTCGGTCTCGGGGGCGGAAGGGGCGGGCGTCAGAGCAGCAGCGCTGCGCCTGTCTCGAGCAGCAGCCGGCCTTCGTCCTCTGCGAGCAGCCGGGGTGCCGGCGCCACGACGAAGGGGGGCGAGAGGGCGAAGAGGGCGGGGTCGGTCGCATCCACGGCGCTGACGCGGTAACCGCTGCCGACCGGCGGCGTGCCGAAGGACGCGGCGGCGCGGCCGGCGGCGACGGGCACGACCTGCGGCGGCGCCACATCCGCGCCGCCGGCGTCGCGGAGCGCGAAGGTGACCTGCAGGATCGGCCCGACGACGGTTGCCTCGGCGGTGATGGGCGTCTGCTCGAAGACGATGCCGGGCAATGCGTCGAGCGCGATCGAGCGGGCTGTCGCGAGTGCGGCGAGGGTCACGTCGGCCAGCAGCGTGGCCGATCGCAGCAGGGCCGGCGCGGCGCCGGAACCGTCCACGGTGACGCCGTCGCCGGCGACGGTGCCGCCGCGGATGGGCACCAGCGCCGTGGCATCCGCCGCCTGGACGATCACGATGTCGCCCGGCAGCAGCCGCGGCGCCGCCGGGGCGAAGTAGCCCGGCGCCAGCACCGTCGCGCGGTCGTCCTCCGTGCGGTAGTGCCAGAGCGTGAAACCGTTGGCCGAGGTCAGGGCCGCGAGATCGGGCGCGTTGAAGGGCATGCGTCGCTCCTCCTCCGCCAGGCGTGCGGGCGCGCGGGCGCCGCCGCGCGGGCGGTGTTCCTGGGGTCGGGTTGTCTGGGGGATGGGCGCAGTTCGCCCCTTGATGCGACGCTGGTTACAGGAACATCAGCCCATGGTCAAGGTAAAAAATCCTATTTCAGCCTGCGCGCGAGGGGATGGCAGGCGCGCGCCGCGTGGTTATCCTCAGGCCCCACCGCCGCCCGACGCCCGAGGATCCGCGCCGATGCTCCGACGCCTGCTGCCGTTGCTCGCCCTGTTGCTCGCGCCCGCAAGCGTCGCGGCCCAGGAGCGCGTGCTCAACGTCTACAACTGGTCGGACTACATCGACCCCGCGGTCGTGGAACGCTTCACGCGTGAGACCGGCATCCGCGTCCGTTACGACGTCTACGACAGCCTTGAGACGCTGGAGGGCCGGCTCTCCGCCGGACGGTCCGGCTACGACCTGATCGTCCCGACCAGCGAGCCGACCTTCGCGCGGCTGCTGCGTGCCGGCGCACTCCTGCCCCTCGACCGAGCGCGGATCCCGAACTGGGGCAACCTCGACCCGACGCTGATGGCCCGCGTCGCCGTGATCGACCCGGGCAACCGGCACGGCGCCATCTACCTCTGGGGCACGGTCGGCCTCGGCATCCGGCCGGACCTGGTGCGCGCGGCGCTGCCGGGGGTCGCGCTCGACAGCCTCGACATCCTGATGAAGCCCGAGAATGCTCGGCGCTTGGCGCGCTGCGGCATCATGGTGATGGACAGCCCGACCGACGTGCTGCCCTCGGTGCTGCGCTGGCTCGGGCGTGATCCGAACGGCCATTCGGACGCCGACCATCGCGCGGCCGAGGCGGCGCTGCGCGCCATCCGCCCCCATGTGCGCGCGATCGTGCCATCCTCCGCCATCCTCGACGCGCTCGCGACCGGGGAGGCCTGCGTGGCGCTCACCTATTCGGGCGACGTGATCCAGGCCGCGACGCGGGCGCGCGAGGCCAACCGCGGCGTCGAGGTCGGCTACGTCATGCCGCGGGAAGGCGCGCAGCTCTGGTTCGACCTGATGGCGATCCCGGCCGATGCGCCGAACCCCGAGGCGGCGCACGCCTTCATCAACTTCCTGCTGCAGCCTGACGTGATGGCAGCCATCACGAACCAGGTGCGCTATCCGAACGCCGTGCCGACCTCCCGGCCCATGGTCGCGGCCGCGGTGCGCGACGACCGCAATGTCTTCCCCGACGACGCGGCGCTGGCACGGACCTTCGTCGCCGGCACCCCCCCGCGGGAGGCCGAGCGGGCGCGCACGCGGCTCTGGTCCCGCTTCAAGGCCGGCCGCTAGCCTTGTCACTGCTGCGCGCCGACGGCGTCACGAAGCGCTTCGGCGCCACGCTGGCGCTCGACGCGCTCGACCTCGAGATCGCGGAGGGCGAGTTCTTCGCGCTGCTCGGCGGCTCGGGCTCCGGCAAGTCCACGCTGCTGCGCATCATCGCGGGCTTCGAGGCCCCCGATGCGGGGCGGCTGCTGCTGGACGGGCGCGACATCGCCGCGGTGCCGCCCTGGGCGCGGCCCTTCAACATGATGTTCCAGTCCTATGCGCTGTTCCCGCACATGAGCGTGGCGGACAACGTGGCCTATGGGCTGCGTCGCGCCGGCGTGAATCGCGCCGAGGCCGCCCGGCGCGTCGCGGCCACGCTCGCGATGGTGGGGCTGGAGGGCTTCGGGGCGCGGCGGCCGCATCAGCTCTCGGGCGGGCAGCGGCAGCGCGTGGCGCTCGCGCGCAGCCTCGTCATGCGCCCGCGGCTGCTGTTGCTGGACGAGCCGCTGGGCGCGCTCGACGCGGCGCTGCGCGAACGCACGGGCTTCGAGCTGCGCGCCCTGCAGCGCGAGACCGGCGCCGCCTTCGTGATGGTGACGCACGACCAGGAGGAGGCGCTGGCGCTGGCCGACCGCGTCGCGCTGCTCGATGGCGGGCGGGTCGCGCAGGTTGGTGCGCCGCGCGCGATCTACGAACGGCCGGCGTCGCGCTTCGCGGCGCGCTTCCTCGGTGCGGCGAACGTCCTGGAAGGCCGCGCCCTGGCGGGGACCTTCGAGAGCGCCGAGGCCGGCGTCACCTTCGCCGGCACGATCCCCGAGGGCACGGTCGCGGTCGCGCTGCGCCCGGAACGCATCGCCGTCACCGCCGGCGCGGAGGGCCCCAACACCGCGCTCGGCGTGGTCGAGGACGTGGCGTTCCGGGGCGACGATTCCCTCCTCCTCGTGCGCCTGACCGGCGGTGCCCTGCTGCGTGTCGCGCATGCCGAGGAGGATGGCGCGCCGCCGCCGCGGGGCGCCGCCATCGGCCTGGCCTGGGAGGCCGGCGACGTCGTGGCGCTGCCCGCGTGAAGGCGCGGCTTGCGGTGCTGGCGCCGGCCTGGGCGTGGCTGCTGCTGTTCGTGGCGGCGCCGGCCGGCATCCTGGCCGCCATCGCCTTCGCCGAGGCCGATCCCGGCATTCCCCCCTTCCGCCTGGCGCTGTCCGGCATCGGCTTCGCGACGCTCGCGGAGGACACCTATTACCTCGAAGCGTTCGGCACGGCGCTGCGCGTGGCCGGCATCACGGCCGGCCTCTGCCTGCTGCTGGGCTATCCCATGGCGATGGCGATCGCGCGTGCGCGGCCGGGGCGGCGCGTGCTGCTGCTGGCCCTGCTCATGCTGCCCTTCTGGACCGGCTTCCTGCTGCGCGTCGGCGCCTGGATCGGGCTGCTGCGCGACCAGGGCTGGATCAACGGCGTGCTGCTGGCGCTCGGCATGACAGAGGCGCCGCTGCACCTGCTCTACACCGAGGGGGCGATGCTGGCCGGCATGGTCCATGCCTACCTGCCCTTCGCGGTGCTGCCTCTGTTCGCCGCGCTGGTCCGGCTCGACCCCACGCTGGTCGAGGCCGCGGAGGACCTCGGCGCGCGCCCGGCCGTGGCCTTCCTGACCGTGACCCTGCCGGTGACGGCGCCGGCGGCCGCGGCCGCCTTCCTGCTGGTGTTCATCCCGGCCGCGGGCGAATTCGTGATCCCGGAACTGATGGGCCCGCCCGAGGCGCAGCTGGTCGGGCGCGTGCTCTGGCAGGAATTCTTCCAGAACCGCGACTGGCCGGTCGCCGCCGCGCTCGCGGTCGTGCTGCTCGTGCTGCTGCTGGCCCCGATCCGGCTGTTCCAGCGGCTGGAGGCACGGCCGTGAGGCGCGGACGGGCGCTGCGCATCCTCCTGGCGGTGGGCCTCGGGTTTCTCTGGGCGCCGATCCTGCTCCTGGTCGGCTATGCCTTCAGCGCGGACCGCATACCGTTCCAATGGGGCGGGTTCTCTTTGCGCTGGTTCGCCGCGCTGGCGGCGAACGACCGGCTGGTCGAGGCGGCGATCCTGTCGGTGCGCATCGCGGCGGGGGCGGCGACGCTGGCCGTGCTGCTCGGCGGCGCGGCGGGCTGGGCGCTGGCGCGCTTCGGGCCGTTTCGCGGTCGTGCGCTGTTCGGCGCCCTGATCGGCGCGCCCCTGGTGCTGCCCGAGGTCGTGACCGGGCTTTCGCTGCTGCTGCTGTTCGTCGCACTGGAAGGGGCCACGGGCTGGCCCGCGGGGCGCGGCGCGACAACCGTGCTGCTCGCCCATGCGACGCTCGGCGCCGCCTTCGTGGCCGTGGTCGTGCAGGCGCGCCTGGCCGGCAGCGACCGGAGCCTGGAAGAAGCGGCGATGGACCTCGGCGCCACGCCCTTCGTGGCCTTCCGCACCGTGACGCTGCCGCTGATGGCGCCGGCGCTGGCGGCGGGGTGGCTGCTCGCCTTCACCCTGTCGCTCGACGATGTCGTGATCGCCTCCTTCGTCTCGGGCCCGTCCGGGACGACGCTGCCGATCGCGCTGTTTTCCATGCTGCGGCTCGGCCTGACGCCGGAGGTCAATGCGCTCGGCGCCGTCATCGTGCTGGGGGTGGGCGGGATGCTCGGGTTGGCGGCACTGCTGCTGCGGCCGCGGGCGGGCTGAGCGCTAACCGCGTAGCGCCATGATTCGGCCCGCGATCCGTGGCAGGGTGTCGGCATGTGGAGGATGCTCGCCCTCGTTGCCCTGCTGGCTGGCTGCGCCGAGCGCTGGGAGCGCCCCGGCGCCACGGAGGCCGAGTCCGAGGCCGCCCAGGCCCGCTGCACCGCGATTGCGGCCGAGCAGGTCCCGCCCGCCATGGTCTGGACAATCGTGGCCCCCGCCCGGTGGGAGCCGGGCGAGCGGCGCTGCCGGACGTACCGGAACCACACCGAATGCGTGAGCCGCCCGCCGCGCTACGTGCCGCCCGAATACGGCTGGGTCGATGCCAATACCGCGCAGCGCCGCGTCGCCCGGGCCGCCTGCCTGGCGGAGGAGGGGTGGACCTACCAGGGGCTTCGCCCGCTCCGCCTGTTCTGACGGCGGGTTGATGGCGCCAGGGGGCGGGATTAGGGTCCCGGCCTTCCCTGCAGCCAATCGGGCCCGCCATGAACCTCATTGCCGACCGCCTCAACCGCATCTCGCCGTCGCTCACCATCGCCATGACGGCCAAGGCACGCGCGCTCAAGGCCGCGGGGAAGGACGTGATCGGGCTGTCGTCCGGCGAGCCCGACTTCGACACGCCGCGCAACGTCAAGGATGCCGCGATCGCCGCGATCGAGCGGGGCGAGACGAAGTACACCGACGTGTCGGGTACCGCCGAACTGCGCAAGGCGATCTGCGAGAAGTTCAGGCGCGACAGCGGCCTCGACTACAAGCCCGAGGAGATCATCGTCGCGACCGGCGGCAAGCAGGTGATCTTCGACGCGCTGGTCGCCACCATCAACCCGGGCGACGAGGCGATCATCCCCGCCCCGTGCTGGGTGTCGTACCCGGACATCGTGCAGCTCGCCGAGGGCACGCCGGTGATCGTGCAGTGCGGGCAGAACGCCGGCTTCAAGATGACCGCCGAGCAGCTGGAAGCCGCGATCACGCCGAAGACCAAGTGGCTGATCCTGAACAACCCCTGCAATCCGACCGGTGCCGCCTACAACGCCGCCGAGATGAAGGCGCTGACGGATGTGCTGATGCGCCATCCGCATGTCTGGGTGTTCACCGACGACATCTATGAGAAGCTCGCCTATGACGGCTTCAAGCCGGCGACGGTGCTGGAGGTGGAACCCCGACTGCGCGACCGCACCGTCACCATGAACGGCTGTTCCAAGGCCTATGCGATGACCGGCTGGCGCATCGGCTTCGCGGGCGCGCCGCTGCACCTGATCAAGGCGATGGACAAGCTGCAGGGGCAGAGCACGTCCAACACCAGCAGCATCTCCCAGGCCGCGGCGATCGAGGCGCTGACCGGCCAGCAGGACAGCATCGAGGAGATGCGCAAGGTCTACGAGCGTCGCCGCAACATGGTGGTGGAGATGCTGAACCAGGCGCCGGGCCTGCGCTGCCACAAGCCCGAGGGCGCCTTCTACGTCTTCCCGGACATGCGCGGCTGCATCGGCAAGACCACCGCGGGCGGCAAGGCGATCGAGACCGACGAGGACTTCACCATCGCCCTGCTCGAGGAAGCGGGTGTTGCCACCGTGCATGGCACGGCCTTCCTCAGCCCCGGGCATTTCCGCATCTCCTACGCGACGTCCGACGAGGCGCTGCGCGAGGCCTGCACGCGGATCCAGAAGTTCTGCGCGTCGATGGCGTGACGCCTGGCATCGTCCTGCGCCCGGCCGGGGAGGAGGATTTCGAGCCCCTTCTCGACCTGTCCGTCCGGGTGCTGCGCGCGGACCTCGAGCGGCTCGACCGCTTCATGCTCTCCCGCCGCCGCGGTCGCATGCGCGCGGTCTTCGACGCCGGTGAACTGCGCGTGGTCGAGCAGGACGGGCAGCGCGCCGGCTGCATCGGCCTCGCCCGGGGCGCCGACCATCTCGTGCTGCATTCCGTATACCTGGAGCCTGCCTTCCAGGGCCGGGGCCTCGGCGCGGCGGCGGTGGCCGCGGCGCTGGACGGTGCCCCGGGACTGCCGATTCGCATCGAGGTCCTGCGCGAAAGCGCCGCGCATCGCTTCTGGGAACGCCTGGGCTTCCTGCGCCTGGGCGAACGGGGCGTGGACTGGCTCTATGAGCGCCCGGCCGGCCTTGGCGGCGGGTCCGGGTCGCCGTAGGTTCCCGCACTTCCAGCCTGCAAGGACAGAGAGACAGACCGATGCCAGCCCTCGCCAGCCGCCTCGCCGACATCGCCGTCTCCGCCTCCGTCGTCATGACCATGAAGGCCCGCGATCTCGCGGCGCAGGGGATCAAGGTGATCAGCCTCGGCACCGGGGAGCCCGACTTCCCGACGCCCCTGCACGCGATCGAGGCCGCGCACAAGGCGGCGCTGGCCGGCGACACCAAGTACCCTCCGCAGGACGGCACCCGCGCCATGAAGGAGGCGGTGCAGCGCAAGTTCAAGCGCGACAACAACCTCGACTACGCGCTGGACGAGATCATGGTCGCCAATGGCGGCAAGCAGTGCATCTACAACGCGCTGATGGCGACGGTCGATCCGGGCGACGAGGTGGTGATCCCCGCGCCCTACTGGATCTCCTACGCCGACATGGCGAAGGTGGCCGGCGGCAAGCCGGTGCTCGTGAACTGCCCGCAGAACAACGGCTTCAAGCTGCGCCCCGAAGACCTCGACGCCGCCATCACGCCCAAGACCAAGTGGGTGATGCTGAACTTCCCGAACAACCCGACCGGCGCGGCCTGCTCGCGCGACGAGATGAAGGCGATCGCCGAGGTGCTGAAGAAGCACCCGCATGTCTGGGTCATGACCGACGACATGTACGAGCACCTTGTCTATGACGGCTTCGAGTTCTGCACCATCGCCGAGGTTGCGCCGGAGCTGAAGGAGCGCACGCTGACGGTCAACGGCGCCTCCAAGACCTACGCCATGACCGGCTGGCGCGTCGGCTTCTGCGGCGGCCCGAAGGCCCTGATCAAGGCCATGGTCAACATGCAGGGGCAGGCGACCTCGGGCATTTCCACCATCGGCCAGGCCGCCGCGGCCGCCGCGCTGGATGGCCCGCAGGACCTCGTGCGCGAGCGCGCCGAGGACTACCGGATGCGGCGCGACATGGTGGTCGAGATGCTGAACGCGGCACCCGGCATCGCCTGCCACAAGCCGGAGGGCGCCTTCTACGTCTTCCCGAACATCGCCGGCTGCCTCGGCAAGACGACGAAGGGCGGGCGCAGGATCGAGACCGACACCGACTTCGCCCTCGCGCTGCTCGAGGAGAAGTACGTCGCCGCCGTGCAGGGTGCGGCGTACGGCATGTCGCCCTACCTCCGCATTTCCTATGCGACGGACACCGACAGCCTGCGCGAGGCCTGCAGCCGCATCCAGGAGTTCTGCAGGGAACTCGCGTGATCCGGGACGGCCGGGACGAGGATTCCGCGGGCTTCATCGCCCTGATCGGTGCCTGCTGGGCCGAATACCCCGGCTGCGTGCTGGACGTGGATGGCGAGGTGCCGGAGTTGCGCGCGCTCGCCACGTATTTCCGCGACCAGGGCGGCCGCCTCTGGGTCGCGGAGCAGGGCGGGCGCCTCGTCGGCATGGTCGGGACGCGGCCACTGCGCGAGGACGCCGCCTGGGAGATCTGCCGCATGTACGTCGATGCCGGCGCGCGCGGCGCGGGCCTCGCGGCCGCGCTGCTCGGCACGGCCGAGGCGCATGCGCGGGCCGGCGGCGCCGAGCGCCTGGTGCTTTGGACCGACACGCGCTTCACCCGCGCGCACGGCTTCTACGAAAAGCACGGCTATGTTCGGCAGGGCTCGATCCGGATCCTCGACGACCTCTCGAACTCGCTGGAATTCCGCTACGCGAAGCCGGCGCGGGGGCTGGTGGTGGAGGCGCTCGACGCGGCCGCGGCGGCGAGCGCGGAGCGGCGCCTCGCGCGCATCCTGGTCGATTGCGTGGCCGAGGGCGCCTCGCTCGAGTTCCTGCCGCCGCTGGCACCCGACCATGCCGCACGGTTCTGGAAGGGGGCCTCGGCCGCCGTGGCGGCAGGCGACCGCGTGCTGCTGGCAGCCTGGACCGACGGGCATCTCGCGGGGAGCGTGACGCTCGACCTCGCCACCGCCGAGAACCAGCCGCACGTCGCCGCGATCCAGAAGCTGATCGTGGAGCCGGCCGCGCGCCGCAAGGGCATCGGGCGCGCATTGCTGCGGCGGGCCGAACAGGCCGCGCGCGCGCATGGGCGGCGCGCCGCCATGCTCGACACGCGGGCGGGCAGCGCGGCCGAGGCGCTGTACCGCGCCGAGGGGTGGCAGGAACTCGGCCGCATCCCGGGCTTCGAGATCGATGCCGGGCGGCAGCCCTGCGACACCGTGTTCTTCTGGAAGGCGTTCTGACCCCTGGGAGGGCCGCGCATGATCAGCCCCGACTGGTGCCGCATGATGGCGGCCTACAACAGCGAGATGAACCGGCGGATCTACGGTGCTGCGGACACGCTCGACGACACGGCACGGCGGGCCGAGCGCGGCGCCTTCTGGGGCGGCATCCACGGTACGCTCGCCCACCTTCTCTGGGGCGACACGATCTGGATGAGCCGCTTCGACGGGTGGGGGGCGCCGCCGGTCGGCATGAAGGACAGCCCGCGCATGATCGAGGACTGGGGCGCGCTTCGCACCGCCCGCGCCGCGGCCGATGGGCGCATCGAGTCTTGGGCGGGCGGGCTCACCGAAGCGCGCCTCGCCGCGCCGCTCACCTGGGTCTCGGCCGCCGCGAAGCGCGAAATGACCATGCCGCTGTGGTTCACCGTCGCGCATGTCTTCAATCACCAGACGCACCATCGCGGCCAGGTCCATGCGCTGTTGACCGCCGCGGGGGCCGCCACCGGCGACACCGACATCCCCTTCGTCGTCGACCTCGCCGCGCTCCACCTCGCCTGACGGGTCAGGCGCGCAGGAAGCCCTCGAGGCGGGCCAGCACCTCGTCGGGCGCCTCCTCCGCCAGGTAGTGGCCCGAGCCGACCGCGCCGGTCGCCAGTGGCCCCGCCGCATAGCCCTGCCAGATCGCCGCCGGATCGTACCACCGGGGCAGGCTGCCCCTGGCGCCCCAGAGCGCCAGCATCGGGCAGCGCAGCTTGTCGCCCGCCGCGCGCGACGCCCGGTCATGCTCGAGGTCGATCGCCGTCGCGGCGCGGTAATCCTCGCAGATCGCCTCGATGGTGCCGGGCTCGTGCAGCGCGGCGAGGTAATCGGCCCGTGCCTCGGGATGGAAGAAGTCGCGCGGCTTCGGCTCGCGCGAGGTGTGGAAGTCGAACCAGGTCTCGATGTCGTTGCGGATCATGGCCTCGGGGCCCGGATGTCGCTGCGCCAGGAAGAACCAGTGCCAGTAGCCCATGCCGAAGGACATGTCGGCGCGCTCGAAGTGCTCCAGCGTCGGAATGATGTCCATCGTGCAGAGCCGCTCGACCGCCTCGGGATGGTCGAGCGCCATGCGGTGCGCGACGCGCGCGCCGCGGTCATGCGCGACCACCTGGAAGCAGTCGTGCCCTAGCCCCGCCATCAGCGCGACCATGTCGGCCGCCATGGCGCGCTTGGCGTAGGGCGCGTGGTCGTCGCTGACCGGCGGCTTGGCCGAGAAGCCGTAGCCCGTGAGGTCCGGGCAGACCACCGTGAAGCGCCGCGCCAGGACGGGGGCGACCTTGTGCCACATGGCATGCGTCTGCGGGTTGCCGTGCAGCAGCAGGAGCGGCGGGCCCTCGCCGCCGCGGCGCAGCCTGAAGCGTCGGCCGGCGGCCTCCCCGGACTCGATCGCGAAGCCATCGAAGAACATCGCCGCCTCCCGTTGACCCGCCCGCGGGTCCGCGCAAGCCTGCGCGCCGCAACCAATCCCGAGGGAACGAGACATGTCCGACGATCAGGCGCTGTTCGACAAGGGCCTTCCCATCCGCCGCGCGGTGCTGGGCGCGGACTACGTCGATGGCTCGATGGCCAAGGCCGACGACTTCATGATGTCGTTCCAGCGCGCCACCACCGCCTGGGCCTGGGGCTGGGCCTGGGGCGACCCGACTCTGGACCGCAAGACGCGCTCGCTGCTCAACCTCGCGATGCTGACCGCGCTCGGCAAGATCCCGGAGGTGAAGCTGCACGTGAAGGGCGCGCTCAACAACGGCATCACGGTCGACGAGATCAAGGCGACCCTGCTGCACGCGACCGCCTATTGCGGCATCCCGGCCGGGCTCGACGCCTTCAAGGCGGCGCACGAGGTGCTGCTCGCCGAGGGTGCGATCCCGGGGAAGAAGTGATGGCCGCGCCGATCAAGCGCATCGCCTTCGCCGGCATCGGCAACATGGGCTGGCCGATGGCGGCCAACCTGGTGAAGGCGGGCTTCGAGGTCACGGTCTGCGACGTCGCGCCGGGACGCGCGGCGGCCTTCGCGGCGGAGACCGGGGCCAGGGCCGCCCCGTCCCCCGCCGAGGCGGTCGCGGGCGTCGATTGCGTCATCACCATCGTGCCGACCAGCAAGCAGGTTGCCGAGGCGGTGGAGGCGATGCTGCCCGCGCTCAAGGCCGGCATGATGGTCATCGACATGACATCCGGCCAGCCGGGCCGCACGCGGGAGATCGCGGCGATGCTGGCCGGCCACGGCGTCGCGATGATCGACTGCCCGGTCTCGGGCGGCGTGCCGCGCGCGAAATCGGGGCAGCTTGCCATCATGGCGGGCGGCGAGGAGGCGGATCTCGACCGCGCCGATGCCTTGCTGAAGGCCATGGGCACCTCCATCCATCGCTGCGGGCCGATCGGCGCGGGGCAGGCGATGAAGGCGCTGAACAACCTGGTCTCGGCGGGCGGCTATCTGATCGGGATCGAGGCGCTGCTCATCGGCCAGCGCTTCGGACTCGACCCGGCGAAGATGGTGGATGTGCTCAATGCCAGCACCGGCATGAACAATTCGACCCAGAAGAAGTTCAAGGAATACGTGCTGTCGCGCCGCTTCGACGCCGGCTTCGGGCTCGACCTCATGGTCAAGGACCTGTCGATCGCGCTTGAAGTGGGGCGGGAGACGGCCACGCCCACGCCCTTTGCCGCGCTTTGCCGGGAGATGTGGGCCTCGGCCGCGACGCTGCTCGGCCCCGGTCAGGACCACACGGCGGTGGCGAAGCTCTCGGAGCAGCTGTCGGGCACGGAACTTGGGGGGAACAAGGCGCCATGACACACTGGGAAGTCTACGCCATCCGCTACGGCCGGCACGACCGCACGGCGCAGACCAACCACCTGCTGCCGCTGCCCGACCCGCACGAGGCGATGCCGCTCGACTACTACGTGTGGCTTCTGCGCGCGCCGGACGGGCGGGAGATCGTGGTCGACACCGGCTTCGACGCCGAACTCGCCACAAAGCGCGGGCGGAAGCTGTCGCGTTCCGTCGCCGATTGCCTGGCCGCGATGGGCACCGACCCGGCCAAGGTGCAGGACGTGGTCATCACCCACCTGCACTACGACCATGCCGGCAGCCTCGGCATCTTCCCCGCCGCGCGCTTCCACCTGCAGGAACGCGAGATCCACTTCGCCGTCGGCCGCCACATGTGCGTGCACGCGATCCGCATGCCCTTCGAGGCCGAGCACGTCGTCGCCATGGTCCGCGCCGTCTACGCCGACCGGGTGGAGTTCCACGACGGGGATGCGGACATCGCCCCGGGCGTGTCCGTCCACCGCGTCGGCGGCCATTCCGACGGGCTGCAGATGGTGCGCGTCGAGACCGCGCGCGGGCCGGTGGTGCTCGCCTCCGACGCGATGCACTTCTACGCCAATGCGCTGTCGGGCAATCCCTTCCCGATCATCTTCGACCTCGGCGCCATGGCCGCCGGGTGGCGCACGGCCAAAAGGCTCGCCGGCGGGGACGACACGCGCGTCATTCCGGGCCACGACCCCGCGGTACGCGCCCGCTTCCCGGCCGTGGACGGCCAGGGCGACGAGGTGGTCGCGCTGCACCTGCCGCCCGTCGCCTGACGGGCGGGGCCTATTGCAGCAGCGTCGCCGCGCCCGAGAGCAGCCCGGCGGCGCAGAAGATCAGCGAGATGCCGGGCCAGGTGCGCATCGGCCCGCGCATCGCGATCAGCCCGTTGGCCCCGAGGGAGAGCATCACCGCCGCGACCGGCTGTGACCAGTGGAGCCGCGCGAAGCCCCAGACGATCAGGGCGATCCACATGAACAACGCCGCCCGCGCCGTCCAGCGCCAGACGATGTCAGCGCCGACGGAGGCCGGGCGCATCTCGGGCGCGGCGCAGCGCGAATGGATGAAGCTGCCAGCCGACAGCAGCGCCATGCCAACGAAATAGGTCAACATGTCCGTCACTTGCGTCACGCAGGGCTTCGGCGCAAGACCCGGTCTGGAACCGTGACCGCCGCCGCCGCCCCCGCCGTGCTTCAGATCCTGCCGACGCTCGTCGCGGGCGGCGTCGAGCGCGGCACGCTCGAGATCGCCGAGGCGCTGGTCGCCGCGGGCGTCCGGGCCTTCGTGGCCTCGGCCGGCGGCCCGCTGGTGGCGCCGCTCGAGGCGCTGGGCGCGCGGCACGTGACGCTCCCCCTCGCGACCAAGTCGCCGCTCGGCATCTGGCGCAATGCGGGGCGCCTCGCCGCGCTGGTGCGGGCGGAGGGGATCGGCCTGCTGCACGCCCGCTCGCGCGCCCCGGCCTGGTCGGCGCTGGTCGCCGCGCGGCGCACCGGCGCACGGTTCGTGACCACCTACCACGGCACCTACAACGAAGGGTTCCCCGGCAAGCGCCTCTACAATTCGGTCATGGCGCGCGGCGAGCGCGTCATCGCCATCAGCGAGTTCATCGCGGGCGTCGTGCGCGACCGCCACGGCGTGCCGACGGAGCGCCTCCGCGTGATCCTGCGCGGCGTGGACGAACGCCGCTTCGACCCGGCCGAGGTCGCGCCCGGGCGCCTCGCCGCGCTGCGCGCCGCCTGGGGCCTGCCGGAAGGGCGCCCCATTGTGATGCTCCCCGGCCGGATCACACGTTGGAAGGGGCAGGGCGTGCTTGTGGAGGCCATGGCCCGCCTGCCGGGCGATGCGCTGGCGCTGCTGGTCGGCGATGCCGGCGCCAAGCCGGGCTTCCGTCAGGAGCTGGAGGCCCGGATCGCGGCACTTGGCCTGTCCGGCCGGGTCCGCCTGGTCGGCCATGCCGAGGACATGCCCGCCGCGCTGCTGCTGGCCGAGGTGGTCGTCCATGCTTCGACCGACGCCGAGGCGTTCGGCCGCACCGTCATCGAGGCGCAGGCCATGGGCCGCGTGGTGGTGGCAAGCGACCTCGGCGGCCCGCGCGAGACCGTGGAGGACGGCGCCACCGGCTTCCGCGTGCCGCCTGGCGACCCGGCGGCGCTGGCCGGCGCGATCGGGCGCGTGCTGGCCATGCCCCCCGCGGCCCGTGCGGCGATGGGCGCCGCCGCGCGCGCTGCCGTGCTCGCCCGCTGCACCACGGCGCGGATGCAGGCGGAGACCCTGGCGGTCTACCGGGAGCTCCTGCCGTGACCGAGGCGCGCCGGATCCTGGTCATTCGCCTCGGCGCCTTCGGGGATTTCGCGCAGAGCTTCCCCGCCTTCGCCGCCATCCGGGCGCATCATCGCGGGGCGCGGATCACGCTGCTGACCACGCGGCCGTTCGTGGACCTCGCCCGCGCTTCCCCCTGGTTCGACGAGGTCTGGTCCGACGGGCGCCCGCCCTGGCGCCGGGTGGGGGAGGTGCTCCGCCTCGCGCGACGGCTGCGCGGCGGACGTTTCGACCGTGTCTATGACCTGCAGACCTCCCGCCGGTCCTCGCTCTATCGGCTGGCGGTCGGCCGGGCGGCCGAATGGTCCGGGATCGCGCGCGGCGCGTCCCACCGCCACGACACGCCGACGCGGCAGAGCGTCTCCACCGTGCCGCGTCAGCAGGAACAGCTCCGCATCGCCGGCATCGCGGACGTCCCGGCGCCCGACCTCGGCTGGCTGACGGAGGGCGCGGCCGCGCTGGACCTGCCGGAGCGTTTCTGCCTGCTGATCCCCGGGGCTTCGGCGCGCTGGCCGGAGAAGCGATGGCCGGTCGAGGGATTCGCGGCCCTGGCCAGCGCGCTGGCCATCCCCTGCGTGGTGGTGGGCGGGCCGGCCGAGGCGCCGCTCGCGGCCGCGATCAAGGCCGCGGCGCCCGCGACCCTCGACTGGTGCGGGGACCGCAGCCCGCCCGCCATCCTGGCTGCCCTGGCGCACCGGTCTGCCTTTGCGGTGGGCAACGACACGGGACCGACGCATCTCGTCTCCGTGGTCGGCTGCCCGACGCTGGCGCTGTTCGGGGCGCGCAGCGATCCCGCGCGCCACGCGCCGCCCGGCCCGGCCGTGAAGGTGCTGGCCGTGCCGATGCTCGAATCCCTGCCGGCGGCGGAGGTGCTGGCTGCCCTGGCCGCCTTCCTGCCCCGCGAGGCCGTCGCCGCCGCGTTGCCCGCCGGCGCCGGAACGCTGTAGGACAGGGCACCATGATCCTGACCATCCCGGCCTCCTGCGGCGAGGTCATCGACAAGCTCACGATCCTCGAGATCAAGCTCGACCGCATCACGGACCCGGCGAAGCGTGGGAATGTCTCGCGCGAGCACGCGGCGCTCTCGGCCGCCTGGGCCGCGGCCGTGCCCGACCCCGCGCCGGTGGCCGCGGCCGTGGCTGAGTTGCGCCGCGTGAACGAGGCGCTCTGGGACATCGAGGACGAGATCCGCGAGCACGAGCGCCAGGCGGATTTCGGCGCGCGCTTCGTCGAGCTGGCCCGCAGCGTCTACCGCACCAACGACCGCCGGGCGGAGCTGAAGCGCGAGATCAACGCCCGCCTCGGCAGCGCGCTCACAGAAGAAAAATCCTACGCCGCCTATTGAGGCGCGCGGCTTGACGCCGGGACGGCCGGCGCCCTAGTCGGGTCGGCCGCGTTTACAGGCGCCCGAGGAGAGCCCACCCAGCATGCCCGCGATCACCCTGCCCGACGGTTCCATCCGCGCCTTCGACGGGCCGGTGACGGGCACCGAGGTCGCGGCCGCCATCGGGCCGGGCCTCGCCAAGGCAGCACTGGCGATGCAGGTGGACGGGACCATCCAGGACCTGTCGCGCGTGATCGAGGCCGATGCCGCGCTGCGCTTCATCACCCGGCGCGACCCGGAGGCGCTCGACCTCATCCGCCACGACTGCGCCCATGTGCTGGCGGAAGCCGTGCAGGACCTGTTCCCCGGCACCCAGGTGACGATCGGGCCGTCGATCGAGAACGGCTTCTACTACGACTTCGCGCGGAACGAGCCCTTCACGCCCGAGGACTTCGCCGCCATCGAGGCCCGCATGCGCGAGATCATCGCGCGGAACGCGCGCTTCGAGCGCATCGTGACCTCGCGGCATGAGGCGATCGCCCTGTTCGAGGCCAAGGGCGAGAAATACAAGGTCGAGCTGATCCAGGACCTTCCCGCCGGCGAGACCATCACGCTGTACAGCCAGGGCGACTGGGTCGATCTCTGCCGCGGGCCGCACATGCCCTCGACCGGCGCGGTCGGCACCGCCTTCAAGCTGATGAAGGTGGCCGGCGCCTATTGGCGCGGCGACCACCGCAACGCGATGCTGAGCCGCATCTATGGCACGGCCTGGCGCGACCAGAAGGAACTGGACGCCTACCTCACGCAGATCGAGGAGGCGGAGCGCCGCGACCACCGCAAGATCGGCAAGGAGATGGGCCTGTTCCACCTCCAGGAGGAGGCGGTCGGCTCGGTGTTCTGGCACCCGAAGGGCTGGCGGCTGTATCGCACCGTCGAGGGCTACATGCGCCGGCGCCTCGACCGGGCCGACTACCAGGAGGTGAAGACGCCGCAACTGGTGGACCGCAGGCTGTGGGAAGCCTCGGGTCACTGGGAGAAGTTCCGCGAGCACATGTTCATCGCGACGGTGGAGGACGAGGGGGAGCGCGACCGCGTGCTCGCGCTCAAGCCCATGAACTGCCCCTGCCATGTGCAGATCTTCAACCAGGGCCTCCGGTCGTATCGGGAATTGCCGCTGCGCATGGCCGAGTTCGGGTCCTGCCACCGCTACGAGCCCTCGGGCGCGCTGCACGGCATCATGCGGGTGCGCGCCTTCACCCAGGACGACGCGCACATCTTCTGTGCCGAGGACCAGATCGCGGCCGAGACGGTGCGCTTCGTCGAGTTGCTGTCCTCGATCTACCGGGATTTCGGCTTCGCGGACTTCGTCGTGAAGTTCTCCGACCGCCCGGCGAACCGCGCCGGCACCGACGCCACCTGGGACCAGGCGGAGGGCGCGCTCAAGGACGCCTGCCGGATCGCCGGCGTGGACTATGCGCTGAACCCGGGCGAGGGCGCCTTCTATGGCCCGAAGCTGGAATTCGTCCTGCGCGACGCGATCGGCCGGGACTGGCAGTGCGGCACGCTGCAGGTGGATTTCGTGCTGCCCGAGCGGCTCGACGCGCAATACGTGGCCGAGGACGGAACGCGCCGCCGCCCGGTCATGCTGCACCGGGCCATCCTCGGGTCCTTCGAGCGCTTCCTCGGCATCCTGATCGAGCAGCATGCCGGGCGCTTCCCGCTCTGGCTGGCACCCGTGCAGGTGGTGGTCGCGACCATCGTGGACGAGGCCGCGCCCTTCGCCCGTGAAGCCGCCGCGGCGCTGCAGAAGGCGGGCGTGGCGGTCTCGCTCGACCTGCGGAACGAAAAGATCAACCGGAAGGTCGTCGACCACATCGACCAGCGCGTGCCGGTGCTGGCCGTGGTCGGCCGGCGGGAGGCTGAGGAACGCTCCCTGGTGCTGCGCCGCCTGCCGGGCCGCGAACAGGAGACGCTGCCGCTGGCCGAGGCGGTGGCACGGCTTGTGGCCGAGGCGACGCCGCCCGACCTCGCGGATGCGGCAGCTTGAGGGCGAAGCCAGTTGCGGCGGCGGGATCGCCGTTCCATAAAGCGCGCTTCTTGCCTATCCACTTCGACAGGAGACGACCATAGCCCGAGGCCCAATGCCCGCCACGCCGCCCGCCAAGGACGGCCCGCGCATCAATGACGACATCCGCGTGCCGCAGGTGCGCCTGATCGACCAGCATGGCGAGATGCAGGGCGTGATGACCGCCCGCGAGGCGCTGATCCGCGCCTATGACGTCGGCCTCGACCTGGTCGAGATCTCGCCCAACGCCGTCCCGCCTGTCTGCAAGATCCTCGACTACGGCAAGTACAAGTACGAGCAGCAGAAGAAGGCCAACGAGGCGCGGAAGAAGCAGAAGGTCGTCGAGATCAAGGAAATCAAGGTCCGTCCGAATATCGACGACCATGACTACGACGTGAAGATGCGCCAGATGAAGGGCTTCATCTCGGAAGGCGACAAGGTGAAGGTGACGCTGCGGTTCCGTGGCCGCGAGATGGCGCACCAGGACCTGGGCGTGAAGGTGCTGGATCGGATCCGGACGGAGTTGGCGGAGACGACGAAGGTCGAGCAGTTCCCGCGGCTCGAGAACCGGCAGATGATCATGGTGCTGGCGCCGAAGTGACACCCTGGGGGAGGGCACGCTCCCCTCTCGGTCCGACCCGCTTGTCCTTGTCACGGAACGGACCTCGTTCGGAGGCATCGATGGCCAAGGCATTTTGGATCGCGTTCTATCGGGCGATCAGGGACCCGGATGCCATGGCCGCCTACGCTCGGCTCGCGGGGCCGGCCATCGTCGCCGCGGGCGGTCGGCCCCTCGTGCGGGGTGTGCCCGCCCGGACGCTTGAGGCGGGCATGGACCTGCGCACCGTCGTCATCGAGTTCGACAGCGTCGCGAGCGCCGTGGCCGCCTATGAAAGCGCCGAATACCAGGCCGCGCGCCGGCTCCTCGGCGACACGGTGGAGCGCGATATCCGTATCGTCGAAGCTGCGGAATAGGGCCGCTGCCATACGCACCGGGCTGGGCTGGCCCGACCTTGGTTCGGCTTGACCGCGGACGGGCCTCGCCTTAAACGCCGCCGCACATGGTTCGTCCCGAACCGACGGCCTGCCCCCTGACGGGGTGGGCTCCGCCGCTCCGCGAAGACTCGCGCAGCGGCGCAAATGCGTTTGGGGCGGCCGCCACGCGTTGAAGGACTGAACTGGTCGCCACGATGTTCGAGGCACTCTCCAGCAAGCTGAACGGGGTATTCGACCGGCTGCGCCGCCGCGGCGCACTGTCGGAAGCCGACGTGACGGAAGCGCTGCGCGAGGTTCGCGTCGCGCTGCTGGAGGCCGACGTCGCGCTGCCGGTCGTCCGCGACCTGGTCAACAAGGTCCGGGAGCGCGCCGTGGGGCAGGAGGTCATCCGCTCCGTCTCCCCGGCCCAGCAGGTCATCAAGATCGTCAACGACGCGCTGGTCGAGGCGCTGGGCGGCGGCGAGGGCGACGACGGCAAGCGCGGCATCGACCTGAACGCGCCGTCTCCGGTGCCGATCCTGATGGTCGGCCTGCAGGGCTCGGGCAAGACCACCACCTCGGGCAAGATCGCGCTGCGGCTGCGCACGAAGGACCGCAAGAAGGTCCTGCTGGCGTCGCTCGACGTGCATCGCCCGGCCGCGCAGCTGCAGCTCCAGACGCTGGCGCAGCAGGCCGAGGTCACGAGCCTGCCCATCGTCGCCGGCCAGTCTCCGATGCAGATCGCGATGCGCGCGATGGATGTGGCGCGGCGCGAACTCTACGACGTGGTGGTGCTGGACACCGCCGGCCGCCTCGCCATCGACGATGCGCTGATGGAGGAGGTGGCGCAGGTCAAGCTCGCCACCAACCCGCACGAGACGCTGCTGGTGGTCGATGCCATGACCGGCCAGGACGCGGTCAACACGGCCAAGGCCTTCCAGGACAAGGTCGGCGTCACGGGCATCGTCATGACGCGCATCGACGGCGATGCGAGGGGCGGCGCCGCGCTCTCCATGCGGGCCGTCACCGGCGCGCCGATCAAGCTGCTGGGCGCCGGCGAGAAGCTCGATGCGCTGGAGGACTTCCACCCCGACCGCATCGCGTCCCGCATCCTCGGCATGGGCGACATCGTCTCGCTCGTCGAGAAGGCCGCGGCGACCATCGACCAGGACGAGGCCGAGAAGCTCGCGGCCCGGATGCAGAAGGGCCAGTTCACGCTGGACGACTACGCGTCCCAGCTGAAGCAGATCGGCAAGATGGGCAACCTGTCGGGCATCCTGGGCATGCTGCCGGGGGTCGCGAAGGTGAAGGCGCAGCTGAACGACGCCAACCTCGACACCGCCATCCTCAAGCGCCAGGCGGCGATCATCGGCTCCATGACGCCGCGCGAGCGCCGTGCGCCGGATATCCTGAAGGCGTCGCGCAAGAAGCGCATCGCCGCCGGCTCCGGCACCTCGGTTCAGGAAGTGAACAAGCTGCTCAAGCAGTTCGACGACATGTCCGCGATGATGAAGCGGATGAACAAGCTCGGCCAGAAGGGGCTGATGCGTGGCGGGCTCGCCGCGCTGCTCCCCGGGGCCGGAAACAAGCGACCCTTCTAGAGAACGACGACGAAAGGAAGCCTCATGGGCCTCAAGATCCGCCTCGCCCGCGCCGGTGCGAAGAAGCGTCCCTACTATCACATCGTGGTGGCCGACAGCCGCAGCCCGCGCGATGGCCGCTTCATCGAGGCAGTGGGTTCCTACAACCCGATGCTGCCGGCCGAGCACGCCGAGCGCATCCGCCTGAAGGACGAGCGCATCACGCATTGGCTCGGCCAGGGTGCCGTCGCCACCGACCGCGTCGCGAAGTTCCTCGGCAAGGCGGGCCTGGCGCCCATGCCGCCGTTCCGCGAGCAGCCGAAGCAGTCCGCGCCGAAGAAGAAGGCGCAGGAGCGCGCCGCGGCCGCCGCGGCGGGCTGAGGCACGACGCGATAAGGTGACGTGACGTGACGGTGAAGCGCGTCCTGGTGGGCGAGATCGGCAGGCCGCACGGCGTGCGCGGCCTCGTGCGCCTGCGCGCCTTCACCGAGGACCCGGCCGCCATCGCGCGCTATACGCCCCTGACCGACGAGACCGGCGCCCGGCGCTTCGTCGTCACGCTCAAGGGCGGCGACATCGCGGCCGTCGAGGGTGTGGCGGATCGCGACGCGGCGCAGCGCCTGACCGGCACGCGGCTTTACGTCGAGCGTGACCGCCTGCCGCCGCCGGCGGATGATGAGTTCTACCTCGCCGACCTCATCGGCCTCGATGCCGTGACGGAAGGCGGGCAGCGCCTCGGCTCCATCCGCGCGGTGGAGGACCATGGCGCCGGTGCCTTCCTGGCGGTCGAGGGCGATGGGCGCGAGCACCTGCTGCCCTTCACCAGGGCCGTCGTGCCGGTGGTGGACATCGCGGGCGGCCGCGTGACGGTGATCCCGCCCGGCGAGATCATCGTCGCGCCGCAGCCCGGCGAGGAGGATGCGGCATGACCTGGTGCGCCTCCATCCTCACGCTCTTCCCCGAGATGTTCCCCGGTCCGCTCGGCCTGTCGCTCGCCGGCCGGGCGCTGCGCGATGGCCGGTGGTCGCTCGAGGCCTCCGACATCCGCGCCTTCGCGACCGACCGCCACCGCACTGTGGACGACACGCCGGCCGGTGGCGGCGCAGGCATGGTGATGCGTCCCGACGTTCTGGACGCCGCCATCGGCGCCGCGATGCCGGCGGGCGACGCCCGGCCGCTGGTCTACCTGACCCCGCGCGGGCGGCTGCTGGACCAGGCCATGGTGCGGTCGCTGGCGGCGGGGCCCGGCTGCGTCCTGCTCTGCGGCCGCTACGAAGGCGTCGACCAGCGGGTCATCGATGCGCGCGGCATGGTCGAGCTCTCGGTCGGCGACTACGTGCTGAGCGGGGGCGAGACGGCGGCGCTGGTGCTTCTCGATGCCTGCGTGCGGCTACTGCCCGGCGTGATGGGCGCGGCCGAGAGCGCCACCGAGGAAAGCCACGGCACCGAGGGCCTGCTGGAATACCCGCATTATACCCGCCCGGCCGAATGGCAGGGGCGTGCCATCCCCGATGTTCTCCTCTCCGGCCACCATGCCGAGATCGCACGCTGGCGGCGGGCGGAGAGCGAGCGGATCACCAAGGAGCGCCGGCCCGACCTCTGGGCCCGGCATGAAGCGAAACAGCGTGGCGCGGGGGGCATGGACGGCCACCCCGCCGCCGCCTAAACGAAGCCCACGAAAGGATACCGTCATGAACCTCCTGCAGCAGTTCGAGGCCGAGCAACTCTCCCGCCTCACCGCCGCGCGCGCCACGCCGGACTTCGCGCCTGGCGACACGGTGCGCGTGATGGTGAGGGTGCAGGAAGGCGAGCGCACCCGCATCCAGGCCTATGAGGGCGTGGTGATCGCGCGTTCCAACAAGGGGCTGCAGAGCAACTTCACGGTGCGCAAGCTGTCCTACGGCGAGGGCGTGGAGCGCGTGTTCCCGCTGCATTCGCCGAACGTGGCGGAGATCATCGTGGTCCGTCGCGGCAAGGTGCGCCGGGCGAAGCTCTATTACCTGCGTGGCCGCACGGGCAAGTCGGCCCGCATCGCCGAGAAGCTGGGCACCAAGCCGACCGCCGCGGCAGCCGCGCCCGCCGCGCCCACGACCGAGGGCTGAAGCCCAGAGGGGCGCCGCGCCACGACGGCGCCCCGTCGCTGCCAAGTCCGGGGGAAACCGATGTCCGAGCGCAAGCCGCGCACGCTGTTCGACAAGATCTGGGACGCGCATGTCGTCGAGACGCTGCCCGACGGCACCGCGCTTCTCTATATCGACCTGCACCTGACGCACGAGGTCACGACGCCCCAGGCCTTCGACGGCCTGCGCGCCGCGGGCCGGAAGGTGCGCCGACCCGATGCGACGCTCGCGGTGGTGGACCACAACATCGCGACCGACGAGAGCCGCCGCACCGGCATCGTGGACCCCGAGAGCCGCCTGCAGGTCGAGACGCTCGAGAAGAACGTCGTCGAATTCGGCGTGCCCTACATCCCGCTGCTCGATGACCGCCAGGGCATCGTGCACGTGATCGGGCCGGAACTCGGCCGGTCCCTGCCGGGCATGACCATCGTCTGCGGCGACAGCCATACGTCCACGCACGGCGCGATGGGTGCGCTCGCCTTCGGCATCGGCACGAGCGAGGTCGAGCACGTGCTCGCGACCCAGACGCTGCTGCAGAAGCCGGCGAAGAACATGCGGATCAGCGTCGACGGCACGCTCGCCGTCGGCTGCTCGGCGAAGGACATCGTGCTCGCCATCATCGGGAAGATCGGCACCGCCGGCGGCACGGGCCACGTGATCGAATACGCGGGCGATGCGATCCGCGCGCTCGACATGGCAGGCCGCATGACCGTCTGCAACATGACGATCGAGGGCGGTGCGCGGGCCGGCATGGTCGCCCCCGACCAGACCACCTACGACTACATCGCGCTTACGCCGAACGGCCCGAAGGGCGAGGCGCTGGCCCGTGCCATGGAATGGTGGAAGACGCTCCCGTCCGATGCCGGGGCGCATTTCGACACCGAGATCCGCCTCGACGCCCACGCCATCGCGCCTCAGGTCACCTGGGGGACCAACCCCGAGGCCGTGCTGCCCATCACCGGCGTGGTGCCGAATCCGGCCGATGTGGCGGATGAGGCGAAGCGCGCGCAGATGGAACGCATGGTCCAGTACATGGGCCTGACGCCCGGCCAGCGCCTGACCGACCTCAAGGTCGATGTCGTCTTCATCGGCTCCTGCACCAATTCGCGCATCGAGGACATCCGCGCCGCCGCCGCCATCGCCAAGGGCCGCCGCGTGGCCGACGGCGTGCGCGCCATGGTCGTGCCGGGCTCGGGCCTCGTGAAGAAGGCCGCCGAGGCCGAGGGGCTCGACCGCATTCTGAAGGAAGCGGGCTTCGAATGGCGCGAGGCCGGGTGCTCCATGTGCCTCGGCATGAACCCCGACAAGCTGACGCCGGGCCAACGCTCGGCCAGCACGTCCAACCGCAACTTCGAGGGCCGCCAGGGCCCCGGCGGGCGCACCCACCTGCTGAGCCCGGCCATGGCCGCGGCGGCGGCGGTCGCGGGGCATCTCGCGGACGTTCGCGACTACCAGCCGAAGGAAGCGCTGTGATGCAGGCCTTCACCAAGCTCACCGGCATCGCGGCGCCGCTGCCGAAGGCGAATGTCGACACCGACCAGATCATCCCTGCGCGGTTTCTGAAGTCGATCTCGCGCTCGGGCTTCGGGAAGAACCTCTTTGCCAACTTCCGCTTCAAGGAAGATGGCAGCGAGAACCCGGACTTCGTGCTGAACCAGGAACCCTACCGCCGCGCCGAGGTGCTCATCGCCTTCGAGAACTTCGGCTGCGGGTCGTCCCGTGAACACGCCCCCTGGGCGCTGCTCGACTTCGGCATCCGCTGCGTCATCGCGCCTGATTTCGCCGACATCTTCCACAACAACTGCTTCAAGAACGGCGTCCTGCCGGTGCGGCTTCCGAAGGAGGTCTGCGCGCAGCTGATGGAGGACGCGAAGCTCGGCGCGAATGCGCGCATCACCGTCGACCTCGAGCGCGAGGTGGTGGTGCGCCCAAACGGGGAGGAGATCCCGTTCAAGATCGATCCGCTCCGCCGCCACCTGCTGCTGAACGGGCTCGACGACATCGGCCAGACCATGCAGCACGCGCCTGCCATCGACAGCTTCGAGGCGAAGCAGAAGGCCGCGCAACCCTGGCTCTACGCCTGACCTGATTCTTCCCGGGCGGCGTTCCCTCCCCCGGGGCGCCTGCCGACACTGCAGGAGACGCCCCCGAGCATGCCGTCCAACAAGAAGCTTCTCATCCTGCCCGGCGACGGGATCGGCCCCGAGGTGATGCACGAGGTCGCGCGCGTCATCGACTGGATGGGCCGCCGCCGCGCCGTGTCCTTCGAGATCGAGGAGCGCCTGGTCGGCGGCTCCGCGATCGACGCCGAGGGCACGCCCTGCTCGGACGAGACGGTCGCGCACGCCAAGGCCGCGGACGCCGTGCTGTTCGGCTCGGTCGGCGGGCCGAAATGGGACAGCCTGCCCTTCGAGAAGCGACCGGAACTCGGCGTTCTGCGGCTGCGCAAGGATCTCGGCTTGTTCGCGAACCTCCGCCCGGCCGTGGTGCTCGACCCGCTGGTCGATGCGTCGTCGCTCAAGCCGGATGTCGTGCGCGGCGTCGACATCATGGTCGTGCGCGAATCAACTGGCGGCGTCTATTTCGGCGAGCCCCGCGGCATCGAGGCGCTGCCCGACGGCAAGCGGCGCGGCTTCGACACCGACGTGTATCATGAGGACGAGATCGCCCGCGTCGCGCGCGTCGCATTTGACCTGGCGCGCAGCCGCCGCAACAAGGTGACCAGCGTCGAGAAGGCGAACGTGATGCAGTCCGGCCGCCTCTGGCGCGCCGTGGTTGGCGAGGTCCACAAGGCCGAGTACCCCGACGTCGAACTTGAGAACATGTACGCCGACAACTGCGCCATGCAGCTGTGCTCGCGCCCGAAGCAGTTCGACGTCATCCTCGGCAACAACCTGTTCGGCGACGTGCTGTCGGACCTGGCTGCGGCGCTGACGGGCTCCCTCGGCATGCTGCCATCGGCGACGCTCGGCGCGGTCGATCCCGTCACGGGCAAGCGGCATGCGCTCTACGAGCCCATCCACGGCTCGGCGCCCGACATCGCCGGCAAGGGAGTCGCCAACCCCCTGGCGCAGATCCTGTCCTTCGCGATGCTGCTGCGCTGGTCCTTCGGCATGGAGGAGGATGCGGCGCTGGTCGAGAGCGCGGTCGGCAACGTCCTGGCCGGCGGCCTGCGCACGGCCGACATCATGCAGCCCGGCATGGCGCGCGTCGGCACGAGCGTCATGGGCGAGGCGGTGGTGCGCGAACTGGACAAGCTCGCGCCCTGAACCGAAGCGCGGCGGAGGGGGTTGCGCCCGTCCGCCGCCTCCGCTACATCCGCCGCCTTGCCGCGGTGGCGGCCGGGCGCCCGTAGCTCAGCTGGATAGAGCACCAGACTACGAATCTGGGGGTCAGAGGTTCGAATCCTTTCGGGCGCGCCATCCACCGCCATCCCGCCGGTGCACCTCGCCAGGCACGTCTCGCGCCCGTAGCTCAACTGGACAGAGCACCAGACTACGGATCTGGGGGTTGGGAGTTCGAATCTTCCCGGGCGCGCCACGTCGCCCCCCGCCGCCCTATCCTTGGGTTGGCCCGGTCCTGCCGGCCATGCGACCATCCCCATGCCGGAGGAAGCCCTTGTCGCGCCTCGTGATCGTCTCGAACCGCGTTCCGCCGCCGCGCACAAAGGGCGCGGCGAGCGCCGGCGGCCTTGCCGTCGCGCTGCAATCCTTCGTCGAGCCTGGCACGCTCTGGTTCGGCTGGTCCGGCCGCACGGCGCCCGAGACCTCGAGCGAGCCCCGCATTGTTGAGGGCGGTGGCGTCCAGTACGCGACCATCGACCTCGGTACGCAGGACTACGCGCGCTTCTACGTGGGCTTCGCGAATTCCTCGCTCTGGCCGCTGCTGCATTTCCGCCTCGGCCTGATGCGCTACCGGCGAGAGGATTTCGACGGCTATCTCGAGGTCAATGCCGCCTTCGCGGCCGCCCTGAGGCCGCTGCTGCGCGAGGACGACATCGTCTGGGTGCATGACTACCACCTGATGCCGCTGGCGACGGCGCTACGCGCGCTCGGCTTCCGCGGCCGGATCGGCTTCTTCCTGCACATCCCCTTCGTGCCGCCCTCCGTGTTCGATGCGCTGCCGCCCGCGCGCGGCGTCCTGAAGGCGCTCTGCGACTACGACGTCGTCGGATTCCAGACGCGGACCCACCTTCAGGACTTCCTGGATTGCGCGAGCCGCATCGGCGGCTTCGAGGTGGAGGGCGACGACATCATCGTGGCCGGCCGCCGGGTGCGCGCCATCGCGGATGCCATCGGCATCGACGCGCCGGGCTTCGCCCGCATCGCGCAGCGCTCCACCGGCACGGCCTATATCCAGCGCGTGCGGGAGAGCCTGATCGACCGCCACCTCGTGATCAGTGCGGAGCGCCTCGACTATTCCAAGGGCCTGCCCAACCGGTTCGAGGGCTTCGCGCGGCTGCTGGCCCGCTTCCCGCAGCATCACCGCCGCGTGTCCATGCTGCAGATCGCGGCCCGCTCGCGGGAGGAAGTCGCGGCGTACCAGTCGCTGCGCCGCGAGCTCGACCGCCTGGCCGGTGACATCAACGGCCGCTTCTCGCAGTTCGACTGGGTGCCGCTGCGCTACATGACGCAGACGGTCGCCCGCACGAAGCTCGCGGGCCTTTTTCGCGTGGCGCGGATCGGCCTGGTCACGCCGCTGCGCGACGGCATGAACCTGGTGGCCAAGGAATTCGTTGCCGCCCAGGACCCTGCCGACCCCGGCGTTCTGATCCTGTCCCGCTTCGCCGGCGCGGCGGAGGAACTGACCGACGCGCTGCTGGTCAATCCGTACGATTCCGACGAGATCGCCGAGGCGATGAACACCGCGCTCGAGATGTCGCTGGAGGAGCGCCAGGAGCGCCACGCGGCATTGCGGCGCGCGGTGTTCGAGGTGACATCCGCGCGCTACTGCAACGTCTTCGTCGATGCGCTGAAGGGGTAGGGCGACGCCCTATCCGCGCAACGAACCTCGGTCCAGCGTGCCGAGCTCGCTCAGCAGCAGCGGCCAGGCGCGCAGCCCCTCCTCCAGCGACGACAGGCGAAAGAACTCGTTCGGCGCGTGCACGTCCTCGTCCGGCATGGCGAAGCCGAAGGTGAGCGTATCGATGCCGAGCCGTTCCTTGAAGATCGCGGTGATCGGGATGGTCCCGCCGGCCCGCGCCCGCACCGGCGCGCGGTTCGAGACGCGCCGGATCACGCGCTCCGCCGCGCCCAGCAGCGGATGGCCCTCGGGCAGCGAGAAGGCGGGCGTGCCGGCGCCTCCGTCCTCGAAGGCGAGCCGCACGCCCTCGGGCGCGCGGGCCAGCAGGTGCTCGCGCACTGCCCGCTGTGCCCGCGCCGGGTCCATCCCCGGACCGAGGCGCATGGTCAGCTTCGCATGCGCCTCGGCCGGCAGCACGGTCTTGCCGCCGGCGCCTGTATAGCCCCCCCACATGCCGTTCACCTCGATGGTCGGCATCAGCGTGATCCGCTCGCGCACGCTGCGTGCCGGGTCGCCGTAGGGGGTGGCGCCGATCCCGCCGTAGAAGTCAGCCTCGTCCACCGGCAGGGCTGCGGCGTCCGCCGTCTCCCGCGCGCCGATCGGCGCGAGATCGTCGGCGAAGCCCGGCACCGCGATCCGCCCGTGTTCGTCGTGGAGCGAGGCGATCAGCCGCGCCAGCTCATGGTTCGCGTTGCGCACCGCGCCGCCGTAGCGGCCCGAATGCGTGTCCTTCGACGCCGTGCGCAGCGTGAAGCGCAGCGCGGTCAGGCCCCGGTAGCCGACATTGATGGTCGGCACCGTCGTGCTTGCCCGCCCGCCATCGGCCGAGATCATCGCATCCCCCGCCAGCGCATCCCCGTGCCGGTCGATCAGCGCGCCGAGGGAGGGGCTGCCGATCTCCTCCTCCCCTTCCAGGAAGAAGCGGATGTTCACCGGGCAGCCGCCCTGGCGGATGAACTCGATCACCGTCTCGACCGCGATCAGCGTCGAGCCCTTCACGTCGGACGCGCCGCGCGCATAGATCCGGCCGTCGCGGATGGTGGGCTCGAAGGGCGGCGTCTTCCAGAGCGCGAGCGGGTCGGGCGGCTGCACGTCGTAATGGCCGTAGATGATGAAGGTCGGCTTGCCCGGCGCCCCGGTCCAGGCGCCAGTCACGGCCGGGTGGCCGCCGCCGTCCAGCAGCCGCACGTCCTCGAGCCCGCCCTCCCGCAGGCGCGCCATCAGGGCGTCGCGCGTCGCCTTCATGCCGTCGGCATAGGCGGGGTCGGTGCTGACGCTCGGCAGGCGCAGCAGCGCCAGCAGCCGGTCCAGGATCTCGTCCCTCCGGGCCAGGAGGGCCTCGGCCACCGCGTCGCTCATGGGTGCATCCCTTGCATGTCCTGGCACAGCCTAGACCGTCGCCGCGCCCGGTTGCAGAGTGTGCGCGACAAACTCCGAGGAACCCCAGGGGATGAAACGTCCACCCGGCACGGCGGCCCGCCGTGCGGCCTTCCGCGCGATCCTGTCGGGCACCGCCTGCATCCATCCTGCCTCGGTCCATGACCCGATCGCCGGGCGGATCGCCGCCGATCTCGGCTTCGAGGCGGCGATGTTCGCGGGCTCGGTCGCCTCCCTGACCGTGCTGGGCGCGCCGGACATCATCGTTCTCACGCTGAGCGAATTCGCCGACCAGGCCCGGCGCATCTGCCGCGGCGGCGCGCCGCCGCTGCTGGTCGATGCCGACCACGGCTACGGCAATGCGCTCAATGTCATGCGCACGGTCGAGGAACTCGAGACCGCCGGCATCGCTGCCCTGACCATCGAGGACACCGACCTGCCGCGCGCCCATGGCGGCGGCGAACCCGGCCTGCTGAGCCTGGAGGCGGGCCTTGGCAAGATGCGGGCCGCGGTCGCGGCGCGCGAGGATGCCGGCCTGGTCGTCGTGGCGCGCACGAGCGCGCTGAACCTCGTGAACCTGGATGAGGCGGTGCGGCGCGCCCGCGCCTATGCCACCTGCGGCACGGATGCGCTGTTCTTCACCGGCGTGAACGACTGGGAACAGCTCGCTGCGCTGCGCGATGCCGCGGGTGGCGTGCCCATCATCCTGGGCGGCACGCCCGCCGCGATGGCGGACCGGCCGCGCCTTGCGGCGCATGGCGTGCGCGTGGCGCTCCAGGGGCACCAGCCCTTTGCCGCCGCCGTCGCGGCCATCCACGCGACGCTCAAGGCGCTGCGCGACGGCACGCCGCCATCGGCCCTCACGGGCATCGCGCCGCCTGCGCTGATGAAGGCGGTGACGCGCGAGGCCGACTACGCCGCCTGGACCCGCGACTTCCTCTGAGACCGGACGAGACCGCCCATGCCCGTGAACCCCGACACCCTGACGCAGCTGCAGGACAAGTACCTGGTGCTGCATGAATTCGTGAAGGCGGCGAAGAACCGGCTCGACGCGAACATCTGGGACTACCTGGTCGGCGCGACCGAGACCGAGGCCACCATGCGCCGCAACCGCATGGGGATTGACGCGCTCGCCCTTCGCCCGCGCGTCCTGCGCGACGTGTCGAGCATCGACACCTCCTCGACGCTGTTCGGGAAGAAGGTGCGGCTGCCGGTGCTGCTCGCGCCGGTCGGCGGGCTCGAATTCATGGCGGTCGGCGCGAATGGCGCGGTGACGGCGGGGGAGGGGGCCTCGGGCTTCGGCGTGCCGATCATGCTCTCCTCGGTCTCCAAGCCCGGGCTCGAGGATGTCGCGGCGGCGACGCCGGGGATGAAGATCTACCAGCTCTATGTCCGCGGCGACGCCGCCTTCATCGAGGACAGCATCCGCCGCGCCAAGGGCAACGGCTACGACGCCTTCTGCCTGACCGTGGACACCGCGATCTATTCGCGGCGGGAACGCGACATCGCCCGCCGCTTCGCCAAGCCCTGGCGCGCTACCGCGACCGGCGACGCGCAGCGCTACCAGGCCATGCTCAACTGGGACGACGTGAAGCGCATCAAGGACCGGCACCCCGACATGCCGCTGATCCTGAAGGGCATCGGCACCGGTGAGGATGCGCTCATCGCCTGCCAGCACGGGGTCGAGGTCGTCTATGTCTCGAATCACGGCGGGCGCCAGCTTGATGCCGGGCGCGGGTCGATCGAGGTGCTGCCGGAGGTCGTCCAGGCGGTGGCGGGCCGCGCGAAGGTCTGGGTGGATGGCGGCTTCTCGCGCGGGACCGACATCGTGAAGGCGCTTTGCCTCGGGGCCGAATGCGTGGGCCTCGGGCGGCTCTACTGCTACGCGCTGGCGGCGGACGGCGCGGCGGGCGTGGTGCGGCTGCTCGAGATTCTGGAGAACGAGTTCCGCTCGGCCCTGGGGCTGCTTGGCGTCACCTCGGTGGGCGAACTCGGGCCCGGTTTCGTGAGCCCCGCCACGCCGACCAACCTGCCGCACGTGCACAGCGCCTTCCCGCTGCTGCGGCTTGACGATTCGGGGTATTGAGCGCGCCCGACCCCGACCCGGACCGAAGTCCCGTCCGCGATCTCCTCGCGGACGCGGCCTTCGTCCGCCTCTGGGGCGCGGGTGGCCTGACCAACTCGATGCGTTGGGTGGAGATGCTCGTGAGCGGGCTCTTTGCCTATGAGGTGACGGGCTCGGCCTTCGCCGTCTCCCTCGTGCTCATGTCCCGCGCGCTGCCGATGCTGACGGCCGGCGCCCTGGCCGGCGCCATCGCCGAGAGCCTCGACCGCAAGCGCCTGCTGATGGCGGGCCAGGCGCTGACGGCGGTCGGCGCCATCGCCATCGCCGCGCTGGCGGCCACCGGCCAGCTGGCGCTCTGGCATCTCTTCCTCAATGGACTGCTGGGCGGCCTCGTCTGGACCAACGAACTGGCGACGCGCCGGCGCATGGTGGCCGAGGCGGCGGGCCCGGAACGCATCGTGCAGGCCGTCGCCTTCGACAGCATGACCAACAGCACGACGCGGATGGTCGGGCCGCTGGCCGGCGGCATCTTCTACCAGACGGTCGGCATCACCGCCGCCTATGTCATCGCCTCGGTCGTCTATGTCGCGGCTTTCCTGCTGGTCGCGGGCGTCGTGCACCGGCAGGAACGTCGCGTGCTCATCGTGCGCAACCTGCTGCCCGACGTGGCCGCGGCGGCGCGGATCGCGTGGCGACACCCCGCGCTCCGCCTCGTGCTCGGGGTCACGGTGGCGATGAATGTCTTCGGCTTCTCCTACACCGCCATCCTGCCCGCCTTCGGCGCCATCGCCTTCGAGGCGAGCCCTGTCCAGATCGGGCTGCTGGCGGCGGCCGAGCCCTTCGGCGCGCTGCTGGCCGGGCTGGCGCTGGCGCTCAGGCGCGGGCGACCGCCCGGGCGGGTCGCCTTTGCCGTCGGCTCGACAGGCTTCCTCGTCGTGCTCGCCGCCGCCGCGCTGGCGCCGAGCCTGCCCGCCGCGGCGCTGCTGCTGATGCTGGGGGGCCTCGGCACCGCAGCCTTCGCCAGCCTGCAGACCGGCCTGGTCATGATGGAGGCGCCCATCGAGGCGCGCAGCCGCATCCTTGGCCTGACCACCACCTGCATCGGCATGGGCCCGTTCGGCGTGCTGACCGTGGGCGCGCTCGCGGACGGGTTCGGACCCCGCCTTGCGATCGCCGCCATGGCGCTGGCCGGCATTGCCGTGCTGGCCGCGATGGCCGTCATCGCGCGGCGATGAGGCAGCACGGCCGGCCGCCTGCGCACGGCACGTGACTGGCAAGGACGGCTGCGGTAGACCGTCATCGGCGCCGCCGGCGCGTGTGGCCGGGCTGCTGAGTGCCACCGGTGGTAGCGGCGGCCAGGCGACCTGCCCGCCATTGCGGGCAGGGGCGGGCGGGGTACCGCCCCGCACGAAGGGAAGACGAAGCGCATGACCGCAGAAGCGCCCGAACGTCGCATCCTGGTCGTCGAGGACGAAGCCCTGGTGGCGATGCTGGTGGAGGATGCGCTGCTCGACGGCGGCTTCGCCATGATCGGCCCGGCCCGTTCGGTCGCGCAGGCCATGGCGAGCCTGGACGAGGAAACCCCCGACGCGGTGGTGCTCGACCTCAATCTCGGCGGCGAGACATCGATCGGCGTCGCGGATGCGCTGATGACGCGCGGCATCCCGTTCGTCGTCGCCACCGGCTATGGGGCCGCCGGCCTGCCGGAGAGCCACCGGCACGTGCCCGTGCTGCCCAAGCCCTACGACCCCGCCGACCTCATCGCGATCCTGGAGAAGCTCTGCCGCAGCCGGGGATGATGCGCGGCTACACCGCGGCGCTGTGCCGGGCGGGAGAGGGGCTGAGGAAGGCGTCGAAGCACGCCGCGAAATGCCGGAGGAAGGGGCGTCCTGCCGCGGTCGCGACCAGCCGCCCGCCGTCCCGCGCGACGAGCCCGTCCGCGAGCAGCCCGTCCAGCCGCGCGGCGGCGCGGTCCATCATGGCCGGCGGCACCTCGGCGGCCTCGATCGCGCCATCGCACATGATGCGTTCGATCAGGCGTGCGCGGATGCGGTCCTCCGGTGTCAGGGCACGGCCGCGCACGGCCGGCAGGCGTCCCTGCTCGACGGCGGCGAGCCACTGCTTCTCCTCCGCCGCGTTCTGCACGAAGCCGCCGGGCGTGCTGCCGATGGCCGACGCGCCGAAGCCCAGGAGGAACGGCGCGGCATCGGTCGTATAGCCCTGGAAGTTGCGCCGGAGCGCGCCGCGTGCCGCCGCCACCGCCATCCCGTCCCCCGGCCGCGCGAAGTGGTCGAGCCCGATCGCGACGTAGCCCGCGCCGGTCAGGATGCGGGCCGCCGCCTCGGCCTGGCGCATGCGCAGCGCCGCATCGGGCAGGTCCTCGACGCGGATGCCCTTCTGGTGCGCCTTCATCCAGGGGACGTGGGCATAGCCGAAGACCGCCACGCGGTCCGCGCCGCAATCCGCGGCGAAGCGGGCGGAGGCCTCGACCTCGGCCACATCCTGGCCGGGCAGGCCGTAGATCAGGTCCATGTTGATGCCCGCGACGCCGAGCGCGCGCAGCCCGCGCACCGCGGCCTCGACCTGCGCGGTGGGCTGGACGCGGCCGATCTTCTCCTGCACCGCGGGCGTCACGTCCTGCACGCCGAGGCTCGCGCGCGTCAGCCCGATATCCGCGAGCGCCGCCAGCAGGTCCTCGTCGAGGCTGCGCGGGTCGAGTTCGGCCGCGATCTCGGCGCCGGGCCGGAATGCGAAGCTGGCGCGAAGCGCCGCGCCGAGTCGCCGCAGGCCCGCCGGGCCGAGCGCGGTCGGCGTGCCGCCGCCCAGGTGCAGCGCCCCCACGCCGCCATGCGCGGGCAACAGCGCCGCCACCATGGCGGCTTCCCGCACCAAGCCGTCATTGTAGCGCGCGATCCGCGCGGCCGAGCGCGTGACCGAGGTATGGCACCCGCAATACCAGCAGAGCGAATGACAGAACGGGACGTGCACATAGAGCGAGAGCGCGTCCTTGGGCTTCGCCTCGCGCAGCCAGCCGGCATAGGTCTCGCCGTCGATCGAGGCGAAATGCGGCGCGGTGGGGTAGCTCGTGTAGCGCGGCAAGGGCGTGGCCGCATGGCGCAGGAGGGCATCGGCAGGCGGGGCGAGCGTCGAGGACATGGTTGCAGGGTGGCGACGTTCCGGAGCCCTCACCTTGCGATGGCGCAAGCCGCCCCCGGGGGCGCGGCCTGTGACCCCGCGCCATTGTGGTTCCATCCGGCCTGTTCCACGTTGCGGAGGAACATGGCTATGCTGGCGGCGAAACGGAGGGATGCGGATGGGGGGCGGCAGGAGCCAGGATGCAGCGGCGCCTCGCGTCGTGGGTGCGCCGCCCTCGCTTCGGCTGTCTTCGTCCTGCGCCCCGGCCGCTGGTGTGATGCCGCGGCAGTTCAAGGATGCCGTGCCGTTCGCCGGGCGGGTATGCTGGGGGTCGATCCGAAGCCCGTCCGCGCCTGCCCGCCGCGTCGCCGGCGGGTGGGCCTGGTTGGCGTCGCCCCTGCGCGGAGGAGCCCCTCGATGGAATTGACGCTGAGCATCCTGCGCTGCCCCGACAGCGTCGTGCCCGAGCAGCGCCGCGTGCCCGGGGGCGACTACGTGATCGGCCGCGGCTCGGATGCCAGCTGGGTGCTGCCCGATCCCGACCGCCTGCTGTCCAAGCATCACTGCGTGCTCGAGTTCCGCGGCGGCGGCTGGCAGGTGCGCGACCTTTCGACCAACGGGACCTTCGTCAACCACGCGGCCGCGCCAGTCGGGCGCGACCAGGTCAAGATGCTCGAGGATGGCGACCGGCTCCGGCTCGGCGCCTATGAGATCGAGGTGCGGACCGCGCAGGCCGCGGCGCAGGCCTCTCCCGGCTGGTCGGGCGGCCTTCCCGGCGCTGCGCCGCAGCCGCCCGGCGGCGGCTGGGACCAGCCTGCGGCCGCGCCCGCGTCTTCGGGCGGCTGGGACCAGCCGGCCGCCACGCCCCCCACTCCGGGCGGCTGGGACCAGCCTGCCGCTCCGGCATGGGGCGCGCCGGCGGAACAGCCCTGGGGCGGCCCGCCACCACGGGACGAGCCCCTGCAACCCCGTCTCCCGGGCGATCCCTACCTGGGCGCGAAGGCGCCGGGCGCAGGGTTGCCGGGGCTGCCGAGCGCCGCGGGGCCGCAAGGCGATGCCGACCCCTTCGCCGAGGGGCCGGCCATGCCCGACCACCGGCCCTCCACGTCGGACGCGTTCCTGCCGCCCCGGCCGATGCAGCAGGTCCCGGTCATCCCCGACAGCTGGGACCTCGGCCCGACCCCGGCCGCGCCGGCGCCGCCCCCGCCGCCGCAGACTTCCGCACCGAGCGGCGCTGCGGGGCAGATCCCGGACGATTGGAATTTCGACCTCTCGCCGGGCGCGCCCGGCGCCGCGCCGCCGCCCGCGCCCGCAAAGCCGGTGGCGCCGCCGGCTCCGCCGCCCGCGCCGCCGCGAGCGCCGGCAGGCCCGGACCCCTTCACCGCCCCCCTACCGCCGGCAGGCCCGGACCCCTTCGCCGCCCCCCTGCCGCCGAGCCCCGCGATGCCCGGGCCGGGCAGCGCGCTGCCGTCCGGGCCGGATCCCTTCGTGCCAACAATGCCGCCCGCGCCGCCGGCGCCGGCGCCGATTCCCCGATCCCCGCCCCAGGCCGCGCCGCCCATGCCGCCTCCGGCGGGGCCCGACCCGTTCGCGGAGCCTCCGCCGCCACCCGTGGCCGCACCGCCGCCGGCCGTGGTGCCCCCCGCGCCGCCACGCCCGGCGGCGGGCACCGTCGGCGCCGATGGCGGCCTCGCAGCCTTTCTCGCGGGGGCGGGGCTGCCGCCGCACTTGGCGGCGACTGCCGATCCCGACGCCGCGCTGCACGCATTGGGCGCGGCGTTCCACGCGGCGATCGCCGGGCTTCGCCAGCTGCTGATCGCGCGGGGCGACGTGAAGCGCGAATTCCGCATCGAGCAGACCATGCTGCGCGCGGCGGGCAACAACCCCGTCAAGTTCGCGGCTTCCGACGAACAGGCGCTCGCCTCGCTGCTGACGGCGGGCGCGCAGGTCGGCCCGCGCGCCGTGCGCGAGACGGTCGAGGACCTGACGGCGCACCAGGTCGCGACGCTGGCCGCGACGCAGGCCGCGGCGCGCGCACTGCTCGCGCGCCTCGCACCGGCGGGACTCGAGGCGCAGGAAGGCGGCAGCGGCGGCCTTTTCGCGAGCAAGGACAAGCGGCTATGGGAGGCCTACAAGCGCCTCCACCAGCAGGTCACCGAGCAGTTCGACGACGATTTCGACAGCGCCTTCGGCAAGGAATTCGCGCGCGCCTACGAGCAGGCGTCGCGGAAGGACCGATAGGGCCGGGGGCAGGGGAGCACTTCGCGGATGCTGTGGCACGACAAGGTGGTCTGGCAGGAGGGCATGTTCCTCCGCGCCCAGCACTTCCAGCAGCAGGACCGGCATGCCGAATGGATGCTGCAGGCGCGCGCCGCGCCGCTCCGGCCGCATCCCTGGGGCATCACGGAACTGGCGCTCGACCGCGACCTGCTGGCGGCGGGCAAGTTTGCCATCGCGTCCGCCACCGGCATCATGGAGGACGGCACCGCCTTCTCGGTGCCGAGCCACGCGGACCAGCCGAAGCCGCTCGACCTGCCGGAAGGCACGCGCAATTGCCTCGTCTACCTGGCCCTGCCCGTGCGGCAGCCCGGCAGCCCCGAGATCGCCTTCTCGGAAGGGCCGGAGACGGCTGCGGCGCGCTACGCGATGCGCGGCTTCGACGCCTTCGACACGCATTCCGACGCGACCGTGCCCGCCGAACTGCAGGTCGGCCGCCCGCGGCTGCGCTTCATGCTCGAGACCGAGGAACGCGCGGGCTTCTCCTGCATCGGCCTGACGCGCGTGGTCGAGGTGCAGGCCGACCGCCGGGTCCTGGTGGATGAACGCTTCATCCCGCCCTGCCTGCGTGTCTCGGCCTCCCCGCCGCTCGCGAACCTGGTGGCGGAGCTGGTCGGCATGCTCGGCCAGCGGGCGGAGGCGCTGGGCGCCCGCCTGTCGCAACCCGGCGCGCGCGGCGTGGCGGAGGTCGCGGACTTCCTGCTGCTGCAGGCCGTCAATCGTTGGCAGCCGCTGCTCGCGCACTGGGCCGATGCCGGCAACGTGCACCCCGAGCAGCTCTATGCCGCGCTCGTGCAGCTCGCCGGCGAACTCGCCACCTTCACCGATCCGAAGCGCATGGCCGCGACCTACCCGGCCTACCGGCACGACGACCTGCAGCGGTCCTTCGCGCCGGTGGTGGCGGACCTGCGGCGCAGCCTGTCGATGGTGCTCGAGACCAACGCCGTCTCGATCCCGCTGCAGGAACGCCAGTTCGGCGTGCGCGTCGGCCCCATCACCGACCGCAACCTGCTGCGCGCGAGCCAGTTCGTGCTGACCGTGCAGGCCGACCTGCCGAGCGAGCAGCTGCGCCGCGTCTTCCCGAACCAGGTCAAGATCGGCGCGGTGGAACACATCCGCGAACTGGTGAACGTGGCGCTGCCCGGCATCCAGGTCCGGCCATTGCCGGTCGCGCCCCGGCAGATCCCGTTCCACTCCGCCGCGGTCTACTTCGAGCTCGACCGCGGCAGCCCGCACTGGGCGCAGATGCAGAATTCGGGCGCCTTCGCCATCCACGTCTCCGGCGAATTCCCGAACCTGAAGATGGAACTCTGGGCGATCCGCGGCTGATGCCCGGGCCCGAACCGAAGGACCGCGCGCGATGAGCGACAATCCCTTCGCCGAACCCGACGACGGCGACCGCACGGTGGTGCGCGGCCCGGGTGGCGCGCCACCGCCGCCCCGCCCGCAGCCCGCTGCCGGCTTCCCCGCGGGGCCGCCGCCCGGCGCCCCGCCCCCCTTCGGCACGCCGCCGGGCCTGCCGACCGGCACGGCCCCGGCGGCGCGCGGCGAAGCCGCCCCGCGCCTCGCGGGCGAGGCCGAGGCCCTGCCAAAGGTCGGCATCGGGCCGCTCGCCGCCGCTGCGCAGCCGCTGCTCGACCTGCTCGCTCGCCTGTCCAATGCCGCGACGACCGCGCCGCCGCAGGGCCAGGAACTGCGGGAACGCACGCTCCGGGCGCTCGGCCAGTTTGAGACGGATGCACGCGACCTCGGCATCAGCGCCGAGCAGGTGCGCGCGGCGCACTACATCCTCTGCGCCAGCCTCGACGACGTGGTGCTGTCCTACAACTGGGGCCAGGGCAGCGTCTGGTCGGTGCAGTCGCTGGTCGCGACCTTCCACCAGGAAGTGAAGTCGGGCGACCGCTTCTTCGATGTCCTGGCCGGCATGCAGAAGGATCCCGGGCGCTGGAAGGACGCGCTCGAGGTCTGCTACCTTTGCCTCGCGCTCGGCTTCCAGGGGCGCTACCGCCTCTCGCCGCGCGGCGCCTCCGACCTCGAGCGCATACGGGAGGGGCTGTACCAGCTTCTCGCGCAGGTGCGGCAGCCGTGGGAGCGGGAGCTCTCGCCGCGCTGGAAGGGTGTGGAGGCGCCGCATCGCGGCCCGCGCAAGGGCGTGCCGGCCTGGGTCGCGGCCTGCGTCGCGGTGTTCGGCCTCGGCATGGGCTACGCCTGGCTCGCGAATGCGATGAACGAGGGGTCGGACGGGCTCTATGAGCGCATGGCCGCGCTGCCGCCCGGCGCGGTGCCCGAGATCGTGCGCCAGGCGCCGCCGCGCCCGCCCGCGCCGCCGCCGCCCGCACCAGCCTTCATCGCGCCGCCGCGGCCCGACTTCCTCGTCACGCTGCGGGAATTCCTCAAGCCCGAGATCGACCAGGGCCTGCTCGGCGTCTTCGGCGACGGACGGTCGGTGACGGTGCGCATCCGCAACCGCGGCATGTTCGGCTCGGGTTCCGCCACGGTCGAGAACGCCTTCATTCCCGTGCTGCGGCGGGTGGGGGAGGGGCTGCGCGTCGAGCCCGGCCGCGTGCAGATCATCGGCCATTCCGACAACCAGCCGATCCGCACCGTGCGCTTCCCGTCCAACTTCCACCTGTCGACCGCGCGTGCCGAGGCGGCTGCCGAGATCATCACCGCCGCCGCCGGCGACCGGGCCCGCTTCACGATCGAGGGGCGGGCGGATGCCGAGCCGCTGGCGGACAACCGCACCGCGGAAGGGCGCGAGCAGAACCGAAGGATCGAAGTGGTGCTGCTGCGGGGGACGAACTGATGATGATGCTCTCCGTCCTCCGCCCGTTCGTTTCCGGGCGTGCGCTTGCGGCGCTGGCGGGCGTCGGCCTGCTCCTGCCGGTCATCTGGATGTTCGGCCCGCTGCTCAAGGTCGGCGGAGTCTCGCCGCTGGCCAGCGAGATCAACCGGATGATCCTCTGCGCCGTGCTGTTCGTCGTGGTGCTGCTGTTCCTCTGGCTGACGGACCGCCGCCGCCGTCGGCGCGATGCGCTGCTGGTGCAGGGCATCGCCGAGCCCGAACCCGGCGCCGACCGCGCCGCCGAGGAGGAGGCCGAGCTTCGTGACAAGCTGACGGCCGCGCTCGACAAGCTGAAGTCGACCTCGGGCAAGAAGGGCGGCTTCCTCTATGAGCAGCCCTGGTACGTCATCATCGGCCCGCCGGGGTCGGGCAAGACGACGGCGCTGGCCAATTCGGGCCTCGAGTTCCCGTTGACCGACGGCGGCAAGTTGCAGGGCGTGGGCGGCACGCGGCTCTGCGAATGGTGGCTGACCGACAACGCGGTGCTGATCGACACGGCCGGGCGCTACACCAGCCAGGATTCCGACGCCTCGGCCGACAAGGCCGGCTGGGAACGCTTCCTGACGCTGCTCAAGAAGGCGCGGCCGCGGCTGCCGCTCAACGGCGTGCTGGTCACCTTCGGCGTCGATATGATCTCCCGCCTCGGCCCGCAGGAACGCGAGCAGCACGCGCGGAGCGTCCGCCGCCGGGTCAAGGAACTGGAGGAGAAGCTCGGCCAGCGCCTGCCGGTCTACTTCATGATCAGCAAGGCCGACCTGCTGGCCGGCTTCATGGAATTCTTCGACGACCTCGACAAGACCGCGCGCGAGCAGGTCTGGGGTTTCACATTCCCGGTCGAGATCGGCGAGGCGGGCGCCGTCGCGAAGTTCGGGGAGGAATTCCAGGCGCTGCTCGGCCGCGTGCAGGACCGCGTGCTGGAACGCCTGCAGCAGGAGCGCGGGCCGCAGCAGCGCGCGGCGCTGGCCGGCTTTCCGGCGCAGTTTGCCTCGCTCGAGGCGCCGCTCGCCGCCTTCGTCTCGGTCGCCTTCGGCGGCACGCGGCTCGATCCCGCGCCGATGCTGCGCGGCGTCTATCTCACCTCCGGCACGCAGGAAGGCAGCCCGCTCGACCGGCTGGCGGGCGCGTTGTCGCGCTCCTTCGGGCTCGACCCGCGGCGGCCGGCCTCGGTCATGCAGCAGAAGGGCCGCGCCTACTTCATCACGCGGCTGCTGAAGGATGTCATCTTCAACGAGGCGCGCCTCGCCTCGGGCGACCGGGTGGCGGACAAGCGTCGCCGGGTCGTGGCCATCGCGTCCTGGTCCCTCGCCGGGCTTCTGCTGCTGGGTGGCGGCGCCTATGGCTGGCACGCCTGGAGTGCCGAGCAGACGCGCGTCGCGCGGCTGGCCGAACAGGTCGCCAAGGCCGAGCAGGCCTCCCAGGGCCTGCCCTTCGAGCGTGTCACCGAGGCCGAGTTCCGCCGCATCCTGCCCTACCTCGACGCGGCGCGGGACCTGCCGCCCGCGGCGCGCGGCGACGGCGCGACGCTCGGCCTCAGCCAGGAGGGCAAGCTCGTCGCCGGCGCCGGCGCGGCCTATCGCCGGGCGCTCGACCGGTCCTTCCTGCCGCGCCTGCTCGCGCGGCTCGAGCAGGAGATGCGCGCGTCCTTCCAGCGCCCGGACGAGCTCTACGACGCGACACGCGCCTATCTCATGCTCGGCCAGGAAGGCCCGGTCGATCTGGAACTCGTGAAGGCGTGGTTCAATCGCGACTGGCTCCGCACCTTCCCCGGCCAGGTGAACCAGCCGGTGCGCGATGCGCTGATGGGGCACCTGGAGGCGACGATCGCGCGCAACTACTTCCGCTACCCGGTCGATGGCGCGCTGGTGGACGCATCGCGGCGTATCTTCTCGCGGCTGCCGCTGGCCGACCGCGTCTTCTCCCGCCTGCAGACGGCCGCATCCTCGGCCGGGGCGAACATCCAGCCGTGGCGGCCCTCGGATGCGATCGGGCAGGCGGGGGAACGCTACTTCACCCGCGCCTCTGCCCAGCCGCTGACCGAGGGCGTGCCCGGCCTCTACACGATCGACGGGCTGTACCGCGGCCTGCTGCCGGTGCTCGGCAATGCGGTCCGCCAGGGCGTGGCGGAATACTGGGTGCTGGGCGCCGAGGGCGCCAATCTCGGCACCGACGACCCCGTCGAACTGGAACGCGCGGTGCTGCGCCTCTACGCCGAGGAATACGTGCGGCAGTGGCAGCGCATGCTCGATGACCTGAACCTCGCACCCTTGCCCGCCGCCCTGCCGATGCAGGCTGAGGCGCTGAACATCCTCGGCGCGCCGAATTCGCCGATGAAGGATCTGCTCCGCTCGATCGCGCGGCAATTGGCGGTGGGAACGCCGCCGCAGGGCTGGGCGCCGCCCGGCCGGCAGCCGCGCCCGGCGCCGCAGGCAGGGCAGCCGGCGCAGCCGGCGGAGCCCACTGGCGCCGAGCCGGTGGTGGAATACGTGGAGCCGCGCTTCGAGGCGCTGCGCGCCGCGGCGGGCGACCCGATCGACGGCGTGCTGCGCATCGTCAACGACCTGTTCGTGCAGGTGCAGCGCCTGGCCACCGCGCCGCCCGGCACGGTGCCGGCGCAGCCCGCCGGGCTCGACCCCGGCCAGCGCCTGCAGGCCGAGGCGGCCCGCCAGCCGCAGCCCGTGCAGCGCTGGCTGCTGACCATGGTCACCCAGACCAACGCCGCGCGCGGCGGTGGCGCGCGGGCCGCGGTCGCGGCGGCGGCGGCGCAGCAGCTCGCTCCCTTCTGCCGCGGGCTCGAGCAGCGCTTCCCCTTCAATCCGAACGGGGAGGACATCCCGGTCGACGACTTCAACCGCCTGTTCGGGCGTGGCGGGGTGTTCGACCAGTTCTTCACGCAGACGCTGCGCCCCTATGTCGACACCACCAGCACGCCCTGGCGGCCGGTGGCGACGGATGGCCTGCCGCCGCCGGTCAGCGCGGCCGACCTGATGCAGTTCCAGCGCGCGGTCGCGATCCGTGAGGCCTTCTATCCCTCGGTCGCCTCGCTCGGCCTGCGCTTCGACCTGGTGCCGCGCGGGATGGACCCCGGCGCGCTGTCGGCGACGCTGGAGTTCGAAGGCACGCGCACCGAGATCCAGCAGGGCGGGGCGGCGCGGCCGATCGCGCTGACCTGGCCGGCGCGCGGCAACACGACGCTCACCTTCGACCCGCCGGCCATCGTCGGGCCGCTCGCCTTCGACGGGCCCTGGTCGGCGCTGCGCCTCGTGATGCGGCGCGGCAGCACTCTGGCCCGCGGCCCTTCGCCGGAACGGATGCGGCTGCGCGTGGTGCAGGGCGAACGCAGCATCGACTTCGAACTTCGGGCAGGCAGTTCCCAGCATCCCTTCGGCCTGGCCGAACTGGCGCAGTTCCGGTGCCCGACCCTCGCCCCCTGACCGGGCTCTTCGGCAAGGTGCCGGCGCATGGCGATTTCGTGCGCCGGGGCCTGCCGACGAGCTTCGTCGCGCCATGGGACGCCTGGCTTCAGGCCGGCATCGCGCGGGCTCGGGACGCGAAGGGCGCGGCCTGGGCCGAGGTCTGGGACACTGCGCCCGCCTGGCGCTTCGCGCTGCCCGCCGGCGCCTGCGGTCCCGATGCGGTCGCCGGCGTGATGCTGCCGAGCGAGGACCAGGTTGGCCGCCGCTTCCCGATCACGCTCGCGGCGCTGCTGGCGCCGGGTGCGGCGCCCCCTTCGCCGACCTGGTTCGATGTGGTCGAGGCCGCGGCGATGGCGGGCCGGGCGGGCCGGGCCGACGCCGACGCCCTGGCTGCCGCGATCCCGCTGCCCACGGCCGATGGGGCGGGTCCGGCGGTTGGCTTCCTGCCTGGCCTCGACATGCCCGCGCAGGACCTGCCGGGCGCGCCCGTGGCCCCGATGCCGGACCCCTGGGCCGTTGGCGAGCCCGCGGATGCAGCGGATGTGCTCGGCACGCCGGCAGCCCTGCCTGGGCTTGGCGATGAGGACCTCGCCGACTTCCCTTCCCCCGAAACCCTGCCTCCGGGCGAAGGCGCGACGGAGGAAGGCGAGGATGTGCTCGACTTCCTGACATCTGGCGCCCGGACGGAGCCCTTGACGCCGTCCGTCGAGGCTGTGCCGGCGGAGGCCGTTCCCATCCCGCCGTTCTCCGTCGCTGCGCCGGCATCGCCCGACGCGGTCGCAGGGCCGGACGGCGATGTCCTGTCGTTCTTCGCCGACGGCGGCGCTGCCGCGGAGGTGTCCTTCCCGGCGATCCCGGAGCCGCCGTCCGGGGAGGATAGCACGCTTGCGCTGCTGATCGGCGCGGGCGCCGCCGGCCCGGTGCCGGCATTGCCGCCAGACCCCGATCGCTTCGGCCAGTCCCCGCAATGCCCAGGCGCCGAGAGCCTCGCCCTGCCAGGCACAGGACCTGCGGCGGGACAGGACACGGATGCGCCGGCATGGCCCATGGCGCCGGACCCCTGGACCGCCGCGCCCCTCCTCCGGCCCGACGAGGCGCCGGGCGCCGCCCTGCCGGAGGCATCCTCAGCCGCCCTGCCGCCTGCCGATCCCTGGGGTACGGCAGTAACCTGGTCCGCCGATCCGGCGGCCGAAGCGGCCCCGACCCCTTCGACGGGTTCCTCGACGGTTCCGCCCGCGCCCGAAGGCGGCGGGTGGTGGACTTCGGGCGGGGGACGTGTCCCGCCGATGGTCTGGGCCCTGTCGGCCCTGCCGTCGCCCGTCGATTTCGCCTACCTGCTGGAAGCCGAGGCATGAGCGTCCAATTGACATCCCATGCCGCCACCCATCCGGGTGCCGTGCGGCAACGCAACGAGGACGCGCTGCTCGACAGGCCCGATTGCGGGCTCTGGGTGGTCGCCGACGGAGCAGGAGGGCATGGGGCGGGGGATGTCGCCTCCTCGGCCATCATCGCCGCGCTCGAGACCATCCCGCCGGGGCTCTCGGCGGCCGAGCTGCTCGCGCAGGTCAGGCTCAGGCTCACCCACGTGCATGCCGAACTGCAGGAGGAGGCCGCGCGGCGCGGCCCAGGCCGCATCCTGGCATCGACGGTCGTCGTGATGCTCGCGCGCGGGGACCATTTCGCGATGCTCTGGGCGGGCGATTCGCGCGGCTACCTGCTGCGCGGCGGCGCGCTGCAGCGCGTGACACGCGACCATTCGCTGGTGCAGGAACTCGTGGACCAGGGAACGCTGCGCGAGGAGGAGGCCGAGAGCCACCCGCAGGCGAATGTCATCACGCGCGCGATCGGCGCGCAGGGCGAGCTCGAACTCGACAAGGTGTCGGGCCGCATCCTCGAGGGCGACCGCTACCTGCTTTGCACCGACGGGCTGTTCAAGACGATCCCCGAGCCCGAGATCGCGCAGATGCTGTCGAATGGCGGCGATGCGAACAGCATCGTCACCGAGGCCGTGGGCCGCGGCGCGCGCGACAATGTCAGCGCGGTCGCCGTCGACTGCCCGCGGTGACCCTCAGCCCTGCGCGTGCGACGGCAGGACGTACGACACCACGTCCTGCGCGCCCGACAGGCTGTCGCCGATGTTGATGACGCGGAACTCGACTTCCGAGTAGGTGAATTCCAGCGCCTCCGACGGCCGGTCGCCGCCGGCGGTCGCGGAGATCCTCGTGATCTTGGCATTGCGGAACTCGGCTTCCATGTACGGAACAGGCACCTCGGAGCCGGGGCTCGTGCGCATCCACTTGAACTTCAGCAGTGCCGTCGCGCCGGCGACCATCTCGTTCCACAGCAGCGCCGAGGTGGAATCCGCGAGCCGGCTGACGAATAGGCCCGTGAGCTGCACGGCGGCAAAGGTACCCGAGCGCCCGTAGGTGCCGCCCGTCTGCAGCGCGCCCGAACGCGAGCCGCCCCACTGGAAGCTCTCGGCCGTCATCCAGCCCTGCTCGATCTTGCTCTCGCCCTGGATGTTCGCCATGTGCATGAGGAGAGGCATGGGCTCAGATCTCGTTGCGGATGTTGGTGACGGCCGGCGCGCGCCGCTCGCTGCCTTCGAAGGACCAGCTCGATATCGTGAATTCGCCGCAGTGCAGCCGGTACATCTCGGACGGGCGGTCGGCGCTGCCCGCCAGCTCGAAACCGACGATCCCGGCATTGGCCAGTTCGAGCCGCTGGTATTCCAGTGCCTCCCCGGCCGCCTGCCGCACGAAGACGATGACGACGTTCTTCTTGAAGTCGCCGGTCAGGGCCTGGCGCAGCAGGCCGATCGAGGCGGCGTCGGTGTCCTTCGTGACGGTGATGTGCATCTCGGTCTGCATCTCGCTCTGCGATGCGGTCTGCTGCGCGTAGTTCGCGATGCCGCCGTACTCGCAGCTGGTCAGTCCGATCCAGCCGCCGCCGGCCGGCGCCGAGGAGATGCCCGACGCGACGGCGGCCTCGCCGTCGACCCCCTCGAACGACAGGAAGATGGCGGTCTCGGCCATGGCATCGGTCCTCCCCGCGGGGCGCGTTCAGGGAACGCTGGGTGCATCCGGGACGCGAAGCGCGCTTCCCAGGAAAAATGCCGCCCGGATCCCTCCGAGCGGCATTGTCGTGCGGCCTTCGTGGCGCAGGCCTTGGCGGCCCGCGCCGCGCGCCTCAGAACGTGTCGCCCTTCGAGAGGTCGTAGCCGACGACTTCCGGGCTCTGGTTCAGGTCGTCGCCGACCAGGAGGTACTTGAACGAGATCTTGTCGAAGTTCAGGCTGAGCGACTCCGACGGGCGGTCGCCACCCGAGGAGAGGCTGTAGCCGGAGATGCCCGTGCCCTCGAGTTCGTAGACCATGTAGGGCTGCACCGAGCCCGCCGAGGTGCGGACCATCGAGATGGTCACCTTCTTGTTCAGCTCGCCGGTCAGGGCCGCGACGAAGAGCTTCGTCGACGAACCGTCCGTGGGCTTCGTCATCGTGATCTCGCTGACCGAGGCGATGCTGCTCTCGCGCGTGGACTGGCCATAGGCGGAGCTGATGCCGCGGCCGACGCCGAACTGGAAGGAGGTCATCTCGATCTGCTTCTCGAAGCCCGTCGTGGTGGCCTCGCCTTCGATCCCGTCATACTTCATGAAAATCGGCATTGCTCTATTCCCTTTCCCATCCTGCCCCCCGGGGCTGGCCCGCTGCCGTCCCCTGGTGGGTGATCATATACCTCACGCGACGTCGTAGCGGAACGAGCCGTCGTCGTTCAGGCCCACCTTGACCTGAAGGATTTCATGCCCGTCCGCGAGGCGCCCGAGAATGCGCGCCGACAGTTCGGGCAGCACCGTCCTGCTGAGGATGTTGTCGATGTTGCGCGCGCCGGAGGAGACCTCCTTGCAGCGCTCGACCACCGCGTCGATCACCGCGTCGTCCACCTGCAGCGGCACATTGTAGGCTTCCTTGAGCCGCCGGCCGATGCTGCGCAGCTTGAGGCCCGCGATCTTCTTCAGGATCTCGGGCGGCAGCGGATAGTAGATGACGACGTTGGTGCGCCCGAGGAAGGCCGGCTTGAACGACTTGAGCAGGTCCGGCATCAGCGCCTCGCGCAGCTCGTTCGGCTCGGGTGCCATCTCGGGGTCGGCGCAGAGCTTGTCGATCGTGTCCGTGCCCGCGTTCGACGTCATGATGATGACGGTGTTGCGGAAGTCGATGTCGCGGCCTTCGCCGTCCTTCATCGCGCCCTTGTCGAACACCTGGAAGAAGACGTCCTGCACGCCCGGATGCGCCTTCTCCATCTCATCCAGCAGGATGACGGAGTACGGGCGCCGGCGCACCGCCTCGGTCAGCACGCCGCCCTCGCCGTAGCCCACGTAGCCGGGGGGCGAGCCCATGAGCAGGGAGACCTTATGCTCCTCCTTGAACTCGCTCATGTTGATGGTGGTCATGTTCTGCTCGCCGCCGTAGAGCAGGTCAGCCACCGCGAGCGCCGTCTCGGTCTTGCCGACGCCGGACGTGCCGGCCATCAGGAACACGCCGATGGGCTTGCGCGGGTCGGTCAGTCCGGCGCGCGACGTGCGGATCGCCTGCGCGATGGCATCGAGCGCATGGTCCTGGCCGACCACGCGCTCCATCAGGTGGTCCTTGAGCTTGAGGACCGTGTGGATCTCGTCGGACACCATCCGGCCCACGGGGATGCCGGTCCAGGTGCCGACCACGTCGGCGACCGCCTGGCCGTCCACCACCGGGAAGACCAGCGGCTCCTCGCCCTGCAGCTTGTGCAGCGTGTCGGCGGTCTCGCCGAGCTCCTTCTTGAGCGCCTCCGTGTCCACGGGTTCTGCGCTGCCGCCCGCGGGCTCGGGCATCGGCACCGCCGCCGCCTCGATCTGATGACGGAGGTCGCGCATCTTCGCGACGAGCGCCTTTTCCTCCTCCCAGCGGTTCAGCACCTCCTCGAGTTCGCCCGAGACCTTGGCGTGCTCCTGCTCGAGCGCCTCGCGCCGCGAGGTGTGGTCGGTGCCCGTCGCTTCCTCCCGCCGGATTGCGGCGAGTTCGGTATCGATCAGCGACAGCCGGCGCTGCCGGTCCTCGACCGGCGCGGGGATCGCGGCCTGCGACATGCCGACGCGCGCACACGCCGTATCCAGCAGCGACACGCCCTTGTCGGGCAGCTGGCGCGCGGGGATGTAGCGGGCGGACAGCTTGACCGCCTGGGTGATCGCCTCGTCCAGGATGCGTACCCCGTGGTGCTTCTCCAGCGTGCTCACGAGGCCGCGCAGCATGGCGCAGGCGAGCGGCTCCGACGGCTCCTCGACCTTGACCACCTGGAAGCGGCGGGTGAGTGCGGCGTCCTTCTCGAAGTACTTCTTGTATTCGGCCCAGGTGGTGGCCGCGATGCAGCGCATCTCGCCGCGCGCCAGCGCGGGCTTCAGCAGGTTCGCCGCGTCGTTCTGACCGGCCGCGCCGCCGGCGCCGATCAGGGTGTGCGCCTCGTCGATGAACATGACGATCGGCGTCGGCGAGGATTTGACCGCGTCGATGACACCCTTCAGGCGGTTCTCGAACTCGCCTTTCACGCCCGCGCCGGCCTGCAGCAGGCCCATGTCGAGCGAAAAGAGCTTCACGCCCTTGAGCGCGTCGGGGACGTCGCCGGACGCGATTCGCAGCGCCAGGCCCTCGACCACCGCTGTCTTGCCCACGCCGGCTTCGCCGGTGAGGATCGGGTTGTTCTGCCGCCGGCGCGTGAGGATGTCCACCATCTGGCGGATCTCCGCGTCGCGGCCGAGGATCGGGTCGATCTTGCCGCTTTTCGCGTGTGCGACGAGCTCCGTGCAGTACTGGTCGAGCGGTCCCCCCGCGCGCGGCGCCTCGCCGCCGGGCGCGCCGGGCGCCCCGGGCTCCGCGGATTCGGCGCTCGCCTCGGCGGCCTCCTCGCTGCCCTCGGCCAGCTCGCCGAGATTCCGGCGCACGGCATCGGCCGGCAGGTTGAGCAGCGACGGCGCGCTTTCCTTGACCACGCGCCCGAGCGTGTCGTCGTTCAGCAGCACGGCCAGCAGGTGGCCGGAGCGGATCTTCGGGCTCCCGCTCTCGAGGCTGGTCAGCAGCCAGGCCTCGCGCAGCCAGGTGACGATGTCGGGGGAGAGGGAGGGGGCGCGGGCATTGCCGGTCTTGAACCGGTCGAGTGCGCGGGTGATCTCGTTGGCCACGCGCCCGGCGTCCACGCCGCCCTTGCGAAGCACCGCCGAGACGTCCGAGCCCCCGGTCTCGACCAGCTTGAGCAGGACGTGCTCGACCTCGACGTTGTAGTGCGTGCGGGACAGGGTGAGCCCCGCCGCGGCCTCGAGCTGCCGGCGGCACAGCGCATTCATTCGGCCGACGAGGGATTTCAGGTCGATAGCAACCATGCCGGACGCGCCTTTTCTCGGTGTAGCGGCACGGCCCCCCGTCCGCGAGGCGTGACGTTAGGGGGGCGTGCGAAACGAGTCCAGCGTGCTAGCCTGCGTCGCCGCCCGGCCTGTCGCGCGGCGTGCGGGGCATCACACGGGAGTTCAGAATGGCTGCAGGGGTGCTCGATCTCGAGACGTTGCTGGCGCCGTTGCCGAGCGGCGACGGCGGCGGCGAGGATGTGCGCGAGGATTTCGCTCCGACCTCCATCTACCAGCGGATCCGGACGCAGCGGAACGATGCGCGAGCCGGCGAGCGGGCGATCGACGGGGACGACCCGGACGCGAACCCCGCCCTGGTGCAGGCGGCCTGGCGGGAAGTAAAGAAGCTCGGCATCGATTGTCTGACGAGCAAGGCTAAGGATTTCGAGGTGGCGGCCTGGATCGCCGAGGCGGTGATGCGCCTCGACGGCCTCCGCGGCCTTGCTGACGCCTCGAATCTGATCGCCGCCCTGTGCAACCAGTATTGGGAGAGCGGGTTCCCCCGCCTCGATGGGGAGGACGGGATCGACGGCCGCGGCGCCCCGATCGGGGGTCTGTCGGGGGACAACGCCGACGGCACGCTCATGGCCGCCATCAGGCGCTACCCGATGTTCCGCCGCGCCGACGGCGAACCCTGCGGCCTGTTCAACTGGCAGCGCGCCGAGGAAGCCGCCGGCATCGCCGACAAGGCCCGGAAGGAGGCGCGGCTCAAGTCCGGCGTGCCCGTCTTCGAGGATCTGCAGAACGAGGCGCGGGCGGATGTCCAGATGATCCGCGGCGTCGGCGCCGAGGCGCGGGCGGCGATGTCGGCCTGGACCGTGATGGATGCGGCGCTGAACGAGAAGTTCGGTGCCGACGCCCCGTCCACGCGGCGCGTGTCCGAGGCGCTGCAGGCCATCATCGATGTCAGCACCGCGATCGCCGGGGCGCCCGCCCCGGAGCCGGTGGAAGCAGAGGCGGGGGAAGCGATGCCCGAGGGAGACGCGGCGCCCGGCGCCGGGCCGGCGGCCGGGGCGGTTGCAGGGGCGCCACGCGCGCTCCGGACGCGGGAGGACGCGATCCGCCAGCTCGAGGACATCGCCGAGTATTTCCGCAAGACCGAGCCGCACTCGCCCCTGGCATTCACGCTGGACGACGCCGTGCGCCGCGCCCGCATGCCGCTGCCAGACCTGCTGGCCGAGATCCTGCCCGACCCGAATGCGCGCAAGACGATGCTCACGGTGCTCGGCATTCGGGTGACCGAATGAAGCAGGCTGTGACCCAGGCGACATCGCGAACCGCGGGATGCGTTGACCCCGGTCAGCCTGGGTGCGTAATCTCCCTACGGAATGAAACCGTTGGGGCGCGGACCTCGCCCGCAGGAGGAAGTCAATGAGCAGCGTGCATGACAAGCTCGCGCGGGTCCGCAAGCCGCGCGTCCACATCACCTATGAAGTCGAAACCGAAGGCGCCGCCATCGAGCGCGAGCTGCCCTTCGTGGTCGGCATCCTCGGCGATTTCGCCGGCGACCCGACGGAGCCGCTGAAGCCGCTGGCGGAGCGCAAGTTCGTCCAGATCGACCGCGACAACTTCAATGACGTGATGGCCCGCATCCAGCCCGGCCTGAACATCAAGGTCGACAACACGTTGGCGGGCGACGGCAGCCAGATGGCCGTCAACCTGAAGTTCCGGAGCATCGAGGATTTCGAGCCGACCCGCGTGGCGGACCAGGTGCCGGCGCTCAAGGCAATGCTCGAGACCCGTTCGAAGCTGCGCGACCTGATGTCCAAGGTGGACCGGTCGGACGAGCTCGAAGGCCTGCTCGAGCAGGTGCTGCAGGACAAGGACAAGCTGGACAAGCTGTCGGCCGAACTCGGCCTCGACAAGAAGGAAGGCTGACCGATGAGCGAATCCCAGGCTTCCGCCGCGGGCGCAGCGACGACGACCGAGGCCGAAGGCGGCCTCGGCCTGCTCGACCAGGTGATCGGCGCCACCAAGCAGACCGAGCGCGACCGCGCACAGGACCTGATCAAGGCCCTGACCGAGGAGGCGCTGAAGGGCACCATCACCTTCAGCCGCAACCTCTCGCAGACCTTCGACCGCGCGATCGCCGCGATCGACCAGAAGGTCAGCGAGCAGCTGAACCAGATCATGCACAATGAGCGGTTCAGCAAGCTCGAGGGCTCCTGGCGCGGCCTGCATTACCTGGTCCAGAACTCCGAGACCGGCACCTCGCTGAAGCTGCGCCTGCTGCAGATGAGCAAGCGCGAGATGTCGCGCGACCTGCAGCGCGCCGTCGAGTTCGACCAGTCGCAGCTGTTCAAGAAGATCTACGAGAACGAGTTCGGCACCCCGGGCGGCGAGCCCTACGGCGCTCTGATCGGCGACTACGAGTGGACGAACCACCCGGACGACATGGAGACGCTGCGCCTTGTCTCCTCGGTCGCGGCGGCGTCCTTCGCGCCGTTCATCTCGGCGGCCTCGGCGCAGCTCTTCGGCATGGACGACTACCGCGAGTTGTCGAAGCCGCGCGACCTCGCCAAGATCTTCGAGACGGCCGAATACACCAAGTGGCGCTCGCTCCGCGACACCGAGGACGCGCGCTTCCTCAACCTCGTGATGCCGCGCACCATCGCCCGCCTGCCCTACGGCTCCGCCACGGTGGCGATCGAGGAATTCAACTACGAGGAAGCTCCTTACGACGCCAACGGCAAGCCGAAGGCGATGGACCACAACCATTACTGCTGGATGAACGCGGCCTACGTGATGGGCGCCCGCCTGACGGACGCCTTCGCGCAGTACGGCTTCTGCGTCGCCATCCGCGGCGCCGAGGGCGGCGGCAAGGTGTCCAACTTGCCGACGCACGTCTTCACCTCGGACGACGGCGACAGCGACACCAAGTGCCCGACCGAGATCGGCATCACCGACCGGCGCGAGGCCGAGCTCTCCGGCCTCGGCTTCCTGCCGCTCTGCCACTACAAGAATACCGACTACTCGGTCTTCTTCGGTGCGCAGTCCGTGCAGAAGCCCAAGAAGTACGACCGGCCGGAGGCGACGGCGAACGCCGCCATCTCCGCCCGCCTGCCGTACCTCATGGCGACCAGCCGCTTCGCGCACTTCCTGAAGGTCATGGCGCGCGACAAGATCGGCTCCTTCATGGAGGCGTCCGACGTCGAGGTCTGGCTGAACCGCTGGATCAAGAACTACGTCAACACCAACGAGAAGGCGGGGCAGGAGATGAAGGCCCGCTATCCGCTGCGCGAGGCGAAGGTCGAGGTGAAGGAAGTGCCGGGCAAGCCCGGCGTCTACAACGCCGTCGCCTATCTCCGCCCGTGGCTGCAGATGGAGGAACTCTCCACCTCGATGCGCATGGTCGCGCGCATTCCGCAGAAGGCGTGATGCCGGCCGGGCGGGGCAGGGGGGTGCGGCGGCATGCCGCAGCACACCGGACCTGAACCGCCCGCGCCCCTCCGCGCACGCGTCCTCTCCGGCCGGTTCCTCGGCCATGGGTCGGGTGCCGGCGGTGCGGAGGGCATCGCAGCCTTCATCACCGAGCCATCCGCCGCTGCCTGCCTGCATGCGTGGTTCGGGCCGCGGCTGACCGATATCCTCCAGCATGACGGCAGCGCGCGAGGCCGGCGGCTCGCGATCGCGCGGCTCGAGGAAGCGGTCGACCGCGACATCGCGGCCCTCGACCGGCTGCTCGGCGCGCAACTCGATGCCGTACTGCACGACGAACGCCTGCGGCGCCTGGAAGGCGCGTGGCGCGGCGTCGCCTGGCTGACGGAGCGCGTGCCGTTCGGTGCGCGCATCCGCATCCGCATCATGTCGGCCCGGTGGGCCGAGCTCTGCCGGGACTTCGAGCGATCCATCGAGTTCGACCAGTCCGCCCTCTTCAAGGTCGTCTACGAAGGCGAATTCGGCACGCCCGGCGGCGAGCCCTTCGGCATGCTGCTCGCCGACTACGAGGTCCGCCATGCGCCCGGCCCGGGCAGCCCGACCGACGACATCGCGGGCCTCGACGGCCTCTCGACCGTGGCGGCGGCCGCGTTCGCGCCGGCGGTCATCGCGGCGCATCCCGCGCTGCTCGGCTTCGACACCTGGGCCGGCGTCAACCCGGCGGCCGACCTGACCGACGTGCTGCGCGCCGCGGACCGCGGGCGCTGGCGTGCGCTGCAGGGGCGGGACGATTGCCGGTTCCTTTCGGTCGTGCTGCCGCGGACGCTGGCGCGCGCCCCCTGGCCAGACAGCGGTACGCGGGAGGACCGCTTCCGCTACCGCGAATATGCGCCCAACTCCAATTCGCGCGTCTGGATGAATGCGGGCTTCGCATTGGCCGCCGCGGCGATCCGCGCCTTCGCGCGGACCTCGTGGCCGGCCGACGTGCGCGGGGCCGCCGTCTCGCGCGACCCGCAGGGCGGCGTCATCGAGGGCCTGCCGGCCGAGCGCCTCTGCGGCGACCCGCGCGACGCGCCCCTGCGGCCGCCGGTCGAGGTGGCGCTGACCGACGAACAGGAACGACAGGCGGTCGAGGCGGGCCTGCTGCCCTTCATCGGCCTCGAGCTCCTGCCCGAGGGCTCCTTCGCCGCGACCCCCTCGATCCACCGGCCGCCGCGCATGCAGGGCGACACCGCGACAATCGCCAACGCGAACCAGCGGCTGTCGGCCCAGTTCAACGCCATGCTCTGCGTCAGCCGCTTCGCCCATTGCGTGAAGCTGATGGGGCGGGACATGGTGGGGTCGTTCAAGACGCCGGAAGACATCCAGAGGCGGCTGCAGAAATGGCTGCAGGGCTTCACGAACATCTCGGCCGGCGGCGGCGACCAGGGGGCGAAGTACCCGCTGCGCGACGCACGCGTCGAGGTCGCGGAGAAGCCCGGCGCGCCGGGCGTCTATGGCTGCACCATCCAGTTGCAGCCGCACTACCAGTTGGACGAGGTGGGGGCGGCCTTCCGCCTCGTGACGGATCTCCAGGCGGCGAGGCAAGCAGCATGAGCACGGCAGGCGACGCATTCAAGGCGGGTGACATCGAAGGGGCGGTGGCCGCGGCCACCGCGGCCGTGAAGGCCGCCCCGCGCGAGGCGGGGCCGCGCTGGCTGCTCGCCGAGATGCTGGTCTTCGCAGGCGAACTCGAACGCGCGGACCGTGCGCTCGACGCCGTCATCGAGGAGACACCCTCGCCCACGGTCATGGAGTTCCGCCAGCTCATCCGCGGCGAGGTGGTGCGGCGCCAGGTCCTGCTTGAGGGCCGCGTGCCGAAGTTCCAGGGCGAGGACCCGACCGAGGCGCAGAAGGCCGGCGCGCGCGCCATCACCCTGCTGCGCGGCGGCGACCACGCGGGCGCCGCTGCGGCGGCCGCCGAATGCGAGCAGCTCCGCCCGCGCGTGGCCGGGAAGATCGACGGGGCCGGGTTCGACGATTTCCGCGACGCCGACGACATCTTCGCCGCCATGGTCGAGTGCCACACGGCGGGCGGGGAATATCTCTGGGTGCCGACCGAGCGGCTGCGCATGCTCTCCTTCGATGCGCCGAAGCGCCCGCGCGACCTTTTCTGGCGCCGCTGCACCATCGAGATGAAGGACGGCCAGGAAGGCATCGTCTACGTCCCGACGATCTACCCCTGGACGACCAAGGACATGCCGAACCCGCTGCGCCTCGGCCGCGGGACGGAATGGCAGGACGATGGCGGGCTGGTCCGTGGCCTCGGCATGCGCGAATTCCTGGTGGGCGAGGAGGCGAAGTCGCTCACGGAGATCGAGGAGATCGCCTTCGATTGACCCCGCGCCGCGCCATCGCCGCGATTTCCGCACCGGCCCCCGGCGACTGCCGCGCGCCTTCGCGACCGGAGCCAGCGCCATGAGCGACACAAGATCGAGCCCTCGCATCCGCCTGCCGTTGCTCGACCGGCTGCTCGACGCGGACCCCGACAGCCCACGCGACCCACCGCTGTCGCAGATGATCGCGGTGGAGCAGCTGCGCACCGCCGTGCGGCGCGACCTCGAGGCGCTGCTCAACGCGCGGCGACGGCGCCTGCCGCCGCCGCCGGGGCTCGCGGAGCTCCCGGTCTCCCCCGTCGGCTACGGCGTGCCGGACCCGACCGCGGGTTCCTTCACCGAGGAGGACCGCCGCACCGCCCTCTCGCGCGAGGTCCAGGCGACGATCCAACGCTTCGAGCCGCGCCTGACCAACGTGAAGGTGCAGCTGCGCAAGGACGAGCGCGATTCCGTCGACCGCGTGCTGCGCCTCAGGATCGAGGCGATCCTGCGCACCGACCCGGTGCCCGAGCACATCTCCTTCGAGACGCTGGTGCGGCCGACGACGCTCGACGTCGCCGTGCGCGAGGCCCGCTGACCGCATGTCCGAGAGCCTGCTCCCCTACTACAACCGCGAGCTTTCCGCGATCCGCAAGCTGGCGGGCGAGTTCGCCGACGCCTACCCCAAGGTCGCCGCCCGCCTGCGCGTGACGCCCGACGCGGTGGACGACCCCTATGTCGAGCGCCTGCTCGAAGGGGTCGCCTTCCTGGCCGCGCGGGTGCAGCAGCGCCTCGACGACGAACTGCCCGAGTTCAGCGAGACGCTGCTCGAGATGCTCTCGCCGCACCTGCTCTCGCCGGTGCCGTCCATGACGACGCTGAAGTTCGGCGCGGCGCCGGATGCGCAGGGCCCCACGCGCGTGCCGCGCGGCCTGCTGCTCGAGACCGACCCCGTGCGCGGCGAGCCGGTGCGCTTCAGCACGTGCCACGATGTCACCATCTGGCCGCTCGCGATCGAGACCTTCCGCCTCGGCGGCCAGCCCATCGCCGCGCCGGCCAACAACCGCGTGCAGGGCGCGATGGCGTGCCTGCGCATCGGCCTGCGCACCACGACGCCCGACCTGCCGATCGCGAAGCTCGGCCTCGACCGGCTGCGCCTGCACCTGCGCGGCGTCGGCGCCCAGCCGGCGCTGCTGCACGAACTGCTCTGCACCTCGACCGTCGGCATCGCGCTGGCGGACGGGCCGGCCGACCCGCGCCCCACGCTGCTCGACCCGGAATGCCTGCAGCCCGGCGGCTTCGCGGCGGACGAATCCGCGCTGCCCTGGCCGAACCGCTCCTTCGCCGGCTACCGGATGCTGACGGAGTGGTTCGCCTTCCCCGAGAAGTTCCTCTACATCGATCTCGCCGGCCTCGAGGCGCGTACGATGCTGCAGGAGAACGGCAAGCTCGACATCTTCATCTACCTCAACCGCGCGATGCCGGAACTCGAGCGCGTGCTGGCGCCGGAGAACGTGGCGCTCGGCTGCACGCCCGCGATCAACGTCTTCCCGCATCGCTGCGAACCCATCCCGCTCGACGGCACGCAGTCCGAATGGATGGTGATGCCCGATGCCCGCCGCCCCGCCGCGCTCGAGGTGTATGCGATCGAGCAGGTGCGCGAGAGCCGGCCGGACGGCACGCGGCGTCCGGTGCTGCCCTTCTACCGCCTGGGCCGGGAGCACGAGGACAGCGACAGCGTTGCCGCGGCCAACTTCGTCACCTTCCGCCGGGGCGCGACGCCGCCGATCGGCGGCACCCAGACCTGGATCGAGCTGCGCGATTCCGGCTTCGACCCGATGCGCCCGGCCGATGGCGTGCTGACCGTCGAGGCGCTCTGCTGCAACCGCGACCTGCCCGTGCTGCTGCCCTTCGGCGCGGGCCAGCCGCGGCTGCGCGTCACGCAGGGCGGCATGCCGATCGCGTCGGTGGACTGCCTTTCGCCGCCGACGCCCACACTCCGCCCGGGGCTGAACGACCGCGGCGCCTGGCGGCTCATCTCGCATCTCGCGCTCAACCATCTCTCTGTCACGGGGGGGGAGGCGGGGGCGGCGGCGCTGCGCGAGATCCTGCGCCTGCACGACCTGCGCGACACCGCCGAGACGCGCGCGGCGCTCGGCGCGCTGGTCTCGGTGGACACGAAGCCCGGCGTCGCGCGCCTGCCTGGCGGGCGTGCGGGGTCCTTCGCGCGCGGCCTCGACGTGACGCTCACCTTCGACGCGCAGGCCTGGTCGGCTGCCGGACTCTATCCCCTCGCGCAGCTGCTGGAGCGCTTCCTGGCGCTGCAGGTCTCGGTCAACGGCTTCTCCCGCACCCTTGTCGCGCTGCGCGGCCGGCCCGGCCATGTCGCGCGCTTCGCGCCGCGCAGCGGCACCCGGACGCTGCTGTGAGCGACCGGCCCGAGGCCGAGGAGCCACCGGTCGAGGCGCTGCCCGACATCGAGACGCTCGAGGTCGCGACGCCCGAACGGGCGGAAGCCGCCCGACCCGCGCCGGAACCGCCGCCCTCTCCCGTCCTGACGCCCCGCGCCCCGGCCGACCGACTGCGCGAGGACCCGACCCGCTTCGACCTTGACCAGGCGGTCGCCGTCACCCTCGCCGCCAACGGCAAGGCCGCGGGACCCGAGGACCTGCTGCTTCGCAGCGCGCCACGGCTTGGCATGCCGGGCGGTCCCGTGGTCGCCGCGCGGCCCGAGGAGGGCGACCTCACCCTCGGCACGCTCGGCCTGGTCGGCTCCGGCGGCGTCCTGCCGCGTCACCACACGGCCATGGTCGCGGCCGAACAGCGCAAGCGCTCGACCGCGCTCGCCGCCTTCCTCGACATGCTGGCGCGCCGCACGGTCGGCCTCTATCCCAAGGCCGGCACCAAGTACCGCCCGACGCGGGACCCGGATCCGACCTCGCGCGCGCTGTCCGCCGCCATCGGCATGGGCACGCGCCATCTCGACGGGCGGATGCCGATCCCGCACGAGGACCTGCTGTTCCACGCAGGCAACCTCGCCTCCCGCACCCGCAGCGCCGAGCGGCTGCGCTCGATGCTGGAGGCCGAGACCGGCCGGCCCGTCGAGATCGAGGAATTCGCCGGCGGCTTCGTCCGCCTGCCGGAAGCCGAGCAGACGCGCATGCCGACCGGGCGCGGGGTGCCGCAGCACTGCGCCCTCGGCGTCTCGGCGACCGCGGGTTCCATGGTGTGGGATCCGCAGGCGCGCTTCGTCATCCGCTTCGGCCCCTTGGCGCGCGCGGAATTCGAGGCGCTGCTGCCCGGCACGCCGGCCTGGCTGACGGTCACGCAGCTCGCGCGGCTGTTTGTCGGCCCGGACACCGCCTTCGCGGTCAACCTCGTGCTGCGGAAGGACGAGGTGCCCGAGGCTTCGGCCGGCGGTGGCGCCCGGCTGGGCTGGTCCACCTGGACCGTCGCGTCCCGGCCGCGGGCGAAGGATGCGCAGGACGCGCTGTTCGAGCCGCGCGAGGTCGTATGACGCCGCCGCGCCGCCCGCCCGCACGCCCGAGGTTGCGCAACTGAGGAGAGCCGAGGTGTCCGAGGCCAAGACGCACTATTCCGCGGCGGATGTCCGCTACGTCGCCGCCTTCGATGCGAACGCCTCGCCGGCGCGGCTGCACTTGGCGCTGGCGCTCGCCGACACCGCCTGGAACCCGGCCGACAGGGACCGCCTGACGGTGGTCGACATCGGGTGCGGGCGCGGCCTGACGCCCTGCGTGCTGGCCGCCGCCAATCCCGGCTGGGACGTCATCGGGATCGACCTGCAGCCCGTCCATGTCGCGGAGGCGCGGGAGATCGCGGCCGAGGCGGGTCTCGACAACGCCCGCTTCATCGAGGCCGATCTCGCGGAGCTTGACGAGGATGGCTGCGCCGGCCTGGTGCCCGAGATCGACATCGTCATCTGCCACGGCGTCTGGACCTGGGTGCCCGATTCGGTCCGGCAGGGCATCGTCCGGTTGCTGAAGTCCCGCGTGCGCGCCGGCGGCATCGTGCTCATGGGTTACAATTCGCTGCCGGGCTTCTCCGACTGCATCGTGCTGCAGCGCGTGCTCCGGGAAGCCGCGCGCGGCGTCGCGGGCACCGAGGCGGAACGCGGCGCCCACGCGCTCGGCGTGCTGGAATGGCTGCGCGAGGCGGGCGCGGCTTACCTGCCGGACCCGAATGTGCTCGACAAGATCATCAGGACCGCGCGCGTGGCCCCCGCCTACATGGCGCATGAATGGTTCAGCGAGTTCTGGCGCCCGGTGTTCCACGCCGATCTCGCGCGCGACCTGGCGGCAGCGCGGCTCGACTACGCCGGCCCGGTGCGGCCTTCGGCGGGCCTGGTCGAACTGCAACTGCGCCCCAGGCAGCAGGCCGCGCTGGCGAGCCCCCCGGCAGGCATGGACCGGGAGACACTGGTCGACTGCTTCCTCGACCGCCGCTTCCGCACCGACATCTTCGTGCGCGGCCGGCGCGCCGGCGGGCTGCAGGCCCTCGGGGACATCCGGTTCGCGCTCGGCGTCGATCCTGCGGGGGCAGCGGTCATGAGCCTCGGCACCCAGGTCGGCGTCGCGAGCCTGAGCGAGGCGCAGCACCGCGCGATCGTCGGCGCGCTGACCGACGGCCCGAGGCGCCTGCGCGACCTGGCTGCGCTGCCCGAGGCCGCCGGCCTCACCCCGTCCGACATCGCCCTGATGCTGTCCGAGACCTTCACGGCGCATCCGCTCTGGCGTGACCCGCCGTCGGACCCCGAGTTGGCGAGGCGCGCCGCGCGCTGCAACGCGACGCTGGTGCGACGCCTGCTGCGCGAGGCGCAGGCGGGTGCCGCGCCGCTCGGTGCGGTGGTGCCCGCCTTCGGCAGCGGTTTCGCCATGCCGGCGCCGGACCTCGCCCTCGTGGTCGCCCTGCAGTCCGGCGCGCCGGCCGACCCCGATCACCTTGCACCGCGCCTTTCCCCGCGGCCGGACGACCCGGAAGCGGTTGCGGTTCTTCGGGCCGCGATCGCGGGGACGCTCGACCATCATCTGGCGCCCTGGCGGGCACTGGGACTCCTGTGACCGCCCCGCAGCGAGTCACGGGCGGCCTGCCCGCGCGGCCGCGCCCGCCGCCCTGTCCCGCCATGAAGCGCTTCCGATGCGCCGCCGGCGCCGCCGTGCTATCCCTCGTCATCATGAAGGAGGTCTCGCCATGACCCGTTCGCTTCTCCTCGCCGGCGCCGCCGTTCTCGCCTTCGTCGCAGGCTCCCCTGCCGCGATCGCGCAGTCCGACCCGGCGGCCCTGCAACTGATCGAGCGGCTGCGCCCGCAGGCCGGGGGCCAGACGCGCGGCATCCGCGTGCCGGGCGCCGCCCCGGCCGGCGCCGCGCCGAGCGCCCCGGTGCAGCCCGCCCCGGTCTTCACCGCCCCTTCCTCCGGGAGCACGTCGGGCGCTTCCGTCGCCGGGCCCGGCGCACCGACCGCGCGCCCGCCGGAGACCGCGCGGCCGAGCCAGGCCGTGGCCCGCCCGCCTGTGCGCGAGACCACGGCGGATGCGCCCTCCGCCTCGATCACCGTGACCTTCGCCTCGGGCTCGGCGGCGCTGACCCCGCAGGCGGAACAGGCACTGGCCCCGCTCGGCCGCGCACTGACCTCGCAGGATCTCTCGGGCTTCCGCTTCCGGATCGAGGGGCATACCGACACCGTCGGCAGTGCCGAACTGAACCAGGCCCTGTCCGAGCGCCGTGCCGCCGCGGTGCGCGACTTCCTGATCCAGCGCTATGGCGTCAGCCCGTCGCGCATCGAGGCGGTCGGACTCGGGCAGACGCAGCTCCTGGTGCCGACGCCCGACAACACGCCCAATGCGCGCAATCGCCGCGTGCAGGTCGTGAACATCGGCAGCTGATGGCCTCGGCGTGACGGCGGACCCGGACGCGACCGTCGCCCTGCCGCGGCCGAGGGCGGTCGCCGCCTCGGCCGCGCAACCCGGCGCGGCGGCGGCGCAGGGCCGCAGGCGGGCAGGGCCAATCGCGGCCATCCTGGCCGGGCTGGCGGTGCTCGCCCTGGCAGTCGGCGCGGCGCTCTGGTGGTGGGTCATCCCGCGCGAAGGGCCGGCCGAGCCGCCGCCCAAGCCCGAAACGCCGGCACTCGTCCGGCCGCTGCCGGCGCCGGAGGCACCGCGCCTCGCTTCGGCCGACGCCATCCTCGGCCATCGCGCGACGGCGCCCACGGTGTTCCGGCTTGCCGATAACCCGGGCGTGCTCGTCTTCGACTTCCCCGACCTCGACCAGCAGGGCGCGATGTTCAACCGCGCCGCCGCGCTGATCGAGAAGGCGGGACAGCCGCGCGACCGCGTGCTCGACGACGCCGCCCTGGCCGCCGCCATCGCGCGCAGCGGCGACACGCCGGGCACCTATTACTTCGGGCACAACTACCGCGGCCGCGACCTCGACCGCTTCTTCGCCCTGGCCGAGCGCGACGGCATCGCGCTCGGGCCGGCCGAACGGCGCCTGCGGGAGGAACTGCAGCGCATGCGTCGCATCATGCCGACGGGGGAGGATTTCGCCGTCATCAGCGTCCCCGGCCTGGAGGCGCGGGTCGATGCCGCGATGCGCCGCGCGATCCTCCACCACGAGATCGGCCACGGGCATTTCTTCACCATGCCCGCCTTCGCCGCGCATGTGGCCGAGGTGTGGCGTGACGTCTTCACCGAGGCCGAGCGCGCGGCTTTCCGGGTCTTCCTCGAGCGCGAGGGCTACGACCCCTCGATCGAGGAGGTGATGATGAACGAGGCGATGGCCTACCTCATCTATACGCCCGACCCGCGCTTCTTCACGCCCGCCCATGCCGGCCTGACCGACGCGCGGGCCGAGGAATTGCGCGCCGCCCTGCGCCGCGCCGCGCCGCGGTAGGCCGATCGCAGCCGGCCCTGCGTCGCGGCAGGGCGGGCGGCGCGGGCCGCCGGGTCTCAGCGCTGCTGGATCGTCTCGACCACCACGGGCCTGACCACGACCCGCGTGCCGCTCGCCCGCGCGTTGCGCAGCGCGGCGCCCAGGGCGGCGAGATAGTCCCCCTGCGATTCCACGATCGGCCGCGAATTGCCGAAGAGCGGCCGGTCGGAGGCGATGATGACGGCAAGGTCGGTGCCGAAGGGTTCGTCCACCTCCCAGCCCGTGAAGGTGCCGGCGGGCTCGCCCAGCCGTATGCGCGCGCCGGCCTGCTGGAGGGCCGAGGGCACGAGGTTCGCCACCTCCCCCGACTTCATGAAGTAGGCGACATAGAGATGCGCCGGCCAGTCGGGCATCTGGATGTCGAGACGCATCAACTCCCCCTTCTGGAGCGGCGTCTGGCCGACCACCTCGACGGAAGGCGCGGCACCGGCCGGGCCGAGCGCCGGGCGCAGCAGGTCGAGCGCAGGGCAATAGGGGCCGTCGAAGGTGGTCAGCGTCAGGCGTGCCGCGTCCTCGGGCACGCCGCGCGCGGCGAGGTCCCGCCGGATGGCCGCGTCGTCCCCGCGTCGCACCACGCCGGCCAGCGTCATGGTCCGGTCGCTGGCCGACCAGGCGATCAGCGAGCAGGGCGTGCCGGTGGCGAGAGCCTGCGCGGCGGCGCGCAGGTCGAGGCGGGCAAGGGCCAGCTGCTGCCGCGCCGCCTCCTCGCGCGCCGCCTGGTCCCGCGCCGCGGCGTCGCGTGCGGCCTGGTCGCGGGCAGCCTGCTGTTCTCGCGCCGCCTGGTCGCGTGCGGCCCGTTCGCGTGCGGCCTGGTCCCTCGATGCGGCGTCGCGCGCCGCCTGCTCGCGGGCGGCCTGTTCCCGCGCCGCCGCCTCGCGCGCCACCGTTTCGCGCAGGGCCTGCTCGCGCGCTGCCTGCTCGCGGGCGGCCGCCTCCCGCGCCGCGGCCTCGGCGGCGGCCCGTTCGCGTTGCGCCTGCTCGCGCGCTGCCTGGTCGCGCAGCGCCTGTTCGCGCGCTGCCTGCTCGCGGCCCGCGGCTTCCCGTGCCGCGGCCTCGGCGGCGGCGCGCTCACGCTGTGCCTGCTCCCGCGCCGTGGTGTTGCGGGCGGCGGCCTCGCGCTGTGCGGCCTCGCGTGCCGCGGTTTCGGCTGCGGCCTGTTCGCGCGCCGCCTGGGCCTGCACGGCCGCCTGCCGGGCCTGGGCGTCGGCTGCGGCCTGTTCGCGCGCCGCGGCTTCGCGCGCGGCCTGTTCCCGCCCGGCCTGCTCGCGTGCGGCGGCCTGCTCGCGCGCTGCGGCCTCGCGCGCTGCGGCCTCGCGCGCGGCCTGTTCCCGTGCCGCCTGTTCGCGCGCCGCGGCTTCGCGCGCCGCGGCCTCCCGGGCGGCGGTCTCGGCGGCGGCCTGCTCCTGGCGCTGGCGCTCGAGCACCGCGGGATCCGGTCCGGCGCCGGGCCCGGCGACGAAGAACCAGGCGGCGCCGGCCGCGACCAGGAGCGCGCCGGCGCCGCCGGCGATCAGCCCGATCGGCGCGCCCTTGCCGCCGGATGCCGCCGTCGTGGGCGAGGGCGAGCGCGATGCGGTGGCGCTGCTGCCGGACGGCGCCGGCGGGCGGGCGCTGACGATCGTCGCGTCCTCGTTCAGCCCGGGCAGCCCTGTGGGCTCGGGCGCGGCGGGCGCCGTGACCGCGGCGCGGATGGCCTCCGCGAACTCCGCGGCGGAGCGGAAGCGGTCGTCCGGCCGCTTGGCCAGCGCGCGCGAGATCACGGCATCGAAGCCGCGCGGGGTCGTGACGGACAGTTGCGACGGCGGCGGCGGCTCGGTGTGCAGCGCCTTGTGCATCACGGCCGAGAAGCCGCCCTCGAAGGGCTTCTCACCGGTCAGCAACTGGTAGAGCATGACGCCCGAGGCCCAGATGTCGGCGCGCAGGTCGACCGGCTCGCCACGGAACTGCTCGGGCGCCATGTAGGAGGGCGTGCCGATCAGCGTGCCGACCTGCGTCATCGAGGAATTCTCGAGCCGGGCGATGCCGAAATCGGCGATCTTCACCTGGCCGTCGGTCGTCATCATGATGTTGCCGGGCTTGATGTCCCGGTGCACCACGCCGCGCTGGTGGGAATAGTGCAGGCCGGCGCAGACCTCGCCCATGATCCGCACGATCTCGGGGATCGTGAAGCGTTCCTGCTTGTCGAGCCGGCCCTTGAGGCTGCCGCCCTCCACCAGCTCCATCACGATCCAGGCCTGGGAGGCGTTCTCCCCGTAGTCGTAGACGCCGACGATGTTCGGGTGCGACAGCCGGCCCGCGGCCTGGGCTTCGCGCCGGAAGCGGGCATGTGCCTCGACGGCCTCGGGGTCGGTATCGGTCGGGCGGTTGACGACCTTGATCGCGACGCGCCGCTCGATGATGCGGTCGACGGCGTCGTAGACGGTGCCCATGGCGCCGGCGCCGAGCGTGCCGCGCACCTCGTATTTCTGGTTCAGCTCGGCTGGCAGCATTGGTTCTCGCAGTCTCCGGCATCCGGCATCCGCACCGGGGCGATGCTACAGCCTCCCTGCGCGGATGTCGTCATTGCGCATCGGGTCTGTCCCGGACCGGCGGCAGGCCCCGCCGGCATCGGGCGTCAGAGCCGGGCCGGAGCCGGGCCCGCGGCGGTGCCACCGGCCGGCGCGCCGCTGCGCCGGCCGTCGCCGATCAGGACGAAGGGCGCCCAGTAGTAGGGATGCGCAAAGGCCGCCGGCAGTGCGCGGCCCGCTTCCTCGACCATCAACATCTGCGCCCCGCGCAGTGCCGCGGCCGAGGTCGCGCCCGCCTGCTGGCGGCGGAGGGTGTCGGCGACCGTGAGCGCCGCCGCGGCATCGTCGACCGCCCAATGCGTCACCATCAACCCGCGTGCGCCGGCATAGAAGAAGGCGCGCGCCAGGCCCGACAGCGCCTCGCCACCGCCCTCCCCGCTGGGGCCGCCCGTGTTGCAGGCGGACAGGATCACGAGGTCGGCGTCCATCTTGAGGTCGAGCACCTCGCTCGCCTTGAGGAAGGCCGGGTCGGCCGAAGGCGCGCCGCCCGGGGGCGATGCCACGATCGCGGGCTCCGGCAGGCAGGAGAGCTCGCCCGGCAGCAGTGCATGCGTCGCGAGATGCACGATGCGATACTGGTCGAGCCGTTGCCGCCGGAGGGACGGCAGCGTGAACTCCGCCCCCAGGATCGCCCGGTCGGCCGCGGCGCCGAGCAGCTGGCGGGAGGTCAGCACCTCCGCCCGCGTGCCCGGCAGGCGGCCGAGCTGCGCCGCGAGGCGCGCATCCTGCCCGCAGCGGTCCGCCGGGAAGGATCGGGCGTACTGCGCTGCCGATGGCGGCACGAAATCGCCAAAGCCGACATAGGGCAGGGGGGCCGAGGACCCCGGGCCGGCCGCACGCAGCGTGACCAGCGTCTGCGGGCTCGGGACATGCACGATGGCGTGGTTGCGGATCAGCCAGGGCGCGCCGACCAGCGCGTCGGCATCGGTCGGCGCGGCCAGCAGCATCCCGAAGGGCAGGGCCAGCAACGGGCCGTCCGGCGCGACGATCAGCGTCTCCGCGCCCTGCAGCATGGGCAGGAGCGGCGCGACCAGAAGGCGATGCAGCTCGTGCGCCGCCGCGGTGTCGAAGCGCGGCACGCCGGCCGCGCCGATCTCGCTCGAGCGCCGGACGCGGGTCACGAGAGCGGCGACCGCCTCCTCGCCGGCCGGGATACGCCGCGCTTCCACGCGACCGCCCCGCACGGCCAGCACGAAGCCCTCGCGCGGGCCGAGAAGCATGGTGAGCAGCGCCTCGTCGCCGCCGAGGATGCGGGCGACGCTGTCCGCGTCCACCGCCGCCAGCAGCAGCTGCCGGTAGCCCGGCGCCGCGGAGGCGACCTGGCTCTCGGCATCCGCCCGGCGCTGCTGCGCGGCCGCGATGCGGTCGTCGAGCGCCGCGTTCTGCGCGCCCGAGGCGTCGCGTTCGGCGAACAGTTCCCGCAGTTCGCGGTCGGCGTCCTGCAGGCCACGTACCGCGCCCTGGACCGCAGGGTTGCCCTCCGACGCGCCGAGGCGGGCCGAGGCCTGCTGCACGTAGCGCGCCGTGCTGCTGCGCTGGGCGAGCTGCGCGGCGCCGAACATCTCGGCCCGCAGCGCCGCCGCCTGACCCGGGTTGGCGGCGACCTCCCGGTCGAGCGCGTCGAGGTAGGGCACAACCAGCGCGACCGAGAGGCCGATCTGCCGTGCCCGCAGGATCGCTGCGCCCGCACGGAAGGCGGTCAGGGCCTGTTCGCGGCGGCCAGCCCGGAGCCGCTGCTGGCCAGCGAGGAACAGCGTCACGGCCTCGGGCCGCTCGCCGGGGGCCGCGACGCCGAAGCGGTTCGCCGCCCGTTCGAGGAGCTGTGCCGCCGCCTCGGTCCGGCCGCGGCGGATGTCGGTGCCGGCCTCGGTGCGCAGCGCCCGGCCGATCATCATGTTGGGTTCGAGCCCGGCGCGCCGCAGGACGTCGCGCGATTCGTCGACCAGCGTCGCGGCTTGCTCGGCCTGGCCGGCGCGGGAGAGCGCGACGGCGCGGTTGCGCTTCGCCTCCGCAAGCCCGAGCACGGCCGACTGCACCAGCGGGTCGGCGACCAGGAGCAGCGTGTCGCCTTCGCGCGGCTGGTTGCGGTTGGGCACGAGCGCCTCGTAGCCGGCCTCCGCCTGGAGCAGCAGCGCCGCCGCCGCCCGGGGGTCGTCCGAATTGAGCGCGTGGAGGCCACGGTAATGCAACACGCGGGCCGGGGTGGCCGGGTCTGCCGCGCGCGGGGCGAGCGTCCCGGCGCGGTCCAGCAGCACCTGCGCCTCCGCCAGCCGCTTCTGGTTGGACAGGTTCACGGCGAGGTGGAGCATCGCGGTCGCGACGTTCGGGTTGTCGCGGCCTAGCACGCGTTCCTGCACCGCCAGCGCCGCACGGTAGGCGTCCTCGGCGGCGGCGAAGTTCTCGGTCTGGTTCAGGTCGCGCCCGAGCGCCATGAGCTGCTCGTAGCGGCCGACATCGGTGGCGCCGAAGGCATCGGCGGACAGGCGCGCGACCGCGAGCTCGAGCGCGGCCGAGCGCCCGCCGCCGCCGCCGCCACTCCCCGCCGAGCGCCCGGCGGCGAGCCGTTCGATCACCGGCATCGCGGTCGCAACGCCGTCGGCCACGACCGGCCCCGAGGGGCCCGCGGTCACGACGGCGACATGCGGCCAGCCGCCCGCGCGGCGCGTGCAGGCGAGCAGCCGGGCCGGGGTGCCGCCCGCTGTCGTCGTGCGCGTCGGCGGGCCGCAGGCGACGCGCTGGTCGAGCCAGTTGCGCCAGAGCCCGGAGGAGGCGATGGCGTCGAGGTCGGCCTCCGTCGTGCCGCCCGCGAGTTCGAGGATCCGCGCCGCGGGCTGCGTCCAGCCGCCGCAGAACACCTCCCGGGCCCGCAGCACCTCGCGGTCGGCCGGAAGGGGGCGGCCGGGCTGGACCTGGCAGGGCTCGTTGCGGGCATCCGTGCCGGCCGGCTCGCCCGCCGTGGCGGAGGCCGAGCGGGTGACGTAGGCATCGGGCGGGGGTTCCCCGCAGGCCGCGAGGCCGAGGAGGGCGATGCAGGCGGCGACAGGGGCGCGCACGGCGTCAGTAATCCTCTTCGGCGATATTCGGGATCTGCACGTCCGGGTCCGTGATGCGGCCGCCGAACAGCCGGAGATCGACCACCTGCGGCGGCGCCTGCGGGATGGTCACGGCCTGGCTGACCACGATGCAGTTTGCCGAGGAGATGACGCAGCCGTTGAAGCGGAAGCGGGTGAGCGCGTTGCTCGGCGCGGGGCGGCCGCTATCCGTGAGCGCGCTGGCCGCGATGCCGGTCAGCCTGGTGCCGCGGAAGTCGATCAGCGTGCCGGTCAGGTCGACCGTCCCGCCGGAGCCGAACACCGCGACGCGCCCGGCCGTCTCGATGTCGCCCACCGCGTTGCCACCGTCGATCAGCAGGAAGATCGCGCTGCGGTTGGCGTTGATCGTGAAGTTCAGCGTGCCTGCCGGCGCGCTGGAGGGAATGCCGAAATCGCCCGGCGCATCGGAGTTGGGCAGGCGGACCTGCGTCTGCTGCTGGTTCGCCGGAACGTTGGGCAGGTCGGGCACGATGACGTCGAGCGGGTCCGGCGTCGAGCCGGCCGCGCGCGTGTCGAAGGCGACGCCGGGATAATCGGTCCCGCCCGCCTGCACGAGGACGCGGCCGATGGTCGAGATGCCCGTCGGGCTCGCGAAGACGACGACGTCGTCGATGATGTAGAGCCCGCGCTCGAGCGTCAGCGCGCCGCCCGACCGGATGCCGACCGAGGCGGCGTCGAAGGTCGAATCCCGCACCGTCATCGTGCCGCCGGCGAGGATGCGGATCGCGTCCTCGGCGGTCATCACGGTGTCGGCGATCAGGATGTCGCCGACCGCGGTGATGCGGATGACCAGCGGGTCGATGTTCGCCTGGTTGATCGCGAAGCCGTCCGCGGCGAGGCTGATCTCGCCCGCCGCGTCGATCTTGCCGCGCGTGATGGTCGCGAGCCCACCCGCGGCGAGCGTGACGTCGCGGCCCGCGACGATGGTCGCGTCCGTGAAGCCGGCCGCGCCGCCGACGGTCATGGCCACGTCCCGGCCCGCCGACAGCACGGCCTGCTGGATGGCTAAGGTGCCGGCGCCGATCGTGACGTCGGTTCCCGCCGACACGCTGGTGCCGGGCTGCACCTGCACCGCCCCCGCGGCGGACAGGCCGAGCGTGCCGGCGGCCGTCAGGACCGGTGCGTTCAGTGTCAGGTTCCCGGCCGTGGCGGTGAACTGCAGGTCGCCGCCCGCGGCCACCTGACCGCCGGTGACGATCGTGGTCGCGCCGGCCAGCGAGGCGTTGCCGCCCGCCGCCGTCGTAATCGTCGTGGCGTTGATCTCGGTCGTGCCGCCCTGGCCGTTCACGGCGAAGCCGGTGGCCGCGGAATGCGTCCCTCCGAGCAGGCGCACGCCGCCGCCGCCGGCGATGGAGGTCGCCCCGCCCGCCGTGGTGCCGGTGGCCGACACTGTCGCGAGCCCCGCCGCCTGGAGCGTGATGGCGCCGCCCGAGGCCAGCGTTCCGTTGGTGGTGGTGACCGCGCCGCCGGTGCCGGTCAGCGCGATGGCGGTCCCGGCGGTGAGGCTCGCGCTGGTCATCGTCGCCGTGACGCCGGCAAGGGAGAGCGTGCCGCCCGTCGCCGTCAGCGTCGTGGCGAGCGCTTCCGCGGCCCCGCCAGCCGAGGCCAGCGTGATGTCCTGCGCCGCGACATGCACTCCGCCCGAGATGCGCGCGACCGTCTGGCCCTGCAGCGCGATGCTGCCGCCTGCATTGACCGTGTCGTTCGTCATGGTGGCTGCGCCGGCGCTGCCGGTCAGGGCGACGGTGCCGCCGGCGGTGACGCTGCTCGCGTCGATCGCCGCCGCGGTGCCGGACAGGGTCACGCCTCCGGCGATGGCACGGATCGTCGTGGCGCTGAGGATTGCCGTGCCGCCGGCGCTGGTGAGCCGGACCTCGCCGGCCGCCTGGTGCGTGCCGCCGCTGATCAGGGCCTGGGTCTGGCCCTGCAGCGTGATGTCGCCGCCCGCGGTGACGCCGCTGCCGCTGCCGATGGTGGCCGCACCGGTCGTGCCGGTCAGTCCGACAGTGCCGCCGGCGGTCACCGTGCTGCCGGCGATGGTCGCGGCCGTGCCCGAGAGGGTCACGCCGCCGGTCGTGGCCTCGATCGTCGTGCCAACGAGTTCCGCCTGCCCGCCTGTGGCGGTCACCTGGACGGCCCCGTTCGCCCGGTGGGTGCCGCCGCTGATCAGCGCCTGGGTCTGGCCCTGGAGCACGATGTCGCCCGCGGCGGTCACGCCCCCGCCGCTGACCAACGCGAAATCGGTGGTGCCGGTCAGCCGGACATCGGCGCCGGCGGTCACCGTGCCGCTCATCGAGGCGAAGGTCGCGCCCGACAGCGCCACCGTCCCGTTCAGGGAGCCGATGGTGGTGCCGGACACCGTGGCGCCTGCGCCGAGCGAGGTGACCTGCACGCCGCCGGTCGCCTGGTGCGTGCCGCCGCCGGTGACGGAGGTGGCGCCCTGGCCGCGCAGCAGCAGCGTGCCGCCGGTCACGGTGCTCGTGCCGCCCACGATTGCCGCCGTGCCGCCGGAGGTCAGCGAGGCCCCGCCGACCCCGGCGGTCAGCGCGACGCCGGAGAGCGAGAGGCCCGCCGTGCCGGCCGCGAGGCCGACCGTGTCGCCGCCCACCGTGCCGCCGGTGATGCCGAGCGCGCCGGCCGCGGACAACGACAGGACGCCGTCCGCGCCGAGCGCGCGGACGGTGCTGGCGTCGATCGTGATGCCGTCCGGGGTGATGGTGGCGGTGACGGTCTCGGCCGTGATGGCCGCGCCGCCGTTCACCAGCAGCGACGCCCCATCGATGGCGATGAGGCCGCCCGTGCCGGCGCCGCCGCCGGTGACCGTGCCGCCCGCGATCGCGACCTGGCCGCCGGCCGAGAGGTTGACCGTCTCGCCCGTCGCGGTGCCGCCGATCGTCAGCGTCGTCCCTGCCGTCAGGTCGAGCACGCCGCCGGCATTGGCCACCTGCGCCGCGCCGCCGGCGGCGATCTCGAGCGTCGTGCCGGCGGAAAGGGTCAACCGGTCGTCGGCCGCGGCGGTGCCCGTCAGCCGAAGGCCGTCCTGCACCGAGACGCTGGCGGTGCCGCCGGCCGTGAGCGAGCGCAGTTCCGTCACCTGGTTCTGCGTGTCGCCGAGGCCGATGGTCCCCCCGGCCTGCACCTGCAGTGCATTGGCGACGATCAGCGTGCCGGTCGCGGGCTGCACCACGTTGCCCGTCGCGGTGAGGCTGACGAGGCCGCTGGCACCGGTCGCCCGCAGCACCGTGATGCCATCGCCGCCCACCGAGGGCGCGAGCACGACATTGGCCGGCGGCTGCGTCCCAGGGGCCGTGGTCCGCAGGTCGATGTCGCCCGCGGTCGCCGTCAGGTCCTGCGTGACGGTCAGCGTGCCGGTGGCGGAGGCACGGATGCTGCCCCCGGCCGTGACCGGGCCCGCGATGCCGAGGGTTGCCACGCCGTTGCCCGTGGCGGGGCCGGCGGTCAGGGTCGCGTCGCGCGCCGCGCTCACCACCGAGGCTGTGTCGAGCGCGAGGCCGGTGAGTCCGGTGAGCGCCACGTCGCCCGCCAGGCCGGAGGCCGTCGCCGCCCCCTGCACGAGCAACGTGCCGTCCGAGGTGATCGCGAGCGTGCCGTTGGCTGCCGAGGCGGTCACGCCCAGCGGAAGCGTCAGGTCGCGGCTGCTGCGCAGCGCAGCGCCGCCGCCGGCGGAAAGCGCGCCGATGCGGTCCACCGCGTTGTCGGGCGAGGTGAGCGACACCTGCCGCGCCACCGCCGAGAGGGTCGCGACATTGATGCCGCCGGTCGCGCCGGTCTGCACGATGTCCCCGGACGCCGTCGCCGCGCGGAGGTCGAGCGCCAGGGCGCGCACGCCGCCGACCACGCCGGAGGCATCGGTCGGAGCGTCGCGGAAGGAGACGTCGCCCTGCAGCGATATCGTGGCCGAGGTGGCGTCGCCGATCCGGACCAGCGCCAGCGGGTTCGTGGTCTGGCCGATCCTTCCGATCTCGGCGGAAGACAGGCCGAGCGTATTGGCGACTTCCGTGCCGAGGCTGATCGCGCGCCCGGCGGCGACACCCGAGATGTCGACGGTCCCGTTCGGCACGGTGATGGCGCTGCCGGCCCCGATCGCGAGGTCGTTGACGCGGAGGGTGATGACGCCCCCGTCCAGGGAGGAGGCGACCGGGCCGCTCAGCGTCAGCAGCGGGCTCGCCGAGGCCAGGCTGATCGCCCCGCCGGCCGAGACGCCCGTGATCTCCGGGATGAGGTTGCCGGCATCGTTCACCGAGACGAAGGAATTCGCCGTCGCGCCGAGTCGCGCCACCGAGATCGGCCCTCCAAACTGCGAGACGAACCCCGCCGGGGCCGAGATGGCGAGGGTCGTGCCGGGGGCGAAGGTCGCCGTCGTGAGGTAGAGGCCCTCGGTCGCATTGGCGGTCGTGACCGTGACCGTGCCGGCCTGCAGGTTGGCCACTTCCCCCGACTGCAGGACGAGGTAGCCCCCGAATTCGGTCAGGCCGCCGAGCACGACGGGCCGCGTCGCGGTGAGCGGCGCGATCGCGATCGTCCCGTCCGTGCGGTTCGTGGCCCCCGGCCCGCGCGTGTCGATCGCGGCGTTGAGCGCCATGTTGTCGGCGGTCAGCGTGATCGTCACGCCCGTGCGCGCCGCGTCCCAGCCGGCACGGATGGGCGATGCCACGCCGAGCGCGGTGGTGCCGTCCGCCGTCAGCGTGACGTTGCCGCCTGCCACGATGCCGGCGGCAGCGGCCGCGCCGCCGGCATCCGCGCCGGCGACGACGGTGCCGAAGGTGTTGCCGATGGCCGCGAGGGTGATGTTCCCGCCGGGTGCGGAGGCCGAGAACTGCGTCGTCTCGATGGTGCCGGCGTTCTGGACGATGCTGCCGCCGGTGGCGCTGCCTGTGGCCGGGTCGAAGTCGGCGCCGGTGCGCAGCAGGACGCGGCCCGCGGTGAGCGTGCCGCCCGTGGTGCCGAGGCCGAGCGCGATCCCCGCGCCCTGGAGCTCGATCGAGGTGCCGGAGATGTCGGCGCCGACCGTCATCGCGCCGCCCCCCGTCAGGCGGATCGTGGTGCCCGTGACGTTCGCGCCGATGTCGAACAGGCCGGCCGCGGTCGCCGTCACGGTGCCGCCGGCGACGATGGCGCCGACGTCGATGGCCCCGCCGCTTTGCAACGCGATCGAGGTGCCGGAGACGCCGGCGCCGAGATCCAGCGCGCCGCCGCTCGTGAGGCTGATGGCGGTGCCGGAGATGGCCGCGCCGACATCGAGGATGCCGGTCCCGTTCACCGTGACGGAGCCGCCGGTGATCCCTGCGGTGACGTTGACGTCGCCGCCGCCCTGCACCGCGACCGATGTGGTGCCGGAGAGGGCGCCGCCGACGTCGATCGCGCCGCCTGTCGTGAGCGAGAGCGCCCCGCCCGAGATGCCCGCGCCGACATCGATGATGCCGCTGCCGGTGCCGAGGAGCGTGACGCTGCCGCCGGCACCGCCCGTGATGGCCGCCGTCGTGGTGATGGCGCCGCCGCTCTGCAGGTTGATCGAGAGGGCGGAGAGGCCCCCATCGACGTCAAGCGCGCCGGTGCTGCGCAGGTCGATCGTGCCCCCGGCGCCGCCGGTGATGGCGCCCGCGACCGTCAGCGCGCGGTCGCTGAACAGCCGGACGTCGGCGGCGGCATTGCTCGCGAGCAGCGTGCCGACGGAATTCGCGATAGCGCCGTTCAGCAGGATGGATCCGCCGGGCGCCACCGCCGTCAGGCTGTCGGCCGCGATCGACCCGCCGGCCTGCTGGACGATGCTGCCGATGCGCGAGACGAGCGTCGCCGCGCCCGTGGTGCCGCCGGCCGCGCTGCCGACCAGCACCTGACCCGTGATCGACAGGTCCTGGAAGGTGCGCAGCACGAAGTCGCCCGCCACCGTGCTGGCGCCGAGCCCGCCCAGCACATTGGCCGCAACGTTGACGTTGGTGGCCGGCACGGCGCCGTTGTTCAGCGTGACCGAGCCCGACGGCGCCGAGACCCGCAGCGTGTTCGCCTGGATCAGCGAGGAAGGCTGGGTGATGTTGCCGCTCTGCGAGTGCAGCGTGACGTCGCCGGCCGCGGCGTTGACGAAGGTGTTGAGCGCGAGGTCGCCGTCGTTGCGGATCGTGATGCCGTTGTTCGCGCTGAACGCGACGGCGAGGCTGTCGATGCGGTTCAGGTCCGCCGCCAGGCTGCTGGTGGGGGAGCCCCCGTCCAGCACCAGCGCGCCCGCCGGCAGGCTGACCTCGAACGCCGCCGTGTCGATCGGCGACCCGGCCGCCTGGGTGATGCTGCCGGTGTCGGCCGCGAGCGTGACGCGCGCCCCGGCCGCGATGCCGCCCGAACCCGCCGGGCCGACCTGGAAACCGTCCAGATTGCGGAAGGCGAAGGTGCCGAGCGCCGATCCGCTGAGCGAATCGACGTTGTGCGCGACGGTGTTGAGCGTGACGCTGCCGGACGGCGCGCTGACGCTGAGCGCGCCCGCGGTGATGACGCCGTTGCTCGCGACGGCAGCCTGCTGGGCGATCGACCAAACGGCGCCGTAGGGTCCAGCATTGAATCCCGGGAAGAAGAAGTTCGTCGGGTCGTAGAGATACTGCGTGACGATCTGCGTGAAGGTGCCCGAGGACAGCACGCCGCCCGTCCCGGCGACGATCTGCACGTTGCGTCCCGGTGCCGTGACGTCGGCGCCGATGATCACGGTGCCGCCGAGCAGCCGGAAGGTGCCGAAGGTGGCGGAGGGCGCAAGGTCGCCGATGACGAAGGTGCGCCCGGTCTGGTCCGCGCGGCCCACCTGCAGCGTCGCGTTCGTCGTGCCGCCCGCGATCAGGCTGTTCAGGTAGGCGCCGCTGATCCAGTAGGTGTTGCCCGAGGTGTCGGGGACGATCGAGAAGGTGTAGGGCGCCAGCTGCGGCACCGGCAGCGCCGGCGGGCTCGTGAAGAGGTCGCCGACCAGGATCTCCGTCGTCGGGTCGTCCGCCGCGAGGCCGAACACGCCGCCGTCACCGATCTCGATCGGCTGGCCGTTCGTGTTGATCGTGTCGGCGATGAGGACGACGGTCCCCGGCAGGGCGGCATCGGCGCGCGACAGCCCGGCACCGAGGCCGAGCGTGATGTTCGGCGCCTGCAGCGTGATGGCGTTGCTGACGACGCCCACGGGCGCGGCGCGCAGCGTGTTGTCCGGCATCAGCACCTGGCCTGCCGCCGCCACGGTCGTGAGGTCGAGGCTGCTGCGGACGCTGATGCCGATCGTCGCGTCGGTCGCCGCCGCTGTCGCCGCCAGCCGCGAGATCTCGTTGCCCGCCGCCGCCAGCGTCGCGTCGCCGCCGGCGACGATGCGCAGCTCGTTGGCGCGGATCACGCTCGTGGCGTCCTGCGTGATGGTCCCGCCGGTGCCCGAGGTCAGCACGCCGACCGTCCCGGCCCCGCCTGCGCCGAACACGGACCCTGCGCCCAGCACGATGCCGGTCCCGCCCGCGAGCGTGTTCGTCTCGGCCGCCAGCGTGGTCGCGCCGAGCCCCACCGAGAAGGGCGCGAGCGTCAGCGTCCCGCTGGTCACGAGCGCCGTGAAGCCGCCCGCGCCCGCGGCGCCGAGCGTCCCGGCCACCGACAGGTCGCCCGCGTTCAGCAGCGAGACATTCGCCGGCACATCGGCCACCAGCGCGCCGATGGCGTTCCAAGCGGCCGGGCTGCCGCCCGCGCCGAGCGCGAGGCCGGCGCGCAGGTTCACCTCGGCGTCGGCCGTCACCTCCAGCGTATCGGCCACGATCCGCGCGGCGGTCGTGGCCTGCGTGATGCCGCCCGTCCGCGCATCGAGCTCGACCGTCCCGCCGCTGGGGGAGGCTTCGTCGCCCGCGCGGATCAGGGCGTTCTGGGTGATGCCCGTGCCGGTCAGGCGGATCGTGCCGTTGTCGGGCGTGGTCAGCGCCGCGCCCACCGTCAGCGCGCCGGCTCCGCCGGCGGTCAGCGCGAGGGTCGTGCCCGCCCGGGTGTCCCCCGCCACGGTCAGCGTGCCGGCCACGGCAAGGCTGAACGCGCCGCCGGCTGCCGAAGCCTCCAGCGTCTGCACCGTGTTGCCGGCGCCGGTCAGCGAGATATCCCCCGTCCCCGCCACCGCGAGGCTGGAGGCGAGGATCGGCGCCGCGAGGACCGTTGACTGGAGAATGTTGCCGCCGGGGCCGCCGCCGCCGTCGGCGACCAGGGTCACGGACCGCGAGGCGCCCGAGACCGCGATCGGCGCCTCGAGCGTGATGGCGCCGGCCGTCAGCGCGGCGAAGGGTCCGCGCGCATCGACCGCGCCCTGGACGACGAGCGTCCCCGACGTGGCGAGCGCGATCGCGCCCGAGGCAAAGAGGCCGCGCGACGTATCCGCCAGCAGGCCGTTGTCCGGCGCCGTCACGTCCGCGACGATGGCCGCGATCTGGTTGCCAGAGCCCGACAGCGCGAGGTTGCCGCCGGCCGCGGAGGCCGAGAAGGTCGCCGCCAGGATCGCGCCACCGGTGCCCTGCAGGATGCCGGCATCGCTGACGAGGCGCACATTCGCCCCCGCCGCGCCGACCGTCGCATCCCCCAGCACGAGGTCGGTCGCCGTGAGCCGCACGTCGCTGCCGCTCGCACGCAGGACCGTCAGGACGGGCGCCTCCGAGTTCACGACCAGGCTGCCCGTGACCCGCGCATCCAGCGTGTCGATCACGTTCGCCAGGTCGAGCGCCGCGCTGGCCGCACCCGTCGCATCGGTCGCGCCGCGGATCGCCAGGGTGCCCGCGTCGAGCACGGTCGCTGCGGCCTGCGTGATCGCCCCGGTCGCGCCGAGTGCCAGCGTCCCGGCGATGGTCAGCCCGGCCTGGAAGTCGATATCCCCGCCCGCGATGGTCCCGGCCGCGCCGGCCAGCGTCGTCCGCCCGAGCCGGAGCGTCGCCGTTTCGGCGCCGGTGACCGCGGTGACGGAGGCGCCGTTCAGCCACAGCGCGGCATCGTTGTCGGTGCCGCCGAAGCGGAGCGCGCGCCCGGCCGTCGCGGGCCCGACCTCGACCAGGCCAAGGGACGTGTTCGCCCCGGTGCCGTCGAATGAGGCGCCCGTCAGGTCCATGCGGTCGGCGCGTAGCCGGACCGCCTGGCCGTCGCCCGCCGTGACCGCGCCCGCGATGGTCAGCGACGTCGCAGGCGTGGTGGCCGCGGCTGCCTCGGTCGCGCTCAGCACCACGTCCCCGGTCGCGGCGGCCGTGCCGTTCGGTAGGTTCAGCCGCGGCGCGGCAAGCGACACCGACCCGCCCGCGGCGAGCGTGACCAGCATTGTCGGGTTGGCCGCGAGCGCCAGTGGCACGTCCTCGGCGAAGCCGAGCGAGGTGACCGCGAGGGCACCCGTCGTGCGCGCGTCGAGTGTCGCAATGCGGTTCGGCGCCACGTCGAGCACCGCGCTCGCAGCGTCCGTGCTGCCGCCGCTGCGGCCCCGGATGCGCAGCACGCCCGTCGCGTCGCGCGCCGTCGTCAGTGTTCCGGCCGCGCCCTGCGTGATGGCGCCGTCCGCGTTCAGCGTGATGCCCGCGGCCGAGGTGACAGCCGCGTTGATGGCGATGGTCCCGAGGACGGAGGCGTTGTCCGCGCGTTCCGAGGTGAGCACGACGCTGCCGCCGCTCGACGCCCCGGCGACGGCGAGCACGCCCTCGACCGCGCCCGCACCGTTGGTGTTGTTCCCCGAGCGGATCGCAACCGCGCCCGGCGCGCTGAAGGTGACGGAGAGGCTGCCATTCTGCTGCCGGTCGAGCGAGATGCCACCCGTGGCCGTGGTGGCCGCCAGCGTCAGCGCCGTGCCGGCACCCTGGCGATGCCGGATGTTCCCGCCGGACTGCGTGATGCCCGTCCCGGCGGTCATGGTTAGGCTGGTCGCGCGCAGGTCCGCGCCGATCGCGATGCTGCCGGTCGTGCCGGTCAGCGTCAGCGCCCCGTCGACGCTGATCGCCGCGCCAATTGTCACGTTGCGCCCGGCGATGAGCCCGAGCCCGCCCTGGTTGTTCGCCTTGGTGACCGCGTCCTCGACGATGATGTCGCGCGCCGCGTTCAGGGTGACGGTGCCGTTGAACCCGGTGATGGCGCCGGTCTCGACCTGCAGCCAGTCTGTCGCGTCGCCGGTGGTTGCGTTGAAGGCGGCGCCCGGGGTTGTGACCTCCCCGCCGACCACATTCTCTCCGCCCGGCACGCCGGGGCTGTTCGCGTTGCTGACGATGATGTTCTGCGGGTCGATCAGCAATTCGCCCGGCGTGCCCGAGGGCGCGGCCAGGTCGATGAAGCCCGAGATCAGCAGCGCCTGCTGGCCCGAGACCTCCACGAAGCCGCCGTCTCCGCCCGCGGCACCGCCGCGCGCCGAGAGCGTGCCGCGCATCTCAGTCCGCGTCGTGCTGTTGACGAGGATCTCGCCGCCCTGTCCGGCCTGCGTGGCGTCGGCGCGGATGACGGCGCCGGCCTCGACCGTCGTGCGCGCGGCCATGCGCTGGTCGCGCCCGCGCCCGGTGGTGCCGACCAGCACGCGCCCGCCGCCCGCGCCGCCCGAGGCGTCAACACGCGCGGTGCCCGCGACGGTCACGGCGCCGGTCGCCTGCAGCGCCACCGACCCGCCGCGCTGACCGGCGCCGCCGGTCGCGTCGATCGCGCCCTCGACGCGTACGCCGCCGCCTTCGGCGCGCAGTGCCACCTGGCCCGTGCGGTCGCCCACCGTCTGCGCGGCGATGGTGCCGGTCTGGCGGACCAGGTCCTCGACCAGGCCCGAGGCGGCATGGGCGCTCAGCAGCACGGAGCCGCCGGGGGCGTCGATCACGCCGCTGTTCGTCACCAGCGCGGCGCCGCCCTCGGGCGCCGTGCGCACCGCCTGCGTCACGTCGATGCCGATGAGGCCGTCGCCGGCGAGGTCGAGGACGAAGGTCTCCGCCGCGCCGAGCGCCACGCGGCCGAGCCGGGCGCGGATCACGCCCGAATTGGCGACGCCCGGGCCGACGAGTGCCGCAAGGCCGCGGTCGGCGACGGTGATGGTGCCGTGGTTCTCGACCCGCGCGCCGGGCCGCGGCGCCTGGTCGAACACCATGCGCCCGGCCATGAAGTTCTGGTTCGTGATCCCGGCGGCCGAGGCGATCAGGCTGCCGACATCCACCTGCGCGCCGCCTGCGAAGACGACGCCCGACTGGTTGACGATGGCGACGCCGCCATTGGCCTGCACGCGGCCCGCGATGACCGACGGGTCAGGCCCGACCACGCGGTTCAGGGTCCAGGAGGTCGGCGCCGGCTGCACGAACTGCACCGTGTGCTGGCTGCCGACGTTGAACTGCTGCCAGTCGATCGCCGCGCGGTCGGTGCCCTGGGTGACGGTGGTGCGGCCGGGGGTGCGCGCGATGCCGGCCTGGCCGGCGACGACCTGGCCGCCGGTCGGTCCTGCAGCCGGCGCCGGCTGCGCCATGGCCTGGCCCGCCGCGATCGGCAGCAGCGCCGTCGTCGCGAGCAGCCAGCGGCGGTTCGGCGCGCGCCTCGGCGGCGCGGGCAGGGGGTGCGGGGACCGCGCCGGGCCGTTCTTCGTGCCGCGTGCCATGGCCTAGAACCTCACCAGCGTGCGAAAGATCAGTTGCGTCGCGCGGAGCGGCTCGACCGCCTCGCCCTCGGGCCGCGTCGTCAGGCGCCGGGCCAGTTCCAGGTCGAACTGCACGGTTTCCGCAATCACCGTGCGCAGCCCGCCACCCCAGGAGGACAGGCGCCGGTCCACGTCGACATCGGCGTTCTGGTAGGCCCAGCCCATGTCGCGGAACACGTAGAACTGCGTCGTTCCGCGGTTGTTGCCGAGCGCCGGCTCCGCCGGGATCTCGTAGGCGAGGTCGAGTTGGAGCTCGACCGCATAGCCATAGCCCCAGTCGCCCGTGACCTGCCCCGAATAATAGCCGCGGCCGAGGCGCGATCCGCCGAGGTAGTACTTCTCGGCCGGCGGCAGCACGTTCCCGGACCACTGGCCTGAGACGAAGGCCTGGATGTTCACCATGGCGCCGTCGAAGGGCGAGAACAGGGGCTGAACGCGCTGGTACTCGGCGGTGTACTTGGTGAAATCGAATTCGCTTTCGAGCCGCGTCGGCGTCGGGTCGTCGGCGCGCGTCCCACCGAAGACGCCGACGCCCTGGTGGATCCGGACGAGCGCCTGGTTCGTGGCCGGCGCGGTGAACGGCACGAAGCTGTCCAGCGCCTGCATGTCGAAGCCGCCGCGCGCGGCGCGGATGCGGTCGCGCCCCACGAGCGAGCGCCCGCCCTGCAGCCCCGCGCCCGTGTTGATCGTGCTGTTCAGGGCGTCGAACTGCGCCACCGCCCAAAGGTTTCCGGGACGCGTGCGGATGATCGGGTAGGTGAGCACGGCGCCCGCCACCTCGGTCAGCCCCTCGTAGCCGATCTCACGGAGCTGGCCGGTCGGCAGCGTGTTGCCCGTGCCGGCATAGAGCCGCAGGCGCAGGCCCGATCCGCCGATGAAGGTCTCGAAGCTCGCCTGCGTGAACCACTGGCTGCCCTGCTCCGTCCCGAAGACGGAGACCTCGGTCCGCTCGCCGAATTCCGTGAAGGAGTTGAGCCCGGCGACCAGCAGGCCCTGCCACGGCCCGGTGTAGCGATAACCCCGGTTGTCGAGGTTGAAATAGCCGCTGACAGCGGATCGGCTGAGCTGCGCGATCAGGCGAAGCGCGCCGGGCTCGCCCTGGATGGGCTGCAGCACCCCGCGCACGCGCACGCCCGGGATGTCCGAGACGAGCAGCAGCGCGCGCTCGACCGCGGCGGTCGAGATCGGGCGCCGGTCCCGCAGCCGCTCCAGGAAGCGAAGCGCCTGCGTGCCGGCCGGGCCGATGTCGCCGTCGAGGCGCACCTCGGCCACGTAGCCCTCGGTGACGGTGAAGCGCGCCTCGTTCCGCCCGTCCGGCTGCGGGACCAGCGCGGCGGCGACCGAGACGAAGGGGTAGCCCGCACGCCTGTAGGCACCGAGCACCTCGAGCCGCGTCTCCTCGATCCGGGCGAGGGTGACGCTGCTGTCCTCGATCGGCGCCATCAGCCGACGGATCTCGGTGTCCGGCAGGACCGTGTTGCCCTGCACGACGGCGGTGCCGACCGCGACCTGCTGCCCTTCGCCGGGGCCGCGCCGCGCCTCGGGCGGGGGCGGCTGGGTGCGCGGGCTGAGGGCGGGCGCCGCGGCCGGCGCCGTGCGCTCGATGATGCCGGCGGCGGACGGGGGCGGGCGCGGCACGCCGGCCGGGACTTGCGCCAGGGCCAGGCCCGCCGCGGACAGCGTCGCGCCGCCGGCAAGCAGGATCGACCGGAGGAGCCATGCGGGCCGCGATGTTCGACGCGCCGTACTTCCCCGGGGCGGCGCCCGATCGGCGTCGGTCTCCGACGGCAGGCATGACGGCGGATTGCTCGCCGGAACGTCCATCTATGCGTTTCCGACTCTGATCACGAACATGAGAGATAGGTTAGCGGTTTCCTCGGTGGAATAAATAGCCGGCACGCGGCTCCACCACCGAAATCCGGTCCGCGTATGGATTCGGCAACACTATTTCCGGGGTGTTTAGTTCCCCAGGTTTACGACTTGCACGCGACGGTTGCGTGGCTCGTCGCGTTCATCCGCGGTCGGCACCAACGGGCGCGTTTCGCCGTAGCCGATCGTCTGCAGGCGCGCGGGTGCCACGCCATGGCGATGCACGAGGTGGTCGCGCACCGCAGCGGCCCGGGCCTCCGACAGCGCCTGGTTCATGGAGCCATCGCCCACCGTGTCGGTGTGCCCCTCGATTCTGAAGCGCGCATTGGCCAGTTCCGGTGCCGCGAAGGCCCGGGCGAGGGAGGCGATCAGCACCTCGGCCTCCGGCGTGAGGGCCGCCGACCCGGTCGCGAAGGTCACCATCAGGGAGACCGCGGGGCGGTCGCCCGGATCGGTCGTGGCCGACTGCACCGGCCCCTGCGTGTCGAGCGGCGTGATCGGCGCGGTGACGGAATCGCTGCCCGGCGCCGGCAACCGGATGCCGCGCGTGAGGTTCCTGATGATGGTGTCCGCGACCGGGTCCTGTGCCGCGGCGGGGAGGGCCGGCATGGCCACCAGCATGGCTGCGACGAGCGGAACGGCAATGCGCATCCTGCGGTCCTCCTGATCCGATGGACCCAGTAAAGCACAGGCCGGCGCGCGCAGGGGCGCGGAACCCTTAGCCGAAGCGTGAAATGGAGAAGGCGTCCGCAACCCTTTCGCGGCCGAGCACCGCATCGGCCGTCATGCGACCGGCGACCGGGCCGAGCGTGTAGCCGGAGGATGTGACGGCCGCGAAGAGCCCAGGGCAGCCGGGCGCCTCCCCCAGGATGGGCGCGCGGTCGACATGCACGTTCATCCCCGTCCAGGCGCGCAGCACCGACAGGCCCGCCAGCGCCGGCACGACATGGCCGGCGACCCACAGATTGCCCTCGATGCTCGTGCGCCGGTTCCGGGTGGCGCCGGTCGCGGAATCGTGCTCCCCGGGCCAGGCGCCGCCGATCAGCAGATGCCCGTTCGGCCCCTGCTTCAGCGACAGGTGCCGCCCGGCATGGGCGACGAGGTGCGGGATCAGCGGGCCGGTCGCCTCGGTCGCGATCACCTGCTGCACGAGGCCGCCGACCGGCAACTGCACGCCCGCCAGCGCCGCGATCCGCCCTGACCAGGGCCCTGCGGCCACGACGATGCGCCCGGCGCGGATGGTGCCGCCCTCGGTCGTCACGGCGAACCCCGTTCCCTCCCGCGCGATCGCCGTGACCTCGACGCCGCCGGCGACGCGCGCGCCCGCGCGCCTGGCCAGCGACAGCAGCGCCGCCGTGCCGCGCAGAGGGTCGATCTGGCCCTCCGCGGGGCAGAAGGCGGCGCCGAGGAAGCGCGGCGCGAGATAGGGCGCCAGGTCGCGCAGCTCGTTCGCGCCGAGGATATGCGTCTCGATCCCGGCGCCGCGCTCGACCGCCGCCTTGCCGCGCAGCCAGTCGAATTCCTCCGCCGTCTCGGCCAGCATGACGCCGCCCTCGGTGCGGATGCCGCAGCTCTCGCCCGCGTCGCGCGCGATATCCTTCCAGAGCGCGATGGAGCGCGGGCCGAGCGGCAGCGTCGCCGCGGCCGGACCGGCGGTGCCGAGCGCCTCCGCCTTGTCGCCGAAATCATAGGGCAGCAGCTGGACATGGAGGCTGCCGGCATTGGCCGTGCTGGCCGCGAGCCCGGGTTCCGAACGGTCGGCCACCAGCACGTCCGCACCCTCGCGCGCGAGATACAGCGCGGTGGAGAGGCCGAGCACGCCGCCGCCGATCACGAGCACGTCGCAGGCGCGGTTACCGGGTGCGAGCGGCGCGGCGGCGCTACGCCAGGCAAGGGGTGAGGGGTCGTGGATCACCGGCGCGTCGAAGCCCTCGGGCACTTCGCGCATCAGCGCCACGGCCGGGATCGGCCGGATGGGCGCGCGCGGGGCGGCGAAGGCGGCCTCGGCTGCGGGGGCGCCGGCCAGCCGCGCGACGGTCGCGCCGCACATGCGCCCCTGGCAGCGGCCCATCCCCGCGCGCGTATCCTTCTTGAGCGCGGCGAGGCTGCGCGCGCCGCCCGCCATCGCGGCGCGCAGCGCCCCGGCGGTCACGTCCTCGCAGCGGCAGACCATCGTGGCGTCGGCGATCGCGCCGGCATCGAAGGCGGGCGCCGCGAAGACGCGCCAGAGCGCGCCCTGGAATGCGAGCGCGCGCGCGAGGTCGCGCCGGGCCTCGTCATCCTGGGCGACGGCGTGCCCGAGGTCCCGCGCCGCGGCGGCCCCGGCCAGCCGCCCGCGCGCGAAGGCGACCCGCGACCCGCCGATGGAAGCCCCGTCGCCGATCGCGAAGACGCCGGGGACGGAGGTGCGGCCCTCGTCGTCGGCAACGGTCTCGAGCCGGCCGATCTCCGCCCCGGGCCCCTCGGTCGCGAAGCGCTGCGCGCAGCCGAGCGCACGGGCCAGCCCGGTTTCCGGCTGGAAGCCCATGTTGAGCGCGGCCACGCCGGCCTCGATCAGGCGCTCCCCTGCGGGTGTCGCGACGCGCAGCGCGGCGAAGCGGTCGTCCCCCTCGCAGGCCAGGATGCTGCTGCCCCAGAGCACCGGCACACCCGCGCGCCGCAACTGCGCCAGGTACCGGAACCCGTCCCAGGCGAGGTCCGGCGAAGTGCGCGCCAGCGCCAGCAGGTCCCGCCAGGCGCCGAGGCCCGGGCGCGGCGCCGCCTCGACCACGGCGGCGACCTCGACGCCGCCGGACAGCAATTCGCAGGCGAGCTGCAGGTTGAGCGGCCCGCTGCCCGCGATCACGACGCGCCCGGCCGGGCTCACGCGCTGCGCGCGCGCCAGCGTCTGCAGCCCGCCGGTCGTCATGACGCCGGGCAGCGTCCAGCCCGGCACCGGCACCGGGCGTTCATGCGCGCCCGGCGCCAGGACCAGCCGCCGCGGCCGGAAGGTCAGCGCCGCGCCATCGACCAGCGCCGCGATCTCGTCCGGCGCGAAGCCGCCCCAGACCGTGGCGCCCTGGTGGATCGCGACGCCCGCCGCGCGCGCCTCGGCGAACAGGGCGGCGCCGCGGCGGAACTGCGGATCGGGCGCGGCGTCGGCATGGCTCCTGGCCAGCGGCTTCAGGTATTGCCCGCCGGGCTCGGCGCGCTCGTCCAGCACTTCGACCGTGGCGCCGGCGCGCGCGGCGGCGATGGCGGCCGAGAGGCCGGCCGGGCCCGCGCCCACCACGAGCACGTCGCAGGCATGATCGGCGATCGCATCCGGCCTGACGGCAAGCGGCGCGGGATCGGCGGGCGGCGCGCCCTCGACGCGCAGCCCCGCCTCGGCCTTCACCAGGCAGGCGCGCTGGCCCGCGCGGCCATCCACCGTCACGATGCAGTCCCAGCAGGCGCCCATGCCGCACCAGAGGCCGCGCGGCGCGCCCTGCCCGGTGCGGCGGAAGGCGAGGATACCGGCGGCGGACAGCGCGGCGGCGATGCTCTCGCCCGGCAGCGCCTCGATCTCCTGCCCTTCGAAGGTGAAGCGGATGGGCGGCGCGGCGACGGTTATCCGGGAGTGGTTGAGACGCATGGCCTTGCCGGGAAGGGGAAAACGGGGTCGGATCATCGCACGCGTCCCGCGCGCGTCCATCCCCGGAGGCCTTATGTCCCGCGAGCCCTTCCGCGGCACCTACACGGTGCTCGTCACGCCCTTCACCGCCGACGGCGCCGCGGTCGACCTGAAGGCGCTCGAACGCCTGGTCGAATACCAGGTGAGCGAGGGCGTGCGCGGGCTGATCCCGCTCGGCTCGACGGGCGAGTTCCTCTCGGTCTCGCGCGACGAGCGCGCGGCCATCGTCGAGACGGTGGTCGCCGCCGCCAGGGGCCGCGTGCCGGTGGTGGTCGGCACCGGCACCGAGGACACGCGGGAGGTGGTGGCGCTGTCCAAGGAGGCCGAGGCCCAGGGCGCGGACGGCGTGATGATCATCCCGCCCTTCTATTCCGTGCCGACGCTGCCGGAGTTGATGCACCACTACGACACCGTCGCGCAGGCGATCGGCATCCCGATCATGGTCTACAACAACCCGGCCACCGCGAATGTCGACATGACGCCCGCGATGCTGGCCGAGATCAGCCGCATCCCGAACTGCCGCTATGTCAAGGAAAGCACGCTCGAAGCCACGCGCGTGCGCGACATCGTGGCGCTCTGCGGCGACCGGATGGAGGTCTTCGCCGGCGTGCTGGGGTACGAGAGCGCGTGGCTGGGCGCCATCGGCTGGGTCGCGGTGTGCAGCAACGTGGCACCGCGCCTGTCGTCCGAGATGTTCGAGTCCGCGGCCTTCGCGGCGGACCGGGACACGTCGCTCGCGCTCTATCGGCGGCTCGCGCCGCTGCTGCCCTGGGTGGGCGGGCCGCGCTACGTCTCGGGCACCAAGGCGGCGTTCCGGCTGATGGGCATGGACATGGGCCCGCCGCGCCCGCCGCGCCTGCCGTTGCCGGCCGAGGATATCCCGGCGCTGGCGCGGGTCTTGCAAGGTATCGGGCTGATGAGCATCGCCGCGCAGGCGGCCGAATAGCAGGGAGACATGAAGATGAACCGCCGCATCCTTCTCGCCGCCGCCGTCGCGACCTTCGCGGCCGGGCCTGCCTTCGCGCAGGCGCCGGCCTGCACGCCGGCCGTGCCGGATTCCGAGCTGGTCAAGCCGCGCACGCTGGTGATGTCGACCAACCCGACCCTGCCGCCGCTGCAATTCGTCGACAGCTCGGGCCAGCTGCAGGGCATGCGCATCGAACTCGGCACCGAGATCGCGCGCCGCCTCTGCCTGACGCCCGAATACGTGCGGATCGAGTTCAGTGCGATGATCCCGGGCCTCGCGGCGCGGCGCTGGGACATGATCAACACCGGCATCTTCTACACCGAGGAACGCGCGCGGCTCATGCACATGATCCGCTATGAGAACAACGCCGTCGCCATCTCCGCCGCGCGCGGCAACCCGCTCAACATCCGCGGCCAACAGGACCTCGCTGGCAAGACGGTCGGCGTCGAGATCGGCGGCTTCGAGGAACGGCGCCTGCGCGAGATCAGCCAGGCGGTGCAGGCGGCGGGCGGACGGCCCATCAACATCCGTACCTTCGACAATTTCGCGGTCGCCTTCCAGGCGCTGCGCGCGGGCCAGGTCGAGGCTGTCACCTCGATCGACGCCGTCGCCGCGGAATTCGACCGCCGCGGCGAATTCCCGCGCGTGCTGAACAACCTGTTCCCGACGCCGGCCGCGCTCGCCTTCCGTTCCCGTCCGCTGGCCGACGCCGTCTCCCGCGTGCTGGTGCAGATGAACGCCGACGGCAGCCTGAAGACGCTGTTCGACCGCTACGGCGTGACGCTGGCCGAAGGCGGCTTCGCCGTCGTCGGTCCGCAGTGACCGCTTCGCGCCCGTGACCTGACCCGATGCAGGTCTGGTCCTGGCAGGGATTCTTCGACTACCTGCTGAACCCCTACCTGATGGAGGGCGCGCTCACGACGCTCTGGCTCACCGCGGCGTCGCTCGCCGCGGGGCTGGTGCTGGGCGTCCTGCTCGCGCTGATGCGGCTGTCGGGCAATCGCGCCGTCTCGGGCCTGGCCGCCTTCTACTGCTGGATCTTCCGCGGCACGCCGCTGCTGGTGCAGCTGCTCATCATCTATACCGGCCTGCCGCTGTTCGGGCTGCGCTTCTCCGTGGTGCAGGCGGCGTTGCTCGGCCTGTCGCTGAACGAGGCCGCCTATCTCAGCGAGACGGTGCGCGCCGGCATCCTCTCGGTCGCCAAGGGGCAGCGCGAGGCCGGCCTGGCGCTTGGCCTCCGCCGCACGCAGGCGTTCCGGCTGGTCGTCTGGCCGCAGGCGATGCGCATCATCATCCCGCCGCTCGGCAACAGTGTGAACGGGCTGCTCAAGACCACCTCGGTCGCCTCGGTCATCAGCATGGAGGAATTGCTGCGCCGGACGCAGATCCTGATCCAGGAACGCTTCCTGGTGCTGGAACTCTTCGTTGTCGCGGCGCTCTGGTACCTGCTGATGACCTCGGCCTGGGACGTGGTGCAGCGCCGGCTCGAGAAGCGCTATGGCCGGGGCCACGGCACCGAGGCGGCGGACCGCCGATGACAGGGCCGCGCGGGCGCGGTAACGCTCGCGCGCCCGCATGAGCCCGCCCGCCGACGACTTCGTTCCGCCCATGCCGGCCGCCCCCGCCCGGCCGCTGCCGATGCTGGCCGGGCTGCTGCGGGCAAGGCGCGATCTGCTCTCGATCTTCCCGGCCGATGCCTACCGGCGCCAGGTCTTCACGACGCGCCTTCCGGGCCGCCTCATCCTCGTGGCCAATGCACCCGAGGTGGTGCGCGACGTCTTCGTCGTGAAGCACGCGACGTATCAGCGCAAATCCCGGTTCCTCGAGGATGCGCTGCGGCCGGTGATCGGCGGGTCCTCCTTCATCGCCTGGGGCGACGACTGGGCCGAGAAGCGGGGCGCCATCGCGCCGCCGCTGCACCCTTCGGGCCTCGCGCGCTTCCACCCCTGCTTCGTCCAGGCGGCGGAGGAACTGGCCGGGGATTTCGCCGGTGCCGATGGCCCCGTCGACGTCGCCGCCGCCTTCGCCGCCGCCATCACCCGCGTGCTGCTGCTGGCGGTCTTCGGCCCGTCGGTCCCGCGCGCCGAGGCCGCCGCCATCGCCGCGACCTTCACCGCCTACCAGGAGGCGGCCGAGGTCGTGGACCTGCTCGGCATGATGGGCCTGCCCGACATGCTGGGCTGGCTCACGCGGCGCCGGGCCGGTCGGCTCGCCGCGGCGCTGCGCGCGCGCGTCGCGGCGCTGCTGCGCGCGGCCGGGCCGGCCGGCGGCACGGCGCTGCTGGCCGCGCTGCGCGATGCGCGGCGGGACGACGGCACGCCCGTTCTGGCCGGCGAGCGGCTGCTGGACGAGGTGGTGATGTTCCTCCTGGCCGGTGCCGAGGGCGCCGCGATCACGCTCACCTGGACCGCGATGCTGGCCGCGCTGCATCCCGCGACGGCGGACCGGATGGCGGCCGAACTGCCCACCGCGCCGCCCGGCTTCGACGACCTGACGGGCCTCGTCTTCACGCGTGCCGTCGTGCAGGAGGCGATGCGCCTCTATCCGCCGGTCGCGGTCTTCGCGCGCCAGGCGCTCGGCCCCGACCGCATCCGCCGCTGGGACATCGCGACGGGCGACATCGTGCTGGCCGTGCCCTGGCTGCTGCACCGCCACGAAGCGCTGTGGGACGCGCCGCATGTCTTTCGGCCCGAACGCTTCCTGGGCGACGCGCCGCGGCGGCGGCCGCGCTTCGCGTACCTGCCCTTCGGCATCGGCCCGCGCATCTGCGCCGGCGCTGCCTTCGGCATGGCCGAGGTCATGGCGGTGGCGTCCGTCGTGTTCCGCCGCTTCCGCTTCGCGCTGGCCCCCGGCTTCACGCCGCGCCCGAACTGCCGGCTGGCGCTCCGGCCCAAGGGCGGCATGCGGCTTCTCGTGTCGCGCCGCTGACGCTGGACGGGCGGGCCGCCGCACCGCAATCTTCGCAGCGCAGCATGGGAGAGCGACGATGGCGGAATTCGACCTGGCGGTGCGCGGCGGCGAGGTGGCGACGGGCTACGGCACCACGCGCTGCGACATTGGCGTCAAGAACGGCCGCATCGTGGCATTGGCCGAGCGTATCGCCGACGCCGCCCGCGTCATCGAGGCCGACGGCCTGCTGGTGCTGCCCGGCGGCGTCGACAGCCATTGCCATATCGAGGAACCGTCGCGCGGCGGCTATGCCAGCACCGGCGCGGCCGAACCGCCGCTGACGGTCAACGAGGAAACCTTCGCGACGGCCAGCGCGGCCGCCTTCGCCGGCGGCACCACCTCGGTCGTCTGCTTCATCCCGCAATGGAAGGGCTTCGGCGTCTGGGACCGCTACCTCGACTACCGCGCGCGGGCGGGGCGGGGAATGATCGACCACGCCTTCCACCAGATCATCAGCGACCCGACCGACGCCGTGATGGACGACGAGGTGCCGCGCGTCGTCGCCGAGGGCGTGCGTAGCCTCAAGGTCTTCCTGACCTACGAGCCGCTGCACCTGTCGGACGGGCAATACCTGCGCGTGCTGACCAAGGCGCGCGAGCTCGGCTGCCTGGTGACCGTGCATTGCGAGAACTACGACGCCATCAACTGGCGCACCCATGAGCTGCTCAAGCGCGGCATGACGGCACCGAAGTACCACGCCTGGGCGCGCCCGCCGGTGGTGGAGCGGGAAGCCACGCACCGCGCCATCGCGCTGGCCGAGCTCGTGGACCAGCCGATCCAGGTCTTCCACGTGAGCTGCGCGGAGGCGGCGGAGGAGATCGCCCGCGCCCAGGCGCGCGGCGTGAAGGTCTGGGGAGAGACCTGCCCGCAATACGTGGCGCTGACCGCCGCCGACATGGACCGCCCGGGCTTCGAGGGCGCGAAGTTCATGTGCAGCCCCGCGCCGCGCACGACGGAGGAACATGCGCGCATCTGGGAGATGATCCGGCGGGGGACCCTCGACGTCGTCTCCTCCGACCATTGCGCGTTTTCCTACGAAGGCGACCGCGGCAAGCGGCAGAACGGATCGGACGCGGTGTTCCGCGACATCCCGAACGGCATCCCGGGCTTCGCCGCGCGGCTGCCTATCATGTTCAGCGAGGGCGTCTCCAAGGGACGCATCACGCTGGATCACTTCGTGCGCCTGACCAGCACGAACCCCGCGCGGCTGATGGGCCTGGCACCGCGCAAGGGCATGATCGCGGTGGGCAGCGATGCCGACCTCGCGCTCTGGGATCCCGGCAAGAAGGTCACCATCACCAACGCGCTGATGCAGCACGCGATCGACTACACGCCCTACGAAGGGATGGAGGTCACGGGCTGGCCCGTCGCCACCATCCGCCGGGGCGAGGTGGTGATGCAGGACGGCAAGGTGCAGGCCGAGCCCGGCACCGGCCGCTTCCTGCCGCGCGCGCCCTACGACATGATCCGCCCGCGCGGCATCGTGCCGGACGGCTTCGACCCGGCGCCCCCCGCTATCCGCTGAACTCGATCGCATCGCCGACGGACCAGATGCCGGTCGCGTCGTAGTCGATGCGCGTCGCGTCGGTCAGCGACGCGCCGGCGAGGATCGGGCGCAGGCGTTCGCGCGCGCGGTCGACGCGACGGCGGATCTCGCCGGCGTCCCGCGGCGTCGGTGGCGCCGCCAGGATGCCCTGGCCCGTCCAGCGCAGCCGGGTCGTCCAGCGCTCGCTGCGCTCGGGGCCGATGCCGATGCGCCCGGTGGTCGCATGGTGCAGCAGCAGGGCGTCGCGGCGCGCGCTCGCCTCGATCCGCCCGTCCAGGCGGCGTCGAGCGTTGCTGACCTGCGCGTCCCGGAAGGAGAGCGTCTCGATGCCGAGCACGCGCAGCGCCCCGTCATCGTCGCACCCGATCGCCGCGACCAGTTTCTGCGCGACGCCTGTGCCGCGATTGCCCTGGAACTCGGCCAGCAGCACCTCTCGCCCGGCAACCGGTACGGCTTGCAGGATACGGCCGTCGCCGTACCAGGTGGGCAGGCGGATCTCGTCCTGCGGCGCGCCGTCGCCCGAGAAGGCGATGACGAAGGCCTCGCCGGCCGGCAGCGTCTCGGTCCGCACGCGGATCGCCGCGCGCGGCTGGCCGGGGCGCAGCGCGATGGTGGTGGTCGCGGCGCGCGCGGCCGCCTGCGTGGCGAGGAGGCCCGCGGTGGCGAGCATCAGGGCGCGGCGTGACGTCATGGCGTGCGGTCGTGGGCCCTCGGCGGGTCGGGAATGTCCCGCAAGGCCAGCATCACGCGCGCGGGGCGCCAAGGAAGGGTTTCACGCTGCGGCGTCGTCCGCGGGGAACCAGCCGCGCGTGCGGTTCGCGAAGGCGACGAGGGAGAGCATGACCGGCACCTCCACCAGCACGCCCACCACCGTGACCAGCGCCGCGCCCGAATTCAGCCCGAACAGCCCGATCGCGACCGCCACGGCGAGTTCGAAGAAATTCGACGTACCGATCAGCGCGCAGGGCGCGGCCACGGGAAAGGGCACGCGCCAGAGATACGCCCAGCCATAGGCGATGGCGAAGATGCCGTAGGACTGCACAAGCAGCGGCACGGCGATCAGCCCGATCAGCAGCGGCTGCGCCAGGATCACGCCGCCCTGGAAGCCGAACAGCAGCACGACCGTCGCCAGCAGCCCGAGCACGGACAGCGGCTTCACCCGCGCGATGAAGGCCGCGACCGGCGCGCCGTCCCGACTGCCCCGCGTCAGGCGCAGCCGCGTCGCGACCCCGGCCGCGAGCGGGATCACGACATAGAGCCCGACCGAGAGCAGCAGCGTCTCCCACGGCACCGCGATGTCGGTCACGCCGAGCAGCAGAGCCACGAGCGGCGCGAAGGCGAAGACCATGACGACGTCGTTCAATGAGACCTGCACCAGCGTGTAGGCCGGGTCCCCCTTCGTCATCTGCGACCAGACGAAGACCATGGCGGTGCAGGGCGCGGCCCCCAGCAGGATCAGCCCGGCGATGTATTGTGGCGCCTCGGCCGGGTCGATCAGCGGCGCAAAAAGGTACTGGAAGAACAGCACGCCGAGCGCCGCCATGGTGAAGGGCTTCACCAGCCAGTTCACCGTGAGCGTGATGACGAGGCCCTTCGGCCGTTCGTGGATGCGCGCGAGGCTCGCGAAATCCACCGCCACCATCATCGGGTAGACCATGAACCAGATCAGCACCGCGACGACCAGATTGACCGACCCGGCCTCGAGCGCGGCAAGCGCACCGAAGACCTCCGGCACCAGGCTGCCGAGCGCGATGCCCGCCAGGATGCAGAGCGCGACCCAGAGCGAGAGATAGCGTTCGAAGACCGGCACCGGATCAGCCCACCAGCCGTCCCGGCACGGCGGCGATCACATCCGCCTCCGCATTGGCGAAAGCGAGGCGCAGGTGCCGATCCTGCCCCGGCCCGAAGAAGGGGCCCGGCAGGCCGAGCAGGCCGCGCTCCACCGCCAGCCGCTCCGCGGTCGCCACCGCCTCGGGCGCGTCCTCCGGCAGTCGCAGGTAGGCGAAATAGGCGCCGAGCGCATCGAGCCGCCAGCCAGGCAGTTGCGCGGCGGCGCGGCGGAAGGCCTCGGCGCGGGACGCCATGACGGCGCGGTTGCCCGCGCGCCAGTCGCCGAGCGCATCCACCCCCCAGGCCAGCGCCGCCTGCGCCGCGCGCGGCGCGCAGATCTGCATGGTGTCGAGCGCCTTCATCAATTCGGCCCTGAAGGTCGGGCCGGACGCGATGGCCGCGACCCGGTGCCCCGGGACGCAATAAGCCTTCGAGAAGGAATAGAGGTGAACCACGTTGTCCCGCCAGCCCGCGTCCGCGAACAGCCCGTGCGGCGGGGATTGCTCGGGGCTGAGGAAGTCGCGGTAGGTCTCGTCCAGCACCAGCCAGGCGCCATGCCGGCGCGCGAGGTCGGCGAAGCCTGCGATCACGTCTGGCGGATAGACCGCGCCCGTCGGGTTGTTGGGGCTGACCAGCACGATTGCGCGCACGCCCGCCATCAGCGCCGCGGCGCGGCCCGGGTCGGGGATGAAGCCGTCCTCGGCGCGGCAGTCCAGCGGCACGCAGGGGATGCCGAGCGCAGTCAGCGCCATGCGGTGGTTGAAGTACCAGGGGGCGGGCAGCATCACCGCCTCCCCAGGGCCGGCCAGCACCGTCATCGCCATGGTGAAGGCGAGGTTGCCACCGGCGGTGATCGCGACATCCGCCGCCCCGACCGGCGCGCCATAGAAGCCCGTCATGTCCCGCGCCAGCGCATCCCGCAGGTCGGGCTCGCCGTCGATCGGGCCGTAGGAGGCGCTGGCCCGGCTGCCTGCGTGCTCCGCGAGCCGCGCGAGCAGGTCGGCATGCGGCGGATAGCCCGGCACGGCCTGTGTCAGGTCGAGCACTGGCCCCGCCTGCCCGCCGTAGCGGGCGGCCCAGGCGCGGACGGACGGGATGGGCGGTGTCTGCGTCGCGCGGATGCGCGGGGAAAGCGCGAAGTCCATGGCGGCGAAGGAACCATCCCGCGCCGCTGCCGTCCATCCGCGCCGCCTATTCGGCCTCCCCCGCCGGGCGCCCGGTCACGTGCCGCCAATGGTGCCAGAGCAGACGCGCCGCCAGCGACCGCCAGGGGGACCACGCCTCGGCCATCCCGGCCAGCGCCTTCGGCTTCGGCCGCTCGGCCAGGCCCTTGAGATGCGCGAGGCCCGCCGCGAGCGCGAGGTCGCCCGCCGGGAAGACATCCGGCCGCTCGAAGCCGAACAGCAGGTGGATCTGCGCCGTCCAGGGGCCGAGGCCGGGGATGGATGCGATGGCCGCGACCGCCTCGTCCTCCGGCGCGGAGCGCAGCGCCGGCAGGTCAAGCCGCCCTTCCGCGATCGCCACGGCGAGCGCGCGGACATGCAGCACCTTGTTGCGCGACAGGCCGGCGCCGCGCAGCGCCGTCTCCTGGATCGTGAGCAGCCCCAGGGGGTCCAGCGCGCCGGGGAGGGCCGAGAGCCGGCCCCAGATCGCGGTGGCCGCCTGGTTGCTGATCATCTGGCCGCAGATCGCGCGCAGCAGGCCCGGGAAGCCGGGGTCGCGCCGTCGCCAGGGGAGCGGGCCGGCCGCGGGCTCGATGCGCGCGAAATCCGGGTCCTGCGCGATCACCGCCGCCACGCCCTGCCGCGCCCAGGCCGGGACGCCGCGGCGGAGCGGGGCGGGAGATGGGGGGGAGGCGACGGGGGCCGTGGGAGGAGGTGTGGGCACCCCCGCCGCCTCGGGGCTGCGACGACCCCGGGGGAAGGTAGGATCGTCGCCGCCATGATCGTCAGGTGGTGCGCTCACGACGCCCACGAAGCCCCGCCCGCGCCGGTATTGCAACGCCCCGCAACGGAGTGCGCGGCCGATACAAGAAGAAACACGGCCGTTCCCGTGAACCGCACCGCCGATGCCCTATTGTAACAGTGCATGGAACCCGCCCCGCACATCCTGGTGGTCGATGACGACCGCGAGATCCGCGACCTCCTCTCCCGCTTCCTCGAGAAGCAGGGCATGCGCGTCACCGCCGCGCGCGACGCGCGGGAGGCGCGCAAGGTCTGGCCCCTCGGCCGCTACCATCTCGTGGTGCTGGACCTGATGATGCCGGGCGAGCCCGGGCTCGACTTCGCGCGCTGGCTGCGCGGACAGTCCGACGTGCCGATCGTGATCCTGACCGCGATGGGGGAGGAGACGGACCGCATCGTCGGCCTCGAACTCGGTGCCGACGACTACGTGGCCAAGCCCTTCAACCCGCGCGAGTTGCTGGCGCGCATCCGCGCCGTTCTGCGCCGCGCGAGCGGCGAGGGCGCGGCCAAGGAGCCGCCCGCCAAGGTGATCCGCTTCGCCGGCTGGACGCTCGAGCCCGGCCGCCGCAGGCTGCTCAATCCGGATGGCGCCGAGGTGCCGCTGACGGGGGGCGAATACGAGTTGCTGCTGGTGCTGGTGGAACGGCCGAACCGTGTGCTGACGCGCGACATGCTGATGGACCTGCTGCGCGGCCGCCAGGCGGGCCCCTTCGACCGGGCGATCGACGTCGCCGTATCCCGCCTGCGCCGCAAGCTCGAGGATGACGGGCGCAACCCGACCCTGATCAAGACCGTGCGCGGCGGCGGCTACGTCCTGGCGGCGACGGTCGAGCGTGGCTGACGGCACGCCCGTCGCGGCCCGGCCCGCGGCGCCGGCCGAGCCGAAGCGCCGCTTCCGCCTGCCCGCAAGCCTCGGCGGCCGCACGGCCTTCCTGCTGATCGTGGCGCTGATGGCGGTGCAGGCGGCGGGGCTGACCATCCATGCGCTCGACCGCGTCGACCTGCAGCGCCTGTTCCAGGCGCGCGAGATCGCCGGGCGCGCCATCGTCGCCTGGCGCACAGCGGTGCGCAGCCCACCTGAAATGAGGGCGCAACTGCTGGCCGAACTCGACCTGCCCGAGGGCCTGACGGTCGAACTGGACGACGAGCCGCGGGTACGTCCAGGCATGCCGCCGCCGCCGCCCGAGGTCGCGCGCCTGTTCCGGCTCGACCTGCTGAACCGCGCGCCGCCGCGCGACCGCCCGCGGGAGGTGCGGCTGGCGGGCCGGGGCCCGTCGGGTTTCGCGGCCTCGCTCCGCCTGCCGGATGGCGGCTGGGTGAACTACCGGATCTTCCTGCCGCCGACGCGGCCCTGGCATTCCGAGACCTTCCTCTCCGCCTTCGTGGTCATGACGGCGGCGGCGGTGCTGCTGATCCTCTGGGCGGTGGCGCGGCTCATGCGCCCTGTCCGGCTGCTGGCCATGGCGGCCGACCGGCTGGGCCGCGACGTCAATGCGGCGCCGCTGCCCGAGGAAGGGCCGTCGGAGGTCGCAACCGCCGCGCGCGCCTTCAACCAGATGGCCGACCGGATCCGCCGCTTCGTGGCCGACCGGACGCAGATGCTGGCGGCGATCGGCCACGACCTGCGCACGCCGATCACGCGGCTGCGGCTGCGCGCCGAATTCATGGACGACGACGAGCAGCGGCGGAAGATGCTGTCCGACCTCGACGAGATGGAGCAGATGATCGCGGCGACGCTTGCCTTCGCGCGGGACGACGCCGCGGCCGAGCCGGCCGCGGCCATCGATCTCGCGGCCTTGTGCCGCACGGTGGCGGACGAGGCCGCCGATGCGCGGCCAGAGATGGCCGAGGCGATTTCCTACGATGGTCCCGAGCGGCTGGTGCTGCGGGCGCGCCCGGTGGCGCTGAAGCGGGCGCTGGCGAACCTCGTGAGCAACGCGGTGGCCTATGGCGGCGCGGCGCGGCTGCGGCTTTCGCCGGCCGAGGGCGGCGTGGTGCGCCTGGTGGTCGAGGATGACGGGCCCGGCGTGCCGGAGGCGGAGCTCGAGGGCGTCTTCACGCCGTTCCGCCGGCTGGAGGCAAGCCGGAACCGGGAGACGGGCGGCACCGGCCTCGGCCTGACCATCACGCGCAACATCCTGCGCGCGCATGGCGGGGATGTTGTGCTGCGCAACCGGCGGGGCGGTGGGCTGAGCGCGGTGATGACGCTGCCCGCGTGAGGGCTCGCGGCTACTGGGCGATACGAAGGTTCGCGAGCTGGCCCGCGATGGACCGGAACGCCGCGTTCAGCATATCGCGCGTCGGTGCCGGAAAGAAGTTTTCCGGCCGCCTGGCGCAGCCGCGATATAGGTTCGTGATCTCGGTGGACGGGTTCCCGGACCGGTGCGGGCGGGACCGGCGCGGCCGGCGGCTGCTGCAACCGCCCCGGCTTCGAGGCCCGCGAGAGGAAGAACGAGATGCCCTGCAACTGGGCTGGAAGCGCGGTGCCGATCAGCCCCGCGCTGATGGTTCAGGGCTGGACCACCGCGAAGACTTCCGTCGCGAGCAGCGTCTGGCCGGCCGGGATCGTGAAGGGCGTGCCGTCCTGGCCGCGCAGGATCGGCGTCGGCGCGCCGGCATCGCCGAAGCTGCTGCGGGTGCTGGCATTCCCCGCGCGCCGCCGCCAGTCGAGCCGGTTCAGGCCCCCGATCGAGGTCGAGACGAGCCAGCGCACCGCCTCCGACCGGGACCCTGGCAGTTCGGCGGGTGGCCGCCCGCCGGTTTGCCAGGCCGGCACCTGGCTGGCGCCGGTCGCGCCGAAGTGGCTTCCCTTCAGCGCCGCATGGTCGAGCGCCACGCCGTTCGCGAGTTGCCAGCAGACCTCCATGATCCCGACGATCACGATGAAGAATGGCAGGGCGATCAGCACGAACTCGACCGCCGCGGCGACGCCGCGCGACCGCTCTGCGGGTCTCAAGAGCATCGGTCGGCCGCGTCGGAACGGCGGCTGTACTGCGCAGGCGGACATCGGGGGACTGGTCCTGCATCAACAATACTCAAAATGACCCTCGAGATCTCCTTCAGATTTCAATTAAATTACGACATATGAATTTTATTGCTTGTTCATTAAATACTGCGGTGAGCTGTCTCTTGAGCTTGCCGGGCACGTGTATTGCTGGAATTCACAACCGATGCGTGTGTCTGTTATGTCCGCCTGGTCGGGTCGGGCCGGGTGCGGCGCCTCTCATCGCCGTCGCCGGCAAGGCGAGGTTTGCCGTGCAGGGGCGACGCGCTAGCCTCCGGCGGTTAGGCAGGGAAGCTCACGGCATGGAATGGATCATCCTCGGCGCCGTCGCGGTGCTGATCATCTGGCTGGTCGTCATCTACAACCGGCTGGTCGCGCTGCGGCAGGTGACGGGCCAGTCCTGGTCCGATGTCGACGTGCAGCTCAAGCAACGGCACGACCTGATCCCGAATCTTGTCGAAACCGTGAAGGGCTATGCGGCGCACGAGAAATCCACGCTCGATGCCGTGATCCAGGCACGCAATGCCGCCGTGACGGCGCAGGCGCAGGGCCCGGCGGCGGCGGGCCCGGCCGAAGGCCAACTGGGCGCCGCGCTCGGCCGGCTTTTTGCGCTGTCGGAGGCCTATCCGGACCTCAAGGCCAACCAGAACTTCCTGTCCCTCCAGGCCGAGCTGTCCGACATCGAGAACAAGATCGCGGCGGCGCGCCGATTCTACAATTCGTCCGTCTCGGAATACAACGCGATGACGGAGAGCATTCCCGCGGTCTTCTTCGCGAAGTCGATGGGCTTCCAGCAGCGCGGCTTCTTCGAGTTGCCCGAGGCCGAGCGCGCCGCGGTGCAGTCGGCGCCCCAGGTCCGCTTCTCCTAGCCGGAGCAGCGCGCGATGCAGGCCTATGGGCTGCGCACCCACAGCTGGAACACGGGCCTGCGCTCGATCCTGCTGCTGGCCGGCTTCCCGATGCTGCTCGCGCTCACGATGCTCGGGCTGGGGCTCATGTTCGGCTCCGAACAGCACGACCTCGGCCGAGCCTTTCGCAACGCGCTGCGCAACCTGCCGCTGCTCTATCTCGCGGGGTGCGGCGTCGCGGCGGTCTGGTTCGCGATCGCCTACATGGCGCACAACAGGATCCTGGACTGGGCCACCGGCGCGCATCCCGTGACGCGGGCCGAGGAACCGCGGCTCTGGAACCTGACCGAGAACCTCTGCATCTCCCGCGGCATGCGCATGCCGCGGCTTGCCATCATCGAGACCCCGGCGCTGAACGCCTATGCCGCGGGGCTCACGCCCGACAAGGGCGCCGTCACGGTCACGCGCGGGCTGATGGAGGCGCTGGACGACCGGGAACTGCAGGCGGTGGTCGCGCATGAACTCGCGCATATCCGCAACGGGGACGCGCGGCTCGGCCTGATCGCGGTCGTCTTCGTCGGCATCATCTCCCTCGGCTTCGACATGATGACGCGCACGCGGCGCGTGGCGCGCGCCTCGGGCTGGCGCTACCGCGGATCGGGCTCGGGTTCGGGCAACCGCAACGCCGGCGCGGCGGCGCTGATCGGGCTCGCGATCATCGCGCTGGCCTGGGGGCTGGCCGTGGTGCTGCGCATGATGCTCTCACGCAACCGCGAATTCCTGGCCGATGCCGGGGCGGTCGAACTGACCTCGGACGCGGATGCCATGATCTCGGCGCTGCGCAAGGTCGAGGGAAATGCCGCGATGCCCGAGGTCTCGCCCCAGGTGCGCGCGCTGTTCCTCGAGGATGCGGGGGACAATGCGCTGTCATCCCTGATGGCGACGCACCCGCCCATCCCGAAGCGGGTGGAGGCGCTGGTCACCTATGCCGGCGGGCGCGATCCCGGGCCGATGCCGCCGCGCGGGGCCTGGGACGCGCCCGACCCGGCAGACCCGGCGGCGGACAACGATGCGACCATACGGGTCGCGCCTGCGCCGGCGCCCTGGTGGCAGGGTCCGGCGCAGGGTGCCACGGGCGCCGCGCCGTCACCCTGGGGGCCGCGCCGGTAGACACCCCGCGCGGGCCGGCCGTCAGCCCTTGGCGGCGCCGGCGTCCGCGGCCGTGTCGTCCCTGATCGCGCTGCGCATCCGCGTCCTCAGCTGCTGCGAGAGCTCGGTCGCATGGTGCTGGGCCCGCGCATGCTCCATGGCCTTGGCCATGACCTCGTCGTCGCCATCGCCGTGGATGGCGACCTCGCAGCCCGGGAAGACCGAGCCGCATTCGAGAACCTTGCCCATGAATGCCTCCTTCCTGCGAAGCCGGGATCCGGCATGGTCAGTCAGGATATGGGGTCGCGGGCGCGGCGTGCCAAACGCCGCCCTGCCCGTCAGCCGCCGAGCAGGCGCCGGAGCTTGAGCACCGCCGTGTCCGGCGTCGTCAGCACCGGCTTGCCCGTCGCGCGCTCCACATGCTGCTTCGCCCGCGCCAGGCTGAACTGGCCGAGCGCGATGGCGTCGCAGTCGGCGAGGTCGCGCGCCGCTTCCTCTGCCAGGCGGTCATGTGTCTCGAGGTCGCCGGCGTCGAGCGCCGCGAGCCCGCCCTCGGCCACCTTCGGCACCACGGTGATGCCGGCCGGAAATTCCGGCGTCATGGACGGGATGGTGCCCGGGAAGGTCACGAGCAGCCCGATGCGCCGCCCCTTGGACGCCGCCTCCTCGATCATCGCCTCGTTCGGCTTGAGGACGGGCATGGGCGCGAGGTCCGCCGCGCAGGCCTCGATGCACGGCCCGAAGGCCGAGCAGGTGAACAGGATCGCATCCGCACCCGTGCCTGCGGCATAGCGCGCGAGCGTCAGGAACCGCTCGGTCATCCGGGGCGTCAGCCGGCCTTCGCGCGCGAGGTCGGCGGACAGGCTGTCGTCCATCAGGTTCATCAGGATCTGGCCCGGCCAGAGCCGCGCGAAGGCGGCCTCGATCGGCGGCGGCGAATGGCGCAGCGCGTGGATCAGCGCGATGCGGCGGGGCGCGTCGCCGCTCAACGGTTGGGGCTCCCGCAGCGGCGCAGCGGGGAGGGCATGTCCCGGCAGTTCGGGAAGACGATCTCGTCCGGGCCGAGGCGCTGGACATCGAGCGAATTCGGCCCGTCCGGGCAGCCGAAGCCGATGTCGGGCGGCAGCAGGCCGGCGCCGGCCGGGGTGAAGCGGAAGCTGGCGCCATCCGGGCGCCCCGCCACCGTCTCGATCACGCGCTGCCGGTAGGCGGGGTCGAGGATGCCGACGCGCAGCACCAGGTCGCGCGTGAATATCACCGTGGGCTGCGCGGTGCAGCGGGGGCCCACGGTGTCGGTCGGGGGGAAGAAGCCGCCGGTCCAGGATCCGAACAGCCATTCATGCGGCGGTCCTGGGCGGTCCTGCGCCAGGGCGCCGCTGGCCAGCAGCGGCGCCGCGAGGATCAGGCAGCGGGCAAGTCGTCGCATGCGTCTGTCATCCTTTACTGGCGCGTCCGGCCGGTATGGACCGGGCGGGGTGGCGGGGGCAAGCCGCGCTCAGGCCGGCACGGGCAGCGGGCGCGGCCCGTCGCGCACCGGCAGGTGGATCAGCGCCGCGAAGGCCGCGGCGGCGATGCCGATACTCCACATCAGGTCGTAGGACCCCGTCGCGTCGAACACGACCCCGCCCAGGAAGGCGCCGGCGAAGCCACCCAGCTGGTGGCCCAGGTAGATCAGCCCGAAGATCGTGGCCAGCCAGCGCGTACCCCAGTTGCGCGCACAGAGCGAAATGGTGGGCGGGATGGTGGACAGCCACAGGATGCCCATCAGCGCCGAGAAGACGAGGACGGTCGTCGTGGTCTTCTCGGCCACCATGAAGCCGGCCATCACGACGCCGCGCGCGGCGTAGATGCCGACCAGAAGTTCACGCCGCCGCCAGCGCTGCGTCAGTTCGCCCGAAAGCAGCGATCCGCCGATGTTGAACAGCCCGATCACCGCGATGGCGCCGGCGCCGACATAGAGCGGCAGGCCGCAAGACTGGACGAAGCCCGGCAGGTGCACGGTCAGGAACGAGACATGCAGCCCGCAGACGAAGAAGCCGAAGAACAGGTACCAGAAGGACGGTTCGCCCAGCGCGCGCGACAGCGCCGCGCCGGCCGTGTCCTCGGTCCCCGCGGGCGCATTCGCCGGCGCCGGCGCGGGGCGGTCGGACAATGGCCAGGCGAGCGGGATGACCAGCAGCGCCGCAAGCGCCATCGCGACCAGCGCCCATTGCCAGCCCAGGCCCGCGATGCCGAGCCCCGCCAGGGGCACCACCAGGAACTGTCCCGCCGAGGAACCGGCGGTGCCGAGGCCGGCCGCGCGCCCGCGCATCGTCTCGGGCAGCATGCGGGTCAGGCTGGCGATGAAGACCGGCATGCCTGCGGCCGAGACCGCCACGCCCATCACGACGCCGGCGAAGAAGGTAAACAGGGGCAGCCCGTCCGAGGCGGCCATGCCGAGGATGCCGACGGCGTAGAGCAGCGCGCCGCCGATGATGACGCTGCGGCCGCCGAAGCGGTCGGCGAGTTGCCCCACGATCGGCTGGCTGACGCCGTTCAGCAGCACCTGCAGCGCGATGGCGAAGGCGAAGCCCGACGCGGTCCAGGCATGCGCCTCGGTCATCGGGCCGAGGAAGAGCCCGAAGGAGGACCGGATGCCGTTCGCCAGCAGCACGCCCGCGACGACGCAGGCGATCAGCAGCCCGGCGGGCAGGGCCGCTCGGGCGGCGGCAGTCGGCAGGGACATGGCAGACTCCTTTTCGGAACCAGCATCCCGGCATGACCATCCATAAGGCAATGCGGGCGCGGGGCGGGGCAGCCATGCGGCGTTCCCCGGCGCTGCTCGCGGCCGCGTGTTGCCAGGCCCGTCCTGCGCTGTCATCGTCGTTTCGAGACAAGTCCGGTTTCGGACCGGCTTCGGCGACGTCCGGTGCTGATCAAGGAAATCCGGCGCCTGCGATGGCGTGCCGGCTGAGAGCAGGGAAATCTCGTTGGATGGCAATATGTTTCCTTGAGGATCCGACCCGCGATCCCGACCATATCCTTGCGAGATCACAAGGAAAGGTGCGCAATCCGTATTTTAGCGGCCCGCAATCGCGGGATTTTCTTCTAAGAAAGAAGAATTTTGTAACGGAATATCGTTACCATGGTGACGGAACGAAGACAAAAGGACTTTTTATTTTCGATAATATTGATGGTGTTCGAGGATCATTTGGTGGATCGAATACACCGAAGCTTCATATCGGAGGTAACCACAGTCGTACCTACGTCGATAGCTACGCGCTTTTCGTGATTGGTGGCAGAAACGGTATCATCCGCATGTTTCAGTCGGGGGATTTGGAGCCAGAAATGGTGATCAAAGCCCCCGTATTCCTCGGAATTTGCCGATGGCGGAACATCGTCTCCGACGACAAGTACGGCATACGCGTCAGGAGCGGCGGGCCCGCGTCGCCGCGCCAGGATTCGAAGAAGCCCCATTTCTGGGACACCGACATCACGCGACTTCTGGGCGGCACCGGCGACTACGTGCACACCCATCCCGGGTCGCTTGCACTGCTCGTGAAGAACGCTCTCGACGGGTGAAGCCGGACCCGCCGGTGACCGTTACCAAACGGGGCGTCCCGTCGCAGGCCCGGGATCCGCACGGCCTTGGTTGACGACCAGGCGGCTGCCAACGTATTCCCCCCGCCTTCGGTGGCGGCCATAGCTCAGCTGGTAGAGCGCCAGGTTGTGGTCTTGGATGTCACGGGTTCGAGTCCCGTTGGTCGCCCCACCCCCTACTTGGCTGCGTCGTAATGCTCATCGGCAGTATGAGCATCGCGGCACGACAGCCGGCCGGACGCATGCCACTTCCCCAGCGCGAGCCGTGATCGGACCCGCCGCCGATAGGCCTTCCAATCCGGCGGACACGGTTGCGCGTGGCGCCGTCGATTGCAGGTCAGGCAGGCGGCAACGATATTCGTGGGTGTGTCGCGCCCACCGTCACATCGCGGATGGAGATGTTCGGCAGTGCAGAGCATTCGGCGCGCCTGGCGGCGCGTCAGGCCGATGCGCCGTGCGAACTCGGCGTCCGCTTCCTCGGTCGGCTCCCACAGTGGCTCCCCACAGTAGAAGCAACAGCCGTTCTGATCGCGGTTGGCATGGCGACGAAGTCTTGAGATGCTGGGCGGCATTGAAACGTCTCGGCATATGGGCGGCGGCTTGGTAGCCGCCAGTTCCGTGGAACCTCCCGTTGCCTGGCTCATGCTACTTCGCTGCGGCGCTCAAATCGCCTGCAGCAACGAGAGGACCTGCCGCGAATATCGACATTTCCACTAAAATGATAATAGCATTTTCTTCCAGAGCCAAGGAAATTATACACATAATTTCGACCGACGCAGGAAATACAGCCATCTTCCCGCTCCTGCCGTTCGTCGCCAGGATGTCCTTCGGATAAGGGGAAAGCATCCATGCACCTGTCACTCAACGGCCGTGCCGCGCTGATCACCGGCGGCTCGAAGGGCCTCGGCCTCGCCATGGGCCGCGCCTTCGCCGAGGCCGGCGGCCATGTCGCGCTGGTCGCGCGCGGCGCCGAGGCCCTGGCCCGCGCCGAGGCCGAGATCCGCGACGCCGCGCCCACCGCCAAGGTCACGGCGATCGCCTGCGACATCCGCACGCAAGCGGGTTGCGAGCAGGCCTACAACGGTGCGGTCCGGGCGCTCGGCCAGGTGGACATCGTGGTGAACAACGCCGGCACCTCCCAGCGCGGGCCCTTCCTCGAGGTGACGGACGCGCTCTGGCAGGACGACCTCGACCTCAAGCTGTTCGCGGCGATCCGGCTCTCGCGGCTGGCGCTGCCGGGGATGCGGGACCGCAGGTGGGGCCGCATCATCAACGTGCTCAACATCGGTGCGAAGGCGCCCAAGGGCGGCAGCACGCCGACCTCGGTCTCGCGCGCCGCCGGCATGGCGCTGACCAAGGCGCTCGCGAACGAGTTCGCGCCCCACAACGTGCTCGTGAACGCGATGCTGGTCGGCATCATCGAGAGCGACCAGTGGGTCCGCCGCCACGCCCAGGACAAGCGCAACATCACCTGGGAGGAATGGAAGGCCGAGCAGGGCAAGCCCGTCCCCCTCGGGCGAATCGGCCGCGCGGAGGAATTCGCGTCCATGGCGCTGCTGCTCGCTTCCGACATGGGCGGCTATGTGACCGGGACGGCGATCAACGTCGATGGCGGGTCGAGCCCCGTGGTGTGATGCGGCCGACCTGAACCGTTTCGTACCCGATCGCGGCAAGGCGGCGCATCCTGGTCCTGACACGCTCTTGGCAGGAGGCCGTCGATGATCACGATCCCGCAGCCCGCTCTGGCGTTGAACTCGACCGAGTTTCCCTCGGAGAGCCACTACACGATGCGCCACACGCACCGCGTGACGCGCGGGACGCCGGTCGACGCCATCGTCACCCTCGTCGCAGGTGCGCTGGCAGCGTCGGGCGGGAGGCTCGAGGCGGTGATCATCAATGCCCATGGCATGTTTGCGCCGGATGGCGTGGCGCTCGGGACAAGGCTGCACCTCGGCAATGCGCATCTCTGGGGGAGGGTCGCGGGCGCCATCCGCCGGATCTGGCTCTGCGCCTGCCAGGTGGCCGATACCCAGGCCGGCCAGGATTTCTGCCAGGCGCTGTCGGCGGCGACCGGGTCGGAGATGATCGGGGCGCTCGAGGAGCAGGTCGCGCGGTCCGGTGATCGGGAATGGGCCTTCGACCCCAACCATCTCCGCTTCGCCCGGATCCCGCCGGGGCAGATCGATGAGTTCGAGGGCGTCGTGTACGCCTGGACGGCCGGCGCCGGGAGGCTTGACTTCAATCCGCACTCCTGACCGACGGCCAATTGGCTGGAGGCACAAGCGACCAAAATTCAAGCAATTGCCGTATGTTTCGGCGTTTCGTGCTGAGGTGTCGCCCCATGTGCCGATCCGGTGACCGGTACGTGCGTTGCTGACCACGCCGTGCCGGCCATCTCGCGCCGGCATCGGGAGGCACCCATGGCACGCATTTTCCAGAACCCCGTCTAGGCCGAGAGTCGCCTCGACGCCTGCGGCTGCCGCGGCAATCACGCTGCCGGGCTGGCCTGCGAGGGTGCCGCGCCGGCCGACGGCACCGCCGCCCTGGGCGAAGCCGCGGACGTCGCCGTCATGAAGGCGGTCTTTCCCGAGGATACGACGCGGCGCGCCATGCTGCGGCTGTTCGGCGCGGGCACGCTGCTGGCGGCCATCGAGAGCGTGTTCCCGTTCGCCGGCGCGCGCGAGGCGATGGCGCAGGCCTCCGGCGCGCCCGAGAAGCGCGACCTCAAGATCGGCTTCGTCCCCATCACCTGCGCCACGCCGATCATCATGGCGCATCCGATGGGCTTCTATTCGCGCCACGGGCTGAACGTGGAGGTGATCCGCACCGCCGGCTGGGCGGTGGTGCGCGTCAAGGCGATCGACGGCGAATACGACGCCGCCCACATGCTGAGCCCGATGCCGATCGCGATGTCGCTCGGCGTCGGTGTCGCGCAGCCCATCCCCTGGGCGGTCGTGGCGATCGAGAACACCAACGGCCAGGCCATCACGCTGGCCAACAAGCACCGGGAGAAGCGCAACCCGCGCGACTGGAAGGGCTTCCGCTTCGCCGTGCCCTTCGATTTCTCGATGCACAACCACCTGCTGCGCCACTACCTGGCCGACCACGGCGTCGATCCCGACCGCGACGTGCAGATCCGCTCCGTGTCGTCGGCTGAGATGGTTGCGAACCTGCGCGCCGACAACATCGACGGCTACCTCGGCCCCGATCCCTTCAACCAGCGCGCGGTCTTCGACGGCGTGGGCTTCATCCACATCCTGACGAAGGAGCTGTGGCAGGGGCACCCCTGCTGCGCCTTCGCCGTGCCGCGCGCGATGATGACCGAGGCGCCCAACACCTTCGCCGCCCTGATCGCTCCATCGTGGAAGCCACCGCCCATTCCAACAAGGCCGAGAACCGGCGCGAGGTGGCGCAGGCCATCGCCGGGCAGAACTACCTGAACCAGCCGCCGACGGTGGTCGAGCAGGTGCTGACCGGCACCTTCGCCGATGGCCTGGGCCGCGTGCAGCGCGTGCCGGACCGCATCGGCTTCGATCCCTTCCCGTGGCATTCCATGGCGATCTGGATCATGACGCAGATGCGCCGCTGAGGTCAGCTGCAGCGCGACGTGGACTACGCGCAGGTGGCGGAGCAGACCTTCCTCGCCCTCGATGCCGGAAAGGCCATGCGCGAGCTCGGCCTGACCGTGCCCGCGAGCCCCATCCGCACCGAGACGATCATGGGCCGCAGCTTCGACCCGGCGGGCCCCGCCGCCTGGACCGGGCGCGCGATCCGCACCTGACATGCCTGTGCAGGTCCCCTTCTGGCGCGCGGCGACGCTGTCGCTGCTGATCCTCGCCGTCTTCCTGGTCGCCTGGGAGATCGCGGTGATGCCGCGCGGCGGCGGCGGCGCGGTGCTCGACCCGGAATACGCGGCACTTCTGGGCCAGGCGGCGGCGCAGGGCGGGCAGACGCCGATGCCCGGGCCGTCGGCGATCTGGACGCGCCTGGTCGAACTCCTGTCCGACCCCTTCTACGTGCGCGGCACGAACGATCAGGGGATCGGCGTGCAGATCTCCCATTCGCTTCTGCGCGCGGGCGCGGGCTTCGGCCTGGCCGCGATCGTCGCCATCCCGCTCGGCTTCCTCATCGGCATGTCGCCGCTGCTCAATGCCGCGCTCAACCCCTTCATCCAGGTGCTGCGGCCGGTCAGCCCGCTCGCCTGGATGCCGCTCGCGCTCTACACGATCAAGGACAGCAACATCTCCTCGGTCTTCGTCATCTTCATCTGCTCGATCGGGCCGATGATGCTGAACACCGCCTTCGGCGTGGCGAGCGTGCGGCGGGAATGGCTGAGCGTGGCGCGCACCCTGGAAGCGGGCACCTGGAAGACCGCGATCCGCGTCATCCTGCCGGCCGCGGCGCCGACCATCGTGACGGGGATGCGCATTTCCATCGGCATCGCCTGGCTCGGTCATCATGGACGGGACCGAGATCTCCGGCCCTTCGCTCGACCGCGCGGTGATCTTCCAGGGCCATGCGCTGATGCCCTGGATGACGGCCACGGCCAACGTCGCCTTCGCGCTGTCCTGCCGGCACCGGTCGTGGTCGCGTGCGCAGCACGACAAGGCGGCGCGCGAGGCGCTGGCGCGCGTCGGCCTGTCCCAGGCGGCGGACCGCAAGCCGGCGGAGCTCTCGGGCGGCATGAAGCAGCGCGTCGGCATCGCGCGCCCGCTGGCGCTCGCGCCCAAGATGCTGCTGATGGACGAGCCCTTCAGCGCGCCCGATGCGCTGACGCGCGGGGCGCTGCAGGATGAGGTCGCGCGGCTGGTCACCGAAACCCAGCAGACCGCCTTCATGATTACCCAAGACCTGGACGAGGCGATCCTGCTCGCCGACTGCATCCTGCTGATGTCGAACGGCCCCGGCGCGCGCATCGCGGAGGTCGTGGTCAACACGCTGCCGACGCCGCGCACGCGCGCCAACCTGCACCACATGCCGGGCTACCACGCGCTGCGCGACCACGTGCTCGACTTCCTGATCACCCGCTCGAAGGACTTCGGCGCCAAGGCGCCGCCCGCGGGCTGGTCGCCGCGCGCCGTCCCCGAAGTGAGCCCCGCCCTTTCCATCCCGCCGCCGCTCGCGGCGGAATGACCCCGGCCTACGCAGGAGAAACGCCGATGACCCGTGCCGACCTCACGGAGAAGATCCTCGACATCAAGCGCGCCAAGGGCTGGACCTGGAAGCACATCTGCACCGGGATCGGCGGCATGTCCGACACACTGATCGTCGGCGCACTGCTCGGCCAGATGAAGCTCGTGACGCCGCTCGCGAAGAAGGCCGCGACGCTGTTCGGCCTGAGCGAGGTCGAGGAGCGCATGCTGAACGAGGTGCCCTATCGCGGCACCGCCATGCCGCCGACCGACCTGCTGATCTACCGCTTCTACGAGATGGTGATGGTCAACGGCCCGGCCTGGAAGGCGCTGATCGAGGAGGAATTCGGCGACGGCATCATGTCGGCCATCGACTTCGACTTCCACTTCGAGCGCATGGCGCACGAGAAGGGCGACCGCGTGAAGATCGAGATGACGGGCAAGTTCCTGCCGTATAAGTATTACGGTGCCGAACAGGGCGTCCCGGCCTACGACTTCAAGGAGGACTAGCGCGGCGCCGGGGCCGCGCCCGCAGGGAAGGGGCCCCAGCATGCTGGAACTCGTGGCGCTGGTCTGCGCCGCCGCGCTGATCGTCTGGACGCCGATCGAGGCGCGGAAGGTCGCGGGCGGCTGGGTGCGCAAGCGCCACAAGGGGACGCCCGAGGAATTCCGCGCGCAGTATCGCCGGCAACTCGGGCTCTTCGTTTGGCTTGGCATCGGGATCGGTGTCGTGAACATGGCGCTCGGCGTCTGGCTGGAGACCGAGGCCGCGCGCGCGACCATCCGGCTGGCGACGGGCGGGCTTTGGCTCGGCGTCGCGGCCTCGGCGCTGTTCGGCCGCAGCATCCTGGACAAGGCGGCGCGCTGACTCCGGCCGCCGGCCGTGCTACCGCCGCCCGGCATGGACACGGAGGCACGCATGGCGGGGGAACTGACGGTAGGGATCGCGGGGCTGGGCGCGATCGGGCTGCATCTGGCGCGCGCTCTGGACGCCGGCGTGCAGGGGCTGCGGCTGGCGGCCGTGTCTGCACGGGACCTCAAGAAGGCGCAGGCCAATGTCGGCGGCTTCAAGGTGCCGCCCATGGTCGTCTCGAACGCCGAGCTTGCCGCTTGCGACGTGGTGGTGGAAGCCGCCCCCGCCGCGGCCTTCGAGGAGATCGCGACTGCCGCCATCGAGGCGGGACGCATCTTCGTCCCCAGCAGCGTCGGCGCGCTGCTGCCGCGGATGCACCTGGTCGATCGCGCGAAGCAGACCGGCGCGCGGATCGTCGTGCCGACCGGCGCGCTGCTCGGCCTCGATGCCGTGCGCGCAGCGGCGGAAGGCGAGGTCGAGAGCGTGACGATCGAGACGCGCAAGCCGCCCCGCGGGCTGGAGGGCGCGCCCTACCTGAAGCAGAACGCCATCGACGTGCTCGCCATCACCACGCCCACGCGCATTTTCAAGGGCAATGCCTTCGACGCGGCGCAGGGCTTCCCCGCCAACGTGAATGTCGCGGCCGCGCTGGCGCTGGCCGGCATCGGGCCGGAGCGCACCATGGTCGAGATCTGGGCCGATCCCGCCCAGACGCGCAACCAGCACACGATCCGCGTCGAGGCCGCGAGCGCCCGCCTGACCATGACGATCGAGAACGTGCCCAGCGCGGAGAACCCGCGCACGGGCAGGATCACGCCGCTGTCGATCCTGGCCTGCCTGCGGGGGCTGACCAGCACGCTCAAGGTCGGGTCCTGACGGCGGGGGAGGAGGAAACTTCTCCCCCCCACGGGTCCCATCGACGCTGCCCAGCAACGACGACGGGCGCTCGTTCCCCCCCAACCTTCGCGGGCACCAGGTGCCAAAGAAGGGAGGGGGTCCGGGGGAGGTTCATCCTCCCCCGACCTTCACTTCGGCCCGCCCGGACTCCACAACGAACCGCGCCGCCGTCTCCCGCGCCGCCCCGTCCCGCGTCACGAAGGGCACCGAGACGAACTCGGTCGTCATGCGCCCGGGTCCCGCCTCGCTCACGCAGTAGCCGCGCCGGGCGTGGAAGAAGGCGATGTCGGGGTTGCGGCTGCGGATCTCCTCGCCTGCCGGTGTCGTCTCGGTGCCGTCGCCGGCGCTGGTGATCGAGGTGGCGGTGAATTCCGTCGCCACCGGCGCGCCGCCTGGCATGCGGCGGATCGTGGCGGCGAGCGCGACATGCACGTCGCCGGACAGCACGATGGGATTGGGCGTGCGGCGCTCCGCGATGCCGTCGAGCAGCCGGTGCCGCGCCGCCGGGTAGGCGTCCCACTTGTCCATGGAGATCGCGCCGCCGCGCAAGTCCCGCCGCATCATCGGCACCTGCTGGGCGATGATGTTCCAGCGCGCCGGGCTATCCGCCAGCCCGCCCAGCAGCCAGCGTTCCTGCTCCGCGCCCAGCATCTGCGCATCGGGTCGGGACACGTCGGGGCAGGCCGGCTTCGCGCCGTCGCCGCAGGGCTGGTCGTCGCGGAACTGCCGTGTGTCGAGAACGTGGACGCGCGCCATGGTCCCGAAGTCCAGCCGGCGATAGGCCGTGATGTCGGGCCCGCGCGGCATGGCGGCGCGGCGCAGCGGCATGTGCTCGTACCAGGCCTGGAAGGCGGCGGCCTTGCGCAGGACGAAGACCTCGGGCGGGACGATGACGGGGAAACGGCCGCGGCCGTCCTCCTCGCTGACGTCGCCGGCCCAGTTGTTGTCCACCTCGTGGTCGTCGTAACTGACCAGGAAGGGGTGGGCGGCGTGCGCCGCCTGCAGGTCGGGGTCGAGCCGGTACTGCGTGTAGCGTTGGCGATAATCCGCGAGGGCGATCGTCTCCTGGCCCAGATGCGAGCGCACGACCGGCCCCCAGCCGCCCTGGCCCGGCGCTCGGCCGCCGTATTCGTAGATGTAGTCCCCGTAGTGGAAGACGAAGTCGAGGTCGGGCTCGGCCGCGATGTGCCGCCAGGCGGTGAAATGGCCGTGCTCGTAGTGCTGGCAGCCGGCATTGACGAAGCGCAGCCGGGCGGGCGCGGCACCCGCGGCGGGCGCGGTGCGGCAGCGGCCGGTGGCGCTGGCCTCGCCGGCGATCCGGAAGCGGTAGAACCAGGGCCGGCCCGGCGTCAGGCCGCCCACCTCCACATGTACCGCATGGGCCAGTTCCGGCCGCGCGAGCGCGGTGCCGGCGGCGGCGATGCGCGCGAAACGCTCGTCCTCGGCGACCTCCCATTCGACGGCCAGGGCGGCGCGCGGCAGGCCGCCATCCGGGGCATGGGGTTCGGGGGCGAGGCGCGTCCAGATCACGAAGCCGTCCGGCGCGGGTTCCCCGCTCGCGACGCCGAGGGTGAAGGGAAAGCCGCGGAAGGAGGGCTGGGCCAGGGCGCGCCGCGGCATCGGCCCGAGCGCGGCCAGGGCGGCGAGCCCTGCGGCGCCACGCAGCGCCCCGCGGCGGGAAAGGTCGAGGATGTGCCGGCGCAGGCTGTCCACGGCGTGCCCCTGGGTTGCGGCACAGCCCGCGGCGTGCCTGTCCGGCGCAGCCTGCGCGACGCCGGCCGGCGGCGCCAGTCGGTGTTCGCGCCATGTCGCCGCAGCGACCGCGCCGGGGACGCCGGACGAAGGGGGGCAGGATGGCACACGGTCCCCTTCGGTGGCTGGCGGTGGCCGTCGCCTTCGGCGCATGGCGGCGCCGGCGGCGCGCCGTTCGGCCGACCCGGCCCGCCACGGCCTCAGGCCGCCAGGGGCTGGGCGGGGCGCGGCGCCTTGCCGTCGCGGGCCTGTGCGCCCGACCGGCGCAGGAACCGGCTTTCGAACCAGCGATGCGATGCGGCGGCGAGCGCCAGCGTGACCGCCATGGCGACGAAGAATAGCCCGATCCGCCCCGGGACGCCGAAGGCAGCAAAGGGCAGCAGGGCCTGCAACGCCATCAGCACCGGCAGGTGGAACAGGTAGCCGCCATAGGAAACCCGGCCCATCGCCTGAAGCCCCGGCACCCGGCACGGCGCCAGTGCCCAGCGGCGGCCTGCCAGGATGGCCAGCAGCGCGGCTGCGGCGGCCGAGACCGGCAGCAGGTAGACCGTAACTTCCCGCCCGTCGCCCACCAGGATGCCGGAGACGATGTTGCGCAGCGCTTCCGTCCCCACCCCGTGCCGGGCGATGCCGAGCGCGAGGAAGGCGCCGACGTGGGCGACCGCGATCAGGGCGGCCGCGGCCGCAGCGAGGTGCGCCGCGCGCGGCCGTATCGCGCCCGCATGCCGCGCGAGCGCGATCAGCGCCCCCGCCGCGAAGGCGTCGAAATGCGCGGGCGCGAGGGCATAGGCCGCGAAGGCCGCGCGGCCTTCGCCCCAACCGGCGCCGAGCGCGGCGGTCGCCGCAACGTGGCGGATCGCCGGCGCCGCGACGGCAAGCACGACCAGGGCCCAGACCATCATCCGCCGCGAAGGCAGCAGCAAGACGAGAGGCAGCACCAGGTAGAACTGCTGCTCCACGGCAAGCGTCCACAGATGCCCGAAGCCCGTCCAGGCTTCCGGCCCGCTCCAGTCGACCAGGATCATCCGCATGTTGAAGGTGAAGGTGGCGAGCCATGGCAGGTCCTGGATCCAGCCCCGATGACCGGTCCAGGCAAGCCATCCGACGGCCAGGCCGAGATAGGCGAAGTAGAGCGGCCAGATCCGCAGGGCGCGGCGGCGGTAGAAATCCCGCACGGCTCGCGCGGCCGACCGCCCCCGCCCCTGCGCAAGCCAGGAGGTGGTCACGGCGAAGCCCGAGATGACATAGAACGCCCAGACGCCCATCCATCCAAAGGGCAGGATGCCCGAATGGATGGCGACCACCGCCGTCATCGCGATGCCCCGCAGGGCATCGACTTCCGGGATGTAGCCAGGCGCTCTGAGCTGCGGCCCGGCGGTAATCGGGATGGACGGCGCTTGGTCCATTCCACCCTGCTAGGGCGTGTCAGGACCCGGGCGCAATGAAGGCGCCAAGAAACTCTTCGCGTCATCGCAGCTGGCGTTCGGGGCTCGGGCGCCGGGCTTGCCCCCGCCGGCACTTTCCGCCATACCCCGCCCCGCCGGACGGGGGCGACCCCGCCCGGTAATTCGCACGCGGCGCACCCTTCCCATACCAGGCAGGGTCCGGTCCCCGGAAACGGGGGAATGCGCCGCGGAGGCCCAACCGGACTACAGGAAGGAGGCTCGCCCCATGGCGATGCGTGAAGTTTCCCTGCGCGCCCTGCTCGAGGCAGGCGTTCATTTCGGCCACCATACGCGGCGCTGGAACCCGCGGATGGCGCCTTACATCTTCGGCATCCGCAACCAGGTCCACATCCTGGACCTGCAGCAGACCGTGCCGCTCATGGAGCGTGCGCTGAAGGCCGTGCGCGACACCGTCGCCGCCGGCGGCCGCGTGCTGTTCGTCGGCACCAAGAAGGCGGCGGCCGACTACGTGGCGGAAGCCTCGACCCGCTGCGGCCAGTACTACGTCAATCACCGTTGGCTTGGCGGCATGCTGACCAACTGGAAGACGATCACGGGCTCGATCAAGCGCCTGAAGCAGATGGACGAGCGTCTGGGCAGCGACACCAGCGGCCTGACGAAGAAGGAAGTCCTGATGCTGACGCGCGAGAAGGAGAAGCTCGACCGCGCGCTCGGTGGCATCAAGGAGATGGGCGGCCTGCCCGACATCATCTTCGTGATCGACACCGTGAAGGAGAAGCTCGCGATCGAGGAGGCCAACAAGCTCGGCATCCCCGTCATCGCCGTGGTCGATTCCAACGCCGACCCCGAGGGCGTGACCTACCCGATCCCGGGCAACGATGACGCGATCCGCGCCATCACTCTGTATTGCGACATGGTCGCCTCCGCCGTGCTGGACGGCATCTCGGCCGAACTCCAGGCGTCGGGTGTCGATGTCGGCGCGGCCGAGGACCTGGCCCCCGAGGCGTTGCCCGAGGTCGAGGCCGAACTTGAGGCCCCGGCCGCCGAAGCGGCCCCTGCCGATGCGACCCCTGCCGAGGTCGCGCCCGAGCAGCCGCAGGCCTGAGCCTTGCCCGCCGGGGCCCTCGCGGCCCCGGCACCTTCCTTCACCTGGCAACCACGGAGCATTCCGATGGCCGAGATCACTGCGGCGATGGTTCGCGAGCTGCGCGAGAAGACCGGCGCGGGCATGATGGACTGCAAGAAGGCGCTCGTCGAAGCCGCCGGCGACATGGAGGCGGCTGTCGACTGGCTGCGCAAGAAGGGCCTGTCGGCCGCGGCCAAGAAGTCCGGCCGCGTCGCCGCCGAGGGTCTGGTGGCGGTCGCCTCGGCGCCGCGCACGGCCGCGATGGTCGAGATCAACGCCGAGACCGACTTCGTCGCCCGCAACGAGCACTTCCAGGCGTTCTGCGCGGCGGTCGCGGAACTCGCGCTGACGGTCGGCGACGACATCGAGGCGCTGAAGGCCGCGCGCTACCCGGGCTCGATGGACCTGGTCGAGGGCGGCACGGCCTTCCGCACGGTGGCCGAGCAGCTGACCCACCTGATCGCGACGATCGGCGAGAACATGTCGATCCGCCGCGCCAAGCGCCTGCACGTCGAGCAGGGCACGGTCGCGACCTACGTCCACTCGGCGGTCAAGCCCGGCATGGGCAAGATCGGCGTGCTCGTGGCGCTCGAAGGCGCGTCCGAGGCCGCCGTGATGGAGACACTCGGCCGCCAGATCGGCATGCATGTCGCCGCCGCCCGGCCCGAGGCGCTCGACGTTTCGGCGGTCGACCCGGCGGCGCTGGTGCGCGAGCGCGACGTGCTGAGCGAACAGGCCCGCGCGTCGGGCAAGCCCGAGGCGATCATCGAGAAGATGGTCGAGGGCCGCATCCGCAAATACTACGAGGAAGTGGTGCTGCTGGAGCAGGTCTGGGTCCATGACGGGGAGACCCGCGTGAAGGAAGTGGTGAAGAAGGCCGGCGCGACCATGACCGGCTTCGCGCGCTTCCAGCTTGGCGAGGGGATCGAGAAGCAGGCATCGGACTTCGCGGCCGAGGTCGCGGCCGCTGCCGGCCAGGGCTGAGGCTTCCGGGCGCCGCATGGCGCCCGGGCACCGGCGCGGGCGGGCGCTTCCGCCCAGCGCCGCCTTATTGTCGCCCCCCGGGGCCGGCCAGTATGGTGCGGCCCCCACCCCTCCAGCCGGATGCGTGAACCCCCGAGCATGAGCGACAAGCCAGCCTACAAGCGCGTCATGCTCAAGGTGTCGGGGGAAGCCCTGATGGGCGAGCGCGACTACGGCCTGGACACCGCCGTCTGCCGCCGCATCGCCGAGGACGTGAAGGGCGTGGTCGACCTTGGCGTCGAGGTCTGCATGGTGATCGGCGGCGGCAACATCTTCCGCGGCGTGGCCGGCGCGGCCGCCGGCATGGACCGCGCCCAGGCCGATTCGATCGGCATGCTCGCCACCGTGATGAACGCGCTCGCCATGCAGTCGGCGCTCGAGAAGGCGGGGGTCTCGACCCGCGTCCAGAGCGCCATCCCCATGACCAGCGTCTGCGAGCCCTTCATCCGCCGCCGCGCCGTCCGCCACATGGAGAAGGGCCGCGTGGTGATCTTCGCTGCCGGCACGGGCAACCCGTTCTTCACGACCGACACCGCGGCGGCCTTGCGGGCGGCCGAGATGGCCTGCGACGCGCTGCTCAAGGGCACCCAGGTGGACGGGGTGTATTCCGCCGACCCGCGCAAGAACCCGAACGCGGAACGCTACGTTACGCTCACCTACCTGGACATGCTGGCGCGGGACCTCGCGGTGATGGACGCTGCCGCGATCAGCCTAGCGCGCGAGAACCACCTGCCGATCATCGTCTTCAACATCCACGAGCCCGGCGCCTTCACCGCGGTGATGAAGGGCGAGGGTCGCTTCACCACGGTCCACGAGGACCGGCACTGACAGGGAGGGGCTTATGGCCGCCGACTTCCAGGCCCTGAAGCAGGACCTGACGCGCCGCATGGACGGCGCGATGGAGACGCTGAAGAAGGAATTCCAGGGCCTGCGCACGGGCCGCGCCAGCCCCGCGCTGCTGGAACCCATCCGCGTCGAGGCCTATGGCTCGGTCACGCCGCTGAACCAGGTGGCGAACATCTCGGTCGCCGGGCCCGGGCTGCTGTCCGTGCAGGTCTGGGACAAGGCGGTCACCAAGGCGGTCGAGAGCGCGATCCGCGAGGCGAACCTCGGCCTCAACCCGCAGGCCGAGGGCCAGGTGATCCGCGTCCCCCTGCCGCCGCTGACGCAGGAGCGCCGCAATGAGCTCGCCAAGGCCGCCGCCCGCTACGCCGAGAGCACCCGCGTCGCGATCCGCGGCGTCCGCCGCGACGGCATGGAGCAGGTCAAGGGCTGGGTGAAGAAGCACGAGGCCAGCGAGGACGAGGCGAAGCGCGCCGAGGACGAGATCCAGAAGCTCACGGACCAGTACGTGAAGCAGGTGGACGCGACCCTCGTGGACAAGGAAAAGGACATCCGCACGGTCTGACGACGGGCGGCAGCGGAGGGTTTCCTTGGGCACAGGCAGGCGCGCGGCCGGGCGGGCAGGGGTGGGGATGGCATGAGCGCCGCCTCCGAGGCCGTCGCCGCGCCCGCCGCGCCGGCGGATGGGCCGCTGCATGTCGCGATCATCATGGACGGCAACCGCCGCTGGGCGCAGCGGCGCGGCCTGCCGGTGGCGCTCGGCCACAAGGCGGGCGCGGAAGCGGCCCGCCGGACCGTCGAGGCGGCGGCCGAGCAGGGCGTGTCCTGGCTCACGCTGTTCGCCTTCTCCTCCGAGAACTGGCGCCGCCCGATGGAGGAGGTCTCCGCCCTGACCGGGCTGCTCCGCCTCTATCTCCGGAGCGAGGTCGCGAGCCTGGTGCGCGAGGGCGTGCGGCTGCGGGTCATCGGCGACTATTCGCGCTTCGGCCCGGAGATGGCGCGCTCCATCCTGGCGGCCGAGACGGCGACCGCGGGCGGCACCCGTCTCAACCTGAACGTTGCGCTCTCCTACGGCGCGCGGGACGAGATCCTGGCCGCGGTGCGCGCCGCCGCCGCGGCGATCGCCGAAGGGCGCCTCGCCCCCGGCGCGCTCGACGCGGCAGCCTTCGGGCGCCTGCTGCATACGGCGGGGATGCCCGATCCCGACCTGATCGTGCGCACCTCCGGCGAGCAACGGCTGTCCAATTTCATGCTCTGGCAGGCAGCCTACGCAGAATTCGTGTTCCAGGACGTCCTCTGGCCCGACTACGGGGCGGAGCACCTGGCTGCCGCAATCGGCGATTTCCGGCGGCGCGACCGGCGCTTCGGAGCCCGGCCCTGAGCACGACGGCCGGACCGGCCGCGGCGCCGCGGCGCTGGCGGGACCTGCGCAAGCGCTTCCTCTCGGCGCTGGTGCTGGGCCCGGCGGCGCTGGCCTGCATCTGGCTCGGCGCCACGCCATGGACGCTGCTGATCGCGCTGGCCGTGGCGCTGCTTACCTGGGAATGGGTGCATCTCTGCGGCCTCAGCACCCGCGTTCTGCCGGGCCTGGCGGTGCCAGTCGCGGTGCTTGCAGCGGGCATCCTGGCGGTCGCGGAACATCCGCGTGCGGCGCTGGTCGCGCTGCTCGTCGGCTGGGCGCTGACCTGGTGGACGGCGGCCCGGATGCGCGATGCGGTGGCGCCGCGGCATCCGGCGGGCTGGCTCGCGGCCGGCGTGCTCTACATCGGCCTCGCGGGGATCGCGCTGATCGAGCTCCGCCACGACAACCAGGCGGGACGGGCCAACGTGCTGTTCCTGTTCCTGGTGGTCTGGGCGTCGGACATCGGTGCCTACATGGCCGGACGGGCCTTCGGCGGGCCGAAGTTGCTGCCCGCGGTCTCGCCCAACAAGACCTGGTCCGGGGCCGCCGGAGGGCTGGCCGCGGCCGTGCTCGTGGGCGTCGCGGCGGCGGCCGTTCTGGCGCCGGGCGGCGCGTCCCGAGCGGCCGCCGTCGCGGCCATGCTGGGCGTCATGGCGCAGGTGGGCGACCTGGTCGAAAGCTGGATCAAGCGGCGCTTCGACGTGAAGGACACCTCGAGCCTCATCCCCGGGCACGGCGGGCTCCTCGACCGGCTGGACGGCGTGATCGCGGCCGCACCCGTCGCGGCGCTGCTGGCCTTCATGCTCGGCCAGGGGCAGCCTCTCTGGCGATGACGCGATCGGTCACCATCCTCGGCTCGACCGGCTCGGTCGGGCGCAGCACCGTGGCCCTGCTGGACGAGGCGCCGGCCGGCGCCTTCCGGGTGGAGGCGCTGGTCGCGAACCGTGATGCGGCGGGGCTGGCGGCGCAGGCGCGGCGGCTTCGGGCGCGCGTCGCGGTGGTGGCGGACCCCGCGGCCTGGCCCGCGCTGCGCGACGCGCTGGCCGGCAGCGGGATCGAAGCGGCGGCCGGCGAGGACGCCGTGCTGGCCGCCGCCGACCGCCCGGCCGACTGGACCATGGCGGCGATCGTGGGCGCCGCCGGGCTGCCGGCGACGCTCGCCGCGCTCGGCCGCGGCGGCGTGCTGGCGCTGGCCAACAAGGAAAGCCTGGTCTGCGCGGGGGAGATCGTGCTGGCCGCCGCGCGCCGGTCGGGCGCCACGCTGTTGCCGGTCGATTCCGAGCACAACGCCATCTTCCAGGCGCTCGAATCGCGGGGCGGCGGCGCGGACCCCTACGCCACGGTCGAGAAGATCGTGCTGACCGCCTCCGGCGGGCCCTTCCGCACCATGGCGGTCGAGGCGATGGCCGCGGTCACGCCCGAGGCGGCGATCCGGCACCCGGTCTGGTCCATGGGCGCCAAGATCAGCATCGATTCCGCCACCATGATGAACAAGGGCCTCGAGCTCATCGAGGCGGTCCGCCTGTTCCCGGTGCCCGAGGACCGCATCGAGGTGCTGGTCCACCCGCAATCGACGGTCCATGGCCTCGTGCAGTACGCGGACGGGTCAGTGATGGCGCAGCTCGGCACGCCGGACATGCGCACCCCCATCGCCCATGCCCTGGCCTGGCCGGCGCGCATGGCGGCCTCGGTGCCGCGGCTCGACCTGGTCACGCTGGGGCGGCTCGAGTTCTTCGCCCCCGATCCCGTGCGCTTCCCGGCGCTGCGCCTGGCGCGGGAGGCCTTGCGGGCGGGCGGTGGGGCGACCACCATATTGAATGCTGCGAACGAGGTTGCGGTCGGGCTGTTCCTCGGCCGGCGCCTCGGCTTCCTGGAGATCGCCGCGGTGGTCGAGGAGACGCTGGCGCGCCTTGGGGCGCCGGACGCGTCGGGCCTCGGCGCCATCCTGGCACTGGATGCGGCGGCACGGCTTGAGGCGGCAAGGATCGCCGCGGACCGGGCGGCGGCCTGACGGCCGTTCCGCCCAAGACGGAACCTGACGATGGATTTCCTGCCCGACCCGTTCCGCACCATCCTGGCCTTCCTGGTGGTGCTGGGCGTGCTGATCTTCGTCCACGAACTCGGCCATTACCTGGCCGCGCGCTGGCGGCGCGTGCATGTGGAACGCTTCTCGATCGGCTTCGGCCGCGCCATCGCATCGTGGCAGGACAAGCGCGGCTGCGAGTGGCGCGTCGGCTGGATCCCGCTCGGTGGCTACGTGAAGATGCACGGCATGGAGCATGCCGGGGACACGCAGCCCGAGCCCGGCAGCTTCCGCCCCGGCGAGAGCTTCCATGAGAAAAGCGTGGGCGACCGCGCGATCGTCGTCGCCGCCGGCCCTGCCTTCAATTTCCTGCTCGCCGCCGTGCTGTTCGCGGTGCTGTTCGCGACCGTCGGGCGGCCGGTCGGCAGCACGGCGGTGCAGACGGTCGTCGCGGGTTCGGCCGCCGAGCGCGCGGGCCTCCAGCCCGGGGACCGCATCCTGGCGTTGGACGGGGAGCGCGTTTCGCGGTTCGAGGACCTGCAACAGCACGTCCAGCCGCGTGCCGGCCAGCCGATCGAGGTGCTGGTCCGCCGCGGCGAGAGCGAGGTGAAGATCGTCGCGACGCCCGCGGCGCGGCCGGAGGACGGGCGCGGCATGCTCGGCATCACCGGCGGCGTGCTCGAGCGCGAGCGCCTCGACCCGTTCAGCGCGATGGTCTCCGGCACTTGGCACATGGTCTCCCTGTCCGGCCAGACGCTGACCGGGGTCTGGCAGATGATCACCGGGCAGCGCGGCTCGGAGGAGATCGGCGGGCCGCTGCGGATCGCGCAATTGTCAGGACAGGTGGCGGAGATGGGCGCCGTCTCGCTGCTCACGTTCATCGCGCTGCTGTCGATCAACCTCGCGCTGATCAACCTGTTCCCGATCCCGATCCTGGATGGCGGGCACCTGGTGTTCTACGCGGCCGAGGCCATCCGCGGCCGGCCCTTGACCGCGCGGGCCCAGGAATACGCCTTCCGCGGCGGCTTCGCCCTGCTCATCACTCTCATGGTCCTGGCCACATGGAACGACCTGACGCAGCTCGGCGTGGTGCGCTGGGTGACGGGGCTGATGGGCTGAGCGACCGTTTGAGAGTGCGCCTTCGGGCGCGTTCTGATGTCCGGCACCGCCCGCATCCCCGCCCCCCACGACAATATCCTGGACGGGTGGCCGGGTTGGGGTGCGGACCGGTGCCGGCATTGTCAAACGGTCTCTGACGACCGGCGGCCGTCCCGGCCAAACGCGCCCCCGATGGCCGGGGGTGGCGGGGGGGTGGCGGCTCGGCTAGTGTGCGGCCCCTTCGTCAGCCCCCAGATCAGGTGCCGATTCGTTGTCCAGGCTGCGCACCCTCCTCCTCGTCCTCGCCACGCTCGCGATGGCGGTTCCTTCCTCGGCGCAGGCGCCGGGACGCGTCGCGGCCATCGAGGTGCAGGGCAACCAGCGCATCGAGGCCGACACCATCCGATCCTACATGCTGGTGCAGCCCGGTGAGCCGGCCGACCCCGACCGGCTCGACCGCAGCCTGCGCGCGCTGTTCGCGACCGGCCTGTTCCGCGATGTCGAGATCCGGCCCGAGGGCAACCGCGTCATCGTGCGCGTGGCCGAGAACCCGATCGTCAACCGCGTCGGCTTCGAGGGCAACCGCCGCGTCACGAGCGACGCGCTGCGGAGCGAGGTGCAACTCCGCCCGCGCGGGGTCTTCACGCCCGCCGCGGCGCAGGCCGACCGCCAGCGCATCCTCGAGATCTACGCCCGCCGTGGCCGCTTCGGCGCGAGCGTCGAGCCCAAGATCATCGAGCTCGACCAGAACCGCGTCGACGTGGTGTTCGAGATCACCGAGGGCGAGGTCGCGCTGGTCGCGCGCATCAACTTCGTCGGCAACCAGGCCTATTCCGACGGCCGGCTGAAGGAGATCGTGGCGACGCGGGAGCAGGCCTGGTACCGGCTGCTCTCGTCCTCCGACACCTACGACCCCGACCGCCTGACCTTCGACCGCGAATTGCTGCGCCGCTTCTACCTGCGGCAGGGCTATGCCGACGTGCAGATCACCGGCGCGGTGGCCGAACTGGCACCCGACCGCAGCGGCTTCTTCATCACCTATACGATCGAGGAAGGCCCCCGCTACCGGATCGGCACGATCGACGTGACCAGCACGCTGCGCGGCGTGGACACCGACGCGCTGCGGCGCGAGCTGCCGGTCTCGGCCGGCGACTGGTACGACGGCGACGCCGTGGAGCGCGCCGACAACCTGCTGACCGAGGTGCTCGGCACGCGCGGCTTCCCCTTCGCGAATGTCGAGCCGCGCGTGACGCGCAACCGCGAAGCCGGCACCGTCGACCTTGCCTTCGAGATCAGCGAGGGCCCCCGCGCCTTCGTCGAGCGCATCGACATCACGGGCAACACCCGCACGCAGGACCGCGTGATCCGCCGCGAGTTCCGCGTGGCGGAGGGCGACCCGCTGGTGGTGAACCAGGTGCGCCGTTCGCGCGACCGCATCCGCAGCCTCGGCTACTTCTCGGACGTGCAGATCAACACGACGCCGGGCTCGGCGCCCGACCGCGTGATCCTGAACACCCAGGTGACTGAGCGCGCGACCGGCGAATTCACCATCGGCGGCGGGTTCTCGACCGATGCGGGCCTGCTGGCCGACATCGGCCTGCGCGAACGCAACCTGGTCGGCACCGGCATCGATGCCCGCGTCAACCTGACGCTGGCGCAGCGGCGCAGTCAGGTCGACCTGTCGGTGACCGACCCGCAGTTCCTCGAGCGCAACCTCGCGGCCGGCGCCGACGTCTTCCTCGTGCAGCGCGACCTGCGCGAGACCTCCGGCTACCAGGAGCGGCGGGCAGGCTTCGCGCTCCGCATGGGCTACGAGATCAACGAGCGGCTACGCCAGTCCTGGGCCTATTCGCTCGTGGACCGCGACCTCTATGACGTCGATCAGTTCGTGTCGCGGTTCATCCGCGAACAGGAAGGCCGGACCCTGCTCAGCCAGGTCTCGACCACCCTGACCTACGACCGCCGCGACAGCCGCATCCAGCCGCGCGACGGCTACGTGGTGCGCGTGGGCGCGGACTGGGCGGGCCTCGGCGGCGATGTCTCCTACGTCCGGTTCCGTGCCGACGGACAGTATTACATCCCCTTCGAGCGCCTGCTGGGCGACCCCGAATACGTGCTCGTGCTCGCGGCCGGCGCTGGCTATCTCTCGCCCTACGGCGACAAGGACAGCCGCATCGTCGACCGCTTCTTCCTGGGCGGCGAGAACCTGCGCGGCTTCGCCCTCGGCGGGGCCGGGCCGCGCGACGTCTCGACCAACGACAGCCTTGGCGGCCAGACGCTCTGGACCTCCTCGGCCGAGTTCCGCTTCCCGCTGCCGATCCCGTCCGAACTCGGCTTCATCGGCCGGGCCTTCGTGGATGTCGGCGCCTTGACGGGGCTGCCGTCCTCGGTCACGGGACCCGAGGTGCGCGACGACTCCGACCCGCGCGTGGGCGTCGGCATCGGCATCTCCTGGCGCAGCCCGATCGGGCTGATCAACATCGACCTCGCCCAGGCGGTGGTGAAGAAGGACTACGACGAGACGCAGGTCTTCCGTCTCGGCTTCGGCACACGTTTCTGATCGAAGGAGGCCGCACCACATGGCCCGTTACCTGACAGTCGCTCTTGCTTGCGCGTTCCTCGCCTTTCCGGCCGCCGCACAGCAGCAGCAGCAGTGGTTCGTGCCCGGCCAGCAGCAGCAGCAGCAGCGCCCCGCCCAGGCACAGCAGCGCCCGGCCCAGGCGCCGGCGCAGCAGCCTGTGCAGGCGCCGCCGGCCCTGCCGCAGGGCGTGCCGCCGCCGGCCGCCGTGATCGGCATCGTCGACGTGCCCGAGATCCAGCGCGTCTCGACCGCCTTCACCCAGGTGCGCGAGGAGATCGAGCGCCGCCGCGCCCGCCTGAACGACGACCTGCAGCGCGAGCAGCAGCGCTGGCGCGACGAGCAGCAGCGCCTGGCCGCCGAGCGCGGAGGCCTCGCCCCCGAGGCGCTCCGCACGCGTGAACGCGAACTGCAGGACCGCATCACCGACAGCCAGCGCACGCTGCGCGACCGCGCCCAGGACATCGAGCGCGTCGCGCAGACCTCGCTGCGCGAGATCGAGCAGGCGCTCGGCGTCATCATCCGCCAGGTGGCGGCGAGCCGCAGCGTCAACCTCGTGCTGCCGCGCCCGCTCGTGATCTTCAACGAGCCGCCCTTCGACCTGACCGCCGAGGTCGCCGCCCAGCTGAACCGGATGCTGCCCCGCGTGGCGGTGCCGGACGAGGTCGGGGCGACACCCGCGCCCGCACCTGCACCCGCCGCGCCGCGCCAGGGCGCGCAGCGTCCGCAGCAGCGGAACTGAGTGATGGGCGCGGATCCGCGCTTCTTCCCGGCGCGCGGACCGCACCGCCTCGCCGAGATCGCCGAGGCCGCGGGCGCGCGCCTTGCCGGCAATCCGGCGCGCCTGATGGCCGGTGTCGCGCCGCTCGCGCTCGCGGGGCCGGATGATGTCGCCTACTGCGAGGGTCGCCGCCACGCCGCCGCGCTGGCGGTGACGCGCGCCGGCGCGGTTCTGGTCGCCGCCGATGCGGAAGCGACCGTGCCCGAAGGCTGCATCGCGCTGGTCTGCGAGGCGCCGCAATTGGCGTTCGCGCGCGTCGCCGCGCTGTTCCACCCGCGTCCGGCCCCGGTCGCCGGCATCCACCCGACCGCCTTCGTCGAGCCCGACGCCACGATCGGGGAGGGGACCGAGATCGGGCCCTTCGCGCTGGTCGGCGCGGGGGCCGAGATCGGTCCCGGCTGCATCATCGGCCCGCATGCGGTTGTGGGCGCGGGATGCGTGCTCGGCGCGGGGTCCATCCTGCGCGCGCATGCCAGCCTGCTGCATTGCGTGGCCGGCGCCAGTGTCGTGCTGCACGAAGGGGCCCGCGTCGGCAACGAGGGCTTCGGCTTCGTCACCACGCCGAAGGGCGAGCATGTGACCGTGCCGCAACTCGGCCGCGTGATCCTGGGCGACGGCGTCGAGATCGGCGCCAATTCCTGCGTCGACCGAGGCGCGGGCGGCGACACCGTGCTCGGGCCGGGGACGCGCCTCGACAACCTCGTGCAGGTCGCACACAACGTCCGTACCGGGCGGGGCTGCGTGATCGTGGCGCAGGTGGGTATCGCGGGCTCGGCCGAACTCGGCGACTACGTGGTGGTGGCGGCGCAGGCCGGCATCATCGGGCACATCACGCTGGGCGACCGCGCGCGGGTCGGCGCGCAGGCGGGCGTGATGAACAGCGTGCCGGCGGGCACCGACGTGGTCGGCAGCCCGGCCTGGCCGGCGCGCGAGACATTGAAGGCCTTCGCCTGGCTGCGGCGCAACGCGGCGGGCAAGACGGACGCAAAGGCGGGCGGGACGCCATGAGCAACGAAGCACTGCCCGAAGGGACGGGCGAGGTCGGAACCCTCGAGATCGCGCAGATCATGCACGCGATCCCGCACCGCTACCCGTTCCTGCTGGTGGACCGTGTGGTGGAGCTCGTGAAGAACGAGTCCTGCATCGGCATCAAGAACGTCACGATCAACGAGAACTTCTTCCAGGGCCATTTCCCGAGCATGCCGGTGATGCCCGGCGTGCTCATCATCGAGTGCATGGCCCAGACCGCAGCCGTCCTGGTGGTCACGACGCTCGGCCCCGACTGGGCCGGCAAGCTCGTGTACTTCATGACCGTGGACCAGGCGAAGTTCCGCAAGCCCGTGGTGCCCGGCGACCAGATGCGCGTGCACGTGAAGAAGGAACGCCAGCGTGGCAACATCTGGAAGTTCAGCGCCGAGGCGAAGGTGGACGGCAAGGTGGTGGCGGAAGCCACCTACGCCGCGATGATCCTGGACAGGTGAGCATGGCCGACATCCATCCGACCGCGGCGGTCGCACCCGGCGCGGTCATCGGCGAAGGCTGCCGGGTCGGTCCCGCCTGCGTCGTCGGCCCCGAGGTGGTGCTCGAGGCCGGCGTCGACCTGCTCTCCCACGTCGTGGTCGACGGGCGGACGCGGCTCGGCGCCGGCGTGAAGGTCTATCCCTTCGCGACCATCGGCATGGCGCCGCAGGACCTCAAGTACAAGGGCGAGCCCACGGGCTGCGAGATCGGCGCGCGCACCCTGGTGCGGGAACACGCCACCATCCATCGCGGCAGCGTGGGCGGCGACGGGATGACGCGCGTCGGTGCCGACTGCATGATCATGGCGGTCGCCCATGTCGCACATGACTGCGTGCTGGACGACCGCGTCATCCTCGCCAACAACGTCATGCTCGGCGGCCACGTCCGGATCGGGGACACGGTTTTCGTCGGTGGCGGCACCGCCATCCACCAGTTCGTGCGCATCGGCCGCCAGGCCGTGATCGGCGGCATGAGCGGCGTCGAGGCCGACGTCATTCCCTACGGGTCCGCCATGGGCAACCGGGCGCGGATGATCGGGCTGAACCTGATCGGCCTGAAGCGCCGCGGCTTCACCCGACCGCAGATCCACGCGCTGCGCGGCGCCTTCCGGCTGCTGTTCAAGGAACCCGGCGTGTTCAGCGACCGCCTGGCCGACGCCGAGGCGCGCTGGCCCGACGACGCGCTGGTCGCCGAGATCGTCGCCTTCATCAAGGCGGAGTCGCGGCGCGGCCTCTGCAAGGCGGGCCGCGACCTGGATGCGGGCGATGAGGACGACGCGGCCTGACCGGCGCCGCCATGGCTGACCCGCTCGGCGTGATTGCGGGCGGCGGCCTGCTGCCGGTGCGCGTGGCCGAGGCGGTGGCCGCCTCCGGCCGGCCGGTGGTGGTCGCGGTGCTGCAGGACCATGGCGATCCGCGCGCCTATCCGCGCTTTCCCCATGCCGCCTTCCGCTGGGGCCTGGCGGCGCAGATGCTGGCCTGGCTGAAGGGGCACGGGGTGCGGCAGATCGTCCTTGCCGGCACGGTCGCGCGGCCCTCGATCCTGTCGCTGCGGCCGGACGCGGCGGGGATGAAGCTGCTCGCGCGCGTGGGCAAGGCCGCCTTCGCCGGCGACGATTCCATCCTGCGCGCGGTGATGAAGGTGCTGGCCGAGGACGGCTTCGAGGTGATCGGCGCGCAGCAGGTGCTGGGTGGGTTGCTGCCGCCCGCGGCGCTGCTGGCCGGGCCGGCGCTGGATGACCTCGCGCGCGCGGACATCCAGCGCGGGCTCGCGGTCTGCCGGGCGCTCGGTGCCGTGGATGTCGGGCAGGGCTGCGTCGTGCAGCAGGGCCTCGTGCTGGCGGCCGAGGCCATCGAGGGGACGGATGCGATGCTTGCCAGGGCCGGCGCGCTCCGGCGCGAGGGTCCGGGCGGCGTGCTGGTCAAGGCGCTGAAGCCCGGCCAGACCCCGCTCGCGGACCTGCCGACCATCGGCCCCCGCACGGTGGATGCGGCATGCGCCGCGGGGCTGCGCGGCTTGGCCTTCGAGGCCGGCGGCACCATCCTCCTCGAGCGTGACGCCACCATCGCGCGGGCCGCCGCGGCAGGGTTGTTCCTGCTCGCGTTCGACCCCGCGGAATTCACGGAAGGACAAGGACGATGACCGAAGGCCGCTTCCTGCACACCATGATCCGCGTGGGCAACCTCGAGCGCAGCGTGAAGTTCTACACCGGCCTGCTCGGCATGAAGGAACTGCGCCGCCGCGACGTGCCCGACGGCAAGTACACGCTCTGCTTCCTCGGCTACGGCGAAGGCAACAAGGACGGCCAGGGCGAGATCGAGCTCACCTACAACTACGGCGTTGAGACGTACGACCTCGGCAACGCGTTCGGCCACCTGGCCGTGGGCGTGCCCGACGTGGCCGCGGCCTGCCAGGCGGTGCGCAACGGCGGCGGCAAGGTGACGCGCGAGGCGGGGCCGGTGAAGTTCGGCACCACCATCATCGCCTTCGTGGAAGATCCGGACGGCTACAAGATCGAACTGATCCAGCGCTAGGCTGCGAAGGGGCGACGCACGGCGTCCGTCCGGAACGCCGTGCGTCGCCCCATCCCGGGGGCGCAGGGACATGGCCAGCATCGCCGCCGTCGTCATGGTGCGGGACGAGGAGGACGTCCTTCCGGGCTTCCTCTCACACGCCCTGGCCCTGTTCGACATGGTCCTGGTGGTGGAGCACCTGTCGCGCGACGCGACGCCCGCCATCCTGGACGGCGCCGAGGCCGCGGGCCATCCGGTCTCGATCTGGCGGATGACCTGTCCCAGCCACTGGCAATCTGCCGTCATGACCGCCCTGACGCAGGAGGCCTTCCGGCGTGGCGCCGACTGGGTCTTCCCGCTCGACGCCGACGAGTTCCTCGACGTCGCGGGGCCGCGGGAGCTTCGCGAAGGCCTCGCGGCGCAGGCGAGCCCGCTTCTCAGCCTGCGGTGGCGCCATGCGATGCCGCTGGCCGATCCCTTCGCGCCATCGGCGCGCTGGATCGCCAATCCGACGCCGGCACGGCCGGGCCTCGGAAAAATCGCCATCCATCGCAGGATCGCCGATGCCCTGCCCGGCTTCCGCCTTGGCGCCGGCAACCATCACTTGGTCGGCACGGCCTTCGCGAAGCCGACCTCGGGTGCGCATTTCGGGGTGCTCTGGCACCTGCCGGCGCGCAGCCGCGCGCAATTCCTCGGAAAGCTCGCCCGCGACCTCGGGTCCCATGTCGCGACCGACGGGCGCCCCATTCCCGACCTGTCGCTGGCCCTTCAGGTCAAGCAGCGGATGTTCGCGCGCCTGCAGGAGGCACCCGAGGACACCGCCATGCTCCAGCGCATCGCGCTCCGGTACTGGGAGCAGGGCGCGGCCTGCCTCGACGACAGGGAGCCCTGGCCCGATTCCGTGCCGGTGACCCCGCGCCTCGCGATGCTCGACGCCGCGATTCCTCGCGGATGGCTGCAGCCGCTGCTGGAGCCCTCGGGCGACGTGCCGCCCGGCACGCGGCTCGTTCGCGCGCGCCTGACCCCGGAGGGTGGCGTCGCGATCACGCCCGCGCCCTCGGCGGCGCAGGCTGGCGACAGGGCGGAGGAATGGCTGCAGCGATATTTCACGCCGGGCTTCCGTCTCGCGCGGTTCCTGGCGAAGCGGCGCGTCATGGCGGGCATGAAGGCGGCGCGGTCCGGCGCCGGCCTGTCCGCGGCCGGCACGCGGCCGAGGTGAGGCCCCGGCCACCCTCCGGCGAGATGCGTGGCGGATGGACGGCGATGCCGCTCGGATGCGACGCTCAGCCATGACCACCTGCGACCTGCACCGCGCCTGATCCACGCCGCATGGATCCGTTCTCCCTGCTTCGCGGCGTCCTCGACACCGCCGAGGATGCCGCCCGCGCCCTGGTGGGGCGCGAACGCATCCGCCTGGCCGTCACGGGCCTGTCGCGCGCCGGCAAGACGGTCTTCCTCACCTCCCTGGTCGCGAACCTGCTGGCGGCCGGCCGCGGTGCGCGCACGCTGCCGCTGCTGAGCGACGCCGCCGGCGGGCGTATCCGCCGCGTCTTCGTGGTGCCCGCGGGCACCGAGACGGTGCCGCGCTTTGACCCCGACGCGCATCTCGGCGCGCTGGCCGCCGAGCCGCCGCGCTGGCCCGAACGCACCGAGGATTTCTCGACGCTCTCGATCGCGATCGACGTCGAGCGCCGCACCTCGCTCGGCGGCCTGCTGCCGGAGCGCCGCCTCACCCTCGACCTGATCGACTATCCCGGCGAATGGCTGCTCGACCTGCCGATGCTGCGCCAGGACTACGCCGCCTGGTCGGAGGAGACGCTGGCACGGCTGAAGCGCGGCATCCGCGCGGGCCCGGCGGCCGAGTTCCTCCGCTTCGTCGAAGCCCTGCCTTCCGAGGCGGCGGCCGAGGATGCGCTCGCGCGGCGCGGCTACACGCTCTACCGCGATGCGCTCCGCGCCTGCCGCGACACGCACGGCTTGCGTCTGCTCCAGCCCGGCCGCTTCCTGAACCCCGGGCCGCGCGGGGAAGCGCCGCTGCTCTGGTTCTTCCCGCTGCCGGCCACCGCCCGTGGCGGCCTCGCCGCGCTCTGCGCGCGCCGCCACGCGGCCTATCTCGACGACCAGCGCAGCACCTTCCTCGACCCGTTCTTCTCCCGCTTCCAGCGCCAGGTCGTGCTGGTCGACGTGCTGGGCGCGCTGCATGCGGGGGAGGAAGCCTTCCACGACACCGGCGATGCGCTGTCGGCCATCGCTTCGGTCGTCTCGGGCGCGGGCTGGCTCGAACGGATGCTGGGCGCCGCGCCGACGCGCGTTGCCTTCGCCGCCACCAAGGCGGACCACGTGCCGTCCCGCGCGCGTGACGCGCTCGCCGCGCTTGTCGAGCACATCGCGCTCGGCGCCCGCGGACGGGCGGCGCAATCGGGTGCCGCCGTCTCCTGCCACGCCGTCGCCGCCATCCGCTGCACCGAGGATACGGTCACGCGGCTCGAGGGTCATTCCGTCGCCGCCGTGCGCGGCGTGCTTTTGCAGGACGGGCGCGGCGCCACCATCTATCCGGGCGAGGTGCCGATGAAGCCGCCCGAACCCGCCTTCTGGGATGCCGGCCTGTTCACCATGCCGGAATTCCGCCCGCCCCGCCTCGACCCCGCGGGCAGCAGCGGCATGCCGCATCTTGGCCTCGACGCGCTACTCGCCTGGCTGATCGGGGATGCGCTGTGACCGCCCCGGCCCCGCGCATCATCCGCGATGATGGCGCGAGCCCCGCGCCGCGGCTCGATTTCGGCTGGGAGAAGTCGGTCGCGCCGGTGGCGCCGCCGGGCGCGGGCGGCTGGTCGTCGCTCGCGCTGGCCGTGGCGGGGGTCGCGCTGCTGCTGTTCGGCTTCTCGGTGCTGGAGGCCGCGAATTTCGTGGCCGCGCAATTCGCGCGCACGGCCGCGCTTGGCTGGCTGACGCTCGCGGTTGCCGTCGCCGGCTTCGGGCTGCTTGGCCTTGCGACATGGCGGGAGGCGCGGGGCTACTTCTCCCTGCGCTCGGTCGACCGCGCCCGCGCCGCGGCGGCGCGCGGGGATGCGGCGGCGTTCCGGGCGGAGCTCGCGGCCTGGCAGGCGGCCCTGCCGCCGGGACGCGCACGCCCGGGCGACCTTGCCGACCTTTCCGTCGAGGGCATCGCCGCGCTGGTCGAGGCCAGGACGCTCGTGCCGATCGCCCAGGACGCGGCGGCGCTCGGCCGCGCGGCGGCGCTGCAGGCCTTCGCGGTGACGGCCGTCAGCCCATCGCCGGCGCTCGACGCGCTGGTCTTCGCCTGGCGGGGCGTGCGGCTGGTGCGCCAGGTGGCAGCGCTGCATGGGTTCCGGCCGGGCATCGCGGGCACCGCTTCCCTCCTGCGGCGGGTCGCGCTGGATGCGGCGATGGTGGCGGCGACCGATGTCGCGGTGGATGCGGCGGTCCGCGCGCTGCTCAGTTCCAGGATTGCGGAGCACGTGGCGGGCGAAGCCGCGGCCGGGGCGGTCGCGGCGCGGCGGATGGTGCTGCTGGCGCGCGCGGCGGACGAGGCCTGCCGGGTGCTGCCGCGACGGGGGTGACAAGGTCGGCGGAGGGGAACCTCCCCCGATCCGGGACGCCACGACGTTGCTGCGCAACGCCGCGGAGACCCCAAGCCCTACCTTCTCTGACACCTGGCGCCATGCATCCGGAGGTCGGTCCCAGGTGCCAGAGAAGGTTGTGGGGGGTCCGGGGGGAGAAGTTCCCTTCTCCCCCCGGCCTTCCATCATAGCGTGACGTTCGCGGCCCGCGCCACTTCCCGCCACTTCGCGATCTCGCTGCTGATGAAGGCGGCGTATTGCTCCGGCGTGGTCGGGTCCGCGACGGCGCCCATCTCCTCGATCCGCCGCACCATGGCCGGGTCGCGCAGGATCGCGCCGACATCGGCGCTGATGCGCGTGATGATGGCGGGCGGCGTCGCGGCCGGGGCGACCAGCCCGGACCAGCCCACCGCCTCGAAGCCGGGAAAGAGCGTCTCGGCGATCGTGGGCACCTCCGGCAGGGCGGAGATGCGCGCGCGCGTCGTCACCGCCAATGCCTTCGCGCGGCCCGACCGGATATGCGGCAGCGCGGACGCCACCGAATCCATCATGAGCGCGACATTGCCCGCGATCAGGTCCGTGACGCCCGGCCCCGAGCCCCGGTAGTGCACGATGTTGAGCCGGAGCCCGGTGCGCAGCATCAGGAGTTCCGTCGCCATGTGCTGCGACGTCGCCGGCCCGGCCGAGGCGCAGTCGAGCGCGCCGGGGCGCGCCCGCGCCGCCGCGGCGAAGCCCGCCGCGTCCGAGAAGGGCTGCGCCGGATGCGCGATCAGCACCAGCGGCGCGATGAAGATGTTGGAGATCGGCGCGAAGTCGCGCTCCGCGTCATAGGGCAGCCGCGCCACGACTGAAGGGTTCACGCCGAGCGTGCCCGAGGTTCCCGTGATCAGCGTGTAGCCGTCCGGCGTCGAGCGCGCGCCGGCCTCGAGCGCCGGCGCGCCGGCGCCGCCCGCGCGGTTCTCGACCACGACGCGGTGCGGCCAGCGCTTCGAGAGTTCCTCGGCGACCAGGCGCGTGAAGATGTCCGCCGCCTGGCCCGGCGGGAAGGGGACGATGATGCGCACGGGGCGCGTCGGCCAGTCGCCCTGCGCGCGGGCGTGTGCCGCGAACAGGGGCAGCGATGCCGCGCCGAGCAGGGCGCGGCGACGAAAGCCATGATGCATGTCGTGATCCTCCCAAGTGCGCCGATGCTATCCGCTTGGACGGGCATCCTCCAGCCTCGCCTGTTCGCGCCGCGTTGCCGTGCGTCGATGGATCGCGGCGCGCCGCTCACGCAGCAGGTCGAGCACCTTCTCCGCCCGCCGGGCCGCGGCCAGGGCGCCGCGCTCGGCCTCGAGTGCTGCCTCGGCGTGGGCGAGGGCGGCCGCCTCCGCATGCCGCGCCGCCAGTCCGCGGGCGAGGAAGGCGCCGTAGGTCGGCGCCACCGCATCGGGCGTCTCGGCGCGGAGCGCGGCTTCCGCCTCGGCGGCCGCCGCACGCTGGCGTGCCAGCGCCTCCGCGGCCTCGGCCATCCGGCGCCGGGCGGCCTCCACCTCGATCCGTCGCAGCCTGGCCAGCATCGGCAGCGGGTCGTGCGGCACGCGGGGATCCTCCGTCGCCGCATGTTTCAGGAGGCGGCGTGGCCGGAGTCTGCCGCGCCGATCCTTGCCGCATCCTGAAGGTGCCCCCCGACCCCGGGTAGGCCGGATCAGGGGCGGCACCTGATCCCGAGGCGCTGGGCGGCCGGCAGGTATCGCAGACGGCCCGTCGCGCCCCGCGCGGGCGGAGGCCCTTGCGCGCAACAACGCATGCATTAAAGTATCCGTATGGGGTCCCGCATGGCGCGCCTCGCTTCCCCGGTCCGCGTCGCCGTGCTCGGCGCAGGCTATTTCGCGGCGCTGCACCACGAGGCCTGGTCGCGGCTGCCGGAGGCGCGGCTCGTTGGCATCGCCGACCTCGACCCGGCGAAGGCCGCCGCGGCCGCTGCCCCGCATGGCGCCGCGGCCTTCGACGCGCTGGCGCCCATGCTGGCCGCAACGGCGCCCGACCTGCTCGACATCGCGGCCCCGCCGCCGGCCCATGCCGCGGCGATCCGTGTCGCCATCGCCGCCGGCATCCGTGCCGTGATCTGCCAGAAGCCCTTCTGCCGCGACCTCGAGGAAGCCGAGGCGGTGACCGCTGAGGCCGAGGCCGCCGGCACCCTCCTGGTCGTGCACGAGAATTTCCGGTTCCAGCCCTGGCACCGCGCCGCCCGCGCCGAGATCGCCGCCGGACGGCTGGGGGAGGTGTATGGCGCGACCTTCCGCCTCCGCCCGGGGGATGGCCAGGGGCCCGACGCTTATCTTGCGCGGCAGCCCTATTTCCGGCGCATGCCGCGCTTCCTGCTCCATGAGACCGGCATCCATCTGATCGACCTGATGCGCTTCCTGCTCGGCCCCATCGACGCCGTATTCGCGGATCTGCGCCGCATCAACCCGGCCATCGCGGGGGAGGATGCGGGGATGCTGTTGGCACGCCACGCATCCGGCGCGCGCTCGCTGTTCGACGGCAACCGCTGCGCCGATCACGCTTCCGCCGACCGCCGCCTGACCATGGGCGAGATGTGGATCGACGGCGCCGAGGCGTCGCTCCGCCTCGACGGGGAAGGGCACCTGTTCCGCCGCGCCCGCGGCGCGACCGCCGAGGCCCCGGTGCCCTTCGCCTGGCAGCGCCGCGGCTTCGGCGGGGACTGCGTGCTGCTGCTGCAGGCCCATGTCCTCGACCACCTGCTCGGCCGCGGGCCGGTCGAGAACGCGGCGCGCGACTACCTGCCGAACCTCCGGATCGAGACCGCCGCCTATCGCTCGGCCGAGGCCGGCGCATGGCAGTCCCCGTGAGCGCCGCGCGCGGCGAGACCGCGGCCGCCCGCGCCTTCCGCGAGATCCGCGCCCGCATCCTCTCGGGCGCGCTGCCGGCCGGCGCCCTGGTGCTGGAGGGCGAGATGGCCGTGGCCCTCGGCCTCTCGCGCACCCCGGTGCGCGAGGCGATGGTCCGCCTGGCCGACGAGGGGCTGGTGCACCTGCGCCCGCGGCACGGGATGCAGGTGAAGCCGCTTTCGGCCGATGACATGCGCGAGATCTACGACGTGCTGACCGAACTCGAAGCCGCCGCCGCGCGGCGCTGCGCCGAACGCGGCCTCGACGCCGCCACGCTGGCGTCGCTTGAATCCGCGGTCGCCGCCATGGACGCGGCGCTCGCCCGCGACGACCTCGATGCCTGGGCCGATGCCGATGCCGATTTCCACCGCCGGCTGACCGAGGCCTCCGGCAATGCGATGCTGGCCGCGGTCGTCGCCTCCTTCGCCGACAGGGCCCATCGCTGGCGGATGGCGACGCTGCGGTTGCGCCCGCGCCCCGATGCGTCGAACGACGACCACCGGGCTGTCGTCGCCGCGATCCGTGCGCGCGACCCGGCCCGCGCCGAGGCCATCCATCGCGCCCACCGGGCTGGCGCCGGCGAGATGCTCGCGCGCCTGCTCGAACGCCTCGCCTTCGCGGGCGACTGAACCCACAGGAACGACAACCATGCCGCTGCCCTCCAACACCCTTCGCATCGCCGTCATGCCTGGCGACGGCATCGGCACCGAGGTGACCGCTGCCACCCTCGCCGTCCTCGAGCCGCTGGCGCGGCGGCACGGCATCGGCCTTGCCATGGAGGAACTCCGCGCCGGCGCCTTCTGCTACCGCGACACCGGCACGGCGATGAGCGAGGAAACCTTCGCGAAGGCTGCGGGCGCCGACGCGATCCTGCTGGGCGCCATGGGCTGGCCCGAGATCCGCACCGCGGACGGCACCGAGATCGCGCCGCAGCTCGACCTTCGCTTCCGCCTCGACCTCTATGCCGGCGTCCGGCCGTTCCGCGCGCTGCCGGGCGTGCCCGTGGCGCTGGCCGACCCGCGTGCGCGGGGGATCGACCTCGTGATCGTGCGCGAGAGCACCGAGGGCCTGTTCTTCTCCCGCGACCGCGGCACCGTGACGCACGACATGGCGGAGGAGACGCTGCGCATCACGCGCCGCACGACCGAGCGCCTCGCGCGCTTCTCCTTCGGCCTTGCGCGGCGGCGGGCCGAGCGTCGGGGCAAGCCCGGCACCGTGACGCTAGTGGACAAGGCCAATGTCTTCCGCGCCTTCGCCTTCATGCGCGGCATCTTTGCCGAGGTCGCACCGGAATTCCCCGACGTCGCGCACGGCGCGCACTACGTGGATGCGATGGCGCTCGACCTGGTGCGCCATCCCTGGGCCTTCGACGTGCTGCCGACCGAGAACATGTTCGGCGACATCCTCTCCGACCTCGGTGCCGGGCTGGTGGGCGGCATGGGCTTCGCACCCTCGGCCGACATCGGCGACACGCATGCGGTGTTCCAGCCCGCGCACGGCACCGCGCCCGACATCGCGGGCAAGGGGCTCGCGAACCCGACGGCCACGATCCTCTCGGCAGCGATGATGCTGGACTGGCTGGCCGGGAAGGGCGCGGGTCAGGCCTATGCCGATGCGGCGGCGGAACTCGACGCCGCGGTGGATGCGGCCTTCGCGAACGGCCTGCGCACCCCGGACATCGGCGGCAAGGACGGCACGGCGGCGGCGGCACGGGCAGTGGCGGAGCGGATCGGGGGCTAGCGACGCCTCACGGCTGCAACGGGGTGAGGTGCGGGCCCCGCACCCCGTCGTCCAGGGCGCGCAGCACCTCGGGGAACAGGTCGACGAGCTCGGTTGCGACATCCTCCGCCGGACGCAGCGGGGCGCGGCCGAGCAGCCGCTGCAGGAGCGGCCGGTCCTGCCGGAACCAGGCGCCCGGCCCCATGCCACGGCCCGGCTGCAGGCGGCCGGAGCCTGGGAGCCAGCCGGCGAAGACCTCCTCGGGCGGGAAGCGCCGGCCCTCGATCGTGAAGCCTTCGGCCGGGCAGGCACCGTAGTCGAGGACGAAGCGCGGGCGACCGTATTTCTCCCACTGGATCTCGAGGATCTGCACCTGCACGCCGACGGTCCGGCGGAAGGTCAGCGTGGCGGGCATCCGGCGCCGGTCGGGGCGGAAGCCCGCGGCCCCGGCCACCGGCACGAAGGCGGCGGCCACGGCGCGGCGCAGGTCCGTGGTCCGCCCCATCGCGCGATCAGCTCTTGCCCTGCAGCCAGACCGCGTCCGCCGCGAGTTCCGGCCAGCCGATCGGGCGCATGGCCGCCTCGGCCTCCGGCGCCGCTGCGTCCCACCGCCCGGCCGTGATGCGCCGCCCGGTGGTGCCCCGGGCGGCCTCCGACAGCAGCCACGCCAGCGGCGGGCCCATCACCGCCGGCCGCAGCATCTGCTCGCGCGGCCAGGTCGCACCGGCGCCGATGAAGGGCGTATCTGTCGGCCCGCCGGGGATCAGCACGTTCACCGTGATGCCGGTCCCCGCGAGCTCCTCCGCCCAGACCGCCGAGGCCGCTTCCAGCGCCGCCTTGGTGGACCCGTAGGGCAGCACGCGGAGCATGGTGCGGAAGGAGGTGGTGTTGTTCACCACGCGCCCCCAACCGGCCGCGCGCATCATCGGCAGAGCTTCCCGCACCAGCAGCATCGGTGCGCGGACGTTGATGGCGAAGAAGCGGTCCCAGGTGGCGGCGTCGAGTTCCTCGATGGAAGGCAGGCGGGTCTCCGCGTCAGGACGGAGGCTCGACACGCCGATGCCGGCATTGTTCACCACCGCGTCCACGCGGCCGAAGCGCGCGACGGCGGCAGCGACGCCCTCCCGGCAGCCCTCCTCGCTTCCGACGTCGGCCAGGATCGGCTGCAGCGCCGCGCCGGGATGCGCTGCGGCCAGCGCGTCGAGCGCCGCGCGGTCCCGGTCCAGGGCAGCGACGGCATGCCCCGCCGACAGCGTCGCTTCCACCATGGCCTTGCCGATGCCGCCCGCGGCGCCGGTGATCAGGACGATGCGCCCCATGCCCCTTGTTCCTCCCGAAATCGGCCCCAGCCTGGATCAGCGGCGGCGAATGGGCCAGGGCTGACCTGCCGCGGCCCCGAGGCTATTGTCCGCCGCGAAACGAAAGAGGCCAGTCATGCGCGTACTCATCGCCGGTGGCGGAATCGGGGGACTGACCCTCGCGCTGTCGCTCCACCAGGCCGGGATCGATTGCGCGGTCTTCGAGCAGGCGCCGGAGATCCGCCCGCTCGGCGTCGGCATCAACGTGCTGCCGCATGCGATGCGCGAACTGACCGAACTCGGCCTGCAGGAGCGGGTCGCCGCGGCCGGGATCGTCACCCAGGAACTCGCCTACGCCAACCGCTTCGGCCAGATGATCTGGTCCGAGCCGCGCGGTCGCCACGCCGGCTATGCCTGGCCGCAGGTCTCGATCCACCGCGGCCGGCTGCACATGGTGCTGCTGGAGGCGGCGCGGGAGCGCCTGGGCGATGCGCGCATACACCTCGGCGCGCAGCTCGAAGGCTTCGACCAGGACGATCGCGGCGTGACCGCGCGCTTCGCGAACCGCGCGACGGCGCGCGGCGACGTGCTGGTCGCGGCCGACGGCATCCACTCCATGGCGCGCGGCCATTTCTACCCGGATGAAGGGCCGCCGCTCTGGGACGGCGCGATCCTGTGGCGCGCGACCAGCATCGCCGATCCCTTCCTGACCGGCGCGACCATGGTCGGTGCCGGCAACCGCGACGTGAAGTTCGTCGTCTACCCCATCGCCGATCTGCCGGACGGCAGGAAGCTGACCAACTGGATCGCCGAGATCCGCGTGGACCCGAACCAGGCGTGGAAGCGGGAGGACTGGAACCGCCCCGGCCGGATCGAGGATTTCATCGGCACCTTCGATTCCTGGCGCTTCGACTGGCTCGACATCCCGGCGCTGATCCGCTCGGCCGAGGCGGTCTACGAATTCCCGATGGTCGACCGCAACCCGCTGCCGCGCTGGACGCATGGGCGCGTGACGCTGCTGGGCGACGCGGCGCATCCGCTCTATCCGATCGGCTCGAACGGCGCGTCGCAGGGCATCCTCGACGCGCGCACGCTGGCGCTCAAGCTCGCGACCGTGGCCGATCCCGCCGCCGCGCTCGAGGCCTATGAGGCGGTGCGCCGGCCGGCCACCGCCGCATTGCTGGAGGCGACGCGCGGCGACGGGCCGGACGTGGTGCTCGACATGGCGGAGGCCCGCGCGCCCGAAGGCTTCACCGATATCGAGGCGATCTTCCCGATGGCCGAACGCGCCGAGGTCGCCGCGCACTACAAGCGCCTGGCGGGCTTCGAGCCCGCGACGCTGAACGCGCGCCCCAGCCTCTCGCCGCCACGGAGGGCCGCATGAGCACGCACTACCTTTCCATCCGCCCCGACTGGCTCGCCGCGCGGCGGGAGGAGATCCTCGACCCCGGCCAGCGCATCGTCGACCCGCATCATCACCTCTGGGACCGGCCGGGCTGGCGCTACCTGCTCGACGATATCCTTGCCGACATCCGCACCGGCCACGACGTGCGAGCGACCGTGCTTGTGCAGGCCCGCGCCTTCCATCGCGCCGACGGCCCGGAGGAATTGCGCCCGGTGGGCGAGACGCAGTTCGCCGCCGGCATCGCCGCGATGTGCGAGAGCGGCGCCTATGGCGATGTCCGCGTCTGCCAGGGCATCGTGGGCTTCGCGGACCTGACGCGCGGCGCCGCGGCCGGGGCGGTGCTGGATGCGCACATCGCCGCGGGCAATGGCCGCTTCCGCGGCATCCGGCACATCGCGACCTGGGACCCCGACCCGGAGATGCTGAACCCGGCCTATACGCCGGCCGAGGACATGCTCGACAGCCCGGGGTTCCGCGCCGGCATCGCTGAGCTGGGGAAGCGTGGCCTGTCCTTCGATTCCTGGATGTACTTCCACCAGATCCCGAAGCTCGCCGCCCTGGCGCGCGCCGTCCCGGCCGTGCCGATGGTGCTGAACCATTGCGGCGGCATCCTCGGCATCGGGCGCTACGCCGGGCGGCGCGACGAGGTCTTCGCGCAATGGTCGGACAACATGGCCGAGCTCGCGGCCTGCCCCAACGTGATGGTGAAGTGCGGCGGCCTCGGGATGCGCCTTCCGGGCCTCGGGCTCGACGAGGCGCCCGTCGCGCCGTCCTCGGAGATGCTGGCGGCGGCGTGGCGCCCCTGGATGGAGCGCTGCATCGAGCTGTTCGGCACGGGCCGCTGCATGTTCGAGAGCAACTTCCCCGTGGACAAGGGCGGCTATGGCTACGCCGCCGGCTGGAACGCCTTCAAGCGCCTCGCGGCGGGCGCGAGCGCGGAGGAGAAGGCGGACCTGTTCTGGCGGTCGGCGACGCGCTTCTACCGGCTGGAGGGGTAGGGCCGGGGGGAGAAGAGAACTTCTCCCCCCATGGGTCGCGCTGTCGTCGCTGCGCGACGCCGACGCGACCCATCCCCCCCCTAAACCTTCTTTGCCATCTGGCGCCCAACCTTCCAGGACAAGCACCCGGTGACAAAGAAGGGAGGGGGATCGGGGGAGGTTCCCCTCCCCCGACCTTCCGACAGACCCACCGACACCTACCTGGCGCGGATGACGCCTCAGGCGCGCCGCATCCCGGTCGGGTAGATCCGTCCGCCCGACGCCTTGCGCATCGCCTCCAGCACGAAGCCGCCGGGCATCCCGATGGTCTCATGCAGAGGCGGCGCATCGCCCGCGTTGTCGAACGCGGCCATCAGCGGCGCGCCCTCCATCCCCTCGGTGCCGAGGCCCAGCATGTGCAGCAGCGTGGGCACGATGTCGGTCAGGTCGGCCGCTTCCTGCGCCACCGCGCCGCCGCGGAAGGGCCCGCCCTGCATCACCAGCACGGTCGCGAGTTCCGCGCGGTGCAGCCCGCCATGCATGCCACCGCCATCGGGCACGTCCGGCGCGTCGAAGGGCGCGGTGCCGGCCAGGCCCCATTCGTCCGCCGCTTCCGACCCCGCGAAGGTCGCGACCAGGTCGGCGCTGCGCGCATGCGCGCTGCCGAGGGCTGCCAGCGGGAAGGCGCTGCCTTCGGGCAGGATGGCCGGGTCGCGCGCCAGCAACGGCCCAGCCCAGGGCTGCGTCGCGAGGAACGCCGCGATCTGCGGCGCCAGCGCCACGTCGCGCAGCCAGAGGCCCGGTGCGGCGGCGGGGGCCACCACCACGTCGACATCGGGCGCCATGCCCGTGCCGGCGCGGAAACCCGCGCGTTGGAGTTCGGAACGCAGGCACATCTTGCCGCGCCCTGTGACATGGCCGTGGTCCGACAGCACGATGACCGCGATCTCCGCCGCATCGGGCTGCGCGTCGCGCCAGGCGACGATGCGGCCCAGCACCTCATCCGCGGCCCGCAGCGCGGCCAGCGTCTCCGGCGCGCCAAGGCCGCACCAATGGAAGGCGACATCGGGCTCCGACAGCCAGAGCAGCGCGACATCCGGCGCGTGGCGCGGCAGGACATGCTCGAGCAGCACGCGGCCGGCGAACTCGACCCGCGCGGTATTGGGCGCCCCGTGCGGCGGCGTGGGGCCGAGCGCGGCCCGCACCTCCTCCGCGGTCTCGCTGCCCTCGTCCTCCACGTTCCAGCGGAAGGCGCCGAGGCGCCCGGCGGCCGGGTGCAGCAGCCGCGCCGCGCCCGCGGTGCCGGCGCTGACCAGCGCGAAGCTCATGCCCGCGGGTGCCAGGCGTTCCGCGAGGCTCGGCCGCTGCAGAGGCGACTCGGCGCCGGCCGCCATGGCGAGCACATCCTCCACCAGCTTGGTGCGCAGCAGCCGGTCGGGCGCCGCCGCGGCATCGAACAGCGTGTTCGCCACCATGCCATGCCCGCCCGGCCGGCAGCCGGTGATGAGGGAGGGCGTGGCGACGCGCGTTTCGGAAGGGAAGACGCTGCGCGCATTGGCGAAGCGCGTCCCGGCGGCGGCCAGCGCCGCGAGATGCGGCGTGCGCGCCGCATCCACCATGTCGGGCCGGAGCCCGTCGAGCGCCACCATGATGCAGCGGGTCATGCCGTCTCTCCCCCGTTCGGCGAGGCGTCCCTTTCGCCCGGCAGCGGCGCCGCGCAAAGGGACGGTTGCGTGACAGGCGTCAGCCGAGCATCGGCTCGAAGCCGAGGCCCGGCGCCGTGGGCAGCGCGATGGCGCCGCCCTGCGGGACAAGGTGCGGCCCGTAGGGCGCGCGCTCGAGGTCGGCGAAGTAGATCTCGATCGGCTCCGCCTCCTCGACGGCCGCGAGGACATGCAGCGTCGCGAGCAGCCCCGGGCCGAAATAGGGGCAATGGGGCACGAGGCGCACGCCCATCCCGCGCGCCAACTCCGCGACCTCGAGCAGCGCCGAGACGCCGCCGACCTTGGTGACGGAGGGCTGCGCCACGTCCACCGCCCGCGCCTCGAGCATGCGGCAGAAATCCTCGACCGTGCCGTTGCACTCGCCGGCCGCGATCGGCACGGGGGAGGCGGCGCGGACGCGCGCGATGGCCGCGATGTCCTCGGGCGGCCAGACCGGTTCCTCGACCCAGGCGGCGTTCCATCCCGCGACGGCCTCGCAGAACTCGATCGCCTCGGCCTCGGTGTCCCAGGCGCAGTTGATGTCGAGCATCAGCGGCACGTCTGGTGCCGCGCGATGGGCGGCGCGGATGCAGCCGAGGTCGACCTCGTGCAGCTTGATCCGGCGATAGCCGCGGCGCAGCGCCTCCTCGACATTGCGCGCGACATCGTCCGCCCGGCCGTAGCGCAGCAGGCTGGCATAGGCCGGCACGACCGGGCGCGCGGCATCGCCCAGCAGGGCATGCAGCGGCACGCCCGCCGCCTTGGCGCGGATGTCCCAGAGCGCGATGTCGATCGCCGAGATCCCGAAGGTGACCGGCCCGTTGCGCCCGAAATTGTGGAAGCGGCGCGCGAGCATGCGCGTCAGCGCCGCGATGTCGCGCGCATCCTGGCCGATGCAGGCGGGACCGATGAGCCGGTCGATGGCGTCCTTCGTCGTCTCCGCCAGCGTGAAGCCGAAACCTTCCCCCCAGCCATGGTGGCCGGCATCGGTCTCGACGCGGACCAGCAGCGTGTCCATCGCGCGGAGATGGAGGTTGCCGCCGACGCCCGATTCACCCGCGCCGTAGGTGAAGCCAGTGCGGTCGTGATGCGTGGTGACGCTGGTGATGCGCATGCCCGTCCCTTCCGTGCGCGACGTATCGGGGGGATACTCGCACCGACAGCCGGCGCGCATAAGCCGGGCAAGGAGGATACGCATGGACCGCAGGACATTGCTTGGCGCGATGGGCGCACTGCCGCTCCTGGCCCCCGCCGTGGCTCACGCCGCCTGGCCCGAGCGGCCGATCCGCATCATCGTCCCCTTCGCCCCCGGCGGGCCTTCCGACATCCTCTCCCGTCTTCTTGCGCCGAAGATGAGCGCGACCCTCGGCCAGCCCGTGGTGGTCGAGAACCGCCCCGGCGCCGGCGGCGTGACGGGCGTGGACGCCGCCGCGAAATCGGCGGCGGACGGCTACACCATCGTTCTCGGCAGCGCGGGCGGGCTTGCGATCTCGCCCCATCTGGGGCGCGGCACGCCGTACGATCCGCTGCGCGACCTCGTGCCGCTGACGCTCGGCGTGCTGGTGCCGGAACCCCTGGTCGTGCCGGCGGCGACCGGCTTCACGAGCTTCGCGGAGCTGATCGCCGCGGCCCGAGCGCGGCCGGGCGCGCTGAACTACGGATCGGCCGGGCCGGGCGGCATGCCGCATCTCGCGGCGGAGCTGCTGCGCGCCTCCGCGGACATCGACGTCACCCACGTGCCCTATCGCGGCGGCGCGCCGCTGGCCTTGGCGCTCGTGCAGAACGAGGTGCAGCTGGGCTTCGCCGATCTGCCGGTGCTGCTGCCGCACATCCGCTCGGGCGTGCTGCGCGCGCTGGCGGTCGGCGCGGAGCGCCGCGTGCCCTGGCTGCCCGACGTGCCGACGACGACCGAACTCGGCCACCCCACGGTGCGCGCCGACAACTGGCATGGCTTCGTCGCACCCGCGCGCGTGCCCGAGGATGCGCTGGCTGCGCTGCACGGCGCGCTTTCCGGCGCACTGAAAGACCCCGAGGTCGCCCGCGCGCTGGATGCGCAGGGCGCCATCCCGGTCGGCAACAGCCGGGAGGAATTCGGCGCCTTCCTCCGCGCCGAGAACGAGAAGTGGAGCGGCGTCATCCGCCGCGCGAATATCCGGATCGACTAGAGCAATATCCGATCAGAGGGAGTCATCCGATCGGGCGCTGCTCTAGGCGCGGATCGTCTGGAGCACCTCGAAGCCCTCGAACTGCGGCGGGCCGAGGGTGGTGGGCTTCGACACCGCGCCCGCGCCGGCATGGGCGCGGCGGAACTGCTCGGACCGCGTCCAGCCCTCGAAGGCCTCCTTCGAGGCCCAGACGGTCAGGGAGGAATAGAGGATGTGGTCCGCCGCCGCCGGCCCCTTCAGCAGGTGGAAGGTCATGAAGCCCGGGACCTCGTGCAGGTGGCTCTCCCGTGTCAGCCAGGCCTGCTCGAAGGCAGGGGCATGCTCGGGGATGACACGGAAGCGGTTAGCGGCGACGAACATGGCGATGTCCTTCCGAGGTTCACCCGCATTGCGGCGGGGTGGCGTCGATCGCGCAAGGGGGAGGGCGGCATGAGCGACCGCGCAGCACTCGAGGCCGTTGCCGACTGGCACCATGCCTGGTTCACCGGAATCGTGCTGATGGCGGTCTCCCGCCGCGGCGCGCCCGATGCGGCGGAGCTCGTCCGCCGCATCTTCCGTCGCCAGCAGGGCGAGAAGTTCCTCGCAGGGCTCGCCAAGCTAGGCCTCGCGGGCCTGCCGCCGGCGGTGGCGGCGGCGCGCTACCACTACCTGTCCAACTTCATCGGCGGCGTGGGCGTCGAATACGTGGAGGAAGGCCCGCGCAAGGCCTGGATCCGCTACCCGCCGCCGCGCTGGGTCTGGCCCGGTGCCACGATCTGCGGCATCCCGTCCGAGGTGAACGCCGCCATGCTGCACGGCTGGCACGCCAACAACGGGGTGCTGCTCGGCGCCCCCGGCCTCGGCTTCGTCTGCACGGGCCAGACGGTCGACGGCGATCCGGGGCTCGAGGGCTATTACATCGAGCACGACCGCCCGCTCGCCGGGCATGAACGGCTGCGCTTCGCGAAGCAGGAGGCGATGCCGCGCTTCGACCCCGCCGCCGCGCCGCGCCTGCCCTCGGCCGACTGGCCGGCCGAACGGATCGCGAAGGCGCGGCGCAACTACGCGATGGAATACTGCCGCACCGCCCTGCAGGAGGCGGCGGCGCTGTTCGGCCCCGAGGCGGGCGGCGGGCTGCTCGGCCACGCCGCGCGGCTGGTCGGCATGCAGCACGTGCACGCGGTTGCGGCGGCGCTGGGCGCCGAGGGCTTCGCCGCCTTCGTCCAGACCCTGGCCGCGGCGACCGGCGACCGCGCGTTCGTGGCGGAGGCCGCCGGCGGCTTCATCGTCTCGCAGCCGGAGGTGGCGCTGCTGCGCGGCATCCCCGACCCCGGCGGTGTGCTCGTCAGCGCCTGGTCGGGCCTGCTGCATGGCGCGCTCGCGGCGCTCGACCGCTTCGCGCGGCTCGACCTGCGGATCGACGGCGCCGCCTGTCCCGCCCCGACCGGCGCCGCCTGAAGGCCGGCACGGCCGGACTGCACGGCGATCACGCGCCCCGGCCGGCGAGCCACCCCTGCACGACGCGATGATAATCCCCGAGGCCTTGCCGGGTGCCCACCATCCGGTTCATGGCCCGCCAGCGGCGCAGCACGCGCGCCGCGTCCGCGGCATGCTGCCCGAAGCCGAAGCCATCCTGCGCGATCGCCGCCAGCGCGCGCGCGTATTCCGCGTCGAAGCGCTGCCAGGGCGTGTCCGTCGCCTGGCCGGGCCTGAGTTGGTAGCGATAGGCCAGTGCCTCCGCGACCGGCGCCTCCCCGCCCAGGGCGGCGAGCGCGCGCAGGTCGAACAGCACGTCGTCGATCAGCCGGAAATCGGGAAAGGGCCGCACCAGGTCGCGCCGCACGACCAGATGCAGCGACGCGAAGGCATGCCGCCAGCCGGCGAAGCCGATGCGCGTCGTGCCCGGCGCCGGCACGCGGCGCAGCTCCGCGCCGCCCGGGTCGCGCACGATGGTCGGCACGACCACGGCGCCGGCATGCCGCGCCACGCGAAGCGCCTGCGCGATGGCATCCGGCGGGCCCTCCAGCGCGTCGTCGCCGTCCAGCATCAGCACATACGCGCCCGCGGCGATGGCGAGCCCCCGGTTGCGCGCGGCATGCGCGCCGGTCGCAACCGGCCCGACCGCCGTGAAGCGGAGCCGCGGGTCGGGCGGCAGCAGGGGCGCGTAGTCGGTCCCGTCATCGGAGGTGACGACGATCTCGACCGCCGCGCCCCCGGCGCGGTCGAGGGCCGATGCGACCGCGCGGGGCACCTCCGTCCACAGGCGATGGGCGGCGATCAGGACGGAGAGGTCGGGGGCCGGCATGGCCCGGAATTCCCACAGGACGCGGCGCGGGGGAAGCCGCGCCGCGCCGGAATTGTCCACAGGAAATCCACATCCGAATGGGATTGACTGTGACTTCGGAACCTAACTAGAACAATATCCAAGTTGCCGGTTTGTTCCGCCCGAGTCGCGCGGCCGGCCTGAGGAGGAGGGGCTGGATGCTCACGCGCAAGCAGCACGAGCTGCTGATGTTCATCGACCGCCATCTGCGCGACACGGGCTTCTCCCCGTCCTTCGAGGAAATGAAGGCGGCGCTCGCGCTGAAGTCGAAATCCGGCATCCACCGGCTCATCACGGCGCTGGAGGAACGCGGCTTCCTCCGCCGCCGCGCGCACCGTGCCCGCGCGCTCGAGGTCATCCGCCTGCCCGAGAACCTCGCGCCGCGCGCCAAGAATGCCGCCCGCGCGCCCGAGGCGCCGCTCGGCCCTAATGTCATCCGCGGCCCCTTCGGCACCCATGCCCCCACGCGCCCGGCGCCTGAGGCCGAGGACAACGCTTCCGTCACCCTGCCGCTGTTCGGCCGGATCGCCGCGGGCGTGCCGATCGAGGCGCTGCGCGACAACGGCGCGTCCGTCGCCGTGCCCGCTTCCCTGCTCGGCACCGGTGAGCACTACGCGCTTGAGGTCGCGGGCGATTCCATGGTCGATGCCGGCATCCTGGACGGCGACACCGTCATCATCCATCGCGCCGAGACCGCCGAGAACGGCGCCATCGTCGTGGCGTTGGTGGACGAAAACGAGGTGACGCTGAAGCGCATCCGCCGGCGGGGCAATTCCATCGCGCTGGAGCCCGCCAACCCGCGGCATGAGACGCGCATCTTCGGCCCCGACCGGGTGAAGGTGCAGGGGCGCCTGGTCGGGCTGTTGCGGCGGTACTAACGCGGAAGGACAGGGGGAGAAGGGCACTTCTCCCCCAGGACTCGTCTCAACCTTCTTTGGCACCTGGCGTCCGGCCTCGCGGGACGGGTGCCAGAAGACAAAGAAGGGAGGGGGTTCGGGGGAGGTTCTCCTCCCCCCACCTTTGTACCGATCTTTGTAGATGTCCCGGACCGCCGCGATCATTCGACAGGCGCAGGGGGCAGGTCGTCCCCGCGCGCCCGCGGCACCGGCACCGGCGGCACCCAGGGCCGCGCGCCGCGCCAGTCGCGGTCGGACACGACCTCGGCGCCCGTTTCGGTCAGCCGGACGGCGTGCGCGCCGTTCCGCCACACGGCGAAGCGGTCCACCACCTGGCTGCCGGCGCAGCGCCCCCGCACCGGCTCGGCCGAGACGACGACCGCGGCGCGGCCGCACTGCGTATCCGCCGGGGTGCCGCGCAGCAGCACCGCCGCGCCCTGCAGGGTGCAGGCGCCGGGCGTGCAGCGGATGGCGCCGCCGGCCGCCTCGCCCTCGGTTGGCAGCGGCTGGGCCTCCACGCCGCCGAGGGCGCGTGCCCACTGGTCCCGCACGAAGCCGGATGCGCCGCGCTGGCGTTCGACCCAGAGCACACCCCCGGCGACCACGCCGATTAGCCGCGCATCGGCCGAAACCAGCAGGTCGGGCTGCCGGTGCAGTGCCGGGCTCGCCAGCGCCACGGCCAGCGCCGGCACGCCGAGCCAGCGCCAGCCCTTCCGCCACAGGCACAGCCAGCAGAGCCCGACGCCATAGAGCGCCAGCCCCCAGCCCGGCATGGGCCGCGCGCCCTGCGCCGCGCCGGGCCAGGCGGCGACCTCGCGCGCCACGGCGAGCACGCCCTCGACCCCGAGGCCCATCAGCCACAGCCCCGGCCCGTCGAGGCCGAGCGGCATCAGTACCGCCGCCAGCATGCCCGCCGGCATCACCAGCACTGAAGTCAGCGGCACCGCGACGGCATTCGCCGCGACGCCGTACCATTGCAGCCGACCGAAATGCGCGAGGCCGACCGGCGCCGTCGCCGCGCCCGCCAGCACCGAGGTCGCGACCAGCCCTGCCGCGAAGATCGCCGCTCGCCGCCACCAGGCACCGTCGCCGCGCAGCCGCGCCATCGGTGCCCGCAGCGCCTCCCACCCCGCGATCAGCGCCAGCACGGCGGCGAAGGACATCTGGAAGGACGGCCCGAGGATCTGCGCCGGCGCGATCAGCAGCACCGCCGCGGCGGCAAGCGCGAGGCTGCGCATCGAGATCGCCTGCCGCCCCGCCAGCAACGCCAGCGTCACCAGCGCGGCCATGGCAAAGCTCCGCTGCATCGGCACCTGCGCGCCGGTGAGTAGCATGTAGAAACCGCCGGCCGCCAGCGCGGCCACCCCCGCCACCACCTTGCCGTCCACGCGCAGGGCAAGGCGCCGCCACAGCGCGACCAGTAGCCGCACGATCCAGAAGGTCACCCCCATCACGATCGCGATGTGCAGCCCCGAGACGGAGAGAAGGTGCGCGAGCCCTGAATCCCGCATCGCGGCGAGGTCGGCGCGCGGGATGGCGCTCTGCCCGCCGGTCAGCAGGGCGGCGGCGACGGCGCCGGCGGCGCCGGGGATGGCGGCGGTTACGCGCGCCTCGACCGTGGCGCGCAGGCCCGAAAGTGGCGGCGCCGCGCCGGCGCCGTGTGCGACCTCCGCCGGGGCGATCGCGAAGCCCGACCCGCCCTGGCCGGCGAAGAAGGCGGCGCGCTGGAAGTCCCAGCCGCCGGGATAGGCGGGCGCCGATGGTGCCCGCACCAGTGCGCGGACGGTCAGCCGGTCCCCCGGCGCCGGCCGCGCCGGGTCGTTCGCGCGCAGCCGCACCCTTATCGTGCGCGCACCGGGCGGTTCGCCGGCCACGAGGCGCACCTCGGCCAGGGTCACGCGGCGGCCTTCGGGCAGCAGGTCGACATCCTGCACGATGCCGTCGAGGACGACGGCGCGCATCGGCGGCACCAGTGGCGGCGGCGCCGCGGCGGCATGCAGCAGCGCCGCGCCGAAACCGAGCCAGGCCGCCGCGAGGAGCCCGATCGCCCAGCCCGCCAGCTGCGCCCGCCGCGCCACCGCCCAGGCCAGCACCGCCAGCAGTGGCGCGGGGAGCGCCATCCAGGCCGGGGGTTCGGCGCGGAGCGCGAAGTAGCCGAGCACGCCAGCCCCCATCGCCACCGCCAGCCAGGGCGCGAGCCGTCCGCGCTCGGCCGCGAGCAGTGCGCCGGGCCAGCCGCCAGCGGCGGGGGCGACGCCGGCCCATCCGGCCGAAATGCGCGCACTGGTGCTAGGCAGGTCGATCTTCCGCAACTTTCCGGTTCATACTAGATCGGAATCCGGTCGCACGGCAGCGGTCTCGCCGTGCCGCCGTGCCCGACCGCGCGGCCCATGCCGTGCGGCCGCCCCCGCCCGCGCGCGGGCGGGTTCACCCCGGGTGGCGCTTCTGGTCTAAGGAAGCCCTTCGCGACCGAGCCGAGGCCTCATGACCGTCCGCACCCGTTTCGCCCCTTCGCCCACCGGCTACCTGCACATCGGCGGCGCGCGCACCGCGTTGTTCAACTACCTGTTCGCCCGCCACCACAAGGGCGCCTACCTGCTGCGCATCGAGGACACGGATCGCGAACGCTCGACCCAGGCGGCGGTCGACCAGATCCTGGAAAGCCTCGCCTGGCTCGGCCTCTCGCCGGACGAGCCGCCGGTCTTCCAGGCGAGCCGCGAGGCGCGCCACGCCGAGATCGCGAACGCGCTGCTGGCCATGGGCCACGCCTATCGCTGCTGGGCGACGCCGGACGAACTGGCGCAGATGCGCGAGCAGGCCGCCGCCGAAGGCCGCCCGCCGCGCTACGATCGCCGCTGGCGCGACCGCGAGCCGGGGCCGGAGCAGCACGACGCGCCATACGCCATCCGCATCAAGGCGCCGCTGGACGGCGAGACGGTGGTGCACGACCTCGTGCAGGGGGAGGTGCGCGTGCAGAACACCGAGCTCGACGACATGATCATCCTGCGATCGGACGGGACGCCGACCTACCTGCATGCGGTGGTGGTGGACGACCACGACATGGAGATCACGCACGTCATCCGCGGCGACGACCACCTGACCAACACCTTCCGGCAATGCATGGTCTACGACGCGATGGGCTGGCGACGGCCGCATTTCGCCCACATCCCGCTGATCCACGGCGCCGACGGGGCGAAGCTGTCGAAGCGCCACGGCGCGGTGTCGGTGCTCGAGTTCCGAGAGCAGGGCTACCTGCCGGAGGCGGTCTGCAACTACCTGCTCCGCCTCGGCTGGGGCCATGGCGACGAGGAGATCGTGCCGCACGACCGCGCGGTCGAGCTGTTCGACGTCAAGGACGTGGGTCGTGCCGCGTCGCGCATGGACTACGCGAAGCTCACGCACCTGAACGGCGTCTATCTTCGCCAGGCGGAGGACGACCGCCTGACGCGGGAGGTGCTGCTGATCCTGGCCAAGCGCGGCGTGCTGTTCGGCACGGATGGCGGGCAGCGCGTGGGAATGCTGATGCCCGACCTCAAGGACCGCGCGCGGACGCTCGAGGAACTGGCCGGTTCTGCGGCCTTCGCCGCGCATGAGGGCCCGCCGGCGATGGAGGCGAAGGCGCTCGCGCTGCTGACGCCCGAGGCGCGTGCGCGGCTCGCGGACCTGGCCGAGTTCCTCTCGGCCGCCCCGTGGGAGAAGGCGGACCTCGAGGCGTGGCTGCGCGACTACGCCGAGGTCAAGCAGGTCAAGCTGAAGGACGTTGCGCAGCCGCTGCGCGTGGCGCTGTCGGGCAGCACCACCAGCCCGCCGATCAACGCGGTGCTCTGGGCGCTCGGGCGGGATGAGAGCCTGCTCAGGATCATCGCCGCGGCCAATGGGTGAGGTCGGGGGAGGAGAACCTCCCCCGATCCCACTCCCTTCTTTGGAACTTGGGACTGATCGTCGGACTGGCGCCAAGTGCCAAAGAAGGAGGGGGGATCGGGGAGAGTTCTCTCCCCCCGACCTTCACACCCCGAGATCGCCGAGAACGATCGCCTCCACCTCGCTGCCCGCCGCCAGCGCCGGCGCGAAGGGCGCGCGCAGCACCAGCGCATCCGCCCGCGCCAGCGTCGCCAGCATCGAGGAATCCTGCACCGGCGCGGGCGTCGCCAGCATCCGCCCCTCGGCGTCCAGCGACAGCGCGGCGCGCAGGTGGTCCGCGCGCCGGTCGTTCTCCGCCAGCGGCGCGGCCGTCAGCACGCGCCGTGTCGGCGGCGGCGCGCCCGGCAGGCCCGACAGCCGCGCGATCGCCGGGATCAGGAACACCACGCCGCAGACCATGGCCGAGACGGGGTTGCCCGGCAGCCCCAGCACCGGCGTGCGGCCGAGCCGGCCCCAGATGAGCGGCTTGCCCGGCCGCATCGCGATCTTCCAGAAGCCGAGCTCGAAGCCTTCGCCGCCCAGCGCCTGCTGGATCAGGTCGTGCTCGCCCACGCTGGCGCCGCCGGTCGTGACCAGCAGGTCGAAGGCGTGGGCGGCGGCGGCGGCCTCGGCGATGGCGCGCGTGTCGTCGGGCGCGATCGGCAGCACGACCGGATCGCCGCCCGCGCCCTTCACGAGCGCGGCCAGCGCATGTGCGTTGGAGGAGACGATGCCGCCCGGCGGGATCGGGTCCCCCGGCAGCGCGATCTCGTCGCCGGTCGCGAGGATGCCGATGCGCGGGCGGCGATGCACCGCGAGCCAGGGGTTGTTCGACGCCGCGGCCAGGCCGATGTCGCGCGCCGTAAGGCGCCGCCCGGCCGACAGCACCTCGGCGCCCTCGGCGAAGTCGAGGCCCCGCCTTCGGATCCAGCGCCCGGTCTGCACCGCCTCGTTCACGCGGACGGTGCCGTCGGCGGCGGTCGCGTCCTCCTGCAGCAGGATCGCGTCCGCGCCGTCGGGCACGAAGCCGCCGGTGAAGATGCGCACCGCTTCCCCGGCGCCGACGCGGCCCGCGAAGGGGCGCCCGGCCGGGGCGGCGCCGGTCATGCGCAACACCGCGCCCGCGGTCGCGTCCGCCGCGCGCACGGCGTAGCCGTCCATGGCCGATACATCGGCCGGCGGCTGCGTCAGCCGCGCGGAGACAGGGCGCGCCAGCACGCGCCCCGCGCCCTCGGCCAGCGCGACCGTCTCGGCTGCGGTCGGCGTCAGCGCGGCGAGGATGCGCGCGCGGGCGTCCTCGACCGGCAGCAGGTCATTCGCCACGGAACTCGCCCGACTTGCCGCCGGCCTTGTGGACCAGGCGCACATCCTCGATGCGCATGCCACGGTCCACCGCCTTGACCATGTCATAGACGGTGAGCGCGGCGACGCTGACCGCGGTCAGCGCCTCCATCTCGACGCCGGTCTTGCCGGTGAGCTTCACGGTGGCCTCGATCGCGACGGCGTCCTCGCCTTCCGGTTCGAGATCCACCGTGACCTTGCTGATCATCAACGGGTGGCAGAGCGGAATGAGGTCGGAGGTCTTCTTCGCCGCCATGATGCCGGCGATGCGCGCGACGCCGAGAACGTCGCCCTTACCCGCGCGGCCCTCGCGGATCAGCGCCAGCGTGGCCGGCTGCATCACGATGCGCCCGCGCGCGGTGGCGCTGCGCACCGTCTCGTCCTTGGCCGAGACATCCACCATAGCGGCGCGCCCGGCGGCGTCGAAATGGGTCAGCGCCATGGAGCGGCGCTCAGCGCGCGTTGACCAGGTCGCGCGCGGCGGCGGTGACGTCGTCCTGCCGCATCAGGTGTTCGCCCACCAGGATGCAATGCGCCCCGGCCATCGCCATGCGGCGCACGTCGGCGGGGGTGCGGATGCCGCTTTCCGCCACCGGCAGGCGGTCGGCGGGCACGAGCGGCGCCAGCGCCTCGGTCGTCGCGATGTCGGTCTGCAGCGTGCGCAGGTCGCGGTTGTTGATGCCGATGAGCCGCGTGTTGAGACCGAGTGCGCGATCGAGCTCCTTGCGGTCGTGCACCTCGGCCAGCACCGCCATGTCGAGCGAACGGGCAAGTTCCAGCAGTTCCGCCGCCATGTCGTCCGACAGGCAGGCCATGATCAGCAGGATGGCGTCGGCGCCCATCGCGCGCGCCTCGAAGACCTGCCAGGGGTGGATCATGAAGTCCTTGCGCAGCACGGGCAGGGAACAGGCCGCGCGCGCGCCTTCCAGATGCTCCCGCGCGCCCTGGAAATAGGGGGCGTCGGTCAGGATCGACAGGCACGCGGCGCCGCCCTCCTCATAGGCCTTCGCCAGCGCCGGCGGGTCGAAGGGGTCGCGGATCAGCCCGCCGGAGGGCGATGCGCGCTTGATCTCGGCGATCAGCCCCGTGCGGCCCTCCCCGATCCGGGCGCAGAGGGCACCCACGAAATCGCGCACCGGGGGCGCATGCGCCGCGGCGCGCTCGATCTCGGATTGCGAGGTCGCGGCCATGCGCTCGGCAACCTCCTTCTCCTTGTCGGCGACGATGCGGACCAGGACATCGGGGACCGAGACGATGCCGGCGGCGGTGGTCACGACATGGGGGGCGTTCATGCGGCGGCGTCCTTGGGGGGGCAGAGGGCGCGGAGGCGCGTGAGTACGCCAAGCGCCGTCCCTTCGTCTATCGCGCGGGCGGCCAGCGCCGCGCCCTCGCGCAGGTCGGCGGCGCGGTCGGCCACGATCAGCGACGCCGCGGCGTTCAGCAGCACGACATCGCGGTAGGGTCCGGGCGCGCCGCGCAGCAAGGCTTCGAGCGCCGCGGCATTCTCGGCCGGGTCGCCGCCCTTGAGCGCCGAGGCGGGCGCGCGCGCCAGCCCGGCATCCTCCGGCACCACGGTGAAGTCGCGGAGCGACCCGTCGGGCTCGAGGGCCACCACCTGGCTCTCGCCGGCGAGCGTCAGCTCGTCGAGCCCCTGGCCATGCACTAGCCACGCGCGCTCCGTGCCGAGGCGGCCGAGCGCCTCGGCCATCGGGCGCAGCCATTCGGGGGCGAAGGCGCCGGTCATCTGGCGCCGCACGCGCGCGGGGTTCGCGAGCGGGCCCAGCAGGTTGAAGATGGTGCGCGTGCCGAGTTCCACCCGCGGCCCGGCCGCATGGCGCATCGAGGCATGGTGCCGTGGCGCCATGAGGAAGACCATGCCGGCGTCGCGCAGCACGCCCGGCAGGCGCTCGAAGGGCAGGTCGAGCGAGATGCCGAGCGCCGAGAGCGCGTCCGCCGCGCCCGAGCGCGAGGACAGCGCCCGGTTGCCGTGCTTGGCGACCGGCACGCCCGCGCCCGCCACCACCATGGCCGCCGCCGTGCTGATGTTGAGCGTGCCCGCCGCGTCGCCGCCGGTGCCGACGATGTCCATCGCATCGGCCGGCGCCTCGACCGCCACCATGCGCGCGCGCATGGCACGCACGGCGCCGGTCATCTCGGCCACCGTCTCGCCGCGTACGCGCAGGGCCATCAGCAGGCCGGCGATCTGCGCGGGCGTCGCCTCGCCGCCCATGATGATGCCGAAGGCGTCCTCGGCCTCGGATTCCGAAAGGCGTTCGGCGGCGGCGAGGCGCGCCAGGATGGGCTTGAGGGACATGGCGCTCAGGCAGGGACGGGCAGGCGGGCGCCGGCGAGGGTCAGGAAGTTGCGCAGCAGGTCGTGGCCATGGGCGGAGGCGATGCTCTCCGGGTGGAACTGCACGCCCGAGATCGGCAGGTCGCGATGCTTCAGGCCCATCACCAGCCCGTCCTCGGTCCAGGCCGTGACGTCGAGGCAGTCGGGCATCGAGCCGCGCTCCACGATCAGGGAATGGTAGCGCGTGGCCGCGAAGGGGGAGGGGATGCCGGCGAAGACGTCGCGCCCGGCGTGATGCACCTGCCAGACCTTGCCGTGTACGGGTTCCGGGGCGCGGATCACCCGGCCCCCGAAGGCCTGCCCGATCGCCTGGTGGCCTAGGCAGACGCCGAGCACGGGCAGCCGCGCCTCGGCGGCGAGCGCGATCAGCGGCAGGCAGATGCCCGCTTCGTTCGGCGTGCAGGGGCCGGGAGAGAGCACGACCGCCTCGGGCTTCATCGCGAGAACGCCCTGCGGGTCTATCGCGTCGTTCCGCCGCACCTCCACCTGCGCCCCGAGGTCGCCCAGGAAGTGGAAAAGGTTGAAGGTGAAACTGTCGTAGTTGTCGATCAGCAGGATCATGGCGCGTGATCCTTGGACCCGACGCGCGGGGGAATCAAGGTCGGCGTCTGGCGACCCGGTTCCCCTCGGCGTGGCGAGAGACTGAAGCAAGATCCGATCAGATGGATACATCCGATCGGATATCTCGCTTTAGAAGGCATATGGTCCCGAACAGCTTATGCCCGATCGGCGGAACCGCTCAGCGGTTCCATCCGATCGGGCGCTCCTCTAGCCTGCGCGGGGGCCGGAGGTCGCCGAACACCGGCACGGCGCATCGGCCGGACGACCCCGGCGTGGCGCCGCCGCGCGCGGCCCGCGAAGGGGAGGATGCGGTGGTCCGGGAGAGCCAGGCGTGACGGAACTGCTTGACGGGCTGACATGGACGGTGCCGGTCGCGATGGTCGTGCTGGCCGTCGCGGGCGAGGTCGTCCGCCGGACCGGGCGGCCGTGGCTCGGGCGCGGCATGATCTGGGCGGCGCTGCTCGCCAGCGCGGCCTGGACGCTCCTGCACCTGGCCGAGATGATGGCCATCGTCGGGCGCTGAGGCCCCGCGTCACGCTTCCGGCGGCAGGTCCCCGGTGCGCACCAGGAAGGCCGCGCGCGCCGCAGCCGCCTGCCAGTCCCCCCCGCCATCGGGGCATCGGAGGATGCGCAGCGTCGGGTACCAGACGCTGTCCTCCCGCCCCGGCTGCCAGCGCCAGTCGGCGTGGCGCCCATGGGCCAGCATCAGCACGGGCTTGCCGAGCGCCCCCGCGAGGTGGACCGCGGCCGTGTCCACCGTGACCACGAGGTCCATCGCCGCGATGGCCGCCGCCGTGTCGAGGAAGGCGTCCGCCCCGACGTCCAGTTCCGGCCCGAGCCGGTCGAGGGGGAAGGGCGCATCCTGCTCCTCGCCCGGCCCCTTCTGCAGGGACACCAGGCGCGCGCCCTCGATCCGTGCGAGCGGCGCGAAGGCGGCGAGCGGCGCCGAGCGGTGGCCGTCCACGGGCGCGGCCGGATTGCCTTGCCAGGCGATGCCGATCCGCAGCCCCTCCGGGCCGATGCGCCGGCGCCAGCGTTCCAGGCGGTCCGGATCGGCCGCGAGGTAGGGGATCCGCCCGCGATACTGCTGCGGCCGCAGGCCGAGCGCACGCGGCAGGTTCAGCAGCGGCAGCCAGGCCGATGCGGCAATTCCGCCGGGATCGGCCGCAGGCCGGAGTTCGATCCCCTCGCAGAGCGGCGCGAGCAGACGATGGAGCCGCCGGTCGAGCACCGCGTGGACCCGCGCGCCGCGGTCGCGCAGCAGGGGCAGGTAGCGGGCGAACTGGATTGTGTCGCCGAGGCCCTGCTCCCCCATCACCAGCACCGCCCCGGGCGCCTCGCCGCCGCGCCAGGGCGCCACGGGCTCGGGGCCGCGCGGCCCCTGGCGCGTCACCTGGGGGTAGGCCTCCGGCATCAGGCGGAAGCGCACCTCGAAGGCGTCCCACGCCTCGGCCCAGAGGCCGGCGGCGAAGCAGGTCCGCGCATGCGCCACCTGCAGGCCGAGGTCGTCCGGCGCCAGGGCGCGCAGGCGCCGCAGCGCCACGGCCGCTTCCAGCGCGCGGCCGGACTCCCGCGCGTCCTCGATCAGCCGGAGGATCGGGTCGAGGTCCGGCCCCGCCACGGCGTCAGCGCCGGCCGGAGGCGAAGCGCACCGCCTCCTCGGCCGCGCGGAACAGGGCGCGCGCCTTCTGCACCGTCTCCTCATATTCCGCCTTCGGGTCGGAATCGGCCACCACGCCGGCGCCGGCCTGCACGTACATCGTGCCGTCCTTCACCAGCGCGGTGCGCAGCGCGATGCAGGTGTCCATGCCGCCATCGGCGCCGAAATACCCGATGCCGCCAGCATAGAGGCCGCGGCGGGAGGGCTCGAGTTCCTCGATGATCTCCATGGCGCGGATCTTCGGCGCGCCGGTGAGCGTGCCCGCCGGGAAGCCGGCGCAGTAGGCATCGAGCGCGTCGAGACCGTCCCGCAGCCGGCCCTGCACCTCGGATCCGATGTGCATGACCTGCGAATAGCGCTCGACCTGGAACTGCGCCGTCACCTTGACGGAGCCGATCGCGGCGACGCGGCCGACATCGTTGCGGCCGAGGTCGAGCAGCATCAGGTGCTCGGCGCGTTCCTTCGGGTCGGCCAGTAGCTCGGCCTCCAGCGCGCGGTCCTCCTCGGGCGTCGCGCCGCGGCGGCGCGTGCCGGCCAGCGGGCGGACGGTGACCGTGTTGTCGCGGCAGCGCACCAGGATCTCGGGGCTCGCGGCCACGACGGAGAACCCGCCGAAATCCCCGAACACCAGGAAGGGCGCGGGATTGATCCGGCGCAGCGCGCGATAGAGGGCGAAGGGCGGCAGCGCGAAGGGCGCGGAGAAGCGCTGCGCCGGCACGATCTGGAAGGCGTCGCCGGCCCGGATGTATTCCTTGGCGCGCTCGACCGCCGCGATGTAGCCGGCCTCGGTGAAGTTGCTCGCGGGCGCGGGCTGCGCGGGCAGGCTTGCGGGCGGGGCGGCGCGCGGCACAGGCCGGTCGAGCGCGGCCTCGGCCTCATCGAGGCGCGCATTCGCCGCCTCCCAGGCGGCCTGCGGCTCGGCGCCGGGCCAGACCGGGGCGCAGAGGGTCAGCGTGTCCCGCACATGGTCGAAGACCGCCATCAGGGTCGGGCGGGTCAGCACGGCGTCGGGGATGCCGAGCACGTCGGGGTTGGTCGCCGGCAGGCGCTCGATCAGCCGGACCATGTCGTAGCCGAGGTAGCCGAACAGCCCCGCCGCCATGGGTGGGAGGCCCGGCGGCACGGGCATCCGGCATTCGGCGATAAGGCGGCGCAGGCTGTCGAGCGCGGGCGCTTCGTCGGCCACGAAGGCGTGCGGAGCCGACAGGGCGTGGCGGTTGATCTCGGCCTGGCCGTCGCGGCAGCGCCAGACCAGGTCGGGGGCCAGGCCGATCGCCGAATAGCGGCCGCGCGCGGCGCCCCCTTCGATCGATTCCAGCAGGAAGGCGTTGGCTTGCGCGCCGCCGGTCAGCTTCAGGAAGGCGCCGACGGGCGTGTCGAGGTCCGCCACGCGCTCGCGCACCAGGATGCTGCCGCGCCCTGCCTCGAGCGCCGCGCGGAGGGCGGCGAAGCCCGTCCCGTTCATCGGCCGGTCACCTGTTCCAGCAGGTTCCGGTTGACGGTCACGCCGGCGCGGGCGCGCAGTGCGACGGCGAATTGCTGTTCGAGCTCCTCCTGCATCGCCTCCTCGACCTCGGCCCTGACGCGGCCGAGGCCGAGCGGGTCCGACGCCGGGTCGAAGCGCACGATGTCGACCAGCCGCGCGACCGCGAAGCCGTCCCGCGTCTCGGCCATTGTCGCGCCGTCGGGCGCGGCCTCGAACAGCGGCGCCACCAGTTCCGGCGGCAGCGGCGCGGCGGTGGCGGGGTTGCGGCCGAAGGGGCCGAGGCGGGCCAGCGGCAGCCCGGCCTCCTGCGCCGCCTCGGCCGCGCTGCGGCCGGCGCGGAGGGCGGCGAGCAGCCCGGCGGCGCGCTCCTCGGCCGCCCGGCGGCGCGCCTCGGCCAGGTAGCCTTCGCGCACGGCGGCCTCCACGGTCTCGAAGGGTCGGAGCGCCGGCGGCGTCACGTTGCGGATCTCGATCGCCACGAAGGCGTCGCCCATCTCGGCCATGCGGGGCGCGTCGCCCTGCCGCGCGGCGAAGACCGCGCGGAGCAGCTCCTCGCGCTGCGCGTCGGGCAGGGGCAGCGCGACCGTCTCGCCCGCCGGGTCGCGCCCGGAGGCATCCAGCGTGACGGTCACGAGCTGCAGGCCGAAGCGCTGCGCGGCCTCGGCGATGCCGGAGCCGCCGGCCAGCGCGTCCTCGACGCGGTTCGCGCGCTCATAGGCCTGGTCGGCCGCGCGGTCGCGGGCGACCTCGCGGCGCAATTCCTCGCGCACCTCGGCCAGGGTCCGGGTGGTCGCCGGCTCGATGCGCTCGACCTGCAGGACATGCCAGCCGAAGGGGCTTTGCACCGGATCGGCGACGCTGCCGGGGGCGGCGGCGAAGGCGGCCTCGGCCACCGCCGGGATCGGCAGCGTCGCGCGGTCCAGCAGGCCGAGGTTGGCCGCCGAGCCACCGGCCGCGGTGGCCGCGGCCTCGACGGCCTCGAACTCGGCCCCGCCGCGCCAGGTGGCGGCCAGTTCGCGCGCCGCCGCTTCCTCCGGCAGCACAGCCTGGCGGATCGCCCGGCGCTCCGGCGTGTCGTACTGCGCGCGGCGCTGCTCGTAGGCCTCGGCCAGCGCGCTGTCGGGCACCTCGATCTCGGCCGCGACGGCGTCCGTCGTCAGCAGGGCGATCGCCGCCTGGCGGTACTCGGGGGCGGAGAAGCGGGCCGGGTTGTTCTCCTGCCAGCGGCGGAGCTGCGCTTCGGTCGGGGCCTCCGGCTCGGGCATGGCGGCCAGCGGGACCACGACCACGTCCGCCACGCGCCGCTCCATCGCCCAGGCGAGCAGCGGCGCGGTCATCGCATCGGGTGCGCTGGCGCCGGCGCGCACCGCGCCGGCCAGCTGCTGGCGCAGCACGTCGCCCGCGATGATCTGGAGGAACTGCGCCTCGTTCAGGTCGTTCTGCCGGAGCAGGCTGTCGAGCAGCGGGCGGGAAAAGGCGCCGTCCGAGCCGGTCAGGCCGGGGATGGCGAAGACCGCGTCGCGCACCGTGCCGGCGGGGGCGGCCAGGCCCATCCGCCGGGCCTCGACCCGCAGCGCCCGGTCCGAGACCAGCTGTTCCAGCGCCGAGGCGGCGACGGCGCGGCGGATGTTCTCGTCCGCCTCGAAGCGGCTGCCGAGCTGGCGGGCGATGCGGCTCATCTCCCGTCGCGCGGCGGCCTGCGCCTCGGTCAGCTCGATCTTCTCGCTGCCCACGGTCGCGACCGCGGTCTCGCGGCCGAGGTTGCGGACGACGTCCTCGATCCCCCAGACGGCGAAGGACAGGACGAGAAGGGCGAAGAGGATCTTGGCGACCCAGGTGCCGGCCATGCGGCGGAGCGCGGTGAGCATGGCGCGTCCTTACCCGCGTGCCGGGGGCGGCGGAAGGGGCTCAGGGCATGGACAGGGCCGAAGGGCACCGGTAACCGGGTCGCCAGGTTCGAGGAGATGCCCATGACCCCCGGAGTGCGCCCCCTGATCGCCGGCAACTGGAAGATGCACGGGATGGCCGCCGATGGGCTCGCCCTGGCGCGGGCGGTGGCGGCGGGGGCCGGGGGCCTGCCGGCGGACCTCGTCGTCTGCCCGCCCGCCACGCTCCTCGCGGCCTTGGCCGCGGCGCTGGCCGGCGGCCCGGTCGCGGTCGGCGGGCAGGATTGCCACGCGGCCGCCAAGGGCGCCCATACCGGGGACATCGCGGCGCCGATGCTGGCCGATGCGGGGGCGCGCTTCGTCATCCTCGGCCATTCCGAGCGCCGGGCCGCCTACCGCGAGACCGACCCCACGGTGCGCGCCAAGGCCGAGGCCGCGATCGCCGCCGGGCTGACCCCCATCGTCTGCGTCGGCGAGCCCGAGGACGACCGCCTGCTCGGCCGGGCCGAGGAGGTGGTCGCCGAGCAGGTCGCGGGCAGCCTGCCGGAAGGCTTCGGCGCGGCCGGCGGGGTCGTCGCCTACGAACCGGTCTGGGCGATCGGCACCGGCCGGACGCCGACCGAGGCCGACATCGCCGCCATGCACGCCATGATCCGCGCCCGGCTGGTCGCCGCCTTCCCGGGGGCGGGGGCGACGCTGCGCATCCTCTATGGCGGCTCGGTGAAGCCCTCGAACGCGGCCGCGATCCTGGCGCTGCCGCATGTGGATGGCGCGCTGGTGGGTGGCGCGAGCCTTGTGGCGGAGGATTTCCTCGGGATCGCGCGCGCCGCGGCCTGAGCCCTCGCCAGGACGCTCGCGTCATCCCTACTGGCAGCGCCCGGCCGCCTCCGCTAAAAGCCCCGGCACCATGACCACCGTCCTGCTCGTCCTCCATCTTTTCGTCACCCTGGCGCTGATCGGCGTCGTGCTGCTGCAGCGCAGCGAGGGCGGCGGCCTCGGCGTCGGGTCGTCCGGCGGCGGCATGGGGTCGTTCATGGGCGGGCGCGGCACCGCGAACCTCCTGACGCGCGCGACGGCGATCCTCGGCGCGCTGTTCTTCTCGATCGCACTGACGCTCGCCATCCTGAACAAGGGGGCGTCGCAGCAGAACCGCTCGATCCTCGATTCGCCGCCGGCCAGCGTGCCCAGCCTGCCCGCCGCCCCGGCCGTGCCCACCAACTAGTCCAGTCTTCGCAATCACTTCCGGGCGCTTGGCCGCCCCGCCAATCGCGCGGGTGGCGGCATCACGCGCGAGTTGTTATGGAGGGCGCCCATGGCGCGGTTCGTCTTCATCACCGGCGGCGTGGTCTCCTCCCTCGGCAAGGGCATCGCCTCCGCCTCCCTCGGCGCGTTGTTGCAGGCCCGTGGCTACAAGGTCCGGCTGCGCAAGCTCGACCCCTACCTCAACGTCGACCCGGGGACGATGAGCCCCTACCAGCACGGCGAGGTCTACGTGACCGACGACGGGGCCGAGACCGACCTCGACCTTGGCCACTATGAACGCTTCACGGGGGTGCCCGCCCGCAAGCCGGACAACTGGACGACCGGGCGGCTCTACCTCGACGTGATCGCGGCCGAGCGCCGGGGCGACTACCTCGGCGGGACGGTGCAGGTCATTCCGCACATCACCGACAAGATCAAGGAAGTCATCCAGGCCGAGACCGACGGCTACGACTTCGTGCTGGTCGAGATCGGCGGCACGGTCGGCGACATCGAGAGCCTGCCCTTCCTGGAAGCCATGCGCCAGCTGGCCAACGAACTCGGCCCGCAGCGCAGCCTGTTCGTGCACCTGACGCTGGTGCCCTACATCCCGTCGGCCGGCGAGCTCAAGACCAAGCCGACGCAGCACAGCGTGAAGGAGCTGCTCGGCCTCGGCATCCAGCCGCAGATCCTGCTGTGCCGCTGCGACCGGCCGATCCCGGAGAACGAGCGCCGGAAGATCGCGCTGTTCTGCAACGTGCGCCCGGAAAGCGTGATCCCGGCGCTCGATGCCTCGACCATCTACGAGGTGCCGCTCGCCTACCACCGGGAGGGGATGGACCGGGAAGTGCTCCGCCATTTCGGCCTCTCGGCCTATGGCGAGCCCGATCTCGGCCGGTGGGAGCGCATCGTGCAGGCGGTGAAGGAGCCGGAGGGCGAGGTCACCATCGCGATCGTCGGCAAGTACACGAACCTGCTCGACGCCTATAAATCCCTGTCCGAGGCGCTGACGCACGGCGGCATCGCGCACAACGTCAAGGTGCGGCTCGACTGGGTGGACAGCCAGATCTTCGAGGACGACGCCGAGGCGGTGGCGCGGCTCGAGCATGTGCACGGCATCCTGGTGCCCGGCGGCTTCGGCGAACGCGGCACCGAGGGCAAGATCGAGGCGGTGCGCTTCGCGCGCGAGCGCCGCGTGCCGTTCTTCGGCATCTGCTTCGGCATGCAGATGGCCGTGATCGAGGCGGCGCGGAACCTGCTCGGCATCCGGGGCGCGTCCTCCACGGAATTTGGCCCCTGTGCCGAGCCGGTGGTCGGGCTGCTGACCGAATGGCTGCGCGGCAACGAGGTCGAGCGACGGGATGCGCGCGGCAACCTCGGCGGCACGATGCGCCTCGGCGCCTATCCGGCCGCGCTTGCCGAGGGATCCCTGGTGCGGGAGGTCTATGGCGGCGCTGGGGCCATCGAGGAACGCCACCGCCACCGCTTCGAGGTCAACGTCGCCTTCAAGGACCGGCTGGAGGCGGCGGGGCTGCGCTTCTCGGGCATGTCGCCGGACGGCGTGCTGCCCGAGATCGTGGAGTACCCGGACCACCCCTGGTTCATCGGCGTGCAGTACCACCCGGAACTGAAGTCGAAGCCGTTCGACCCGCATCCGCTGTTCGCGGGATTCGTGGGGGCGGCGGTGAAGCAGGCGCGGCTGGTGTGACGCGGGCGGGGATGGGCCTTGCCCCTCCCCTGAACCCCACCCCACCAAAGGCCGAAAGGCCTTTGGGAACCGTCACCTGGTGCCGTGCAACTCGGTGAAGACCGTGTTGACAGGCGTTCGGGCGAACACCTAGCGTCGCGTCATGCACGGGCTTCACCTCAGCACCGCAGGCCGACGCCGCCGCAATGTCCTTGCGGCGGCTCGCGTGGCTGCGTGCAGACAGGCCCCTGCCCCGGTGAGGCCCGCCCCGTAGCGGTCCACCTCCAAGGGGCCATCGGCCCGCATCTTCAGACCCCCGCAGCCCCCGGCTTCGGGGGTTTTTCTTTGCCCCCACCCCAGCAACAGGACACCAGGATGAGCATTCGCATCGGCATCGTCGGAATCAGCGGTTTTGGTGGCGGCGAGGCGATGCGCCTGGTCGCGAATCACCCGTCTTTCGAACTCGTCTACGCCGCAGGCGAGGGCAGCGCCGGCAGCCGATTGGTTGACCGCTTCCCTGGCGTGCCGGCCAGGCTCGCCGGGCTGGTGATCGAGAAGTGGGACCCCGCGATCCTGCCGCAGCTCGACCTGCTCTTCGCCTCTCTCCCCACCGGCAGTTCGGCACAGGCGCTGGCGCGCGTCCCCAGGGAGGTGAGGATCGTCGACATCGGCGGCGACCACCGATACGCCGAAGGTTGGGCCTACGGCCTCGCCGACGTCTGGCCAGCGCGGATCGAGGGTCAGGCGCGCGTTGCCAATCCCGGCTGCTTCCCCGCGGCGACGCTGAACGCATTGGCGCCGTTGCTGGTGAACGGACTCATCGAGCCCGGCAACATCGTGATCGACGCCAAGACCGGCATCTCCGGTGCCGGTCGTGGCGGCGCCGACAACAGGTTCGGCTTTGCCGAAAGCAACGAGAACCTGGCGCCCTACGGCCTGCTCCAGCACGTCCACATGCCCGAGATGGCCAGCACGATCGAGCGGCTGAGCGGCGGCAACGCGGCCGGGCTCGTGTTCACGCCACACCTGGTGCCCATGACCCGCGGCGTGCTCGTCACCATCTACTGCCGTGGCAGCGCCACCACCGGGCAATGCCTGGACGCGGCCCGGCGCTTCTACGCCGATCGGGCGTTCGTCCGCGTCACCGACACGCCGCCGCAGACCAAATGGGCGACCGGCTCGAACCTCTCATTCGTCAGCTATGCAGCCGATCCGAAGCGCAACCTGGTGATAGCGATGGGCGTGGTGGACAATCTGGGCAAGGGCGCGGCCGGCCAGGCCATACAGAATGCGAACCTGATCTGCGGCCTGCCGGAAACCGCAGGGCTGGAAGGCCTCCCGGTCTGGCCGTGAGGCCTCTCGCGGATCCGTCTTGTCCGTCGCTGCCGCGCCTCGGCGTTGCGCGGAGGGGACAAGCCGGCAGGGACGCCAGGCGTCGTCGGGGTGAACCGCCGATGCCTGGCCCTCATGGCGACCGCGGCTGCAGTCCGGGCCCCGAACCTCCGCGGGAGAGGTAGCCGGGCTTGCCTGCGCCCGCAGGAGGGTTCGCCAAGGCCTCTCGGCCTTTGCCGCGGCGCGGGCGAGACGGGCGGACGCCCTCTCGCCACCAGTGCCGCCAAGGCCCTAGAAGCTCAGTAGTCTAGCGAAACAGAGGCTCCTGATGCGCCACGTCAAAGTCGGCCCCGTCACCATCGGCAACGACAGGCCGCTCGTGTTCCTGTGCGGCCCCTGCCAGATCGAAAGCCGCGCCCATGCGCTCGAGATGGGCGCCGCGCTGGCCGAGATCGCCGCCGCTGCCGGCGTGCCGCTGATCTACAAATCCTCCTTCGACAAGGCGAACCGCACCTCGGTGAATGCCGCGCGCGGCATCGGCATGGCGGAAGGCCTCGCGATCCTGGCCGAGGTGCGCGACACGACCGGCCTGCCGACGCTGACCGACGTGCACGCCTCCGAACAATGCGCGCCCGCGGCCGAGGCCGTGGACGTGCTGCAGATCCCGGCCTTCCTCTGCCGCCAGACCGACCTCCTGCTGGCGGCCGGGGCGACGGGGCGCGCGATCAACGTCAAGAAGGGCCAGTTCCTGGCGCCCTGGGACATGGTCAACGTCGCCGCCAAGATCGCCTCCACCGGCAATCACAGCATCCTGCTCTGCGAACGCGGCTCCTCCTTCGGCTACAACACGCTGGTTGCCGACATGCGCTCCCTGCCGATCATGGCGCAGACCGGATACCCCGTGGTGATGGATGCGACCCATGCCGTGCAGCAGCCGGGCGGGCAGGGGACCAGCAGCGGCGGGCAGCGCGAATTCGCGCCCGTCCTGGCGCGCGCGGCGGTCGCGGTCGGCGTCGCAGCGGTGTTCATCGAGACGCACCCCGACCCCGACCATGCGCCGTCCGACGGGCCGAACATGATCCCGCTGCGGCAGATGCCGGCGCTGATCGCCCGCCTCAAGGCCTTCGACGCGCTCGCCAAGTCGGGCTGAGCCATGGCGCGCCCGCCCGGCCTGCCGCCCATGCCGCGCCGCCCCATCGTGGCGGCGGTGCTCGCGGCCGCGATGGCGTTCGTGCTCTGGTGGTCCGTCCCTGCGGCGTTCCGCACTATGGCCGCCGCGGGCTGGAACCCGGAGGTGGTGCTGGTCGCCCTCGGCGCGCACGCGATCTTCGTGGCCGCCTTCGGCTGGATCGTCTGGCTGTTCTGGGCCGGGCGGCGTCCGGGGGATGGCGGGTAGCGACCCGCGGCCGCGCGGCGCAAGGCTTCCTTCACCCCCGCGGGCGTAGTCAGGCGAGGTCGCATCCCGGGGGTTGCATGCGGATCGCGTATCTCGACGACGGAAGCGCCGTGCCCGACTACGAGCCTGGCGACCTTGTGCGCCTGCTCCGGGACGAACCCGGCGATCCGGTCACGGCCCATGCCGGCGAATGGGGGGAAGTGATCCGCAACCGCGGCATCGCCGGCGTCGATGTCCGCCTGGCGGGGCATTCCCGGCCGCGCACCGACCCTCTTCCGATCGCGACGGGCCTGCCATCGCGCATCCTGGCCCCCTGCGACCGGGCAGGCCTGCGCATCGAACTCCAGCGCGACCTGCGCCAGACGCGCCGCAACGGCTGACACCGGCGTTCGAGGTCTTCGAGCGCTTGCATCGACCTTTGAATGCCCTCGGGCGCGTCGTGCCGAAGGCGCGCCTGCGGTGTGACGTGGAACCCTCAGGTTTCCCTGGCTTTCGCCGGATGTCTGGCGGGCCGCATGCGCGGCCCTCGGCTTCGCCGCACCTGCGGCGGGCGCCATTCGGCGCCTCGGCCCCGCGGACGGCAGGTCAGACCTTCGGTCGCCTAGTATGACAGGCCCGGCGCTGGTCCGGCCACGCCGGGACCGCACCCTGTCCCGATGCCTTCATGGCCGTCCGGCGCGATGTCGACGCGCTGGCGCAGACCCGGCTTCGCGACCCGCGCGGCGCCGAACGGGATGCCTTACCGACCGCCATGCATTCCCGACCCGACCACGCGGACGCCGATCCCTGCCCCCGCGCCGCCAGCCGGACCGCCCCGGCTGGTCGCAGCGGTCGAGGCCACCCATGCCCGCCCCGGTCCTGCCGCAAGGGCGTCGCCTGCTGTAGGCTCTGCCGAACACCGAGGAGGGTCGCCATGCGCCGCCGGAACCTGCCTGTCCTGCTGCTGCTGCTGTCCGGATGCACCGCCGCGCCCTTCGCGCCCCTGCCCCCGGCTGCGCAGCACGCCGCGCTCGTCACCGCCGCGGACCTGCGGATCGGGTTGGTGGTGGACCACCTCGCGGCGCGGGAACGGGCGGAGGTCGAGCAGGCGGCCTCGCTCCGCTTCGCCGCTGGCGGCACGGTGCCGCGCAGCCTGCCCCCGCTCGCGACGCCCGTGGCCGGGGCGGTGCTCGACCCCGGGATGGACCTGGTCGCGATCCAGGCGCGGCGCGTCGCGGCGCTGTCGCTCGGCACGGCGCCGGCCGACCAGACGGAGGCCGCCGCCGCCCTCGGCCGCGTCGAGGCCGCCTTGGCCGGGCTGCGCGCCGTGCCGGCCCGTTGGCCCTCCGAGGCCGAGCGCCGCCGCGGGCTTGAGGGGTTGCGGAGCCTGGCCGCCCCGGTCCCGTCCGGCATGGACGCCGCCCGGCTGGCCGTCGAACGCCAGGCGGCGCTCGAGGCCGGCGTCGCCTTGCTGCAGGCGGTGATGGGCCAGGATGGGCGCGCGGCGCTGCGCGGCGCGCTGGCGCAGCGCCACGAGGCCTGGCGCGCCGCGCAGCGCGGCGTGCTGGAGGCGGCCCGCACCGACCGCAACCTGACGCCGGCCGACCGCATCGCGCTCTGGAACCGCGTGCAGGCGGCGCTGGCCGGGGATCCGCCGGACCTGCCGGCGGCCGAGGTGGTGGCCGCGCTCGGCGCGCTGCCGGCCGCACATGCCGCAGCCGGAGCGGGGGATGCGGCGGGCCTCGCGGGGCTGCAGGCCGCGACGGCGCGCCTGCAGGGCGTGATCGTGCAGGCGCGCTGACGGCAGGCCGCGCGGTTTCGCGGCGCCGGACCTTTTCGCCGCCGCCGCCCCGGTGTAGCCACGCCCGGAACCTTCCCCGGAGCCCGCCCGCATGGCCGCAATCGCCGACATCATCGCCCGCGAGGTCCTCGACAGCCGCGGCAACCCGACCGTCGAGGCCGAGGTGGTGCTGGAGACCGGGGCGCGCGGCCACGCCATCGTGCCCTCCGGTGCCTCGACCGGCGCGCATGAGGCGGTGGAACTGCGCGACGGCGACAAGTCCCGCTACGGCGGCAAGGGCGTGCTGAAGGCCTGCGCGAATGTCGAGGGCGAGATCTTCGACGCGCTCTCGGGCATCGACGCCTTCGACCAAGTCAAGATCGACGAGACGCTGATCGAGCTGGACGGCACGCCGAACAAGGGGCGGCTCGGCGCCAATGCCATGCTGGCGGTGAGCCTGGCGGTCGCCAAGGCGGCGGCGGTCGACCTCGACATCCCGCTCTATCGCCATGTCGGCGGCGTCTTCGCGCGCACGCTGCCGGTGCCGATGATGAACATCATCAACGGCGGCCAGCATGCCGACAACCCGATCGACATCCAGGAATTCATGATCATGCCGATGGGCGCCGGCACGATCGCCGACGCCGTGCGGATCGGGTCCGAGGTGTTCATGGCGCTGAAGCGTGCGCTGCACGATGCCGGGCATTCGACCAATGTCGGCGACGAGGGCGGGTTCGCGCCGAACATCGGCTCGGCCGACGAGGCGCTGGGCTTCATCGCCAAGGCCTGCGAGGCGGCCGGCCACCGGGTGGGCGAGGATGTCGTCTTCGCGCTCGATTGCGCGGCGACCGAGTTCTTCCGCGACGGCCGCTACGCCATGGAGGGCGAGGGCAAGACCCTCGATGCCGGCGGCATGGTGGACTATCTGGCCGGGCTTTGCGCCAAGTGGCCGATCGTCTCGATCGAGGACGGCATGGCCGAGGACGACTGGGACGGCTGGAAGGCGCTGACCGACCGGCTCGGGGCCAGGGTGCAGCTGGTCGGCGACGACCTGTTCGTGACGAACCCCGAGCGCCTGCGCCAGGGCATCGAGCGCGGCACGGCCAACGCCATCCTGGTGAAGGTCAACCAGATCGGCACGCTGACCGAGACGCTGGAGGCGGTCGAGACCGCCCACCGCGCCGGCTACCGCGCGGTGATGAGTCACCGCTCCGGCGAGACCGAGGATGCGACGATCGCCGACCTCGCCGTCGCCACGAATTGCGGGCAGATCAAGACCGGCTCGCTGTCCCGCTCGGACCGGCTGGCCAAGTACAACCGGCTGATCCGGATCGAGCAGGGGCTGGGTCCCGCGGCGCGCTACGCGGGGCGTGGCGCCATCCGCCGCTGAGCCAACGCACGGGTCAGATGGCGCCGGCCGGCATCATGCGCCAGGCCACCGGGCGAAGATGCCGTGCCGGGGTGGGCTGGCTACGCGCATGCATCTTGGCGAAGCCGCAATCCCTTCCCGGTGGCGCAGCCGGGGGGGCGCCGAAGAAAAGGCGCCGCGACCGCACCTTCGTGCTGGACAAGAAGGCGGCGCATTGATTCTCTTGCGCCGTCTCAGTTTATGGAGCCAACCGCCTGATGCGGCTGCTGTCGGCCATGAAGCGCCTGGCCAGGGCCATGGTGCTTCCGGTGCTGTTCCTCTCGGTCACGGGCTATTTCGTCTGGCATGCCCGGCATGGGGAGCGGGGCACGCTGGCGCATGAGCGGCGGCTCGAGCAGATCCGCCATGCGCGTGCCGACCTGGCGGCGGCGGAGGCCGAGCGCGACGCGCTGGAGCGGCGCGTCGCCGGCCTGCGCGGCGACCGGCTGGACCGCGACCAATTGGACGAGCGGGCCCGCTCGCTGCTCAACCTCGTCGCGCCGAATGAGATCGTTGTGCCCTACGGGCCGGAGCGGCGGCTCTACTGATACGGGGCCTGCGGAACAATTCGGCGATGCGGCGGGGGGTTCCCCGCCACGCTGATGCGCGGAGACGGCCCGATATCGTAATTTTATTGCGCGCCTACCTCGCTTCGCGTGTTCCGGCAAGGACTTAACCGTGAATTGGTTAATCGCCGTATTGCATTGCAATAACACGCTTTTTTCGGCGCGCTCGGCTTGCGCGCTGGCCGGACGCCGCCCTATGTGACGCAAAGATCGCCTTTCCGGAGGAGCGCCGCATGGCCAAGGCCGCCGATACCAGCCCCAAGCGCCGTGGGCGCGCCAAGGAACCGCCGATTTCCCGGGACGACCTGCTGCGGGCCTATCGCGACATGCTCCTGATCCGCCGCTTCGAGGAAAAGGCGGGCCAACTCTACGGAATGGGGCTGATCGGCGGCTTCTGCCATCTCTACATCGGGCAGGAAGCGGTCGTGGTCGGCATGCAGATGGCGCTGAAGCCGGGCGACCAGGTCATCACCTCCTACCGCGACCACGGGCACATGCTGGCGACCGGCATGGAGGCGCGCGGCGTGATGGCGGAGCTCACGGGCCGCATCGGCGGCTATTCCAAGGGCAAGGGCGGGAGCATGCACATGTTCTCGCGCGAGAAGGGCTTCTACGGCGGGCATGGCATCGTGGGCGCGCAGGTGAGCCTCGGCGCGGGCCTCGCCTTCTCGAACTGGTACCGCGAGAGCGACAACGTGGCGGTCGCCTATTTCGGCGAGGGCGCCTCGAACCAGGGCCAGGTCTTCGAGAGCCTGAACCTTGCCGCGCTGTTCAAGCTGCCCTGCATCTTCGTGATCGAGAACAACAAGTACGGCATGGGCACGAGCGTGGAACGCGCGAGCGCGTCCCGCGACCTGTCGCAGAACGGCGCCCCCTGGGGCATCCCCGGCGAGCAGGTGAACGGCATGGACGTGATCGCGGTGCGGGAGGCGGCCGAGCGGGCCGTGGCGCACTGCCGCGCCGGCAAGGGTCCCTACCTGCTCGAGATGAAGACCTACCGCTATCGCGGCCATTCCATGTCCGACCCCGCCAAGTACCGCACGCGGGAAGAAGTGCAGAAGATGCGCGAGACGTCGGACTGCATCGAGACGGTGCGCAAGACGCTGCTGGAGCAGCTCGGCGTGGCCGAGGCGGAGCTCAAGGTGATCGACGACGAGGTGAAGGCGATCGTGCAGGACAGCGCCGACTTCGCGCAGGAGAGCCCGGAGCCGCCGGAGAGCGAGCTCTGGACCGACGTTCTCGTGCCAAGCGCCGCCGGTGGCGGCGCGTCCAGCGAAAGGGCGAAGTGAGATGGGTGCCGTGATCCTGATGCCGGCGCTCTCGCCGACCATGACCGAGGGCAAGCTCGCGCGCTGGCTCAAGAAGGAAGGCGACGCGGTGCGTTCCGGGGACGTGATCGCCGAGATCGAGACCGACAAGGCGACCATGGAGGTCGAGGCGGTCGACGAGGGCACCATCACCTCGATCCTGGTGCCCGAGGGCAGCGAGGGCGTGCAGGTGAACAGCCCGATCGCGGAACTCGACGGCGGCGCCGGCGGCGCGGCCGAGACCGCGCACGGCATCACCAACAAGAACGCGCGCGAGAACGAGAAGATGATCGCCGATGCTGGCACCGCGCTTCGCGCCGACCCCACCGTCCCTGCCGCACCCCGCGCGCCCGAGATGCAGCCCGAGCGCGACTGGGGTCCCACGAAGCCCATCACGGTGCGGGAGGCGCTGCGCGACGCCATGGCCGCCGAGATGCGCGCCGACCGCGATGTCTTCCTGATCGGCGAGGAGGTCGGCCAGTACCAGGGTGCCTACAAGATCAGCCAGGGCCTGCTCGACGAATTCGGCCCCAGGCGCGTGATGGATATGCCCATCACCGAGCACGGCTTCACCGGCATGGCGGTGGGCGCGGCCTTCACCGGCCTTAAGCCGATCGTCGAGTTCATGACCTTCAACTTCTCGATGCAGGCGATCGACCAGATCATCAACTCGGCCGCCAAGACGCTCTACATGTCGGGCGGGCAGCTCGGCTGCCAGATCGTCTTCCGCGGGCCGAACGGCGCGGCGTCGCGCGTCGCCGCCCAGCATTCGCAGTGCTACGCGTCCTGGTACGCGCATTGCCCGGGGCTGAAGGTGGTCGCGCCCTGGAGTGCGGCGGACGCGAAGGGCCTGCTGCGCGCCGCGATCCGCGACCCGAACCCGGTCATCGTGCTCGAGAACGAGATCATGTACGGGCAGACCTTCGACTGCCCGACGGCCGAGGATTTCGTCTTGCCGATCGGCAAGGCGAAGGTCGAGCGGCCTGGCACGGATGTCACCATCGTCGCCTTCTCGATCATGGTCGGCATGGCGATGCAGGCGGCCGAGAAGCTGGCCGAACAGGGCATCAGCGCCGAGGTCGTGAATCTCCGCAGCCTCCGACCGCTGGATACCGAGACCATCGCGAACTCCGTCCGCAAGACGAACCGCCTGGTGACGATCGAGGAAGGCTGGCCCTACGCCGGCATCGGTGCCGAGGTCGCGATGCAGATCATGGAGACCTGCTTCGACCACCTCGATGCGCCGCCGGTGCGCGTGCACGGGCTCGACATCCCGATGCCCTATGCCGCGAACCTCGAGAAGCTCGCGCTGCCCCGCCTCGAGCAGGTGGTCGAGGCGGCGAAGCGCGTCACGTACAAGTGAGGGGCTGAGACCATGGCGACGAACATCCTGATGCCGGCACTCTCCCCCACCATGACGGAGGGCAACCTGGCGCGCTGGCTCAAGAAGGAGGGCGACACGGTCAAGGCCGGCGACGTCATCGCCGAGATCGAGACCGACAAGGCGACGATGGAAGTCGAAGCGGTCGACGAGGGCATCCTCGGCAGGATCCTGGTGCCCGACGGCACCCAGGGCGTGAAGGTCAACGACGTCATCGCCGTGCTTGTCGAGAAGGGCGAGGATGTCCCCGCCGACGCCTCGTCCGGGCCGAAGCCGAAGCCCGCGGAGGCGCGCGCGGCTGAATCCGGCTCCGAGCCCGAGGGCAAGCCGGAGCCGAAACCGGCCGCGAAACCCTCCGCGCCGCAGGACGCGCAGCGCGAAGCCGCGGCCCCGCCGACGAGGGCGGACGGGGAGCGCATCTTCGCGAGCCCCCTCGCGCGGCGCATGGCGCAGCAGGCCGGGCTCGACCTGGCCGGCGTGAAGGGGTCCGGCCCCAACGGCCGCATCGTGAAGGCGGATATCGAGGCGGCGCTGTCGCGCGGCCCCGCCGCGGCGCCCGCGCCGGCGGCCGCCCCCGCGGCGAAGCCCGCCGCCGCGCCGGTCGCGGTGACGGCCCCGCATACCGCGGTGCCCAACAGCAGCATGCGCAAGGTGATCGCGCGCCGCCTGTCTGAATCGAAGGCGACCATCCCGCATTTCTACGTGACGATGGACATGGAGATCGACGCGCTGCTGAAGCTGCGCGCCGACCTCAATGCGCGCTCGCCCAAGGATGGGCCGGGCGCCTACAAGCTGTCGGTCAACGACCTGGTGATCAAGGCGACCGCCGCGACGCTCCGCCGCTTCCCCGCCTGCAACGCGACCTGGACCGAGGATGCGATCCTCCAGTACCACGATGTCGACATCTCGGTGGCGGTGAGCATCCCCGAAGGGTTGATCACGCCGATTGTGCGGAGCGCCGACCGCAAGGGGCTGGCGGCGATCAGCGCCGAGATGAAGGACCTCGCCGCGCGGGCGAAATCCGGCAAGCTGAAGCCCGAGGAATTCCAGGGCGGCGGCTTCTCCATCTCCAACATGGGCATGTATGGCGTCTCGGACTTCTCGGCGATCATCAACCCGCCGCAGGCCGGCATCCTCGCCGTCTCGGCCGGGCTGCAGAAGCCGGTGGTGAAGGACGGCGCGCTGGCGATCGCAACGGTGATGACCTGCACGTTGTCGGTCGACCACCGCGTCATCGACGGCGCGCTGGCGGCGGAATTCATCCAGGCGCTGAAGCGCACGATCGAGGATCCGCTGAGCCTGCTGCTGTGACGACACCGGCTATCCGGGAGGCGGTGCCCGCCGACGTGCCGACCATCGCCCGCTTCGTCCGCGCGCTGGCCGAGTACGAGCGGCTTGCCCATGAGGCGCGCGGCACGGAAGCCGACTTCCACGCCGCGCTGTTCGGCACGCCGCGGCGCGCCGGCTGCCTCATCGCGGAGGTGGACGGCGCGGCCGCCGGCATGGCGCTCTATCACTGGACCTTCTCCACCTTCCTCGCGAAGCACGGGCGGTGGCTCGAGGATCTGTGGGTCGAGCCAGCCTATCGCCGCCGCGGCATCGCGCGCGCCCTGTTCGCGCGGCTGGCGGCCGACACGCTGGCCGAAGGCGGCGGGCGCCTCGCCTGGAGCGTGCTCGACTGGAACGCGCCGGCCATCGCGACCTACGACGCGATGGGCGCCGAGGCGCTGAAGGAATGGATCACGCGGCGCCTGGCCGGCGACGCGCTCGCAACCCTTGCGAAGGAGGCCGCGTGATGGCCGAGACATTCGACCTGGTGGTGGTGGGCGGCGGCCCCGGCGGCTACGTGGCCGCGATCCGCGCGTCACAGCTCAAGATGAAGGTCGCGCTGGTCGAGCGCGAGAACCTCGGCGGCATCTGCCTGAACTGGGGGTGCATCCCGACCAAGGCGCTGCTCAGGGCCAGCGAGATCAACCACCTGCTGCACAGCCTCGACGCCTATGGCTTCGCGGCCGACAATGTGCGCTTCGATTTCGCGAAGGTGGTGAAGCGTAGCCGTGGCGTCGCAAGCCAGCTCAGCGGCGGCGTGAAGCACCTGCTGAAGAAGAACAAGGTCACGGTCTTCGACGGCCACGCGAAGCTGGCCGGCCCCGGCAAGCTCGCCGTGACCAAGGACGGAAAGCCGGTGGCCGAGCTCGCGGCCAAGCACATCATCCTCGCCACCGGCGCGCGCGCCCGCGTGCTGCCGGGCATGGAGCCCGACGGCAAGCTGATCTGGTCCTACCGGGAGGCGATGGTCGCCCCCGCGCTGCCCAAGCGGCTCATCGTCATCGGCTCGGGCGCGATCGGCAGCGAGTTCGCGTCCTTCTACCTCAACATGGGTTCCGAGGTGACGCTGATCGAAGCCATGGACCGCATCCTGCCGGTCGAGGATGCGGAGGTCTCCGCCTTCGTCCACAAGGCCTTCGAGAAGCAGAAGATGAAGGTCATCGTGGGCGCCAAGGTGCAGGGCGTGCGCAAGGAGGGCGACAGCGTCGCCGCCATCGTTGAAGCCGGCGGCAAGGTCACAGAGATCAAGGCCGACCGCCTCATCAGCGCGGTCGGCATCGTGGGCAACGTCGAAGACCTCGGCCTGGAAGGCACCAAGGTCCAGGTGGACCGCACGCATGTCGTCACCGACTCCATGGGCCGCACCGGCGAACCCGGCATCTACGCCATCGGCGACCTGACCGGCCCGCCCTGGCTGGCGCACAAGGCGTCGCACGAGGGCATCATCACCGTGGAAGCCATCGCGGGCATGCATCCGCACGCCATGGACGTGCTCAACATCCCTGGCTGCACCTATTGCCGCCCGCAGGTCGCGAGCGTCGGCCTGACCGAAGCCGCGGCCAAGGCGAAGGGCTACGAGCTGAAGGTCGGCCGCTTCCCATTCATCGGCAACGGCAAGGCGATCGCGATGGGCGAGCCCGAGGGCTTCGTGAAGACGGTGTTCGACGCCAAGACCGGCGCGCTGCTCGGCGCCCATATGGTCGGGCCGGAAGTGACCGAAATGATCCAGGGCTACGGCATCGCCCGCACGCTGGAGACGACCGAGGCGGAGCTCATGCACACCGTCTTCCCGCACCCGACGGTGTCGGAAGCGATGCATGAATCGGTGCTCGACGCCTATGGCCGCGTCATCCACATCTGACTGGCGGCGCCTCAACCAGGCCAACTGGGACGAGCGCACGGCCTTCCATCTCGGCCCGCGCGGCTACGATCTATCCTCGCATCGGGCGGGACGTGGCCGGCTCGATGCGATCGTGGAGGCGGAGATCGGCGATGTCTCCGGCCTGTCGATCCTGCACCTGCAGTGCCATCTGGGCGACGACAGCGTGGCCCTGGCGCAGCGCGGGGCGAAGCGTGTCGTGGGCGTGGATTTCAGCCCGCCGGCGCTGGCCGCGGCACGCAGCCTCGCCGCCGAATGCGGCCTGACCAATGCGCGTTTCGTGCTCTCGGACGTGCTGGCCGCGCCGGCCGTCCTGCCGGGCGAAGCGGGCGCCTTCGACCTCGTCTTCACCAGCTGGGGCACGATCTGCTGGCTGCCGGACCTCGAGGCCTGGGCAGCGGCCATCGCCTTCGCGCTGCGCCCGGGTGGGGCGCTCTACTTCGCCGACATGCACCCGGTGGCGCGGGTCTTCGACGATGGCGGCGCCTGCGCCGATGGCTTCCCCGGCTGGCGCTTCCCCTATTTCGAGCCCGGCCCCTGGCGGCTCGACGATCCGGCCGACTACATGGATGCTGAGGCGCGGCTGACCAACAGCCTCACCGTCGAGTTCCAGCACCCCCTCGCGTCCATCCTGGCCGCGCTGCGCGGGGCGGGACTCGGCCTTGACTGGCTGCGGGAGCATCCGTGCCTCGTCTGGAAGCCCTTCGCCGGCTGCCTGCGCGACGCGCAGGGCCTCTGGACCTGGCCGGACCGGCCATGGCTGCCGCTGGCGCTCAGCCTGCGGGCGGTGAAGGCATGAGGCCCTCGTCGTCGCCCGCAAGCGGATCTATATGCCGGTCATGACCACGCGCGTCGAAATCGACCATCGCAAGGGCGCCGACCGGCACCCGGAGAAGGCGCACCGCCCGGACAACCCCATCCAGCGCAAGCCCGCCTGGATCCGGGTGAAGGCGCCGACGCACCCAATCTACCACGAGACCCGCGCCCTGATGCGCGAGCACAAGCTGGTCACGGTCTGCGAGGAAGCGGCCTGCCCCAACATCGGCGAATGCTGGTCGCAGCGACACGCCACCATGATGATCATGGGCGAGACCTGCACGCGCGCCTGTTCCTTCTGCAATGTCGCCACCGGCATTCCGAAGGCGCTCGACGCCGATGAGCCCCGCCGCGTGGGTGAGGCCGTCGCCGCGCTCGGGCTGAAGCACGTGGTCGTCACCAGCGTCGACCGCGACGACCTGGCCGATGGCGGCGCCGAACACTTCGCGCGGACCATCCGCGCCATCCGCGCCGCCGCGCCCGGCACCACCATCGAGATCCTGACGCCCGACTTCTTGCGCAAGGAGGGCGCGCTGGAGGTGGTGGTCGAGGCCCGGCCGGATGTCTTCAACCACAACCTCGAGACCGTGCCGGCGCTCTACCCCACCATCCGCCCAGGCGCGCGCTACTACCATTCGCTGCGGCTGCTCGACCGCGTGAAGCAGCTCGACCCCTCGATCTTCACGAAGTCGGGCCTGATGGTGGGGTTGGGCGAGAAGCGGATCGAGGTGCTGCAGGTGATGGACGACCTGCGCTCCGCCGATGTCGATTTCCTGACCATCGGCCAGTACCTGCAGCCCACCGTCAAGCACGCCGCCGTCGACCGCTTCGTCCCGCCCGACGAATTCGAGGACTACGCGAAGGCGGCCCGCGGCAAGGGCTTCCTGCTCGTCTCGGCAACGCCGCTGACCCGCAGCAGCTACCATGCCGACCGCGACTTCGCGGCGCTTCGCGACGCGCGCGCGGCCAGGCTGGCGCGCGCCTGACATGCCGACCCACGCCGAGCGCAAGATCCTCCGCTACACGCCGGAGCAGATGTTCGACCTGGTGGCCGATGTCCGCCGCTACCCGGAATTCCTGCCCTGGTGCGTCGGCGCGCGCGTGCTGACGCGCGACGAGCAGGTGCTGGTCGCCGACCTCACCATCGGCTTCAAGATGTTCCGCGAGACCTTCCGATCCCGCGTCGGCCTCGAGCGCCCGGGCCACATCCACGTCACCTACGAAACGGGACCCTTCCGCTACCTCAACAACCACTGGCGCTTCCGCCCGGTGCCGGAAGGGGTGGATGTCGACTTCTTCGTCGACTTCGAGTTCCGCTCCCGCATCCTGCAGATGGCGATCGGCGTCGTGTTCAACGAGGCGGTGCGCCTGATGGTGCGCGCCTTCGAACGGCGCGCCATGGCGCTCTATGGCCGGAATGCCGTGCCGGTTCCCTCGGGCCGCCCCGCGCCCTCCGCCAGCGGCTGAGCCTCAGCCGAGGGCTGACAGCGCCTCGAGCACCGCCGCGGGTGGGACCGCGGCGTGGTCGTGCGCCTGGATCGCCGGCTTCCAGCCGAGGCCGAGGGTCCGGCAAATGCCCGAGAAGTACCTAACGTGCAGGATCTGCGGCACCGGGCGTTTCTGCGGATTCGGCAGGATCTCGACCAGCCCGGCGCCGGGCCTGGCCCAGATCATGTGCGCCAGGCCCGCCCCGTGCTGCCCGACCACGCGCCAGGCGCGGGAGAACAGCATCATCTGCTCGAACAGGTCGCAGTCCTCGAGCCGCACCGCGACGGTGTCGCCGACCGCCGCCAGCGCCTCCTGCACCTCGGCCAGGTTCGGCACGCTGCGGCGCGACGCGCCCGAGCCCCGGACCTCCGACGCGCCCGTCTGGTAGAAGGCCGGGGCGGGCGCGCGGTCCACCAGCAGCACCATCCGGTCGGAGGCGGCGGCCGGCCATCGCGCCGCGGCGGCGGCGATCCGGTCCGCATAGAGGGCCTGCATCGTCTCCCGCACCCGCAGGAAGCGGTCGCGCCGATAGGCCTCGGGATGGTCGAAGCCGGGGGCGATGAGCCGGGCCAGCCGGCCATCCGCGACATTGGCCGCGATCACGGAGGACAGCACCATGTGCGGGCTCGTCAGGCCGATGCGGAAGTCGTCGAGCTGCTCCAGCAGGCGGTTCATCGGCCCGCAGTCCCGCAGCACGAACCTGTGCCCGTGCCGGAGCTCGTGGCAATGCTCGATGAAGGGCAGCATGTAGCCGAGCAGGAAATGGTAGAAATGCTGGACCGAACCGCCGAGATTCGCCGGCACCAGCATCAGCCTCGGCCCCTCGCGGGGCTCCTCGTCCTCGATCGGCGCGATGCCCATGGGCACGGCACTCACCGTGGCGCGCCCTCCCCGATCCGGTGCAGCAGGCGCCCGCCGTCGGCCAGCGCGATGACGACCAGGATCTCGTCCGACCGGGGCGCATCGCCCAGGCTGACGGTGATCGCGTCGAAATGCCCGCGCGACCAGGCGTCGTCCTTGTGCCCGAGCGGCAGGTCCAGCGCCGCCCCCGGCGCGCCGATCTTGGCCGCCGAGGGGATCAGCGCCGCACCGCCGCCGATCGCGGCCCTGAGCGGCGCGCCCATGCGCGGGTGCAGCAGCGCGTGGCCGTGCTCGATCTCGCCTGCCAGCCCGACCACCGCGCCCTTGCCATAGGAGACCGCCGGCCCGTCGAGCAGGCGCAGCAGGTCGGGCGCGACGCGCGCGGCGAGTTCCGCCCCGGCATCGACCAGTTCCGAGAGATCCTCGGCGAAGCGCCCGGCGAAAGGGTTGGCGATGGCGACGAGCGCCACGGCCCGCACCACCGGCCGCGCCCCCTCCCGGCCCATCTCCGAAAACGCCTGCTCGCGCAACAGCGCGAGCTTGCGGATGGCTACCATGCCCCGTCCCCCTCTGGCCGGATCGTCGCGCAGGCGGCATCCTCCGCGCAACAGCCCAGCAGGACGCCACACCCATGGTCCACGCCCCGAACCGCCCGCCCGCCGGCGCGCCGCCCGTGCGCATCAACCTCTATTCCGACACGCAGACGCGCCCGACGCCCGCGATGAAGGACGCGATGATGCGGGCCGAGGTCGGCGACGAGCAGCATGGCGACGACCCGACCGTGCATGCTCTCTGCGACCGCATGGCGGCGCTGATGGGCAAGGAGGCGGCCGTCTACCTGCCGTCCGGCACTATGTGCAACGTCATCGCCATCCTCACGCACTGCTCCAAGGGCGACGAGGTCATCGCGCACGAGACCAGCCACATCCTGCACAGCGAGGGCGGCACCCATGCCGCGCTGACCGGCGTGCAGATCATGCCGATGAAGGGCCCGCGCGGCATGTTCACGGCGGAGGACGTGCGCGCCGCGATCCGGCCGAAGACCCGCTACGCGCCGCCGCAGCGGCTGCTCGAGGTCGAGCAGACGGCCAATATCGGCGGCGGCGCGGTCTGGCCGCTGGCGCAGCTCAACGCCGTGGCCGACGTGGCGCACGAACAGGGCTGGGCGACGCACATGGACGGCGCGCGGCTGATGAACGCCTGCGTCGCCGCCGGCATCGCGCCGGCCGACATGGTCGCGAACTACGATTCCGTGTGGCTCGACTTCACGAAGGGCCTCGGCGCGCCGCTCGGCGCCGTGCTGTGCGGGACCGATGAGTTCATCGGCCGCGCCTGGCGCTGGAAGCAGCGGCTCGGCGGCTCGATGCGCCAGGCGGGCATCTGCGCCGCCGCCTGCCTCCACGCCCTCGACCACCATGTGGACCGGCTGGCGGAGGACCATGCGAATGCGAAGGCGCTCGCGCGCGGGCTGCGCCAGGTCCCGGGCGTGGTGGTCGAGGAACCGGACACGAACCTCGTCTTCTTCGACATCAAGGGCGCCGGCATGACCGTGGAGAAGCTGCAGGCGAAGCTGCAGATGCGCGGCGTCGCGGTCTCGGGCCTCGGCGGCCGCGTGCGGGCCTGCACGCATCTGGATGTGACGGCGCCAATGATCGAGGAAGCGGTGGCCGAGATCCGGGCGGCCCTCACCGCCGCCTGAAGTCTCGAACACGCCCTGAGGCCACCGCGCCAGCGCCGTGTTTCCTGCCGGGGGAGATCCGCATGAGCTCGATGCCTGTCGCGTTCTTCGCCTTCTTCATGCTCTTCCCGATTGTCATGATCGGGCTCGGCATCGGGATCGCCGTCTGGTCGAAATACGTCGCGCGCACCATGGCCCGCATGCGACCGGTCGAGATAGCGGACCTCGTGCCCGGTTATCGCGTGATCTGGGGACATGTGGGGGACGGGAACCTGCGGGCCCCGCTCTCGGGCCGCCGCTGCGCATGGTTCGAGGCCTGGGTCGAGGAACTCCGGCCATCCGAAACCCTCCAGCGGCGCAAGCACGAGCAAGCGCCACAATGGGAACGCGTCTTCCTCGACAGCAGCGACCAGCCGCTGCGGGTGACGGACGGCAAGGCGTCGTGCCTCGTCGCCCCGGAAGGCGCGCGCGTCTACGAAACCGCCTGGAGCGCCTGGGAAGGCGAGAGCGCGACGCCCGACCGCAGCGCCGGCGAGCCGGAACTGAACCCGGGCAGCTACAGCCCGCCGACGCTGCGCGTGACGTCCACCTTCAACTCGGTCTTCGGCTCCTCCCCGGTGCGCTATCGCTATGTGGAGCGCTACATCTTGGCGGGCGACCCGATCTTCGCCATGGGCGAGGCCGAGCCACGCCGCGCCCGCCGCCCCGCTGCCGGGGGCGACGGAGCCGCCGTGCCCGCCGCCTTCCGCATCCGCAAGCCCGAGACGCGCCAGCCCTTCGTGATCTCAGCGCAGGATCCCTCGGAGGTCCTTGCTGAAAACCAGCTCGCCGCGACCGGCGGGATCATCCTCGCGGTGATGGGCGCGGGCGGCGCCTTCATACTGTGGAAGCTGCGCCACGGCTGAACCGGACGGGCGCGGCCCCTACAGCATCCGGGTCCAGGACGCCTGCGGCCCGATGTCCATGTGGGTGAAGGACCCGTACCAGCCGATGCCCATGAAGCCGAGGTAGTGGGACAGCGTCGTGGCCTGCGTCACCACGTCGGACTGGGACAGGCCGGGCACCACGATGTCCGCCGCCATGCCCCGCATGTGCAGGCTGTTGGGCGCGGCATTCGGCAGGGACGCATTGGTCGCCGGCGTCCGGTAGCCGGAGATCAGCCGGAGCGGCCGGGTGTAGCCGAAGCGTTCCTGCAGCAGGGAGAGCATGTCGACCAGCAGCGGCGGAATAGGGCCGGGTGTCTCCGCCCGCAGGTCTCGGAACAGATGCTGCAGCCGCGCGAAGGCCGGGCCGCTGTAATCCTGCCCGGCGCGATAGGCGACCGCCACCTCCTCGCCGGCATTGTTCTGGATCCAGATCCAGCGTTCTCGGGCGGGGGTCGATGCACGCGCGGCCCCGCCGCCGGCCGCGGCGAACGCCGCCGCGCCGGCCAGGAGGCGCCGCCGGGATAGGGCTGCGGTCATGGGCCTCTCAACGAATCCTTAATTTGAGACTAAGCGGTCGCGGACTCCGCAGGCAAGGCTGAACCGGGCTCAGCCCGGCGCCGCGGCCATTCTGTCCGCCAGGTGCAGCGCCGCGGCCACGGTCGCCGCGCGCACCGCTGTCCGGTCGCCGGGAAAGTCGTGTCGTTCGACCGTGGTCGGCCCGCCGCGCCGCGCGCAGCCGATGAAGACCAGCCCGACCGGCTTGCCCGGCGTCGCGCCGCCCGGCCCCGCGATGCCGGTGCAGGACAGCGCGATGTCGGCGCCGGCGGCGGCCAGCGCGCCCTCGGCCATCTCGCGCGCCACGGGCTCGCTCACCGCGCCATGGGCGGCGAGCGTCTCCTCCCGCACGCCGACCATCCGCGCCTTGGCGGCGTTGGAGTAGGTGACGAACCCCCCCGTCACGACGGCCGAGGACCCCGCGATGGCCGTCAGCGCCGCGGCGATCAGCCCGCCGGTGCAGGATTCCGCCGTGGCGAGCGTCAGGCCCCGCGCCTCCAGCGCGGCGAGCAGGTCCCGCGCGGCATCGAGCGTCGTCTCCGGCAGCATGGTCACGCCCCCCAGGCGGCCAGCGCCAGCAGGGCCGCCCCCGCCATCGCGCCGGCCAGGATGTCGTCCAGCATCACGCCCGTCGCCCCCGGCAGCCCGTCCGCCCAGGATACCGGCCAGGGCTTCAGGATGTCGAAGGCCCGGAACAGCAGGAAGGCGAGGCCGACCCAGAACCAGCCCGCGCCCGCGGGCAGCGCGGCCAGCGCCAGCAGCATCCCCGCCGCCTCGTCCACCACGATCCAGCCCGGGTCGGAATCGGCGGCCGGCAGGGCGCTGACCGCCCACCAGCCCGCGAGCGTCGCCGCGGCCGCCAACGCCAGGCAGGCCGTGGGCCCGAGCAGCGCCGCCGGCAGCACCACGAGCGACCCCCAGCTGCCCGGTGCCGGCCGCAGCCGCCCGACGCCGCCGAGCGTCGCGACCGCCATCGCCGGCGTCACGGCACCGCCTCCAGGAAGGCCTCGAGCGCATCGGCGGCCGGTGCCTCCCCGAGCGTCGGCGAGTGCCCCGTCCCCGGCAGCGCGACGACGGCCATGTCCGGGCGCAGGCGGCGCATCTCGGCGACCGTCGGCGGGGTCAGCAGCGTGCTCGCGTCCCCCCAGACCAGCATCAGCGGCAGCCGGTCGAGCCCGCGGAACATGGCCCAGAGGTCGGGTGCCCGCCCGGCCGAGGCGCCCACCACCTGCTCCCCGATGCGCGTGTCCCAGCGCGGGTGCCAGAGCCCGTCCGGGCCTTCCGCATAGGTCCGGCGCGTGAAGGCCTCCCAGCCTGCCTCGTCGAGCAGCGGCATCGGTGGGTGGCGTTCCCGGTACCAGGCGGAGGCGGCGGCGAAGTCGCGGAATGCGTGGTCGCTGCCGATCAGGTCCAGCACCTTCTCCCGGCCCATCGGCGCGATGGCCGGGCCGATGTCGTTCAGCGCCACGGCGGCGAGCGCCGCCGGGCGCATCGCCGACATCGCCATCGCGACCAGCCCCCCGAAGGAGGTGCCGACCACCGCGACCCGGTGCAGGTGCAGCGCCGCCATGGCATCCAGCACGTCGCGCACCAGCAGGTCCGGCCGGTAGCGTGCCGGGTCGGCGGCGCGCCCGCTCTCCCCGTGCCCGGCATAGTCCAGTGCGACGATCCGCCGCCGGCCGGCGTGGCGCGCCACCACCGTTTCCGCATCGAGCGCCGTGCGCGAGATGCCCGAGAGCACCAGCAGCGGCGTCCGCCCGGCCGGCCCTGCCCATTCCAGCGCCGAGAGCCGTAGCCCGTCGCGGGCCGAGACCGTGACCCGCTGCGGCGCCGCCATCAGCGCGGGGCGCGCATGAAACGCGCCAGCGGATGTTCGAGCGCCAGGCTCGCCGGGTCCTGCGCACGGTAGACGACGACGTTCTCGATCACGCGCTGGACGTAGTTGCGCGTCTCCGAGAAGGGGATCTGCTCGATCCAGTCGATCACGTCCGTATCCGCCCCGCGCGGATCGCCATAGGTGCCGAGCCACTGGTCGACGCGCCCGGGCCCCGCATTGTAGGCGGCGGCGGCGAGCGGCAGGGCGCCGTCGTAGCGGTCCAGCATCTGCTCGAGATAGGCGGCGCCGAGGCGCATGTTGACCTCCGGCTCCGCCGTGAGCTGCCCGACGCTGACGGACATGCCGAGCCGCCGCGCCACCAGCGTCGCGGTCGAGGGCAGCAGTTGCATGAGCCCGCGCGCATTGGCGCTGCTGACCGCCTCGCGGTCGAAATTGCTCTCCTGCCTGGTGATGGCGTTGATGAAGGCGGGCTCGGGCGTCGTGACGGGCGGCCGGTAGGGGGCGGGCCAGCCCTCCGGCAGCAGGATGTCGCCCTCCGCCCCGGCGCGGCGCGCGACCCAGACGGCGTGGTCGGGCCGGCCGATATGCTTGGCCAGCCGGGCGGCCAGCATGCGGTCGGTGCCGTCCGCGGCCAGGTCTTCGAGCCGCAGCAGGAAGATGCGCGCGCGGCGCGTGTCGCCGAGGTCGGCCAGTGTCAGCACGGCGCGGGCCAGTTCCCGCCCGGCGAAATCGGCCGCGCGCGGCGTCGTGACCGGCGGCACCGGCGCCGCCGCGACGCGCGCCGAGAGCCGGGCCTCGTCCTCGCCGAGCGCGAGCGCGGCCAATTGCCCGTAGAAGGCGACCGGCAGGCCGGCGGCCTCGGCGTAGCGGGCGCCGGCCGCGGTGCCCTCGCCCCGCGCCGAAAGCGCGCGGCCCTGCCAATAGGCGCTCCGCGCGCGCGTGATGACCGACCGGCTGCCCTGGCCGACCGCCGCGAAATGCCGTTCGGCCAGCGCCGGGTCGTTCAGGCGCCGCAGCGCGATGAAGCCCGCCAGGAATTCGCCGTCCTGGCGCGGCTCGCCCCGCTCCGCCTGGCCGTGCGCGGCGGCGATGCGATAGGCCTCGCGCGGCTGGCCGAGCCTGAGCAGCTTGCGCGAGAGCACCTGGCGCTCGGCCCAGACGGCCCGCGCGGCATCGCCGGAGAGGTCCCGTTGCAGCCCCTCGGCGGCGATCCAGACGGCGGCGGCCTCCTGGTCCCGGTCGCGGCGGCGGAGCAGGCGCGCGGCCTCGTAGGCCCAGCCGATGTCGGCGGGGCGGGCGGCGAGCAGGCTGTCATCCTCCCGCGCCAGGGCGAGCCGTGCATCGGCCGCGCTGCGCCGCGCGCCCGACAGGCGCTGCGCGGCGCGGGACGCGCCGCCGAAGTCCCGCGCGAAGGCGAGGCGGTCGAAGCGGCGCCAATGGTCCTCCTCCCGCAGCGCGCTGCCGAAACGAAGCAGCAGCGTCTCCTCGGAGAGCGCGTCGCCGGCCGTTCCGGTCCAGGCACGGCGGACGACCGCCTGCGCATCGGCGCCGCGGCCGGCGCGGGCCAGCGCCTCGGCGTGGCGGAGCGCGCCGGCGAGGCTGCGAGCCGGGTTGCGGTCGAAATGACGGAGCGCCAGCGCATCGTCGGAGTCGCCCGCCAGCGCTTCCTCCGCGCGGCGGTTCAGCGTGTCGGGGAAGGGCCAGTCGGGGTTCTCGGAGATGAAGGCCACGAGTTCGGCCGCCGTGGCCGGGCCCTGGCGGTTCACCAGCCGCAGCCAGAGCGCGATCTTGCCGGCGACCGGGTCGGCGGCGGCGGCCAGGCCCTCGGCCTCGGCCCAGCGCCCCGCGCTGGCGGCGAGAAGGGCCAGGCGGCCTGCGGCGCGCGCGCCGTCCGGCGCCCAGGGCTGCGCGGCGGCCGGCGGCGAGAGGAAGGGGAGGAGCAGGGCGGCGAGGATCGTGAGGCGTCGCATGGCCGCCTTCCTACCCGATCCCGCCCCGGCTTGTCCCGCGCGCCGGTCCCGGAGCCTTGTCCCGGGGGGGCCGCGCGCCTAGGTTCGCCCGTCTCGACAAGCGGAGGGCTGCGTCATGTTCAGGGGTTCGATGGTCGCGCTGATCACGCCGATGCGTGCCGACGGCTCCGTGGACGAGAAAGCCTTCCAGGACCTGGTGGAATGGCAGATCGCCGAGGGCACCGAGGGCCTGATCCCGGTCGGCACCACCGGGGAAAGCCCGACCCTTTCGCATGCCGAGCACAAGCGCGTGGTCGAGATGTGCGTCGCGACGGCGAAGGGGCGCGTGCCCGTCATCGCCGGCGCTGGGTCCAACAGCACTGCCGAGGCGATCGACTTCGCACTGCACGCCAAGAAGGCCGGCGCGGACGCTACGCTCGTGGTCACGCCCTACTACAACAAGCCGACGCAGGAAGGGATGTTCCTGCACTTCATGGCGATCGCGGATGCCGCCGACATCCCGATGTTCGTCTACAACATCCCCGGCCGCAGCGTGGTCGACATGTCGGTCGAGACCATGGCGCGGCTGGCGAAGCACCCGAACATCGTGGGCGTGAAGGACGCGACGGCGAACCTCGTGCGCCCGCTGCACACGAAGCGCGCCTGCGGCGCCGACTTCATCCAGCTGAGCGGCGAGGACCACACCGCGCTCGCCTTCAACGCCTCCGGCGGGACGGGCTGCATCAGCGTGACCGCCAATGTCGCGCCGCGGCTCTGCGCCGAGATGCAGAAGGCCTGGCGCGAGGGGCGGGTCGCGGAGGCGACGGCGATCCAGGACCGGCTCGTGCCGCTGCACGACGCGCTGTTCTGCGAGACCTCGCCCGGCCCGGTGAAGTACGCGGCGAGCCTGCTCGGCAAGGGCACCGACCATTGCCGGCTGCCGCTGGCGCCGGTCGCCGACGGCACGCGGGCGCGGGTCCGGGATGCGATGGTCTCGGTGGGGCTGCTGAACTGATCGGCGCCCCCGAGGCCACCCACGCCGCCAACGTTTTGCGGCCCGGGGCCTTGCCTCGGGCCGGGAGCGCACCGCGCGACCGCGCCCAGACCATCCGCCGGACCGGGCGCACCCGCGCACGGCGCGAAGGCCAGCCGCGCGGATGCGCGGCGCCCGCCGTCTGAGGGTCATCAAGAGTGGCTGAGAAGAAGAAATCGGGCCTGATCTCGCACGGCATTGCCGCGCAGAACCGCAAGGCGCGCTTCGACTACAAGATCGGCGAGATGATCGAGGCCGGGCTCGCGCTGATCGGCCCCGAGGTGAAGTCGCTGCGCGCCGGCCGCGCGACGCTGGCCGAGGCCTGGGCCGGGGAGCGGGACGGCGAGATGTGGCTGTTCAACTGCTACATTCCCGAATGGCAGGCCGGCAGCTTCATGGCGAAGTTCGAGCCGCGCCGGCCGCGCAAGCTGCTGCTGCACAGGAAGCAGGTGGAGGCGCTGACAGGGGCCATCACGCGGGAGGGTGCGACACTCGTGCCGCTCGACATCCATTTCAACGACCGCGGCCGGGCGAAGGTGCTGCTGGGCGTGGCCGAGGGCAAGAAGAAGCACGACAAGCGCGCCGCCATCGCGGAGCGGGACTGGCAGCGCGACAAGGCGCGCCTGATACGGAACAAGGGGCGGGAATAGCCCCGTCACACCAGCGGCCGCACGCCTTGACCCGTGAAGCGGTCGCGCGGCCGCTGGCATGGCCTTGATGTCGCGCGCAGCCGCCACACCAACCCTGCGCGCAGATACGTCCGGCAATAGCGCCGGGCGTATCAGCCGGCCCCGGCACGCATCAGCGCCGCGCGGTAGAATTCCCGCACGGCCGCGAAGGGCCGCCCCTCGGACTCCAGCAGCGCCTGCACCTCGAACAGGTAGGGCGCCGCGACGGGCCGCTCCAGCAGCAGGCGGCGCACGGGCCTCAGCGGCGCGACCACGATGCCGAAGGGCAGGTCCGTCGCCTCCAGCGCGCTGGCCATGCCCGGCGCCAGCCGCGCATCGACCCACCAGACGTCGCAATCCGACAGCGCCACCGCCCCGCGCATGAGCGTGACGGAACGATGCCGCGGCCGCTCCGGCGCATCGAGCAGCCACGCGAGGTCGGGTGCGCCCGGCAGGGGTGCGCGGCGGTGGCTCGTGACGGGGCCGCGGCCGATCCCGTGCTCCTCGCACCAGGCCTGGAGGCAGCGGGTCGCGCTTCCGGCCTCGGCCAGGCGGCGGCGGAAGGCGGAAAGGGGCAGGTCGAGGTCGCTGGGCAGCATGACGTTGCGCCCACATGTGGCATGCCTGGGCGGAACGGACAGCCCTTGCATCCGTGCCCGCGGGGCGCACGTAATCGGCCGCGAGGAGATCGCGATGGACCAGGACGACATCCCGACGACGGGCGCGGTGAAGGACAAGCTGATCCGCACCAAGGAACGCTGGGCCGAGGAAGGCCGGCTTCTGACCGGCACGACGGCCGACCCGGCGCGCGACCGCCTGCCGCCGGGCCAGACGCTTGTGAAGGACTGGCCGGTGCTCGACCTCGGCGTGCAGCCGGACGTCGCGCGGGAGAAGTTCCGGCTGCGTGTCGAAGGCCTGGTCGAAAGCCGCATCGCGCTCGACTGGGACGCCTACATGGCGCTGCCGCAGTCCGAGATGGTCGTGGACATCCACTGCGTCACGCAATGGAGCCGCTACGACAACCGCTTCGCCGGCGTGAAGGTCGCGGACATCCTCGCGCTCGCGAAGCCGAAGCCGGAGGCGCGCTTCGTGAGCCTGACCTGCTACGACGGCTACACGACGAACCTCGCGATCGAGGATTTCGCCGCCCCGGACGTGATGTTCGCGCATGCCTGGGAAGGCGCGCCGCTGACCCGCCAGCACGGCGCCCCGGTGCGGCTCGTGCTGCCCCGCCTCTATTTCTGGAAGAGCCCGAAATGGATCACGCGGGTCGAGTTGCTCGCCGAGGACCGCCCCGGCTTCTGGGAGGTGCGCGGCTACCACAATCGCGGCGACCCGTGGATGGAGGAACGCTATGGCTGAGGCGCTGCGCCGAACCGTCCTTGCCCTGCCGCTGATGGCCAGCGCCGCCGCCGCCGCCGAGCCCGACGCCTGGTCCTTCCGCTTCCCCGCGCTGGAGGGCGGCGAGCACGACCTGGCTGCGTGGCGCGGGCGCGTGCTGCTGGTGGTGAACACGGCGTCCTTCTGCGGCTTCACGCCGCAATATGCCGCGTTGCAGCGGCTGCACGAACGCTACCGGGAGCGTGGCCTGGTCGTGTTCGGCGTGCCGTCCAACGACTTCAACCAGGAAGCCGCCAGCGCCGCGCAGGTGCGCGAGTTCTGCGACGCGCAGTTCGGGATCGACTTCCCGCTGGCCGCGATCTCCCGCGTGCGGGGGGCCGATGCGCACCCCTTCTTCCGCTGGGCCGCGGTGCGGGCGGGCGGCGAGCCGCGCTGGAACTTCCACAAGTACCTGGTGGCGCGGGACGGGCAGCGCGTGCGCGGCTTCGCGACGCGCGTCGCGCCGGATAATATCGAGATGACGCGGGCGATCGAGGCCGCGCTGGCCGCGCCCGGCGCCTGACGCGTCGCGGCGTTGGTCACCCGAGGCGCGGCAGCAGCGCCTCCACCACGGCCTCGAACATCTCGGGCGTCAGGCGCCTCGTTGAGGTGTTGTACCGGCTGACATGGTAGGAATCCGCCAGCAGCAGCCCACCGGGCAGCGCATGGACCGCGCCGTGGGCGAAGGCGACGCGGCTGGCCGGGATGCCCTTCGCGCGCAGCAGCGCGGCATGCGCCACGACGCCCAGCGCCAGCACCGCGCGCAGCCCCGGCATGGCGGCCAGTTCCGCCTGCAGGAAGCCGTTGCAGGTGCGGATCTCGGCCGGGGTCGGCAGGTTCTCCGGCGGCACGCAGCGCACGGCATTGGCGATGCGGCAGCCGGTCAGTTCCATCCCGTCATTCGGGTCTTCCCGGAATTCGCCGCGCGCCAGGCCGAACTTCAGGAGCGTCCCGTAGAGCAGCCGCCCGGCATAGTCGCCCGTGAAGGGCCGGCCCGTGCGGTTCGCCCCACGCACCCCGGGTGCGAGGCCCAGCACCAGCAGCGGCGCGGCGCGCGGGCCCCAGGACGGCACGGGCGCATTGTGCCAGTCGGGATTGGCCGCCCGGTTCGCGGCCCGGTATGCGACCAGCCGCGGGCAGGCGGGGCAATCGGCGGAAGGCGCGGCGCCAGGCGCGGGCGGCGCCGGCGCGGCGGTCATGCGTCCTCCGCGGCCGACGTGTCGGCATAGGGGTCGGCCGGCGTTGCCCGCGCGGTCCGCGCCGCGGCTGGCGGCGGCGCGGTGGTGGGGCGTGCGCGGGCCTCGACCTGCCGTCGGGTGAAGTCCTGGCCGATCTCCTCGATCTCGAGGAAGGCATCCGCCTGCCGGCGCAGTTCGTCGGCGATCATGGGCGGCTGCGACCGGACGGAGGAGACGACGGTGACCCGCACCCCCATGCGCTGCACCGCCTCGACCAGCCGGCGGAAATCCCCGTCGCCCGAGAACAGCACCGCATGGTCGAGGTGCGGCGCCATCTCCAGCATGTCGACCGCCAGCTCGACATCCATGTTGCCCTTGAGCCGCAGCCGCCCCGACGGGTCGGATTGCTGCTTGGCCGGCTTAGTCACCACCTGCCAGCCATTGTAGGCGAGCCAGTCGGTCAGCGGGCGTAGGGGGGAATAATCCTCCGTCTCTATGAGGGCGGTGTAGTAGAAGGCCCGGACCAGGTAGGTCGAGCGCCCGAAATAGTCGAGCATGGCGGCGAAATCGATCTCGAACCCGAGCGCGCGTGTCGTGTGATAGAGGTTCGCCCCATCCACGAAGATGCCGACACGTTCCATTCCGCCAGCACGCCGCATGATCAGATCCGCCCTGGGCCATCGCTCCGCGTCCCGGCAGGGACGCGTCCGCGCGTCCGCTACACCCATCGGGCACGCCTGTCATGGCCGCTGAGGCGGCGCTGGTCGCGATCGGCGCCAACCTGCCCCGGCCCGGCGGCGGCACGCCGATCGAGACCTGCCGCTGGGCGGTGGCGCGGCTGGGCGCAAGCCCCGGCCTGCGGGTCCGCGCGGTTTCCTCCTGGTGGGAATCCGCGCCGATTCCGCCCGACCCGTCCGCGCCGCCCTTCGTGAACGGCGTCGCGCTGGTCGACGCGGCCCTGACGCCCGAGGCGCTGCTCGCCGCCCTGCACGCCATCGAGGCCGAGGCCGGGCGCGCGAGGCCCTACCCCAATGCGCCACGGGTGCTCGACCTCGACCTGATCGACCTCGGCGGCCGGGTCCGCGCCGGGCCGGCCCCGGTGCTGCCGCATCCGCGCGCGCATCTGCGCGCCTTCGTTCTGCGCCCTCTGGCGGAGGTCGCGCCCGGCTGGGTGCATCCGGTGACGGGGGAGGCGGTCGAGGGCCTGATCGCCGCGCTTGCGCCGCAGGCGATCCGCCGCCTGGAGCCCGCCTGAGCGGGCTTTCGCGGCCCGGCGGCGGTCCTTGGGCCGGAGCGCCCCCGCGCGGGGCGGGCTGGCCGCTTGCGCTGCGGTGCAGCGCCGCCTATGTGGAGAGGTTACCGGAGAATTCGGGCGCCCGGAGACCTCATCCGCGCGCCCCCAACGTGTTTGGAGCCTCCTTATGGCGCGCGTCACCGTCGAAGACTGCATCGAGAAGATCCCGAACCGCTTCGAGCTCGTCCTGCTCGCCGCCCAGCGTGCGCGCAACATCAGCCGGGGCGAAGCGATCGAGGTCGACCGCGACAACGACAAGAACCCCGTCGTCGCGCTGCGCGAGATCGCCGAGGAAAAGGTGGAACTCGCCGCGCTCGAGGGCGACCTCATCAAGTCGCTGAGCCGCGCGCCGGAGCCCGAGCCGGCCGAGGAGGAGGTGATGGACATCATCGCCACCGACGAGAACATCTTCGGCATCATGGAAGTGCAGGAGGAACCCCTGCCGGAATCCGCCGCCGAGGACCTCTCGCCCGACGACATCGAGGCCGCGATCGCCGCCGAACTGGCCGGCAAGCGCTAAGGCGGCGCAGCGTATGGGCCAGGGCGCCGTCGGCACCCGACCAACCGGCCCCGTGCTGGCCCCCGAGGGGCTGCGCGCCGACGCGGCGCCGAGCCCTGGCGTCGAGCTGGCGCGCCAGGTCCTCGCCTACGACCCGCGCGCCGACGGCGCATTGATCGAGGCGGCCTGGCGCCTCGCCGAGGAAGCCCACGCGCCCCAGAAGCGCGAGGACGGCCAGCCCTACATCGTCCATCCGCTGGCCGTGGCGCAGATCCTGGCCGGCTACAGGCTGGACGCCGCGACCGTCGCGACCGCCCTGCTGCACGACACGGTCGAGGACACCGGCGTCACGCTGGCCGAGATCGAGCGCCGCTTCGGCAAGGAGATCGCGCGCCTCGTGGACGGCGTCACCAAGCTGACGCGGCTCGAGATCCAGTCCGAGCGCACCAAGCAGGCGGAAAACTTCCGCAAGCTCGTGCTGGCCATGAGCGAGGACATCCGCGTCCTCATCGTCAAGCTGGCCGACCGGCTGCACAACATGCGCACCCTGGGCGCGGTCGGGAAGCCCGAGAAGCGCCGCCGCACGGCGCGCGAGACGATCGAGATCTACGCCCCGCTCGCCGAGCGCATCGGCATGGACGCGCTCAAGACCGAGATCGAGACGCTGTCCTTCCGGGAGATGAACCCGGATGCGTGGCAGACCATCGCGGCCCGCCTGACCTACCTGCGCGGCCAGGGCGCCGACCTGATCGAGGAGATCGAGCACGACCTGCGCCGCGTGCTGCGCGAACAGGGCGTGGACGCGATCGAGGTGCTGGGGCGGGAGAAGTCGCCCTATTCCATCTGGCTCAAGATGCAGCGCAAGAACGTGGCCTTCGAGCAGCTGTCGGACATCATGGCCTTCCGCGTCATCGTGAAGGACAAGGGCGACTGCTACGGCGCGCTTGGCGCCATCCATTCCGCCTATCGCGTGGTGCCCGGCCGCTTCAAGGACTGGATCAGCACGCCCAAGACCAACGGCTACCAGTCCCTGCACACGGGCGTGACGGTGCCCGAGCGGCGCAACGCCAAGATCGAGGTGCAGATCCGCACGCGCGACATGCACGACATCGCGGAATTCGGCGTCGCCGCGCACTGGATCTACAAGCAGGGCGAGAGCATCGCCGGCAACCGCAAGCGCTACCCCTGGGTGCGCGACCTGCTCGAGATCCTGGAAAGCGCGGCCGACCCGCAGGATTTCCTCGACCACACCAAGCTCGAACTGCATCGCGACCAGGTCTTCTGCTTCACGCCGAAGGGCGACCTGATCGAATTGCCGCGCGGCGCGACCCCGGTCGACTTCGCCTACCAGGTGCATTCCCAGGTCGGCGACAACACGGTCGGCGCCAAGGTGAACGGCAAGATCGTGCCGCTGCGCCATGCGCTCGAGAACGGCGACCAGGTCGAGATCATCACCGCGCGCGGCGGCAGTCCGAACCCGGCCTGGGAACGCTTCGTCGTCACCGGCAAGGCGCGCGCGCGCATCCGCCGCTTCGTCCACGCCCGCCAGCGCGCGCAGCAGAAGGAAGACGGCCGCGCCGCCATCGCCAAGGTGTTCCGCGCCGCCGGGCTCGACTTCTCGGACAAGATCGCCGAACCGGCGGTCCGGGCGCTGAAGCAGCCGGACTTCGAGACGCTCTGCGTGGTGGTCGCGACCGGGCAGTTCTCTCCCCGCGACGTGCTGCACGCGGCCGTGCCGGAACTTCGCGCGCCCGCGCGCACCGTGGACCAGATGCCGCTGGCGCGGCCGCGCGGGCGGCTCGGCGCGGGGCCGACGCTGACGCCCGGCAAGGCGGAACGCCCCTCGGCCGCACGGCGGGAAGCGGCGATGGGCGTCACCGGCCTCGTCGCCGGCATGGCGGTGCATTTCGCCGGTTGCTGCCACCCGCTGCCCGGCGACCGCATCGTCGGCATCGTCACGACCGGCCGGGGCGTCACCATCCACAAGCACGACTGCCATGGGCTCGAAGCCTTCGCCGCGACGCCCGAGCGCTTCATCGACGTGGACTGGGAATACGACGACGGCGCGCGCGGCGCCCATGTCGGCCGGATCGAACTGACCGCCGAGAACAATGCCGGCGCGCTCGCGGGACTCACCACCGCGATCGCACGCCAGGAGGGCGCGGTGAACAGCCTGCGCATCCTGAACCGCGTGGGCGACTGGTGCGAGGTGCTGGTGGATGTGGAGGTGCGCGACACCGGCCACCTGGCCGCCATCCTGGCCGCGCTGCGCGCCTGCCCGGGCGTGACGCAGGTGGACAGGGCGCGCGGATGACGCCGGATGCCAGAAGGCCGGGGGAGGGGAACCTCCCCCGGTCCCCCTCCCTTCCTTGGCACCTGGCGCGCGCCGGGGGCGGCGCGCCCCGTTCTCCGACAGAAAAGGGAGGGGGTCCGGGGGAGTTCACTCCCACGGCCTTCCGCTGCCCATGATCATCGGCATCGGCTCCGACGTGCTCGACATCCGCCGCCTCGAGAAGACGATCGAGCGCCACGGCGACCGCTTCCTCGAGCGCATCTTCACCCCGCTCGAGCGCGCCAAGGCCGAGCGCCGGACGGAGCGCATCCGCGCCGCCACCTATGCCAAGCGCTTCGCGGCCAAGGAGGCGGCTTCGAAGGCGCTCGGCACCGGCTTCCGGGCCGGGGTGTTCTGGCGCGACCTCGGCGTGGTCAACCTGCCGTCCGGCCAGCCGACGCTCCGCATGACGGGCGGTGCGGCCGTGCGGCTCGCGGCCATCACGCCGCCCGGCCACCGGGCCGAGATCGCGCTGACCATGACCGACGAATTCCCCTATGCGCAGGCGATGGTCGTCATCACCGCCGTCCCGCTTCCTTGACAGCGCCGCCCCGCGCTGGTTTCCCTGCCGCGCCCGCGCCACCCGGCCGGCGCGGAACCCCCTGACCAGGCCGTCGAAGCACCCCATGCCCAAGAAGAATTCCGGCGGCTGGCTGGAGAGCATCAAGACGATCCTCTATGCGGCGCTGATCGCGATCGGCATCCGCACCGTCGCCTTCGAGCCCTTCAACATCCCCTCGGGCTCCATGATCCCGTCGCTGCTGGTCGGCGACTACCTGTTCGTCTCGAAGTATTCCTACGGTTATTCGCGGCATTCGATGCCGTTCAGCCCGAACCTGTTCGACGGCCGCATCTTCGGCCGCCTGCCGGAACGCGGCGACGTCGCCGTGTTCAAGCTGCCGCGCGATGGTTCCACGGACTACATCAAGCGCATCGTCGGCTTGCCGGGCGACCGCATCCAGGTCCGGGCGGGGATCCTGCACATCAACGGGCAGGCCGTGGCCCGCGAGCTCATGGGCCCCTTCACGGTCGAGGGGGACGGGCCGCGCATCACCGTCCGGCGCTTCCGCGAGACGCTGCCCGGCACCGACGGCCGCCGCGGCGTGACGCATGAGATCCTGGAGGCGACCGACGACGGCGTCTTCGACAACACGATCGAGTTCCGGGTGCCGGAAGGCCATGTCTTCGCCATGGGCGACAACCGCGACAACAGCCTGGACAGCCGGGCGCAGGATGCGGTCGGCTTCATCCCGATCGAGAACCTGGTCGGGCGCGCGGAGTTCATCTTCTTCTCGGTCGACGGCTCCGCTGCCTGGTGGGAGGTGTGGGGATGGCCCTTCGCGATTCGCTGGAGCCGGCTGTTCTCCGCGGTCCGATGAGCGGGATCGAGGATCGCCTCGGCCACCGCTTCGCCGACCCCGAGCTGCTGGCGCATGCCCTGACCCACCGCAGCGCCGCCGATGCGCGCGGCGGGCAGCTCGATTCGAATGAAAGGCTGGAGTTTCTCGGCGACCGCGTGCTCGGCCTGCTGATGGCCGAATGGCTGACCGAACGCTACCCGGAGGAACGCGAGGGCAACCTGACGCGCCGCCTCTCGGCGCTCGTGGCCTGGGAGACGCTGGCGCGGCTGGGGGAGGGGATCGGCCTCGGCGAGGCGATCCGCATTCCGCCCGGGGAGGAGCGCGCCGGGCTGCGCGCCCGCCAGACCGTGACGGCCGATGCGCTGGAGGCTCTGCTCGGCGCCATCTATCGCGACGGCGGGCTCGATGCGGCGCGGGCGGTGGTGCGGCGGCACTGGGCGCCGCTGCTGGATGCCGCGCCGAAGCCGCCGGTTTCGCCCAAGAACCGGTTGCAGGAATACACGCTCGGCCGGGGGCTCGGCCTGCCGGAATACCGGCTGGTCTCGGCCGCCGGGCCGTCGCATGCCCCCTTCTTCGTGGTCGCGGTCAGCGCCGCGGGGCGGGAGGCGGAAGGCGCGGGCGACACCAAGCGCGCGGCGGAACTCGCCGCCGCCGAGGCCTGGCTCACGGGGATCGAACCATGACGCGCTGCGGCCTCGTCGCCATCGTGGGCGCGCCCAATGCGGGCAAGTCCACCCTCGTGAACCGCCTGGCCGGCACCAAGGTCACCATCGTCTCGCCCAAGCCGCAGACCACGCGCTTCCGCATCCGCGCCGTGGTGATGCACGAGGGCAGCCAGATCATCCTGGTGGACACGCCCGGCATCTTCGCGCCGCGCCGGCGGCTCGACCGCGCCATGGTCGCCGCCGCCTGGGGCGGCGCGCAGGATGCCGACATCGCGCTGCTGGTGGTGGATGCGCGTGCCGGGCTGACCGACGCGGTGCGCCGCATCGCCGAGGGCCTGGCGAAGTCGCGCGTCCCCGCCTGGCTCGCGCTCAACAAGACAGACCTGATTCCGGCGCAGCGCCTGCTGCCCCTGACCGCGGAGCTGAACGCCATCCTGCCCTTCGCCGAGACCTTCATGATCTCGGCCGAGAAGGGGGACGGGCTCGACCGCCTGGCCGACCTGCTGGCGCGGGCGATGCCGCCCGGCCCCTACCTGTTCCCCGAGGACGAGCTGACGGACCTGCCGAACCGCATGCTCGCCGCCGAGATCGTGCGCGAGCAGATCCTGCGCCAGACGCACCAGGAGGTGCCGCACCACGCCTCGGTCGAGACCGAGCAATGGACCGAGAACGACGACGGCTCGGTGCGCGTGGACTGCACGATCTACGTCTCCCGCAAGACGCAGAAGGCGATCCTGATCGGGGAGAAGGGCAGCCGAATCCGCACCATCGGGCAATCGGCGCGGATCGAGCTCACGAAGCTGCTGGAACGCCCGGTGCACCTGTTCCTCAACGTGAAGGAACGGGAGGGCTGGGACGAGGAACGCGCGCGCATCCGCGCGATCGGGCTGGACGACGCGGGATGAGCGTGGAGTGGACCGCCCCGGCCGTGGTGCTGGAGGTCCGCCCGCATGGCGAAGGCGGCGCCGTCGTCTCGCTGCTCACCGAGGAACACGGCCGCCACGCCGGCCTCGCCAAGGGCGGTGCGTCGCGTGCCCAGGCGGGGCTCTGGCTTCCGGGCAACCTCATCGAGGCGCGCTGGATCGCCCGCCTGCCCGACCAGCTCGGCGCGTTGAGCGGGGAGATGGTCCACCCCGCCGCGGCCCTGGCCATGGAGGACCCGCTGGCGCTGGCCGTGCTGTCCTCGGCCTGCGCCATCGCGGCCGATGCGCTGCCGGAACGCGAGCCCCATCCCCGTGCCTTCCACGCCCTGGTGTCGCTCATCGGGCATCTGGCCGGCGGTGCCGAGGGCGTGCTCGCCGACTATGTGCGGTGGGAGGCCCTGGTGCTGACCGAACTGGGCTATGGGCTCAATCTCGAATCCTGCGCGGTCACCGGTGTGACCGAAGGCCTCACCCATGTCTCCCCGCGCACCGGGCGTGCCGTCAGCGCCGGCGCCGCCGCGCCCTTCACCGGCCGCCTGCTGCCCCTGCCGGCCTTCCTGCGGGATGGCGAGAACCCCGGCGACGCCGCCGCCTGGGATGCCGGGCTCCGCCTGACCGGCCATTTCCTGGAACGCGACGCCTTCGGCGCCCGCCATCGCCCGGTGCCCGAGGCGCGGCATCGGCTGGCGGACCGGGTGGCGGTGCTGGCGGCATCGGTGTAAGCCCGCGCCCACGAGAACGAAGCGCGAATCACCCCCATGCCCGACGACATCAAGACCCCGATCGACGACGGCGGCGCGACGCGCGAGACGCGGCTCGCGGATGCGCTGTCGGAACGCTACCTGGCCTACGCGCTCTCCACCATCACGGCACGGTCCCTGCCGGATGTGCGCGACGGCCTGAAGCCCGTCCATCGACGCCTGCTCTGGGCGATGCACCAGCTGCGCCTCGACCCCGCCGCCGGGTTCAAGAAATGCGCCCGCATCGTCGGCGACGTCATGGGCAAGTACCATCCGCATGGCGACAGCAGCATCTACGAGGCGCTGGTTCGCCAGGCGCAGGACTTCGCCGCGCGCTACCCGCTGGTCGAGGGCCAGGGGAACTTCGGCAACATTGACGGCGATAACGCCGCGGCCATGCGCTACACGGAAGCGCGCCTGACCGAGGTCGCGCAGGCGATGCTGGATGGCATCGAGGAGAACGCCGTCGATTTCCGCGCCACCTACGATGGCGAGGAACGCGAGCCCATCGTCCTGCCCGCCGCCTTCCCGAACCTGCTGGCGAACGGCGCGGCCGGCATCGCGGTCGGCATGGCGACCTCCATCCCGCCGCACAATGCGGGCGAACTCTGCGCCGCCGCGCTGGAACTCGTGCGCAACCCGTCCGCCACCACGGCGGACCTCCTGCGCCACATCCCCGGCCCCGACTTCCCGACCGGCGGCGTCCTGGTCGAACCCGCCGACGCCATCCGCGAGGCCTACGAGACCGGCCGCGGCGGCTTCCGCGTGCGCGCGCGCTGGGAGCGTGAGGCGCTCAAGAACGGCACCTGGCAGATCGTTGTCACCGAGATCCCCTACCAGGTCCAGAAGGCGCGGCTGATCGAGCAGATCGCGCAGCTTCTCGAGGAGAAGAAGCTCCCGCTGCTGGGCGACGTGCGCGACGAGAGCACCGACGTTGTCCGCCTGGTGCTGGAGCCCAAATCCCGCACGGTCGAGCCCGCCGTGCTCATGGAGACGATGTTCCGCGCCACCGCGCTGGAATCCCGCTTCCCGCTCAACATGAACGTGCTGGACGCCGAGCGCACGCCGCGCGTGATGGGGCTGCGCGACGTGCTGCGCGCCTGGCTCGACCACCGCCACGTGGTGCTGGTGCGCCGCACGGAACACCGCCTGGCGGCGATCGCGCGGCGCCTCGAAATCCTCGACGGGTACCTCATCGCCTACCTCAATCTCGACGAGGTGATCCGTATCATCCGCAGCGAGGACGAGCCGAAGCCGGTGCTGATGGCGGCCTTCTCGCTGACCGACCTGCAGGCGGACAGCATCCTCAACATGCGCCTGCGCTCGCTCCGCCGGCTCGAGGAGATGGAGATCCGCAAGGAGCACAAGAAGCTCAGCGCGGAGCAGAAGAAGCTGCAGGGCCTGCTCGGCTCCGACCGCAGGCGCTGGGACGCGATCGCCGACGAGATCGAGGCGACGCGCGCGAAGTTCGGTGACGGCGCGCTGGGCCGCCGCCGCACCGAGACCGGCCGCCTGCTGCCCGCCGTGCTGGTCGACGAGACCGCCTTCGTCGAGCGCGAGCCCATCACCGTCATCCTGTCGGAGAAAGGCTGGATCCGCGCGCAGAAGGGCCACATCCCGCTCGAGGCCGAGATCCGCTTCAAGGAAGGCGACAGCCTGCTGGTCGCACTCCATGCCGAGACCACGGACCGCATCGTCGTCTTCGCGACCAACGGCCGCGCCTACACGCTCAAGGCCGATGTCCTGCCGCGCGGCCGGGGCGACGGCCAGCCGGTGCGGCTGATGGTGGACCTGACGAACGAAGATGCGGTCGTCGCGATGTTCGTCCACCGCGACGCCGCGCGCTTCCTGGTCGCGGCCTCCGACGGCAAGGGCTTCATCGTGAAGGGCGAGGATCTGCTGGCCGAGAAGCGCACGGGCAAGCAGGTGCTGAACCTCGAGCCGCCGGTCGAGGCCGCGCTCTGCGTGCTCGCCGATGGCGACAGCGTCGCCGTGATCGGTGAGAACCGGAAGCTGCTGGTCTTCCCCATCGAGCAGGTGCCCGAGATGACGCGCGGCCGCGGCGTGCAGCTGCAGGCCTACCGCGACGGCGGGCTGTCGGACGCCAAGGTGTTCACCCGCGCGGACGGGCTGACCTGGACGCTTGGCGGGCGGACGCGCACCGAGACGGATCTTCGCCCTTGGCTCGGCAACCGGGCGGGGGCAGGGAAGGCTCCGCCGAACGGGTTCCCGCGGGGGAACCGCTTCGAGTAAGGCGCGATCCGCGGCGCGTGTGTCGCGAAAGGCCGGCGGCGCAACGATGTGCGCGGTGCGCCGCCGTGCCGCAGGAATGGATAAGAATTCCGTCGATCGGTCACGGCACCCGGCCGGGTGGTAGTGTCCCGGACCTCGAGTCGAGATCCCTGGACGGCACGGTGACAGAAGGCCCTCATCGCGAAGGCTTGTTCCGGCTGCACGGTGCGGCCGCGTCCAGGACACCCCTGTCCGTGGCGGTGCTCGCGCTGCTGGCGCTGTTGCTCGCCGCCCTCGTGCCGGCGCGCGCGGACGCGCCGGTCGTTGCGCTGCGCGTCGGGAGCCATGCCGATTTCGGGCGGCTCGTCTTCGACCTGCCACCACAGATGACGTATCGCGTCGAGCAGCAGGGCGAGCGCATCGCGGTGCAGTTCGATGGCCCGGCCGCGATCCGGCTCGGTGCTGCCCGCAGCGCCGTGCGCAACGTCGTCTCGGTGCGCGAGGCGGATGGCCTGGTGCTGGTCGAGGCGGAGCCGGGCGCGCGGTTCCTTCACTTCAGGCTCGGCAACCGTCTGGTGCTCGACTTCCGCGACGGCGAGACCGGCGCCGCACGACCCGAGCGCGCGGCGCGTGCCACCGTGCCCGGACGCGCCGAGGCCGCCGCGCCGGCGGCGCGCCCGGAGGCGCCCGCCACTGCCCGGCTCGTCGTCGCGCCGGCCGTCCTGCCGCTGCCTCCGCCCCTGCCGCCGGAGGCAGGTGTCGCGCAGCGGACGGCGCCGCCGGAGGCTCCCGTTGCGGCGCCCCCCGCGTCGGCGTCGCTCCCCGCGCCGCGCGTCGCGACGGCCATGATCGAACCGACCGCTCGGCCGTCCGCCACCCCCGAACGGAGCGCCGCGCCGCGCACCGGTGACACCCCGCGCCCCATGGCCGCGGCGCCTCCGCCTGCGCCGGCGGCCGCGCTGCCGGCTACGACGGCAGCGCCCCCGTTGGCGCCCCCTTACGATCGGGCCGCCGTGCTGCCGGACAGCGCCCCCGCGGCCGATGCGGCTCCGCCGGCGCCGCCCGTCGCGGCGGCCGCGCCCGGGCCGACCCTGCGCCTCGCCATCATCCCTGATCGGGGCGCCACCCCGGGGGGCGGCGCTGCTCCGGCCTCCGCGGCCGGGGCATCCCCGCCCGCCGACGCCACGCGTCGGCCGGCCGGCGATGCGGCCGCTCCGGTGCCGGAACGGCTTGCCAGCCTGCCGATCCCGCCCAGCCTGCGGGCGGAGGGTCCCGCGTCGGCGGAGGGCGGCGAGGTCGCCTTCGCGCGCCCCGTGCCCGCGCGCCCCGGCGAGGAGCGCGGCGGGTCAGATATCGCCGCTGCCCTGGCGGTGCTCCATCCGGTGACCGCGATGGGCGGCTGGCGCCAACTGCTCGAGCGCAACCTGCGCCACCTCGGATATGGCCCGGAAATCCGGCCGATGCAGGAGCGCCCGTTTCGCGACGCGGTGCGCGCCTACCAGCGGCAGATCGGCGCCGACCCGACGGGAACGCTGACCATCGCGCAGAGCGAACGTCTGATGCGCGCACAGCGCCGGCTTTCCGAAACGGGCATCTCCGCCGGCCCGATGATGTTCGTCGCGACCGAGATCGAGGTCGCCATCGCCGGCACCTGGACCGTCATCGACGGCCGCGCGGCGCATCCCGTCAACCGCTCCCGCATCAGCTGCCAGCGTCGGGCCGGGACCTGCGTGGAGGCGGCGGCGCGCGTCGCCCTCTCCGATGACAAGGCCGGCGGCATGCTGGCGAGCGACCTCATCACCTACCGGATCGTCGAATGGTTACCGACGATGATCCGCGCCGAACTCGCCGAGCCCTGCGTGACGCGAACCCTGCTGCTGCGCCTGTACAGCCGCGAGGTCGTCCTTCTCGACCGGCCGGATCCGCATCCTGCCTGCCGCACGGACACCACGCTGTCGGTTGGCATCCAGGTGCTCGGCCCCGGCGCGGAGCCGATCGCGCAGCATTACGATGAGCGGCGTGCATCGGCGGCCGCGGATCTCAGCCCGGCCCTCCGCGACCTGCTCGAGCGCGCCTCCGCCGGCCGGGCAGAGACTGCCACCATCGCCTCGCGCCGCTGAGGCCGCGCCGCTAGCCTCAGCCCGGCCGCACCAGCACGTGCCGCTTCCGCCCTGCCGGGATCTTCGCCGCCCCGTCCCGCAGGTCGGATGGCGCGACGCCAGCGGCGGCATCGGTCACTACGACATCGTTCAGCCGGAGCCCGTTCTGCGCGACCAGTCGCCGCGCCTCCCGCTTCGACGCCGCGAGCCCCGCATGCACGGCCAGGTCGATGAAGCGCGCGGGTAGGGGCGCGACGATGGCCGGCAGCGTGTCGGCCGCGGCACCTTCCTCGAAGGCCGCCGCGCCGTCTCCCCCGCCGCGCGCCCGTGCAGCAGCGCCGCCGCCTCGGCCGCCTGCCTGAAGGTTGCCAGCTGCTCGTTCTCGAGCGCCGTGTCGACCGTGAGGCGGGTGCGGGTCTGCGCCTCGGCCGCGGGGGCGAGGCCGATCAGGGCGCAGGCGAGCAGGGCAAGGCGGCGCATGGGTGTGGCCCCCTCCAACTTCTCAGGGTGCCTGGCGCGTCGCCGGCGTCATACCAAGCGCACGAAGTTCCAACTTTCGGCCCGAAGGGCCGAGGCCGCGGATGCGGCCCGCCGGTTGTCCGGCGAAGCCAAGGGCCGCGGATGCGGCCCGCCCGGCGTCTGAGGGGCACGAAGGTGAAACCTTCGTGCGCCAGGTATCAGTCCCGTGACGGTCGCGTTGCCGTTCGGTGGTAGGTCCATCCGGCGCCCGCACAGGACCGGCCGAGCCGCTCCCGGTCGCCGCCTCCCGCCGACGACCGGAGGCCGGCGGGGGACGAAGCGCGGCAGGGCGCGCCCGGCGGATGCTATCCGCGCAGCCCCAGCCGCGCGATCACCGCGTTCCAGCGCACCGCCTCGCGCGCCTGGTGCGCACCGAAGGCGGCGGGCGAGGTCCCGAGGATCTCGGTGCCCGCCACATCGAGTCCGCCGCGCGCCGCCGGGTCGGACTGGACCGATGCACGGATGACCTCGGCGAGACGCTCCGCCGCGCTGCGCGGGAAGCCCGCCGGGGCGACGACGCCGATCCAGCCGTAGAAGGCTGCATCGGGCAGGCCGGCCTCCTCGAAGGTCGGCACATCGGGCAGCGCGCTCAAGCGGTGCTCACCGGACTGCACCAGGGCGCGCAGGCGCCCGTCCTGGACGTGCGGCAGCGCGGCAAAGGGCTGATTGAGCATCGCCTGCACGTGCCCCGCCACCAGGTCGAGCGTCGCCTGCGGAAAGCCGCGATAGGGCACGTGCGTGATGTCGAGCCCGAGCCGTGCCTTCAACTCCTCCATGGCCAGGTGCGTGATCGTCCCTGGCCCGATCGAGGCGTAGCTCAGCACCCCTGGATACGCTCGCACTCGCGCGACGAACCCCGGCCAGTCGTTCACCGGCAGCGAAGGGTGCACCGTGAGCACGAGGGGCACGCGGCCGATCAGCGTGACCGGCGTGAAGTCGCGCGCGGGGTCATAGGGCAGGCCGGGGTTCATCGCCCGCGCCGTGGTGGTCGGCCCGCCGTTCACGAAGCCCAGCGCGTGCAGGTCGCGCGCCTGCGCCACCGCGCCGGCGGCCAGCGTCCCTCCGGCGCCCGGCCGGTTCTCGACAACGAAGGGCTGCCCGAAGGCGGCGGCAAGATGGGGCGCGAGGCCACGCGCAAGCAGATCAGGCCCCGCCCCCGGCGGCTGCCCGACCAGAAGCCGCACGGGCCGGTCCGGCCAGCGCGATTGCGCCGAGGCCCGCCGGGCCGCGACCAGGCCGAGCGAGGCGCCGACCACGCGCCGCCGGCGCAGATGACCGAGCGCGAGGCGCAGCGTGCGATTAAGGGGACGAGGCGATGGGGACATGGGGCACTCCTTCCGGGATGTGATCCGGGGTGGGTGCTCCGCGCCTTGATGGTTGTTCTGCTTGCGGGGCAGGCCGAGGATGCCCGAGCGACGGGCCGATTGTCCAGGTCGGCGCGCGGGCCGCGGGGTGTGGCCCGCGCGCCCTCGCGGGTGCGCCCCCCCCGGACGGCGCGCCCTACCCCGGCCGCACCAGCACGTGCCGCTTCCGTCCCGCCGAGATCTTCGCCGCGCCGTCCCGCAGGTCGGATGGCGCGACGCCGGCGGCGACATCGGTCACCACGACATCGTTCAGCCGGAGCCCGTTCTGCGCGATCAGCCGCCGCGCCTCGCCCTTCGACGCCGCGAGCCCCGCCTGCACGACCAGGTCGATGAAGGGCGCGGGCAGCGCCGCGACGATGGCCGGCAGCGTCTCGGCCGCGGCACCTTCCTCGAAGGCCCGCCGCGCCGTCTCCGCCGCCCTCTCCGCTGCCGCGCGGCCGTGCAGCAGTGCCGTCGCCTCGGTCGCCAGCACCTTCTTCGCCTCGTTCACCTCGGCGCCCTGCAGCGCGCCGAGGCGCCGGACCTCGTCCATCGGCAGGTCCGTGAACAGCGCCAGGAAGCGGCCGACATCCGCATCCTCGGTGTTGCGCCAGTACTGCCAGTAGTCATAGGGCGACAGCCGGTCGGGGTTCAGCCAGACCGCGCCGGCCGCCGTCTTGCCCATCTTGGCGCCGGAGGCGGTCGTCAGGAGCGGCGTGGTCAGCGCATGGGCCTCGGCGCCCGCCATGCGGCGGATCAGGTCGGCGCCGAGGACGATGTTCCCCCACTGGTCCGACCCGCCCATCTGCAGCACGGCACCGTGCCGGCGATGCAGTTCCAGGAAGTCATAGGATTGCAGCAGCATGTAGTTGAATTCGAGGAAGCTCAGCGGCTGGTCGCGTTCCAGGCGCAGCCGCACGCTGTCCATGGTCAACATGCGGTTGACGCTGAAGTGGCGCCCGACGTCGCGCAGGAACGGGATGTAGTGCAGCGCGTCGAGCCATTCCGCGTTGTCGAGCATCATGGCGCCGGCGTCGAAATTGAGCAGCGCCTCGAAGGTACGGCGGATGCCCGCCTTGTTCGCCTCGATCGTCGCCTCGGTGAGCAGCTGTCGCGCCTCGTCCTTGCCGGACGGGTCGCCCACCTTGGTCGTGCCGCCGCCGATGAGCGCAATCGGTCGCCCGCCGGTCTTTTGCAGCAGGCGCAGCAGCATGGTCGGCATCAGGTGGCCGACATGCAGGCTGTCGGCCGTGCAGTCGTAGCCGATATAGGCGACGAGCCCGCCCTTGCTCAGCGCGGCGTCGAGCGCCGCCTCGTCCGTCGTCTGGTGGACGTAGCCGCGCTCCTTGGCGATGCGCAGGAAATCGCTGTTCGGGCCGCTCATGGTCATGCTGCTCGCTTGCGGGGACATCCGCCGGAAGGGCGCTCGGGCTAGCGCATTTTGCGCCGATGCGAAACCGGCGCCGCCCGGCCACCCGCGTCAGCCACCTGGAATGGCGGGTCGCCTGGGGTGCGGGCTGGTGCCGCTGCGGGCAAAATGCGCTAGCACGTCAGTCGCATGCTGAGAACCATCGGGCTGATGAGCGGCACCTCCCTGGACGGGGTGGACGCCGCCTACGTCGAGACGGACGGCGAGACGATCGCCCGTCTCGGCCCCCGGCTCACGCTTCCCTACGACCCGAAGCTGCGCCGCGCGCTGCGCGCGCTGCTCGACCGGGCGGAAAGCCTGTCGGAGGACGATCCGGACCTCCGCGACGCCGTCCGGCGCATCACCGACCGCCATGCGGAAGCGGTCGAGGCGCTCGGCCTGGAGGCGGACCTGATCGGCTTCCACGGCCAGACCATCCTGCACCGCCCGCCGGTCGCCGGGCGCAATGTCCGGCCGTTCACCTGGCAGGTGGGCGACGCGGCGGCGCTCGCCAAGCGCACCGGCATGACGGTCGCGTATGACTTCCGCTCGGCCGACGTGGCGGCGGGCGGGCAGGGTGCGCCGCTGGTGCCGGTCTTCCACCGCGCGCTGGCCGCGCCGCTGCCGAAGCCGCTCGCGATCCTGAACCTCGGCGGCGTCGGCAACGTCACCTGGCTCGGCGAGGGGGGCGAGATGCTGGCCTTCGACACCGGCCCGGCGAACGGTCCGCTCGACGACTGGGCGCGCCAGCACACGGGGAAGGACTACGACGCGGCCGGCCGTCTGGCGCTGGCGGGGCAGGCGGATGGCGCCGTGCTCGGCCGGCTCATGGCGCATCCCTACCTGGCCGCGCCGCCGCCCAAATCCCTCGACCGGCTGGATTTCGACCGGGCACTGAAGGAGGCCGGGGCGGCGGAGCTCTCGGCCGCCGACGGCGCGGCCACGCTCTGCGCCTTCTGCGCCGTCTGCGTCGCCGCGGCCGCGCGGCTGTTTCCGGAGCCACCCCTGCAATGGCTGGTCGCCGGCGGCGGGCGGCGGAACCCGGCCATCATGCGGGCGTTGCAGGGCGCGCTCGAGGAACCGGTCCGCCCCGTCGAGGTCGCGGGCTGGGACGGCGACGCGCTGGAGGCGCAGGCCTTCGGGCTGCTCGCGGCGCGCGTCTCGCGCGGGCTGCCCATCACCTTCCCCGGCACGACGGGGGCGCCGCGGCCGATCGCGGGCGGGCGGATCATCGGCTCCCTGTTGTAGTAGGGTGCCGAGCATGGCCTGGTCCTTCCCCATCGCGACGGTGCGCGGCACCGTCATTCGCATCCATGTCACCTTCTTCCTGCTGCTCGCCTGGATCGGCGCGGTGCATGCGCGGGATGGCGGCGCCAGCGCGGCGCTGGCGGGCATGGCCTTCATCGCGCTGGTCTTCGGCTGCGTGGTGCTGCACGAGCTCGGCCACGCTGCCGCGGCGCGGCGCTACGGCATCGCGACGCCCGACATCACCTTGCTGCCCATCGGCGGCCTTGCGCGGCTGGAACGCATCCCGGAGGAACCCTGGCGGGAGATCGCGATCGCGGTCGCGGGGCCGGCGGTCAATGTCGGCATCTGCCTGGTGCTGGCGCTGCTCGCCGGCGGCATCCCGCCCGCCATGGAGGGCCTGGCCCCCGAGGACCCGCGGGCGGGCTTCCTGGCCCGGCTGTTCTGGGTGAACGCCTTCCTCGTGCTGTTCAACATGATCCCGGCCTTCCCGATGGATGGCGGGCGGGTGCTGCGCGCGGTGCTGACCTTCCGCCTCGGCCACCGGCGGGCGACGCGCGTGGCGGCCTCGGTCGGCCAGGCGGTCGCGATCCTGCTCGGCTTCGCGGGGCTGTTCGGCGCGCCGCTGCTGATCTTCATCGCGCTGTTCGTCTGGCTCGGCGCGGCGGGGGAGGCGGCGGAGGAGGAACTCCGCGCCGCGACCCGCGACCTCAGCGCCGAGGACGCGATGGAGACCAGGTTCGAGGCGCTGCCGCCCGAGGCCGACATCGCAGCCGCGGCCGAGGCGCTGCTCCGCACGCCGCAGCAGGATTTCCCCGTGGTGGACGGGACGGGGCGGGTGCTCGGCCTGCTGACGCGCGATGCCATCATCCATGCGCTGCGGCAGGCGGGGTCCGCGACGCCGGTGGCCGATGCCATGCAGGACCTGCCGCGCGTGCCGCGCCGCGCCCCGCTGCAGGAGGCGATGCAGGCCCTGTCCGGCGGCCCTGCCGTGGCGGTCGAGGACGCGCAAGGGCGGCTCATCGGCCTGCTGACGCCGGCTAACCTCGCGGATCTCATCGCGCTGAAGGCGTAACCGGCACCGCCCCGCACCCCGACCCGACCATCCATCCAGGATATTGTCGCCGGGTGGCCGGGTGGGGGGCGCGGGCCGGTCCCGACTCCGCCGACGCGAAAAACGCTCCAGGCGCCGCGGGTCAGTTTCCCCCGACCAGGCGCCAGGCCTCCCGCAGTTCCTGCTCCAGCAGGACCGGCTGCGGCAGGATCAGCCCGCCCTTGGCCTGCTCCAGAAGCCGCTCCCGCTGCAGTGCGGCGATGGCGCGCGAGACCACCTCCCGCCGGGTCCCGATGCGCGAGGCGAGTTCGTGGTGGGTCCGTGGCGGCGAGACGATCCGCCCGCCCTGCGTCCTTGGCCGCGCCAGGCGCAGAAGCTGTGAAATCAGCCGGGCCCGGACCGGCAGCACGCTCAGCTCGAACAGCCTCGTGTCCTTTTCCCTGATGAGGCCGACCAGGGACCGCATGAGGTGGAGGGAGGCGGCCGGGGTCGCGAGGACGAAGGCAAGGAACGGGGCGGCGGGCAGGGCGCAGACCTTGCTGCTCGTCAGCGCGACGATGCCGGCGGAACGCGTCGCGCCATCGATCACCGCCAGTTCCCCGAACACCGCGCCCGGCCCGATGTCGTTCAGGATCAGCTCCTGCCCGCCGCTGCCGCGGCTGACGACCCGCAGGGTTCCTGTCGCCACGAAGTAGACGTCGCGCGGCGCGTCGCCGTGCTCGAGCACGGTCTGGCCCTCGGAGAAATGCAGCCAGCGGGCCGTCGCCGCGAGACCGGCCAGCGCCTCGTGCGGGAAAGGGCGGAAGAACGGCAGTTGCGTCAGGTCGTCCATCGCGCGGACCTCCGCGCGCGAGACTGGCCGCGCACGGACGGGCCGGCAATCCGGACATGTGTCGCACTTCGCCTGGATCCCCTCGGTGACTTTCGGCACCGCGGGCCGCCGCTCTTTGGCGTGGGATCCCACTCGGCGCGGTTGAGTCAGGGACGCACGATGATGACATCGGACGGATCGCTGAACGAACGAACCGGAAGGCCTGAGTTGCCAGTTGCCGGTTCGGCCGCCGCCCCGGCCCCCAGCCGCCGTCGCGTCACGACCGGACGTGCATGCCGCTGCAACCCCGAAAGGAGATCTGCCATGACCCCGCAACGTCTTGCCAGCCTGATCGCCTTCGCGCTCGCCGCCGTCCCGGCCGCCGCCTCAGAATACACGCGGTTCGAGTCGCTGCAGGTCACGCATTCGGTGCAGGGCGACGAAGGGCCGGCCTGCACTCGGCTCGCGCTCCTGAACCTGCCCGCGGGCTGGTCCTCCGGCGACGCCGCGGTCGTGCTGCTGACGATGGCGCAAACGGCCGCCCCGCTGCGCGACCAGCTGGTTTCCATGCTGATCGAGGAGAATACCGCCGTGGTCGAGCTGACCTCCGGCGGGCCGGCCTCGTGTGCCGGCGACACCGCCGGAACCTCCCGTCTCGCGCCCCCGCCCGACGTCGCCGGCGAACTGCTGGGCGCGCTGGACGCTGTGACGCGGGTGGGCGGCGCCGGCCTGGTGGTCGCCATCGGGTACGGCTCCGGCGCGCACCAGGTGCTGGCTGCGACCACGGAGCGCGAGGCATCGGTCAGGCTCGGCCCCGACGGGCCGCGCTTCGCCGCGACCCTGGCGCTCGGCGACGGCACGCCGCGCTTCGCGCTCGGCGCGACGCAGGTGCCGCGGGAACGCGCCTCCGAACGGCTCGCGCTGCTCTGCGGCTCCCTGGGCCACGTCGCCGATGGCCTGCGGGAGGACGGGCGCGCCGAACTGCGTGCGGCCTCCGCCGCCTGCAACGCCACGCTGGCGGTCGCGGCGAACCCTACCGCGGTGACGGTCAGCTTCGTGCCGCCTCGCCGCTGAACGACACGGGTGCAACACAGCGCACGCAGGGCCTGCGTGCGCCTCCTCGAGGAGCAGGACCAATGAACAGCCCATCCTTCGCCCAGGGCACGAAGCTTGCCTCGGACCCGATCCCGGCCCTGCCCCTGGTGGGCGGCATCGGGGCGTTCCTCAGGGTCGGGCCCGGGGCTCGACCAGCCGCGACGCCGGCCCCTCGCGACGCCGTGGACTGCGCCGCGGCGCGGCTGCGCGCCCTCGGGCCGTGCGGCGGCACCGTCGAGGCTGAGCGCGCGGCACGCGCCCTGGCCGCCGCATTTTGCGCCAAGGTGCTGCGCGGTGTCGTCGCACGGGTCCGCGTCCGGCACATGACAACCCGCGCCCGGCACGGCGACTGATGGTCCCGGCGCGCCAGGGCCGACCGCGCCGCGCCGCGCGCGGTCGCCTGCGGCGATGCCTGGCGCGGCCCGTGCGGGCATGCCTGCGCGGGCCGGCGATCCTGCTGGTCGTCCTGCTCGCGGCGATGCCGGCCCCGGCGCGCATCCTTCTCGAGCATCTCGGCCTGGCGAGCATGATCGAGGACGGGTCGGGCCGGGCGGTCGGGCTTTTGACGACGCCTCCGGGTGCCACCGACGGCGCGGCGCCGCATGCGGCGGTGCTGATCGTGCACGACTCGCTGGGCCAGGACGGGCGCAGCGCCCGCTATGTCGAGCAACTGGTCGGGGCCGGCCTGGCCGTCCTGGAGATCGCGGCGGAACCGGGCGAAGCCGATGCCGGCCTGGTCGTCCGGGCTTACGCGGCATTGGCCCGCCATCCGACGATCGACCCCGCGCGGATCGGCCTGCTCGCCTTCGGCGAGGGCGCGCGCGTCGCCCTGGCCGCGACCCTCGACGAGGACCCCTTCGCGGCGCGCGTCGTCCTCTATCCGGGTTGCGCCGCCCTTTTGCGCGACCTGCCCGGGCGCGCCGCCCCTTCGCATGGCCGCCTGCTGCTCATGCACGGGCTCGAGGACGCCGCGAACACGGAGGCCGACTGCACGGCGCTCGCCGCACGGCTGCCGGGGGCCGTGCCGTCGCGGCTGCGCTCCCTTCGCGACGCCACCTATGCCTGGGACTTTCCCTCCGCGGACCCGCAGGCGCCCTGGCTCCATCCGGCGCCGGGCGGCGAGGGTCGCGTGCGGGTGCAGCCCTGGCCGGCGCTCGCGGAGGTAACGGCCGCGGAGGCCGCCGCCTTCCTGGCGGCCATGGCGCGTCCCCGGGGAATGCCGGCGGGCGCGCCCGCCGTGGGGATGCGGTGACTGCCGGACGCCGCCGGGCGCCGCACCGCGCCGCCGACCCTGGCGCCGGCGCTGGCGCCGTCCTAGCCTCCGACCGTTCCATGGTGAGAGCGCCGCACCGCACATGACGCCTGACCATTCCCGCCCCGGCCGGTGGCGGCTTGCGGCCGCGACGGGGCTGCTGCTGCTGCTGCCCCTGGATGCCCACGCCCAAGGCGACTCCGCGCCGGCCGGCACCGTGCCTGCCTCCGCCGAGCAATGCCTGTCCTGCCACGGCCCCTTCGGCCGGCCGGACAACCCCGACTATCCCATCATCGGCGGGCAGAACGCCGCCTACCTCGCCGCGGCGCTGCGCGCCTATCGCGCGGGGCAGCGCACCAGCGAACTCGCGGCCACTATGGCAGGGTTCGCGGAGCCGCTGGACGACCCGACGATCGACGAACTGGCCGCCTTCTTCGCCGGGCTGAGGTCGCTGCGATGACGCGCCTGTTCCGCCTCGCGCTCCTGCTGTTCGCGCTGCTGGCGGCGGGGCCGCTCCGCGCGCAGGTCGTGGCGCTGGACAGCGCCGAGGGCACCGCGCGGTTCCAGCGAGCGATCCCCGGGCCGCAGGCGCTCGGGCTGCTCGCGCATCTCGAGACGGAGATGTTCCTCACCTTCTGCGGGCCGGCCTCGCTCGCCACGGCGCTCAACTCGCTCGGGCTGCGCGACCCGTCGCCGGCGGCCTTCTATCCGCACCGGCGGATGACGCAGACCTCGCTGTTCACGCCGCCCAACCTCGCCGTGAAGAGCTACGCCGCGGTGCAGGCCGGCGGCCTGACGCTCGAACAACTCGCCGCCTTCGCGCGCAACCTCGGCGCCACGGCCGAGGCGGTGCACGCCGACGCGCTGGATGCCGCGACGCTGCGCGCGCGCCTGGCGGAGGCGCTGGCCGACCCCGCGCGGCGCGTCATCGTCAACTATTCCCGCATCCCGCTCGCGCAGGATGGCGACGGCCACATCTCCCCGGTCGCGGCCTATGACGCCGCGAGCGACAGCGTGCTGATCCTGGATGTCGCGCGCTACAAGTATCCGCCGGTCTGGGCGCCGGTCGCGGACCTGCTGGCCGCGATGCAGCGCCTCGACACGGAGTCGGGACGGCCGCGCGGCCTGCTGCTGCTGACCGCGCGGGGCGGCGGATGAGGCGGCGCGACCTGCTGGCGGCCACGGCCGCCGCACCGCTGGCCGGCGCGCGCGGCGCGTCGGCGGCGGCGGGCGAGGACTTCGCGGAGGCCGCCATGGCGCTGGCCGGCAGCGGCGCCCTGCCGCCCTTCGTGATGGATGCCGCACGGCGGATGCTGGAAGCCGAGTTCGGCGCCGCCACGGTCGCTGACCTCGTCGGGGCCGTCGGCGCTTGGCGCCGCGGCGCCGCGCTGCCCGCGGCGCTGGAGCCGCCGGCGCAGCGGCTTCTCGTCATCCTCTACACGGGCGAGACGGCGGCGGCCGACCCGCGCGCGCGCGCGGGCCACTATCCCTGGGCGCTGGCCTGGCAGCTGCTCCGCTTCGCCAAGGCGCCCGGCCTCTGCAGCGGCGGCTTCGGCGACTGGGCCCGCACGTGACCGCGGACGCGACCGAGGCCTGCGACGTCGCCATCGTCGGCTCGGGCGTGGCCGGGGCCCACGCCGCCCTTGCACTGGCGCAGAAGGGCCTCGGCGTGATCGTGCTGGAAGCCGGCCAGCGGCGCAGCCGGGCCGAGCTGACGCGCACCTTCTTCGCGAACCCGGTGAAGGGCCCGCAATCGGCCTATCCGCCCGACCCCTTCGCGCCCTTCCCCGAAGACGGGCGCTACGACGCCTTCTATACCCAGGGCGGCGCCATGCCCTTCATCGGCGCCTACCTGCGGCTGGTCGGCGGCACCTCCTGGCACTGGACCGGCTTCGCCGACCGGCTCAGGCCGAGCGACTTCCGCATGCGGTCCCTCTTTGGGGTCGGCCGGGACTGGCCGATCCCCTACGCGTCGCTCGAGCCGTACTACGAGCGCGCCGAGGCGGAATGGGGCGTCTCGGGCGACCCGCGCTTCACCTGGGGCGCGCCGCGGCGCGGGCCCTTCCCGCAGCCGCCGATCCCACCGAGCGCGCTCGACCTTGCCATCGCGCCGGTGCTGGCGCGGCTCGGGCTCTCGGCGGGGCTGTTCTCGCATGCACGCAACTCCGTGCCATTCGACGGTCGGCCGGTCTGCTGCGGCAACAACACCTGCGTGCCGATCTGCCCGATCGGGGCGAAGTACGACGCCTCGGTCCATGTCGCGAAGGCCGAGGCGGCCGGCGCGCGGCTGATCGACCGCGCCCGGGTGGATTTCATCGAACTGGATGCCGCGCGCCGCGTGGCGGCGCTGGTGGCCAAGCGCCCCGACGGCAGCACGCTCCGCGTCACGGCGCGGCACTACCTGCTCTGCTGCCACGCGATCGAGACGCCGCGCCTGCTGCTGGCCAGCCGCCAGGCACAGGCGCCGAACGGGGTCGCGAACGGCAGCGACAATGTCGGGCGCTGGCTGCTGACCCAGGCAAACCAGGACATCCAGGGCCTCACGCGCGACCCGGTGCTGCCCTATCGCGGCCCGCAGCAGACGAGCGGTATCGAGCAACTGCGCGACGGCCCCTTCCGCCGACACCGCGCAGCAGTCGGCACGTCGTTCATGAACAGCGGGTGGTCGGGCAACAGCGACGCCACCGACGTCGCGCGCGACCTGATCGCGCAGGGCCTGAAGGGCAGCGCACTGGCAACCGCGCTGAACCTGCGCGTCGCGCGCCACCTCCGCCTCAACGCCTCGGCCGAGACGCTGGCGCGGCGCGAGAACCGGGTCGAGCTCGACCCCGTGCAGCGCGATGCGGCCGGCATCCCGCGCCCGCGCGTGACCTTCGCGCTGGATGACTACACGCGGCGCGGCCTGGCCGAGGCGCTGCGCCTGAACCGGAAGGTCTTCGAGGCGCTGGGCGCGACGGAGGTGCGCTGGAACGCGCCCTACCTGTCGAACGCGATCATCGCGGGCACGACACGGATGGGCCGCGATGCCCGCCATTCGGTGGTCGATCCCGACCTCCGCACGCACGAACATGCGAACCTGTCGATCCTCGGGCCGTCCACGCATGTCAGCGCGCCGGTGAACGCGCCGAGCCTGACCGTCGCCGCGCTCGCCTACCGCCTGGCCGACCGGCTGACCGCGCCGGGCGGGCTCGGCTGACGCGCTGTGGCCGCGTCAGGCGGCAACCGGCGACGGCTCGTCGCCCGCCGGCAGCCCGGCGCGGCGCAGCCCCTCGACCAGCGCGTCCACCGCGCCTTCGCGCTTGATCGAGACGCTGTAGTAGCGACGTAGGCTCGACTGCGTCTCCCGCGGGCTGAGCGCGAGCAGGCGCCGCACCGCCTCCCGGCCCTCGTCGGGCCGGTCGAGCAGGCCGAGGCAGGCGGCGCGGATCCGCCAGGCCGGGACGTAGTCCGCCTTCTCCTGCAGCGTGCGGCCGGTCCAGTCGAGGCTGTCCTCGTAGCGACCGGCGGTGAAGGTGGCGAAGGCGGCCGCGAGGAACTTGTTGTAGGTCTGCGCGTCCACCGGGCTCAGCCGGTGCGCGCGCTCGAGATGCGCGAGCGCCACGTCGCTGTCGCCGAGATAGGCGCGCGCCATGCCGCTGTAGGTGAGCGCATCGGCGGAACTCGGGTTGATCCGGAGCGCGCGGTCGATCAGCGCGATGCCGTCCGAAACCTCGCCGCCGGCCAGCGCCACGACGATCCCGCCCATCCAGAGCACCTCGGGATCGTCCGGCGCCAGTTCGGTCGCGCGGCGCCCCATGCGCGCGCCCTGCGCGATCGAGGGATGGTCGGGCGGCACCCAGCCCTGGACCTTGCGGTGCAGGCGGCAGCGCGCGCCGAGCGCCAGGTTGCGCGCGTGGTCGGGATCCAGCCGCAGCGCGCGGTCGGTGAGCTCCAGCGCCGTCTCGATGTCGTCCCGCGTCATCCGGTAGAAATGCCCGGTGGCGCGCAGGAACAGGTCCTGCGCCTCGATGTTCTCGGGCGGCCGGCGCCCGACGCGCTCGACCTCGGCGAACAGCAGGCGAGGCTCGATCACGGCGGCGACGCCCTCGGTCACCTTGTCCTGCAGCGCGAACATGTCCTCGACGTCGCCGTCGAAGCGGTCTGCCCAGATCTGGATGCCGGTCTCGGCCTCGACGACGTGGCCGGTAATGCGCATGCGGTTGCCGGCGCGCCGCACCGTGCCGTCCAGCACGTAGCGCACGCCGAGTTCCCGGCCCACCTGGCTCACCGGCACGGCGCGGCCCTTGTAGGTGAAGGATGACCCGCGCGCGATCACGAAGAAGGACCGTACGCGCGAGAGGGCATTGATGATGTCCTCCACCATGCCGTCCGCGAAGTATTCCTGTTCGGGGTCGCCGCTCAGGTTCTGGAAGGGCAGCACGGCGATCGAAGGCTTGTCCGGCAGCGGAGGATGGGCCCGCGGCGCCCCGGCCTCGGCGCCGAGGACGCGAAAGCAGCGCACGCGCTGGTCGAAGCCCCGCAACTCCAGCGCGCCGAGGTCCTCGAACGCCTGGTCCACGGTGCCGCGGACCGCCTCGTGCAACGGCCCCGTCACGACGATGCCGCCGGGCTGCGCGATGTTCTGCAGCCGCGCCGCCAGGTTCACCACGGCGCCGAAGACCTTGCTGCCGCTGAACACGGCCTCGCCGGAGCTGATGCCGACGCGGCACAGCACGCGCTGGTCCTCCGGTTCGTCCCGGCTGGTGTCCTTGAGCGCCTGCTGGAAGTCGAGAGCCGCGCGCAGCGCCGCCGGCGCCGTGGCGAAATGGGCGATCAGCCCGTCCCCGGCGATGCTGGCGACACGGCCCTCGTTGGCCGAAATGGTCTGGCGGATGTGCCGGATGGCAGCGGAGACCCGGGCATAGGCCCGTTCCTCGTCCCCTGCCAGAAGGGCGGTATAACCCGCGATATCGGCGGCCAGAATGGTCGCGGCCCGACGCTCAGTCATTCCGATCCACAGCCCCAGGCGAAAGATAATGCGTGACGCAGGAAGCAGACAAGGCGCGGCGCCGATGGAAGCCGGACCGCGGCCGGACAGAACCCCCGTGGCAGGGCGGCGAAGACCGCCGGCCCTGGCCGCCGCGTGCCGGTGGGTGCTGCTTGTCGCCGCCATGCTGCATCCCGCGCCGCCCGCCGCGGGCCAGCACGCCGGACACGGCCCCGCGCTTGGCAACGTGCACATGCCGGTCGGCTGCAACGCCCCGGCCCAGCAGGCCTTCGACGAAGGCCTGCTGCAGCAGCATTCCTTCGGCCATGCGGCGGCGCGCGACGGCTTCGCGCGGGCGCTCGCCGCCGATCCGGCCTGCGCGATGGCGCGCTGGGGCCTGGCGCTGGCGACGCTCGACAACCTGTTCGCGGTGCCCGCGGCGGATGACATGGCGCGCGCCGCGGAGGTGCTCCGCGACGCGCCGGCCGCACCGGCACCCTGGAACGGCTGGATCGCCGCGCTGGACGCGCTGGTGCAGCCGGGCGGCGCGCCGTGGCAGCCGAGGCTCGCGGCGTTCGCGACGCGCATGGAGAGGCTCGCCGCGGCCAGTCCCGGCGACGACGAGACGCAGGTCTTCCACGCGCTGGCGCTGCTGATGGCGGCGCCCTCCGACGACCCGGTCGCCGCCGCGCACCGCCACGCCGCGGCGATCCTGGAGCCGATCTGGGCGCGCCAGCCGGACCATCCCGGGGTGATGCACTACCTGATCCATGCCTACGACACGCCGGACCTCGCCGGGCGCGGCCTGCCGGCGGCCATCCGCTATGCGGAGATCGCCTCCGCCTCCGCCCATGCCCAGCACATGCCGTCCCACATCTTCACGCGGCTCGGCAGCTGGCCGGCCTCCATCGAGGCCAACCGCCGCTCGGCCGCATTGGCGCGCGCGGCCGGCGAGGCCAATGACGAACTCCATGCGCGGGACTACCTGATCTACGCGCTGCTGCAAACGGGCCGGGGCGCCGCCGCGCGCGCCGCCTGGGCCGAGGCCGCGGCGGTGGTGCCCCGCCTGAACGCGACGCATATCGCGGGGCCATTCGCCGTCGCGGCGATGCCGGCGCGCCTAGCGCTCGAAACCGGGGACTGGCGGAGGGCATCGGACCTGCCGCTCGCCGCCGGCGGGTTTCCCCAGGTTGCCGCGCTGACGCATTTCGCACGCGGCGTCGGGCTCGCCCGGAGCGGACGGCCGGACGCCAGCGCGGCCGAGGCCGCCGCCATGGAGCCGCTCGAAGCCGCGCTGCGCGCCTCCGGGCAGGCGGACTGGGCCGCGCAGGTCGGGGCGCAGCGCCGGGCGGTCGGCGCCCTGGCCGCCATCGCGCGGGGCGACGCGGATTCGGGCCTCAGCGACTTGCGCCAGGCGGCGGACGCCGAGGATGCGCTGCTCAAGAGCGTCGTGGTGCCAGGCCCGCTCGCGCCGCTGCGCGAAGTGCTGGGCGAGGTGCTGCTCGGCCTGGCGCGCCATGCCGAGGCCGACGCCGCGTTCCAGGAGGTGCTGCGGCTCAACCCGAATCGCTTCCGCGCCCTGGCGGGCGCGGCGGCGGCGGCCGAGGCCGGTGGCAGGGCGCCGGTCGCAGTCGCCCGCTACCGGCTGCTGCTGGCCCTGGCGGCGGGGGCGGACGAACCGCGCGCGGAGCTTGCCGAGGCGGCCAGGATCGTCCGCCGGGACTGACGCCGAGCGCACGGAGGCTTCGCCTTCGTGCCCCTTTCGCGGGGGAGCCGGCGGGCGGCAGCCACGGCCTCGGCCCTTCGGGCCGCGTGTCGGGACTTCGTGCGCCGAGTATGACGCCGGCGCGGTCAGCGGAGCGCGAGGTCCATCGCGCGCGTGTTGTCGACCAGCTTGTCGGCCAGTTGCAGCATCAGCGCGCGCTGCACGAGAACGGCCAGCGCCGGGTCCTCGGCCTCCATGCGCCGGAGCGCGGCGGTCGGCAGGCGCCAGACGCGCGACGGGGCAGCCGCGATCACCGACGCGGTCCGCGCGCCGCCGCGCAGCAGCGCGAGTTCGCCGAACAGGGTTCCGGCGCGCATCGTCCGCAGGTGGCGCGGAGGCTCGCCGGACCTGAGAAGCACGGCCGACATCCGGCCGTCCTCGAGGTAGTACATGCCGTCCGCCGGCGCGCCCTCGCGGATCAGTACGGTCCCCGCCGGGATCTCCGCGGCCTCGACGAAGGGCGCGAGACGCGCCTCGGTGACCGCCGCGCCCTCGATCGAGTTGAGGTAGTCGACGAAGCCGAGGCGCTCCTCGCCGGCCGCGGCGCCGGCCTCGGCCAGGAGCATGTCCTCCGCCCGCTCGAGCGCACGGTCGGCGCTGTCGGCCTGCAGCCGGACCGCCTCCGCCAGTACGCCATGCGCGGCGAAGCGCTGCGCGACGGCGGGTCGCAGCGCGCTCAGCACGCAGCCTGCCCCGGCACCGGCGAGCAATCCCTCGATGCGGCGGAACACCTCGACCGCCGAGCTGTCGAGTCCGACGACGTGCTGGAAGTCGAGCAGCACGTAGCGTGCGCCGCCGCCGACCCGCGCCGCCAGGGCTTCGCGCACCGCTTCCGCATTGAGGAAGAACAGGTAGCCCTGCAGGCGGAACAGCACGATCGCGCCCCCGTGCGCCTGCAGCGCATGCGTCTCGGCGGCCGGGCGCGCGACGCTGCTGCGCAGTTCGTCGCCGCCGACCACGCCGCGGATGACCGGCACGCGCCGGTAGGCCCAGACGAACATCACGAGCGCCAGTCCCAGGCCGAGCAGGAGGCCCTGGAGGATCCCGAGGACCGCGATGACCGAGGCAACCAGCAGGAGGATGGCGGCTTCGTGCCGCGGCAGGGCGCGGCATTCGCGGATGGACCGCAGCACCAGCCACTCGAACCCGAAGGCCATGATCAGGGCCGCCAGCACCGGCCGCGGCACCAGCCCGAGCAGGTCGGATCCCTGCAGGAGCACGACCGACGCGCACAGCACGGGAACCAACACATTCCATCGGCTCGTTGCGCCGAACCGGGCGAGCAGGGTCGAGCCCGACGCGCTGTGCCCCGTCGGGATTGCGCCGGCCAGGCCGGAGACGATGTTGGCGGCCCCCGCGATGGCCATCTGCCGGTTGACGTCCAGCTCACGCCCCAGCGCGGCCTCGGTGCCCGTCACCATCAGCGCGACGGTCACTGCGGTCAGGAGCATCGACGACACGAGATAGGGCAGCAGGGCGCGGATGGCATGCCAGTCGATGAGGAGGAAGGCGCCCGACGGCGGGGCGGTCAGCACCATGCCGTCCTGGAAGGGCCCGAGCAGCCACCCCGACGCCTGCGCCTCCGCCACCGGCTGGCCGATCAGCATGCGCACGGCGTGGTAGGCGAGGCAGGCCAGCACGAACAAGGCGGGCATTCCTCCCAGGCGGCGGGCGACGTGCGGCAGGACCACGAGCGACCCGGCGATGCCGACGCAGACGGCGAGCCGGAGCGCCGCCCCGTCCGGCAGGCCGTCGCCGAGGATGGCGGTGCCCAGCTTCGTCCCGGTCGCCATGGCGAAGGCGGCCAGCATGAAGATCGCGCCGATGCCGCAGAAGAAGCCGCTGCTGACCGGGTGCGGCAGGAATCGCACCATGGCGCCGAGCCGCATCCTGGCGATCAGGCAGACCGCGAGGCCCGCCGCGACCGTCATGGCGGCGCTCGCGACCAGCGCGGCGCCGAGGCGCAGGCCTTCGTCCGCCACGCCGCGCGCCGCGAAGTGGGCTTCCATGCCATGGGTCGCGGCGGCGTGGAGGATGGCGGTCGCGCCGAAATAATTGACAACGAGCCCGCCGATCCTGGTGCCCATGGCGATGACGAGGTTTGCCGCGATCAGGCCGAGCAGCAGCGCCGAGATGAACAGCCGCGTCGCGAACGGATCGGCGGTTGGCGCAATGAGTTCCGCGTAGGCGATCGTATTGGCGATGGACCAGACGGCCACGGTGGAGGCGGCGAGCATGCTCGCGCCGCCGCTCCGCGCCCGTCCAACGGCCTTTGCGAGGACCGTTGCGGTCGACGCCATACGCGAGCCTCCTCGAGATGATGCGGCGGCGAATCTCGCGCACGCGTCCCCTGACCGCCCGAAGGGACCCGGGAAGCCGCGCTCCGACGTCAGGATATTGGCAGGCGGCGATGCGCGGCGATAGCGCCAGGCCCTGCCCAGGGCGAGGCCTGTCGTGACCCGCATATCACGGACGGCGCATCCTCGCGTCGTCTCGCATGCGCAGGACCACGTCCTGCGCGAGCGCACGCGGCGGCGTCCCCGGCCATGGCCGAGGGCATCGGCCGCCCCTTGGGGCCCGCGGCCGTTCACCGGCGCGGAATGTGATCTGGGTCAATGCAGGTCGCGATCCGATCGGGCTTGATTGTCCCGAGGTTCCCACCTGCCTGCCCCCGATGATCGGAGGGGCGGAAGTCCTGACCGGCGGCGGCGGCCTCCGGACATGCGAAGGGCCCCCGGAAGATCCGGAGGCCCCGTCGGAGACGCGCGGGCGCTGGACCGCCGCTCAGTCGGCGGCGAGCGCCATGCGGCCGCGGTTCAGCACGCTCATCACATGGTCCTCGGCCGCGTCCACGGCGCGATCCGTCTGCTCGGGCGTGTAGACGTGCCCGGCGCCCGGCATGACGCGGTAGTCGATGGTGATGCCCTTCTGCGTGTTGAGCTTGTCCACGAGCTTGCGCACCGACGGCTCCGGAACGAGCTCGTCGTCGGCGCCATGCAGGATCAGGCCGTTGCAGGGGCAGGGGGCGAGGAAGCCGAAATCGTAGTGCGACGCCGGGGCGCTGAGCGACACGAAGCCGCCCATTTCCGGCCGGCGCATCAGCACCTGCATGCCGACATAGGACCCGAAGGAATACCCCGCGACCCAGAGCATCGACGCGTTCGGGTTCACCGCCTGCAGGAAGTCGAGGCCGGAACAGGCGTCGGAAACCTCCCCGATGCCGCCGTCATAGCGACCCTGGCTGCGCCCGACTCCGCGGTAGTTGAACCGGAGCACGGAGAAGCCCATCGCCTGGAAGCGCTGGTAAAGGCTGTAGGTGACCCGGTTGTTCATGGTCCCGCCGTGCAGCGGGTGCGGGTGGAGGATCAGGGCCACTGGCGCATTGGGCCGCTTCGCATGATGGTATCGTCCTTCGAGCCGACCATCCGGCCCCGCGAACATGACCTCGGGCATCGTGCGTCCAATTCCAATGCGCTTCGCGACAAGGCCGCCGGTCCGGCGCCGCGCGGGGCGGAACCGGTATGGTGCGGCGGCCCCGCCGCATGTTTGGGGAACCTCGTGTCGGCGGTGCGGGGGCACCGGCCAGGGCCACGAATCAACGGGATGCAAACCTTGACCGAACCGATCCAGGAGCCATTCTCTCCACGGACACCGCCGACGAGAGAGCGACTCAACTCCTTGATATTCAAAGAGTAGATTGCCTGTGGCGCCGAGGAGGAGGTTCCCGTCTCCCCTCGACGGTCGCAGTATACGGAGGCGGCCCGCATTCGCATAACAGAATCGCCACATGACAATCATGTGTAAAACCGGGACCTGGGCTGCGAGGAGGTCGGAGTAGGCCATGCGACTGTCCACCCGCGGACGCTACGCCGTGATGGCGATGGTGGAGATGGCCGCCCGGGAACGGCAGGGCGCCGGCTGCGCGGGCGCGCGCCCGGTCACGCTCGGCGAGATCGCCGGCGCGCAGCACCTCTCGGTGGCCTACCTCGAGCAATTGTTCGCGCGGCTGCGCCGCGCGGGGCTCGTCGCCTCGGCCCGCGGCCCGGGCGGCGGCTACCGCCTGGCCCGCCCAGCCGCCGAGATCGCCATCGCCGAGGTGGTCGAGGCCGCCGACGAGCCCATCGTCGCGACCCGATGCGAGGAAGGCGGCCCCGGCTGCATCGCCGGGGATCGTTGCCTGACGCACGACCTATGGGCCGAGCTCGGCGACCAGATCCGCCTGTTCCTGCGCGGCATGACGCTGGCCGAGGTGGTGGACGGCAAGATCCTCGGCCGCGCCCAGGCGCCCGCCGGCCCGGACGAGGCTCGCGGCCGGCCGGATGCCGAGGCCGCGCAGTAGCGCCATGCCCGTGCTCGGCCTCGATGCCAACGCGACCGAGCCGCTCCGCCCCGAGGCGCGGGACGCCGTGCTGCGCGCGCTCGACCAGCCGGGCAACCCGTCCTCGGTCCATGCCGAAGGCCGCGCCGCGCGCCGGCTGCTGGAGGAGGCGCGCGCGGCGGTCGCCACCGCCTTCGGCGCAAAGCCGCAGGATATCGTCTTCACCGCCGGCGGCACCGAGGCGAACGCGCTGGCGGTGCGCGGCCTGGCGCCAGGGCGCCGCGTGCTGCTGGGCGCGACCGAGCACCCGGCCGTGCTGCGCGCCGCACCCGCGACGGCCGAGACCATCCCGGTCCTGCCCGACGGCACCGCCGACCTGGCGGCGCTGGAGGCTTTGCTCGGCGCCGGCGGCCCGGCGCTGGTCTGCCTGATGGCGGCGAACAACGAGACCGGCGTGCTGCACCCGGTCGCGGAGGCCGCCGCGCTCTGCCGCCGCCACGGCGCGCTGCTGCACGTGGACGCGGTGCAGGCGGCCGGCCGCGTGCCGCTGGCGCTGGCGGGCGCGGACAGCATCGCGCTGTCCGGCCACAAGATGGGCGGCCCCAAGGGGGCGGGGGCGCTGCTGCTGCGCCCGGGCATCGACCTCGCGCCGCTCATCGCCGGTGGCGGACAGGAACGCGGCCGGCGCGGGGGCACGGAACCGCTGCCGGCCATCGCCGGCATGGCCGCGGCGGCGCTGGCCGCGAGACCCGAGGCGGCGATACGCCTTGCCGCGCTCAGGGACGCGATCGAGGTTGGCGTCGCGGCGGCGGCACCCGAGGCGCGCTTCCCCGGCCGTGCCGCGCCGCGCCTGCCCAACACGACCTCGATCCTGCTGCCGGGCGTCGCCGCCGAGACGCAGGTGATCGCGCTCGACCTGGCGGGCGTGCGGGTTTCGGCGGGCGCCGCCTGTTCTTCGGGCAAGGTGGCGGCGAGCCACGTGCTTGCGGCGATGGGGCTGGGCGCCGAGGCCGGCGCGGCGATCCGCGTGTCCCTGCCCTGGAACGCGGCGGAGGACGCGCCGGAGCGTTTCGTCGCCGCGTGGTCCGCCATGCGCGACCGTCTCTCGCGCCGGGCCGCCTGAACGCCTATCTGGCGGTCATGAGCGCGACGAACCGCCCGATCTATCTTGACTGCCACGCGACCACGCCGGTCGACCCGCGCGTGCTCGCCGCCATGCGACCCTGGTGGGAGGAGAACTTCGCCAATCCCGGCAGCGTCGAGCACGCCATGGGCCGCGCGGCGGAGGAAGCAGTCGAGCAGGCGCGCGGATACGTGGCCGACCTGATCGGCGCCGACGCGAAGGAGATCGTGCTGACCTCCGGCGCGACCGAGGCGAACAACCTCGCCATCAAGGGCGCGGCCAGGTTCGCCGCGTCGCAGGGCACCGATCGCCGCCGCGTCGTGACCCTGGCCACCGAGCACAAATGCGTCCTGGAAAGCGTCAAGGCGCTGGAGGCCGAGGGTTTCGAGGCCGTCATCCTGCCGGTGGGCGGCAACGGCCTGCTCGACCCCGAGGTGCTGCGCGCCGCCGTCGATGATCGCACGCTGCTCGTCTCCGTCATGGCGGTGAACAACGAGATCGGCGTCATCCAGGACCTCGCCGCGATCGGCGCCGTCGCCAAGGCGGCAGGCGCGCTGTTCCACACGGATGCGGCGCAGGCCGCCGGGCGCGTGCCGCTCGATGTCGGGGAGATCCGGGCCGACCTTCTCTCCCTGTCGGGCCACAAGGTCTATGGGCCGAAGGGGATCGGCGCGCTGTTCGTCCGACGGCGGCCGCGCGTGCGCCTCGCGGCCCTGTTCTCGGGTGGCGGGCAGGAACGCGGGCTGCGCTCGGGCACGCTGCCGGCGCCGCTGGTGGTCGGCTTCGGGGAGGCCTGCCGCGTCGCCGCCATCGAGGGGATGCTCGATTCCGGACGCATCGCGGGGCAGCGCGACCGCTTCCTCGCGGCGCTGGCAGCCGCCATCCCCGGGATCGCGGTGAACGCGCCGGACGCCCCGCGCGTGAGCGGCAACCTCAATATCGCCTTCCCCGGCGGGGTCGCGGCGCAGGACATCATGGCGGCGGCGCCGGGCGTCTGCGTCTCGACCGGCTCGGCCTGTTCCTCGGCCGAGGTCGAGCCATCCTACGTGCTGCGCGCGCTGGGGCTGGACGAGGCGCGGGCGCGCGCCACCTTGCGGATCGGGATCGGACGCTTTACCTCGCCCGCCGACGCGGACCGCGCCGCCGCCATGCTGGCGGAAGCGTGGCGACGGGTGGTTTCCGGAACAAGCAGGGCGGCGGGGTAGCAATGCCGAAGATGGTGTTCGTCGAGCGCGACGGGACGCGCAAGGAAGTGGAGGCGCCGCTCGGGCTCTCGGTGCTCGAGATCGCGCACCGCCACGGCGTCGATATCGAGGGCGCCTGCGAGGGCTCGCTCGCCTGCTCCACCTGCCACGTCATCGTGGATGCCTCGTGGTTCGGCCAGCTGGCCAAGCCGACCGAGGACGAGGAGGACATGCTCGACCTCGCCTTCGACCTGCAGGAAACAAGCCGCCTCGGCTGCCAGATCATCATGACCGATGCGCTCGACGGGCTGGTGGTGAAGCTGCCCGCGGGCTCGCGCAACGCGGGCGGCTGAAGCGATGCCCGCGCCCCGCTGGGAAACCGACTTCGGTGCGCCGGGCGGGCTGTTCCGCCGCCTGCGCGAAGCCGCCTCGGACGCCTGGTCGGGCTATACGTGGCATCCCTTCGTGCAGCGCCTGTCGGACGGCACGCTGCCGATGGCGGCCTTCCGCACCTACCTGATCCAGGACTACCTGTTCCTCATCCATTTCGCGCGCGCCAAGGCGCTGGCGGTGGTCAAGGGCGAGAGCCTGGCCGCCATGCGCGACAAGGCCGCCGCCGTCCTCGCCATCCTGGACGAGACGAAGCTGCACCTGAAGTACTGCGCCGAATGGGGCCTGGCCGAGTCCGACGTCATCGCGACGCCCGAGACCGCCGAGACGGTCTCCTACACCCGCTGGGTGCTGGACCGCGGGCTGTTCGGGGACATCCTCGACCTCGAGGTCGCGCTGGCGCCCTGCACGGTCGGCTACGGGGAGGTGGCGCTGCGCATCCTGGGCGACCCGGCCCGGCGCGCGGCGGACAACACCTACCAGTCCTGGATCGACACCTACGCGGCCGATGACTACCAGGCGATGGCGCGCGCCGCGGCCAGGCGCATCGACGCGCTGGGCGTGAGCCATGGCGGGGAGGCGCGCTTCGCCCGGCTGGCGGCGGACTTCGCCGAGGCCGCGCGGCTCGAGCAGCGCTTCTGGCAGCAGGGGCTGGACGCCGCCCGCTGATGCGCATCCTGGTCGCCATGTCGGGGGGTGTCGATTCCAGCGTGGTCGCGGGCCTGCTGGCCGAGCAGGGCCACGAGGTCGTGGGCGCCACGCTCCAGCTGTATGACCACGGCGCGGCGGCGGCGAAGAGGGGCGCCTGCTGCGCCGGCCAGGACATCCACGACGCGCGCGACGTGGCCGACCGCCTCGGCATCCCGCATTACGTGCTGGACCGCGAGCAGGTGTTCCGGCGCGAGGTGATCGGCGACTTCGCCGACACCTATGCCCGTGGGGAAACCCCCGTCCCCTGCATCCGCTGCAACCAGACCGTGAAGTTCCGCGACCTGGTGGCGCTCGCCCGCGACCTCGGCTGCGCGGCGCTGGCAACCGGGCACTATGCCCGCCGCGTCGAAGGCCCGGACGGCGCCGAACTTCACCGCGCGGCCGACCCGGCGCGTGACCAGTCCTACTTCCTGGCCGCCACCACGCGCGACCAACTCGCCTTCGCGCGTTTCCCGCTGGGCGACATGCCGGACAAGGCGGCGGTGCGCGCGGTCGCGCTCAGGCTCGGCCTGGCGGTCGCGGAGAAGCCGGACAGCCAGGACATCTGTTTCGTGCCCGAGGGCCGCTACGATTCCCTGGTGGCACGGCTCCGCCCCGGGGCCGTCGCGGCCGGGGACGTGGTGCATGCCGATGGCCGCGTGCTTGGCGCGCATGGCGGCATCGCGCGTTACACGGTCGGGCAGGGCAGGGGCCTCGGCGCCGCGTCCTGGGATGGGCAGGAAAGGCTCTATGTCGCCGGCGTGGACGCGGCGCGCCGGCGCGTCGTCGTCGCGCCGCGCGGGTCGCTGGAGACGGGCACGGCCACGGTGGGCGAGGTGAACTGGCTGATCGACCCGCCGTCCGAGCCGCTGCGTTGCGCCGTCAAGCTTCGCGCGCGGGAGGCGCCGCGCGCCGCGACCGTCGCGTGGGATGCCGCGGCGGGTCTCGCGCGCGTGGCGCTGGACGCGCCCGGAATTGTCGCGCCCGGCCAGGCCTGCGTGCTGTATGATGGTGACCGCGTGATCGGCGGCGGCTTCCTGCGCGCGCCGGGATCGGTTGACAGGGTGCCTGCCGCGGCCTAACTCGCGGCCCCTGACGGATGGCGGCGTAGCTCAGCTGGTTAGAGCACGGCACTCATAATGCCGGGGTCAGCGGTTCAAGTCCGCTCGCCGCTACCATCCCCGCACCCATCCGCGATGCTGCCGCCCAACGGAACCAGAAACCGTGTGGCCGAACCGCCGCAGACTTCCCCCCGAACTGCATGACGCGCTCCGCGCCGCGCGGCGCGCAACGGGGCGCGAACGCATCCGCACCTTCGCTTGGCGCTTCCGGCGCCTCGGGCGGCGCCTCTTGGCGCTCGTCGTCGGACTGCTGGTCCTGGGCGGCATCGCCACCTGGCAGGCGGGTCCCTGGCCATCGCCCAACATCGCCGCATGGCTCGCGCCCGGGGCCTCGCAGGCGCCGCTGCCGCGGGTGATCTACGGCGAACCCTCCGCCGCCCCTTCGTCGCAGCCCGGCGCGCGCTTCACGCTGCGCGCCACCGCTGTGGACGGCGACACGCTCGCTGCGGGCGACCTCCGGCTCCGCCTCCATGCCATCGACGCGCCCGAGATGAGCCAGACATGCTCGCGCGGCGGCCGCCCCTATGCCTGCGGCGAGGAGGCGCGCCGCGCCATGGCCCGCATCCTGGGCTCGGGCCAGGTCACCTGCAGCGGCGCCGACCACGACCGCTACGGCCGACGCATCGCCCGCTGCACCAATGCCGCGGGCCTCGACATCGCCGCGGCGCTGGTCGCCGAGGGCTGGGCCATCGCCTTCCGCCGCTTCGGCGAGGACTACGTCCCGCAGGAGGAGGAGGCGCGCCGCCGCGGCCTCGGCCTCTGGGCCGGCAGCTTCGAGAGCCCCGACGAGCATCGTCGGCGGCAGCGACCGTAGACTGCGCGGCGTCGCCCGGCCGCGGACCGGCCGCAGGAATGGCATGGTTCCGACGCCGAACCACCTGTATGCCGGAAGCATGAAGGGTCTCCACGCCGCCCCCGCTGGATCCCGGCCCGGCCGTCGGACCGTCCTCGGCCTCGGCGCCGGTCTCCTCGCGCCCACGGCGCCGCGCGCGCAGCCGAGGTGGAGCCCCTCCCGCCCCGTCGTCATCACCGTGCCCTATGCGCCGGGCGGGTCCTCCGACGCGCTCGCGCGCCCGCTGGCGGACCGCCTGGCGCCGCTGCTCGGCGTCCCGGTCGTGATCGAGAACCGGCCGGGCGCGCAGACCGCCATCGCCGCCGAGGCCGTCGCCCGCGCCGCGCCGGACGGACACCGGCTGCTGTTCTCGGCCACCGCCACGCTGACCGTGAACCCGCTGACGCGCCGCGACCTGCCCTATCGCGTGGAGGATTTCGCGCCGGTCGCGCATCTCGCGACGCTGCCCTACGCCGTCGCGATCCGCACCGGCCTGCCCGCGACCATCGAGGCCTTCGTCGCGCATGTGCGCGCCAACCCGGGCCGCATCAGCATCGGCAGCAGCGGCCGCGGATCCTCCCTGCACTTGGCCGGCGCCCTGATCGCCGCGCGCCTCGGCCTCGACTGGACCGAGGTCACCTACCGCGGCGATGCACCGCAGGTGACCGACCTGATGACGGGCGCGCTCGATGTCGCGGTGCTGGGCGGGCCGCCGGCGCTGGCCGCCGAGCACACGGGCCGCGTGCGCGTGCTCGGCTGGACGGCGCCCGCGCGGCTGCCGCATCTGCCGGACCATCCGGTCTTCGCCGAGACCTGGCCCGACATCGTCTCGGTCGGCTGGTTCGGCCTGCACGCGCAGGCTGCCACGCCGCCCGAGGCCGTCGCGCGCCTGAACGCCGTCTGCGCCGAGGCGCTGCGCGCCGACCCCGCGCTGCGCGAGCGCCTGACGGCCGAAGGCGTGCTGGTGCAGGTGCCGGGCCCTCCGGCCGCCTTCGCCGCGTTCCTCGCGGGCGAGCAGCGCCGCCTCGCCCCCATCGTGGCCGGGCTGCGCGAGGCGCCCAGCCCTTGAGGCCCGACGCCGCGACCTTCCTCGGCCGGCTGCGGGCGACGGCGGCAGCCGATCCCGCACGGATCGCGGTGGCGGGCACGGGCCTGGCGCTGACCTATGGGAACCTCGCCGGGCGGATCGCGCGCATGGCCGGCTGGCTGCACCGCGCCGGGCTCGCGCCCGGGCAGATGTGCGGGCTGACGCTGCGCGACGACCTCGCGCATCTCGTGGTGGCACTCGCGCTCATGCGGCTCGGCTGCCACCAGGTGACGCTCGCGAGTCACGAGCCCGCGGCGATGCGCGCCGACATCGCGCGGCGCGCCGGCGTGGTCGCCGTGCTGGCCGATCGCGCCGAGGATGCCATGCCGGGCCTGCCCTGCCTGCTGCCCGACCACGCCGAGGCCGCCGGGGATGCCGGGCTTGCGGCCCTGGTGCCGGCCGAGCCTACGGCGCTGCCGCTGCCGCTGCTGGTGCTGACGAGCTCGGGCACCACGGGCCGGCCGAAGCTCGTGCCGCTGAGCGAACCCGGGCTGCTCGCGCAGTCGGTGCGGCGGCGCGGCCTCGGCCGCGTGCGGCACCGGCCGATCGGGCTCGAATACAACAACGGCAAGCGCTTCCCGCTGTTCGCGCTGGCCAATGGCGACACCCACGTGCTGGCCGAGGCCTCGCGCGGGATCGGCCTGGAGGCGGTTTGCCGGCGCTTCGGCGTCGCCATGCTGGGCCTCGCGCCGCACCAGGCCGAGACGCTGCTGGCCCGGGAACGCCCCGTCGCATGGCCCGCCGCCACGCGCATTGACCTGGCCGGCGCAGCGCCCGGGGACGGGCTGGTGCAGCGCCTGAAGGCGCGGCTGACGCCCGAGGTCTACGTGCTCTACGGCACCACCGAGGTCGGCTCGGTCGCCCGCGCGGGCCCGGCCGAGCATGCCGCCTGCCCCGAGGGATCGGGCCTGGTCTTCCCGACCGTCGAGGTCGCGATCGTGGACGATCGCGGCACGCCGCTGCCGCCGGGCGCGACGGGGCTGATCCGCATCCGCGCCACCGGGATGGCGGAGCGCTACCTCGACGACCCCGAGGCGACGGCGCGCGCCTTCGTGGGCGGCTGGTTCCAGCCGGGCGACATGGGCCGGCTGCTGCCCGACGGCACGCTCGTGGTCTCGGGGCGGGCGGACGACATGATGATGCTCGGCACCGTCAACATCTTCCCGGCCGAGATCGAGCGTGTCGCGGCCGCCTTCCCCGGGGTCGCGGAATGCGCGGCCTTTGCGCTGCGCAGCCCGGCGCTGGGCGACATCCCGGTGATCGCGATTGTGGCGGAGCCGGGAGCGACGCCGGACGCCGCGGCGCTGCTCGCGCATTGCCGGCAGCGGCTCGGCCTGCGCGCGCCGCGCAAGGCGGTGATGATGGCGGCGCTGCCGCGCACGCGGTCCGGGAAGGTCATGCGCCACGAACTCGCGGCGATGGCCGCACGGGGCTGATGCCGAGCGGACGAAGGTGAAGCCCTCGTGCGCGGCTTGTCGGAAACGCGATGCCGCGTTGATCCGCTGCCGGGGCGGCGATCCGGGGCGCAGGGATTCTGCGCCGCCGGCAGCGGGCGTCCCGGGATCGGCCCGGACGACGCTCGGCTCAAGGCGGCGCGCTGTCACCCGTCGCGCCCGGGCGGGTCGCCAGCCCGCAAACCGTATCCGCCCACGGCATTAGGTCAGGCCGAACCGGCCGCCATCACTCCGGCCGCGTGCGCCGCTCCCGCAGCCGCGCCGGATAGCCGACGGCGATGCGCCCCGCCGGCACGTCGTGCGTGACGATGCTGCCCGCGCCGATCACCGCGTCGTCGCCCACGGTGATGCCGGGCAGGATGATGGCTGCGGCGCCGATCCAGACATTGCGCCCGATGCGGACGGGCCTGCCGAATTCGAGCCCCTTCGCGCGTTCGGCCGCATCGCGCGGATGGTCGGCGGCCAGGATCTGCACGCCGGGGCCCACCTGCGTGCCCTCGCCGATCGAGATCTCCACCACGTCGAGGATGACGCAGTTGAAGTTCAGGAAGGCGCCGGCGCCGAGGCGGATGTTGAAGCCGTAGTCGCAGTGGAAGGGCGGGCGAATCGTGGCGCCCTCGCCGACGAAGCCGAGGCGTTCGCGCAGCAGTTCGTGCCGCAGCGCCGCCGGGCCGCCGAGCGCGGCGTTGTAGCGCGCGAGCCAGGCCTCGGTCTCGGCGAGCGCCGCCTGGATCTCGGGCGCGGCGGCGCTGTAGGGCTCGCCGGCCAGCATCTTCTCCATCTCGGTGCGCATCGGCCGGCCCCGCGCGCCGCGCCCTCAGCCCGCCGCCTGCGGCCCGCGCACGAGCCGCCCCGGCAGCGCGCCGGTCGCCTCGCCCTCCCGGTATGTGACGGCGCCGGACAGCACGGTGGCGACATACCCTTCCGCCTGCTGCACCAGCCGCTTGCCGCCCGCGGGCAGGTCGTAGCGCATCTCCGGCGCCCGCATGCGCAGCCGCGCGAAGTCGATCACGTTGAGGTCCGCCTTGAGGCCCGGAGCGATCACGCCGCGGTCGGCCAACCCCATCGCGGCGGCGTTGTCGCGGCTGATGCGCCGCACGGCCTGCTCGACCGGCAGGCGCGGTCCGCGCGCGCGGTCCCGCGCCCAGTGCACCAGCATGTGCGTCATGCAGGATGCGTCGCAGATGTAGCCGACATGCGCGCCGCCGTCGCCGAGGCCCATCAGCGTGTGCGGATGCGTCATCATCGCGCGGATCGCCTCGAGGTCGCCATCGGCGTAGTTCAGCAGCGGGCGGTTCAGGATGGCGCGGCCGTCGCGCTCCAGCATCAGGTCGTAGCAGAGCGCCTCGGCCGTCATGCCGCGCGCGGCGGCCATGGCCGCGACGGAACGCTCCGGCGGCGGCTCGTAGTCCGGCGGGTCGCCGAGCGGGAAGATCTTGTCCCAGGTGTTGAGCCGCGCCTTGAGCGCCGGGTCGTCGGTCGCCTCGGCCAGGATGCGCGCGCGCCGGGCGGGGTCGCGCAGCGCGGCCACGCGCTCGGGCAGCGGCAGGTGCGCGACCTCGCGGAAGGATGGCCGCGTCAGGAAGGGGTGCTGCGACAATTCGAAGCCGAACATGAGCCCGACCGGCCGGCCCATCACCTGGCCGAACATACGCACGCCCTCGGCGTTCGCCACCTCCACGCGGTCGAGCAGCCAGCGCCAGAAGGCGGGCTTCGATTCGCGCTGCAGCAGGGAAAAGGTGAGCGGCCGTCCGGCCGCGGCGGCGACGCGCCTGAGGCGGGCGAATTCCTCCTCCGCCGGGTCGTCGAAGTCGGAGATCACCTGCAGCCAGCCGCTGCCATGCGCGCGCAGCGTGCGGGCCAGCGCCTCCAACTCCGCTTCCGGCGCGCCGAGGGTCGGGATGTGACGCCCGTCCAGCGTCCGGTGCGCCAGCGCGCGGGAGGTGGAGATGCCGACGGCGCCGGCGGCCAGGCCCTCGGCGGCGAGGCGCGCCATCTCCGCGCATTCCTCGGGCGTCGCCTCGGCATGCGCTTCCGCGCGCTCGCCCATCACGTGCACGCGCAGCGGCGCATGCGTCACCATGGCGGCGATGTCGGTGTCGAAGCGGCGCGTGGCGAGGAAATCCATGTAGTCGGGGAAGGATTCCCAGGTCCACGGGAGGCCCTCGGTCAGCACGACCTCGGGCAGGTCCTCGACGCCCTCCATGAGCTTCACCAGCATGTCGCGCCGGTCCGGCCGGCAGGGCGCGAATCCCACGCCGCAATTGCCGATCAGCGCGGTGGTCACGCCGTTGATCGAGGAGGAGAGGAGTTGCGAACTCCAGGTCGCCTGTGCGTCGTAATGCGTGTGGATGTCGACGAAGCCGGGCGTGACGAGCAGGCCCTTCGCGTCGATCTCCTCCGCGCCGCGGCCGGCCACGCGCCCGACCTCGGCGATGCGCCCGGCGGCGATGGCGACATCCGCCTCGAAGGCGGGCGCGCCAGTGCCGTCCACCACCGTGCCGCCGCGGATCACCAGGTCATGCATGGCGTGCCTTCCTCAGATGCTGAGCGCGATCTTCCCGAAATGGCGGTTGGCCTTCATGTGGGCCAGTGCCTCCACCGCGTCCTCCAGCGGGAAGACCTTGTCGATCGGGATGCCGAAGCGTCCCTCCTGCACCGCGCCCCAGAGGTCGCGCCGCATCGCCGCGTATTCGGCGCGGATCTCGTCGCGCGAGCGCGTGCGGTGCGTGACGCCGATATAGGCGATGCGCCGGTTGGCATGCAGGTCGAAGTCGAATTCCGCGCGCGCGCCGCCGAGCCGCCCGACATTCACGATCCGCCCCATGATGGCCGTCGCGCGCATCGCCGCGCTGACCAGCGCGCCGCTGATCTGGTCCACCACCACATTCGCGCCGCGCCCGCCGGTCGCCGCCAGCACCGCGTCCACCCAGGCGGGGTCGCTGGTGTCCAGCGCGACATCGGCGCCGAATTCGGCCAGCCGCGCGCGGCGCCCCGCATCGGTCGAGGTGCCGACCACGACCGCGGCGCCGAGGAACTTCGCAATCTGCAGCGCCATCAACCCGACGCCCGAGGACGCGCCGAGGATCATAACCGCATCCCCCTCAGCCATCCGCCCGTTCGTCACCAGCGCGTCGTGCATGGTGCCGAGCGCGACCGGCAGCGCCGCGGCCTGTTCCCACGACATGTTGCGGTCCGGCACCGGCAGCACGCGGCCCATGTCGGCCACCGCGTATTCCGCATAGCCCCCGGCGCCCGAGCAGGTGACGCGGTCGCCCGGCTTCACGCCGGCAACACCGGGCCCGACGGCCGCGACCTCGCCTGCGAAGTCGAGGCCGAGGATCGTCCCGGCGCCGCCCATCGCGCCATGCGCATGCCCCGCCGCGACGCCGAGGTCCGCGCGGTTCAGCGTGGCCGCGCGCACCCGCACCAGCACCTGCTCCGGCCCGGGGGAGGGGCGCGGCGCCGCCTGCACCTTCACCCCCTCGGCCGTCACCACCGCCGCGCGCATCGTCTCCGTCATCGTCGTTCCTATCCCCTGGCGCCCCTGAGGCCCTGCACACGGATGAGGCCGTCCGGCACCGGGCGCAACCCCTCGATCGCCGCGCCGGTGCCGTGCAGCACGCGCGGATGCCAGAGGTAGATGTAGGGCCGGTCCGCGAGATACAGCCGCGCCGCGCGGTCGTAGGCGGCGGCGCGCGTCGCAGGATCGACGCTCTGCCGCGCCTCGATCAGCGCGGCATCCACGTCCCGGTTGCAGTAGCGCCCGCCGTTCAGCGGCACGCCGCAGGCCTTGAAGCCGTAGATGTTGGCATCGAGGTCGACGCGCCCGGACCACTGGATGATCAGCGCCTCGAAGTCGCCCGCGGTCCATTGGCGGAGCAGCGTCGCCGTCTCGATCACCTGCAGTTCGATGTCGAAGCCGGCCTCGGCGGCCATGGCCTGGATCACCTCGGAGGCCTGCAGGTAGTCGGTGGTGTTCGGCACCGAGAGGCGGAAGCGCACGCGCTCGTGCCCCGCCTCGCGCAGCAGCGCGCGGGCGCGCGCCACGTCGCGCGGCGGCACCGGCACCGACGCCGCGTAGAACGGGTGCCCCGGCGGCACCGACTGGTTGCCCGGCGTCCAGAGGCCCTCGAAGGCCACGTTGACCAGTGCGCGGCGGTCGATGCTGCGCTCGAAGGCTTCGCGCACGCGCGGGTCGCGGCCGAGCGGCCCCTCGGCGCGCGCGCCGTTCGCCAGGTTGATCGCGATGTAGAAGGAGGCCAGCGAGGGCGCCTCGATCAGCCGCACGCGGCGGTCGCGGCGCATCTCCGGCACGTCGGATGGGCTGATGCGCTCGATGATGTCGATCGCCCCGGCACGCAGGTTCGCCAGCCGCACCGTCGCGTCGGGGATCGGCCGGTAGGTGATGCGCGCGGCGTGGATATTCGCGCGGTCCCAGTAATCGTCGAAGCGTTCGAGTTCCATCGCGTCCTGCGGCACGCGGCGCACCAGGCGGAAGGGGCCGGCGCAGGCGGGCGCGCGCTGGAACTCGGCGCCCGTCACCTGCGCCTGGCGGGGCGAGACCAGCATCCCGGCGCGGTCGGCGAGCGCCGCCAGCAGCGGCGCGAAAGGTTCCGTCAGCCGGATCGTCACTTCGAGCGGCCCGGTCGCGACGACGTCCCGCACCGGTCCCATCTCGGCCCGGCGGGTCGAGCCCTGGGTCTCGATGTGGCGGCGCAGTCCGATGGCGGCGGCCTCGCCGGTCAGCGCCTCCCCATCGTGGAATCGCACGCCGTCGCGGAGCGTCAGCACGAGCGCGCGGCCGCCATCCTCCCACCGCCAGGCTGTGGCGAGCTGCGGCACGATCTCGAGACGCTCATTGATGTCGACCAGCTTGTCGCACATCGCGGCGAAGACCTGGCGGCCCGCGACGGTGCGCGACAGCGTCGGGTCGAGCACGTCGGGGTCCGACGTCAGGCCGATGCGGAGATGCTGCGCGGCGGCAGGCATCGCGAGGCAGGTGAGGAACAGCAGGACGGCAAGGCGGCGCATGGCGGAAGGTTCCCGGATCGGTTTGGTGCGCCCGAGGCCCGTGCCCGCCCCGTTTCCGGGCGATCGGTCGTGCATCCGGCGACATGAAGTCCAGAGCAGCCTCGGCCTTGCCGGCATTGCGCTGGTCGGTCGCACGCCGGCTGGCCAGGCCCTATTGTTCCGCCCAACGCATCGATGGCGCAAGGGAGGCACCGATGGTGGCGACCAGGACCTGGCCGGGCCCCTTTCGTGTGCGCGCCGGCGCCCTGCTTTTGCTCGTGGCCGCCTGCGCGGCGCCCACGCCGCCGCTGCCGGCAGCCGGCACGGCGGAGGCCGCCCGACTGCGCGCGGCCATGCTGGCCGAGGTGCCACGCGCTGCCGTGCCACCGGAGGCGCTCGCACAGCGCTGGATCGCGCTCGCCCGCGCGGCGCTCGCGGTCGAGGGCCTACGCCCGGGGCCGGCGGAGCTTGCGCTGCTGGTCGACCGCGCACCCGCCGTGCAGCGCGTCGCGCTCCTGCTCATGCGCGCGGAGGGGCCGTGGGAGGTGCTCGCCGCCGCGCCGGCCAGCACCGGCCGGAGCGGCCGCCGCGGCTACTTCCTGACGCCGACCGGCGTCTTCGTCCATGATGGCGGCATCCCCGGCTATCGCGCCCTCGGCACGCCGAACGCGCAGGGCATACGCGGGCTCGGGGCGGCGGGAATGCGCGTCTGGGATTTCGGCTGGCGCCACGCGCCACGGGGCTGGACCGGAGACGGCAGCGAGGCCCCGATCCGGTTCCTGCTGCACGCGACCGATCCCGACGTGCTGGAGCCGCGGCTCGGCTCGCCGGACTCGCAGGGCTGCGCCAGGATCGGCGGGGCGATGAACCGCTTCCTGGACCGCAACGGCGTGCTGGACGCGGACCTCGAGCCACGCGCGGCGACCGACCCGCGCGTCGGCGCGCTGCTCGGCCCGGGGCGCACGCCGACGACGCTCGCCGGGCGGATGTTGATCGTGGTGGACAGCGATGCACCCGGGATTGCGTCGGCGCGCGCCTCGCAGCCCGGGGCGGGGGGCGGCGCCTGCGCGGCGTGAGGCAGTGCCGGCGCAGCTGCCCGGGCCGCGTTCCGGCCGCCGCCGGGCGTCAGGCTGCGCTGTGCCGCGTCAGCCAGATCCGCGTCCGGTGGCAGGCGATCAGCAGCAGCGAAAATGCGGCATAGAGCACGCTGAGCCCGTTTACCCCGCCCGACAGGACCAGGAGGCCGAGGCTGCCCGCGACGCTCAGCACGAGCGCGAGGTGCAGGAGATGGTCGAAGGCCCCGAGGGCGAGCCGCCGCAGCATCGGCGGAATGCCGAGCGGCGTCGCCAGCGCGGCCCCGAAGGTCAGCGCGAAGACGCCGAGGATGATGGCAAGGCTGCCCTTGCAGCCGACCAGTGCGACGAGCAGCGCGAACTCCCGCGCGAGGCCGCTGCCGTCGAAGGCATGGCGCAGCACGAGGAACAGCGCGGCGAGGCCGACCGCGGCGGTGACGGCGGCGCGCGCCGGCTCGTCCTCCGGCCTCGTGTCGCCCTCGGCGACCGGGCGCGGCAGGAGGGGCCAGAAATCGATGTCGGGGCGGGGCAGGGGCATCGGGGGGCTCCGGTCCGAAGGAAAACGATCCATGAAATTGTGCACGAAGCGGTTGCCATTCGCTTAATCACAAAGCCCGGCGCGGCGCCCCCGCCCGCGTCGGGCTGTCGTGCTCAGCGCGGCAGCAGCCGCTCCGCCAGCGTCGCCCACCATGATGCGCCGATCGGCAGGATCTCGTCGTTGAAGTCGTAGCGCGGGTGGTGGACGTTGGCATCGTCCGGCCCCCGGCCGCCGCCCAGCATCAGGTAGGCGCCGTCCTTCTTCTCCAGCATGAACGAGAAATCCTCGCCTCCCATGGTGGGCTTGGGCATGTGGATCACGCGCACTTCCCCCTGCACGGCGCGGGCGGCGTCGGCGGCAAGGTCGGTGCTCGCGGCCTCGTTCACCGTGGCGGGGTAGAGGCGGATGAACTTCGCCTCGGCCGTCGCGCCGAAGGCGGCCGCGATGCCGGCGACGGTCTCGAGGAACCGCTTCTCGAGCAGGTCGCCCACCTCCTTCGCGAACCAGCGCGCGGTGCCGAGCATCGTCACGGTCTGCGGGATGACGTTGTAGGTGAAGCCGCCGTTGATGTGGCCGATGGTGACGACGCCCGCATCCACGGGCTCGACGTTGCGGGCCACGATGGATTGCAGCGCCTGCACCATGGCGGCGGCGACGACGATCGGGTCGTTGCCGTTGTGCGGCATGGCGCCATGCGCGCCCTTGCCGGTGATGGTGACTTCCAGGTTGGCGACGGCGGCCATGACTGGCCCGTGGCGCCAGGCGAAGGTGCCGGCCGGCAGGCCCGGCCAGTTGTGCAGGCCGAAGACACGCTCCATCGGGAAGCGCTCGAACAGGCCCTCCTTCACCATCACCTCGCCGCCACCGAAATTCTCCTCGGCCGGCTGGAAGATGACGTGGACGGTGCCGTCGAAGTTGCGCGTCTCGGCCAGGTACTTCGCGGCGCCGAGCAGCATGGTGGTGTGCCCGTCATGGCCGCAGGCGTGCATCTTGCCGGGCGCCTTGGACGCATAGGGGACGCCCGTATCCTCGAGGATCGGCAGCGCGTCCATGTCGGCGCGCAGCCCGATGGCGCGGCCGGACCCCGCGCCGTTGCCGCGGATGACGCCGACCACGCCGGTCTTGGCGATGCCCGTATGGACTTCGTCGCAGCCGAACTCGCGCAGCTTCGCCGCGACGATGCCGGCGGTGCGGACCTCCTCGAAGGCGAGTTCTGGGTGTTCGTGGAAGTCCCGCCGCCAGGCGGTCATCTCCGCGTGGAACTCGGCGATACGATTATGAACGGGCATGGATCGGCTCCGGTCGTTTCATACGGAGGTTTGCGGCGCGGCGAAGATGAGGGCAAGGCCCCGGCCGAGCGGGATGGGCTCGACGCCCAGGATCCGGCGCATCGGGCCGATGTCGAAAGCCTTGTCCTCGGTCAGGCGGCGGATCTCGTCGGCGCCGATGCGCGGCAGCCCGGGGATCAGCCGCGCCAGCGGCGCCAGCAGCCGGAGCGGCAGCGCCGGCACCGGCAGCACGGGCGGCGCGCGCAGCCCCGCCGCGGCGGCCACGGCGCGCAGGAAGTCGCGGTAGGGCATGGCGGCGGGCCCGGCGATGACGATCGCCTCCGCCCCCGCCCAGTCGTGGCGGAGCGCGGCCAGCAGGGCGCACGTGACGTCTCCCTGGTGGATCGGCTGCACCAGCGCGCGCCCGCCGCCGGGCAGCGGCGCCGCGGGCAGGCGCGCCAGCAGCGCGGCCAGGCGGCGGACATTGTCCTCGCCTTCTGCGCCGTAGATCATGGTCGGGTGCAGCATGACGCCGCGGCGGCCGGAAGCGAGGAACGCGGCCTCCCCCGCGCGCACGCCGTCGCCATGCGCATCCGGCCAGCGGGAGAAGCGCCGCGTCGAGCCCATCAGGACAAAGGAGGCGCCAGGCTCGGCCGCTGCCAGCAGCGCCGGCGTCCAGCGCGCATGGGCGGTGCTGACGACGCGCTCCGCCCCCGCCAGCGCCTGGCGCAGCGCCGCCGCGTCGCGCAGGTCCGCGACCCTGGCCGCGCCCGGCAGGCCGATCGCGGCCCATTTCGCGGCATCCCGCACCACCGGAACGAAGGGCATCCCGGCCCCGGCCAGCGCGCGCGCCAGCGCCGCGCCGGAGCGCCCCGCCGCGCCGACCAGCGCGATCAAGGGGCGGCGCGGAGGAAGGCGAGGTCCGCGCCGAGCGGCGCCTGCGTCACCTGGTCGTGCACCAGGCGGTCCCAGCCGCGGGCGGGCGGGGGCGCGGGGTTCCAGGCGGCGCGGCGGGCGGCGAGCACCGCCTCCTCCACCAGCAGGTCGAGCGTGCGGTCCTTCACCGAAAGCCGGATGCGGTCGCCCGTTTCCACGAACTGCAAGGGACCGCCCACCGCGGCCTCGGGCGCGATGTGCAGCACGATGGTGCCGAAGGCGGTGCCGGACATGCGGCAGTCGCTCATGCGCACCATGTCCTTGACGCCCTGGCGCGCGAGCTTCTTCGGGATGGGCAGGTAGCCCGCTTCCGGCATGCCGGCCGGGCTTCGTGGCCCGGCGCCCTTCAGCACCAGGATGCCCTGCGGCGTGACGTCGAGGTCCGGATCGTCGATGCGGGCAGACAGGTCGGCCAGGCCGTCGAAGACGATGCAGCGCGCCTCCGTCTCGAACAGCGCGGGCGTCGCGGCGCTGCGCTTCAGGATGGCGCCGTCGGGTGCCAGCGAGCCGAACAGCGCGACGAGGCCGCCGACCGGGGAGACCGGCTCGGCGCGCGCGCGGATGATGCGGCGGTCGACGAAATGCGACCCGTCCCCGATGCGATCCGCGAGCGAGACGCCGTCGAGGTCCTTCGCCGTCAGGTCGAGCAGGTCGCGCAATTCCCACAGCAGCGCGCGCATGCCGCCGGCGGCGTGGAAATCCTCCATGTAGCCCTCGCCGGTGGGCTTGAGGTCGACCAGCACGGGCGTCGTCTCGCTCAGCGCATCGAGGCGCTTGAGGTCGAGGTCGAGCCCCGCCCGCCCGGCGATCGCGGCCAGGTGCACGATGGCGTTGGTCGACCCGCCGAGCGACAGCAGCACGCGCACCGCGTTGTCGAGGTTGCCCTGCGTCATGAGCGACAGCGGCGCGACGGGATTGCGGATCAGCCGCACGGCCTGCGCGCCCGCTTCCTCGGCGATGCGCAGGCGATCGGCATGGACCGCCGGCGCCGACGCCGCATCGAGCGGCATGAAGCCGAGCGTCGCGGCAAGGCAGGCCATGGTGGAAGCCGTGCCCATCACGCCGCAGGTGCCGGCGGTGGTCGCCAGCTTGCCCTCCAGCGTCGCGATCTTCTCGTCGGTGACGTCGCCGGCGCGGTAGCGCGCCCAGTAGCGGCGGCAATCGGTGCAGGCGGACAGGCGCTCGCCCTCGAAGGCCTGGGCCAGCATGGGGCCGACCACGAGCATGACGGAGGGAGTGCCGGCGCTGATCGCGGCCATGAGCTGCGCGGGGACGGTCTTGTCGCAGCCGCCCACCAGCACGGCGGCGTCCATCGGCTGGTTCGCCAGCATCGTCTCGGTGTCGAGCGCCATCAGGTTGCGGTAGTGCATCGAGCACGGGCTGAGCGAGGGCTCGCAGATGCTGATGGTCGGGAAGGCCAGCGGCAGCCCGCCGGCGGCGAGCACGCCGCGCTTCACGGCCTCGATCAGCTCGGGGATGGTGCGGTGGCAGTTGTTGTAGTCGCTCGCCGTGTCGGCGATGCCGACGACCGGCTTGTCCAGCATCGCCTGCGAATAGCCCATCGACTTGGCGAAGGAGCGGCGCAGATAGAGCGCGAAGGCCGGATCGCCATAGTTCGATGCGTTGCGGCCGAGGCCGTATGGGGCCTTGCCCCGCCCAAAGTCGTCAGGCTTGTCTGTCATGCGCGTCCTCCGCCCCGCCGCGGAGGCCGACCGCCTATTCCGGGCGGTGGCAGACGCAGCAGAGCTTGTTGCCGTCGGGGTCGCGCACATAAGCACCGTAGTAGTGCTCGTGGTAGTGGCGCAGCCCCGGCGCCCCTTCATCCGTGCCGCCATTCGCCAGTGCCGCGGCGTGGAACCGGTCGACCGTCGCGCGGTCCGCCGTCTCGAAGCCGATGGTGACGCCGTTGCCGACGGTCGCGGCCTTCCGGTCGAGCGGCGTGGTCACCCAGAACTGCGGCGTGACGTCAGGCGCGGCGGCATAGCCGGCATAGCCGCGGTCCATGTCGCTGTCCTGCCGCGCCAGGCCCAGCACGGCGAGGACGGGGTCGTAGAAGGCGACGGCGCGCGGCGTGTCGTTGGTGCCGAGGGTGACGTGGCTGTACATCGCGATGACCGTCCTGCGGGGCGGCGCGAAGCTACCGCCCAGCGCTTCCCGGCGGGATCAATTCGGCTCGAGCCCGGCGCGGCATGTCAGGTCGCGGTGCAGCGGCGTTTCGCGGATGATGCTCTTGCCCGGCGGCACCTCCCCCATCGTCGCCGGAGCAAGACCGTGGCCGGTGATGAAATCGATGGTCTGGGCGCTGAGAAGACCTCGGTCAGCGCGGCGCCGGCACTCCGGCACCGGCGCCGGCGTGCCCTTCGGCGCCAGCGCGGAATGCCAGCCGCCCCAGCTGTGGTCCGCGAAGCCGCGCTCGATGCTGGCCGGCACCTCGGGCAGTTGGGCGGCCGCTGCAACGGGGGATCGCGCGGGTATACGGTAAGATGTTACCGTCTCCGAGAAACCCTTCCCTGCCTTGACTTTCCCGGCCCGCGCGTCGATAAGCCGCGCAAGTTCAACGCCTGACCCTGGAACACCGATGCTCACGCGACAGACCACTTCGCTGAAGCCGGCGGACGTCAAGAAGGCCTGGGTGCTGATCGATGCGGACGGGCTCGTGCTCGGCCGCCTCGCCAGCCTCGTCGCCAACCGGCTCCGCGGCAAGCACAAGGCGCAGTTCACGCCCCACGTGGATTGCGGCGACCACGTCGTCATCGTCAACGCCCGCAAGGTGCGCGTCACCGGCGCGAAGGCCGAGCAGAAGGTGTTCTACTGGCACACCGGCTACCCGGGCGGCATCAAGCAGCGCACCGTGCGGGAACGCCTCGACAGCAAGTACCCCGAGCGGGTCATCGAGAAGGCGGTCGAGCGCATGATCACGCGCGGCCCCCTCGGCCGGGCGCAGATGCGCAACCTGCATGTCTATGCCGGTGCCGAGCACCCGCATGCCGGCCAGCAGCCGGAGGCGCTCGACGTCGCGGGCCTGAACCGCAAGAACACCGTGCTCGTGAAGAAGGTGGCCTGATCCGATGAGCGAGACCCGTACGCTTGCGGACCTGAAGGAGATCGTCGCCGGCACGCCGGCGGCGCCCGAGGCCGCCATCAAGCGCGAGCCGAAGCGCGACGCCCAGGGCCGCGCCTATGCCACCGGCCGGCGCAAGGACGCGGTGGCCCGTGTGTGGGTGAAGCCCGGCAAGGGCCAGATCCTGATCAACGACAAGCCGGCCGCGCGCTATTTCGCCCGCCCCGTGCTGCGCATGCTGATCACCCAGCCCTTCCTTGTGGCCGACCGCTACCAGCAGTTCGACGTGAACTGCACGGTCGTCGGCGGCGGGCTGTCGGGCCAGGCCGGCGCGGTGCGCCACGGCATCAGCCGCGCGCTCACGAACTACGAGCCGGAACTGCGCGCCATCCTGAAGAAGGCCGGCTTCCTGACCCGCGACCCCCGCGTCGTCGAGCGCAAGAAGTACGGCAAGGCGAAGGCGCGACGCTCCTTCCAGTTCTCGAAGCGCTGAGGCCCGGCGGACGGGCCTCGCGCCCGGCCGCATGGCTGGTTCGATCGGGGGGCGGGTCCGCAGGGGCCCGCCCCCCTTGCTTTTCGTGCCCCAGATCGCCGCAATGCGTGCGGCAGAACCGAGGTCCAGGACCATGGCCAAGACCCCCAAGGTGTTCATCGACGGCGAAGCCGGCACCACCGGCCTGCAGATCCGCGAGCGGCTCGCCGCCAACCCGAATGTCGCGATCCGCTCGATCGACGCCGAGCGCCGCAAGGACCCCGAGGCGCGCCGCGCCCTCATGGCCGAGGTGGACCTGGTCATCCTCTGCCTGCCCGACGACGCAGCGAAGGAAAGCGCCGCGATGGCGGCCTCGCTCGGCGACATGGCGCCCAAGCTGCTCGACGCCTCCACCGCCCATCGCGTCGACCCGGACTGGGTCTACGGGCTGGCGGAACTGACCCCGGACCAGCCGGCGGCGATCGCGGAGGCGCGGCGCGTCTCCAACCCCGGCTGCTACCCGACGGGCGCGATCCTGCTGCTCCGCCCGCTGGTCGATGCGGGGCTGATGCCGCCGGACTTCCCGGTCACGGTGAACGCGGTCTCGGGCTATTCGGGCGGCGGCAAGGCCATGATCGCGGCCTATGAGGGGCGCCATGCGCCGGATTTCGAACTGTACGGCCTCGGCCTCGGCCACAAGCACGTGCCGGAACTCCAGAAATATGCCGGCCTGACGCGCCGGCCCATCTTCGTGCCCGCCGTCGCCGACTATGCGCAGGGGATGATCGATTCCATCCCGCTGCATCTCGACATGCTGAAGGGCACGCCGAAGCCGGCCGACCTCGAGGCGGTGCTCGCCGCGCGCTACGCGGGCAGCGAGGTCGTCCGCGTCGTCCCCGCCGAGCCCGGCGGCAAGCTGGAGCCCCAGGCGCTGAACGGCACCAACGGCATCGAGCTGCGCGTGCATGGCAGCGCGGCGCTCGGCCAGGCGGTGCTGACCGCGCGCTTCGACAACCTCGGGAAGGGTGCCTCGGGCGCCGCGGTGCAGAACCTCGGCCTGATGCTGGGCATCCCGGTCAATGCCGACCTGCCGGCCGCCCGGCCGCAGGCGGCCGAGTGAACGCCCGGGCGGGGCAGCCTTCCGCGGCCCCGCCCACCGGCGCATCCTGCGCCCCCAATACCGGGAGGACCCGACATGGACACGAACCAGACCCTGACCCTGCCGCCGCTCTATGTCTTCGAGGGCCATCGCCCGGTCATGCACCCCGACGCCTTCGTGGCGCCGACGGCGGCCGTGATCGGCCAGGTGACGGTCGGGGAGGGGTCCAACATCTGGTACCACTGCGTCCTGCGCGGCGACACGAACACCATCACCATCGGCCGGCGCACGAACATCCAGGACGGCACCATCGTGCACGTCAATGCTGGCCGGCAATGCACGACGATCGGGGATGACGTGACGGTCGGCCATGCGGCGATCATCCACGCCTGCACGCTGATGGACCGCGCCTTCGTCGGCATGGGCGCGACCGTGCTGGACGACGCCGTGATCGAGGCGGGCGGCGTGCTCGCCGCGGGGTCCGTGCTGCCGCCGGGCAAGCGCATCGCTGCGCTCGAACTCTGGATGGGCAACCCCGCCAAGCTGGTGCGCGTGCTGACCGAGGAGCAGCGCGCCGGCTTCGACCGCACCGCGCCGCACTATGTCGAGCTGGCCGGGCGGCACCGGCGGTCCCTGTCGGGGGGCTGACGCCGGGGCCGGCCGCGCGCATCATCCGCCCGACACGGCACGGGGGGTGCGCATGACCGAGACGATTTCCCGCCTTCTCGCGGGCGGCGCGGCCGATGCCGCCGCCATCCGCGGCACCAACGAGCGTCCCTGGCTGACCTATGGCGCGCTGCGGGACCTCTGCGGCAGGACCGTGAAGCGACTGAACGGGCTCGGCATCGGGCGCGGCGACCGTGTCGCAATCGTCCTGCCGAACGGGCCCGAGATGGCGGCCGCCTTCCTCGCGATCGGCGCCGGCGCCGTGACGGCGCCGCTCAACCCCGCCTACCGGGCCGAGGAATTCACCTTCTACCTGACCGACCTCCGCGCGAAGGCGCTGGTCGTGCTGCACGGCATGGCGACCGATGCGCGGGAGGTGGCGGCGCGCCTGTCGATCCCCGTGCTCGACCTGGTGCCCGGGGAGGCCGCCGGCGACTTCACGCTGGAGGGCGGCACCCACGGCAATGCGGCCAAGCCTGGCCTCGCCTGGCCGGAGGACGAGGCGCTGGTGCTGCACACATCCGGCACCACGGCGCGCCCCAAGATCGTGCCGCTGACCCAGGCCAACATCTGCGCCTCGGCGCGCAACATCGGCCGCACGCTGGAACTGGCACCCGACGACGCCTGCCTCAACATCATGCCGCTGTTCCACATCCACGGGCTGATGGCCGCGGTGCTCGCCTCGGTCGCGGCGGGCGGCGCGGTCGTCTGCACGCAGGGCTTCGACGCGCTTCGCTTCTTCCGCTGGCTGGACGAGGAACGGCCGACCTGGTTCACCGCCGTGCCGACCATGCACCAGGCGATCCTGGGGCGCGCCGAGCGAAATGCCGACGTCATCGCGCGCGCGCGGCTGCGCTTCCTGCGCTCCTCCTCCGCCTCCCTGCCCGGGCCGGTGATGCAGCAGATGGAGCGGGTCTTCGGCGCGCCGCTGGTCGAGAGCTACGGCATGACGGAAGCTTCCCACCAGATGTGCTCGAACCCGCTGGAGGGGCCGCGCAAGCCCGGCTCGGTCGGCCTGCCGGCGGGGCCCGAGGTTGCCGTCATGGACGATGACGGCCGGCTGCTGCCCCAGGGCGAGATCGGGGAGGTCGTGATCCGCGGCCCCAACGTGACCGCGGGCTACGAGGCAAACCCCGAAGCGAACGCCAAGGCCTACACGCAGGGCTGGTTCCGCACCGGCGACCAGGGCGCCTTCGACGCCGACGGCTTCCTGACGCTGACCGGGCGGCTCAAGGAACTGATCAACCGGGGCGGCGAGAAGGTGAGCCCGCTCGAGGTCGACGGCGTGCTTTCGGGCCACCCTGCCGTGGCGCAGGCGCTGACTTTCGCCATCCCGCACGCCAAGCTCGGCGAGGAGGTGGGCGCCGCCGTCGTCCTGCGCGACGGGATGGCGTGCACCGAGCGCGACCTGCGCGACTTCGCCGCGCAGCACCTGGCCGACTTCAAGGTGCCGCGGAAAGTCGTCTTCCTGGCCGAGATCCCGAAGGGCGCGACGGGCAAGCTCATGCGGATCGGGCTGGCGGACAAGCTCGGGCTGAGCCTCTGACATGACGGGCGCGCGCGCAGGGTTCGCCGGCATCACGCCGCAGCTGCGGACGACGGACCTCAAGGCGTCGATCCGCTTCTATGTCGACAGGCTCGGCTTCACGCTCCCCGTCCGCTGGCAGGATTTCTACGCGGGCCTCTCGGCCGGCGATGCCGAGGCCCGTCTCCGGCGCGTGGACGAACCCGACCCGTCGATCCCGTATGTGGCCGTGGGGGCGTACGTGCATCTCGACATCCATGTGGACGGCATCGACGCGCTGCACGAGGCGTTCCAGGCGCGCGGGGTCTCGGTGCTGGAAGGCCCCGTCGACCAGCCGCGGAACACACGCGAGATCGTGCTGCGCGACGACCAGGACCATACCCTCTACTTCAGCCAGCCATTGACCCCGAAGGAGCAGGCGGCATGAGAATCTGCGTCTTCGGCGCCGGCGCCATCGGCGGGCTGATGGCCGCACGGCTCGCGCTCAAGGGCGAGGCCGAGGTCACCGTCATCGCCCGCGGCCCGCACCTCGCGGCCATGCAGGCGAACGGCCTGCGCCTGCGCAGCGAGGGGCGGGAGGTCGTGGCCCGCCCGCGCTGCGTCGCCGACGCCGCCGAAGCGGGGCCGCAGGACTACGTCGTGGTCACGCTGAAGGCCCATTCCCTTCCCGGCGCCGCGGCGCAGATGCAACCGCTGCTCGGGCCCAGGACTGCGGTGGTCAGTGCCGTGAACGGCGTGCCCTGGTGGTATTTCCACGGCCTCGGCGGGCCGCACGAAGGCCGCGTTGTCGAGAGCGTCGATCCCGGCGGCGTCGTCTCCCGCCTGTTGCCGCCGGCACGCGCCATCGGCTGCATCGTCTATCCCGCGGCCGAGGTGATCGAGCCCGGCGTGATCGAACACACCTACGGCGACCGCTTCTCGTTGGGCGAGCCGGACGGCAGCCGCAGCCCGCGCGCGCAACGCCTGAGCGAGGCGCTGATCGCCGCCGGCTTCAAGGCCCCCGTCCGCCCGCGCATCCGCGACGAATTATGGGTCAAGCTCTGGGGCAACCTCGCCTTCAACCCGATCTCGGCGCTGACGACCGCGACGCTCGATGTGCTGATCAATGACGACGGCCAGCGCGCCGTCGCGCGCGCCATGATGCTGGAGGGCCAGCGCGTCGCCGAGGCGCTCGGCATCCGCTTCGCGATCGACGTCGACAAGCGCATCGCCGGCGCGGCCGAGGTCGGCGCGCACAAGACCTCGATGCTGCAGGACCTCGAGCGCGGGCGGCCGATGGAGATCGAGGCGCTGCTCGGCGCGGTGGTCGAGCTCGCCGACCTGGTCGGCGAGCCGGCGCCCGCCTGCCGCACCGTCCTCGCGCTTGTGCGTGGGCGGGCGCGCGCGGCAGGCTGCCTGGCGTGACCCGGACGCAGCCCGCCATGGTGCCGCCGCGGTCGGGGCGCCAGATGCATCGGGGGCAGGAGGCGACGACCATGACCCATCCGCTTATCCTCGGCCGCCGGGGGGCGGCGCTCGCAGCGCTCGGCCTGTTCGCGGGCTGCGCCAACCTGCCGCCCGTGCCGACGGCGACGCTGCCGGACAGGACCGGCGGCGGCGCGATCCTGGACCCTGCGCGTCAGGCGATCTTCCACACCGCGAGCGCTTTCGCGTCCTCGACGCCCCTGGCCGGGCGCCCGGCGGAAGCCGCGCAGGCGATTTCGGAAGCCGAGTTCCTGGCGGTCGAGCTGCGCCACAATTCCCGCTGGACCGAGATGTCACCGATCGTCGCCACGGCCTTCGAGCAGGCCCGCCCGGAATGGCGCGGCGCGCTGGGCATCGCGGCCGATGCGCCCGCCCAGGCGGTGATCGATGCCATGACGCGCGTGCGCCTCGCCTATGGTGGCCAGGACCTGTCGGCGGCCGCGGCCGCCCTGGCGCCGCCGCTGGTCACGCCGGGCGGGCAGGCCACGCTCGCGCGGCTCGGCGCGCTGCCGCCGCTGCCGCGCACCGCGCGTGCGGCCAGCCTCGCCGAGCGCGAGATCTGGCGTATCCAGCGCCAGGGCAGCGGCGATCGGCGCTGGCCATGACGGGGCGCCGCGGCGTCATCCTGCTGCCCCTGCTCGGCGCCTGCGCGGAACTGCGGACGCCCCAGGACCCACCCGCGGGTGTGCTCGCCGCCGCTCCCGCCGTGGGCTCTCCGCTCCGCGCCGCGGTGGAGGCGACGGCGGCCGACTTCGCCCGTCAGGGGGAGGGGCTGGCCGGCCGCCCGGCCGAGGCCGCGCTTGCGCTCGCGCGGCTCGAGGCGCTTCAGCTCGAGGCGGCGGACCGGCGTGCCTGGCCCGCCCTGGCGCCGGGCATCGCGATCGCACTGCGCACGGCGCGGGACGAGAACCGTGCCGCGCTCGGCGTCGCGGCCGCGGCGCCGGCGGAGGCGGTCATCCGCGCCCTCGGCGCGGTGGCTGCGCGGCTGCGGGCGGGCGACCGGCCCGGCGCCGCCGCGGCGCTGGCGCCGCCCGCCTTCGAGCCCGGCGGCGAGGCCACGCTCGAGCGCCTCGGCGCGCTGGGGCCGCTGCCGGCGGCGGAACAGGCGATGGCGGCGCTGGCGCGGGATGTGCGCCGGCTCGACCTCGACCGTGGCTGGTCGGGGGCGGGGAACTGGTGGCAGGCGGGCACGCCGGGCGCCATCACCGATGGGCTGGGCGCGGGCTTCTGACGCGCTGGCCGGCGCCCGGCATCATACCCGGTGGCCGAAGGTCCGACCTGCGGCGCCCAGGGCCGAGGCGCTGAATGGCGCCCCCCGCACGTGCGGCGAAGCCAAGGGCCTTGGATGCGCGGCCCGCCCGGCGTCCGAGGGCGGCCGACGGTGAAGCCTTCGGCCGTCAGGCATCAGTCCTGCGCCATCACCTTCACGTAGGATCCGGGCGCGTCCTCGATCGCGGACAGCCCGCCCGCGCCCGGGATGCGCGCCGGCACCATCGTCCGGTCCTGGCCGCTGATCCAGCGCTGCCAGTCCGGCCACCAGGACCCGGCCAGCTCGGTCGCGCCCTTCAGCCACGCCTCAGGGTCGGGGGGCAGGTCGTCGCTGACCCAGTGGCTGTACTTGCCGGCATCCGGCGGGTTCGCGACGCCCGCGATGTGGCCGGAGGCGGCCAGCACGAAGCGCACCGGGCCCTTGTAGATCTGCGTCGCGCGGTAGGTCGACATCCAGGGCGCGATGTGGTCTTCCCGCGTGCTCAGGATGTAGGCCGGGACCTTGATCTTCCTGAGGTCGAGCTTCACCCCCAGCAATTCGATCCCGCCGGGCTTCACCAGGTCGTTCTGCTGGTACATGCGCCGCAGATAGAAGCTGTGCATGCGCGCGGGCATGCGCGTGCTGTCGTCGTTCCAGTACAGCAGGTCGAAGGGGAAGGGCTCCTGGCCCATCAGGTAGTTGTTCACCACGAAGGACCAGATCAGGTCGTTGGCGCGCAGCATGTTGAAGGTGGTGGCCATCTCCTGGCCCTCGAGAAAGCCGCGCTTCGACATCTTGTCCTCGAGCGCGGAGAGCTGCTCCTCGTCGATGAAGACGCCGAGCTCCCCCGCTTCCTCGAAATCGACCATGGTGGTGAAGAAGGTCGCGGACTTCACCCGCGTGTCGCGCTTCGTCGCCATGTGCGCGAGGGTCGAGGCCAGCAGCGTGCCGCCCAGGCAATAGCCGATGACGTTGGCGCCGCGCTCCCCGGTCGCCGCCTCGATCGCATCGAGCGCGGCGTAGGGGCCCTGCAGCATGTAGTCGTCGAAGCCCTTCTCGGCCAGCGCCTCGTCGGGGTTGACCCAGGAGACGACGAAGACGGTGTGGCCCTGCTCCACCGCCCAGCGGATGAAGGAGTTCTTCGGCCTGAGATCCAGGATGTAGAACTTGTTGATCCAGGGCGGGATGATCAGCAGCGGGCGTTTCAGCACCTTCTCGGTCGTCGGCGCGTACTGGATCAGCTGCATCAGCTCGTTCTGGAACACGACCTTGCCCGGCGTGACCGCGATGTTCTCGCCGACCTTGAACTTGGTGTCGTCGGTCATGCGGATCTTGAGCTGGCCGCGGCCGCGCTCGAGGTCGCTCAGCAGGTTCGACAGGCCGCGCAGCAGGTTCTCGCCGCCCGTCTCGGCGGTGCGGCGAAGCACCTCGGGGTTGGTCATCAGGAAGTTCGTCGGGCTCATCGCATCGACGAACTGGCGCGTGTAGAAATCGACCTTCTGCGCGGTCTTGCCCTCGAGCCCCTCGGTGCCCTCCACCACATGGCGGAAGTAGCGGGCCGATAGGAGGTAGGACTGGCGGATAAAGTCGAAGACCTCGTGGTCCCGCCAGGCGTCGTCCTTGAAGCGGCGGTCCTTCTGGTCCTCGGCGATCACGGGCGTGGGCTCGTCGCCCATCATCCTGCGCGCCGTATTCTGCCAGAGCGTGAGGTAGTCGTGCCAGAAGCCGAGCTGCGCCTGCACGAGCCGCGTCGGGTTCGCCATCAGCCGCGTCGTCATCTCGAGGAAGGCGCTGCCGATCTTGAGCGGGTCGGGGTCCGAGGCGGTGGCCGACTGCCGCTTCAGGAAGTCCGAGACGATCCGCTGCCCGCGCTCCGCCACGTCGGCCATGGTCCGGCTCACGAGTGCCGGGTCCGGCAGGCGGAAGGTGGCGGGGTTCGAAGGGTCTTGTTCGGCCATCGGGACTTCCGCTGCGGGGCATCGCCCCCCTGTGTCTTCGCGTGTCGCCCGATTCGCGTTACCGCTACCGCCATGCGGAACGACGGCAGCACGATCGGGCGGGTTCACCGCACCGGGGACTCGGGGCACGGTAGGGGCCGGCACCGGGCCGATCAAGCGCGGGGGGCCTGGGTGCTGCTGGCGCTGCTGGCCGGCGGCTGCACGGCGGGGCAGGGGCCGGAGTCGATCGGGCCGCTGTTCCGCAACATGTTCAGCCCCGCCCATGAAGGCCGGGAGCCGCCGCCCGGCGCGGATGCCCCCTATCCCAACCTCGGCACCATCCCGCCGAGGCCGGTGCTGGCGGACCCCGCCGTGCGCGATGCGCTGACCGCGGCACTGGCCGAGGAACGCCAGCGCAGCCGCAACCCGCTAGACCCCGAGATGCGCCCGGAGCCCGTTCGCCCGGCCGGGACCGGCGGCGACGCGGCCATGCCCATGCGCCCGCCCGGGCCGCCGCCGATGGCCTCCGCGCCCCGCATCCCCTGGGACGAGCCGATCTCGCCCCGCGCACCGGCGGCGCTGCCCGCGGCGCCCAGCCCCGCGCAGCCGCGCCCCGTGGGCGGCCCCCCGGCCCCGGCCGCGGCGCCGCTGCCAGAGATGGGGACCACGCCGCCGCCGGCGCCACCCGCCGGCCTTCTCGACCCCGGGGCGGCCCCGCCGCCGCCGCCCGCCGAACTTCTGGCACCGCCACGGCGCTGAACCGCGCGATACACAGCCAGGCGCGGGTGCTCTATACGTCGCCCCCTTTCCGCCACGGACCGCGACCATGACCGAGGACTTCCACCGCATCCGCCGCCTGCCGCCCTATGTCTTCGCCGAGGTCAACGCGGCGAAGGCGAAGGCGCGCGCGGCGGCGGAGGACATCGTCGACCTCGGCATGGGCAACCCCGACAGCCCGACGCCGTCGCACATCGTCGCGAAGCTGATCGAGGCGGTGCAGGATCCGCGCTCGCACCGCTATTCGACGTCGAAGGGCATCCCGGGGCTGCGCCGCGCGCTCGCCGGCTACTACGACCGCCGCTTCGGCGTGAAGCTCGACCCCGAGACGGAGGTGGTCGCGACGCTGGGGTCGAAGGAAGGGCTCGCCAACCTGGCGCAGGCGATCAGCAGTCCGGGCGACACCATCCTGGTGCCGAACCCGTCCTACCCGATCCACCAGTTCGGCTTCATCATCGCCGGCGCCTCGGTGCGCAGCATCCCCTATACGCCCGACGATGCGATGCTGGCGGCGATCGACCGCGCCGTGCGTCATTCCGTGCCGAGCCCGACCGCGTTGATCGTCAACTTCCCGTCCAACCCGACGGCGCTGGTCGCCTCCATCGAGTTCTACCGGGACCTCGTCGCGCTGTGTCGCCGGCACGACCTCTTCATCCTGTCCGACCTCGCCTATGCCGAGCTCTATTTCGGCGACGTGCCGCCGCCCTCGGTGCTCGAGGTGCCGGGGGCCAAGGACATCACGGTCGAATTCACCTCGATGTCCAAGACCTACAACATGCCGGGCTGGCGGATGGGCTTCGCCGCCGGCAATCCGCGGCTGATCGCGGCGCTGGCGCGGGTGAAATCCTACCTCGACTACGGCGCCTTCACGCCGATCCAGGTCGCCGCCACGGCCGCGCTGAACGGCCCGCAGGACTGCATCGCCGAGATGCGCGCGCTCTATCGCGACCGCCGGGAAGTGCTGGTGAAGGGCCTGCGCGCCGCCGGCTGGGACGTGCCCGCGCCGGAGGCGTCCATGTTCCTCTGGGCGCCGATCCCGGAGCGCTTCCGCCACCTCGGCTCGGTCGGCTTCTCGAAGCTGTTGCTCGAGAAGGCGAAGGTCGCCGTCGCCCCGGGCCTCGGCTTCGGGGAACATGGCGACGAGCATGTCCGCATCGCACTCGTCGAGAACAACCACCGCATCCGCCAGGCGCTGCGGGGGATCAAGACGTTCCTCGCCGGCGACAACGCCGCGCCGCCCGAGGCCCAGCAGGAAACCGTGAACGCATGAGCCGTCCCATCTCCGTCGCGGTCGCCGGGCTCGGCACCGTGGGCGCCGGTGTCGTCAACCTGCTGCGCGCCAATGCCGACATCATCGCCGCCCGCGCCGGGCGGCCGGTCGCCGTCACCGCCGTCTCGGCGCGCGACCGCACGCGCGACCGCGGCGTGCCGGTCTCGGGGCTGCGCTGGTACGAGGACGCGGTGGCGCTGGCTGCCGACCCCCAGGTCGAGGTCGTGGTCGAGTGCATCGGCGGCTCCGACGGCCCGGCCAAGGCGCTGGTGGAAGCCGCGATCGCCGCGGGCAAGCATGTGGTGACCGCGAACAAGGCGCTGCTCGCGGTGCATGGCGCGGCGCTGGCCGAGGCCGCCGAGGCCAAGGGCGTGGCGCTCGCCTTCGAGGCGGCGGTCGCGGGCGGCATCCCTGCCATCAAGGCGGTGCGCGAGGGCCTGGCCGCGAACCGCATCTCCCGGATCGCCGGCATCCTGAACGGCACCTGCAACTATATCCTGACCACCATGCGCACCGAGCGACGCGAATTCGCCGAGGTGCTGGCCGAGGCGCAGAAGCTCGGCTACGCCGAAGCCGACCCGTCCTTCGACATCGACGGCATCGACGCGGCGCACAAGCTGGCGATCCTGGCCGCGCTCGCCTTCGGCCGGCCGGTCGATTTCGGCGCGGTGCATGTGGAGGGGATCCGCGAGGTCTCCGCGCTCGACATCGCGCTGGCCGAGGAACTGGGCTACCGGATCAAGCTGCTCGGCATCGCGCGGCGGGAGGATGGCGGCATCTCGACCCGCGTGCATCCCTGCATGGTGCCGGTGGCGGCGCCCATCGCGCGGGTCGACGGCGTGTTCAACGCCGTGGTGGCGGAAGGCGACTTCGTCGGCCGCGTCATGATGGAAGGCCGCGGCGCCGGGGCCGGGCCAACGGCCTCGGCGGTGGTGGCGGACCTGATCGACATCGCGCGCGGGCGCTTCACGCCGGTCTGGGGCGCGGCGACGGTGGCGCTGAAGCCCGAGCCGTCCCTGCCGATGGAGCGCCACGCCGGCGCCTACTACCTGCGCCTGATGGTGGTGGACCGCCCGGGCGTGATCGCGGACGTGACCGGCGTGCTGCGCGACCACGCGATCAGCCTGGAATCCATGCTGCAGCGCGGCCGCGCGCCGGGGGAGGCGGTGCCGGTGGTGCTGACCACGCACGAGACGAGCGAGGCCGCGGTCCGCGCCGCCCTGGCGCGCATCCAGGCCTTCGATGCGGTGGTGGAGAAGCCGGCGCTGATCCGGATCGAGGCGCTGTAGCGCGCCGGCTCGCACGCCCTGGTATAGACTGCCGACGATTCGCAGGAGGACGCGCGATGCCGAACTCGAGCCTGGTCGTCGACCGCAACCTTGCGCTGGAACTGGTGCGCGTGACCGAGGCGGCGGCGCTCGCCGCCTCCCGCTGGATCGGCCGCGGCGACAAGAACGCCGCCGACGGCGCCGCGGTCGAGGCGATGCGCCGCGCCTTCGACACCGTCGCCATAACCGGCACCGTCGTGATCGGCGAGGGAGAGATGGACGAGGCGCCGATGCTCTACATCGGCGAGAAGGTCGGGCTCTATGCCAAGGCCGGCGGCGGCCCGGAGGTCGACATCGCGGTCGATCCGCTGGAGGGGACCGCCATTACCGCCAAGGGTGCGCCCAACGCCATCGCGACCGTCGCGCTGGCCGAGAAGGGCGGCTTCCTGCATGCCCCCGACATCTACATGGACAAGATCGCGGTCGGCCCCGGCCTGCCCGACGGCGTCGTTCACATCGACGCCTCCCCCGAACAGAATCTCCGCGAACTGGCCAAGGCCAAGAAGGTCGACATCACCGACCTCATGGTCTGCACGCTGGACCGCGACCGCCACAAGGACCTGATCAAGGCCTGCCGCGCCGTCGGCGCGCGCATCACGCTGATCGGCGACGGCGATGTCTCCGGCGTCATCAACGTGACGCAGCCGGAATCCGGCATCGACATCTACATCGGCTCGGGCGGCGCGCCGGAGGGCGTGCTGGCCGCCGCCGCCCTGCGCTGCACCGGCGGGCAGATGCAGACCCGCCTGATGTTCGAGACCGAGGAGCAGATCGAGCGCGCCCGCGGCATGGGGATCACCGATCCCAACCGCATCTACTCGGTCGAGGAGATGGCCCGGGGCGACGTGATGTTCGCAGCCACCGGCGTGACGCCGGGCGCGATGCTGCGCGGCGTGCGCCGCTTTTCGGGTGGCGCCTACACGCATTCGATCGTCATGCGGTCGAAGTCCGGCACGGTGCGCTTCGTCGAGGGGCACCACAACTTCGCGCGCAAGCCCGCGGCCTTCGTCGCCTGATGGACGGGGAGGCGGGGGGCGCGCCCGTCCTTGGCATCGGGCGGAGCGTGACGGGCCGGCGCTGGGTCTGGCGGTCGGCCGACCCGCGCACCGGGCTCGGCATCGCGCAGCGCCTCGGCGTGCCGGAGATGGTGGGCCGGCTGCTCGCCGCGCGGGGCATCGGGCTCGACCATGCGGGGGATTATCTCGAGCCGACGCTGCGCGCGCTGATGCCCGACCCCGGCGCGCTGATCGACATGGATGCGGCGGCCGACCGGCTCGCGGCCGCGGTGCGCAGCGGCGAGCACGTCGCGGTCTATGGCGACTACGACGTGGACGGCGCGTGTTCCGGCGCGTTGATGTCACGCTTCCTGCGCGACCTCGGCTGCGAGGTGACGCCCTATGTCCCGGACCGGCTGAAGGAGGGCTACGGCCCCAACGCGCCGGCGATCGCGGCGCTCTGCGAGCGCGGCGCCTCGCTCATCGTCTGCGTCGATTGCGGGATCGCGGCGGCCGAGGCGCTTTCGGCCGCCGAGGGGCGGGCCGATGTCGTGGTGCTGGACCACCACAAGGCGGAGGGGCCGGTGCCGCGAATCCTCGCGGCGGTGAACCCGAACCGGCTCGATTGCGGGTCCGGCCTGCATCATGTCTGCGCGGCCGCGGTCGCCTTCCTGGCCGCGGCGGCGACGGTGCGCACGCTCCGCCGCGCGGGCTGGTTCGCGCGGCGGCCGGAGCCCGACCTGCTCGCGTTGCTGGACCTGGTGGCGCTCGCGACCGTCTGCGACGTGATGCCGCTGACGGGCTTCAACCGCGCGCTGGTCGCGCAGGGGCTTAAGGTGATGGGGCGGCGCGGGCGGGCGGGGATCGCCGCGCTGCTCGACGTGACCGGGGCGCGGGATGCGCCTTCGGCCCACACGCTGGGCTTCCTGCTGGGGCCGCGCATCAATGCGTCCGGCCGGATCGGGGAGCCCGACCTCGGGCTGCGGCTGCTGCTCTGCGAGGACCCGGTCGAGGCGCGGGCGATTGCCGAGAAACTCGATGCCGTGAACCGGCGCCGGCAGGAGGTGGAGGGCGAGGTCATCGGCGCCGCCCATGCCATGGCCGAGGCGCAGGCGGAGGCCGGCCGCGCCGTGCTGCTGCTGGTCGGCGAGGGGTGGCACCCCGGCGTGGTGGGCATCGTCGCGGGCCGCATGAAGGAACGCTTCAACCGCCCGGTCTGTGTGGCGGGCCTGGCGGACGGCCTGGCCAAGGGATCGGGGCGCTCGGTGCCGGGCGTCGACCTCGGCGCCGCGGTGATCGCGGCGCGCCAGTCCGGCCTGCTGGAGACCGGCGGCGGCCATGCCATGGCGGCCGGCTTCTCCTTCCGCGGCGAACGGGCGGCGGAGGTGCATGCCTTCCTCGAGGACCGGCTGAAGCACGCGGCGCTGCTGCCGGCGGCGGCCGACCTGCTGGTGGAGGGGACGCTGAACGTGGCGGCCGCGCAGCCGGGGCTGGCGCAGGACGTGGCGCGGCTCGCGCCCTTCGGTCCGGGGAACGAGGAGCCGATCTTCGCCGTGCAGCGCGCCCGCGTGGTCAAGGCGGACCGGGTGGGCAAGGACGGCGCCACGGTGCGCGCCATCGTGGAGGGGGAGGGCGGCGGACGGCTCAAGACCATCTGCTTCCGGGCGAAGGACGGGCCGCTCGCGCAGGCGCTGCTGGCTGCCGACCGGGTTCCGCTGCATCTCTGTGGCCATCTGCGCGCCGAGACCTGGAACGGCGAGACGTCGGCCGCGCTGCAGGTCGTGGATGCGGCGACGCCGGCGTGAGGCTATTGACCCTGCGCGCCGGCCGGACTACCCCACCGGCGCGGTCGGTCCCGTTCGTCTAGAGGCCTAGGACACCAGCCTTTCACGTTGGCAGCACGGGTTCGAATCCCGTACGGGACGCCACCTCCGCCCATCCCTGCCTTCCTCTTCGCCGATGAGGCGCGCCCAGCTGCGCCAGCGATGGGATACCAAGACCCGCCTGAACCATTGGCTGCGGGATGACTATCGACACCCGAAGCAAGTTCAAAGACGCGTGGTGCTGTTCCGAGCGGCACGCCGATCAGTCAAGCGGGCCCGCAGTTGCAGCGTGACCGTCCACCAGAGCAACCTGGCGCCCCGCCGCAAGAGCCGCGCCGCACCGGGAAACACGTTGCCAGCCCTTCGCAACGGCGCCGTCACGCGCCAGGACGTGCTCCGCTCGAGCGTGTCGGCGCGTTGCTCGGCCAGGGCACGCGCGGCGCGTTCCGCCTCGAGTGCTTGCCGCGCCACGTCCCACTGCGCCTGCGCATACCAGCGATCGCCAATGGTCGCGAAGCGGTCACGCAGCAGGTGGGCGCGCTCCGGGTCGGCGCTGCACAGCGCCCGCACTGCGGCCGGTGCCTGGGCGCCGACGCACAGCACGCCCAGCCCGTGGGAATGCAGGAACAGGAACCCCGGCCAGCGCGCTGAGACCTCCTCCCAGAAGCGCCAGACGCCGAAATCGGCCATGCGTTCGTTGGCATCGTGGAACAGCACCACGCCGCGATCGGAAAGCTTCGGCAGCCAAGTCTCGAAATCGTGCCGGACCGCATCGTAGGTGTGAAGCCCGTCGATATGGAGGATGTCCACCGAGCCGTCGGGGAAGCTCGCCAGCGCCTCGTCGAAGGTACAGCGGTGCATCTGCGAGATGGCGGCATATTTCGCATCGTGGTGGCGCTTGAAGTCGTCATGGATGGAATCGTCGTACTGGCCGGCATGCGCGTCGCCCTGCCACGTGTCCACCGCGTGGCATCGGCACTCCAGGCCTTCGGCGATCACCGCTTGGCAGAAGGCGAAGTAGGATACGCCCGCGAAGCTGCCGAGTTCGACGATGCTGCGTGGCCGCGCGGCGCCGACCAGCCAGGCGGCGAATGGCACATGCCCCCACCAGGCGCTGTTCGTCCCACGCCGGTCCGGCTGGCGAAAGATCGGCTCCAGGCGCGGATCGCACAGCGCATCGAGCGCCGTGTCCGCCCCGTTCGGCTCCATGCCGCCCATGTCCATGTCCCCCTCACGCGATCGTGGCGCAGCGTTCCGCCTTTCCTCGACCTCGTCCATCACCCGTCGCAGCAGGTCGAGGTCCACCTCGCTTTCCATGCCCATCTTCTGCAGGCCGCTCGTATCGTCCTCGGGCAGGACACGCGCCAGGCGGGATCGGCACAGCACAAGGTCATAGTCGAGCCCCATGGCGGAGGTGACGTTGAGCAGCCACCGCTCCGGCGGCGGGTCCGAATTCCAGTATCCGACCCAATCGGCCGGCATGAGGTCGACGACCGTCGCCCCCGGCCGCGTGAAGACCAGATTGCCGAATGCGGATCCATGCGCGCCGATGATCACCTCTGCCTCGGCGAAGGCACGGACCTGGTCGACGAAGGGCATGTTCCCCGGTTCCAGGGTCTCGAAGCCGCGCAAGGTCAGCATTGCGGCAAGCTCGGCCTCGTTGACGATGCTCCGCTGCGAATAACTCGCCTGGTTGGCCCGCGACAGGTAGATGCGCCGGTGCGGCGCGGCAGGCCTGAGCCGCGCCATCAGGTGGTCGCGCAGCGCCCGGCATCGGTCGGGATCGGGCAGGAAACTCGTCCAGCCGCGGATCGAGGATGGGATGACGACCTCGGCGCAGCGGATCGCCTCGCCGCCCGGCATGTGGACGGCGTGCGGGGGGATCCCCATCGCCTGCATCGCGGCAAGTGCCCAGCGGGGGACGTAGGGCGGCACAAGGACATGCAGGCGCCGCTCGCGGATCGCCGGAAGAAAGGCCTGGAGGGTGACCAGGGCGTCGAAGACGAAATGACCGTAGGCGCCACTCGACCGGTGGAAGACATGCAGCAGCGGCGCGCCGAACGCCTCGGCCGCCGCGAACCTGTTCCGCAGGCCTTCGAGGATCGAGAGCGACGGATCCATGAGGCGGGCGACAGACGCACTCTCGGCGGCCACCGCGCCGTCCGGCAGCACGGCGACACCGTACGCAAGTTCGATGATGACATCCTTCAGGCGTGCCGCGAGGACGGGTTCGCTCGTGAAGGACGGATCGGCATAGAGCGCGGCGAGCGTCGAGAGCCGGGTTGCCTCATCGTCCGGCCCATGGAGCGCCACCCGGGTCGCACGGCTTACGACATGCCCGCCACCCAGGGGTGCGTGACCCGGCGCATGCCCCCACAGCATGTCGGCCCGCGCCAGCGCATCGGGTGCCGCGTCCCGGAGGGTGATCAGCCGTGGCAGGCCCGCCACTGTTGCGGGGGACGTGTCGGTAAGGCTCATGCGCCTTTGCTACTGCCGCGCGCCCCGCCGCGCCAGGGTACCGTGGGGCTCTGCTGCGTCCCGGCGCCGCGCGCGGCCGGATCTGCCGGTCACGCCGCCGCGGCCTAGCACCCGCCGGTGTGGCCCGATGTCGCGGACATTGGGCCCGCGGCGGACTGCGCGGCCGCGTCGCCAGTGGCTGTGACCGCCGATGGCAAACCGAGGATGGGGCGTTGCCCGCGTCGCGGGTCCGCGTTCGATCACGGCGATCGAGTCGTGGAAGGCAACCCGGGTGATCTCGGCGCCCTGTGCCGCGGGGCGCGCACGCCCACCCTCCGGGATGGCCGTGTCCCAGGGCACGAAATGGTCGGCTTGGAGCGCATCGACCAGCGACTTCAGGAACTCGATGGATGAGCCCGGGTCGCGGTAGCGTCCGCCCCAATCCCGCCAATATGAGGCCTGCAGGTCTTCGACGACGTGCATGCCGCGTGGCGCGAGGCGACGGAAGCAGGCGCCGAAGGTGGCGACGACATCGGCCGAGCGGTGCGATCCGTCATCGATGATGATGTCGAAGATGATGTCGAAGACGGCATCTCCGAGTGCGGCATCGAGCGCACGCGGATCCGTCCCGTCGAGGATGAGCGCCTCGACAGCCGGCCCGAATGGCAGCGAGGCGCAGGGCGGCTCGATGTCGATCCCGGTGATCCGCGAACCCGGCGGCAGCAGCGCCTCCCAGATCGCGAGCGATCCGCCGCCCGCGATCCCGATCTCGAGCAGGCGCACCGGTCGGCCGGCCGCCGGGAAGGGCGCGATCTCGCGGTCATGGACAGGCAGGTACTGCGCCCACTTGTCGGCCAGGAGCCCATGGCGTTCGAGGAAGATCCGCGAATAAGCGCCACCGCCCCCCGTCATCGCGTGCCCCCCCGCTTGACGGTCGCGCGATAGGCGGAGCGGGCCGCCTGGTGCAGCGAGGGGTATCGATGCAGCGCATTGGAGATCTTGATCGCAAGGCGCGTCGTCAGTGGCGTAGCGTTCGCGTCGGTCAAGCGGGGCGATGGCGCGACGGCGCGGGCGGCCGACCGCGCGGTCTGCCCGCCAACGGGCAGGGCGGCTTCCCATTCGACGTCGGCTGTCGAATGCCCGCTCTTGACCCGCCGCGTCGCCTCGAGGAAGTCGTGCCCGAATTCGCGGCATGGCTCGAGGTGGCAGCCCTCGGCCCATTCGTTCCAGGCATTGAGGAACACAAGCCGCTCCCCTGGCGCGCGTTCGGCGACGGTGCGGTGGGACGCGGCGTCGAGCCACCGCTCGTAGTTCCCTGGCGTGCCGCCCTGGATGATCACCGCCCGCGTGCCGACCCTCGCGGTATTGTCCCAGGACGGGAAGACGCCACGATAGACGCGCCTTGCGGCATGGTCGTGCGCGATGAAGCTGCGCGCGACCTCGCCATAGTCCCAGACAGCGCCGCTCAGCGGCTCGGGCGCGCCGACCTTGTGCGCAAGGTTCTGCGGCGGGCGGCGTGGAGGGGTATGGACGTTATGCGGCGGGAACTCGACCCCGGCGTCGAAGCCGAACTGCTCGAAGTCGTCATTGCCGTGCGTCAGCGCGGCGATGAGGTGGATCTCGCCGATGCCGGCCTCGCGGCAATGGGCACGCCACCGCTCGGCGGTCGCCCGCGCATCCGGCATGTGCTGCGGGCGGTAGACCACCAGCGCCGGCGCGCCATTCACACGCAGATGGCGCGGATCGCGGAAGAAGGGAATGACGCTCTCGATGAAGGCGATGTCATTCTCGGTGCTGTAGGTCTGCTCCATCAGCACCTCGTGCTCGGAGGCGTCCCACTTCCGCGTCCAGTTCTCGTTCGCCCAGCACAGGCAGAACTCGATGTCCGCGCTGGGGTCGGCCAGGAAATCGAGCACCGGGCGTTCGAGCAGGCGCTTGCCGCCGAACCAGTAGTAATGAAAACAAAATGCGTCGATCCCGTGCGCCTTCGCCAGTTCGATCTGGCGGTACTGCACCTCGCGCACGCGAAGATCGTAGAAGCCGAGATCGGTCGGCAGGTGCGGCTGGTTGTGGCCGGGGAACAGTGGCTTCGCCTTGGTGACATTGGTCCATTCGGTGAAGCCCTTTCCCCACCATTCGTCGTTCTCGGGGATCGGGTGGAACTGCGGCAGGTAGAAGGCGATGTATCTCAGCTTCGATAGCGGAGGCGCAGGGCGCGCGGTCAGCACGCGGCCCGGCAATGCCCCGGCGTCAGCTTCAGGCACGGCCCGCAGCACGACCTGATAGACGTTGGCGTAGTCCCCGGTCTCGAGCACGGCCCGGGTCCGCGGCGGCAGCGCATGCCACGCCTCGGCGAATTCCGTCTCGGCGGGATGTCGGAGCACGAAGGAGAAGTCGGCGATCCGCAGTCCGGCCCCTTCGAACAGCGCCTGGAGGTTCTTCATGCTGAAGAAGCGGATATGCGTTCGGTCGAGCAGCCCCCAGTCGCGGTAGTCGAAGTCGTTGTTCAGGAGGCACGCGAGGATCGCTGCATGCGAGGCATGCGGGATCGACACGACGATACTGCCCCCCGGCTTGAGAAAGCCGGCTGCGCGCCGCAGCGTGCCCCAAGGATCAGCGATATGCTCGAGAACGTCGGCGATCACCACGTTGTCGAAAGCGGCGTCGGGAATTCCGTCAGCCCATGCGGGATCATTGAGGTTGCGGCGCCAGACCTCCTCGCAGAAGCCGCGGAGGATCTCGACACTCCTCTCGTCTATCTCCACGGCGCTCACGCGGCAGCCGTTGAATTCCTGAAGGGGGCGGGAGATCGAGCCCGGCCCTGCGCCGATTTCGAGGACCTTCTTGTCGCGGCCGACAAAGCGCAGGACGTTCGCTGCCGCGGTGTCGGAGTTCGGGTCGACATTGAATCGATAGATATCGGCGGCTGTCTTCACGCTAAGCTGCTCCTTCAATAAAATTGATAGGACCATCGATTTTCATGTCGAGCATGATGACTTCTTCTTCGGGCCAGAGATCAATGATCGCCTTGAGAGCCTCGTCCACGGGCTTTGCGTGTTTACTGGCTGAACAAACGACAAGCGAATAGAAATTGCGGCGCTCGGCCAGGAAGCTGCGGAGTTCAGGCAAGGTTGTTGCCCGGATCACTTCGATGCCTGAGTGTCGGAGCACATCCTCCTCCAGCCCCGGCCGATCGGCGGTCGCAAGCCGCAAGTAGGTCATCGCTGCCCCGGCCAGGCGGAGCGAGGCGAACGTGTCGCGAAAGAGGCTGTCCCGCCGATCACCGACGTCAGCTTCTCCATCGAGCAAGAGCACTGCCCCGGGTTGCGACGTGCGGGCGCGAGCCGCCAGCGCGCCACGCGTGGCATCCATATGGGCGGAACGCAGCGTTGGCCCGTGGCGCTCCACGAAGGTGCGGTGGTTGCGAACGTACAGAGGCCTTGCCGACGCTGAGGAACCAACGCTCCCGTATTCGAAATGGGTGATCTGAGCCCCGGGTTCGTAGGCAACCCGGAGGCCCGCGGCACGGATCCGCATGCACAGGTCAGCCTCCTCGAAGTATGCGGGGGCGAAGACCTCGTCCAAGCCGCCCAGTGCTTCGAAGACCTGCCGCCGGACCATGAGGAATGCTCCGGAGCAGTAGTCCACGTCTCGGGTGAAGGCGAACGCGGGCGCTCGGGGGTCCTCGCCGCGTCCGTAGCCTTCACAGTGACCATCGCGCCAAATGATGCACCCCGCTTCCTGCAGGGTGCCATCAAGCCGGAGAACGCGTCCTCCGACCGCACCGAGATCAGGCTCTCCGTCCAGCCGATCCGACGCCGCCTTGATCGCGTTGGCGGCGATGGTCGTATCGTTGTTCAGCAGGAGCAGGTGCCGCCCACGGGCCTCACTGGCCGCCCGATTGACGCCACGAAGGAAATGCAGGTTTTCCGCGGCCTTGATCACGCGCGCGCCATCGATCCGCTCGAGCAGCGCCGGGGTGGCATCCGTCGAGGCATTATCCAGGAGGATCACCTCGGTATCGGGCGGAGCCTCGCGGGCAATGGACTGCAGACAGTCGAACGTCAATTCCGCCTGATTGTACAAGACGATGACCACGCTGGCCCGCGGATTGGCCGAATGAGGCAGCGCCAGCCTGGCATCATTGGCCAGGAACGCGTCCAGAGCGTCGCGACAATTCCTTCGGTACCTTTCCTTCGCCTCGTCCTCGGGTTGAAGCGGGCGTGCCGTCGCACCTTCGGTATCCCGCGTTGCCGCCGCGCGCGTGCCGCCCCTGAGCACCGCCCGATTCCACGAGATGATGCGGCGCAGCCCATGAGCGACCATCCGCAAGGGGGCCGTGAGCCGCCAGCTGGTACTGACCTGAAGGTCGGCCAAGCGTGCTTCCGCCTCGACCATCCTGCGCTGAGCGGCATCGGCATTCTCCTTGGCCAGCCTCGCTCGCTCCTGTGCCGAGAGAGATCCCCGAACCAATGCCGCGGCCAAGGCGGCGCGACCCGTCACAAGCCGCTCAGCATCCGACATCCGCGTCGCGGCCTCCTCGATCCAGCCGCCATTCTGATCGCGTGAGATCGCGTTTTCCACCTACTACTGCCCAGCACGGTTTCGTGATTGGATTCCCCGGGCGCAAGGTCCCGTCAGCGGTCGGCGTGCACCACCGCATCCTGGCGCGCACCGGGCCCGGGAACGACGTTGCTTCGGGATCGACGACGACCCAGGCTCCGCGGGGGGCAGGCGAGATGCCGGATCGGCGCGTCGCGGTGCCGGCCGGTCGAATCGGCGCAGTTGCGGGCCCCCGTCATCGCGGAATGGAATCGGCTGGCCGCCGAGGCCGTCGCCGCCGGTTTCAAGGTGGCGGGGCGGCGGGGCGGAGATCGCTCGGAGCGATGCGACCCTCACCTCACGCCGCGCCGGCATGCACGCCGGTTCGGACCAGGCGGACCCAAGAGCAGGGTCTCTCCCCCCTGTCGCTTCGACGCCTGATGGAGGCCACGGGCCAGCCCGCGACGCATGCCCCGTGCGGTGGCTGCGCGGACCGCCCGCCCGAAGCCGCGGATCAGGCCTCGACGCGCGTCATGCTGGCCGCCTCGGGCGTGGGCGCGGCCTCGCCCAGCACGCGCCATGCGCCGCCGGTGAGCACCTCGCTCGGCCGGAAGCGGGCCTTGTAGGCCATCTTGCGGCTCTCCGGCACCCAGTAGCCGAGGTAGACATAGGGCAGCCCGAGCGCGCGGGCGCGCCAGACCAGCCACAGCACCGCATAGGTGCCGAGGGACCGCTTCTCGAGCCCCGTCTCGTAGAAGGAATAGACCGCCGAGAGCCCGTCCGTGAGCCGATCCGTCAGGCAGGCGCCGAGCAGCCGGTCGGCGCCGTCGCGGAATTCGACCACCCCGGTCCCGATCGGCGTGTCCTCGACCATGGCGCGGTAGTCGTAGAAACCCATCGCCGCCATGTCGCCATCCGCGTGGCGGTCCTTCTGGTAGCGGTGGAACAGGGCGAACTGCTCGGCCGTGGCCCGCGCCGGCATCTCGGTCGCGGTCACGTCGGCGTTGACGCGCGCGATCCGGCGCTGCGTGCGGTCGGGTTCGAAGGCATCGGCCACGATGCGGATCGGGATGCAGGCCTGGCAGCCCGGGCAGACCGGCGAATAGGCGATGTTGTGGCTGCGCCGGAAGCCGGCGCGGGACAGGCGGTCGTGCAATCCCTCCGCCTCCGGGCCCGAGAGCTCGGTCACGATCTTCCGTTCCGTCCGCCCGGCCAGGTAAGGGCAGGGGAGCGGCGCGGTCGTGTAGAAGAACTGCGGTCGGCGGGCGGATCGCTGGAGCATCTGTCGCTGTCGTTGGTCCTTGTCAGTGTCGTTGCAGGGCGCGCCGGAATCAACAGGGGCCCGCGCATGCCTCATGGCATGAGTCCGATGCGCGCAGCCGGCGCCTCTTCCAGCGGGCCCAGCCGCAGCAGCGCCCCCGCCCGCCACGCCGGCAGCAGGTCCGCCCAGTGCCCGCTCATCGGATGGCCGGACTGGCCGGTCGCGATCACCACATGGGCGCCGGCGGGGTCGCCGAGGTCGAAGACGCCCCGGAAGCCGGCGCCGTGCACATTCGGGAAAAGCCCCGCCTGTTCGCCGCGCAGCCCGGCGCGGGCGACGGTCTCGCCATCCCCGGCGGTCGGCACCGCGATGCGCGTGAGCGCGCCGAGGCCGGGGACGTAGCGCAGCACCGGGTGCTCGAAGCGTGCCGGATGCGCGGCCCCCCAGCGCCAGGCGGATGGGTCTGCGCCATGCAGCCCGGCAAGGTCCTGCACGGCCGCCGCCATGGCCGCCGAGAGCAGCGGCCCGCAGCCCGCAGTGCCGCACCAGGCGCGGGCCGCGGCATCGTCGGTCAGGACGCGCCGGAGGAATTCGGGGCTGGCCCGGCGGGCATCCTCCGGCAGGCCGGCGCGGGCCAGCACCGCATCCCCGAAGCGGCCGAGGGTTGCATGGAAGACCAGCGGCGCGGCCGCCTCGGCGCCGACGGTGCCGTCCCAGCGCGCCAGCACGTCCTGCGCGACGCCTGCGGCGCCCGCCGGGCGCGGGGCTGCGCGGAACGCCGGCAGCACCTCGGCCGCGAACAGCGAGACGACATCCCCCTGCATCCGTGCGAAGCCCGCCGCGTCGTGCTGCGGCGCGGCGGCCAGCATCCGGCCGATGCGGCGCAGCCGCCAGTCGCCGTGCCAGTCGCGGCCGAGGAAAACCGGGTGGTCGGGCGGCGCCGGGCGGCTGTTGGCGTGGGCGAGCACGCCGCTCGCGGGGTTCTCGAGATGCGGCATCGCGTCGAAGGGCACGAAGCCGTCCCAGCCATGGCGGCCGTCCCAGCCCGGCAACGGCAGGCTGCCGTCCCCGGCGCGCCGGACCGGCGTGCGGCCGGTGAAATACATGGCGATGGCCCCCGCGGCATCCGCCACCGTCAGGTTCTGGGACGGGCTCGTGACCAGCCGCGCCGCCGCGCGGGCCTCGGCGATGCCGCGCGCCCCGTTCAGCGCAAGAAGCCCCGCGGCGGCGGTGTCTCCCGGTGCGAGGTTCGCCATCGCGACCGCCAGCACGGTGCCGTCGGGCCGCCCGTCCGGCGCGTCGAGGTCGGACAGCACCGGGCCGTGCCGCGTCTCGCGCACCCGCATGGTGACGGGGTTGCCGAAGCGGACGCGGATCACTTCCTCCCGCACCTCGAAGGGGCGGGGGCCGTCCTCGGTCTCGTAGGCGTCCGGCCCGGCGAGGCGCTCGACGAAGACATCCTGCGTGTCGGAGTGCGTGGTGGTGAAACCCCAGGCGATGTGCTCGTTCCGGCCTATCACGATGCCGGGGACGCCTGGCGCCGTGGCGCCCGCCAGCACGCGCCCGCCCGGCAGCTCGATGCGCGCGAGGTACCAGAGGATCGGCGCCGCGTAGCCGAGATGCGGGTCGGTCGCGAGCAGCGGCGCGCCGGAGGCCGAGCGCGCCCCCGCCACCGCCCAGGCATTGGAGGCGAGCGCGGGCAGCGGCGCGTCCACCGGGAAGACCGGCAGCGCGGCCAGCAGCCCGTCGAGCCCCGGCAGCGCCGGCGCCGCGCCGAGCCGCCCGCCCGCACCCGCCGACGGGCCGAGATCGGGCCGGTCCGGCCGACCGGGGGAGGGATCCGGCGGCCAGAGGTCGGCCAGCCGCTCGGGCGGCAGCAGGCCGGCGAGGCGCGCGCGTTCGAGCTCCGTGCGGAAATTGCCGGACAGCCAGAGGCCCATCACCTTGCCCCAGAGCAGGCTGTCCACCGGCCGCCAGGGCTCCGGCGCGCCGAGCAGGACGAATTCCGCGCCGGCGAAGCGCCCGCGCGCGGCGATCCAGGCGTTCACCCCGCGCGCATAGGCCTCCATCGAGGCGCGGACATCGGCGGGCAGGCCGGCGAGGTCGGCCTCGGCGCGGCGCTCCAGGCCCAGCAGGCGCATGAAGCGATCGACGCGCAGCGCCTGCGCGCCGGTCAGTTCCGACAGCCGCCCGGCGGCGCCGCGGCGCATGGTCTCCATCTGGAACATGCGGTCGCGCGCGTGCAGCCAGCCGAGCGCGGCCCAGGCATCCGCCTCGCTGCCGGCCGCGATGCGCGGGATGCCGTGGCCGTCGAAGGCGATCTCGACCGGCGCGGCGAGGCCGGGCAGGGCGAAGCGCCCTTCCCGCGGCGGCAGCGCCCACCAGGCGCCGCCGAGCACCGCGCCAAGGCCGAGCACGAGCAGCAGCAGGAGGCCAAGCAGGATCCGGCCACCCCAGCGGAGAATGCGTCTCATGCGACGTCACATGGCCCCTGCGGCCGCGCTTGGGAACCGTGGCCGGACGGCCGGCATGGACGATCCGCCTGCTTCGCTGCTACCGCACCCGCCATGGCCGAGCCTGAGCCCGCCCCCCGCCCCGACCGCCCGGCGCCCCGCCTGCTCGGCGAGGCCGGCGCGCTCCGGCTGCACCACTGGCCGGGGTCTGGCGAGGCGACGCTCATCGTCTTCGGCCCGCGTGGCGGGACCCCGGCGGGGTCGGAGGGCTGGTGGGGCCGGCCGGTCGCGGCGCGGCTCGGCTGGGACACGCTGTTCTTCGCGAGCGCCGCGCAGGATTGGTATCCGGCGGCGGACATGGCGGCGCTGCTGCCGGCCGCGCTGGCGGCGGCCGGCGCGCGCCGCGTCGCCTGCGGCGCCTCCATGGGCGGCTACGCGGCGCTGAAATACGGCCGGGCGCTCGGCGCGCAGGGCGCGGTCGCGCTGTCGCCGCAGGCCTCGATCGACCCGGCCGACGTGCCGGAGGACCCGCGCGCCGCGTTCGCGTTCGACCCGCGGCGCCATGCCGGCATGGCGATTGGCGCGGAGGACCTCGCGGCGGCGGCGGTCTTCGCCTTCGACCCGCTCGACCCGCTGGAGGCAGCGCATGCGCGCCGGCTGGCGCGGCTGCCGGGCCTCGTCGCGACCCGGCTGCGCCACGCGGGTCCCGCGACGGCCGAGGTGCTGGCCGAGGCCGGCAGGCTGCCGGCCGTGCTGCGCGCGCTGCTGGACGGCGACGCGCCGCTGGCGGCGGCACGGCTGCGGGCGGCGCGGCGCGACTCGCCCACCCTGCTCCGCACCCTGGCGGTGGCTGCCGAGGCGGCGGGCCAAGCCGCGCGGGCCGAGGCGCTGCGTGCTGCGGCGCGGGCGCGGGGCGGGCGCGACCTGCCGCGGGCGCGCGTGCTCGACCTGCGGGCCCGGGCGCTGGCCAGGCTCGGCCGGCGGCAGGAGGAAGCCGCGGCGCTGCGCGACTGGGCCGCGCTGGCGCCGCAGGCACCCGAGCCGCGGTTGCGGCTGTTCGAGTGCCTCCTGGCGCTCGACGCCCCGGAGGAGGCGGTGGCTGCCTTCGCCGAGGTGGCGGCGCGCGGACGCCCGGAGCTTCGCCTGCACGCCCTGCATCTGGAGGCGCTGAAGCGCCTCGGCCGCACGGAGGACGCGGTCGCGGCGGCGCGCCAGGCCGCGACGGCGGCGCCGCGCCTTGCCGCGGCGCAGGCGCTGCTCGGCGAGACGCTGCTCTGGGCGCGGCGCCGTCCGGCGGCGCGGGAGGCATTCCGGCGCGCGCTCGGCATCGACCCCGGGCACGACCGCGCCCGCCTCGGCCTGCTGGCCAGCGCGGCGCCGGGGGAGGAGGGCGCCGACCCCGCCCCGCTGGTCGAGGACCTCGCACGGGAGGGCGCGGCGGAGCCGTCCTGGGTCGCGCTCCTCGATGCGCTGCGCGACACGCGCCGACCGGCCGAGGCGATCGCGGCGGGCGAGCGCGCCGTGGCGCTTCACCCGGCCTCGGTGCCGCTCCGCCACCGGCTCGGCGTGCTGCGCCTGGCCGCCGGGCAGGCGGTTGCGGCGGAGGCCGATTTCCGCATCGTCGTGCAGGCCGCGCCGGGGCTTGCGGATGGCTGGCTCGGCCTGACGGATTCGCTCTGGCGGCAGAAGCGCTTCGCGGAGGGGCGGGAGGAGGCGGCGGCGGCGGCGGCCGCGCATCCTGGCCACGCCACGCTGGCGACGCGCCATGCGTCCTTCCTCCTGGCCGCGGGGGACCTCGTGGGGGCGGAACGCGCGGCGCGGCGCGCGCTTTCGCTCGAGGCCGCGGAGGAAGCGGCCTGGCTCTGCCTCGCCGATGCGCTCTGGCGCCAGCAGCGGCCGAAGGACGCGGTGCGCGCGATGCAGGAGGCCGCCGTCGCGCTGCCCGGCAACGGCGCGATCCTGGCCCGCCTCGGCCACCTGCTGATCGGGCAGGATGAACGGGCGGCGGCGGTCGAGGCCTTCCGCCGCGCGACCGAGGCCGGGCGCGCGCCCGCCCATGTCTGGCTTGGCCTGACGGAGGCGCTGTGGCGACAGGAAAGGCTGGCCCGCGCGGTCGAGGCGGCGCGGCGCGGGCTGGCGGAGCACCCGAATTCCGCCGAGCTGCGCGCGCGGCTGGCGCAGCTCATGCTGGCACAGGGCGAGGACGGTGCGGCGCGGGAGGCGCTGGCCGAGGCGCTGGCGGCCGCGCCGGACTCGGAGGACATCCACCTCGCCATGGCCGATGCGCTCTGGCGGCAAGGGCGGCGGGCCGAGGCGGTGGCCGCGGCGCGCGAGGCGGTGGCGGCGGCGCCCGGCCGGCCGGCGGTGGCGGCGCGGCTCGGCCATCTCCTGATCGAGGCCGGGGAAGCGGAGGAGGCGGCGGCGATCTTCCTGCGCCTGACGGCGGAGACGCCCGACCTCGCGACCGGCTGGGTCGGCCTCAGCGACGCGGAGCGGCTGCGCAAGCGCATCCGTCCGGCGATCGAGGCCTGCCGCCGCGCGGAACTGGCGGGCGCAGACCGCCACACGCTGCGGATGCTGCGCTTCCGCCTGTTCGGCGAGCTGGAGGAATAGCCGCGCTACAGCCCGCAGGCGGCGTCGAGGAAGGTGCCGCCGAGCGTGCCGCGCTCGGCCGGGCGGAAGGCCGCGCTGCGTGGGCGTTCGGCATGCACGGGTTCCTGCGCGCCGAGGCGGGCGAACCAGGCGCCCTCCAGCGGCCGCCAGGCGCGGTCGGCGCAGCGGTATTCGCCGAGGAAGCGGACCGATTGCGCGCGCCCGCCGGTTTCCGGGATCGGGATGGGCTCGCGCAGGTTGATCAGGATCCAGGCGCGGCGGACCGCGCCCGTGGTCACGAGCCCGCGTTCCTGCACGTAGCCGCTGACGATGTCGCCCTCGGTCGCGAGGGCGGGGATGGCGCGCCAGCCGGGCGGCGGCGGCGGGTAGCTCGGCGCCTGCGCCACGGGGGGCGGCGGCTCGGCGGCGCAGGCCGCGAGCAGGAACGCGAGGGCGAGGCCGGGGCGGGAGCGCATCACGCCATGTTCACCATGATGGTCTTCTTGTGCGTGAAGTGCTCGAGCATCGCCTCGAGGCTTGCCTCCTTTCCGAGGCCCGACGACTTCACGCCGCCGTAGGACAGGTTCGCCTGCACGACGAGGTTCTGGTTGATCTGCACGAGGCCCGCTTCCAGGCGATGCGCGAGATCCAGCCCGACCTTGAGGTTGTTCGTCCAGAGGCTGGCGGCCAGGCCGTAGTCGCTGTCATTCGCCTCGGCCAGCACGCTCTCGGGGTCGTCGAAGGGCTGGATCACCGTCACCGGTCCGAAGATCTCCTCCTTCACGAGGCGGCTGTCCTTCGTGAGGCCGGTGAAGATGACCGGCTGGATGAACAGGCCCTTCTTCAGCGCCGGGTCGGTCGGCATGGCGGAGCAGACATGCGCGGTCGCGCCCGGCGTCGCGGCGCCTTCGGCGATGTAGGCGCGCACCTTCTCCATCTGGCCTTCGCTGACGATGGTGCCGATGTCGGTCTTCTCATCCAGCGGGTCGCCCATGACCATGCCGTTCACCGCGTCGGTCATCGCCTTGACGAAGCGGTCGAAGATCGGGCGCTCGACATAGATGCGGCTTGCGGCGGTGCAGGACTGGCCCTGGCGCGTGAAGCGCATCGACGTCAGCGCGCCGGAGACGGTCCTGTCGAAGTCGCAATCGGCGAAGACGATCATCGGCGACTTGCCGCCGAGTTCGAGCGTGACGGGGATCAGCTTCTCGGCCGCGGCGCGCGCCACGATCTTGCCGGTCTCGACGGAGCCCGTGAACGTCACCTTGCGCACGAGCGCGTGCGACACGAGCGGTGCGCCGCATTCCGGGCCGAAGCCGGAGACCATGTTGAAGACGCCGGGCGGCAGCACGCGGTTCATGATCTCGCAGATGCGCAGCACCGCCAGCGGCGCTTCCTCCGCCGACTTCACCACCACCGTGTTGCCGGCGACCAGCGCGGGCGCGACCTTCAGCGCCATCAGCAGCATCGGCACGTTCCACGGGATGATGGCGCCGACCACGCCGAGCGGCTCGCGCACCGTCACGGACAGCACGTTGGGCGCGAAAGGGACGCTCTCGCCCTTCAGTTCCGACCCGAGGCCGCCGAAGAACTCGAAGACATCGGCGACGACACCGGCTTCGACGCGGCTTTCGGTGCGCAGCGCCTTGCCCGTTTCCAGCGCGATCAGACGGCCGAGCTCGTCCACGTGTTCCTTCAGCAGCTGTGCGCACTGGTACACGAGGGCACCGCGCTTGCGGGCCGGGACCTTCGCCCAGTCCTTCTGCGCCTTGGCGGCATTCTGCACGGCGGCATCGACATCGGCCGCGTCGCCTTCCGCCGCGCGCGCGACCTCGGCGCCGGTCGCCGGGTTCACCACCGCGAAGGTCCTGCCGGAGCGCGCGGGCACATAGGCGCCGCCGATGAAATGAATGCCGGACAGCGCCTTGGCCAGCGCGAAGGGATCGGTGCTGGGCGCGGCAGGGGTGGGGTGCGGGCGGTCGAGCATCGGGCGGTTCTCCGGAGGCGGATTTCGGGCAGGCATAGACCCGCCCGGCGCCGGAGGGAACCGTGGGAACGCGGGGGCGCCGCCCCCTCGTGCTCCCCCGCCGAGGGCCGAAAGGCCCTCGGAACCCGATACCGCGCCACCATCGGCGGTTGGGTGCCAGGCGACGGTTCCCAAAGGCCTTTCGGCCTTTGGTGGGGAGGGTGCGGGAGGGGCAAGGCCCCTCCTGCGGCGCTGCCCCCGGGTTGCCGCCGCGCAGGCCCGCGACTAAGCCTCCGCTCCGAGACCTGACCCCGGAGTTGCCTCATGTCCCAGCCGGCCGGCCCGCTTTCGGGCCTTCGCGTCCTCGACCTCACCCGCGTGCTCGCGGGGCCTACCTGCACGCAGATGCTGGGCGACCTCGGTGCCGAGGTCATCAAGATCGAGCGCCCCGAGGCTGGCGACGACACCCGCGGCTTCGCGCCGCCCTTCTGGCCCGAGACGAAGGAGAGCGCCTACTTCCTCGGCGTGAACCGCAACAAGAAGTCGGTCACGCTCGACATGGCGAAGCCGGAGGCGCAGGCGATCATCCACCGGCTGCTCGAGACTTCCGACATCCTGGTCGAGAACTTCAAGGTCGGCGCGCTGGCGAAATACGGCCTCGGCTGGGAGCAGCTGCGCGCGAAGTACCCGCGCCTGATCTATTGCTCCATCACGGGCTTCGGGCAGACCGGCCCCTATGCGCCGCGACCGGGCTACGACGCGCTGATCCAGGCGATGGGTGGCGTGATGTCCCTGACGGGCGAGCCAGCCGGCAGCCCCCAGAAGGTCGGCATCCCGGTCGCCGACCTGTTCGCCGGCCTCTATGGCTGCATCGGCATCCTGGCGGCGCTGAACCACCGCAACGCGACCGGTGAGGGCCAGCAGATCGACATCGGGATGCTGGATACGCATGTCGCCTGGCTCGCGAACCAGGGGATGAACTACCTGGCGACCGGGGAGAACCCGCCGCGGCTCGGCAACCAGCACCCGAACATCAGCCCGTACCAGGAATTCCCGACGAAGGACGGCTACATCATCCTGGCTGTCGGCAACGACCCGACCTTCGAGCGCTTCTGCCGCGCCTTCGGCCAGGAGCACCTGTTGGCCGACGAACGCTTCGCCACCAACCCGAAGCGCGTCGCCAACCGCGACCTGGTGACGGCGACGCTGACGCCGGTGATGAAGACGCGCACCACGACCGAATGGGTCGCGGCGCTGGAAGCGCAGAAGATCGGCTGCGGCCCGATCAACACGCTGGCTGAGGTCTTCGCCGACCCGCATGTCCAGGCGCGCGGCATGACGCTCGAGATGGCGCATGGCACCGGCGCCACGGTGAAGGTCATCGCCAACCCCGTGAAACTCAGCGCGACCCCGCCCACCTATCGATCGGCGCCGCCGGTGCTGGGCGAGCATACCGAGGACGTCCTGACAGGGGTGCTCGGCATGGACGCCGAGGAGATCGCGGGGCTCCGGGCCAAGGCGGTCCTGTAGCCGGCCCCGCCGGCGGGAGGAGGATGTCGTGCGCGAAGGCGCGGTGCGTTGGCTCTCGCCCGTCGGCTTCTTCACCATGCGCTGGTGGGAATGGGGCCCGGCGGATGGCGCGCCCGTCGTCTGCGTGCACGGCCTCACGCGATCGGGGCGGGATTTCGACGCGCTGGCGCGCGCGCTCGCCGCGTCGGGGCGGCGCGTGGTGTGCCCGGACCTCCCCGGTCGCGGCGCCTCGGACTGGCTGCCGGACGGAATGCTCTACCAGCCGCCGGTCTATGTCGCGGCGCTGTCCTACCTGCTGGCGCGGCTCGACGGGCCGGTCGACTGGGTGGGCACCTCGCTCGGCGGGATCTGCGGCATGGGGCTGGCGGCGACGCCGGGCCACCCGATTCGGCGGATGGTGCTGAACGACATCGGCGCCTTCGTCCCGCAGGCGGCGATCGCGCGCATCCGGGACTACATGACGCCGAAGCCTGTGTTCCGAGACATCCCCGCGCTGGAGGCGCATCTGCGCGAGGTGCACGCGCCCTTCGGCAGCCTGACCGACGCCGAATGGCGGCACCTGGCCGAGACGTCGTCACGCCCGGCGGAGGGCGGCGTCGCGCTGCACTACGACCCGGCGATCGGCGCGCCGATTCGCTCGCAGCAGCCCCAGGCGCTCGACATGCAGGCGCTGTGGGAGAAGGTGACGATCCCGGTGCTGCTGATCCGCGGCGCGGCGAGCGACATCCTGTCGGCCGAGACCGCCAGCGCCATGGCCGCGGGCGCGAATGTGCAATTCGCCGAGATCGGCGGTGCCGGGCACGCGCCGGCGCTGATGGATGCGGCCCAGATCGCGCTGGTGGCGGAATTCCTCGGCGGGTAGCGGGACCGGCCCGCCGGCTCAGCGGAACACAGGCACGTCGTCGGTCGGCGGCGGCGCGGGCACGTCGATCGTCACCGTGGCGGGATCGACGCCGGTGCCGGTGTCGAGCCAATAGGTCACGCTCTCGGGCCACATGATGACGATGGCGACCAGCGTGAGCTGGAGGCACAGGAACGGGATGGCGCCCCAGTAGATGTCCTTGGTCAGGACTTCCTTCGGCGCCACGCCGCGCAGGTAGAACAGCGCGAAGCCGAAGGGCGGGTGCATGAAGGATGTCTGCAGGTTCACGCAGAGCAGCACGCCGAACCACACCAGGTTGATGTCGAGCTTCTGCGCCACCGGCACCAGCAGCGGCACGACGATGAAGGCGATCTCGAAGAAGTCGAGGAAGAAAGCCAGCAGGAAGACCGCGACGTTGACCACCACCAGGAAGCCCGTCTGCCCGCCCGGCAGGTGGGCCAGCAGGTGCTCGATCCAGATCGATCCGTCCACGCCCTGGAAGACCAGCGTGAAGACCGTGGCGCCGATCAGGATGAAGATCACCATGGCCGTGATGCGCATGGTGTTGGCCATCGCCTCGAACAGCAGCGCCCAGGTGAAGCGGCGGTTGATGACGGCGATGAGGATGGCGCCCATCGCGCCCATCGCGCCCGCCTCGGTCGGCGTGGCGAGGCCGAGGAAGATGGTGCCAAGCACGAGGAACATCAGCACGAGCGAGGGCACCATGCCCTTGATGACGCGCCAGTAGAGCGGCCAGCCGCGGAGCGTCCGCGCCTCCTCCGGCAGGGGTGGGACCTTCTGCGGCCAGACCGTGCTCACGAAGGCGATGAACAGCAGGAACAGCATCACCTGCATCATCGCCGGGCCGATCGCGCCGGCGTACATCTCGCCCACGGACTTGCCCAGCTGGTCGCCCAGCACGATCAGCACGAGCGATGGCGGGATGAGCTGCGCGATGGTGCCCGACGCCGCGATGACGCCGGTCGCGATCCGCATGTCGTAGCCGTAGCGGAGCATGATGGGCAGGCTGATCATGCCCATGGCGATGACGCTGGCCGCCACCGTGCCCGTGATGGCGCCGAGGATCGCGCCCACCACGATGACGGCATAGGCGAGGCCGCCCGGCACCTTGCCGAACAGCTGGCCCGTGCCTTCCAGCAGGTCCTCGGCCAGGCCGCAGCGTTCCAGGATCGCGCCCATCAGCGTGAAGAACGGGATCGCGAGCAGAACCTCGTTCGACAGGATGCCGAAGACGCGCAGCGGCAGGTTGCCGAGATAGGCGGTGGTGAAGAAGCCCATCTCGATCGACAGGAAGCCGAAGAAGAGCCCGACGGCCGAAAGGCTGAAGGCGACCGGGAAGCCCAGCAGCAGGAAGATCACGAGGCCGCCGAACATCAGCGGCGGCATCAGGTCGAGGCTGATCATCGCCTCACTGCTCCAGCTTCTCGTAAGCGGCGACGCGCGCCGCGTCGTCCTCGATGCCCCTGAGCGCGGCGATGCGCTTCACGAGTTCCGCCAGCCCCTGCAGCACGACCAGCGCGAAGCCCAGCGGCAGCAGCAGCTTCACCGGCCAGCGCAGCAGCCCGCCGGCATTGGGCGAGACCTCGTCGCGCATCCAGGAATCCAGGAAGAAGGGCCAGGTCATCCACGCCAGCAACAGCATGCCCGGCAGCAGGAAGAAGACGATGCCGAAGGCGTCGATCCAAAGGCGCGTGCGCTCCGAGACGATGCTGTAGACGAGGTCGACGCGCACATGGCCGTTGCGCCTCAGCGTATGCGCGGCGCCCAGCATGACGATGCCGGTGAAGAGATACCATTGCGCCTCGAGCCAGGCGTTCGAGGACAGCGAGAAGGCGTAGCGCATCAGCGCATTGCCGGCGCTGACCGCGCAGGCGGCGAGCACGCACCATTCCGCGATGCGCCCGATGCCGGCGCTGACGGCGTCGATGCCGCGGCTGAGGCCGAGCAGCGCGCGCATCTATGCTCCGTCGGGGCGTACCACGCGCCCCCGGTCCTGGCGCATGGCGCCGAGCCCCCCCTTGCCCCGTCCCGGATACCGCACGCAGCGCTGGAGCAGTGTCCGATCGGATGGAACCATGCGACCGGACGCCTTGCTCCAGGAAACACAGGATCCGGAACAGCTCATGCCCGCCCGGCGGAACAGCGTGGCGGTTCCCCGGGCCCGCCGCTGCTCTAGCCGCGCGCCACGGGCGATGCAACGCGCGAGGTGGGCAGTGCGAGCCGCCACCGCGCCTGAAGGCTGGCCCGATGGGAAGCCAGGGGCCTATCCTTCGCCCATGACTCGGCGCGTCGTCCGTCGGTGCTGACCTTCTTCGCCCTGCTGGTGGGCGCGCTTGCGGCACTCGGGGCCGCGTCGGTGGCGCTTGCCCGGTCCGCCGCCGGCAGCCGGGCCGTGTACGCGGCCTGCTGCGCCGCGGGCGTGCTGCTGGTCGCGGGCGGCGTCGCGGGGCTGCTCGGCGGGCCGGCGGTGCTGGACCTGCCCTTCGGGCCGCCCTGGGGCGCGGCGCGGCTCGCGATCGACCAACTCTCCGCCTGGTTCCTGCTGCCGCTCGGCGCCTCGGTCGCCGCGGCCTCGCTGTATGCGTGGGGCGGTGTCCGGGGCGCGGTCGCGCCGCGGCTGCTGGTGCCCTGGCCCATCTTCCTGGCCGGCATGGCGCTGGTCGTGCTCGCCGCCGACGGCTTCACCCTGCTGCTGGGGTTCGAGGCGATGTCGCTCGCCTCCTGGGCGCTGGTCGCGCATGACCACGCGGCGGCGGAGAACCGCCGTGCGGCGCGCATCTACCTGGGCTTCGCGGGCTTCGGCGGGCTGGCGCTGGTCGCGGCCTTCGGGCTGCTGGCCGGCGGCGCCGGGGAGGTCGCCTTCGCCGTGCTGCGCGACGCGCCGCCCGAGGGCTGGCGCGCCGCCGCCGTGCTGGCGCTGGTGCTCGCCGGCGCGGGGTCCAAGGCCGGGCTGTTTCCGCTCCATGTCTGGCTGCCGCTCGCGCATCCGGCGGCGCCGTCGCATGTGTCGGCGGTGATGTCGGGGGCGATGACCAAGGTCGCTCTCTATGTCCTGGCGCGCTTCGCCTTCGACCTGATGGGGCCGGCGCAGCCGGTCTGGCTCGGCGCGCCGCTGATCGCCCTGGGCGCCGCCTCGGCCGTGATCGGCGCGCTCCGCGCCAACCTCGAGGACGACACCAAGACGCTGCTCGCCTGCTCCACCGTCGAAAATGTGGGGCTGATCGCGATCGGGCTCGGCCTCGCACTCGCCTTCCGGGGCGCCGACCTGCCGGCGCTGGCGGCGCTGGCCGCCGGCGCCGCGCTGCTGCACGCGCTGAACCATGCCGTCTTCAAGACGCTGCTGTTCCTGGCGGCGGGGGCGGTCCTGCACGGGGCGCTGTCGCGCCGGCTGGATCGCCTGGGGGGCCTGATCCACCGAATGCCCGTCACGGCCTGGGCCGCGCTGGTCGGGATCGCGGCCGCCGCATCCCTGCCGCCGCTGTCGGGCTTCGCCTCGGAATGGCTGCTGCTGCAGGCGCTGCTGGCGGCATGGCGGGTGGGCGACCTCGCCTTCCAGATGGGCGTGGCCGCCGTCACGGCGCTGGCGGCGCTGGCCGTCGCGCTGGCTGCCGCGGCGATGGTGCGGTTCTGGGGCCTGGTGTTCCTTGGCCGCCCACGGACACCCCGCGCGGCAGGGGCGGAGGATGTGGGCGGCGCGGCCCGCTGGGCGCTGCTGCTGCCGGCCGGGCTGACGGTGCTGCTCGGCCTGCTGCCCGGCGTGATGCTGGATCTCGCCGAGCCGGCACTCCGCCAGATGGCCGGCGCCGCGGCGCCGCGGACAGGGCTGCTTATGGTGGGCGCGGCCGAGGGCGGCGCCCGCTACTGGCCGGCCTTCGCGGCGCTGCTGGTCGCGGCGGCCGTGGGCGGCGTCGCCTGGTGGGTGCGCCGGCGGGCGCCGGCCGGCGTCGCGCGCGGCCCGGCCTGGGATTGCGGCTACATCGCCCCCCCCGCGCACCTGCCCTTCGGCGACCCGGCGACGCAGCCCTCCGCCGCCGGCTTCGGCCAGCCGCTGCGGCGGATGCTGGGCGCCGGCCTGCTCGCGGCGCGGGAGGAGGTCCGGATGCCGCCGCCCGGATCGACGCTGCCCGCCGTGCTCGAGGCCGGGTATCGCGACCCGGCGCTGGCCGCCCTCGAAGGCCCGCTGCCGCGCTGGCGGGACGCGCTGGCAGCGCAGGCCGAGCGGCTGCGCGACCTGTCCATCCGGCAATGCCTCGGCCTGACCTTCGGCACCGTGGTGCTGATGCTGGCGCTGCTGGCCTGGATGGGGGCGCGCTGAGATGGCCGCGGTGCTCTCGGTCCTCGCGCAGCTGCTGCACATTGCGCTGATCCTGGCGGCCGCGCCGGTGCTGACGGGCGTCATCCGCTGGCTGAAGGCGCGCATGATGGGGCGGCGCGGGCCGCATCCGCTGCAGCCGCTGCGCGACCTGCTCAAGCTGCTGCGCAAGGTGCCGGTGCTGGCGGAGAACGCCTCGGCCGTGTCGCGTGTCATGCCCTATGTCGCGGCGGGTGCGGCCATTGCCGCGGCGGCGCTCGTGCCCTCCTTCGCGCGCGGCATGGCCCTGGCGCCGCTGGCCGACCTGCTGCTGGTGGCGGGTCTGCTGGCGCTCGGCCGCGTGGCGATGGCGCTGGCGGGGATGGATGTCGGCACGCCCTTCGGCGGCCTCGGCGCGGCGCGGGAGATGTCGTTCGCCGCGCTGGCCGAGCCCGCGCTGGTCGTCGCCGCGCTCTCGCTCGCGATCCTCGCGGGCACGACGAACCTCGACGCCATCGCGGCCGGCTTCCGGGATGGCGGGCTCGGGCTGCGGGTCTCGCTCGGCCTCGCGCTGGTGGCGCTGCTGGCGGTGGCCGTCGCCGAGAACGCGCGCATCCCGGTCGACAACCCCGCGACCCACCTGGAACTGACCATGGTGCACGAGGCGATGATCCTCGAGGCGTCCGGCCGGCATCTCGCCTTGTGGGACTTCGCCGCGATGCTGCGGCTGACGCTCTGGCTCGCGCTGCTGGTCGCGGTGTTCCTGCCGGTCGGCCAGGCGCCGGCCGGGGCTTGGCCGCATCTCTGGATCCCCGGCCTGCTCGCCTGGGTCGCGAAGATGGCGGGCCTCGCGCTGGCGCTGGCGGCGTTTGAGAGCGCGATCGCCAAGATGCGCGTCTTCCGCGTGCCGGAATTCCTCGGCGCCGCGCTGCTGCTCGGGCTGCTCGGCGCGGTGCTGCTGTTCGTCTCCACGAGGCTGGCATGAGCTTCGGCCAGCTTCCCTACGACCTGTCGCACCTGCTGGGTGGCAGCGTGCTGCTGCTGTCCTTCCTGCTGCTGTACCAGCGACGCATCGGGGCCGTGATCAACGCCTTCGCGACGCAGGGCACGCTGCTCGCGCTCGCGGCCGCCTGGCAGGGCTGGGTGCAGGGGGCGCCGGGGCTCTACCTGACGGCGCTTCTGGCGTTCGCGGCCAAGGGCGTGCTCATCCCGCTCGCCCTCCATCATATCGTCCGACGGCTCGACCTGCATCGCACGGTGGAGACCGCGCTCAGCATCGGGCCTTCGCTCATGGCCGGCGTGGCGCTGGTCGGGCTCGCCATCCTGGCCGTGCTGCCTGCGACCGAGGGCGCGGGCGCGCTGGCGCGGGAGGACCTGGCGCTGGCGCTGTCCGTCGTGCTGCTCGGCATGCTGATGATGATCACGCGGCGCAACGCGATCAGCCAGGTGATCGGGCTGCTCAGCCTGGAGAACGGGCTGATCCTGGCGGCGATCGGGGTCGCGGGCATGCCGCTCGTGGTGGAGCTTTCGACCGCCGCGCTGGTGCTGATGGTGGCGGTCGTCGCCGCCGTCTTCGCCTTCCAGATCCGCGAACGCTTCGACACGCTCGATACCGCGAGCCTCGAGGAACATCGCGGGGAGCGGCGCTGATGCCGCTGCAATGGGCGATCGTCTTCCTGCCCTGGCTCGGCGCCGCGGCGCTGGCGGCGGTGCCCAACCTGCGCCAGGCCACGCTGGCGAACATCGGCGTCAGCGCGCTGTCGTTCCTGATGGCCGGCGCGCTGGCCGCCATGCCCTTCGCCGAGCATGGCTGGACGCGCACCGACGCGCTGAACCTGCCCTTCATCCTGGTCGCGTCCTTCGTCGGGCTCACCACGGCCGTCTTCTCGGCCGCGACGCTCGACGCCGAGGGCTTCGACCACTGGCGCATCCGCGCCTACCACGCGGCCTACCAGGTCTTCATGGGCGCGCAGTTCCTCGCACTTGTGGCCGACAACCTGGGCGTCATGTGGGTGGCGGTCGAGATCGCGACGCTCGCCACCGTCTCGATGGTCGCGGTGCACCGCACGCCCGCGGCCTTCGAGGCGGCGTGGAAGTTCTTCATCCTCTGCGGCGTCGGCATCGCGCTGGCGCTGTTCGGCACCATCGTCCTCTACCTCGCCGCGCAGCCCTTCCTGCAGGAGGAGAACGGGCTGTCCTGGGCGGCGCTGATGGGCGTGGCCGCGCGCTGCGACCCGGCCACGCTCAACCTCGCCTTCGCCTTCCTGCTGCTGGGCTACGGCACCAAGGCGGGGCTGGTGCCGCTGCATTCCTGGCTGCCGGACGCGCATGCCGAGGGGCCGGTGCCGATCTCGGCCGTGCTGTCCGGCCTGTTGCTGAACGCGGCTATGCTCGCGGTGCTGCGCGCGAAATCCATCGTCGGCGCGAACCCGGACGCGATCGCGCCCGGCCCCTTCCTGCTGGCGCTCGGCCTGGCGTCGGTGCTGCTGGCCGCGCTCGCGCTCTGGCGGCGGCGGGACGCGCGGCGCTTCTTCGGCTGGAGCAGCATCGAGCACATGGGCCTCGCGGCCTTCGCCTTCGGCCTCGGCGGCGCGGCGGCGAACCTGGCGGGGCTGTTGCACCTGCTTGGCCATTCGCTGGTGAAAAGCGCGGTCTTCTTCGGCGTCGGCCGCGCGGCGCAGGCCAAGGGCAGCCAGAAGATCGCCGAGATCGGTGGCCTGGTCGCGACGCATCCCGCGCTCGGCTGGGGGCTGGCGCTGGCCATCGCGGCGATCGCGGGGCTGCCGCCCTTCCTGTTGTTCGCCTCGGAATTCCGGCTGCTGACGGTCGCGGTGGCCGAGATGCCGTGGCTCGCGCTGCCGCTCGTGCTCGGCATGGTCACGGCGCTGGCGGCGCTGGTCACGGTGCTGCAGCAGATGTGCTTCGGCGCGCCGACGCCCGATGCGGCCGGCGCGCTGGACGGCTGGCGCGAATGGGCGGCGGCGGTGCCGCTCTGGCTGCACCTGGCGGTGGCGGCGGCGCTGGGCGTGGCGATGCCCGCGGCGCTGGCGGCGATGCTGGCGGAAGCGGCGAGGGTGGTCGGATGAGCCAGGAAAGCACGGGGGAGGGGAACCTCACCCGATCCGTGCCCCACGACGTCGCTGCGCGACGCCGTAGGAACCCCAAGCCCTCCCTTCTTTGGCATTTGGCGCCGGTCCTGGACGGTGGGACGCCAAGTGGCAAAGAAGGTTGGGGGGTGCGGGGGGAAGTTCCCTTCCCCCCCCCCGTGCCATGACCGCCACCGCCCTCATCCGTGCCGGCCTGCCGCAGGGCGCGCGCCCGCATGAGCGCCACCTGCTCACCGCCGAGGAATGGTCCCGCCTGCCCGCCGCGCTCGCGGCCGCGCCGGACCTCGCGCTGCTCGCCCTCTGGGCCGAGCCCGGCATGGTGCATGCTGCCTTCCTCGACGGCGCGGCGGTCCTGCTCGCCTCCGCGCCGGCCGAGGGCGGGCGCTATGCCGCGCTCTCCCCCGCGCGCCCCGGCGCGATCCGCTTCGAGCGCATGATCCGCGACCTCTGGGGCCTGGGCGCGGAGGGCGCGGTCGATCTCCGCCCCTGGCTCGACCATGGCCGCTGGCCGATGGCCGGGCCGCTCTCCGCCAACCCGTTGCCGACGCCCGGCGCCGAGCCGCCGCAGCCGGAATTCCTGCCGGTGGAGGGGGAGGGCGTCCACCAGATCCCCGTGGGCCCGATCCATGCGGGCGTGATCGAGCCCGGGCATTTCCGCTTCCACGTGCAGGGGGAGGTGGTGGTGCGGCTCGAGGCGCGGCTCGGCTACACGCACAAGGGCACGCTCTCGCTCATGCTGGGCAAGTCGCCGCGCGCGGCGGCGGCCTTCCCTGCCCGGTTGTCGGGGGATTCGACCGTGGCGCATGCCTGGGCCTTCGCCGCGGCGGCCGAGGCCGCGCTCGGCGTCGAGGTGCCGCTCCGCGCCGTCGCGCTGCGTGCCGCGATGGCGGAACTCGAGCGCATCCACAACCACCTGAACGACTGGGGCTTCGTCTGCAACGACGCCGCCTTCGCCTTTCCGCATGCGCGCTGCGGGTTCCTGCGCGAAGGCGTGCTGCGCGCCTGCCAGGCCGCCTTCGGCCACCGGCTGATGATGGACCGCGTGTTGCCCGGCGGCGTCGCGCCCGACATCGCGCCGGGCGGCGCGGAGGCGATCCTCGCCGCGCTGGCGGACGTGGACACGGAACTGCCGGCATTGGTGCGGATCTACGAAAGCCACGCGAGCCTGCAGGACCGCGTGGTCGGCACCGGCTTCCTCGACCCGGCGCATGCGCATGCCTTCGCGGCCGGCGGCTATGTCGGCCGCGGATCGGGCCGCGGCTTCGATGCGCGGATCGCGCTCGGCTACGCGCCCTACGGGCTGGACCCGCCGCTGCTGGCGCTGGAGCAGGGTGGCGACGTGGATGCGCGGGTGCGCGTGCGGATCGCGGAGCTGCGCAGCTCGGTCGCGCTGGTGCGCCGCCTGCTGGCCACGCTGCCCGAGGGCGAGACGCTGGTCCCGCTGCCCGCCGCGGCGGGGGAGGGCACGGCGCTCGTCGAGGGCTTCCGCGGCGACTGCCTGGCCTGGCTGCGGCTGGACGGCGGCGGGCTGATCCGCGGCGCCTTCCTGCGCGACCCGTCCTGGCTCCACTGGCCGCTGCTGGAAGCGGCGGTCGAGGGCAACATCGTCGCTGACTTCCCGCTGATCAACAAATCCTTCAACGGCTCCTATTCGGGGGTGGACCTCTGATGCTCTGGCCCCGCCTTGCCCGCGCCCTGCTGGCGCGGCCGCTGACGGACCCGGCACCCGGCGCGCCCGGCGCGACCGTCGCCGCGCTGGCCGAGCGCCTGGCGACCAGCGCCCGCGCCCGCCTCGGCCGCAGCCTCGCGATCCGGGAGGTCGACAGCGGGTCCTGCAACGGCTGTGAGCTGGAGGTGAACGCGCTGCAGAACGTCGCCTACGACCTCGAGCGCTTCGGGCTGCGCTTCGTGGCCTCCCCGCGGCATGCCGACGTGCTGCTGGTGACCGGCCCCGCCTGCCGCAACATGCGCGAGGCGATGGAACGCGCGCTGGCCTGCACGCCTGAGCCGCGCTGGGTGGTGGCCGCCGGCGACTGCGCCGTGGATGGCGGCGTCTTCAAGGGGTCCTACGCGGTCGAGGGCGGCGTCGGCGCCGTGCTCCCGGTGGACCTGCTGATCCCCGGCTGCCCACCATCGCCCGCGCAGCTGCTGGAAGGGCTGCTGGCGCTGCTGGAGACGGAGGCCCAGACAGAAAATAGGGCCGGCCGGATTGCTCCAGCCGGCCCATAAACCCAACCCGAAGGCGGGTCAGTCTGACGGCGACCTGCCGGGAATAAGCCGCCGCGACCCCTGAAGCATTGCAGGCCGCGTCTCTCTGGGTGGTGGCGGCGGCCTTAATTTCCTGCAACCAGCGGGCGTCCCGCGGTAGGCTCCTGGCCTCCGGATCGGCCAGGAGCCGGCCCCGGGGGTCGCTCGGGAGGTGCCACGATGCGCATGACCAGATCATGGCCGACCCGCGTGGGGCGGGTCGCCGTCCTGGCGCTGATGCTGCTGTTGCCCGCCGGGATGTCGGTGGCCCAGCAGCGCGTGGCGCTCGTGATCGGCAACGGCTCCTACCGCGCCGTCCCGCGCCTCGAGAATCCGGCCGCCGACGCGGTGGCCATCGCCGGGTCCCTCCGCGCCGCGGGCTTCGCGACCGACTTGGTGCGGGACGCCGGCAAGGCCGAGATGGAGGCGGCACTGCGCCGCTTCGGCGCGGCGGCGGAGGGGGCGGAACTCGCGGTCTTCTACTTCGCCGGCCACGGCATCCAGATCGGCGGCGAGAACCACCTGCTGCCGGTCGATGCGCGCCTCGCCCACGCACGGGACGTGGACTACGAACTGGTCGACGTGCCGCTGGTGCTGCGCGCCATGCAGGGCGCGCGGGCCCGGGTGATCATCCTCGACGCGTGCCGCGACAACCCGCTGGCGGCTCAGGCGCGCGGCTTCTCGGGCACGCGCTCGGTCGGGCGGGGCCTCGCGCGGGTCGATACGGTCGACCTCGGCACGCTGATCGCCTTCTCGACCAGCCCGGGCGCGGTGGCGCTCGACGGCAGCGGCCGCAACAGCCCCTTCACGGCGGCGCTGGTGCAGCACATGGCGACGCCGGGGCTCGAGGTCCGGCAACTCATGACGCGCGTGCGGCGCTCGGTGGTCGAGGCGACGGGCGGGCAGCAGGTGCCCTGGGACAACAGCAGCCTGATCACTGAGGTGGTGCTGCGCCCCGGCCGCGGCCCCGCGGGCCCCGCGGTGGCCGCCGCCCCGCCGCAGCCGCAGGCCGAACCCTCGGCGCCGCGCCGCCCGCAGGCGGCGTCCCTGCCTCAGCCGCCGGCGGTCGCGCAGCAGCCGGGGGCGGAGCCACGCTTCGCCGCCGTGCGACAGGTCGCGGCGAGCCAGGGCATCCCGCTGCCGCCGGACCTGCAGGCCGCGGGTGCCGGGCGCGCGGCGCATCCGATGATCGGTGCCTGGGGCGGTTCGCCGCGCTGGAACCGGACCTCGCGCAACTACCTGCTGCTCGTGCTCGGCGTCGACGCCGCCGGCGGCACGGCGGACGTCATCCTGGCCGGCGGCTGGGGCGCGCCGCGCAGCTTCTCCGACGGCCTGGCGCCCGGCTGGAGCCGCCACCGGGCCGTGGTCAGCGGCAACCGCCTGGCCTGGACTGACGCGGCGGGCGACCATTTCGAGGCGCGGCGCAACGATTTCTTCGGGGAGGTGGTGGAGATCGTCCACACCCGGTCGCGGACCGTGGGCGGGGTGTCCAACCCGCGCTCGCAGATCGGCCTGCCGCGGATCGAATGACGGGGCCGGCGGCCCCCGTCAGATCAGGCAGAGTTCCGCGAGGTCCCGCCGAAGCGCCGGCGGCAGGCGATCGAGGCCGCGGGCCGCGGGCCGGCCGCGCGCGACATCCGCCGGCGCTTCCTCCGGCTTGAGGTAGCGCCAGCCCTGGAATGGCTTCATCGGGCGCGCCTCGACCGCCACAATGTCGGGGTCCAGCAGCAGCGCGGCGCAGGGCGTGCCGTCGTCCCAGGCTTCCTCGCGCAGGCCGAGGATGCGCTGGCGGACCCGGACGAAACCGCCGATCACCCAGAAGATCGAACCGCCATTCGTGACCTCGTCGATTCGCTTCGGGAACATGCGCGTCCAGGCCCGGAGCGGTGGGTCGGTACGCAGCCGTTCCGTCTGGAGCGCCGCCAGCGCGGCGACGTCCTTGGGCCCGACGCAAAGCTTGATGAGATGCAGCACGCCGCTTCATCCCGCGCCTCGGCCCGAGTCGGCAAGGGGGCCGAGGGGTTCACATCGCGGCATCGCGTCGCTATCTCCAACAACAACGCCTCTTGTCGGGGGTGCCGGGAGCCTACGAAAAGCCTACGAAAGAGGATACGAAAACATGTTCAATCGCCGTCACATTCTTGCCGCCGGCCTTGCCGCGCCCGCCCTCGCCATGCCGGGGCTCGCGTTGGCTCAGCCCCGCAACCCCGCCTGGCCGCGCGCCCTGAACATGGGCACGGCCGCGCCGGGCGGCACCTATGCGCTGTATGGACCGGCCTGGGGCCAGATCGCGCAGGAAGCGACCGGAGTGAACATCTCCTACCGCGCCAGCCAGGGCCCGAACCAGAACATCATCCTGGTGCAGCGGCGCGAGGTCGAGCTCGGCATGGTGACGATGGGCGTCGCGCTGCAGGCCTGGAACGGCCAGGGCGCGTGGACCCAGGGCAACCAGATGCGCGACATCCGCGCCCTGTTCCCGATGTACGACACGCCCTTCCACGGCATCGCGCTCAAGCGGAGCGGCGTGGCCAAGCTGTCGGACCTCAACGGCAAGAATGTCGGCCTCGGCCCGCGCGGCGGCACGCCCGGCACCTATTGGCCGCTGATCCTGGAGCGGCTGAACATCCGCCCGGCCAACATCCGCTTCGGCTCGGGCTCGGACATGGCGGGCCAGGTGCAGGATGGGCTGCTCGACGCCTTCCTGTTCGCCTCGGGCGTCCCGGTGCCGGCCTTCTCGGAACTCGAGACGCAGCAGGACGTGAATTTCCTCGACTTCACGGCGGAGGAGGCGGCGACCATCGCGCGCGCCTTCCCGGAAGTTGCGCCCGGCACCCTGCCGGTCACGACCTACCGGAAGGCCGGCCGGCCGCTGAACATCGTCGGCATGTTCAACTTCTCGATCGGCCACAAGTCGCTGCCCGAGGACCTGGCCTATGAGATCGTGAAGTCGGTCCTGACCCAGAATGCGCGGCTGAAGCAGGCGATCGCGGCCGGCGCCGAGACGCTGGCCGAGAATGCCGGCAAGAACACCTTCCTGCCCTTCCACCCCGGCGCCGCGCGCTTCCTGCGCGAGGCCGGGCAGACCATCCCCGCCAACCTCGTGATGGCGTAACCATCGGGGCGGGGCGGGCGAAAGGGTATGCGAAGGCGGCCATGCCGGTCGCCGACGGAGACCCCGAATGGCCCGCCCCGCCCCGGCCGACGCGGCCCGCCGGAAGCTGGCCCGCCCGAAGCGGGACCTCAGGCTCGACATCATCCGGGGCTGGCTGCAGATCTCGATCTTCGGCGCGCATGCCGTGGGCTCGGCCTTCGGGGCCTACGGAATCCATGCGGTCTGGGGGCTGTCCGACAGCTCGGGGCAGTTCGTGTTCCTGTCGGGCTTCGTCCTCGCCTCCGTCTTCACGCTGAAGGCCGACCGCGACGGCGCGCCGGCGGCCGCGCGCGACGCCTGGCGCCGCGCGGGCCGGCTCTATCTCACACATCTCGTCGTGTTCTTCATGTTCGGCGCCATGGTCATCTGGTCCGAGATGGCGCTGCCCCTGCCGGGGGAGGTCGACCGCCTCGCCTGGCGGACACTGGTGGACGACCCCCTCATGGCCCTGCCAGCGGCGGCGGCGCTCGTCTACCTGCCGAACTACGTCGACGTGCTGCCGGTCTTCGTGCTCTGCATGCTGGTGCTGCCGGGGTTCCTGTGGCTCGCGGCTCGCATCGGCGCCTGGGCCCTGCTGCCGTCCTTCGCAGTCTGGGCGGGGGTGCAGGCGGGGCTCTGGCAGTACTGGTCCGTGCTGCCCGTCGGGCTCGACCCGCTTGCCTGGCAGTTCGTGTTCCTCCTGGGTGCCTGGTTCGGGCGGCAGGCGCTGCTGCACGGGGCGCGCCTGCGCCCGCATGCCGCGGCCATCGCGGCCGCGTTGCTGCTGGTCGGGCTGGGCTTCCTGCAACGGCTGGGGGAGGGGCTCGGGGCCGGCTGGGCGCTCGATGTCGAGACCGCCTGGATCCTGGCCGGCAAGGCCCATATCGGGCCGCTCGGCCTGTTGCACGGCCTGGCGCTCGCCTACCTGGTGGCGGTGCTCGTGCCGCGGGAGGCGCGCTGGATGCACCACCCGGCAGCGCAGGCCATGGCGGCGGTCGGCAGGCACAGCCTCAACATCTTCTGCCTCGGCATCTTCCTGTCCTGGATCGTGACGGCGGGGCTCAGGCTCCATCCCGGCGTCTGGTGGGTCGATCCGGCCATGACGCTGGGCGGGATCGCCATCCTGGTCGGCTGCGCGCTGGCGGCCGAGCGGCGCCGGACGGCACATGCGGTCGCCGCGCGATGAGCGCCGCCATAGGCTTCGATGGTTACGGCCCCGGCGTCGGGTCCTATAGACTGCGCCGGCAGCACAGCGGGGCCAGGGTGGCGGACGGACCGGATGGCAGGTGGGAGGCGTGGATGGTCGCGGCGCAGGCCGGCGACGGGCGGTCCTACGACCTGCTGCTGCGCGACTGCCTGCCGTTGCTGCGCGCGATTGCCCGCCGCCGGATCGCGGATTTCCACGAGGCCGAGGACGCCGTGCAGGACACGCTGCTCACCATCCACCGCATGATGGCGACCTACGACCCGTCGCGGCCGGTCAGGCCCTGGATCGCCGCGATCGCCGAACGCCGTTGCATCGACCGGCTCCGCCGCCGCGGCCGCGGCGCGGGGCGGGAAGCGCCGCTCGACGACCATGCCGAGACGCTGGCCGCGCCCGCCGGGGAGACCGGCGAGGACCGCATCGCCGGCCGCCAGCTGCGCGACGCCGTGGCCGAGCTGCCCGAGAGCCAGCGCACCGCGCTCCGCCTCGCCAAGCTCGAGGACCTTCCCCTGGCCGAGGCCGCTGCGCGGTCCGGCCTCTCGGTGGGCGCGCTGAAGGTCGCGACCCACCGGGCCCTGAAAACCCTGCGCCGGCGTCTCGGCGTGGAGGACACGTGATGAAGACCGAGGATCTGATCGGCCGGCTCGCCGGCGACCTCCGCCCCGTCCGGCGGCTTGCGCATCCGCTGCGCCGCGCGGCCATGTGGCTCGCCTTCGCCGCCGTGCTGGCGGCGGCGGCGGTCGCCTGGTACGGGCCACGCCACGACCTGATGGAACGCCTCGGCCGCCCGCATGAGGTGGCGCAGCTGATCTTCGCCGTGGCGACCGGCGTGCTGGCCGCCGTCGCGGCCTTTGAACTCTCCCTGCCCGACCGTTCCGCGCGCTGGGCGCTGCTGCCGCTGCCCGCGGCGGCGGCCTGGGTCAGCAGCCTGGGCTGGGGGTGCCTGGCGGACCTCGCGCGCGTCGGGCCGCAGGCGCTGGTGCTTGGAACATCCTGGGGGTGCCTGCGCTTCATCGTGATGCTGGGCGTGCCGCTCGCGCTGTCCATGGTCTGGATGCTGCGCCATGCGGGGCCGATCCGTCCCGTGCCGGTCGCGGTGATGGGCGGGCTGGCGGGTGCCGCGCTCAGCGGCGCGGCGCTGTCGATGTTCCACCACCTGGATGCGGCGGCGATGGTGCTCGCCTGGCATGGCGGCAGCACGCTGCTGGTGCTGGCGGTCTTCGTCGTGTTCGGGCGGGCCTGGGGGGCGCGCGCCGCGCCACGGTTCACGCCGGCTTAAGCGACGCCGATGCAATCTCCGCCCGTCCTGTGGCGGAGATGGCGATGCGTCTGTTTCTCAACCTCTCGGTCGGCCTGAAGCTGGCGGCGTCGGGATTGGTCGCGCTGGCCATGGTCGGCGCGATCGTGGCGACGATGCAGGTGACGGGCGCCTCGCTCGAGGACCGGATCCTGCAGCGCAGCGAGGTCGCGGCAAGCGCGGCCCTGCTGACCAACGCCTCGACTTCGGCTGCCGAAGCGCCGCTGCAGGTGCGCGCCCTTCTCGCGGCGAACACGCAGCACGACGTCGAGGCCGCCCGCGCCGGGGCGATCACGGCGATCGAGGGCGCCGTGGCCCTGGCCGCGCACGCCAACGCCAACCTCCAGGATGCAGGCGTCGCGACCCTCGTGGCCGAGATCGGCCGGCGCGCCGCCGCCTACGGCGCCACGGTCGGGGAGGCCGCGCGCCTGCGCCTGGTCGTCATCGAGGCGCGCGACAACGGCTTCCTGCGCCGCAGCCAGGACTACGACCAGGCCTTCGAGGGCGCGACCTCGACGATCGAGTTCGACCTCTCGGGAGATGTCCAGAACGAGGTGCGTACCCGCTTCCTGACCTTCCACCAGGGTGTGAACGACATGCGCGCCTCGGCGCTGCGCTACCTCGCGACCGGGGACGACCACATGGCCCAGCGCGCGCGCCGGGCGATGGCGCAGGCGCGCGTGCACATGCGGGGCGCGGTCGCGCAGGCGGGCAATTCCCAGCGGGTGCGGGAGGAGCTCGAGCGGATCGGCACGCTGGCGACCGAGGCGGGCGACGCCGCGCTTTCGGCCATCGACACGGGCGTCGCGCTCGGCAGGCTGATGGCCGAGACCTCGCAGCCTACCTGGCATGCGCTGTTCGCGGGCTTTTCCGATGCGAATGCGCGGCTGGTCGAGCTGGACCACGCCTCGGCCGAAGGGGTCACCGCCTCGCTCGCGCAGCAGTCGCGCATCGTGCTCGGGGCGACGGCGGCGATCGCGCTGGTGCTGGCGCTATCGGCCCTGCTGATGGCGCGCAGCATCGGCACCCCGCTGCGCCGCCTGGCGGGGGCGATCGGTGCCATCGCGGGCGGGGATGCCGCGGCCACGGTGCCCGAACGCGGCCGGCGCGACGAGATCGGACGCATCGCCGAGGCGGTCGAGGACCTGCGCGTGACCGTTGCCGAGGCCTTCAGCCGCGGCCAGATGATCGAGCAGCTGCCGTTGGGCGTGCTGGTGGCGGACCCGCGCGACGGGTTCCGCATCCGCTACGCCAATACGCACTCGACGGAGCTGGTGCGGACGCTGGAGGCGCACATGCCGGTCAAGGCGGATGGGATGATCGGGCAGTCCATCGACATCTTCCACAAGGGCCCCGGGCGTGTGCGCGGCATGCTGGAGGACCCGTCGCGGCTGCCGCACAAGGCGCGCGTGCGGATGGGGCCGGAGACGCTCGACCTCAACGTCTCGGCGCTGCGCGACCCGCAGGGCGCCTATGTCGGCGCGATGCTCGCCTGGCAGCGCGTGACCGAGCAGGCGCGCCTCGCCGATAGCTTCGAGTCGGACATCGGCGCCGTGGTGCAGTCCGTCGCCGCCTCGGCCGGACAGCTGCAGCAGGCGGCGCGCGACCTGTCCGACGCCGCCGCCGAGGCGGGGCGCGAAGCGATCGCGGTGTCCGAGGTCGGCGTGCAGGCCCATGCGGACGTGCAGGCGGTCGCGGCGGCGGCCGAGGAGATGGCCGCCTCGGTCGAGGAGATCACGCGCCGCGTGGCCGAGGCCGCGGAGGTCGCCCGCCGCGCGGTGGCCGAAGCCAAGGCGACCGATGCGACGATGCGTGGCCTGGCGGACGCGGCCTCGCGCATCGGCGACGTGGTGCGCCTGATCGGCGAGATCGCGGGCCAGACCAACCTCCTGGCGCTCAACGCCACGATCGAGGCGGCGCGCGCCGGGGAGGCCGGCAAGGGCTTCGCCGTGGTGGCGGGCGAGGTCAAGAACCTCGCCGGCCAGACCGCCAAGGCGACCGAGGAGATCGGCCGGCAGATCGCCGGGATGCAGTCGGCCACCTCCCAGGCGGTCGATGCCATTCGCGGCATCGGCGCGACTGTCGACCGCACGAGCGACATCGCGACCGCGATCGCCGCCGCGGTCGAGGAACAGGGGGCCACGACGCGCGAGATCGCGCGGAGCGCCGCGCAGGTCGCGCAGGCGACGGACACCGTCGCACGCCGGATCGAGGGCATCCGCGCGGCGGCGGACGCGACGGGCGGTTCGGCCGGGGCGGTGCTCGAGGCCTCGGGCGCGCTGTCGGGCAATGCCGAGACGCTTCGCGCGCGCGCGGACGGCTTCCTGCGGGAGGTGCGCGCGGCATGAGCCGCCGGGCGCCATCCGTGCCGTGCCCGGCCCGATCCTGGGCGAAGCCTTCGATCGGATGATTTCGCCGGATCGGTTCTTGCTCTAATCGGTCCTTGCTCTAGGACAGGCTCGGCGCGTCCGCCCGGGCCGCCACCCCGGGCAGCAGGAGCAGGCGATGGGCTATCGGATCGCGGTCGTCGGCGCCACCGGCGCGGTGGGGCGGGAGATCATCAAGACGCTGGCGGAACGGGCCTTCCCTGTCGCGGAGGCTGTGGCGCTCGCCTCGGGGCGCTCGGCCGGCGCCGAGGTTTCCTTCGGCGACAAGACCGTGCTGACGGTGCGCGACCTCGACCGCTTCGACTTCGCGGGCACGGACCTCGCGCTGTTCTCGCCGGGCGCGGCGGTCTCGGCCGTGCATGCGCCCCGCGCGGCGGCGGCGGGCTGCCTCGTGATCGACAACACCTCCCAGTTCCGCATGGAGCCCGGCGTGCCGCTCGTGGTGCCCGAGGTGAACCCGCAGGCGATCGCGAAGCGGCCGAGGAAGGGGATCGTCGCCAACCCCAACTGCTCGACCATCCAAATGGTGGTCGCGCTGAAGCCGCTGCACGACATCGCCAAGGTGAAGCGCGTGGTGGTCGCGACCTACCAGTCCGTCTCGGGGGCGGGGAAGGAGGCGATGGACGAGCTCTGGTCCCAGACCCGCGGCATCTTCGTCAACGACCCGCCGCTGGCCGAGCAGTTCACCAAGCCGATCGCCTTCAACGTCATCCCGCACATCGACCGCTTCATGGACGACGGATCGACCAAGGAGGAATGGAAGATGGCGGTCGAGACGCGCAAGATCCTCGACCCCGACATCCAGGTGGTCGCGACCTGCGTGCGCGTACCGGTCATGATCGGCCACGGCGAGGCGGTGCACGTGGAATTCGAGCGCCCGATCACCGAGCGCCAGGCGCGGGACGCGCTGCGCGACGCGCCGGGCATCACGCTGCTCGATACCCGCGACGATGGCGGCTACGCGACACCGATCGAGATCGCGGGGGAAGATGCGGTCTTCGTCTCCCGCCTCAGGCGCGACCCGACGGTGCCGCATGGCCTCGCCTTCTGGTGCGTGGCGGACAATCTGCGCAAGGGGGCGGCGCTCAATGCGGTGCAGATCGCGGAGGAGATGCACCGGAACGGGGCGTTGAAGGCCGGGGGAGGGTGAACCTCCCCCGGACCCCCTCCCTTCTTTGTCATTTGGAGACCAACCTCCCCTGACGGTGCCCGAGTGACAGAAGAAGGAGGGGGACCGGGGGAGTTCACTCCCCCGGCCTTCTTCGCCTCGGCCAGGCCAACACCAACCCGCCCGCCGCGATCAGCCCGCACCCCGCGAGCGCCCACGCCTCCGGCACGCGTGCGAACAGGATCGCATCCAGCGCCAGCGCGAAGACGATCCGCGAATAGTGCCAGGGCGCCAGGCCCGAGACCTCCGCGCGCCGCACCGCGCCCGCGATGCAGAGCAGCGCCGCCGTCTGCACCGCCGCATAGACGGCCACGAGCACCAGCGCCGCGGCATCGGGCATGCGCCAGAGGAAGCGCATGGCCGGCGCCAGCAGCACGACGCCGGCCAGCGCGCCCTGCAGCGTCGCGTCCCATTCGTTCGCGACCGCGCGGATGCGCCGCGTCATCACCTGATAGAGGGCGTAGGTCAGCGCTGCGCTGACCGGCACGGCGGCGGCCGCGCTGAACAGCTCGCCCCCCGGCCGCACCACCGCGAGCATGCCGGCAAAGCCCAACGCCAGCGCCGCCCAGCGCCGCGGTGTCACCGTCTCCCGCAGCACGAGCGCGCCCAGCGCCACCAGGATGATGGGCGCGGTGAAGCCCAGCGCCGACGCTTCGGTGACCGGCACCAGCGAATAGCCGAGCACGGCGAGCGTGGTGGACAGGATGAGCATCGCCGCCGCGATGCGCTGGTCGCGCGCCTGCGCGGGCGCCAGTAGGCGGCGCAGGGCGCCGGCCGGGTCCGCGAGGCGCGGCAGGATGACCGCCGCGCCGGCCAGCACCAGGGCCGAGCGCAGGAAGGTGATCTGCACCGGGTCGAGCGATGCCGACAGGATCTTCGCGATCGCGTAGCCCAGCGTGTAGAGCAGCCCCGCCGCCAGGGTCAGCAGGACCGCCAGCGCCGGCTGGCTCATCGGCGGTCGGGGTAGTCGCGCCCGGGGCGGGCGCGGTAGGCGGGCAGCGACCAGCCCGTCGCGATGGCCGCTGCGCGCGCGCCGAAGGCGAGAAGCCCGCCCGCCGAGATTGCCGCGGTGCGCCCCGCGCCGGCCTCCTGCAGCAGGATGAAGGCGATGGCGCCGAGTGCGGCGGCGGTGGCGTAGATCTCGCGCCGGAGGATCAGCGGCACCTCGGCGCAGACGATGTCGCGCAGCACGCCGCCGAAGGTCGCGGTGACGGTGCCCATCAGCACCGCGACCCAGGGTGTCGCGCCCGCGCGGAGCGCCGCCTCCGCGCCCAGCACGGCGAACAGCCCGAGCCCGACCGCATCGGCCCAGAGCAATGCCACGAAGCGCCGCTCCAGCAGGTGCGCGGTGAAGAACACCAGGATCGCGAGCGCCGCCGCCAGCGCCACCATGCCCGGCACCGCAAGCCAGAAGACCGGCTGGTTCAGGATCACGTCGCGCACCGTGCCGCCGCCGAAGGCGCAGAGGCAGGCGACCAGAATGAAGCCGACCGGGTCGAGCTGCTTGCGCGACGCCGAGAGCGCGCCGGCAACGGCCAGCACCGCGACCGCGGCCCAGGTGAGGCCGGCGAGGAGGTCGTCGAAGGCCGTCATCGGCAGAGCCGCGGTGGCGGCGGCTTCACTCGGCCGGGACCGCCGCGGCCCGCCGGCTGCGCGCCTCCGCCTGGGCGGACCCGGCGCAGAGCAGCGAGAGCCCGAGCAGCGCCGCCACGACCGGCAGCACCAGGCCCGGATACCCCATGTCGATCAGGAAGCCGAGCGGCACCGGCGTGATGGCGCCGCCGAGCGGCAGGCCGGAGGAGACGAAGCCGAAGACCTTACCGATCTGCCCCGGCGGCGCAGCATCCTTCAGCATGACGTCGCGCGGCGTGCGCGATGCCCCCATGGCGAGCCCGCCGAGCAGGCCCACCACGGGCAGCATGGCCTCCGGCAGCGGCAGCAGGCCGAGGGCGAGGATCATGGCGATGGCGAAGCCGGTCAGCACGACGACGAAGCCGATCAGGTTCCGCTTCGTGCGGTCCACGATCCAGCCGCCGACCAGCGTGCCGGAGGTGGCGCCGACCATGTAGCCGGTCAGCACCATCGAGGCGACGGCGACCGGCGTGCCCCAGAGCTTGCCCAGCACCGTGATGACGAAGGCCTGGATGCCGGACCCCGCCATCGAGGACAGCATGAAGAAGCCGAAGAACAGCAGGATGGGACGGGAGAGAAGGAGCTCGCGCCCCGAGGGTTCCCCGGCGGGCTTCGCCTTGGGCTTCGCCTGGTCCTGCAGGATGCGGCTCTGGACGATGATGGCGAGCACGACCGGAATGCCGAGCAGCCCCACCACCAGCAGCGCGCCGCGCCAGCCCATCGCCGCCGCGAGCAGGGCCACGACCGGCGGTGCCAGCGCGAAGCCGAGGTTGCCCGTGAAGGTGTGCAGGGCGAAGGCGCGGCCCATCCGCGCCTTGTCGATCGAGCCGGCGAGGATGGCGTAGTCCGCCGGGTGGATCACGGAATTGCCGACGCCGGACAGGATGGCGAGCAGCCAGATCGCCCAGATGCCCGGCGCGAAGGCCATGGCCGAGACCGAGAGCGCCATCAGCAGCGTGCCACCGACCAGGAAGGGCCGGGCGCCGTGGCGGTCGACCCAGAAGCCGACTGGCGTCTGCAGCAGCGCCGTGGTGCCCGACATCAGCGCCACGGCAAGGCCCAGTTCGGCGAAGGAGACGCCGAATTCCTCGCGCCAGACCAGGAACAGCGGCGGCAGGCTGAGGACGTAGAAATGGGACAGGAAATGCCCGGTACCGATCAGGGCGATGATGCGGGCGTCGCGGCCGGTACCGGGGGCGGGCTCGGCGGTCATGTCGGCACACCTGTGAAATGCATCACATTGCTTGCGCGGGTGTGCCTTCCGCGTCAACGGCTCCCGGCACTAGCATGGCTGCGATGAAGCGGGCGCGGGCCCCTTTGACGGGAGCAGGCGGCGATGGCCAGGAAGGTCGTGACCTACGAACGCGGGACAACCTACATCTCGAACATCGTCGCCGGCAGCACGCCCTGCTACGGCCTCGTCGGCACCCTTTGGATAGGCGGGCTCGCCTTCGACACGCTCGAGCGCTTCGAGCTCGACCTCAAGACGAAGGACTACGTGCACCTGCCGAAAGGGGACTACCAGCGCGCCGTCATGTACTGGCATTCCGGCAAGAAGCGGGTGATCCACCCCTGGGCCGGAAAGGCACCATCCCAGAAGCAGGAGAACATCCTGATCCATGCCGGCACCAAGCCGTCCCATTTCGAGGGGTGCCTGGGCGTCGGGTTCCTGGAAAAGGCGGGAAGCGCCCAGGAGCTTCGATACGACAAGGAATCGCTCGAGTTGATCTGGGAACAGGCGGGCGGCGTGCCAGGGAAGCAGGAGGGGTGGAACGCCTCCTCGCCGATCGTGCTGTTCAGGGTGCTGAACGCCTTTCCCGACCGGACGGCGCTCAGGCCGCATTCCGGCTGAATGCGTGGGTCGCAAACAAGGAAATCCGACGGAAGGGAGCGCAAGTCATGGCTACGTCAGCCGTCATCTATGAACGCGGAACCTCCTACGTCACGAACATCAGCGGCGGGAAGACCTGCTACGGCCTGGTCGGCGAGATCTGGATCGGCGGCCTCTGCTTCGAGACGCTTGAGCGCTTCTCCCTGAAGGACAAGGTGGATTTCATCCACTTGGCCAAGGGCGACTATGCCGGTGCCGTGATGTACTGGGACGCGAAGCGCGGGCGGGTGCTGAACCCCTGGAACGGCGCGGCGACGAGCAAGCAGCTCAACAACATTCTGGTCCACAGGGGCAGCAGGCCGTCGCATTTCGAGGGCTGCATCGGCCCGGGCTTCCTGGAGAGGCGCGGCACCGCGCGGGAATTGAGCTATTCGCCCGAGGCCATGGAGGTGATCTGGGAGACGGCCGGCGGCGCACCCGGCGACAGGACGGGCTGGACCAGGACCGCGCTGAAGGTGCACCTCACGGTCAAGAACGCCTTCCCGGACCGCGCGACGCTGACGTCGCATACGGGCTGACCGCGACGGGATCGCCGCCCGCGCCGATTTGACGCTGTCCCGCGCCGCACCATACAACAGCGCCCGCAAAGGCCGGCCCCCGGCCAGGGGATCGGGGCAAGCGGCCGCACGGAGTACCGGACCCATGTCCAAGATCACCGACACGCGGGAGGCCTTGATGGTCGGCCGCCGGTCGGACGGCTCGCTCGTCCGCCGCCCGCTGTCTCCTCACCTGCAGGTCTACGACATGATGCAGGTCACGAGCGCGCTTTCCATCACCCACCGCATCACCGGCACCGTCTGGTCCGTGGGGATGGTCTTCCTCGTGTGGTGGCTCGTCGCCGCCGCCGCCGGGGAGGCGTCGTTCAACGGCGTGCAATGGTTCTTCGGGTCGTTCTTCGGCGCGATCGGCCTGATGGCCCTGACGGCCGTGGCCTGGTTCCACACCCTGGCGGGGCTCAGGCACCTCTACTGGGATTCCGGGCGGGGCTACGACCTGCCGACCACCTACCTGACCGGCCGGGCGGTGCTGATCGGCACCGCGGCGCTCACCGCGCTGACCTGGCTCGTCATGCTGATTTCCTGGATCTGACGGACATGGCCGCGCCCACGATTCGCACCCTTCGTTCCCCGCTCGGCCGCGTGCGCGGCCTCGGCGCCGGGAAGGGCGGCACGCATCACTGGTGGATGCAGCGCGTCACCTCCATCGCGCTTCTGCCGCTGACGCTCTGGCTGGTCTTCTCACTCGCCACCATGCCGGACAGCACCTGGCAGGAAGCGACGGCCTGGATCGGCCGCCCCCTCAACGCGGTGCTGCTGCTGGCCTTCCTGGCCGCCGCCTTCCACCACACGGCGGCGGGCCTGCAGGTGGTGATCGAGGATTACATGCGGGGCGAGATGGCGCGGCTGGCCACGCTGCTCGCAGTCAAGGGCCTCTGTGTCCTGCTCTGGCTGGCGGCGACGCTCGCGGTGCTGCGCATCGCGGTCTGACGCCCCCTGGCGGGATCGCCCGGGCTGACTAGGTGGTTGGTTGAGAACGGCACACGACGCGGGCCGGAGGGCAACTTCCCCGCCGCGGAAATGAACGAGACGGATGCGATGAACGCGATCAGCAAGCCTTCGAACGGCGCCTACCGCATCGTGGACCACACCTACGACGTGGTGGTGGTGGGTGCGGGCGGCGCCGGCCTGCGCGCCACCTTCGGCATGGGCGCGGCGGGGCTCAAGACCGCCTGCATCACCAAGGTGTTCCCGACGCGCTCCCATACCGTGGCCGCGCAGGGCGGCGTGGGCGCCGCGCTCGGCAACATGGGCGAGGACGACTGGCGCTGGCACATGTACGACACCGTGAAGGGGTCGGACTGGCTCGGCGACCAGGACGCGATCGAATACATGTGCCGCGAGGCTGTGCCGGCCATCATCGAGCTCGAACACTACGGCGTGCCCTTCTCCCGCACCGAGGACGGCAAGATCTACCAGCGCCCCTTCGGCGGCCACATGACGCATTTCGGCAAGGAGCCCGCCATGCGGGCCTGCGCCGCGGCCGACCGCACCGGCCACGCGATCCTGCACACGCTGTACCAGCAGTCGCTGAAGCACAATTGCGAGTTCTTCATCGAGTATTTCGCCCTCGACCTCATCATGGACGATGAGGGCGTGTGCCGGGGCGTGACCGCCTGGTGCCTTGAGGATGGCTCCATGCACCGCTTCCGCGCGCAGACCGTGGTGCTGGCCACCGGCGGCTACGGGCGTGCCTATTTCTCCTGCACCTCGGCCCATACCTGCACGGGCGATGGCGGGGGCATGGTGCTGCGCGCCGGCCTGCCGCTGCAGGACAACGAGTTCGTGCAGTTCCACCCGACCGGCATCTACGGCTCGGGCTGCCTGGTCACGGAAGGCGCCCGCGGCGAGGGCGGCTACCTGACCAATTCCGAGGGCGAGCGCTTCATGGAGCGCTACGCGCCGACGGCCAAGGACCTGGCGTCGCGCGACGTCGTCTCGCGCGCCATGTCGATGGAAATCCGCGAGGGCCGGGGCGTCGGGCCGCAGAAGGATCACATCCACCTGCATCTCGAGCACCTGGGCGCAGACATCCTGCACGAGCGCCTGCCCGGCATTTCCGAGACGGCGAAGATCTTCGCCGGCGTGGACGTGACGAAGGAGCCGATCCCGATGCTGCCGACCGTCCACTACAACATGGGCGGCATTCCGACGAACATCCATTGCGAGGTGCTGGCCGCCACGTCCAAGGACCAGGACAAGGTGGTGCCCGGGCTGATGGCGGTGGGGGAGGCGGCCTGCGTGTCGGTGCACGGCGCCAACCGGCTCGGCACCAATTCGCTGCTCGACCTGGTGGTTTTCGGCCGGGCGGCGGCGCACCGGGCCGCCGAGACGATCAAGCCCGGCGCGTCCCAGCCGCCGTTGCCGCCCAAGGCGGGCGAGGCCTCGCTCGACCGCTTCGACCGCGTGCGCAACGCGAAGGGCGGCACCAGCGTGTCGGACCTGCGCCTGACCATGCAGCGCACCATGCAGACCCATGCCGCGGTGTTCCGCACCACCGACCTGCTGCGCGAGGGCGTCGAGAAGATGGACAAGGTCGCCGCCGGCTACGGCGACATCAAGATCGCGGACCGTTCGCTGATCTGGAACTCCGACCTGGTCGAGGCGCTGGAACTCGACAACCTGATCGGCAACGCGCTGACCACCATCCATGGCGCCGATGCGCGCCACGAAAGCCGCGGCGCCCATTCGCACGAGGACCATCCGGACCGCGACGACGCGAACTGGATGAAGCACACGCTGGCGCGGGTGGACGACAAGTATGCGGTGAAGCTCGACTACCGCGACGTTAAGATGCGCACGCTGACCAACGAAGTGCAGGTCTTCCCGCCCAAGGCGCGCGTGTACTAGGACCCGGACCGATGGCAACCTTCACGCTTCCCAAGAACTCCACCGTCGGCGAGGGCCGCACCTACGCCGCCCCCGCGGGCGCCAAGAATGTGCGGTCGTTCAAGATCTATCGCTGGGACCCCGATGGCGGCGCCAACCCGCGCACCGACACCTACGAGATCGACCTCGACCAGTGCGGGCCGATGGTCCTGGACGCGCTGATCAAGATCAAGAACGAGGTCGACAGCACGCTGACCTTCCGGCGCTCCTGCCGGGAGGGCATCTGCGGCTCCTGCTCGATGAACATCGACGGGCTGAACACGCTGGCCTGCCTCAAGCCGATCGACGAGGTGAAGGGCGAGGTCCGCATCAACCCGCTGCCGCACATGCCGGTGGTGAAGGACCTGGTGCCCGACCTCAGCCAGATCTACGCGCAGCTGCGCAGCGTGGAGCCCTGGCTCAAGGCCGACACGCCGCCGCCGCCGGACGGGGAGCGCCTGCAGTCCAAGGAGGAACGCGCAAAGCTCGACGGGCTCTGGGAATGCATCCTCTGCTTCTGCTGCTCGACCGCCTGCCCGTCCTACTGGTGGAACGGCGACCGGTACCTCGGCCCCGCGGTGCTGCTGCAGGCCTATCGCTGGATTGCGGACAGCCGCGACGAGGCGACCGGCGAGCGGCTCGATGCGCTGGAAGACCCGTTCAAGCTCTATCGCTGCCACACCATCATGAACTGCACCCGGGCCTGCCCGAAGGGTCTGAACCCGGCGCAGGCGATCGGCGAGATCAAGAAGCTGATGGTCGAGCGGCAGGGCTGACCCGCCGCCCCCCTCGCGCCTCCCGACGCGCCGCGGTCCCGATGGGGCCGCGGCGCTTTCCGTTTCGGGGGGTGACGCGGCGCTCCGCGCGGCGCTAGCCTCCCGGCAACGAGAACCGACAGGAGGCCAAATTGCCGAGAACCGTCCACGTCCTGCTCGCCGGAGCGATCGCCGTCGCGGCACCCGCGGTCCATGCCCAGACCCTGAGCCTCGCCTCGGCGGCGCCGGTCACCTCCATGGACCCGCATTTCCACAACCTCGGTCCGAACAATGCGATGATGATGCATGTGTTCGACCGCCTGGTGGAGCGCGACGCGCGCGCGCGGCCGCACCCCTCGCTCGCGGAATCCTGGCGCGCCCTCTCGGACACCGTCTGGGAATTCAAGCTGCGACAGGGCGTCACCTGGCATGATGGCCGCCCCTTCACGGCGGAGGACGTCGTCTTCTCCTTCGCGCGCGTGCCGAACGTGCCGAACAGCCCGGGCGGCTTCCAGGGCTTCCTGCGCGCCATCGACCGTGTCGAGGTGGTGGACCCGCACACCATCCGCATCCACACCAAGCGGCCGCATCCGCTGATGCCGCTCGACCTCGCCTCGGTCTCCATCATCGCGCGGCACGCGGCCGAAGGCGCCTCGACCGAGGACTTCAACAACGGCCGCGCGGCGATCGGCACCGGCCCCTACCGCTACGTGTCCTACCGGCTGGGGGACCGGACGGAGCTCGAGCGCAACCCGTCCTATTTTGGCGGCGCCGAGCCCTGGGCGCGCGTCAACTACCGCATCATCAGCAATGACGGCGCGCGCACCGCCGCGTTGCTGGCCGGCGATGTCGACCTGATCGAGCAGGTGCCGACCTCCGACCTCGCACGGATGCGCCGCGAGCCCCGCGTGACCGTCACCTCGATCCCGAGCCTGCGCACGGTCTACCTCGTGCCGGACTACGGGCGGGAGGGCGGCGACCCGCAGGTGACCGACCATGCCGGGCAGCCGCTGCCGGCCAACCCCTTCCGCGACGCGCGGGTGCGCCGCGCGCTCTCGATGGCGATCAACCGCGAGGCGCTGGCCGAGCGCGTGATGGAAGGCGCGGCCACGCCCACCGCGCAATGGCTGCCCGAGGGCGCCTTCGGCTACAACCCGCGGGTGCGCCCGCGCGCCTACGACCCGGACGGCGCCAAGCGGCTGCTGGCCGAGGCCGGCTATCCGCAGGGCTTCCGCGTCGTGCTGTCCGGCCCGAACGACCGCTGGCCGAATGACGGGCGCCTGACCCAGGCCGTCGCGCAGATGTGGACGCGGATCGGCGTGCGCACCGAGATCCAGGCCTTCCCCTGGACCGGCTTCGTGCCCCGCCGGATGCGCTTCGAATACGCGATCCAGCTGGCCGCCTGGGGCTCGAGCACGGGGGAGGCGTCGAACTTCCTCGCCAACGTGGTCGCGTCGCGCGACCGCGCGCGCCTGACCGGTGCGAACAACAACGCCCGCTATTCCAGCGCGGCCTTCGACGAGATCGTGCTGCGCGGTTCCGCCATCATGGACGACGAGCGCCGGGAGGCCGCCTGGCACGAGGCGGTGGACCGCTACGTCGAGGAGGAGCCCTACATCCAGCTCATCCAGTATGTGAACAACTGGGCGGTGCGGCGCGGCATGACGCACGACCCGCGGATGGACGAGCGCACCATCGCGATGGGGGTGCGCCGGGCGCAGTAGTGCCCGCGGCCGGCGTGCGATTGATTTGACAAGATCCGCGCCGGCCCCCGATGCTTCCGCCACGTCCAGGGTTAAGAAACGAGACGAAGGGGAGTAAGATGATGGTCGCACATCTGACGCGTCGCGGGCTGATCGGAACCGCAGGGGCGCTGCCCTTCGCAGGCGGGGCGCTGGCCCAGCAGCGCGAGATCAAAATCGGCGTCATCTACGATTATACCGGCCCCTTCGCGGGCGGCGGCTCGCTCGCCGCCGCCATCGGCACCAAGCACGCGATCGAGATGATCAACGAGCGCGGCGGCGTCGAGGGCCATCGCATCAACGCGATCTTCGCCGATGCCCAGTCGCGCACGGAAGTCGCGATCAACGAGGCGACGCGCCTGATGGAGCAGGAACGCGTCGACCTGCTGATGGGCGTCTTCTCGAGCGCGCATTGCGTGCCGCTGGCGCAGCGCGTCAATGCGCAGCGCCGTTTCATGTGGGCGAATGTCTGCGTCGCCTCCTCGGTGTTCAAGGACCGCAACCTCGAATACGTGTTCCGCGCGCAGGTCCACAGCGACCAGTTCGGCGAGGCGTCCTGCCAGTTCATCGCGGACGTGTCGCAGGAACGGCTGCGCAAGCGCCCGGCCGACGTGCGCGTCGCCATCATCTACGAGGATGGGCCCTACGGCGCGGGTGTCGCCGCCGGCAACGAAGCCAAGGCACGCCAGCTCGGCATGCGGATCGTGCTGAAGGAAGGCTATGCGGCGACCGCGCCCGACCTCTCCTCCCTGGTCACGAAGCTGCGGCGGGAACGGCCCGACGTCATCCTGCACACGGGCTACAACCCCGACATCACGCTGTTCCTCCGCCAGTCGCGCGAACTCGGCCTGCGCTGGAGCGCGCTGATCGGCCATGGCGCCGGCTACGGCCAGATCGACCGGCTGAAGCAGACCTTCGGCAACGACGCCGACTACATCTTCAACGTGGACCCGGTGGCGGCGCAGCTGCTGAACCCGGCGTCGCTCAGGCCCGGCCTCGGCGACATCACGGCCGAGATGGTCCGCCGCTACCGTGCCGAGACGAATGCGACCGAGGTCCCGCCGCATACCTCGATGGGCTTCAACCAGACCTGGATCTTCCTGACCGACGTGCTGCCGCGCGCGATCCGCAACCATGGCGGCTTCACGCCCGATGCGCTGCGCCAGGCCGCGCTTGCGACCGACATCCCCGAAGGCGGCACCATCCAGGGCTACGGCGTGCGCTTCTTCCCGGCAGGGACCCCGATGGCCGGGCAGAACGAACGGTCCTCCCCCGTCGTGATGCAGTACGTGGGCGGGGAGACCAAGATCGTGTGGCCGGCCGCGATCAAGACCGCCGAGCCCGTGATCCCGCTGCCCGCCGGCCACGCCTACGCCGCCCGCTGAGGGCGGCGCAGCCCGGGCATGCTGAAGGTACAGGACCTGACGAAGCGCTTCGGCGGCTTCGTCGCCGTCGACCGCGTCTCCTTCTCGCTCGAGCAGGGGGAGATCCTCGGCCTGATCGGCCCGAACGGGTCGGGCAAAAGCACGACCTTCAACATGATCGCCGGCATGCTGAAGCCCTCGGCCGGGACGATCATGCTGGAGGGGCGCGAGATCGGCGGATTGGCACCGATCGAGATCTGCCACCGCGGCATCGGGCGCACCTTCCAGATCCCGCGCCCGTTCCGCCAACTCACCATCCTCGAGAACGTGGTCACCGCCGCCTTCTTCGGCCAGCGCGGCCATGTCAGCCGGACGAAGGCGCACGACCACGCGGAGGAGGCGCTGGCGCTCGTCGGCCTGCCGACCGACCCGCAGGCCGAGGTCGCCTCGCTCGGCGCCGCGGGCCTCAAGAAGCTCGAGCTCGCGCGCGCCATCGCGACGCAGCCGAAGCTGCTGCTGGCGGACGAGAGCCTCGGCGGGCTCGACGAGACCGAGATGAACCAGGCCGCCGACATGCTCGACCACATCCGGCGCGAGAAGAACATCACCATCATCTGGGTCGAGCACATCATGGGCGTGCTGATGCGCGTCGTGGACCGCGCCATCGTGCTCGACCACGGGGAGAAGATCTTCGAGGGCCTGCCGCGCGAGGTGGCGAAGGACCCGAAGGTGATCGAGATCTACCTCGGCACCGAGAAGATCACCTTCCAGGAAGGCGTGGCGACATGACGGGCGACGTCATGCTCGAGGTCCGCCGCGTCTCGGCCGGCTACGGCAGCTTCCGCGCCCTGTTCGACGTGAGCCTGGAGGTCCGCGCGGGGGAGGCGGTCGGCGTGATCGGCCCGAACGGTGCGGGCAAGACAACGCTGCTCCGCGTCATCTCCAAGATCATCGCGCCCAGTTCGGGGGAGGTAGTGATGGAAGGCACGCCGCTCGGCCCCGTCCCAGCGCATCGCGTGGTCGAGATGGGCATCGCCCATGTGCCCGAGCATCGCCGCCTGTTTCCGCGCCTGACGGTGGAGGAGAACCTGCGGATGGGCGCCTTCCACCCCGAGGCGCGCAAGCGGTTCCGCGAGAGGCTCGACTTCGTCTACGAGCTGTTCCCCCGCATGAAGGAACGCCGCGACCAGATGGCCGGCACCATGTCGGGCGGCGAGCAGCAGATGTGCGCCATCGGCCGAGGGCTGATGAGCGGGCCGAAGCTGCTGCTGATGGACGAGCCCTCGGCGGGCCTTGCGCCGGTCATCGTCCAGCAGGTCTTCGGCCTGGTGAAGCGCATCCGCGCCGAGGGCTACACCGTGCTGATCGTCGAGCAGAACATCCAGCAGGTGCTCCAGGTCGTGGACCGGGCCTACCTGCTCGAGGTCGGCACCATCAAGCAGTCCGGAAGCTCGGCCGAGCTGCTCGCCTCGCCGGAGATCCGGCGCGCCTATCTCGGGCTCTGAGGGCACGCATGTTCGACACCTTCCTGCTCGAATCCATCATCAACGGCATCCTGCTCGGCGGCGTGCTGGCGCTGCTGGCGCTCGGGCTGAACCTGGTCTTCGGCGTCATCGACGTGGTCTGGATCTGCTACGCCGAGCTCGTGATGATCGGCATGTACACGATCTGGTGGCTGTTCGTGTTCTACGGCCTGCCGCTGCCGGTCGCGATCGGCGCGGGCATCGCCGTCGTGGCACTTCTCGGCGTGCTGCTGCACATCCTGGTCATCCAGCCCGTGCTCGGCACGGCGCCGATCAACCAGCTGCTGGTCACGGGCGGCGTGCTGTTCTTCCTGCAGGCGGCGGCCACGCTGGTGTTCGGGATCGAGTTCCGCAACCTCGGCGTGCGGATGCCGGTGGTCGAGTTCGGCGACATGTTCTTCAGCTTCGCCCGCATCCTGGCTTTCGCGACGGCGCTGGTCGGCGTGCTGCTGCTCTGGCTGTTCCTGACGCGCAGCTACCTCGGAACCGCCATCCGCGCCATCAGCCAGGACCGCGAGATCATGCCGCTGATGGGCGTCGATCCGCGGCGGATCTACCTCATCACCTCCGCGATCGGCGGCGGCATGGCCGGGGTGGCGGCGAGCCTGCTGGTGCTGCAATACGACGTGCACCCCGCGATCGGCCTGTCCTTCGGGCCGATCACCTTCATGGTCTGCGTCATGGGCGGGCTCGGTAACATGCTGGGCGGCTTCGTGGCCGCCTTCGTCTTCGCGCAGTTCATCTCGGTCGGCGGCTACTTCTTCCAGATCGAATGGGGCTACGTGATCGCCTTCGCCTTCTTCATCGCCATGATGTTCATCAGGCCCAAGGGCCTGTTCAGCCGCTGACGGAGGGGCAGGGCATGGACAAGCGCATCCTGGCGGTTCTCGGCATCGCGGCGCTGGCGGCGGTGCCGCAGTTCGGCCTCGGCAACTACCACCTGCACCTGCTGATCACGGTGCTGATCTGGGGCTTCGTCTACACCTCCTGGTCGGTCATGGGCCGCTTCGGGATGGTCTCGCTCGGCCATGGCGCCTTCCTCGGCGTCGGCGGCTATGTCGTGACGATGCTGTGGAACAGCTTCGGCCTGACGCCCTGGGTCGGCATCCCCATCGCGATCGTGCTCTCGATGACGATGGCGCTGCTCGTGGGCTACCCCTGCTTCCGCTTCCGCATCGTCGGCCACTACTTCGCGCTGGTGACGCTGGCGCTGGGGGAGGTGGTGCGCCTGACCATCGTCGGCCTGCGCGACCAGACCGGCGGATCGCTCGGCATGACGGTGGAGGGCGTGCCGGGCGGGACCTCCTTCCTCGCGCTGCAGTTCGGCGAGCGCGCCACTTTCTTCTACCTCGCGCTGATCGTCTGGGCTGCGGGGCTCTGGGTCTGGCGCATGGTCGACCGCTCCATGCTGCGCTACGCCCTCGAGGCGTCGTCGGAGGACGAGGACGCCGCCGCGTCGGTCGGCGTCAACGTCACGCGCGCCAAGCTCATGATCACCATGCTGAGCGCCGGCATGACGACGATCGGCGGTGCGCTCTACGCGCAGTACCAGATGTACATCAACCCTGAGACCATCTCGGGCATCGGCATCTCGCTGCAGATCGTCTTCGCCGTCATCGCGGGCGGCTTGTTCACGCAACTCGGCCCGACGGTCGGCGCGATGTTCACGCTGCTGCTGGCCGAGACGCTGCGCGTCACCTTCGGCCACGACATCCACGGCCTGGACGGCACGATCTACGGACTGCTGCTGGTGCTCTTCATCATCTACATGCCGAAGGGGATCACCGGGTCGATCGCCGCCGGCCTCGTGCGCCGTCGGGGCGCGCCGGGCGCGGCGCCGGCCGCCGCCACGCACTGAACGGCAGCCGCCCAGGCCGATCAGCGCGGCCCGAGGCCGAGGCGCCGGCGCAGTTTCTGCCAGGCCGACAGCGCGCCCGGCGGAGCGTCCGGCAACGGCGGCAGCCGCGCCGCGGCGGATTTCGGCATCAGCGCGACGCGCCGCGCGCGTAACGCCGCCAGGCGCCGCCAGGCCCGCGCCTGCTCCTCGCTGCCCTCGGACGCCGTGCGCCAGGCCATCAGCGCCTCGACCTCCGCGCGCTGCAGGCGGATCACGACGACGGCAGGGTCCGCCGCGCGGTCGGATGCGCCATGCCAGGGGCGCCGCAGCGCCTCGGTGGGCAGCGGCTCAGCCACGGCGGAGGACCTCCGCCGCCTCCACCGCGAAATAGCTCAGCACGCCGTTGGCGCCGGCCCGCTTGAAGCCCATCAGGCTCTCCATCATCGCGCGCTCGCGCTCGATCCAGCCGTTCTGCACCGCGGCCATGATCATCGCGTATTCGCCGCTCACCTGATACGCGAAGGTCGGCACCGCGAAGCGGTCCTTCACGCGGCGCACGATGTCGAGGTAGGGCATCCCCGGCTTGACCATGACCATGTCGGCGCCCTCGGCCAGGTCGAGCGCCACCTCGCGCAACGCCTCGTCCGAATTGGCCGGGTCCATCTGGTAGGTCTTCTTGTCCCCGCGCAGCGCCTTGCCCGATCCCAGCGCATCGCGGAACGGGCCGTAGAAGGCGCTCGCGTACTTGGCGGCGTAGGAAATGATGCGCGTATCGATGAAGCCCTGCCCGTCGAGCGCCGCACGGATCGCGCCGATCCGCCCGTCCATCATGTCGGACGGCGCGATCACGTCGATGCCCGCCGCCGCCTGGTTCACCGCCTGGCGCACCAGGATGGCGACGCTGTCGTCGTTGTGGACGTAGTCGCCCGTGCGCGTCGACCGGATCACGCCGTCATGGCCGTGGTCGGTGTAGGGGTCGAGCGCCACGTCGCCGATCAGGCCGAGGTCGGGGAAGGCGCGCTTCAATTCGCGCGCCGCGCGGCAGATCAGGTTGTCGGGGTTGAGCGCCTCGGTCCCTTCGGCATCCTTCGCCTCGGCTGGTGTCGCGGGGAAGATCGCGACCGCCGGCACGCCGAGGCGCACCGCACGCTCGACATGCTTCGCCACGAGGTCGACGGTCACGCGCGCCTGGCCCGGCATCGAGGCGACCGGGCGTTCCTCGCCGGTGCCCTCGATGACGAAGATCGGCCAGATCAGGTCGTCGGTGGTGAGCGTGTTTTCCGCCACCAGCCGGCGCGTCCAGGCGTCGCGTCGGTTTCGCCGCATGCGGATGGCGGGATAGGCGCCGGCGGCGGCCGGCGCCTCCGCCACGAAGGGCGCGCCCTGGCGGCGGTCGGCATTCATTCGGCGGCGGCCTTCATGGACGGCCCCGTCGCCGCGGCCAGCGCCTGGTCGAGGTCGGCGATGATGTCGTCGATGTGCTCGATGCCGATGGACAGGCGGATGTAGCCGGGTGTCACGCCCGAGGCCGCCTGCTCGGCGTCCGTGAGCTGGCTGTGCGTGGTCGTCGCCGGATGGATCGCGAGGCTGCGGGCGTCGCCGATATTGGCCACGTGGTAGAACATCTGCAGCGCCTCGATGAAGCGCTGCCCGGCCTCCTTGCCGCCCTTGATCTCGATCCCCATCAGGCTGCCGTAACCGCCCTTGAGGTGCGCGTCCGCGCGGCGCTTCCACTCGCCTTCCATCACGGACGGGTGGATGACACGCTCGACCGCCGGATGCTGCGCCAGGAAGGCGGCCGCCTTCAGCGCATTGGCGTTGTGGCGCTCCATGCGCAGCGGCAGGGTCTCGAGCCCCTGGATGGTCAGGAAGGCGTTCATCGGTGCCATCGGCGCGCCGAGGTCGCGCAGCAGGCAGGTGCGCATGCGGATGATGTAGGCGACCGGGCCGAGCGGCTTGACCGCCTGCGTCCAGACCGCACCATGGTAGGACGGGTCGGGCTTGTTCAGCGTCGGGAAGCGCCCGGCATGGGCCTCCCAGTCGAAATTGCCGCCATCCACGACCATTCCGCCGATGCTCGTGCCGTGGCCGCCGATCCACTTGGTGGTGGAATGCATGACGATGGCCGCGCCGTGCTGCAGCGGGCGGCAGATCACCGGGGCGGCGGTGTTGTCCATGATGAGCGGCACGCCGATTTTCCGCCCCAGCGCCGCCACCTCGGCGATCGGGAAGACCTGCAGCTTCGGGTTCGGCAGGGTCTCGGCGTACCAGCAGCGGGTGCGGTCGTCCGTCGCCTTCACGAAGTTCTCGGGGTCCGCCGGGTCCACGAAGCGGACCTCGATGCCAAAGGACTTCAGGGTATTGGCGAACAGGTTCCAGGTGCCGCCATAGAGGTCGGTGGAACTGACGATGTTGTCCCCCGCCTCGCAGAGGTTCATCACGGAGAAGGTCGTCGCCGCCTGGCCCGAGCCGAGCGCGAGGCCGGCGACGCCGCCCTCCAGCGCCGCGACGCGCTTTTCCAGCACGTCCACGGTCGGGTTCATGATGCGGGTGTAGATGTTCCCCATCTCGGCCAGCGCGAAGAGCCGCGCGGCGTGGCCGGTGTCCTGGAACTGGAAGGAGGTCGTCTGGTGGATCGGCACCGCGACCGATCCCGTCGACGGGTCCGCGCGCCAGCCGGCATGCAGGGCGATGGTCTCGGGGTTCGTGAAGTTCGGGCCAGACATGGCACCCTCCCGTTGCGGCGATTTCCCAGGGGCTTCAAGTGCCACGGGATCGGGCATCGCGAAAGGGAAATGCTCGCGTGGCACGCGGCGGTGCCGGCGTGGTGCGCGCTTCTGTGTCCGGTGCGCGGCCGAGAACATCCTTCCACGCTGGCGCCAGGGCCGAGGGCCCGGCAGGCATGGGCATGCCCTGCGGGCCGCGAACTCCAGCCCCGTCGCCCTCAGGCCGCCAGCAGGCGGCCGATTTCCGCCCAGATGCGCGCCCAGCCTGCGTCGCGGCCGAACTCGTCGCCGGCGGCGGCGTTCTCCGGCGGCGCCCCCTGCCGGCGGTGCAGCGCCGCCAGCACCAGCGCGGCCGAGACGAAGCCGCGCGTGCGGTGGCTGAGGGCAGGCCCTGTCCGGACGATGTCGGGTGCCGTCGGGTCGTCAATCCGCAGATGCGCGATCCCGGCGCGCAGCGCGACCTCCCGGGCCGGCCGCGCGCCCTCCGGGCGCCCGTGCTCCACCACGAAGGCCGGCCGCGCGCGGGCCCAGGTCGCGGCATCGAAGTAGTCGCCGAGCGGCGCGAGCGACACGCGCCCCGCCGCGACGGCCAGAGGCCCCGCGGCCGGCCAGGCGGGGGCGGCGCCCGGCCCCGGCCGCGCGGCGAAGATGCGGACATCCCGGCCGAGCGTCGTCGTGAGAAAGGCCAGGATCGGGCGCAGCGCGGCCGCGGCGGCATCCTCGGCTAGCAGCGCGACGGAGCCGTCCTCCGCGCCCCGCAGCGCCGCCAGCAACCGGCTCTCCTCCCCGCGCCAGAGCAGCGGCACGGCGGCGCGATCGGCCCGGGCGGCGTGCATGACGGCGGCGGCGGTGCGGCTCGGCGCCTCCTCGAGCAGCAGGAAGCGCGGAAAGGCGCGGGCCAGCGCCGCGAGGCGCGCCGGGTCCGGTGCCGCCCCGTCGAGGGCGAGGGCGCCGAGGTGGCAGGTGCCGAGCCGCGTGCGGACCGGCCCGGCGGGTGCCGCATCCGGCAGCGCCGCAAACCAGGCAAGGAAGTGCGGTGCCGCGAGCAGCGCGTCCAGCGTCATGAGCCGCGGCGCAGTATCGTCGAACAGGATCGCGCCGGCCTCGCCCAGCCCGGGCGCGGCCGAGGGGTCCACCACGACCCGACCGCGCCGCGCGAGCAGCAGGAGCGCCGCGGGATCGGCCGCCGCCGCCGCGCCCGCCAGGTGGAAGACGACCGGCGCACGGAAGCCGGCATAGCGGGCGGCGTCGAGCACGTGGTCGAGCACGAGGGCACCGGTCCGCACCTGCTCGAAGCGCAGCGCGACGACGACGGAGGGCGGCAATTCGCGCGCGCGCGCGCCGGCCGCGGCCAGGGTCTCGAGGATGCTCGCCTCGGCACGCGCGACCGAGCGGCGGGACGCCTCGGCGAGCGCCGCCACCTCCGCCGGGTCCCGCACCAGGCGGTGGGCCGCGCGCAGCATCGCCTCGAAGTCAGGGCATTCGTGGAAGGGGTGGGTGGGGACGTAGCCCTCGAAGGCGTGGGCGTGGCTGATCAGCGGCATGGCCCGGGACAGCGCCTCGCCGACCTTGATCTTGAGCCCGGTCGAGAAGGCGAGCGGCGCCAGCACCACGTCCACGGCGTCGTAGAGCTCGTCCATGCTGCCCACGGTGCCGAGCATCCGCAGATAGGGCCGCTTCACCCCCTCGAGCAGCGTGCAGACCGACCCCGCGACCAGGATCTCGACCGGCAGCAGCGTGCGCCGCAGGTAGGCGTCGGCGACCTTGAGGAAGGCCCGGATGTTGGCCGCGTTGATGTTGTTGCGCCCGCCCACGATGCCGAGGCGGAGCACGCCGTCCGTGCTCGGCGCCGGGCGCGGCGGCGCGGGCGGCTCGGCGTGGAGCAGCGTCAGGACCGGGCGGGCGGTCAGGGTGCGGAAGAACTCCGCTTCCTGGTCCTTGATGGCCCAGACGATGTCGGCGCGGTCGAGGGCGATCCGTTCCTCATCGGCCGTCGTATGGAAGTATTCCGGCGCGAGCCCGTTTGCCGCGAGCAGCTGCCGGCGTTCCGCGAAGCGGTCATGCGTGTCGAGGATCCGCAGCACGCCCGGCGGGGCATGTTCGAGCGCCTTCGACAACCAGGTGTAGTTCACGACCAGCGCGTCGTAGCGGCCCACCTTGAACAGCCAGTCGAGCATCTGGCCGATCGCCGGGTCCCACCACTCGTCGATGCCATGGTCCTCCCCCTCCGCGGGGCGGGTGTGGAGCGGCCGCGTGACGGGGCAATGGAAGACCTCGTCCCACTGCGCGGCCATGCCGGCCAGCGCCGCGCGGGGGAGGGAGGAGCGCCATTCCTCGTCCGAGGGGTAGTGCAGCAGCGCGACATGCGCGCCCTCGCGCCGCAGCGCCTCGTTGACCTGGACGATCCGGTTCCGGTTGCCGAGCGTGACCGGGAAGGTCGGCACCGGCGACAGCACGAGGACGCGCAGCCCCGCCCAGGACCCCGTCCCGGGCGCGTCAGAGGTCATCCTGTTCCCCGAGGCCCGCGAGCAACGCGGTGACGGCGTTGTAGACGGCCGAGATCTGCCAGCGGAAATCGGCTGCGCGGTCCTGTTCCAACGCCAGTCCGCGCAGCGTCCGGTCGGCCGGGTTCCGCGCGAGCAGGAAGGCCTTGACCGAATCCCAGCAATCGTCGCGCCGCGCGAGCCGCCCGTTCGGATCCTTCAGGTAGTCCGAGACCGCCTGCCAGGCGGCGCGGCGGCGGAACCAGCGCTGCGTCAGCCTCTCGGGGTCGACCCAGTGCTCGACCGCGGCGAGCGGGTCGTAGGCCACGAGGCCGCCCTGGGCGCGGATCCGGTCGGTCAGCGCCGTTTCCTCGGACGACAGCAGGCTGGCCGGGCCGCCGGTGCGGCCGAGCGAGGTGTCGAACCAGCCGGCCGCACGCAGCGCGTCGATCCGGAAGGCGATGTTAGCGCCGGCGACCCATTCGCGTTCGGTCAGCAGGCGGCGCTCGGGGCCGAGGTCGACGACGGTGAGGCTGCCCAGCATCTCGTCCGGCAGCCAGTCCGGCCGCGGCGCCACCCACCAGGGGCGGATGCGGCCGCCCACGACCTGCACGTCCGGGCCGAACTGGTCGAAGCAGCCTGCGATGTGCTCGAGCCAGGCGGGATCGGCGCGGGCATCGTCGTCCAGGTAGGCGATGATGGGCGCGCGCGCGGCGCGGGCGGCGACGTTGCGCGCGTTGGACAGGCCGGGGCGCGGCTCGTGCAGCCAGACGAGGTTCTCGTGCTGCGCGAAGGCTGCCGATTCGCGGGCCGAGCGGGCGGGGTCGGGGGAATTGTCGACGACGATGACCTCGAAGGTCCCGGCCGGCAGGGTCTGGGCGATGGCGGTCTCGATCGCGCCGGGCAGCAGGTCGTAGCGTTCGTAGGTGCAGATGGCCGCGGTGATGCGGCGCGACGGCGCGGCCATGGCGGGGTCCTCAGGCGCGGTCGACGCGCAGGCGCTGGAAGGCGACGCCCAGCATGCGCTGGTCCGCCTTGCCGCTGGCCGCGGGCGAATGGACATGCGCGACGCGGAGCGTGAGGCGCGTCGGCCCGTCCCCCGCGCGGGGCGCGATCGGGTCGGAGCGGAGGATCTTCTCCTCCCCCAGGCGGGTCAGGGGGTAGGCGGTGCCGTCCACCTCGATCGCGAGGTCGCGCGCGTTGCGCGGCACGCCGAAGTGGAACAGGCGGAGCGTGGCGACGAGCGGCGCGGCGCGGTCGAGCCAGGCTTCGAAATGGACATCGGCGCCGGGGCCGGTCCAGCGGAAGGCGCCCTCGGGGCCCCATTCGAGCTGGTAGAAGCCATCCTGGATGGGGAGGAGCTGGTCGGCGGCGATCTCGAACCAGTCGGGCAGGGGGGGAGCTTCGGGGGCGGCGGGCGGCGAGGGCGCGGCAGGGGCGAGGGCGGCGTCGCGGAGCTGGAGGATGCGTTCGTAGGATTCGAGGCGCGCGCGCAGGTCGGCGACTTCGGCGCGGAGAGCGACGAGGTCTGAGGCATCGGGGTGCGGAACCATCGTGTTCGGATCCGACGTCGCGTCCATGGCTGGTTTCCGGGAAGGGGAGCGTGACAAGCGTCACGAGGCTTCTAGGTCCCGCATCCTCCCATTGGAAGGACCTGCGCGCTATCCATGCCGGTCGAGGGCGTCGGCGATGTCGGGCATGCGCCGGCGGAGGTCCTCGATCAGCGGCGCCATCCTCTCATTCACGATCGCGCGGACCTCGGCGGTGTCTCCGGTGGGCTTGCCGCCTTCGAACACGCGTTCGCGCGCGTTCCGGAATCGGGCTTCCTCGAACGGCAGGCCCAGGAAATCGCAGATCCGCCGCAGGACGCCGACAGGGTCGTCGCGGATCAGCCCGTTGTAGTCGACGTGCAGCTGGCCGGGCGGAAGCATCCCCCTCCAGCGCAGGAGCCAGGTCGCGTAGTCCGAGTACCAGGAGACGCCGTTCCACCAGTTGGACAGCGCGATCTCCTTCATCCGCTCGGCGGTCGGCGTCTTGCCGCAGAGCATCGCGAGGTGGGACATGGCGCGCGCGACGGGGTGGCGGAGCAGCGCGATGACCTTGAGGTTGGGGTTCAGCGCCAGCGCGTGGCGGATGCCCTCGCGCGGTAGCACGCAGTATTGCGGGGAGATCTCGCCGCAGACCTGGTCGACGCCGCAGCCCGCGAACAGGGTGGCGTAGGCGGCGTCATCCATCGGCTCGCGCGAGAGGGCGTCGAGGCTGGCGAGGACGCGGGCGCGAATCTCGGGGCGGGTGCGCTTGGGGTCGAGCCGCTCCGGCGCGTTCCAGTGGGCGCGGGCCTGGGCGACCTGGTTGGCGCGGTGCTCGGCATCCGCCTTGGCCCAGCCGGGGACGTAGAGGGTGGAGAAATAGGCGACCTCCTTCACCGGCGGCATCAGGATGCCGGGGTGCGAGCGGAGGTTCGCGTAGAGCCAGGTGGTGCCGGCCTTCTGGGCGCCGATGCAGAGGAAGTCGGGATGGGGGCTGCGGGCCGGCTCAAGCACTGAAAAATGCGGGCTCCGACGGCTTCCGGAGAGTGAAGCGGTATCGCTTTCGCTCATATTCTCATCGAGCATCATGCGTCTCACTCTCGACCATTCTGGTTAAATGAACGCGTCGCTCGTCCAAGGTTGAATGATCCTATGCTTAACGTTTGCCTCGCAGGCATGGAAGGCTTTCGAAGCTTTCGATCATCAGGTCTGCCCCGCCGTCAGTAGCGGCTCGCCACTTGCCGGAGTGCCTGCCCGTAGCCCACGCCTTCGGTCAGCAGGGGTGCGATATCCGGATGCTTCGACAGAGTCGCGATCTTGTAGTCCTCGCTGGTGGTGAAGGGGTCGCGGAGTTTGCCGGCAAGCGAGACTGCGCGAGCCGAAGGCATGCTGTCCTCGCAGACGAGCTGGGCGACCTTGAGCGCGAACTGATCGATCCACCAGTTCCTTCCAGGCCGTTCGTCCCAGAGGTATCTGACGCAGTCACCCGCGAGGGAGAGGAAACGCGCGGCTTCGTCGGTCGCCGGGACGAACATCCACGTGGCGGCGAAGGCGCGCCACGGGAGGTAGCCGAAGCTCGGGCCGGGATGCAAAAGCCCCGTCACGTTGCGCTCGCTGCGCGAAAGGGCCAAGGCCGCCTCGAACGGGTGCGATATGGCGGCGTCGGCATCGACGATCCACATGGGCGCGCCGATCTGCCGCAGGATGTGCGCGCCATGGAGAAGGCGAGCCGACGCGAAGTAGGCGCGGTCGAAGTTGCCGCCCGTGGTTTCCGACGACAGCCAGAAACGGCCCGGGAGTGCCGAGCCCGCCGCCATCAGGCGGGCGAGCACGCCCTCGTCCTCCTTGGTCCTGAAGACGACGTGGAAATGCAAGGCTGCGCCTGGATGGTCGAGCGCCACGACCGACCGCGCCCAGTTCTCGGCAAACGCCGCAGCATACACCGGGTCGAACGACACGCTGTAGACCATGTCATGGCCGCCCTGCCCCGTACTATGGAAGGACAGGTCGCTTGGCAGCCGAGACCGCGCCGCGGTGAGATCCGCCGTGGTTGGAAAGGTCTTCGCGAAGGAGGCGCCACCGCCGAAGTCATCCTTGACCACGCGGTAGAAATCGCTGTGCCGCGCCGCGCAGGCGAGCTGCGCGAAGGCAGCCTTGCGTCGCCCCATCACGAAGTGCCGGAGGCCGGCAACGATTTCATGATAATAGTTGTCCCGGCAGTTTATTGCTTCCGGTATTTCGAGAAGCGTCCCGATGCGGTTATCCAGCTCATTCGTTCCAAGCCGCAGGTCGGGCGTCCAGGACGCGCGGTCATGGAGCAAGGCCCGGGCGGCATACGCGAAGGCGTATGGCAGGTCAGTCGGCGCTGCGTTTCCCTTCAGCAGGGCCACGCAATCGTCATGGAAGGCCGGTAGCGTCCGCGTGCTGACCGCGTGGCGAAATCGACCCAGGAAGCGAGCCTTGGTCTCTTCGAAGGATGGCGTGCCGGTGACGGCTGCATTCATGAGGGGTCGGTGTCCTCGTTACATGAAGTACGGTGGGTCAAGCCGGGTCTCGGCAGCGCGGCTCTCCCTCACCCCTTCACGCCGTCGTCGTTACCGCCGTATACCCGGCTCGGTCCCGATGCGCACGCCGGGCCGAAAGGCGCCGATCGGGGCTGACGATGCATAGAACCTTCAGCCGAGTGACGGCGCCCGTTCCTGACATCCGGACGATGCTGGCAATGATTTGTGACCGTATCGTAATCCACCCCTCCGAGCCTTCGGAACCCACCCGATGAACACCGAACTCGCGTCACTCGATGACCTGGGACTCATGTACGGAACGGACAAGGCGTCGCGGGGCCACGGCTACCTCGCTACTTACGAACGCTTCCTCTCGCCCTTGCGGTTTCGTCCGCTGCAGATTCTGGAAATCGGCGTCAAGGAAGGCGCCTCGGTGCGGATGTGGCGCGACTATTTCGTGAATGCGCGCGTCATCGGATTCGATATAGTGCCCGCCGTTCAACGGTTCGCCGAACCACGCATCGCCATCGAGATCGGCGATCAATCGTCGTCGGACGATCTCGCGGCGCTCTGCTCGAAGCATGGTCCGTTCGATCTGATCGTAGAGGATGGCTCCCACTACTGGGGGCATCAGATTTTTTCTCTGGAAAAATTGTTCCCGGAACTGAAGCCGGGCGGAATTTACATCATGGAAGATATCCAGACCAGCTTTTCGCCGCTCGCCGAGCGGTACAGCCGTGGCAGCGATGTCTCCGCGGTCGAGTACCTGAAGCGGGTCGCCGACATCGTCGCAGCGGCATCAGCCAGGCCGGCGGATGTCCCTCCGGACATGCTTGCAGTCGCTCGCGAAGTTGGTTTCCTGCTGTTCACCAAACACGCCGCCATCATCGAGAAGCGGCGGCGCGGTTGAGACATCGTTCGCGGTGATGGAAACCGGGCGCACCAATGTCGCCGCAACCACTGTCTCCGCGGACGAGATCCCTGGTGCTGCCCGCGTCTTCCTGAGGGCGCATCACCGCAAGGACATCATCCTGACGCCGCTGCGGCGGGCGGACCGTCCTGGCCACCCCTTGTCCTACGGGGCGTTCGATGCGGACGGTCGTCTCATGCAGGAGTTCATGCTGCGCCGACTGGGCGGGGCCTGGCCGCTCGGCGATTTCGCTACGCCCTCGCGGACGATCGAGCCCACGCATGTCTATGGCGGGGTGCTGTCGGGCCATTTCGGGCATTTCCTGGTGGAATCGCTCGCGCGGGCCTGGTGGATGCGCATGCGGCCGCGCGTGCCGGTCGTGTGGCATGCGACGGACGGCGCAGTGTCCCCCTGGCAGGCCGAGATCCTTGCCATGCTCGGCATCGGTGGGGCCGGGTCCTTCGTGCTTGAACAGCCGACCCTGTTCCGGCACCTCGTGCTGCCTGATCCGGGCTTCATGATCGAAAGCTTCCTGGCGCAGGACCAGGCGGAGGCGCTGGCAGCCTATCCGTTCCGCGTGCCGTTGCGCGGAAAGCGCGTTTGGCTGTCCCGCTCGGGCCTTTCACCGAACCTTGGGATCGTCGCCGGCGAGGCGGAGGTCGAGCGCGAACTCGCCGCGCGCGGCTGGTCGATCGTCGCGCCCGAACGTCTGACCGTCCTCGCTCAGCTCGAGACGCTCGCCGACGCTGAGGTGGTCGCCGGTTTCGAGGGCTCCGCCTTTCACATTCTGCTCCTGGCCCAGCAGCCGCGGGCGGCCATCCGGATCGTCGCGCGCTCGACCGGGCTGCTCAATCCGTCCTACGGCCTGATCGCCGCCGCCAAGGGCCTGGCGCAGACCAGTCTCAGGGTCGCGCTGGAGCCCATGCGGGGCGCCGGGCGGGTCGCGTCCTACAAGCTGCATGCGCCGCAGGACGTCATCGATTTCGTCGATGCGCCCTGAGCGCTCACCTTGCCGCGCGCGAACCGGAGGAGCCGGGGACGCCCATGCCCGTTGAGTGGACCTCGCCGCCAAGGCCGTGCTTCGGACCCGTGCCGGATGCCTTGGTGTATGCCTCTGCGTCGCACGTTCTGAGGGCGCGCCTGCATCGCCAGGTCCTCCTTTCCGGCCTGCTTCGCCCCGACGCGACCGCGGAGGCCGGGTTCCTCGCGACCTTCGGCGACGGGCGCTACGTGGACGACCTGTATGTCCGACGCGCTCGGATATCCTGGCCGCGCCTCGCGCCGGGGCAGGTCGAGGGCCTGGAGGACCCGGACGATCTTCGACTCCGTTGCGCCTATGGCGGCGTGCTGTTCGGCCATTTCGGGCACTTCCTGATCGAGAGCCTGAGCCGCTTCTGGTGGCTGAAGTCGAACCCGGCGATGCCGGTCCTCTGGCATGCCGTCGTCCCGCGCGTCCTGCCCTGGCAACAGGAGATCTTCGGCCTGCTCGGCATGGCCGGGGTGTCGATGCACCTCATCGCGCGGCCACTGAAGGTCGCGCAGCTCGTCGTGCCGGAACTGGGCTTCGTGATCCAGAATCAGGTGTCCGACGCTCAGGCACGGGCGTTGGGCGTCGTGCCCTTCGGCCGTCCGGATCCAAGCCGTCGCATCTGGCTGTCGCGTTCGGCATTGCCGGGCCGCGGGGGCTTGACGCCCGTGCTCGAACGATGCCTGGAAGAGCGCCTTCGCGAACTTGGCTGGCATGTCTTGCATCCGGAGGCGCTGGCGGTTGCCGAGCAACTCGATGCCCTGAAGGGCGCGCGCACCATCGCAGGCATCGAGGGGTCGGCCTTCCACCTTCTGCTTCTCGGCCGTGACATCGAGAGCCAGATCAGGATCGTGCGGCGAGACGACGCCAGCATGCCGATAAATTCGAATTACATGCTGATCGCAAACGCGAAAAACCTTGACCAGAAGGTATCGGAATTCTCAATGACCTCCGAGGAATTCCAGGGCGGTGAATCCGGCAAAGAAGCGTTTGTCGATCGAGTATTGGATTTTATGGATGGTCCCTAGTCCCGAAGGTACGTCTTCGTGACCTTCTCGCTGGCCGCGCCACCGTCTCGACCCATGATGGCAGAATGATCGGAATGGAACCCTTGCCGCTCCCCCTCGCCTCCGACCACGCCGGCCTCCCCCTCAAGCTCGCCCTCAAGGCAGCCCTCGAAGCGGAAGGCCACGCCGTCCACGACCTCGGCACCCACGGCCCCGAGTCGGTGGACTACCCCGACTACGCCGCCAAGGTCGCCCAGGCGGTCGCCTCCGGGCAGGCCCCCTTCGGCATCCTTGTCTGCGGCACCGGCATCGGCATGGCCATCGCCGCCAACCGCCGCCCCGGCATCCGCGCCGCCGTCCTGCACGACAGCACCGAAGCCCGCCTCACCCGCGCCCACAACGACGCCAACATCGCCTGCTTCGGCGCCCGCACCATCGGCGCCGAAACCGCGATCGATGCGCTCCGCGCCTTCCTCGCCACCCCCTTCGAAGGCGGCCGCCACCAACGGCGGGTGGACAAGCTCGACCCGGACAGCGCAAAACCCGGCGCATGATGCGCCCGACCCCCGCCCCCCTCCGCGCGCCGGACGGCCCCTCCGCCGGCGTCGCCCCCGCCGAGACCTTCTTCCGCGCCCCGCTGGCCGTCGCCGACCCCGCCATCGCGGCCGCCGTCGCCCAGGAGCTCGCCCGCCAGCAGGACGGCATCGAGCTCATCGCCAGCGAGAACATCGTCTCCCGCGCTGTCCTCGAAGCCCAGGGCAGCGTGCTCACCAACAAATACGCCGAAGGCTACCCCGGCCGCCGCTACTACGGCGGCTGCGAGGCCGTCGACATCGCGGAACGCCTGGCGATCGAACGCGCCTGCCAGCTGTTCGGCTGCGGCTTCGCCAACGTCCAGCCGCATTCGGGCGCGCAGGCGAACCAGGCGGTCTTCCTCGCCCTGCTCGCCCCCGGCGACACCTTCATGGGCCTCGACCTCGCGGCCGGCGGGCACCTGACGCACGGCTCGCCCGCCAACCAGTCCGGCAAGTGGTTCAAGCCCGTCCCCTACACCGTGCGGCGCGAAGACCAGCGCATCGACATGGCGGAGGTCGCGCGCATCGCCCGCGAATCGAAGCCGAAGCTGATCATCGCCGGCGGCTCGGCCTATGCCCGCACCTGGGACTTCGCGGCCTTCCGCGCCATCGCGGACGAGGTGGGCGCGTATTTCATGGTCGACATGGCGCACTTCGCCGGCCTGGTCGCCGGCGGCGCGCACCCGTCCCCTTTCCCGCACGCCCACGTGGTCACCACCACCACGCACAAGACGCTGCGCGGCCCGCGCGGCGGCATGATCCTCACGGACGACGAGGCGCTGGCGAAGAAGTTCAACTCCGCCGTCTTCCCAGGCCTGCAGGGCGGCCCGCTGATGCACGTCATCGCCGCCAAGGCCGTGGCCTTCGCGGAGGCGCTGCGCCCCGAATTCCGCGCCTACTCCGCCCAGATCGTGGCGAATGCGAAGGCGCTGGCCGAGGAACTGCAGGCCCAGGGCCTCGACCTCGTGACCGGCGGCACCGACAACCACCTGCTGCTGGTCGACCTCCGCCCCAAGCGCCTGACCGGCAAGGTGGCGGAGGCCGCGCTGAACCGTGCGCACCTCACCTGCAACAAGAACGCCATTCCCTTCGACCCCGAGAAGCCGATGGTGACCTCGGGCGTCCGCCTCGGCACGCCCGCCGGCACCACCCGCGGCTTCGGGACCGGGGAATTCCGCGCCATCGGCCGCCTGATCGGAGAGGTGCTGGACGGCGCCGCCGCGTCCAATGCGGACGGCGCCAACACCGCGGTCGAGGCCGCGGTGAAGGCCAAGGTGCTCGACCTCTGCCGCCGCTTCCCCGTCTACGCCGGCTGAGGCCCGCCCGATGAAGTGCCCCTTCTGCGGCGCCGAGGACACGCAGGTGAAGGACAGCCGCCCCGCCGAGGATGCGGCCGCGATCCGCCGCCGGCGCGCCTGCGCGTCCTGCGGGGCGCGCTTCACCACCTTCGAGCGTGTCCAGCTGCGCGAGATCACGGTGCTGAAGACCGACGGCCGCCGCGTCCCCTTCGACCGGGAGAAGCTGGCGCGCTCGATCCGCGTCGCGCTCCGCAAGCGCCCGGTCGACGAGGACCGGATCGAGCGTCTGGTGAATTCCATCCAGCGCCGCCTCGAGACCGAGGGCGAGACCGAGATCCCGTCGCGCAAGATCGGCGAGATCGTGATGGAGAGCCTGCGCGAGCTGGACCAGGTCGCCTATGTCCGGTTCGCCAGCGTTTACCGGAACTTCGGGGAAGCGCGCGACTTCCAGGCCTTCCTTGGGGAACTCGGCAGCAAGGACTGACGGGGCGCGATGATCCCCGCGGTCATCCTTCTGCTCCTCGCGCTGGTCTTCGGCCCGATGCTGTATGTGCGCTGGGTGATGGCCCGCCACGCGTCGGAACGCGCCGACCTGCCCGGCACCGGTGGCGAGCTGGCCCGCCACCTTCTGGACCAGGCTGGGCTGCACCACGTGCTGGTCGAGCCGACCGACCAGGGCGACCACTACGACCCCGCGACGCCCGCGGTACGCCTGACCCCCGAATACCATGACGGCCGCTCGATCACCGCCGTCGCGGTCGCGGCGCATGAGGTCGCGCACGCCGTCCAGGACCGTGACAATGACCCGGTCTTCCGGCTGCGTATGGTGCTGATGCGGGCGCTGGCGCCGCTGCGCCTGGCCGTGGTCGCGCTGCTGACGGTGGTGCCGCTGCTGGGCGGCCTGGCCGGAGCGGGGCATCTCGTGATCCCCTCGGTCGTGCTGGCCATGGCGCTGTTCGGCCTGTCGGTGGTGGCGCAACTGGCGACGCTGCCGCTCGAGATCGATGCCAGTTTCCGCCGCGCCCTGCCGGCGCTGCGCCAGGGCGGCTACCTCGACCCGCGCGACCTGCCGGGCGCCTCGGCGGTGCTGCGGGCGGCGGCGCTCACCTATGTCGCCGCCGTGCTGATGTCGCTGCTGCAATTGGCGCGCGTGGTGCGCTGATACCGATCGGACGAAGGCTTCAATTTTGTCCGCCTCAGACGCGTCGTGCGGAAGACACGCGCGGCGTGACGCGGCGCGCATCCGCGCGGCCTGGCTTCGCGGCACAGGCCGCGGCGCCCGCTTGGTCCTCCGGGAAGCAGGTGGGACCCTCGTCCGCCTGGCATGCGGCGGTGCGCCGGAGATTTCGCCCGGCCCGATATTCCTCTAGACGCGGCTCGGGATGCCCGACGACCTCCTCCACATGCGCGCCGCCCTCGCGATCGCCCGCCGCGGCCTCGGCAATGCCTGGCCGAACCCGGCCGTCGGCTGCGTGCTTGTACGCCACGGCCAGGTGGTCGGCCGCGGCTGGACCCAGCCCGGCGGCCGCCCGCATGCCGAGACCGAGGCGCTGCGCCGCGCCGGGGCCCGCGCCCGCGGCGCCACCGCCTATGTCACGCTGGAACCCTGTTCCCACCACGGCCGCACGCCGCCCTGCTGCGACGCACTGGAAGCAGCCGGCATCGCCCGCGTGGTGGTGGCCATGCGCGACCCGGACCCGCGGGTGAACGGGCGCGGCCTCGCGCGGCTGCGCGCCGCCGCCATCCCCGTCGAGGAGGGCCTGCTGGAAGCCGAGGCCCGCGCGCTGAACGCCGGCTTCTTCCGCCGGACCGAGGTCGGGCTGCCGCTGGTCACTCTGAAGCTCGCGACCACGCTGGACGGCCGCATCGCGACCGCCGCCGGGGAAAGCCGCTGGATCACAGGGCCGGAGGCGCGCCGCGCCGTCCATGCGCTGCGCGCGCGGCATGACGCGGTGCTGGTCGGCTCGGGCACCGTGATTGCCGACGATCCGGACCTCACCTGCCGCATCCCGGGCATGGAGCGCGTGCCGATGTTGCGCGTGGTCGCCGACGCCCGGCTGCGCACGCCGCCCGGCGCCCGGCTGGTCACGACGGCCACGGCCGCGCCCACCTGCATCGTCACAGCGCCCGGCCATCCGCCCGTGTCGCTCGCCCCCTTCATCGCCGCCGGCGTCGCGGTGCAGACCGTGCCCGCCGCGCCGGAAGGCGGCCTCGACCTCCGCGCGCTGCTGGCGGCGCTGGCGCAGCGCGGCGTGACGCGCGTACTGGCCGAGGGCGGCGCCGGCATCGCAGCCGCGCTGCTCCGCGCCGGGCTGGTCGACCGCCTGGCCTGGTTCCACGCCCCGGGCGTGATGGGCGCCGAGGGGCTGCCCGCGGCCGAGGGCTTGCGCCTCGCGGCACTTGCCGCCATGCCCCGCTTCCGGCGACTGGACGTGCGACCCATCGGCGCCGATGTGATGACCGAATTCGAACGCCTGGAGATGCCCTGATGTTCACCGGGATCGTCACCGCCCTCGGCACGGTGCGGGAGGTGCAGCCGATCGGCGGCGGGCACGACCTGCGCCTCGTCATCGGCACCGCGCCCGACTTCCTGGCCGGGCCGACGCCGGCGGTGCTCGGCGCCTCGATCGCCTGCTCGGGCGTCTGCCTGACCGTGGTGCACCTGGCGGCCGATGCCTTCGCGGTGGACTGCTCGGCCGAGACGGTGTCGAAGACCACGGCCGGGTCCTGGAAGCCCGGCACGCGCGTGAACCTGGAACGCGCGCTGCGCATGGGTGACGAGCTTGGCGGGCATCTCGTCGCCGGCCACGTGGACGGCGTCGGGGCGGTGGTTTCCGCAACGCCCGAGAATGCCTCGGTCCGCTGGCGCTTCCGCGTGCCGCCCACGGTCGCGCCCTATATCGCGCCCAAGGGCTCGGTCGCGATCGACGGCGTTTCGCTGACGGTCAACGAGGTTGACGGTGACGTGTTCGGGGTCAACATCATTCCCCACACGGCCTCGGTCACCACCTTCGGCACGCTGCAGCCCGGCGACAGGGTGAACATCGAGGCGGACATGATGGCGCGCTACGTGGCGCGGCTCCGGGAGTACCAGCGATGAGCGCGACGACGGGCACGGGGCCGGTCCGGACCTCCTTCCACGACTTCATCTCGCCCGCCGAGGACCTGCTCGAGGAAGCGCGGCGCGGCCGCATGTTCGTGCTGGTGGACGACGAGGACCGGGAGAACGAGGGCGACCTCGTCATCCCCGCCCAGTTCGCCACGCCCGACGCGATCAACTTCATGGCCCGACACGCGCGCGGGCTCATCTGCCTCGCCATGACGCGCGCCCGGGTCGAGCAGCTCGCCCTGCCGCTCATGGCGCAGTCGAACGGCACGCGGCACCAGACCGCCTTCACCGTCTCGATCGAGGCGAAGGAGGGCGTCACGACCGGCATCAGCGCCGCCGACCGCGCCCGCACCGTGGCCGTCGCGATCAATCCCGAGCATGGGCGGGATGACATCGTGACGCCCGGCCATGTCTTCCCGCTGGTGGCGCGGGACGGCGGCGTGCTGGTGCGCGCCGGCCATACCGAGGCGGCGGTCGACTTCGCGCGCCTGGCGGGGCTGAACCCGTCGGGCGTGATCTGCGAGGTCATGAACGACGACGGCACCATGGCGCGGATGCCGGACCTCGTCGCCTTCGCGCAGCACCACGGGCTCAAGCTCGGCACCATCGCCGACCTGATCGCCCATCGCCGCCGCACCGAGCGCCTGGTCCGCCGTGTCGAGGACGCGATCCTGCCGCAGGCGATCGGCGGCGACTGGCGCGCCGTGGTCTATGCCAGCACCGTGACGGAGGGCGAGCACCTGGCCCTGGTGAAGGGCGAGGTGGCGGGCGAGGAGCCGGTGCTGGTGCGCATGCACGCCGCCTCGCTCCTGAACGACCTCGTCGCCGGGCGCACCATCGGCGAGCTGCACGGCGCGATGCGCATGATCGCCGAGGAAGGCCGCGGCGTCGTCGTCCTGCTGCGCGACTGGCGCGCCGATGGCCTGTCTGACCAGATCCGCCGCGGCCGCGGCCGCATGGTCGCGCCGGAACTGCGCGACTACGGCATCGGCGCGCAGATCCTGGCCGACCTCGGCGTCACGCGCATGGTCCGGCTGTCCAACCACCCGCGGCCGATCGTCGGCCTCGAGGGCTACGGGATCGAGGATGTCGAGACCCGGCCCATCGCGACAGGTCCGACGCCGTGAGCACCCTCGATTCCCCCGAGCGCGGCCCGGCCGCGCTGGCCGGCCCCGCGCCCCGCATCCTGGTGCTCCAGGCGCCCTATTACCGCGATGTGGTGGAAGGCATGCTTGCCGGCGCGCGCCGCGTGCTGGCCGGCGTCGCCGCGACCGTCGAGGTGGCCGAGGTCGCCGGCGGCTATGAATTGCCGGCCGCGCTCGCCATGGCGCTGAAGGCGCCGGGGCGCTGGGACGGCTTCCTGCTGCTCGGCTGCGTCGTGCGCGGGGAGACCGACCACTACACCTTCATCTGCGACGCGATCTGCCACGGCGTGATGGATGTCTCGACCCGGAGCGCCGCCGCCATCGGCTTCGGGCTGCTGACGGTGGACACGCTCGACCAGGCGATCGCGCGCTCGCGCGACGACCGCATGAACAAGGGCGCCGAGGCCGCGCATGCGGTGCTCGGCCAGGTCGCGCTCGCGCGGCGCTGGGGTCTCGCGGGATGAGCATGCGCCCGAAACCGGCCGGCCGGCCGCGCACCGGCGCGCGCGTCGCCGCCGTCCAGGCGCTGTTCCAGTCCGAGCACACGGGCGAGAGCGCCGAGACGGTCGCGCAGCAGTTCATCCGCCACCGCATCGGCGCCGGCGAGGGCGACGCGGCGTTCGAGGATGGCGGCGTGCCGCTCGCCAACATCCCGCTGTTCGAGGCGATCCTGAAGGCCGCGGCCACGCAGGCGGAGGAAGCGGATGCCGCGATCCGCGCGCATCTCCAGAAGGACTGGACGCTGGAACGCCTCGACCCCGTGCTGCGCGCCGCGCTGCGCGCCGCGGCGGCAGAGCTGCTCGGCGGCGCGGAGCCGCCGGCGCGCGTCGTCATCAACGAATACCTCGACGTCGTCCGCGGCTTCCTGGACGAGGATACGGCGCGCTTCGCCAATGGCGTGCTCGATGCCATGGCCCACGCGCTGCGCGCCGCGGAGTTCGGGACGCCGCGGTGAGCCTGCCGCCGGAATTCGCGCTGATCGCGCGCCATTTCCGGCCGCTGGCAGGGGAGGGGGCGCTCGACCTCGCGGACGATGCCGCGGTGCTCGACATTCCGGCCGGCCGGCGGCTCGTGATCGCGGCGGATGCGATGGTCGAGGGTGTGCACTACCTGCCCGGCGACCCGCCCGGGACGGTCGGGCGCAAGCTGCTGCGGGTGAACCTCTCGGACCTCGCGGCCATGGGCGCGGCGCCGCTCGGCTACCTGATGACGACCAGTTTCCCGCGCGGCATCGCCGATGACTGGATCGCGGGCTTCGTGCGGGGCCTCGCGGAGGACCAGCGCGACTTCGGCCTCGCGTTGCTCGGCGGGGACACGACCGGGACGCCGGGGCCGGCCTGCCTGTCGCTTACCATTCTCGGCACGGTCGCGCCGGGGGCCGTGCTGCGGCGCGCGGGCGCGCGGCCGGGGGACGACCTCTGGGTCTCGGGCACGATCGGCGACGGGGCGCTCGGGCTGCGCGTGCTGCGGGGGGAGGTGCCGGGCGATGCGGCCGGTCATCTCGCGCGCCGCTACCGGCTGCCTGAGCCGCGCCTGGCGCTCGGTCAGGCCATCGCGGGCGTCGCGCATGCGGGGATGGATGTCTCGGATGGGCTTGTGCAGGACCTCGGGCATCTCTGCCGCGCGGCCGGTTGCGCGGCGGTGGTCGAGGCCGCCGCCGTGCCGCTGTCCGCCGCCGCCCGCGCCGCTCTGGACCTGGACGCGGCGCTGCTCCCCGCGCTGCTGACCGGCGGCGACGACTACGAACTGCTGTTCGCCGCGGCGCCCGCCGACCGCGCCGCCATCGAGGCCGCCGCCGCGGCCGCTGGCACGCCGGTCACGCGCATCGGCCGCTTCGCCGAGGGCGCGCCGGAGGTGGCGGTCCTCGCCGCGGACGGCACGCCGCTGCCGCTCGCGCGCGGCGGCTGGAGCCATTTCTGACGGTGGACGCGATCCCCGCCGATGCCGTCCCCGCAGCCCGCGCGGCCGACGCGCGCATGCGCCGCAACGTCTGGCTGCTGTTCTTCTACCAGGCGCTGATGGGTGCGTCGATGATCGGCCAGGTCGCGATGTCGGCGCTGATCGGCCACTCGCTCGCCGAGGACAAGGCGCTCGCGACCCTGCCCATGGCGCTGCAGATGGACACCTCCAGAAACCCTGCTGTCAGTGGGCGTGATGGTCGATCGGTGGGTGCGTACCCAGCGCCGGGATGACAGGGCTGGGGCTGCCCGTGGATGTTTGCCGGGGTGCGCGGGTTACGGGTGCGGCAGTCCCAGAGCCTACGCCGTCGCTGGCCTGCTGCT
>NZ_STGD01000005.1 GCF_005222755.1 Roseomonas sp. HF4
CCCGCGCCTACCACCACATCCCCGAAGCCGTCTGCGCCATCCGCGACTACTGGCGACATCACGCCGCAGCATCCTGAACCCAATTCACCGCGGCCGTGGGGCCCAGACGACGCTTACGAGGCGCAGCACGTCCGGCTCCATCGGCGCGGGAGCGTCAGCCACGGATCGCCACGACGGGGTCGAGCCGCGCCGCGCGCAATGCGGGCGCCATCGCCGCGAGCACGCCGGTCGATGCCGCGACGACCGCTGCGATGACGAACAGCTGTGGCTGGATCATCAACGGAAACAGCGGGCTTCCATCGGCCTGGCGGACCGAGGCATGCCAGGCCACCAGCGCGCCGACGCCTGTCGCGGACCCGATCAGCGATCCCAGCAGCCCGAGCACGCCCCCCTGTATCAGGAAGACCCGCAGGATCTGCCCGCGCCGCGCGCCCATCGCGCGCAGGATGCCGATCTCGCGCGAGCGCTGCACGACAGAGACCACGAGAACGCTCGCGATGCCGAGTGCCACGGACAGGCCGACCGACAGACGGATCACCGTGTTCGAGGTCTGCTGCGCGTTAACCGCCGTGAAGAATTGCAGATTGGTCCTGATCCAGCTGTCGGCACGGATGCCTGTCATGCCATGCGCCAGCCGCGCGAGGATTTCCGCCGCATAGGGATCATGCAGCGTGACCTGCAGGCTCGTCACGCCACCGGTAAGGCCAAGCAGGCTCTGCGCAGTCCGCAGGGCGACAAACGTGCTGCGCTCGTTCACGCCACGGTTGCCGAGATCGAAGAGACCCGTCACCGTCAGGGTCGCGTCGCGACCCGTGGCCGTCGTCACCCGCAGCTTGTCGCCGACACCCACACCGAGCTCGACCGCGAGGTCGGTGCCGATGACGATGTCCTCGCTGGTCAGTCGGGGCTGTCCCGCCACGATGCTGTCCGGCAGCTTGACGATGCGGAAGTAGCCTTCCGGCTCGACGCCGGTGAGCGTGATGGAACGGCTGGCTTCGCCGCGCACGGCAAGCGCGCCGCCGGCGGCGACGGGCGTTGCCACGGCGATTTCCGGCATGTCCCGCATCTGCCGCAACACGGTCTGCCACTGGTCGATGGAGCGGATCCGCTGCGACGGCCGCTGAACAATGGCATCCTGGACCACACCTTCCGCGGCGCGCAGCGGACGCGCGACCTCGTCCGGCGGGAGCAGGACGAGATGGGCCTGGGCGCTCAGGACACGGTTGAGGAAATTTGCCTGGATTCCCGTGAGCAGCGCCGACATGAACACGATCACGGCGACGCCCATGGAAACGCCGGCGAGGATGAAGATCGTCTGCATCCAGCCATCGCGCAGGAAACGGATGGCGGCGATCCATTCGAAGGGCAGCCACGTTCTCATCGCGCCGCCATGGGCCGCACCCGGCCGCCATCGACGATCGCCACGCTGGACGGCACGACCAGGTCGCCTTCGCGCAGCCCGTCCAGGATCTCGACCCGCTGCGGACCGCGCAGGCCGATCGTGACGGCGCGGCGTCGTGCCCGTCCATCCTCGATGCGCAGCACCCAGGGTGCCGCGCCCGCCGCGTCGTGCACGGCCGAGATCGGCAGGACCAGTGCATCCGCCCGTTCCGCCACGGAGATGTCCACCGACACGGTCATGTCCTGGCGCAGATAGTCTGGCGGGGCGAGCACGCGCAGCTTTACCTCGACCGCGGCGCGATCGGGATCGACGGACGGGTTGATATAGGCGAGTTCCGCGGCGAAGCGCCGGTCGGGATAGGCGTCAGCCGAGGCGACCGCCCCCTGGCCGACGGCGATGAGGCCGAGATTCTTCTCGTCGATCTGCAGCACGATCTCGACCTGCCCGACCGGTGACAACACCATGAGAACCTGGTTCGGCTGCACGACCCCGCCACGTTCCACGTTGCGGGCGATGAGCGTGCCGGCTTCCAGCGCGCGGATCTGCGTGTAGCCGAGCCGCGAGAGCGCCACGAGCAGACTCGCGCGCGCCTGGCGCAGCGCGGCCTCGGCGGCGACGTAATCGGTCCCGCCAGGGACGTTGCCGGCGACCTGCGCCTGTGCGGCGCGCACCTGCGCCTGCGCGATGTTGAGGGTGCGACGTGCGTTGTCGAGCTGTGCCTGCGTCTCGAAGCCACCCGAGCGCAGGCTCTCCGCCCGTGCATATTGCTGCTGCGCGTTGAGCAGGTTCGACTGGGCCTGGCTCAGATTCTCCCGGGCCACGGGCAGCGTCACCTCGACGATCTGGCGCAGGCGGGCCGCGGCCTGGGCCATCGCCGCTTCTGCCTGTTCGACACTTGCCCGCAGTTCGCTGTCCTCGAGCGTAATGAGAACCTGGCCCGCGGCGACCGCCTGGCCCTCCCCGACAGGAATGGAGGCGACGGTGCCGGTGATCTGACTGCCGATGTTCACGCGGTGTGGCGTCGCGATCCGGCCGCTTGCCACGACGCTCTGCACCAGCGCGCCGCGGACCACGGGTTGCGCCGTGACGATCGGCCCGAGCAACCAGGGGATTGCGAGGTAGAGGCACACGCCCAGCAGCGTCAGGACGCCAAGGATGCGCCAGCGCCAGCGCCGGAGCAGCACACCGACGACCCTCACGACGCGAAGGGGCGTCACCACGATCGCCAAAGGCGGGGCATCCACCCGGTCGCCTGTCGTGGGCGGTGCCGGCACCGCTGCCCGAGGGAGCGGGGCGCCATCATGCTCCGAAGCCGGAGGACGCGGCGCTGAGTCGGTCGGCATCTTGGGTCCTCATCTTACTGTTCGGCCATGTTGCCAAGGAGGTGCGGGCGCATGGGCGCCGGCGGCTGCACATCGCCTCGCCCGATGGTCGGGATCCGAACACCATCGTGGCAATGCACACATTCGCACCGGCCTTGCGGTCACCGCCAGGGAAAGAACATCTCGATGGAGGGAAACCACCCATGCCCCCGCGCGTTCGAAGCCGGCAGCAGCGACACATGGAGCGGGGCAAAAGAATGAGGGCGATCGCCAAGCCGACCGGGGTATCCGTATCCGGATCGGAGGGTCCTGCTCTCGAACCTGATGACCGCGTGGGCGTCCGCAGCGCGCTTCCCTTCCGACTGGAGCGTCTCGGTGAATCTCAGCCGAGCAGATCCGAAGCCCGAGCCGAACCGGCGCCGCGTGCTGGTGGGACGGCGGCGTCGCGGCGTGCGGATGCAATCTCCGACGCCGGGAACAGGCGCGCCCTGAACGCCGTCGATACCCATGTCGGCGCGCGCGTACGACTGCGACGCTGTCTTCGGGCATGAGTCAGACGACGCTGGCCAAGACAGTCGGGGTAACGCTCCAGCAGATCCAGAAGTGCGAGCGGGGCCTCAACGGGATCTCCGCGAGACGACTGCACGATCTCGGAGGCGCGCTCGATGCCTCGATCTCGCACTTCTTCGACGGCATGCCGGCGAGCATCGGCGAGACCGTGGCGGCGCCGCTTGGAAACGGGCTTGCCGGAGGCCTGAACGGCCCGGAGCTCGACAGGTTGCTGTACCGGACCCGGTTCCCTGGACACGCGGGAGCATTTTGCACCGCGCTTCTGGTTCGTGTCGACCCGCGCGGCGCGGGCGTCGAGCGGGCTGCGGAAACCGTTCTTTTCGATCCACCACTCGGCGTTGTAGCGGCCCACGAACTCGCGGACGGCATCGCGGACCTCGTCGGTCGTCTCGAAGACGCGACCATGGACGATCTGCTCCTTCAAGGTCCGGAACAGCCGCTCGATAACGCCATTCGTCTCGGGTTCTCCGACGACGGCGTAGCTCGGCGAGATGCCCCAGAACCTGACCTGCTGCTGGAAGTGCTCGGCCATGAAGTTGCTGCCGTGGTCGTGGCGCAGTGCGAGGCCGGTTCGCGGGAGAGGAGTTCCACACTCTCGCCGAGCAGCAGGCGCAGGACGACCTCGCGCGATGAGCGGAGCCCGCACCTCCTCGCGCGGCGAACGGCTAGCGGATGGCTGCATCCATCTGCTTGGGCTGTCCGCCGCGTTTTTCGCGAGCGTGGTGCTCATGCTGGCCGCGCTACGGTCGAGCGGCGAGCTCGTCGTTGCCGCGGCCGGAATCTACGGCATGGGGCTGCTTGCTGCGCCGGCCTGCTCGGCGCTGTACAGCTTCGCCGCGGAGCGCCGGTGGCGTGCGCGACTGAGGCGCTTCGACCACGCCGCCATCTTCGTGATGATCGCCGGGACCTATACGCCCGTCGTCACACTCTCGAACCCAACCGCTTGGGGCTGGAGCGTGCTCGCAGCGGTCTGGATGGGCGCCATCGTGGGGGCGGCGACAAAGCTGCTGGCACCGGACCGCCTCGACCGGTCGTCGGTGCTCGCCTACCTCGCCTTGGGCTGGGCGGGTCTCGCGACCATGGGACCGTTGCTCAGCGCCCTGCGGCCGATCGAGGCCGCGCTGCTCGCGGCCGGCGGATCGCTCTACATTCTCGGCGTCGTGGTGCATCTCTCGACCCGCCTCCGCTACAACAAGGCGCTTTGGCATGCTTTCGTGCTGGTCGCCGCCGGATGCCATTTCGTCGCGATCTACCGGCTCGTGGCTACGCTGCCACGATAGGGGAAGAAAGTCCCCTCCAGGCGCAGCGGAACGATTGCCCAATGACAGCGTTGGTCCGACAGCCCTCGTTCCAGCGTAGAGGCGAGGAGCCGTATACATGACGCGGCAAGGACCATCGCGGATCACGCCCCTGCTCATCGAGCGGATCTGGGGCCGCGGCGACCTGGGCGTGGGCCTGTGGCGCGGTGCCTTCGACGTCGCGGATGACGGACGGCTGATCGGCGAGGCATGGCTCAGCGACGTGCAGTGCAGCGTCGAGGGTGGCGGAACGCTCGGCGCGCTGGTCGCGGACGGAAGTCGCGGCAAGGCCGGTCCCCCTTTGCTCGCCAAGCTGCTGTTCACCGCGGCCCCGCTCTCGGTGCAGGTGCATCCCACCGATGAAGCGGCCCGCATCGCGGGCTCATCCGCATCCGGCAAGGACGAGGCCTGGCATATCCTGGAGGCGACGGCGGACGCGCGCGTCTGGATCGGGTTGCGCCAACCGGTCACCCGCGGCGCCCTGCGTGCGGCCGCCGAGGATGGCACGGTCCTCTCGCTGCTGCGGCCGCACGCGGCGCGGCCTGGCGAGACGATCCTGGTGCCGGCGGGGACGGTCCACGCGATCGGTGCTGGCATCGTGCTGCTCGAGGTGCAGGATCCCGTCGACATCACGTACCGGCTCTACGACCATGGGCGGCCACGCGAACTGCAACTCGACGCGGCCCTGGACGTGGCCGATCTGGGTCGGTCCCGCGGCGTTGTCGTCGGCGCCGCCGGCGCCGGCATCGCGCGTCGGACCGTGGCGACGGCGCGGCGGTTCGTCCTCGAGATCTGCGACGCGGCCGCAGGCTTCACGCTGGCACCTGACGGCGCGCCCGAACACATCTTGGTCGCGCTCGCGGGCGGCGCCACGCTCGATGGCCGCGCGCTTCCCCCCGGTGCGGCCGCCTTCATCCCTGCGACGGGTCGGCCCGCACGCATGGACGGCGCGCCGGGTGCCACCGTCGCGCTCCTGCACGCAGGGCCTGGCCCGAGCCGATGCCTCGTCGTCGATCGCGGTGTCAGTCCATTGCGGCGAGCAGGTCAGCCACCGGCATGACCGCGAAGCGCGTGGAGCTGTCCGACGCCGCGTAGGGCATGACCAGGCGTCCGCCATGCACGAGCGAGCCGCAGGAATAGACGACGTTGGGGACATAGCCGTCCCGCTCGGCGCCGGCCGCCACGAGCAGCGGCCCGCGCAGCCGCGCGAGCATACGGCCAGGGTCGCGCAGATCCAGCAGCGCGGCGCCGATGCAGTAGCGCCGCATCGGGCCGACGCCATGCATCAAGACGAGCCAGCCTTCCGGCAGCTCGACAGGGGCGCCGCAATTGCCGATCTGCACGAACTCCCAGGGCGCGGCAGCCGCAAGGACCTCACGCCCGCCGTTCCATACCTGGAGGTCGTCGGACAGCACGAGGCTCAGTGTCTCCCCATCCGAACGCGCCAGCATCGCGTAGCGGCCGCCGACGCGGCGCGGAAACAAGGCCATGCCCTTGTTGTGAACCGCGTCGCCGCGCAGCGGCATGAAGGAGAAGCGCCGGAAATCATCGGTGCGGAGCATCTCCGGGGCGATCTCGCGCCCTGAATACGCCGTATAGGTGGCGAAGTAGCAGGCGCTGCCGTCATCCTCGACGAACCGTACGAAGCGCGCATCCTCGATGCCGTTGCGCTGGGTCTGGGTGATCGGGAAGATCACGCGCTCGCCCAACGCCACGCTAGGCGGGAAGGTGATGTCGAAGGAGTCGGCGAGCCGTGCCGCGGTCGTACGCCGCGGCGTCGTGGCGAACAGGTCCGGCGGATCGATGCGGATCTCGCCGGCGCCGTTCATCACGCCGCAGCGGAAGCAGATCGAGCTGATATGGCCCTCGCCGGTTGCCCGGAGACTGAGGACAAAGCGCAGCTCGTCGGGCGCGAGGCCCGACTGGTCCGGGTGCTGCACGATCGACGGGTTGAACAGGGCCGCCGACTGGAAGCTGTACTCGTTGCTGAAATAGGCGCCGATCAGCAGCCGTCGCGCCTGGAAGACGTCATGCTCGAGGCCAAGCAGGTCGCGGATATGCGTGTAGCGCTCCTCGAGGATCGCCGGGAGGTCCGCGTGGCGCGCGCCGAAGTCCCGCAGGGTCGTCTGCAGTACCGCCTCGACCGCCGGCGCATCCATCGCGAGGATCCGCTCGACCAGGCGCGTGGCACGCTCCAGGTCGGAACGGTGAAGATCCCGCGGATCGAGAGCGGCAAGGAACGGTCGGACGATGACCCGCGCCGGGTCCGGCTCCAGGACGATCGGCAGCCTTGCGAGGCCGGGATGTCCCGCGCTCACTGGGCGGCCTGCACGATGCCGGTGTCGCGGCGCCGCCATTCGTCAGCAACCGCGGCACGGAGTTCGGTCGTGGCCATGAGAAAGGCGAGCGTCGATTCCGCGCCCTGGTTCTGGTTCACCCGGTCGCACAGCAAGCCGTCGTGGCACGCGCCGGATCGCGCGTCGTGCATTGGCTGCCCGAGGTCGTTGTCGCCCAGGAACCAGGCGTAGGCACGCCGGGCCTCCTCCAGCCAGTCTTCGTCGTCCGTGGCCCGCCATGCCGTCAGGCACGCCCCGACCGTGGCGGCCGCCTCCACCGGCTGCTGGTCATGCAGGGCGCGTTCGCCCCCCCGCCGCCAGAAACCCGCCGAGCCAATGGGCCGGAAGTGCCCGGCCTCCGCGCGCTGGTTCCGGCAAAGCCAGGCGAGCGCCTCGATCCCCGACGCCAACCACTCCGCCCTCCCGGCCTGGTGGCCAGCCGCGATGAGCGCCTGCGGCAGGCGCCCATTGTCATAGGCCACGACATCCTCGAACCAGGTCCAGCCAGGCCGCCGGTTGCCGCGCAGATGGTCATGGAGCCGTTCCGCGAGCTTGGTGCGCAGCCGCTCCAGCCGCAGGTCACCGGGCCGGACCGCCAGCGCTTCGACCACGCCGAGCAATGCAAATGCCCATGCACGCAGGGAGTCGAACCGGAGCGCCGGCGGCGCCGCATGTTCGAGCAGACCATGTGCCCACCCCCGTTGCGACTGGTCTTCCCCGCGGGCCATGACCGTGCCGAGGGCCCAGACCGCGCGGCCATGGCTGTCCTGCGAGCCGACGGCCTCAAGCCACCGGCGGTCATAGGCCATGAAGTTGCGGAAGCGCCCAGTGTCGGCATCCCAGGCATGCTGGACGAAGGCGGATGTCGTGGCGAGGAAGTTCGCCGGCATTGCCGAGGCAGCGGGGTCGCCTTCGGCCGTCAGGATCGTGCCGAGGATGAGCGCCCGGGTATTGTCGTCGAGGCAATACCCATGCGTCCGGTCCACGATCGCGCGCGTCGCGTGCTGCGCAATTCCCGTCGAATCCATGAGTCGGGCAAGGTGGGTCAGCCGCACCGGCGGCGCGATGAGGGCGGGCGTACCGCCGGCCTCCGCGATCCTGGGCGGGATCGAGGGCGCCGCGCGCGGGGACAGCCGGCGCTGCCTGGTCGCCTCCAGCCGCGCCGCGGCGAAGACGTCGCGATAGAGTGCGCCGATCCTCGACCACCGCATGCCGTGGCCCAGCGCATAGGCGGCTTCACGCATCGCGCGCAGCCGCGCCGGGTCCGCAAGGAGGCCGACGACAGCCGAAGCGATCGCCGCCGGATCGGCGAAGGGCACCAGTGCGCCGCGTCCTTCCGCCAGAAGTTCCGCGGCATGCCAGTACGGTGTCGAGACCACTGCCTTTCCCATTCCGAAGCTGTAGGCGAGCGTGCCGGAAACGCTCTGCGCCTCGTTCAGGTACGGGGTGAGATAGATATCGGCCGCGGCGATGGCGCGGGTCAGCGTCGGCAGGTCCACGAAGCGATCAAGGAAGCGCACATGGTCCGCGACGCCGAGTTGTGCCGCCAACCGCTTCAGGGAATCGCGGTGGGCCTCGCCTTCCCGACGCAGGATGTTGGGATGGGTGGCGCCGAGGACGAGGTAGAGCGCGTCGGGCCGCTGCGCGACGATCGCGGGCATCGCGCGGATCGCCTGCTCGACTCCCTTGCCGGGTGAAAGCAGGCCGAAGGTGAGCAGCACCGTTCGCCCGACGGCGTCGAACTCGGCCTTGTGCGCCATGGGAGGATCCTCGGCAGGAGGATCGGGAATGCCGTGCGGGATGACAGCGATCTGCTCCGCGGGCACGCCGTGGACCTCGCGCAGAATACGCTGCGCCCGCTCGGTCATCACCACCAGCCGGCTTGCGCAGCGGATGAGTTCCTGCAGGACGCGGAACTGGCCGGGCGTCGGATGGTCCAGCACGGTGTGCAGCGTCGCGACCACCGGCATGGTCGCGCGCCTGACAAGGGCAAGCAGTCGGTCCCCATCGGGACCACCATAGATGCCGTACTCGTGCTGAACACAGAGGATGTCGGCATTGACGTCGCCGAGGAACTCGGCCGCACGGCCGTAGGCCTGGGGAACGTCTTCAGGGATGTCGAGCCAGACTTCCGGCGGATAGTCGTAGTCGGCGCCGGGATCGGTCATCGCCAGGACGAAGCATTCGGCATCCGGCACTGCGCCCGCGACGGCGCTGCGAAGGTCGCCGGTGAAGGTGGCGAGGCCGCACATGCGCGGCGCATGGTTTCCAAGGAAGGCTATCCGGTGAAGTGGAGGCGCTCGGGACGTCATCGTGATGGAACTCCTGCCGCATTTTCTGCATGAGCGCCGAAGCGCGCGGTGTCTTGCACGCGAAGCCCGCTTCCGACACGGGGCGGTCCGTGGCGGCGCGATCGCAGTATCCTGGCGCACGCCCGGACACGCGCCGCGCATGGGCACATGCCCGTGCCGCACGACGCCAAGGCACACGTTCGATAGCGGGCATGGGCGGGAAGGTCTCCCGCACGACGCCAGGACCACACCACACGATCGGTCTTCCATCGCGCCGACAGCGTCCGCGCTACCTATGGACGTCGGAAGGCCCGTCGAGAGGAGGATCGGCGTCGCGACGACGTCCAGTAACGCGCGCTTCGCGCGGAAAGTTGCATCTGGTTCGCTGCTCGCGCTGAAAAGGCGTTGGCGCGTGTCGCGCGCCTCCATCCGCATCAGGCAGATGGTGAGTTGCGCGCCATGCCAAAAGCGCCCTGCGCCGCAGCCGCGTCGGCCCCGGGCGCTTGCCGCGACCGGCTTGCTGTGGCGGAACGACGTGCAGGCAGGATGATCGCTCCACTTAGGCGGCCGAAGGATCTACCCCCTGCCGCACCAGGCTGCCGAGGCCGCGAATGCGGCCCGCCGGCAGTCCGGCGAAGCCAGGCGACTGGATCTCCGCATCCGAGAATTAGGGCCGAAGGTGAAGCCTTCGGCCGCCAGACATTACGGCGTCACTTCGTCCGTGAAGACGCTGAATCCCACCAGCGTGCAGGGCCCGAAGGTCGTCGCGATCGCGACGTCGGTTGCATCGCGGCCGCGCGCAAGCAGGATTCGCCCAATGCGCGGGACGTTGTTGCGCGCATCGAAGGTGTGCCAGCGGTCATCGAGAAAGACCTCGAACCACGCGGCGAAATCCATCGGCCCATAGGGCGGCGGCATGCCGATGTCGCCCAGATAGCCCGTGCAGTAGCGCGCCGGGATGTTGACGCAGCGGCACAGCGTGATCGCGAGATGCGCGTAGTCGCGGCACACGCCTCGGCGCTCCATGAAGGCTTCCGAGGCGGTTCGCGTCGCGCGCGCATGCTCGTAGCCGAAGGCGATGCGGTCATGCACGTAGTCGCAGATCGCCTGCACCCTGTCCCAACCGGTCGGCCCCTGGCCGAACAGCGACCAGGCTATGTCCGACAACCGATCGGTATCGCAATAGCGGCTGCCGAGGAGATAGATCAGCATCTCGTCCGGCAGTTCCTCGACGGAACGCTGCCACGCCGCCCGGATGACGGGATCGGGCATGCCGGAATCCTCGACGAGTATGCGCGTCGCGATCGTCAGCCGACCGGCGGGGGCCACGATTCGCGTGCAGACATTGCCGAAGCCGTCGCTGTAACTCCTGGCAGCGACCGGCGGATCGAAGGCCAGCTCATGCGGCCCGATCAGGTCTGGCACGCGAGAGGGATGTGGCGTGACCACCAATAGCATCGGCGTGGGCTGCGGGCAGTCATAGACGATCTGGCAGCCGGCGCTGATGCGCATGGAAAGCTCCTGCAGAACGAGAGGCCGGCGCGGACGGGCGGGCCGTCAGCGTGGCAACGCGGCGTTGGGCCCGGTAGCCCGGGGCCCGGCGCGGACTCATGCACGCGGCCGGACGTCCGTGACGGTGACGTCGACCGTCATGCCGAGATGGTCAGACGGAAAGCCTGTCCAGGTCCCGTGCAGCGGCACGACCTGGCGATGATCGCGGGCGATGGCGACCCTGACCAGGTCGCGATTGCCGATGATGCCGTTGGTCGGATCGAGCTCGACCCAGCCCGCGCCCGGCACATAGACGCGCAGCCACGCATGCGTTGCGCCACCTCCAACCCGGCCGCTGGGCTCCGGCGCATACAGATACCCCGAGACGAAGCGCGCCGCGAGGCCGAGCGCGCGCAATGCCTCGATCATGAAGACCGCGAAGTCCCGGCAGGTGCCGCTGCCGAGGCGCAGGGTCGTGAGTGGGTCCTGCACGCCGCGCTCGGCGCGGGCGACATACACGAAGTGGCGACGAACGCCGTGGGTGAGGTCGGCGAGCAGGTCGCGCGTTCCGGTCGGCCCGTCACGCCAGAGAAACTGGCGCGCCCAGCGTTCCACGGCATGCTCGGGGTCCGGATACTGCCTCTCGATGGAGCGGGCGAGATCCGCCATGTCCTCTACATCGTAGGAGAAGGGATAGGTCTCGGCGTCGCGTGCGATCGGATAGTCGAGCGCGTTCACCGGCGAATGATCGATCCAAACGCTGCTGGCGAAGCGCAGTTCGCTGGCACGGGTCGAGAAATGCGCGATGCCGACGCTGTTGCCGAAGACGTCATGCAGCCAGCGGATCGCCGAGGGTTCCGGCGTGATCTCGAGCGTTGCCTCGATCAGCCGCTGGTCATGCCCCTCCCGCGGACGGAACATCATCCGGTGCTCGCCGAAGGCGACAGGCTGCCGGTACCTGTATGTCGTCACATGCTGGATACCGAGGATCGGCACGGCGCATCCCCTCCTGGGCTGATCATGGCCGCGCATCGACGGCGCGGAGCGGCTTTGGATGGGCGGTCGAAAGACGTTGGCCACGTGATGCGGCGGGGGTGGCCGCCACGACCCGAACGACCCGGCGCTTTGCGGAGATGGGCCGTGGCCGAGGCGGCCACAACCCTTCGAGCGCCTCGCCCTTCAATCCATGCCGCCTGTCCGGTCTTATCTGGGCGCGATCCGTACGACCACGAACGTCAGCCCTGGGCGATTTTCGCTGTCCCGGACCGAGAGGGCTCCCTTCAGGTGCTCCGGCTTCCCGAATTCGCCTCCAGCACGCGGCGCAGCTTCCCTCCTGCGACGACACTGGCCGCATCGATGATTGCGGCTTCGAACGTGACCGCCGGTGGCGGTCGGCACACCGTCCGCGCTTCCGCCATGCATCGGATATCTCCCTCGGCCACGCGCCATGTCCTGGCGAGCGTCGGCAAGTTGCACCGCATTGTGCTCCTTGCCGGCGCGGCTTCAGCGCAGCACGATTTCCACGCGGCGGTTCTGCGGCTCGCGGGTGTTGTCCGAGGTCGGGACGAGCAACTGGCCCTCACCAACACCGCGCGCCGTGATTTCGTTTCGCGGCACGCCGAGGCGCACGAGCTCGGCGGCGACCGCATTCGCGCGGCGTTCCGACAGGCCCTGGTTGTACTGCGGCGAACCCGACGTGTCGGTATGGCCCGTCACCTCGAGGCGCGTCACCTGCTGCCGGGTGCGCGCCTGCGCCGCCTCGGCGATGATCTGGCGCGTGCGCGCCGTCAGATCCGCACGATTCCAGTCGAAGAAGACGAGGAAGGTACGCGCTGGAGCGGGAGCGACGGCGGCGACGGCGCTCGGCGCGGGCGCCGCGTGTCCGAAGTTGTAGCGGACGCCGAGCAGGATCGAATGATTGAAGGCATCGACCTCGACATTCGTCCGGCGCGTGACCCCCGCTGCATTGGTCGCGGTCGCGGAGAATTCCGGCGACAGCATGCCGAAGAAGCGGTACTCGGCGGTGAGGGCGAGGCCAGGAACAGAGGTGATCGGGATGCCGAGGCCGACGATCGCCTGGTAGGCGAAGCGTCCGTCGGAATCATCGATGCGGAACTGCGGGACCGTCGTCCCCGCGGTTGTGCGCCCGCGAAGCGAGACGTTGTCATATTCATGGATCGCGTAGCCCGCGCCGAGGCCGAGATAAGGCTGCACGGTCCAGCGCGAGGTGGCGCCGAAGTCGTACAAGGCGTTGGCCATGATGCCGTAGGTTCGCGCAGTGCCGCCCGAGGTGCCGGTGAATCCCGTCGCGCTCACCTGATCGGCGTCGTTCTGCCGGTAGTTGCCCTCGAGCTCGAGGCGCAGGCCGTTGCCGAAGCCGTAGCCGACCGAGATCAGCCCCACGAAGCCGAGGTTGAACGAGGCGTTGAAGCCTCCGCTCGGCGTCAGACCGAGATTGTTCGGATTGACGTTGGTGCTGTCGATGAAGCTCTGCAGATTGCCGCCGTCGGAATCGGTGAGCCAGTTCACGCCGGCGCCGCCGGCCACGTATAGGCCGCTGACCGGCTGCGCGATGGCGGCAGCCGGCATCGCCATCACGGTTGCGAGGAGTAAGGCCTTCTTTGAGTTCATGGCTGGCGTCCTGCTGCCGGGATCGCGGCCCATCGCCGCATCCAGGGAACTTCCGAAGAGCGCCAGCGTTGCATCCGGATGAACGTGCAGGAATCCTCTTCGTGGGGCGTGTGGCTTCTGCGCAACGGCCGCAACGCTGGGAGCGAACCGCCCTGGAAGAGGGCCGGCGACGGGTCCCGATACCGAGCCGGGGAGACCGGCGGTCACGCCGGCAGCGTCGGAGGGTAGTCGGGCATCGCTGCCCTACCGGCTCACCGATGGCGGGCTCAACTCCGCTCGGGACAGCCGAAACTGGCCGTGCCTTGAACCTGTCGGCGCCAGCGCGTCGCGCACCACAGGAGGCCGCCCCTCGGCCTAGCGCAGCCAGGACCGGATCAAGCGATCCGGCACGCCCAGCTCCGCCGCCACCTATGAGACCGAGCGGCCGCCGCCTCGTACTTGAGCGCCTCCGGGAAGCTCCGGCGCCGTTTCACGCCCTCCGACATCCTCACCTCCAGGCCCTTCAGCCTATCTGAGGCGTCCACGCATGTGGGGCAGGCCCACCGTCGGGCGCGCTCTGGGCGGACGCAACGGCGATGCCGGGCAGCCCCGCACGGTGGGACGAATTCATTCTCAGTGAAGGTCGCCGTGTTCCTCGCGAGCGGGTCGTGCCAAGCGCTACTGGGGCTGAAAGTTCGCGATCCTCAGCAGTTCCTGCGACCGCGCGAAGTCACGCTCCATGAACTGCGCCAGCTCGGCACCGGCCTGGAACATCGGCTCGATCCCCAGGCTCCCGACCCTTTCGCGGACATCGGCCTCGAACATCGCGGTTGCCAGTTCCGCGTTGATGCGCGCGGTGATCTCCGCGGGCAGGCCGCGCGGCCCCCACAGCGCCCACCAGGATTCCAGGTCGATGCTCGGCATGCCGCCTTCCGCGGTCGTCGGAATGTTTGGCGCCGCCGCGCTGCGCTGCGCGGAGGTGATGGCCACACCCTTCACCCGACCGGCTCGCACCGGCGGCAGCGTTGCGAGCATCGGGTCGAAGATCAGCGCGATGCTCCCGCCCATCATGTCCGCCAGCGCCGGCGAAGTACCCCGATAGGACGCGGCGGTCACATCCACGCCGACCTGGCGGATGAACTCCACCGTCGCCAGGTGCCCGGCCGAGCCCAGCGACGACACGCCGAAGGACCAGTCGCGCGGGTTGGCGCGCACGGCGGCCGCGACCTCCTGTAGCGTCGTCTGCGGCCGCTGGAGGTTCATGATCAGCAGCAGCGGGCCCTGGCCGACGCGCGCGACCGGCTGCAGGTCGACCATCGGGTCATAGCCGGGGCTGCGCATGACCAGCCGCGCCAGGATCTGGATGCTGGCGGAGAAGCAGAAGGTGTAGCCATCGGGCGGGGACTGCGCGACGGCGATGCCGCCGATCGCGCCGTTGCCGCCGGTGCGGTTCTCGACGATCACCGGCTGGCCGAGCCGTTCCTGCAGCTTCTGCGCCGTGACGCGCGCCATGGCGTCCACCGACCCGCCGGGGCTGAACGGGACGACCAGGCGGATCTGGCGGCTCGGCCAGGTGCCCTGCGCCTGCAGCCGGGGCGCTGCCAGAACCAGCCCTGCGCCGGTCGCGGCGAAGAGGGAGCGACGCTTCATTGTTCCAGCCTCCGTGTCGGACGGGCGCCATCCTGGCGAAGTGGCTGACAGGGGCGCAACAATTCCGTCCGCGGCGCGCTTGACCCTTTGGTGTCCCGGCTGGACCGTGGCGCGGCGCAGTGCCCCGGAGCCGCCTCATGGATGCCATCCCCGCCGACCTGATCCTGACGGGCGGCAAGGTGCTGACGATGGACGACCGCTTCTCGGTGGCCGAGGCGGTCGCGGTGCGGGACGGCCGCGTCCTCGCGGTCGGCGACGCCGCGGCCGTCGCGCGGCATCGCGGGCCCGGCACGCAGGAGATCGCGCTCGCCAGCCGCACCATGATGCCGGGGTTGATCGACGGGCACGCCCATATGGACCGTGCGGGGCTGCGCCAGGTGCTGCCGAGCCTCGCGGGCTGCCGGTCCATCGCGGATGTGCAGGCGCGCATTGCGGAACTCGCGCAGGGCAGGCAGCCGGGCGAATGGATCGTCACCATGCCGCTCGGCGAGCCGCCCTTCTATCGCGACCCGGAGAAGGGCCTGGTCGAGGGGCGCTGGCCGACGCGGCATGACCTCGACGAAGCGGCGCCGCACAACCCGGTCTACATCAAGCCGATCTGGGGCTATTGGCGGCACACGCTGCCGCTGGTGTCGGTCGGGAATTCCCGCGCGCTTGCCTTGGCCGGGATCGGCCCGGACACGGTGCCACCTGCGCCGAGCATCGAGATCGAGACGGATGCCTCGGGCGCGCCGACCGGCATCTTCCGCGAACAGACCTTCATGCCGCTGGTCGAGTTGTCACTGCTCCGCGCCGCGCCTGGCTTCACGGTGGCGGAACGCGCGGCGAGCCTGCCGGCCGCGGCTGCCGCCTACCATGCCTTCGGCACCACCAGCATCTACGAGGGCCATGGCGTCGCCGCGGAACTGCTGCGCGCCTATCGCCAGGTGCACGAGGCGGGCCGGCTGACGATGCGGGCGAACCTGGTCTTCTGTCCGGACTGGCGCGGTGTCGAGGACACGGACCTGGACCGTCTGGTCGAGGGCTGGGCGCATTGGCTAGCCGGCCGCGGGCTCGGCGATGACATGCTGCGCGTGGGCGGGCTCATCACCGAGATCGGCCGCAACCCGGAAAATGCGATCCGCGCCGCGGCGCCGACCACCGGCTGGGCCGGCTTCAACTACGACATGGGTCTGCCGCGGGAGCGCGCGAAGGCGCTCCTGGTTGCCTGCGCGCGGCAGGGCATCCGCGTCACCGGAATCTGGCCCAACATGCTGGAGCTGTTCGCCGAGGTGGATCGAATCGCGCCGATCCGCGGCCTGCGCTGGGTGCTCGGCCACATCTCGGTGCTGACGCGGGATCAGGTTCAGCTGATCCGAGACCTCGGCCTCGTGGTGACCACGCACACGAACCGCTACATCGCGAAGGAAGGCCATTTGATGCAGGCCCGGCACGGCTTGGCCGATGAGGATTCGATCGTGCCCCTCCGCTGGCTGCGCGAGGCCGGCGTGCCGGTCTCACTGGCCACCGACAACGTGCCGATCTCGCTGTGGCAGCCGGTCATGCAGGCGGTGACGCGCATGAGCACGGCGGAGCGCCGCCCCATCGCCCCCGGCCAGGCGCTGAGCCGGGAGGAGGCGCTGCGCGCGGTGACGAACCACGGTGCCTTCCTGACCATGGAGGAGGACCGGAAGGGCTCGATCGAGCCAGGCAAGTTCGCGGATTTCGCGGTGCTGAGCGCCGACCCGCTGACGGTACCGGATGCGGCGTTCGGGGATATCGCGGCGGAGCTGACGATTGTCGGGGGCCGCGTCGTGCACCAGCGGAGCGCGGCGGTCACGGGAGGCGCGTGAGCTCGTCGAGGAACAGGCGGTAGGTGACGTTGCGCGGCGCTGCCGCATCCTCGGGTGTCCAGGCGAGGAAGCTCGACCTGCCCTGCATGTCGGTATCCATCACCAGGGCGCGGATGAAGGCCGTCTCGGGCACGAGGCCGCGGGCGGTGACGGGCTCCTGCCCGGTTTCGAACCACGCCTCGCCGGGGTGCCGGCGCTCGACGCGATCACCGATCCGCAGAAGCAGGCGGCCAGCAAGCAGGCGGCGGATCCCCTGGCCGTAGTGGCCGTGCGCGGGCGTGTCGGCGTTCGGGATGAAATCCACGCGGTCGAGGCGCAGCACGAAAGGCAGGGACGGATCGCGCGCCAGCGGGCGGGCGAGCAGCAGACGAGCGCGATCCTCCGGCGGCACGGTCCAGTCGGGCGGACGGCGCGCCACCTCAAACCGCCAGAGCGTGCCGTGCCCGGTGACCTCGATGGCTGCGTCAGAGAACAGGGTCGCATCAGGCGACAGGGACCGATCGCCGATCCTGGCCTCTCCGTCGTGCAGGTAGAGCGCGCGTGGCCCCGGCGGCAGGCACATCGGCTTTGCAGGATCGAGCACGTCCTCAAGGAGCAGCATCTGCATCTGGTGGGTGTCACCCGTCATGAACGGTGGTCCCTCCTCGGCAAGGCCCGATGCTGCGGGGCGTCACCCATTGTGACGCGGAAAGCGCTGCTTCAGCGTCTCGACCGTATGGCGCCACTTCGGCGTGGTCGACGGCACCACTGTGTTCTGGTTTCCTCATCGAGGGGCTGGCCGAAGCGCTGCCGGAAATCCTCGGCCAGGCTCTTGCCCGGCGCGAAGCGGCCGTAGATGGCAGCGATGTCATCGGGCTGCAGGGCGTCCACCCAGGCCGCGTAGTCGAGGGCCTGGGCTACGACCTCGCGCGGCGTGCGATCCCGTTTGATCTCGATCAGCACGAGCGCGCCGTCGGGCGCGATGGCCAGCAGGTCGATCCGCCCGCCATGGCCCGTCTGCGCGGATCAGCAGGGCAGTGGCTTCGGCACGGTTGGCGGCTTCGATCTCGGAGCTCGTCAGCTTGTGCACGGCCGAGGTCGCCGAGACGCCAGTCGCGCTAGTTTCGATGGGCTCTGAAGGAATCGGGCTGCCGGCTGTCACGGCACGCCCTCGATCAGCGCGCGAAGCACGAACAACAGCGAGACGACTTCCCTTTCCATCCTCACTTCGTCCATCGCGGGCAGCCCCGTCATCTCCCGCCAGGGCAGGTCCGGCAGCGCCGCGCAGCTGTCGCGGGAGACACGGCCCGCCGCCTCTCCCAGCACTTCCAGCGCGCGGATCACGGCGGCCTGGTGCAGGCGGCTCGCAAGGAAGGCGGCCTCGTCCAGCCCTGCCACGAAGCTCTGCGCATCCCGCGCGGCCAGCAGCATGTCCCACAGCACCGCGAGTTCGCGCTCGGGCAGCGACGGCGGCTCAGGCGGCATAGAGCGGGCGGGCTTCGTTCAGGATGCGGCGGCGGCGGATCGGGTTGCGGCTGGCCTCGATCGCTTCGCGCTCCAGCAGGTCCACGCGGCGGCCGAACAGCGCCTCCAGCGCCTCCCGCAGTTCGGCGAAGCCCGCGAGGTCATCGCGCGCTGCCGGCGTCAGCGTCACCAGGAAGTCGAGGTCGCTGCGCGCCGGCGCGAAGTCGGTGCCGCGCGCGGCGGAGCCGAACAGCTCCAGCCGCGCCACGCCGAAGCGGCGGCACAGCGCGGCCAGCGCCTCCCGCTTGGCGTCCAGCTCGGCGATCATGGGCGTGGCGTCCATGGCGGACAGGATAGCATGGGTCAGCGGGCAAGCGCCTCGGCCAGGATGGCCTTCAGCTGGTCCCGCAGGCGGGCAGTCTCGGCCTCGGGCGGCGTCGAGCTTGGCCAGCAGCACCTCCGGGTCGCCATGGGCCACCGCGGCCGTGTTCGGGTTCTTGATGTCGAGGTTGACGACAACCCGCCTCTGCTACCATGGCTAACCTCGGCTGCTCGGGGTTCCTTCCCCCAGCACGCCCCCCGGGCTGCCCCTTGGTCTCGTTTGTCGAGGATCCACGGGCGGCCCGGACCGCCTCAAGGCGCCCGTCATCCCCGATCCCCAGGTATTAGGCCACCTGGCCGTCCGGCTGCTGCCGAACGACCACCCGCATCGGGATCCTCCCGTCCGGAGTCTCGATATTCGCGCCGAGGTGGTGCTCCAGGACAGGAATGTCCGCTCGCCTCTGCCGCGCCGGCTCACCGCGCCTTCAACGCGGCCTCCTGATTGACGCGCGCTCCCATCCAGATCGTCGCGCTACACTAGGAGGAGCGACGCCCGCCTGTGGGTGTTGCCGGTCGACCAGACTGGCAACATGACTGGCAACACCGGAAGGGCTAAAAAAACCTCGCTTGTTGCCAGTGTTGCCAATTACTCAGAGGGTAATCCTCCCCCGCTTCGCTCATCGCCGCGCCTGACGCTTCGCCCGCCGTTCTGCGAGCGCATCTGCTGGGACGACCGCGGGATCCCCTCGGCCGGCCGAGGCCAGTGTCCCCACTCGGGCGCCCCAGGCGTCGAGGGCAGCGCGCTTCTCGGTCGCCCACCCGTGACGCTGATACACGCCGACGATCCCCGCCCGGCTGCCGCTTACGTGGTTGAGGATCGCCTCCGTGACCTCGAGGCGAATGCCGAGGCGCTGCAGGCCAGTGGCAACCGTCCGCCGGAGGTCATGAAGCGTCCACGACACTTAGGGGCGCCCCGCCTCCTTAGCTGCCTTCGCCATCGCCTTGTCGAGCCGCACCTTCACGCGACCGAAGCCGCTGGGCGCAGTGCCTCGTGCGCCGCGGAAGACCAGACCGGCACCCCTCTCTTTGGCCCGGAAGCGCGGCTGCGCCTGCAGCACATCGAGCATCTGCGCGGAGAGCGGAACCGTGTGTGCGTGCCGGTTCTTCACCCGAGCCGCAGGCAGCGACCAGGTCGCGCTGTCGATGTCGATCTCGGTCCACATCATCCCGGCGACCTCGCTGCGCCTCTGGCCAGTCAGGAGGAGGGTGCGCACGAGCCCGCCCCAGGGCGCGTCGAGCGCGCCCGCGGCGGTCCAAAGCGCACCAACTTCGGCGTCCGTCAGGACGCGCTCGCGGGCCGCCTCCGCCGCCGGCCGCTCGGTATCCTTCCATGGGTTCTCGGCAAGAGAGCCTCGCTTCAGCGCCCAGGACCAGCAGGCTGAGGCGACGGCACGAAGGCGGTTGGCCGCGACCGGCCCCTGCTTCGACTTCACCTCGTCGAGGATGCCGACCGCCGCCGTCCGATCGAGGTCGGCGGCCGGAGCGGCGCACCACGTCCCGAAGGCGCGGCGCATGTCGCGCGGTGCTCGCGCCCGATAGGAAGCCGACCGCTCGGACAGGCGAAGCTCGGTCCAATGGGCAATCAGCCTTTCGACTGTGAAGGCGCCGGCGGCTTCGGCTGCGCTCGCCTCCGCCTTCGCGCGCGCCTCGGCGGCCCGCTGCTCGGCAAGGCGCTGACGCCGCTCGGCGACGGGGTCGCGGTGATCGCGAACGGCGCCCCTGAGCGTCTCGGCGCTCTTGCGCGCCTTGGCGGTGGTGATCTCGCCCCAGGTCCCGATCACCGCACGGCGACCGATCCCCCCGACGCGGTATTGGAGGAGGAACGTCTTGCCGCCCGTGCGGGTGACCCGCACGGCGAAGCCGCGGAGGTCGGCGTCGAACAGGAGGACGTCCTTCCGGCCGGGTGGGCAGATCGCCGCCTCGACGACTGCATCCGAGAGCCTGAGGCGTGAGGGTCGCTCGGCCGGCTTGCGGACTCTTTGCGGACTCATTTCTCCGTCGCCTTCTGACGGTTCGTGGCGTACGAAGTCGCAGGGTCGGCGAAGAAGGTCAACAGATTCCGGAACCGTTGTCGGCTCGCGGACTCATCGTGGCGGCACGTGTCGGGCACGGCTCTGCGACTGAAATTCGCAGTGTCGGTGGTTCGATTCCGCCCCTGGGCACCATCCTCCCTTCCGGCCATGCCGTGCCTGTCGTAGCGTCGCGGCAGGACTTCACGCGCGCAACGAAGGGAGACGGCCTGTGGCTTATGCGCTGCAGCAGCTGATCAACGGGATCAGCCTCGGCATGATCTACGGGCTCATCGCCGTGGGCTACACCATGGTCTACGGCATCATCGGCATGATCAACTTCGCGCATGGCGACATCTTCATGGTCGGCGCCTTCGTAGCGCTGATCTCGATCGTGATGCTCGTCTCGGGCGGCATCATGGACGGGCCGGCGGCGATCCTGATCGTGCTGCTCGTGTCGATGTGCGTCACCGCGCTCTATGGCTGGACGGTCGAGCGGATCGCCTACCGGCCGCTGCGCGGGTCCTTCCGCCTGGCGCCGCTGATCAGCGCGATCGGCATGTCCATCGTGCTGCAGAACTACATGCAGGTGGCCCAGGGCGCGCGCGTCAAGCCGATCGAGCCGCTGCTGCCCGGCGGCATCGAGGTGATGGAGGCGCAGGGCTTCGCCGTGCAGTTCTCCTACATGCAGATGCTGATCATCGCGGTGACGCTCGGCGTGCTCGGCATCTTCACGTATCTCGTGACGCGAACGCCGCTAGGCCGCGCGATGCGGGCCTGCGAACAGGACCGGAAGATGGCGAGCCTGCTCGGCATCAACACCGACCGCACGATCAGCCTGACCTTCGTGATCGGCGCGGCGCTGGCCGCGGTCGCGGGCAGCATGTACCTGCTGCGCTACGGCGTGATCGACTTCTACATCGGCTTCCTGGCCGGCGTGAAAGCCTTCACGGCCGCCGTGCTCGGCGGCATCGGGTCCCTGCCCGGCGCCGTGCTGGGCGGGCTGCTGATCGGGCTGATCGAGACCTTCTGGTCCGCCTATTTCAGTGTCCAGTACAAGGATGTCGCGGCCTTCTCGATCCTCGTGCTCGTGCTGATCTTCATGCCGACCGGCCTTCTCGGCCGGGCGGAGGTCGAGAAGGTATGACCGGCGAGGTCGCCGCAATCACCATGGCGAACCGCCCCTCCGTCACCGCGGCGGCCATGAAGGATGCCGCCATCACGGCGCTGGTCGCGGCCGGCCTGTTCATCCCGATCGTCGGGCTGCGCACCGATGTCGGCGCCGATGGCGCGCTGATGATCCGGCAACGCTGGGCGGATGTCGCGATCCTGGTGCTGATCGCCTTCTTCGGCCGGCTCGGCCTGGTCACTTGGCGCGGCCTGCGCGGAGAGGCGAAGCCGCGCACCGCCGCGCGGACCGAGGTGCTGCGCCGCGCCGGCACCTTCGTGGCGCCCCTGCTGCTCGGCGCCGCCGTCGTGCTTCCCTTCATCCCCGGGACGGGGCGCTACGAGCTCGACCTCGGCATCCTGGTGCTGACCTACGTGATGCTCGGCTGGGGGCTCAACATCGTGGTCGGGCTCGCGGGGCTGCTCGACCTCGGCTACGTCGCCTTCTACGCGGTCGGCGCCTATTCCTACGCGCTACTCGCCACGACCTTCGGCCTGTCCTTCTGGGTGTGCCTGCCGCTCGCCGGCATCCTCGCGGCCTTCTGGGGCATCCTGCTCGGCTTCCCGGTGCTGCGCCTGCGCGGCGACTACCTCGCGATCGTGACGCTCGCCTTCGGCGAGATCATCCGTGTCGTGCTGATCAACTGGGTCAGCCTCACCGGCGGACCGAACGGCATCACCGGGATCCCCCGCCCCTCCTTCTTCGGCCTGCCTTTCAGCATGTCGGGCGAGCCCGACACCTTCGCCGGCTTCTTCGGCATCGAGCCCTCCCCGGTCCACCGCGTCATCTTCCTGTACTACCTCATCCTCATCCTCGCGCTGCTGACCAACTGGGTCAGCATCCGGATGCGCCGGCAGCCGCTGGGCCGCGCCTGGGAAGCGTTGCGGGAGGATGAGATCGCCTGCCGCGCGCTCGGCATCAACGTCACCAACACGAAGCTCACGGCCTTCGCCATGGGCGCGATGTTCGGCGGCTTCGCCGGCGCCTTCTTCGCCACGCGCCAGGGCTTCATCAGCCCGGAATCCTTCACCTTCATCGAGAGCGCCATCATCCTCGCGATCGTCGTGCTGGGCGGCATGGGCAGCCAGATCGGCATCGCCATCGCGGCGCTGGTGATGATCGGCGGCTTCGAGCTGTTCCGCGACCTCGACGAATACCGCATGCTGGTCTTCGGCGGCGCGATGGTGCTGATCATGGTGGTGCGCCCGCGCGGCCTGGTCGGCAGCCGCACGCCCACCGTGGCGCTTGGCGCACGGCGCGCGATCGGCGCCGAGCATGTCGGCGAAGGGCGCGGTTGAACCGATGGCGACGCCGATCCTCGAGGCCGAGGGGCTGACGATGCGCTTCGGCGGCCTGACCGCCGTCGACGCCGTCTCCTTCACCGCCCTGCAGCGCGACATCACCGCCATCATCGGCCCGAACGGCGCCGGCAAGACGACGATGTTCAACTGCATCACCGGCTTCTACCGGCCGACCGGGGGCGCGCTGCGCCTCATGCGCGACGGCGCGCCGGTGGACCTCCAGCGCCTGCCCGGCCACCGCATCGCGCGCGCGGGCGTCGCGCGCACCTTCCAGAACATCCGCCTGTTCCCCGGCATGACGGCACTCGAGAACCTGCTCGTCGCGCAGCACAACACCCTGATGGCGGCGACCGGCTTCGGCATCGGCGGCCTGATCGGCTTGCCCGGCTACCGGCGCGCCGAACGCCTGGCCATCGAGAAGGCGACGCATTGGCTGGAAGCCACCGGCCTGATCGAGCGCGCCGACGACCCGGCCGGCGCGCTGCCGTATGGCCAGCAGCGGCGGCTCGAGATCGCGCGCGCCATGTGCACCGACCCCGTCCTGCTCTGCCTCGACGAGCCCGCCGCCGGCCTGAATCCCCGCGAATCCGACGAACTCGGCGTGCTGCTCCGCGCCATCCGCGACGGCGGCTGCTCCATCCTGCTGATCGAGCACGACATGGGCGTGGTGATGGGCATCTCCGACCGCATCGTCGTACTCGACCACGGCAAGAAGATCGCCGACGGCACGCCGGCCGCCATTCGCGCCGATACCCGCGTCATCGCCGCCTATCTCGGCGAGGGGGACGAGGCATGAGCGCGCCCATGCTCGCCGTGGACGCCGTCTCCACCTCCTACGGCGCCGTGCAGGCGCTGCGCGACGTGTCGATCGAGGTCGCGCAGGGCGAGATCGTGACGCTGGTCGGCGCCAACGGCGCGGGCAAGTCCACGCTGCTGATGACGATCTGCGGCGACCCCCGCGCGCGCGCCGGGCGCATCGCCTTCGAGGGCCGCGACGTCACGCAGCTGCCGACGCATGAGATCATGCGCATGGGCCTCGCGCAGGTGCCGGAGGGAAGGCGCGTCTTCCCGCGCATGTCGGTCATGGAGAACCTGCTGATGGGCGCGCAGGTCGCCGGCCACGATCCGCCACCGCTGCTGGACCAGGTCTTCGCGCTGTTCCCGCGCCTGCGCGAACGCCAGGCCCAGCGCGGCGGTACCCTGTCGGGCGGGGAGCAGCAGATGCTCGCGATCGGCCGTGCATTGATGTCGAAGCCGCGGCTGCTGCTGCTGGACGAGCCATCCCTCGGCCTCGCGCCGCTGATCGTGCGGCAGATCTTCTCGGCCATCCGCGACCTGAACGAAAAGGAAGGGCTGACCGTCCTGCTGGTCGAGCAGAACGCGAACCAGGCGCTCCGCCTCGCCCATCGCGGCTACGTGCTGGTGAACGGGCGCATCACGCTGGCCGGCAGCGGGCGGGAGTTGCTGGCGATGCCCGAGGTCCGCGACGCCTATCTCGGCGGCGGGCATTAGCTTGGCTTCAGGCGCCGGCGCGCACCTGGCTGTGCCTGGCTTGCCCGCCCCGCACCGGAGCGCCGGCAATCAAGGCCCGCCCGGGCACGGTCGCGCCTTGCGCTCCCGGTCCGATGCCCGGCCTCGGACCGCAGGGGGCTCCTTCGGCTATCGGGATCCCGTGCTATAGCGCGCCGATGCTGCGGCTGAGCGACCTCAAACTCCCCCTCGACCATCCGCCCGAGGCGCTGGAACATGCCGTGTGCGCGCGGCTCGGCCTGCCGGGCGCCGAACTGCGTTCCCTCCGCGTCGCGCGCCGCGCCTGGGATGCGCGTCGGCGCTCCGACATCCACCTGGTCTATTCCGTCGACATCGAGGTGGCGGACGAGGCCGCGCTGCTCCGCCGCGCCGCGCGGGACCCGGCGCTGGCACGCACGCTGGCGCCCACGCCGGACCTCGCCTATCGCCACGTCGCCCGCGCGCCAGGACCGGGATGGCGCCGCCCGGTCGTGATCGGCACCGGCCCCTGCGGCATCTTCGCCGCCCTGATCCTGGCCGAGATGGGTTTCCGCCCGATCATCCTCGACCGCGGCAAGGTGGTGCGCGAACGCACCAAGGACACCTGGGCGCTCTGGCGCCGGCACGTGCTGACGCCTGAATCGAACGTGCAGTTCGGCGAAGGCGGCGCCGGCACCTTCTCCGACGGCAAGCTCTATTCCGGCATCAAGGCGCCCGAGGCGGTGTCGCGGAAGGTCCTGACCGAATTCGTCGCGGCCGGCGCGCCCGAGGAGATCCTGTTCGTCGCCAAACCGCATATCGGCACCTTCCGCCTGGTGACGATGGTGGAAAGCCTGCGCGCGAAGATCGAGGCGCTGGGCGGCGAATACCGCTTCCGCACGAAGGTGACGGATGTCGTGGTCGAGACCGGCCGCGACGGCACGCGCCGCATCCAGGCCGTCGTGACCGAGGCCGGCGAGACGATCGAGACCGGCCACGTCGTGCTCGCCATTGGCCATTCGGCGCGCGACACCTTCCAGGTGCTGCATGACCGCGGCGTCTTCGTGGAAGCCAAGCCCTTTTCGATCGGTGTGCGGATCGAGCACCCGCAATCCATCATCGACCGCGCCCGCTTCGGCGACTTCGCCAGGCACCCGATCCTGGGCGCCGCCGACTACAAGCTGGTGCATCACTGCGCGAACGGGCGGTCCGTCTATTCCTTCTGCATGTGCCCCGGCGGCACCGTCGTCGCCGCCACCAGCGAGGAAGGCCGCGTGGTCACCAACGGCATGAGCCAGTATTCGCGCGCCGAGCGGAACGCCAATGCCGGCATCGTCGTCGGCATCACGCCGGAACAGGACTATCCCGGCCATCCGCTCGCCGGCATCGCCTTCCAGCGGCATTGGGAGGAACGCGCCTTCGTGGCCGGCGGCGCCGACTACAGCGCGCCGGCTCAGCTGGTGGGGGATTTCCTGGCCGGCCGGCCCTCCACGCATCTCGGCGCCGTGCAGCCGTCCTACAAGCCGGGCGTCACACCAACCGACCTCGCGCTCTGCCTGCCGGACTTCGCGGTCGCCGCGATCCGCGAGGCGCTGCCCGCCTTCGGCCGCCGGATCCGCGGCTTCGACATGGCGGACGCGGTGATGACCGGCGTCGAGACGCGCACCTCCTCCCCCATCCGCATCCGCCGCGGCGCGGACCTGCATTCGGTCAACACGCGCGGCCTGTTCCCGGCGGGCGAGGGTGCAGGCTACGCGGGCGGCATCTACTCGGCCGCGGTGGACGGCATCCGCGTGGCCGAGGCGGTCGGCCGCGACATGGCAGGGCTGGCGGCCGCCGCGTGAGGCACTTCGACGTCATCGTCCTCGGCGCCGGCGCGGCGGGCCTCTTCGCCGCCATGCGCGCGGGGCAGCGCGGTCGGCGCGTCCTGCTGCTCGACCACGCGGACGAGCCCGGCAAGAAGATCCTGATCTCCGGCGGCGGGCGCTGCAACTTCACGAACACCGGCTGCGTGCCCGCGCGCTTCCTGTCGGCCAACCCGCATTTCGCGCGCTCGGCACTCGCGCGCTACACGCAGCACGACTTCATCGCGCTGGTGGCGAAGCACCGCATCGCCTTCCACGAGAAGACGCTCGGCCAGCTGTTCTGCGACGGATCGGCCCGGCAGATCGTGGCGATGCTGCGGGCGGAATGCGATGCCGCGGGCGTCGACCTCCGCCTGGGCCACCGCATCACCGACATCGCGCGCGCCGACCGCTTCACCGTCGCGACCGACCACGGCGCCTTCACGGCCGAGAGCCTGGTCCTCGCCACCGGCGGCCTGTCCATCCCGAAGATGGGCGCGACCGGCTTCGCGCACGACGTCTCGCGCCGCTTCGGCCTGCCGCTGGTCGCCCCCCGGCCGGGCCTCGTGCCCTTCACCTTCGCGGGCGCGGCGCTCGACCTGATGCGCCCGCTCGCCGGCGTGGCGCTGCCCGCCGTCGCGCGCTGCGGGCGCGCAGCCTTCGAGGAGGCGCTGCTGTTCACCCATCGCGGCCTCTCCGGCCCCGCGATCCTGCAGGCGTCGTCCTACTGGCGGGAGGGGGAGGCGCTGACGCTCGACCTCGCCCCCGGGCGCGACGCGACGGCAGCCCTGCTCGCCGCCAAGCGCGCGCGGCCGAAGGCGGAGGCGCGCACCATCCTGGCCGACCTGCTGCCGCAGCGGCTGGCGCAGGCGATGGCCGGGCTGCACCTGCCGCCGCGCATCATCGGTGAGATCGGGGACGCGCCGCTCAAGGCGCTGGGCGGCCTGCTCAAGGCCTGGCGGCTCGAGCCCGCGGGGACCGAGGGCTACGCCAAGGCCGAGGTCACGCTGGGCGGCGTCGACACTGCGGCGCTGTCGCAGCAGACCATGGCGGCGAAGGAGGTCCCCGGCCTTTTCGTGATCGGGGAGGCGGTGGACGTGACCGGCTGGCTCGGCGGCTACAATTTCCAGTGGGCCTGGTCGAGCGGCTGGGTCGCCGGCGAGGCAGCCTAGATTCCGCCGCCTTCGCGCCCCATCCTCCGACGATGCGCGCGTTCCTCCTCCTCGCTGCCCTCGGCCTTGGCGCCTGCGCCACCACAGCCGGCTTCGACGCCCGGATGCAGGCGCTGGTCGGCCTGCCGGAAGGGGACCTGGTGCAGACCCTGGGCGTGCCGGAAGCCGACTTCACGACGCCGGAGGGTCGCCGCTTCCTGCAATACGAACGCCTCGGCCGCCGCGCGCCGGAGACCCCGGCGGTCATCGGCTTCGGCGTCGGCGGCTTCGGCTGGCGGGGCGGCTACGGCAGCGGCGTCGGCATCGGGACGTCGTTTCCCGTCTACAGCGCGCCGCCGGACTGCCGCGTGACCTTCGAGGTCCGGCAGGGCCGCGTCGCGGGCTTCTCGCGGGCTGGCACGGGCTGCCTCGCCGTGCCGCCGGACTGACCGCTACCGCGCAACGGCGGCGATCGGGAAGGACCGCAATTCCCGCTGCGCGGCGCGGAACACGGCGTTCTGCTGGTGTCCCTTCTCGCGCGCCAGTTGCGGCACGCGGCGCATGACCCATTCGCCGAGCGCCAGCGCCGTCACGCGCCCCTCGGCATCGGCCGCCGCGCGTCCGCGCAGGCCCTCCATCAGCGCATAGGCGAAGACGCCGTTGCGGTCGTCGTAGGAATCGAGCGCCTCCTGCACGCTCGACGAGGCCGCCAGCAGGAACCGGCCCGTGTCGTTGCCGATCGCGGCGAGCTGGTCGATGTCGATCTGCCCGGCGTAGCAGGTGTCGATCATGATGAAGGCGTCGCGCGCGCGGATGCGTGCCAGCGCCGCGACCAGCGTCGCGTCGTCGATGCCCTGCTGGCGCAGTGCCGCCATGCTGCTCGTGTCCCGCACGTCGGACGGCAGGAACAGGAAGCGGTTGCCGGGCTGCGCCACGATGCCGTGGCCGGCGATGTACAGGATGAAGGTGTCCGCCGGCGCGGTATCGCGCGCGGCGGCCGCCAGAGCGTCCAGCACGCCGCGGCGCGTCGCCCGGCCATCGGGCAGCATCCGCACGTCGACGTCGCGGAACAGCCCGGCGCCGGCCGCCCGCAGGGCATCGCCGACCGAACGCGCGTCGGGCGCCGCGAAGCGAAGGTCGAGGTCCGACAGCGCGTAGTCGTTGACGCCCACCGCCAGGACCACCAGGCGGCCGAGGCCGGGCGCCACCTCCGGTTCCCCGGGACGGCGCAACGTCAGCGTCGGGCCTTCGGAGAACAGCACGCCGTCGCTGCCATAGAGCCGCGTCGCGATCCGGTTGGAGCCGCCATCGAGGGGAACCTCGACGCTGGTGTCGCCCGCCGAGGGTTCGGCGCGGGCCGCGATCCGGTCGTTCACGAGGACATCGAGCGGCCCGAAGCCCAGCCCCCGGTCGGTCGCGGTGAAGCCCATGCGGAGCGCGCGCGCCCCTTCGGGCAGCGCGCGCGCGTCCCACCCGATGGGCTGGCATTCCTCCCCCACCACGGCGCAGAGGGTGCCGCCGGCCAGCAGCGGCAACCGGCCGATCCGGCTGCGCACTTCCCCGAGCTGCGCGAGTCGTTCCTGCGCGGGGGCGAAATCCCCCGCGATCCGCCCGCGCACGGCCCGTGGCGCATAGAGCGCGCGATAGGCCTGCTGGAACGACGCCCATTCCGGCGTCTGGTTGCGTCCGGCATTGAGGTGGACGCCCACCAGTTCCTGCCCGCCATTGGCGCCGTGGTCGAACAGCCCCTCCGGCGTCCAGAGCACCCAGCGCAGCGTTTCGGCGTGGACGAACAGCGCGGCGATCTCGCGCAGCGCCCCCGCCTCGAAGCGGTACCAACGGATGGTGCCGTCGCCGAGCGCCGCGACCCCCATCTCGCCGGCCACGGACACGCCCCAGACGGCGCCCGGCGTCGGCACGGAATCGATCAGCCGGCCGCGCGCGTCATACATCCGGAGGTGGTTGTCGGTGCCCAGCAGGAAGCCATCCTCGTTCACCAGGATCGCAAGGCTGCGGGCGAATTCGCCCTCGCCCATCTGCAGCGGCTGGTTGCCGAGGCGCGGCCTGTTCGAATTGCGCCAGTCGAGCACGCGCAGCCGCGGTGTCTCGGTGCGCGCGACGCTGAAGCCCGCCTCTCCGCGCCAGGCGGCCAGGCTGCCGGTCAGCGGGTCGAAGACCAGCGGCGCGCCCCCCGCGCGAAGCGAGAACAGCGGCTGCGTGCCGTCGGCCGAAAGCGCCAGCGTCACGCCCGTGTTGCGGAAGTCGCCACCCGGCGAATGCGGCGCGAGGGCAAGTGTCCCGTCCGGCGCGATCAGGCCCCAGCCCGGATCGGCCGCGGCGTAGGCAAGGCCGCCCTGCGGCAGCGGCAACAGGTGCGCGATCGCATCTCGCGCCGCGGCGATGTCGGTCGAGGGGCCGAGGCCGAAATCGGCCCACCGCCGGATCAGGAATTCCCGCGGCGAATCCGCCGGCGTCGCCGGTGCGGCGGCGGGCGCTGCCGGCTGCTGCTCCCGCACCGCCAGCCCGCGCGAGCCGGCGGAGGTCGTGCTGCCGGCATCGCCACGCGCGCCCCCGCCCGGGCGGGGCGGGGCGGCGGGCCGCGTGCCGGGCGCCGGTGCCGCGACGGCGCGTTGCGGCCGCGCATAGCCCGCGGCGTGGAGCTGCACGCCGCCGCGCGCATCATGCGCCCAGGTGACGGCCGGCAGGCCCTCCCCCGCCAGGCCCGAGACATCGGGCGCGAAGACGGCGCGCAGGTCGGCCGCCGCCAGCACCTCGACGCGCAGCCGGTCCTCGAAGCCAACGGCGATCAGCGACCCGTCGGGCGAGAAGGCAATGCCATAGGGCCGGGCGCCCTGCACAGGGGTGCGGTTCGCGATGCGCTGCCCGTCCGGTGCATAGACGCGGATGCCGCCATCGGCGGAACTTGCCGCGAGCCGCCCCGCCGCGTCGAAGGCGACCATGCGGGCCGGGCCGGTATAGGCGCCGTCCTCGAAGACCAGGCGGCCGTTGCGCGCGTCCCACACCTTGATGCCGGCGCGCCCGCCGAGCGCCGCGGCTAGCCGCGTGCCGTCCGGGGAGAAGGCCAGGTGCTGCACGGGCGCCGCGAGCCCCGGCAGCCGCGCTTGCAGGCGCCCCGTGCGGGCATCGAACAGGTAAAGCGCGAAGCCGCCGTCCCAACTGCGCGCCGTGAAGCCCGCGGCGGCGACGCGCGCCCCGTCGGGCGTCATGGCGACGGCGTAGAGCTCCCCCTCCGGCCCCGTCCCCATCGGCGGGCGAATCACGAGGCGCTGCGACCCCTCGGGCAGGTTCCACAGCCGCAGCGTCTTGTCGTCGGACACGGTGGCGAGGACCGATCCCGTCGCATCGGTCGCGAGCCGCGCGACGGGCGCGATATGCGCCTCCGCCTCGATGCGGAGGAAGGGCTGCTGCGGCGGGCCGTCCGGCGCCTGCGGCCGGGCCGGCGCGCCTGGCAGGACCAGGAGCGCCGCCGCGAGCCAGAGGCCGCGGAGCAGGCGGCGCCCGCCCATCCGCTCAGCCGGCCAGTTCGAAGCCCTGGCCCTGGGCCAGGCGGTCGGCGTTCTGCACGCTCTCGGCGAAGTTGTCGCGGCGCGCGATATTCGAGGCGGCGAGCTGGCGGAATTCCCCTTCCTGCCCACGGCCACCGACCTCCGCCCCCGTGCCGAGGCCGCGCACGCCGACAGCAGAGGCCGGCACGTAGCCGCTGACGCCGGAGGAGGTGGTGACCTCGGCGAAATTGCCCTGGGCGGGGCGCACGGTCACCTGCTCGTTCGGGGCGATCTGGCCGATCGCGGGCGCACCGGCGTCGGGGCGGATCCGGATGGGTGCGGAGACGCGCGTCGTCGTCGGCTGCGGCGGCGCGCTCCGGCGCGCGGCCACCGCCTGCTTGGTGCCCGGGGCCAGCGTTTCGATCGCGGTGTCGAACTCGGCGCCGCGGGTGCCGATCTTGTCGTTGATGGCGCGCGCCAGCGCCACGTCGCGCCGCATCAGGTCGCGCTGGTAGGAGAGCTGCGCCACGGCCGCGTTGCGCGGCAGGCGCCCGGCCCGCGCGTCGCTGCGAATGCGGTTGGCCTCCATCACGCGGCAATCGACCAACTGGTTGAAGGCGAGCTGCGTGCGGTCGAGCTGCGCGTTCTCGGTCCTGAGGTCGCCGCCCACCGCGACGACCAGGCTGGCCTGATCCTGCGCCTGTCGCTGGCGCGCCTGCAGGTAGCCGACGGTGCCGCCGACCACCGCACCGGCCAGAGCGCCGATCGCGGCGCCGATCAGGATGTCGGACCCGCGCCGGCCCGTCGCCGCCGCGATGCCGCCGCCGGCGATCGCGCCGGTCGCGCCGCCGATCGCGGCCCCGCGAAGGATGTCCTCGCCGAAGAAGTCGCCGGTCGAGTCCAGCGCGACCACCTGCGCCCGGCACACGTCGCGCCCGTCATCGACCCCGATCCGGCCGGCCTGGGTGGAGACGCAACCGGCCAGCATGGCTGCGGCGGTGATGCTGGCGACCGAACGGCGGAGGGGAGCTCGCATCAAAAAATCTCCGGGGGCAACCTCAACGAGACACGCTAACAGCCGACGAACCGCCTTGCCAGAGGATCCGCGGCAGCCTGTGCGCAAGGTCACGCTGGGCAAGCCGCCTGCGGCTCCTTAGGTTCCTGTTCAGGGGGTCGCGCCCGCGCCGACGGGGCGGGGGCGCGGCCGGCTCAAGACAGGGAGAGACGAATGTTCACCACTCGCAGGCTGGTGCTCGGCGGCGGCGTTGCCACGCTGGCCGTCGGGCGCGGCGCGCTCGCGCAGGGCTCCGGCCCCATCCGCATCGCGACCGCCGGGCCGATGACCGGCCAGTACGCGGCCTTCGGCACCCAGATGCGCGAAGGTGCAACCCAGGCGGTCACGGACATCAACGCCGCCGGCGGCGTGCTCGGCCGGCAGCTGGCGCTCGAGGTCGGCGACGACGCCTGCGACCCGCGCCAGGCGGTCTCGGTCGCGAACCAGATGGCCGGGCGGCGGATCGCCTTCATGGCCGGGCATTTCTGCTCCGGCTCCTCGATCCCGGCGCGCGACGTCTATGCCGAGGAAGGCGTGCTGCAGATGTCGCCGGCCTCGACCAACCCGCGCTTCACCGACGAAGGCAAGTGGAACACCTTCCGCGTCTGCGGCCGCGACGACCAGCAGGGCCAGGTGGCGGGACGCTACATCCTGCAGAACATGCGCCAGCGGCGCGTGGCGATCCTCCATGACAACTCGGCCTACGGGAAGGGCCTGGCGGACGAGACGAAGAAGGCGCTGAACGCGGGCGGCATGCAGGAGGCCATGTACGCCGCCTACACGCCGGGCGAGCGCGACTACAACGCGCTGGTGTCCCGCATGAAGGCGGCCAACATCGACGTCATCTACCTCGGCGGCTACCACACGGAAGGCGGCCTCATCATCCGCCAGGCCAAGGAACAGGGGATGAACGTCACCCTGATCGGCGGCGACGCGCTGGTGACGAACGAGTTCTGGCAGATCAGCGGCGCGGCCGGCGAGGGCACGCTGATGACCTTCTCCTCCGATCCGCGCAAGCGCCCGACGGCCGCCGAGGTGGTCGCCCGCTTCCGCGCCCGCAACGTCGATCCCGAGGGCTACGTCCTCTATACCTACGCGGCCATCCAGATCTTCGCGGAGGCCGCGAAGAAGGCGAACAGCGTGGATCCGCGGCGCCTCGCCGCCGTGCTGAAGGCCGACGGGCCGTGGCAGTCGGTGCTCGGCCCGATCTCCTTCGACCCGAAGGGCGACGTCACGGTGCCGGACTACGTCTTCTACATCTGGCGCAACGGCTCCTACGCCGAGATCTCCTGACGAAATCTGTTGCGGCGCGGCGCTGCGGCGGTGCAGCATCGCCACGTCAACAAACGAAAGGAGGTGATCCGGTGTCTCATCGCTTCATTCGGGCTGTCGCGCCCGTGGCCCGGATCACCGCGGGGCGCTAGGCGCCGCGGGTCACCAGGGTTTCGCGGGCCGCACACCGGCCACGCGATGGGAAGGCCCCGGGGGGGAACCCCCGGGGCCTTCTGCGTTCCATGACGCCATGCGCCGTGGCAGGATCCCGCCATGGCCGACACCGAGAGCCCGCATCGTCGCCTGCGCCGCTGGCAGGCCGCGGAGGCCGCGGCGGCGCGCGGCGACCTCGCGGCGTTCCGCGCGGCGCTCGGCGACCCGGAGGGCTTCCCCGCCGCCCGGCTTGGCCTCGACTTCCATGGGTGCGCGGACCGGCCGCTCGACATCGCCATCCGCTGCGCGCCGCCCGGCTTCGTCGCGGCGCTGATCCGGCTCGGCGCCGATCCGCGGGCCCCGGCCGAGGATGGTTTCCCACCCCTGTTCCAGGCGATCGACGCGCCGCGGGCCGACCGCCTGCGGGTGCTTGGCGTGCTGCTCGAAGCCGGTGCCGACCCCGAGCAGCGCGGCATGAACGACGGCACCGCGCTGCATCACGCGGTGGAGCGGCGCGACCTCGCGGCGATCCGGCTGCTGCTCGCGCATGGCGCCGACCCCGGGGCACGCACCCGCATCGACGATTTATCGACCCCGATCGAGGATGCGGAGGCGACGGGCTTCGCCGAGGCCGCAGCCGCGATGCGCGCGGCCCCTTCCCCGCCGGGGCCGCGTCGCTAGAGCGGCGGCTCCTGTCCGACCGGCGGCAGCGACGCCGGCTCCCGCGCCCCGACCCGGCCACCCCACGGCAGCGCCCTGGATGGCTTGCCGCGGCCGGGCGGCGGCCCGGTGCCGGTCCTGCGCAAAACGCTCTAGGCTCGCACCCCGGGGCAGGCCAGGGGACGCGCGCATGACCATCCGCAACGTGCTCTATGTCATGTGCGACCAGCTGCGCTGGGACCACCTCGGCTGCAATGGCCATCCGTTCCTGAAGACACCCAACATCGATGCGCTCGCCGCGCGCGGGGTGAATTTCCGGCAGGCCTACGTGCAGTCGGGCATCTGCGGGCCGTCGCGGATGTCGGCGTATACGGGGCGCTACGTCTCCTCCCACGGCGCAACGCACAACCGCGTGCCGCTGTCGGTGGGCGAGGTGACGCTCGGCTGGCACCTGCGCGAAAGCGGCCGCACGCTGGCATTGGCGGGGAAGACACACATGCTGCCCGATGCGCGCGGCATGAAGCGGCTGCTGCTCGACGGCCAGGACGAACTCGCGGTGCTGCTGCGGGAGGGCTGGTTCACGCTGGTCGACCGGCATGACGGCCATCATGCCGAGACCGACAGCGCCTATGCCGACTGGCTGCGCGCGCAGGGCTACGACAGCCGCGACCCCTGGACCGACTTCGTCATCGCCGTGACCGACGAGGCCGGCGCCACGCAGAACGGCTGGAAGATGCGCCACGCCCGCCTGCCCGCCCGCGTGCGCGAGGAACACAGCGAGACCGCCTACACGACCGACCGCGCCATCGGCTTCATGGAAGCGCAGGGCGAGGCGCCCTGGGTGCTGCACCTGTCCTACGTGAAGCCGCACTGGCCCTACATCGCGCCCGCGCCGTACCACGCGCTGTATTCTGCGGATGAGTGCCTGCCCGTCGCGCGCGACCCGGCCGAGCGCGGCGCCGCCGCCCACCCCATCCTGCGCGAATTCCAGAACGAGGAAGTCGCGCAATCCTTCCAGAACGACGCCTGCATCGCGACCGTGCGCCCGGCCTACCAGGGGCTGATCGCGCAACTCGACCATCACCTCGGCCGCGTCTGGGAGGCGCTGGAGCGCCTCGGCCGCTGGCACGACACGCTGGTGGTCTTCACCTCCGACCACGGCGACTACCTCGGCGACCATTGGCTCGGCGAGAAGGAGCTGTTCCACGACTGCATCCAGCGCGTGCCGATGCTGGTCTTCGACCCGTCACCCGAGGCGGACGCGACGCGCGGCGCCACCGACGACCGCTTCGTGGAGGCGATCGACGTGGTGCCGACCATCCTCGACGCGCTGGCGCTCGACGCGGCGCCGCATGTGGTGGAGGGACGCTCCCTGCTGCCATTGACGCGCGGCGCGGCGCCGGCCTGGCGGGACGCGGTGTTCAGCGAGCTGGACTGGACCTTCCGTGGCGCGCGGCGGCGCCTGGGGCTGAAGACCGGCCAGCACCACGCCTGGATGGTGCGCACGGACCGCTGGAAATACGTCCATTGGACGGATGGCTTCCGGCCGATGCTGTTCGACCTCGTGGCCGATCCGCAGGAATTCCAGGACCTCGGCGCAGATCCGGCGCTGGAGGGGGTGCGGGAGGCGATGCGCGAACGCCTGCTCGGCTGGTTCACCGGCCTCCGGCGGCGCACGACGCTGACCTGGGCCGACGCCGAACTGCGCACAGACCGCCACAAGGCGGCCGGCGTCTTCTATGGGGAGTGGTAGCGCGCGGTCAGCGCGCGATGAAGTCGTCGGGCCCGGCCTCGGTCGTCTCGGGCAGGTCTGCGGCGAGGTCCTGCACCACCGCCGCGACCCAATCCGCCGCCGTGGTGCCGAGGGCGGCGGCGCGGCGCGCGATCTCCTGAGCCACGTCGTCGGGCAGGGACACCGTCACCTCGGTCATGCGCACGCTCCTGGTCCTGTTGTCGCGGCAGGAGTCTAGGCCAGGAAGCCTTTACGCCGCCTTTGCGGCTTCGGCATGGGAGGGATGCGCGCGCACCCGCCGCCTCATCCCACCCCGATGCTGTGGTAGTCGCGGCTGAACCAGATCAGCCCGCGCGAGGCCGCGCCCTGGCGCACCGCCTCCACCTCGGCGAACAGCACGCTGTGCGTGCCGCGCTCCACCACCTCGACGATCCGGCAGTCGAAGGACACGGTGCAGCCGTCGAGTGCCGGCGCGCCCGTCGACAGCATTCCCCAACTGGCATGCGAGAAGCGCTCCGCGATGTCCGCCTCTGCGCTGCGGCCGGCGAAGCGGGCCGAGAGCTCTTCCTGCCCAGGCGCCAGGCTGTTCACGCAGAGCACGCCATTGTCCTTGAACAGCCTGTTCTGCGGGCTGCCGCGGTTGAGGCAGACCAGCAGCGTCGGCGGATCGTCCGTGACCGAGCAGACGGCGCTGACCGTCAGCCCGCCCAGCCCGGCAGGCCCGTCCGTCGTCACGATGTTCACCGCCGCGCCGAGGCGGGACATGGCATCGCGGAATTCCTGGCGCGTCACGGTCATCGGGGCAGTCCTGGAAAGCGGGCACGAAGGCGCGCCGGAGGTGGAAGACAGGCGCGCGATCAGGACCGGCGCGGGCATGAAGTGAAGCGGATGTCCTCGATCCGCGCGAGCAGCCGCGAACCGGTGTCGTCGACATCCGAGGTGACGGCGATCTTCTCGACCGGCGGCGCGATGCCGCCGAAGGTCTCGCGCCAGAGGGCGCCGAGGTCAACGTGTTCCTCGTGCCACACGCCGCGCGGCGCGGTCGCCGGGCGCAGGACGAAGACACGGCCGAGGCCGGCCATGTAGGGGCTCTCGAAACCGCGCGGCTCATCCCCCGTGCCGCCCCAGACGAACAGCAGCGCGGCGCGCGGCAGGTGGCGCCCGCCAGCGCTGGCCTGGGCCAGGCGGTGCTGCGTGCGCTGCCAGGCGCTGGCCTGCGGCGGCCAGCCGGCGAAGCCGATGCTCACGGACAGCGCCCGGTCGTCCCCACCGCGACGGTCGAGGCGGGTGGGCGGCGGGCCTTCGTCGACGCGCCAGCGCCAGCTGAGGCATTCCGCCGGACGGCGCTCCCAGCGCCACAGGAAGCCACCCTGCCCCTGTCCGCTGACCGAGATGCCGCCCTGCGGCGATACCTCGAACCGCGGCACGGCGATGCCGCTCCAGCCGCCGGCCTCCCAGCCGGACGCCGCATCGCCCAGGCCCGGGGCCAGGGCGACGGAAGCGGCCACGGCGAGGGCGGCTGACCAGCGCATGCCCCAAGATTTGTTGCCCGCGGGGCCGCGGACAAGGGGCCGCGCGCCGGTCAGCGCTTGACGACGCCGCCCTGCCCGCCGCCGAACTGGCCGCCGCCGAGGCTGCCGCCGCCCAGGTTGCCGCCGCCGAGGTTGCCCTGCGGCGCGACGCCGCCGTTCCGATAGGCGTTGGTCACGGCGTCCACGAGCCGGCCGCTGTCGTTTGCCTGGTCCGACACCCAGGCGAAGACGACGGCGATGCCGCGGCCGGAAATGCAGCGGATCGTCAGCGCCTCCTCCCCCCGCCAGGCGAACACGGTCTGCCGGTCGCGCGAGATGTTGGCGCGGAAGCCGAGGTTCTGCGCGGCACGGGTGCCGATCTCCAGGCATTCCTCCTGGTCGCTGCGCGGCAATTCCGCCCAGGCGGTCGAAACCGACGCGGCGATGGCCGGCGCGGCCGCCAGCATGAGGGATGCGGCGATCGCGGGGAGCATCTTCTGGGACACGGGAGCCTCCTGCCGGGTCAATTCGGACGGCTGTCGATGTGGCACCGAACCATGAAGGATGTCACCCGGCTTCGCCATGAAGCGCATCACGCATCACCCGCCGTCCCGGTTTGGCGTCGTGCCACCGCCCGCGGGGCGCCCGATGCGATAGAGCAGGTGCCGCCGCATCGGATGGCCCTCCGGCAGCCGCGGGTGGTCGAAAGCGCCATCCGGCCGCATGCCGAGCCGCTCCATCAGATGCCAGGACGCCACGTTGCCCGGCACGGTGAAGGCGACGATCTCCGGCAGCCTGAGCACGCCGAACCCGAAGTCGAGCGCGATCCGCGCGGCGGCCTCGGCATGGCCCCGGCGGCGGAAGGGGGCCGCGATCCGCCAGCCGATTTCGACCGCCGGGGTGAAGTGCGCCTGCCAGGGAATGGTCATCAGCCCGACCACGCCGACGAAGGGTGCGCCGCCGCGCTCCTCCACCACCCAGAAACCCCAGCCGTGCAGTTCGAAATGCGTCTGCATCCGCTCGGCCCAGGCGTCGCTCTCGGCCCTCGACATCACATCGGGGAAATGGCGCATGCTTTCGGCATCGCCGTTGATCGCAAACAGGGGCGCGAGGTCGGTGTCCCGCCATGGACGGAGGGTCAGGCGGTCGCCGTGCAACGTGACCGTTTTCATTGTCGCGTGCAGCTTATCCGTGCTGTCCCCCCACGCGAGTGACCTGAATCACAGGCGGGCGGGACGGCCCCGGCCGCCGCATGCGGCCGGGGTTGCGTCGCACACCCTGGCCCGCCGCCGCGCCGGCGCGTAGAAACCCGGGGCACGGAGGACCAGCCCGATGATGTTCGAGAGCCCGGACGCCCTGGCCGCCCAGATCCCCGACGGGGCGCTGGTCGCGATGCCGCCCGACAATTCCCTCCCCTCGGTCGCGCTGGCCAAGGCGCTGATCCGCAAGGGCGCGCGGGGGCTCCGGCTGCTCGGCGTGCCGGTCAGCGGCTTCGCGACCGACATCCTGATCGGCGCGGGCTGCGTGGCCGAGGTCGAGACCTCCGCCGTCTCGCTCGGCGAGGCGGGCTTCGCGCCGCGTTTCGGGGCGGCGCTGAAGGAAGGCCGCATCACGGTGCGCGACGCGACCTGCCCGGCCATCCACACCATGCTCCAGGCCGCCGAGAAGGGCGTACCCTTCATGCCGCTGCGCGGCCTGATCGGGAGCGACATCCTGGCCCATCGGCCGGACTGGAAGGTGGTGCCGAATCCGTTCGCGGCCGACGGCAAGGACCCGATCGTGCTGCTGCCGGCGAAGCAGCCGGACTTCGCGGTGTTCCACGCCGCGATGGCGGACAGCGAGGGCAATGTCTGGCTCGGCCGCCGGCGCGAATGCGCGACCATCGCGCACGCTTCCAGGGCCGCGCTGGTGACCGTCGAGCGGGTGGTCGAGGGCAATTTCCTCGAGGACGAGCGGATGGCCGCGGGCGCCATCGGCGCGACCTACGTCACGGGCTTCGCGATCGCCGAGCGCGGCGCGCGGCCCTCGGCGCTGCTCGACGAATACGGCTTCGACGCGGCCTACGTGGCCGACTACGCCCGCGCGGCGAAGACCGAGGCAGGCTTCCGCGCCTGGCTCGACCGCGAGGTCTTCTCCACCCCCGCCAAGGTCGCCGCGGAATGATCGCCCCCGAGGAACGGATCGCCGCGGCACTGGCGCGGCTCATCCTCGACCCGGCCGCGCCGCCGGCGCGGCACATCGCGGTCGGCGCCGCCTCCCCCATGCCGGCGGCGGCCTGCTGGCTCGTGAAGCTGATGGGCCACCCGGTCCGGCTGTCCCTGCTGCACAAGCGGAGCGGCAACCCCTTCACGGAAGGCACGCGGGAGCTCTTCGACCTCACCGGCCAGGGGCGGATCGACCTGTTCTTCCTGGGCGGCGGGCAGATCGACGGCCAGGCCAACCTGAACCTGGTCGGCACCGGGGACTGGCCCGGGATGGGCGTGCGCTTCCCCGGCAGCTTCGGCAGCGCCTTCATGTACTTCATGACGCCGCGCACCATCCTGTTCCGGGAGGAACATTCGCCCCGCGTGCTGGTCGACCGCGTGGACAACATCAGCGCGCCCGGCGTCTCGCCGCCGGGCGTCTTCCGCCGTGGCACGGCGCAGGCGCTGGTCACGGGTAAATGCGTGTTCCGCTTCCACCCGGACCGCGCGCGCTTCTCGCTGCAGAGCCTGCACCCCGGCGAGACGGTCGAGGGCGTGCGCGCCGCAACCGGCTTCGCCTTCGACGCGGCGGACGAGGTGCCGGCGACACCCGATCCGACCGAGGCGGAACTCGCCCTGCTGCGCGGGCGTGTCTGCGACGAGATGGCCGAGACCTACCCCGAGTTCTGCGCCCGCGTCTGGGGGCGTGCCCAGGCGGCATGAGCGGGTCGCTCGCGGATCCGGAACTTTCGGCGCTGATCCTCTGGTTCGTGCTGCCGGCCGCGCTGCTGGCGGGCGGCGCCTGCCTGGCCTTCTGGTGGGCGCGGCGCGCCTGGGTGGTGGTGGAGGCCGTCATCCGCTCCGTCCCCGACGGCGGCGTGGGCGCCACCGAGGTCGCCTGGCGGAACGAGGCGGGCGAGGTGCGGGTCGCGCAGGTCTTCCTGCCATCCCCCAAGGGGCCGCGGGCGGTTGGCACGCTGGTCGCGCTCTCCCACCCCCCGGGCCAGCCCGAGGCGCTGCAGCCCGGCACGCCCGGCCCGCTGCTGGCCGGGGCCGTGGCGGCGGGGCTCGTCGCCATGCTCTGCATCTCGGTGCTGCTGGGCGTCTGACCGCGCGCCATACGGTTCGACAAACGCGCGGCCCTGACGCATCTTCCGGCCCGCAAACGCGCGGCCCCGATACGTCTTCCGGGCCGCATCCTTACCGGGAGGGTCCGGCCATGGACGACAACGCGGCAATCGAGACGGGTGCGAGGCTCTCCCCCGGTGCGCTGGCGGGCCTGCGGGTGGTCGACCTCACGCGCGTGCTGGGCGGCCCCTACTGCACCATGGTGCTGTCCGACCACGGCGCCGAGGTCATCAAGCTCGAGCCCCCGCAGGGCGACGAGGTGCGGGACTGGGGCCCGCCCTTCAACGCCGATGGCGACGCCTCCTATTTCGTGGGCGTCAACCGCAACAAGCGGAGCGTGGGCCTCGACCTGTCCAAGCCCGCCGGGCGGGAGGTGCTGATGCGCCTGCTCGACGGCGCCGACGTGCTGATCGAGAACTTCAAGCCGGGCAGCATGGAGAAATGGGGCCTGGGCTACGAGGCGGTGCTGTCGCAGCGCTTCCCGCGCCTGATCCATTGCCGCGTCTCGGGCTTCGGGGGCGAGGGGCCGCTCGGCGGCTTCCCCGGCTACGACGCCGTGCTGCAGGCGATGGTGGGCCTCATGTCCATCAACGGGACCGAGGATTCCGGCCCGACGCGCCTCGGCAACCCGATCGTGGACATCGCGACGGGCCTGTTCAGCACCATCGCCATCCTGATGGCGCTGCATGAACGCGAGAAATCGGGCCGCGGCCAGTACTGCGACATGACGCTGCACGATTGCGGCATGGCGCTGCTGCACCCGCACGCCGCCAACTACTTCCTGTCCGGCAAGCGGCCGAAGGCCACGGGCAACCCGCACCCGAACCTGGCGCCCTATTCGAAGTTCACCACGCGCACCTGCGAGATCTTCGTCGCCGCCGGCAACGACCCCGCCTTCCGCAAGTTCTGCGACTTCCTCGGCATCCCCGAGGTCGCGAAGGACCCGCGCTTCGCCACGAACGGGGAGCGCGTGGTCAACAAGGCCGCGCTGGGCGAGGTGCTGAACGCGCGCTTCGCCGATGAGGACGGGCACGAGCTGACCCGGCGCATGCTGGCGGCTGGGCTTCCCGCCGGCCCCGTGCTGCACGTGGACGAGGCGATGGCCGCGGCGCACACGGCGCATCGCAACATGGTGGCCGAGATCGGCGACTTCCGCGCGGTGAACACGCCGATCAAGCTGAGCCGCACACCGGGCGGCGCCCGCACCGCGCCGCCGCGCTTCAACCAGCACGGGCGCGACGTGCTCGCCGCGCGCGGCTTCACCGAGGCCGAGATCGCGGCGCTGGAGAATGATGGCGTGATCGTGGGGGCGCGGAAGAAATAGGCGGACGGGACGGGGGGGCGTTTTCCCCCCGCCCCCTCCACACGCAGGACGCAGGCGGCGACGCGCCCTACGGCGTGCGCCGGGACAGCGAGACCGCATAGGCCGCCGCACGCGCCTGCAGCACCGGGTCGTCGCTCATCTCGATGCCCGGCGCCTGGTCCAGGATCATGAAGCTGATCGGGTCACACGGCCCGCCGGGCCCGGCTTCCACCGAGGTCACCACCAGCCGTCCCACAACCGTGCGCGGCCGGTCCTCCGGCCAGGCGACAGTCGGGTTCAGCAGGTCGTCCCCCTGCCCAGGGAATTGCAGCACCATGTCGAATTCGACCGGCCCGGCGGCGATACGGCCGCGCAGTTCGTCCGCCAGGAAGTTCGGCCCCATCGACTGCATCTGCTCGGCGGTCAGGCGCGCGACGCCGGCGCGCGGCTCGAAGACCCAGCGCGCCGGACGCACCTGACCATCCTGGCCGCGGAAGAGGAAGGTGTTGACGCCCCAGTAGGGCGTGGTGGCGAAGCTCGCCGGCGGGTTGTTGGCGGCGAGGAAGCGGCCCTGGTTGGCTACCGAGGGGTTGGCCGCGACGAAGGCGGCATAGGCGGCGGCACGTTCGGGGTTCGGCCGGCCGGTCGCGGGGTCGTTGGCGCGCGAGAGCAGACCGTCCACCAGCGCCTGCGGTGTCGGCGCGCCGAAGACCGGCGCGGAGATGTTCGCCATCTCGAACAGCTCGCCCGCGGGCGATTCGAAGCGGATCGACAGGCCCCGCGTGCCGCGCGCGGTGTCCGACGCATTGGGATTGGCGCCGGCCACGCCGAAGCGGATCACCGCGCTGTTGCGCTGGCCGCTGAACACCGGCGCGACCGACAGCCTGGTGCCCTCGGGCGTGGCCGTAAAATGGCCCGCGGCGCAGGTGCCCTTGGGGTGGCTGGGCCGATGGGTGCGCACGGGGCCGAGCACGGCCTCGAAGGCGTTGACGATGGTCTCGGGGTCCGGTTGCGCCGAGGCCGGCGTGGCGGCCGCAAGCGCACCCGCGAGGACGGCCGCTGCAACATGAAGGCGGGACAGGCGGATCGGGCTGGTCATTGTCGTGGTCGCTCCCTGGTGCTGGACACGCGCGTCCGAACGTCACGTGTGCCGCGGCGCGGCGTTTGCCAGCCCGGATTTCGCCGATGGCCCCGCCGGGGTTACGCGGCGCGCCCGCCCGGGCGCGCGGTGGGCATGCGGGGCCCGGACATGGCTGACGAGCTCACAGTGCCAGCTTCATCCCCTCATGGCTCGCGACGAAGCCGAGCGATTCGTAGAAGCGGTGCGCCTCCGGCCGCGCCTTGTCGGTCGTCAGCTGCACCAGGCCGCAGCCGCGCGCGCGGCACGCCTCGATGGCCCATTCGAACATCCGGCGGCCAAGACCCGTCCCGCGATGGCCCGAGGCGATGCGCACGCTCTCGATCTGCCCGCGCCACATCCCCTTGCGCGACAGGCCGGGGATGAAAGTGAGCTGCAGGCAGCCGACGACGCGCCCGATCTCCTCCGCCACCGCGAGCAGCTGGTTGGGGTCGGCCTCGATCGCGGCGAAGGCCGCTTCATAGGCGGGGTCGCCCGGCACCTCGCGCCCCGCGCCCAGCATGTCGTCGGCCAGCAGGGCCACGATCGCCGGCAAGTCGGCTTCCGTCGCGCGCCGCAGGATCACCCGTAGAGGTCCGCCCGCGTCAGTGGCAGGCCCGACGCGCCCCTCGCGCGCTTGGTCGCCAGCGTCTGGAAGATGCCGACCGTGCCGCGCTCGAAGGCCAGCGCGCAGCCGGCCATGTAGGTGATCCAGATGTCGGTCTTGGCGGCGCCCACTTCCTGCACGGCGGCGTCGCGGTTCGCGAACAGCCGCTCGGTCCAGGCGCGGCAGGTGCGGGCGTAGTGCTCGCGCAGCGCCTCGACGTCGTGGATCTCGAAGCCGTTGCGCTCCAGCGCATCGTGCTCGGCGCCGAGGTGGTCGAGTTCGCCGCCGGGGAAGATGTAGCGGGTCAGAGCCTCGAACTCAGGACGCTTCTTGCGGAACGTCTTCTCGTCGCGCTTCATCGGCCGCGCGATGGCGTGGTGCAGGTAGGCCCCGCGCGGGCGCAGCAATTCGCGGATGCGCGCGAAGTAGCCCTCCCGGTTGTCGAGGCCGACCGCCTCGTACATGCCCACACTCGCCACCTTGTCGAATGGCTCGGCCTTCAGCGTGCGGAAATCCGTCAGCTCGATCGTGACGCGGTCCTGGAGGCCGAGGCGCTTCACCTTCTCGACCGCGTAGGCGTATTGCTCCTCGGCCAGCGTCACGCCATGCGCCTTCACGCCGTAGTTCCGCGCCGCATGGCAGACCAGCCCGCCCCAGCCGCAGCCGATGTCGAGGAAGCGTTCCCCCGGCTGCAGCCGCAGCTTCCGGCAGACGTGGTCGAGCTTGGCGACCTGCGCTTCCGCGAGCGTCGCCTCGGGCGTCGGGTAGTAGGCGCAGGTGTAGACCATCTCGGGGCAGAGAAAGAGCGCGTAGAAGGCGTTCGACAGGTCGTAGTGGAAATGCATCAACGCCTTGTCGTCGCGCCCCTCGCCGTATTTCGCGGCGTCGCCGGGGCCGGAGAAGGCGTGCGAGCCCTGCGACTTGCCCGCCCCGAAGGCGAAGGGCAGCAACCCGCGCGCCAGCGCCAACTTGTCGAGTCGCTTCAGCAGGCCACGGCGGCCATGCTCAGCGCGCTCGGCGAGATCGAGCAGCGTGCCACCCTCGATCGCGACATCCCCGGCGGCCATCGCCTCGATCAGCGTGGTCAGGCGCGGGCGCCGCACCAGGCGCGTGAGCGCCGCCGGGTCGCGGATCGCGACCGCCACATCGCCGCGCGGCGCGGGCCCGAGCGGCACCTCGGACCCGTCCCAGAGGCGGAGCATGAGATCCGCCTTCAGATGCTCCGCGACATGCGCGGCCAGGCGGCGGACGCGGTCGGCACCCTTGTCCGCCGCCATGCGCGTCAGATCCGCACGCGGTCCGGCGCGACCCAGCGCAGCGGATCGGCCCAGATCACGTCCGACGTCGTCACCGGCCGGTCCAGCCGGTTCATGCCGCGCAGCTGGTCGATCGCGAGCTGGATGTTCGCCACGCTGTCGGCGGTCAGGTTCATCCGGTAGGCGACCTTGGTCATCAGCTCCGCGATGAAGGCGCGGTCCTGGCGCAGGAAGCGCGCCACCTGTGCCGCCGCTTGGTCCTTGTTGGTCTCGATGAATTCCTGCGCCTGGATCAGGGCGCGCATCAGGCGCTCGGTCGTGGCACGGTTCTCAGTCGCCCAGGCCTTGTTCATGTAGACGAAGTTGCGGACGATCTGGATGCTCTCGTTGTTGATCAGGATGTGGGTGTTCGGAATGGCGCGCTGCGCGCGGGTCGGCCAGGGCTCCCACACCGCGAAGGCGTCGATGTTGCCGCGTTCGAGGGCGGCGACCATCTCCGGCGCCTCGACGTTCACGATGGTGTAGTCGGCGGGGTTCAGGTTGAGCTTGGCCACGACCGACAGCCAGAAGGTCTCGCTGCCGGTGCCGCGCGCAACGCCGACGCGCTTGCCCTTGAGTTCGTCCATGGTGCGGATGTTGCGGCCGAGCACGCTGATCCAGCGCAGCAGCGCCGTGCCCTCGGCCACCGCGACCACGTTGGGGTCGCGCACATTGGCAGACACCCCGGCCTGCTCCGCGCCATAGGCGGAATTGACCTGGTTTCCGATCAGGAATGCGATCATGGCCGAGCCGGACGGCCCGGTGTTGACCGTCACGTCGAGGCCGTTGCGCTCGAAGAAGCCGCCTTCCTTGGCGACGTAGAAGGGCGCGAAGGACGGGTCGACGCCGGTCGCGATGGTCACGCGCGTGGGCGACTGCCCGGCGGCGGGCAGGACATAGGCGCCGGCGGCCGCGGCCGGCAGCGCGAGGATGGAACGACGGTTCATCTTGCTTCTCCCTGTTGGGTCGGAGGGTGGCTCCACGCCACCTGCGTGGTCAGACAGTCGCGTTGAAGCGTCCGGCGAAGGTACGGATCAGGAAGCGGAAGGCGCGGTCGGTCATGAAGCCGAGCAGCCCGAGTGCCACCAGGGCCACGAAGATGTCCTCGATCTGCATGAACAGCCGCGCATCCCACAGAAGCTTGCCGAGCCCGTCGTTCGAGGCGACGAGCTCGGCCGCCACGATGGTGACGAAGGCGTTGGACATGGCAAGCCGCATGCCGGTCAGGATGTAGGGCACCGTCGCCGGCAGCGCGACGAGGCCGAAGACCTGCAGGCGCGTGGCGCCCAGGCACCGCGCCGCGCGGATCTTGTCCCGCCCCACGGCGCCCACGCCCGCCGCCGTGCTGATGATGACGACGAAGACCGTGGTGTAGGCGATGAGGAAGACCTTGCTCTCCTCCCCGATGCCGAACCAGATCACGGCGACGGTGATCATCGCGACGGCGGGAATGAAGCGGAAGAACTCGGTCCAGGGTTCCAGCAGCCAGCGCACCGGGCGGAAGGACCCGATGGCGAGGCCGACCGGGATGCCGATCGCGCTGCCCAGCAGGAAGCCCTGCAGGATGCGCCGCATCGATGCGACGATCTGCTCCTGCAGGATGTTGTCCTCGATCAGCACCACCGCCCGCTCGAAGACCGGCCAGGGCGGCGGGAACAGGATCGACTTCACGAGCACCGTCGCCGCCAGGTGCCAGATCAGGAACAGCAGCGCGAAGCCCGCGACATAGCCCGCGGCGGTGGCGAGGCGGCTGTCAGTGCGCACCGTGGATCTCGTCGTGAATGAGGGCGTGGACCTCCCGGAACGCCGCCATAAAGGCGTCCGAGGTGCGCTCGCGCGGGAAGGGCAGGTCGACCGGGATGATGGCCTTCAGCGTGCCGCCCGGGCCGCGCTTCATGACGCCGACGCGCGTCGCCAGCGCCACCGCTTCCTCGATGTCGTGCGTGATGAACAGCACGGTCTTCCTGGTCTCGGCCCAGATGCGCGACAGCTCACCCTGCAGCACCGCGCGCGTCATGGCATCGAGCGCGCCGAAAGGCTCGTCCATCAGCAGCATGCGCGGGTCGTTGGCCAGCGCGCGGGCGATCTGGATGCGCTGCTTCATGCCGCCCGAAAGTTCCGACGGGTGCTTCGCCCCCTGCCCGGTCAGGCCGACCATCTTCAGGTAGTGCTCGGCCTTGGCACGACGTTCCGCCCGGCCCATGCCGCGCAGGCGCAGCCCGAAGGCGATGTTGTCGAGCGCGGTCAGCCAGTCATAGAGACTGTCATGGCCCTGGAAGACGACGCCGCGATCGGCGCCCGGCCGCTCCACCGGCACCCCGTCGAGCAGGATGCGCCCGGCGGTCGGCCGCTCGAAGCCGGCGACCATGTTCAGCACCGTGGTCTTGCCGCAGCCCGAGGTGCCCAGCAGGCAGAAGAACTCGCCGTCCGCCAAGTCGAGCGTGAAGTCGCGCACGGCCTCCCACGCGCCTGTCCGGCCGCTGTAGGTCTTCCCAACGCCGTCGAGCGTCACCAAAGCCACGTCAAGCCCCGTCGATCCGCATGGATTTCATTAGGGCTGGTACGCCCGGCCGGCAACCCGGCTTCACGCGCTGGGGGGGCGGGGCTAGAACCTCGGGCGGCTGGAAACCACACAGGAGGGAACGCCGGATGCCGAACATGCTCGAGGGCAAGGTCGCGATCGTGACGGGGGCCGGCAACGGCATCGGGCGCGAGATCGCCATCATGATGGCGCAGCAGGGCGCCAAGGTGATCATCAACGACGTCGGCGCCTCGGTCTCGGGCGAGGGCCAGGACGCGACGCCGGCGCAGCAGACCAAGGCGATCATCGCGCAGAACGGCGGCAGCGCCGAGATCTCGGCCGAGAGCGTCGCCACCTGGGCCAGCGCGCAGAAGATCGTGCAGTCCGCGCTCGACCATTTCGGCCGCATCGACATCGTGGTGAACAACGCCGGCATCCTGCGCGACCAGATCTTCCACCGCATGACGCCCGAGGAATGGGACAGCGTCATTGCGGTCCACCTGTCCGGGTCGTTCTACGTCTCCCGCGCGGCGGCCACGCATTTCCGCCAGCAGCAGTCCGGCGCCTTCGTGCACATGTCGTCCACCTCCGGGCTCATCGGCAATTTCGGCCAGGCGAACTACTCGGCGGCCAAGATCGGCATCGTCGGGCTGTCGAAGTCGATCGCGCTCGACATGGCGCGGTTCAACGTACGGTCCAACTGCATCGCGCCCTTCGCCTGGTCGCGCATGACCGGCACCATCCCGGCGGAAACTCCCGAGCAGAAGCGCCGCGTCGAGCGCATCATGCAGATGACGCCCGACAAGAACGCACCGCTCGCGGTCTTCCTGGCGTCGGACGCGGCGAAGGACGTGACGGGGCAGATCTTCTCGCCCCGCATGAACGAGCTGTTCGTCTACAGCCAGATCCGCCCGATCAAGTCGGTGCATCGCGAGAATGGCTGGACGCCGGAGGCGATCGCGGAATACGCGCTGCCCTCGCTCGCGCAGGGCTTCTCGAAGCTCGAGCGGTCCGGCGACGTCTTCTGCTGGGACCCGATCTGACGGCCGCGCCACGGCGGGCGCTGGCCCTGGCGTTCTGCGCCCTGGCCGCGCCCGCCCTCGGCCAGGTCTCCCGGGCGGCGCTGGACGCCGCGCAGCGGCTGCCGCCGACGCGCGCGCTCGAGGCACCGCTGCGCGCCGCGCCCTGCGCATTCGCGCCGGTCGCGCAGCACCTCGACCGGCTGCCCTCGAACCTGCCATGGGCTCGGCCCGACGCGGCCGTGCTTTTCTCGGAGCTGCCAGGCCTCGCACCCGGCAGCCGCGCCGTGGTGCTGCGTCCGACGCGCGAACTCCTGGCCCGCGCCGCGACGCGGGCGCGCATCGCCGAGGGCGACATCACGCTGCACGACCTCGACCTCGCGCCGCTGCCGGCCGATGCGCCGGCGCCGGCCTTCCTCGCCATCCATGTCGCGCCTCCCGCCATGCTGCCCGAAGGCTGCGTCGCGCAGGGGCAGCGCTGAACCGGACCCCACCATGACCGACCTCGCGCCCGCCCTGCTGAACCCCCGCCACATCGCGCTGGTGGGCGCCTCGGCCGACCCCGCGCGCCTGACGGCCCGCGCGCAGGTCTATCTCCGCAAGCACGGCTTCGACGGCGACCTCTATCCGGTGAACCCGCGCGCGGAGACGGTGCTCGGCGAGCGATCCTACCCGACCATCGCCGACATCCCGGGGCCGGTGGACCTCGCCTACCTGCTGCTCGGCACCGAACATGTCGAGGGCGTCATCGCCGATGTCGCGGCCAAGGGCATCCCGGTCGCGGCGATCCTGGCGGACGGCTTCGCGGAAGCCGGGCCGGAGGGCCAGGCACGCCAGGCGCGGCTGCTGGCCACGGCGCGCGCCGCCGGCGTGCGCATCCTCGGGCCCAATTCCATGGGGCTGATCAACCTGAACGCCCGCACCGCCTGCTCGGTGAACGCGGCGCTGGAAGCCGAGAGCCTGCCCGCCGGGCGCCTCGCGCTCGTCTCGCAGTCGGGCTCGATGCTCGGCGCCATCATGGCGCGCGGCGCCGCGCGCGGCCTCGGCTTCTCGCACCTGATCAGCACCGGCAACGAGGCCGACCTGACCGCGAGCGAGATCGCCGGCCTGCTGGTCGACGACCCAGAGGTCGACGCCATCCTGCTGTTCCTGGAGGCGATCCGCCGCGCCGACCTGCTGGCCGCGGCCGCGCGCCGCGCCCATGCGGCGGGCAAGCCGATCATCGCCTTCAAGCTCGGGCGTTCGTCCTTCGGCGCGGAGCTGGCGAACAGCCACACCGGCGCGCTGGCGGGCTCGGATGCCGCCGCCGACGCCTTCTTCCGCGCCAACGGCATCGCGCGCGTGACGATGATCGAGGCGCTGCTCGAAGCCCCCGCGCTGTTCGTCGGACGCAGGCCGCTGGCCGCGCCGAAGCGCGCCGTCTCGGTCATGACAACCACGGGCGGCGGCGGCGCCATGGCGGTCGATGCGCTCGGCGTCGCCGGCATCGAGACGCGCGCGCCGGATGCGACGGCGGTCGAGGGCCTGAAGGCCGCCGGCCTGCCGCATCACGGGCGGATGATCGACGTGACGCTGGCCGGCACGCGGGCGGACAAGGTGCAGGCCGCGCTCGCGGCGCTCGCGGCGGACCCGGATACCGACCTGGCGCTGTCCGTGATCGGCTCCTCGGCCCAGTTCCGGCCGCATGACGCGGTTGCGGGCATCCTGGCCGCGGCGAAGGCGGGCCATGCGAAGCCGATCGCGGCCTTCCTGGTGCCGCAGGCGGATGTCTCGCTGCGGATGCTGGGGGAGGCCGGCGTCGCCGCCTTCCGCACGCCGGAATCCTGCGCCGACGCCATCCGCGCCTTCCTCGACTGGCGCGCGCCGCGGTCGCCGTCCTCCGCGCCGTCCATCAGCTTCCCGCTGCCCGCGCGACCGGATGAGGGCGATGCGCGGCAGCTCATGGCCATGCTCGGAATCGACACGGGCTATTCCGTCATGCGCACGCCGCAGGACGCGCCGGACGGGCTGAACTTCCCCGTGGCGCTCAAGGTCCTCTCGCCCGACCTCGCCCACAAGACGGAGGTCGGCGGCGTCGCGCTGAACATCCCGGATGCGGGGGCGCTGCAGGCCGAGGCCCAGGCCATGCTGTCCCGCGTGCGCGAACGCGCGCCCGACGCGCGGATCACGGGCTTCCTGGTGCAGCCCATGGTGCGCGGCCTGGCCGAGGCGATCATCGGCTTCCGCCGCGACCCCGAGGCCGGGCCGGTCGTGCTGGTCGGCGCCGGCGGCGTGCTGGCCGAACTGCACCGCGACACCGCGCTGCGCTGCGCCCCGGTGACCGAGGCGGAGGCGCGCGAGATGATCGCCGAGGTGAAGGGCCTGCGCCCGGTCTCGGGCTGGCGGTCCCTGCCGCGCGGCGACCTCGAGGCGCTGGCGCGCGCCGTCGTCGCCGTCTCCCGCCTGGCCGCCCTGCCCGAGGTGGCGGAGGCGGAGATCAACCCGCTCATCATCCTCGGCGAGGGCCGGGGCGTCGCCGTCGCCGATGCCTGGGTGGTCCGCGGCTGAGGTTCCGTGCCACCCTGGCGCCATGACCCCCGCCGACCTGATCCGCGCGCGCTACGGCGCCCTGCCCTTCGACCCGCCGGCGGAGATCCCGCCGGCCCTTGCGACCCTGCTGGACCGTCGCGTCACGCGCCGATACCGGCCGGACGACGTGCCGGGCCCGCTGCTCGACACCGTGCTGGCCGCCGCGCAATCCGCGCCGTCCAAGTCCGACCTGCAGCAGTATTCCATCATCGTCACGCGCGACGCGGCGAAGATCGGCAAGGTCGCCGACTGGATCGGCACCATGCCCTGGATCAAGGACGCCCCCGTGCTGCTGCTGTTCTGCGGCGACATGCGGCGCGGCCAGCAGGCCTGCGCGCAGCATGGCCGCGCGCATGCCAACAACAACATGGACACCTTCCTCAACACCGCGGTCGATGCGGCGCTGGCCATGGGCATGGCGATCGCGGCGGCCGATGCGGCCGGCCTCGGCACCTGCCCGATCTCCTATGTCCGCAGCCACATCGAGAAGGTCGGGCCGCTTTTCCGCCTGCCAGAGGGCGTCTATCCCGTGGCCGGCCTGAGCCTCGGATGGCCCGAGGCGCGCAACGAGACGACGCCGCGCCTGCCGCCGTCGGTCGTCGTGCACCGCGAAACCTACGACGATGCGGGGCTGGGGGAGGCGCTCGACGTGTATGACGCGCTCCGCCCGCGCCAGAAGCCACGCTACCCCGAGGTGCATGGGCCGTCCTCGGCGGGCTGCACCTGGTCCGAGAATGCCGCGCGGCAGCTTTCGGTGCCGGAGCGCTTCGGCTTCCGTGCCTGGCTGCGCCTCCGGGGCTTCCTTCTTGACTGATCCGACCGCCGACAATCCCGGCGGCGCGGACGCCGAAGGCCACGCGCGGCGCATCGTGCGCCCGCGCGACGCGGCGAGCCTGATCCTGTGGCGCATCGGGCCTGCCGGGCCGGAACTGCTGATGGGCCGGCGCCACGCCCGCCACCGCTTCATGCCCGACGTGATGGTCTTTCCCGGCGGCCGCGTCGACCCGGACGACCATCGCCTGTCGGCGGTCAGCGAACTTCAGCCGGGAACGCGGCGGATGCTGGAACGGCGTGCGACGCCGGGCCGCGCCCGCGCGCTCGGCATCGCCGCCGCGCGCGAATTGTTCGAGGAGACCGGCCTCGTGCTCGGCGAGCGACGGGGCGACGGCGTCGCCGCCGACCTCGGCGCGCTGCACTACATCTGTCGCGCGGTGACGCCAGGCGGCCGGCCGATCCGCTTCAACGCCCGCTTCCTCGCCGCCCCGGCCGCTGCGGTGCAGGGCGACATCGCGGGCTCGGGTGAACTGGAGGACCTCGACTGGTACACGCCGGACCGTGCGCACCGGCACCATGTCGCGGACATCACCGGGAAGGTGATGGTGGAATTCCTCGATTGGCTCGACATGTCGCCGCCCACGCGGTCGTCACGCGCGCTGGTCGTCTTCCGCGGCATGGACAACCGGCATCAGGAACGCTGATCGGTCCGTGGGCGGCGACGTGGCTCGAGCGTGAGAACGCCGCCCAGCAAGAGCGCGCCGCTGCAGATCGCGAGGAACGCCGCGGCGGCCAGCGGAATCCGCCCGGGCGCCGTCGCGTCGCCCAGCAGAAGCAGGATGAGCAGCAGCGTCGAGACTGTTCCGGCCCCGATCATGGCCAGCGGCAGGATAGGCATGGCGTCGCTCCGTTCAATCGGAGTTAGACCTGCCTGCGACGGCGGCAGCGGGACCGTGGCGCGGCAAGTTTGTGGCAGCCCTCCGCATGGACAGCATGGCGGCCATCTGGAAATGTTGATCCGCAAGTCCTGAACAGGAGGTTTCCGTCATGCGCAGGCTCATCGCCGCCGCCCTCATCTCCGCCGCCCTCGCCGGGCCGGCGCTCGCACAGACCCAGCCACCGCTGCGCTGCGCGGTGGACGGCACCTTCGCCCCGCACGCCTTCCCGTCGCTCCAGGGCGGCGTGCAGGGCTTCCAGATCGACCTCTTCCGCGAAGTCGCGCGCCGCATGGGGCGGGAGATCGTGATCGACAGCGCGTCCTTCTCGGGCCTCATTCCCGCGCTGAACGCCGGGCGCTACGATTTCCTCTGCGCGCCGACGACGGTCACGCGCGAACGCGCCGAGGCGCTGCTCTTCACCGAGGGCTACATCTGGACCGAGCTGCAGTTCGGCATCCGCCGCGGCAGCCCGCCGATCAATTCGGAGGAGGATCTTCGCGGCCGAACCATCAGCGTGAACAAGGGCACGCCCTATGAACGCTGGGTGACCGCGAATGCCGAACGCCTGAACCTCACGCTGCTCGCCTTCGACACGCAGCCCGACGCCGTGCAGGCCGTGCTGCAGGGGCGCGCGCAGGCGAACCTCTCGGGCAACACGGTCGTCCGCTACTCGGCGTCGCGCACGCCGCAGTTCGTCGCATCCTGGGTGTTGCCGGGTACGCGGCTGCACTGGGGCGCGCCGTTCCGCCGCGATTCCGGCGCGCTGCGCAACCAGGTCGAGGACGTGCTGACCTGCATGAAGCGCGACGGCACCGTGGCCCGCCTGTCCGAGCGCTGGTTCGGCGATGTCCCCGGCCCCGACCAGGCCGAGCGCATCGAGTTCCCCGGCTACGGCCCGCCCGACATGCCGGGCTGGGACGCGACGCCGCAGAACCCGCAATGCGGCTGATGGCCGCAGCGTCGATCACGGTGCGGGGCGCATGAGCCCCGCACCGATCGTGGATGCCCGCGCCATCCACAAGCACTTCGGGCATCTGCATGTGCTGAAGGGCGTGGACCTGCAGGTGGCCGAGAAGGAACTCGTGTTCCTGATCGGCCCCTCGGGCTCAGGCAAGTCCACGCTGTTGCGTTGCCTCAACCGGCTGGAGGACCCGTCCTCCGGCTCGGTCGTGGTCGACGGCATCGACATGCTCGACAAGCGGACGGACATCAACAAGGCGCGCCAGCGCATCGGCATGGTGTTCCAGTCCTTCAACCTCTATCCGCACATGACGGCGCTCGGGAACGTCGCGCTCGCGCTCCGCAAGGTGCAGGGGCTCGGACGCGCGGAGGCCGAGGCCAAGGGGCGCGCCGCCCTCGACCGCGTGCACCTCGCCGAGAAGGCGGAGACCTACCCGCTGCAGCTCTCGGGCGGGCAGCAGCAGCGCGTGGCCATCGCGCGCGCCATCGCGCTCGAGCCCCGCGTCATGCTGTTCGACGAGCCGACCAGCGCGCTCGATCCGGAACTCGTGGGCGGCGTGCTCGCCGTGATGCGCGAATTGCGGGAAGACGGCATGACCATGGTCGTGGTCAGCCACGAGATGGGCTTCGCAAAGGCCGCGGCGGACCGCGTGGTGTTCATGTCGGACGGCATGATCATCGAGACCGGCGCGCCGGCCGAGATCTTCGCCAACCCCCGGGAAGAACGCACGCGCGCCTTCATCAGCCAGATCGAACGGCATTGAGCCATGACGGGCTGGGAGCGCTTCACCGACAGCTTCTTCAACGCGCGCGTCATGGAGCAGTACCTGCCCAAGATCATCGAGGGCTTCGGCCTGACGGTGATCCTCGCGCTGCTCATCATCGTCGCGGGGCTGGCGGCGGGGCTGCTGCTGGCGCTGCTGCGCGCCTTCGCGATCCGGCCGCTCAACTGGCTGATCATCTTCACGGTCGACCTGTTCCGCGCGCTGCCGCCGCTCGTGATCATCGTGCTGCTGTTCTTCGGCCTGCCCTCGGCGGGGATGGAACTGTCCGGCTTCGCCTCCACCTGGCTCGCGCTGGCGCTCGTGCTGATGGCCTTCTCGGAGGAGATCTTCTGGGCCGGCATCACCTCGGTGCCGAAAGGGCAGTGGGAGGCGGCGCGCTCCACCGGCCTCGGCTTCGTGGCGACGCTGCGGGACGTCGTGCTGCCACAGGCGTTGCGCCTCACCATACCGCCGCTGACCAACCGCACCATCGCCATCACCAAGGGCACGGCGCTCGCGTCCGTCGTCGCGGTGCAGGACATCCTCGGTGCCGCGCACGGCGCGGTGTCGCATTCCTACAACCCGTCGCCGCTGACCATGGGCGCGATCGCGTACCTCATCCTGTTCTTCCCCGTCGTCGTGCTCGGCCGCTGGATCGAGACGCGCTTCGCCTGGAAAAGGTAGGCGCCGGATGGAAGACTTCCTCCTCGCCTTCCTGAACTGGCAGATCGTCCAGGAAGCCTGGCCGATCCTCTGGGACGGGCTGAAATCCACCCTGGCGCTGTCGGCGATGGTGGTGCCGCTCGGCATCGCGGGCGGCATCATCCTGGCCGTGCTCTCGACGCTGCCCTCCCCCTGGGTGCGCTGGCCGCTGCGCGTCTGGGTGGACACCTTCCGCGCGCTGCCCCCGCTCGTGCTGCTGATCTTCCTGTTCGCGGGGTTGCCCTTCGCCGGGGTCGACATCGGCGCATGGGGGGCGGTCGCGGTCGGCTTCTTCCTCAACACCGGCGCCTATTACGGGGAGATCCTGCGCGCCGGCATCGAGAGCGTGCCGCGCGGGCAGATCGAGGCCGCGCGCAGCACGGGCCTCACCTCCGGCCAGACCATGCGCCATGTCGTGCTGCCGCAGGCCGTGCGGAACGTGCTGCCGGACCTCATCTCGAACACGCTCGAGGTGGTGAAGCTCACCTCCATCGCCTCCGTCGTGGCGCTGCCCGAATTGCTGTTCCAGGCGCGCCAGGCGCAATCCGTGACCTACAACGCGACGCCGATCGTGGCCGCTGCCGTGGTCTACTTCATCCTGCTGTGGCCCGTCGTGCGGCTGCTGTCGCGGCTCGAGAACCGGCAGCTCGCGTCGCGGCGATAAGACTGGGGGGAGAAGCGAACTTCTCCCCCCAGCCCTCCCCAACCTTTTTTGAATCCAAAGAAGGTTGGGGGTCCGGGGGAAGTTCCCTTCCCCCGGACTTCCTTCACGTCCAGAGCCGCGCATCCCCCAACTCGGCCGCGATCCGCTCCGCCGCCGCCGCCAGCAGCGCCTCCCCTTTCGCCGCCGATGCCGCGCGCGCATCGCCGATCACGCCGGACGGCGTCATCTCCTTGAAGGACCGCCGGCGGATCATCGCCGCCGGCTGTCCTTCGGGCCGGGTCGAATGGGGCCCGTGCGCCTCCTCGAGCCGCTCGGCGCGCACGGCCTCGGGCATCAGCGCCATCATCATGGACGTCTCGGCCTCGCAGGCGTGCAGCACGTTCGACTGCCGCTCGAGGATGGGCGCGAAGGCATCGCCTGCCAGATGCCAGTAGGTGCCGGCCGCGACCTTGATGCCGAATTCGACCTGGCATTCGCCGCCGACCACGGCGACCGCCTCGGCATTCCCGCCATGGCCGTTCAGCAGCATCGCCCGCTTGAACCCCGCCCGCGCGGCAGACCGCACGACGCCCTTCAGCACGGCCGAGAAGGCCGCGAAATCCAGTGTCACCGTGCCACCGAAGGCCACGTGGTGCTCGGCGAGGCCGGTCCAGACACAGGGCGTCACCACCACCGGCCGCCCGGCCTCGGCCATGCGCCGCGCCACGCGCTGCGCCACGCCGGTCGCGCAGACGATGTCGACGCCGGTCGCGAGGTGCGGCCCGTGCTGCTCGAGCGAGGCGACCGGCACGATCACCAGCGCGTCCGCCGCCGCGCGCGCGTTCAATTCGGCGAAGGTCAGCTTCATCCATTCGATCTCGGTCATCGCATCCTTCCTCCCCGGGGCCGCAGCGCCCGCAGGATGGGGCGCGCGCCGTCAGCCGTCGAGACTGTCCAGGAAGCGCGCCGCCTCCTGCCGCATCGCCGCGACCTTGCGCGCATCCATCTTCGCCAGGGTGCGCAGCGGCATCGCCATGCGCGGGTTGCCCGCGAAGCGCGCCGCATGCCGCGCGATGAAGTCCCAGTAGAGGAAGTTGAACGGGCAGGCACGCGGGCCCACCGCCTGCTTCGGGTCGTGCGCGCAGCCGCCGCAATAGTCCGACATGCGGTTGATGTAGGCGCCCGACGCCGCATAGGGCTTGGACGCCATCACCCCGCCATCGGCATGGATCGCCATGCCATGGGTGTTGGGCAGTTCCACCCATTCGAAGGCATCGGCATAGACCGCCAGGTACCAGGCATTGATCTCGGCCGGGGCGATGCCGGCCAGCAGCGCGAAATTGCCCGTCACCATCAGCCGCTGGATGTGGTGCGCGTAGGCGAGGTCGCGCGTCTGCGCCACCGCCTGTTCGATGCAGCGCATCGTGGTCGGCCCGCCCCAGTAGAAGCCCGGCAGCGGCCGCGTGGCGTCGAGCGCATTGCCCTCCGCATAGCCCGGCATCAGATGCCAGTAGATGCCGCGCACGTATTCCCGCCAGCCGAGGATCTGGCGGATGAAGCCCTCGACCGCGTTGAGCGGCGCGCGCCCCGCGCGCCAGGCCTCCTCGGCGGCGCGACAGGCCTCCATCGGGTCGAGCAGCCCGATGTTGAGGCTGGTCGAGACCAGGGCGTGGAACATGGTTGGCTGGCCGGCGGCCATGGCATCCTGGTAGTCGCCGAACAGCGCCAGCCTGTCGCGAAGGAAGGCGTCGAGCGCGGCACGTGCATCCTGCGCCGTGACAGGCCAGGCGAAGCCCTCGACATCGCCGAAATGCGCGCCGAAACGCTCCGCCACCAGCGCCATCACCTCGCGCGTCATGGCGTCGGGCGCGAAGCGGACCGGGGGCGGCGGCACGAGACCCTTGGGCAGCGCTGCGCGGTTCTCGGAATCGTAGTTCCACTTGCCGCCGGCGGGCTCGTCGCCCGCCATCAGCAGCCCGGTCTCGCGCCGCATCTCGCGGTAGAAGAACTCCATGCGGTATTGCTTCCGGCCCTGCGCCCAGGCGCGGAAGCGCGGCAGCGAACAGAGGAAGCGGCCATCCTCGCGGATCTCGACCGGCAGGCCAGCGGCGGCTTCCCAGCCCTGCATGTCCTGCAGCACGCGCCATTCGCCGGGATGGGTCGCGACGATGCGCGCCGGGCGGTGCCGCGCGACCGCGCGCAGCACCTCGCCGCGGAAGGACTGTGTGTTGTCCGGGTCGTCGAGGCGCACGTGGTCGACCTTGACGCCGCGCGCCGCGAGCGCCCGCGCGAAATGCCGCATGGCCGAGAGCACCAGCACGATCTTCTGTGGATGATGCGGAACGTAGGTGCATTCCCCCTGCACCTCCATCAGCAGCACCACGTCGCGGGCGGGATCGAGCCCCTCCAGCGCCGCCAGATTGCGCGAGAGCTGGTCGCCCAGCACGACCCGCAGGACGCCGTCGCTCATGCCGGCTCGTATTCGATGTCGGTGCCGTCCTCGCCGCGTGCCGAAAAGCCGACCCAGCGCCCGGCCCCGTCGAAGCCGACGGTCGCCGTCACGTCGCCGCTGCACGCGAATTCAGGGCCGCCGGCCGGCCCGCGCCGCGTCCGCCAGGCAAGGGCCAGCGCGCGCCCGGTCGTCGTCCCGAACAGCGGCAGGCGCCCGCCGAGCCGCCCCATCTCCCACCACGACAGCGGCGCCGCATCGGCCGGCAGGCGCTGCGGGCCCTCGGTTCCGTCCAGCAGCACCGCGCCCGCAACCGCCTCCCCGCGCACCTCGACGATGCGGCCGTTGCGGTTCAGGCGCGAGGTCACGCGGCGGAACCGCCCGCCCACGGTCACCTCTTCGTACACATGCTCGTATCGGTAGACGACGATACCCATGAAGGCGGGCCGGATCAGCAGTTCCGATGTCGCGACCCGTTCCGCCCCCCGTGACGCGAAGCGGACCCGGTGGGTGCCGACGACATCGCCCCGCCGCCGCACGCGGAAGGCGATGTCGCCCTCCGCCGCGGCGGCGCCCGCGGGCAGCAGTGCAACCGGCAGCAGCAGAGCGTGCCGCCGGCGCAGGAGCGGCAGCCTTCCGCCCGGGCGCACCGGCCGCGGGCCTGGCGCGCACGGGGCTTCCGGCACCCGTCGGCGCGGCGCGGGGTCATGCGTTGCGATCGCCTCGGCCATCCATTCCTTCCCGGTCAACGACACGGCCGGCGCGGCGGCCGCGCGGGACTGCCGCGCGATCGCCACGCGGCCCCGACGGCGCCGCCTGCCTATGGTTGGGGATGCCGGCCTGCGCCGCAACCATGCCGAGGAACAGCGCAGCCGTTCCGGCCGCCTCACGATGGCACCGCCCCGCCCGCGACAGGCGCCGCGGGGCGTGGCAGGATGCCGCCGCGATGCGCCAGCTTCTCCTCCTCCGGCACGCGAAATCCTCCTGGGACGATCCCTCCCTGCCCGACCACGCGCGGCCGCTGAACGCGCGCGGCCGGCGCGCAGCCGTCGCGATGGCTGCGGCGATGCGCGACCTCGGCCTGGAGCCGGACGTGGTCCTGGTCTCCTCCGCCCGGCGGACGCTCCAGACGCTCGAGGCGATCTCCCCCTTTGCCGAAAGCCCGCTGGTCGAGCCGATGGACGACCTCTATTTGGCCCCCTGGCCGCGGCTGCTCGACGCGCTGCGCCGGGCGCCGGAGACGGCGCGCAGCGTCATGGTGATCGGCCACAACCCGGGACTGCACGACCTCGCGCTCGCGCTCGTCGGTGCCGCCGGCATGGCGATCGGCTCGGCTTCCGCCCGGCGGATGGCCGAGGGGTTCCCGACCTGCGCGCTGGCGGAATTCGTCGTGGCGACCCCGTGGCAGGCGCTGGGAGAGGGCGGCGGCCGCCTGGTGCGGTTCCTGGTGCCCGCCGACCTGCCGGAAATGGCGCTGTGACCTCCGCCGGCCGCGCGACACGCCCGCGCGGCCCCGAGGCCGACGCGCCGCCCGAAGCCGCGGCGCCGCCCGCGACGCCGGCCGTGGTCGATGCCACGACGCTCGACTTCACCCTGCCGCCAGAAGCTGCGTCCCGGCTCGGCCGACTGCCCTTCGTGCAGGCCCATCGCGCCGGCAAGGCGCGCAGCGCAGCGGCCGAGATCGTCTGGCACGACACCGCGGACGGCGCCGTCGCCGCGGCGGGCCTGGCAGTCGAGGCGCCCCGCCGCGGCCCGAGGCGCCTGCTGCGGGTGGTGCCGGCACCCTGGGCGCCCTGGCACCCCGGCCAGCCGCCCGAGACGCTGCGCCTCCTGGGCGCCACCGACCTTCCGGCGGAGGCGGGGGATGGCCCGCTCGTGGCCGTCGCCGCCTTCACGGGCCGTCGGCACGCCTTCCGGCTGACGGACGAGGACGGCACGGTCGAGGCCGTCCTGCTGTCCGGACGGCTGCGCGCGGTCGCGGCCGAGCGCCCCGCGGCGCGGCTTTCGCTCACCGGCCCGCCGGCGGCGCTGCTCCGGGTTGCCGCGGGCCTCGCCGCCGCGCTGCCGCTTCTCCCGCCGCTCTGCGCACTCGCCGAGGAAGGGCGCGCGCTCGCGAGCGGCGGCGATCCGCGGCCGCACCGGCTCGGCCCGCCCGACACCTCGCGCGCCGGCACGGCCGAGGATGCCTTCCTGCGCGCCACCGGCCACCTGCTCGAGGTGCTGCGCCAGCAGACGGCCCGCATCCGGCCCGATGGCGGGCCCGAGGCCGTGCACCAGTCGCGCGTCGCGCTGCGCCGGCTGCGCTCGCTGTTCCGGGTGTTCCGCAGCGCCACCGATTGCGCGGCGCTGCGCGGCCTCGACGCCCGCTTCCGGGAGGTTCTGGCCGTGCTCGGCCCCGCACGGGACTGGGACGTATTCCTGGGCGGCATCGGCCGGCAGGTCGCGGACGCCTTCCCGGCGGAGAAGCGCGTCGCCGCCCTGCTCCGCGCCGCCGCGGCGCGCCGGGACGCGGCCTACCGGGCGGTGCTCGCGATGCTGGACGCGCCGGCCTGGCGCCTGCTGCTGCTGGACGCGCTCGGCATGCAACTCGCCCGCCCCTGGCGGGACGACGCACCGGAGGAGGTGCGCCGGGCGCTGGATGCCCCGGCCCCGGAGTTCGGTCGCGCCATCCTCGAGCGCCGCTGGCATCGTCTGCGCCGCGCGGGGGAGGATTTCGAGCAACTGGACGCGGAGGCGCTGCACGAGCTCCGCCTCGACGGCAAGCGCCTGCGCTACGCCGCCGAGGTGTTCGCCCCGGTCTTCGGGGCCAAGGCGGGCAAGCGCTTCCTCCGGCGCGTCGCGGCGCTCCAGGACGGGCTCGGCATCGCGAACGACGCGGCGGTGGCGCGCGGGCTGGCGCGGAGCCTGGCCGCCCCGGGCCAGGCCGGGCGCGTCTGGGCGGTCGGCGTGGTGGAGGGCTGGTGCGAGGCGCGCGTTGCCACGCATCGCGGCGACGCATTCGAGGCCTGGAGGCGGCTCGGCGGCAAGGATCGTTTCTGGACAGGTGCCTAGGGCGAATTCCTGCGATGGCTTCATGCGGCTGCGCCCGCGAATCTTGCGTTTTCGCACGCCTCCCCGGTTGCCTCGCGCGGCGGCTCGGTCTAGCCATCCCACGTGCTTGAACGACGGCGCATCTTCAAGGGCCGCAGGTCCCGCCAACGTCTGTCCCGCGCCGCCCTCGTGCTGATGGCGGCGGTGGCGGCGCCATTCGTCGTGGCGGTCGTGCTGCCCTCCAACCTTCTCGGCTCGGCGCCATCCGATCGCCAGTGGCACGCGCCCGGCGCGACCGTGCGGATCGTGGACGGCGAGACCATGGGCCTCGGCGACCGCATCGTGCGGCTCGCGGGGCTGTCGGCCCCTGCACGGGGCGATGCCTGCCGCAGTGGCAGCGGCCAGGGCTTCGACTGCGGCACCGCCGCGACCGCGGCACTGACCCGTCTTGTCGGCGGGCGCGACGTCACCTGCCGCATCGTGGGCCAGGACGGCTTCGGCCGCGGCCTCGGCGACTGCGACGCGGCCGGCGCGGCGCTCAACAAGGCGTTGGTCGGCCAGGGCTTCGCGCTCGCGACGAACGACGCGCTGCGCGGCGAGGAAGCCGCCGCGCGCCAGGCCTCACGCGGCCTCTGGGCGCATGGCGTCGGTGCGCCGCCGGGCTGGCGCGTGCGGGACTGAAACCGGGCCCCTGCGCCACGGGGCGCGTTTGCCAAGCGGCTCCCGCGGCCGTTATCTTGCACTGCACCAAAACGGCGGGGGCAGCATTCCGGCGCCCGCCCGAAGAACCTGAGGAAGTTCCCGCATGAGCAGCAAGTCCAACGGCTCCATCACCGTCACGTTGGAGGGCACGAACAAGAGCACCACCCTCCCGCTGCTCGGCGGCACGCTCGGCCCGCAGGTCGCCGACATCCGCAAGCTCTATGGCGACCTCGGCATCTTCACCTACGACCCCGGCTACGGCGCGACGGCGTCGTGCGAGAGCACCATCACCTACATCGACGGCGACGAGGGCGTGCTGCTCTATCGCGGCTACCCGATCGAGCAGCTGGCGGAGAACTCGAACTTCCTCGAGGTCGCGCACCTGCTGCTGTTCGGCGATCTGCCGAATGCGAAGCAGCACGCCGAGTTCCACAAGGGCGTCACCTACCACACCATGCTGCACGAGCAGCTGCGCCGCTTCTTCGACGGCTTCCGTCGGGATGCCCACCCGATGGCGATCATGTGCGGCGTGGTCGGCGCGCTCGCGGCCTTCTACCACGACAACCTCGACATCAACGACCCGAAGGCGCGCGAGATCGCGGCCTACCGGCTGATCGCCAAGGTGCCGACGATCGCGGCCTGGGCCTACAAGTACTCGATCGGCCAGCCCTTCATGTATCCACGCAACGACCTCGGCTATGCCGAGAACTTCCTGTACATGCTGAACGCAGTGCCGGCCGAGGAATACAAGAACAACCCGATCCTATCGCGCGCGATGGACCGGATCCTGATCCTGCATGCGGACCACGAGCAGAACGCCTCGACCTCCACCGTGCGGCTCGCGGGCTCGACGGGCGCCAACCCCTTCGCCTGCATCGCGGCCGGCATCGCCGCCCTTTGGGGCCCCGCGCATGGCGGCGCCAACGAGGCGGTGCTGAAGATGCTGGCCGAGATCGGCAGCCCGGAGAACATCCCGGCCTTCATCAGCGAGGTGAAGGACAAGAACTCCCACACCAAGCTCATGGGCTTCGGCCACCGGGTCTACAAGAACTTCGACCCGCGCGCGAAGATCATGAAGGAGACCTGCCACGAGGTCCTGGCCGAGCTTGGCATCAAGAACGAGCCGCTGCTCGACATGGCGATGGAGATGGAGCGGATCGCGCTGTCGGACGACTATTTCGTCAGCCGCAAGCTGTACCCGAACGTCGATTTCTATTCGGGCATCATCCTGAAGGCGATGGGCATTCCCACGCACATGTTCACCGTGCTGTTCGCGGTGGCGCGCACCGTCGGCTGGGTGAGCCAGTGGAAGGAACTGATCGAGGACCCGTCGCAGCGCATCGGCCGCCCGCGGCAAATCTACACCGGCGCCGGGCCGCGCGACTTCGTCCCGATGGCCAGGCGCGGCTGACACGGCCGATCGGCCGCGGCATCCGGAAGGGGGGGCGCTCACGCCCCCCTTTGCATGTCGAGCGCCCGGCGCAGCGCCGCCATCAGTGCCGTGCGCGCGGCGGCGTCCGGCGCGCGCTCGATCGCGTCCTCGATCGACAGCAGCAAGGCGGCCCGTGCATTGTGCCAGTCCGGCCGGCCGGCCTCGGCCGGTTCTGAGCGGCGCCGGCGCACCTCCCGCTTCGCCGGCGGCTGCCCGGCCGCCAGGGAAAAGGCGTCGTCGAGGATGGGCTGCAGGACCTGCGCCGCGCGGGCGACGCCCTCGGCCGCGAGGCGCGTGGCCAACGCCTGCATCGCGGGCGGCTCCCCATGCACCAGGAAGACCCCGCCCGCGACCGGGCCGCGCGCCTTCAACCAGGCAACGAGCTCCGGTGCATCGGCATGGCCGGAATAGTCGCGGATCTCCCGGATGTTGGCGCCCACGCGGATCGTCTCGCCCTGGATGCGGACCTCCGGCTTGCCCTCCTGCAGCAGGCGGCCGAGCGTGCCCTCGGCCTGGTAGCCGGTCAGCAGCACCGTCGCCTCCGGCGCCCAGAGCCAGCGCTTGAGATGGTGCCGGATCCGCCCGGCATCGCACATGCCCGACCCCGCGATGACGATGTGGAAGCCCTCCACATCGGCGATGCGGCGGGACTGCTCGCCGCTTTCGGTGAAGTTCAGCAGCGGCGAGCGGAGCGCGCGCTTCACCGACCGCCCGTTCTCGAGCGTCGCGGCGTGTTCGAGGAAGACTTCGGTCGCGCGGATCGCCAGCGGGCTGTCCACCATGATCGGCGCCTGCGGGATGCGCCCGGCCTGCATCATCGTCACGAGGTCCCAGCAGATCTCCTGCGTGCGCTCCACCGCGAAGGCCGGGATCAGCAGCGCGCCGCCCGCCTGCGCGGCCTCCTGCACGATGCCGGCCAGGCGCTCGCGCCGCGCCGCGTGGTCGACGCAGGGCTTGTCCTCGTCGCCGTAGGTGCTTTCCAGGAACACGTGGTCGAGCCCGCGCGGCCCCTCGGGATCCGCATGGAACACGGCGCAGTCGGGGCCGAGGTCGCCCGAGACCAGGATGCGCACCGGCGCCTCCCCCTCCTCCGTCACCTCCAGCTCGATCGAGGCCGAGCCCAGCATGTGCCCGGCATTCCACCAGCGCGCGCGCACGCCCGGCAGCGGCTCCGTCCAGCGGTCCAGCGGCACGGCACGGAAGGCGCGGATCGCGGCGGCGGCATCGGCCGAGGTGTAGATCGGCTCGACCTCCGGCCGGCCGCGACGCCGGTTGCGGCGGTTGAGGAAGGCGACCTCCATCTCCTGCACGTGTCCGCTGTCCGGCAGCATGACGGCGCAGAGGTCCTGCGTCGGCCCCGTCGCGTGGATCGGGCCGCGGAAGCCCTCCTTCACCAGCTTCGGCAGCAGACCGGAATGGTCGATATGGGCATGCGTCAGCAGCACCGCGTCGATGTCGCGCGGCGCATAGGGGAAGGGTTCCCAGTTCAGCGCCTTCAGCGTCTTCGGCCCCTGGAACAGGCCGCAATCGACCAGGAACTTCGCGCGCGAGGTCTCGAACAGCAGCGACAGGCCCGTGACGGTGCGCGCGGCGCCGCAGGCGCGGAGGGTGACGGGCATCGGGCCTACTCCGCCGTCACGCCGCCATCGACGGGCAGCGCGATGCCCGTGATGCCGGACGCGGCTGCCGACAGCAGGAAGACGACCGGCCCCGCGATGTCCTCGGGTTCCATGATGCGTCCGAGCGGGATACGCGCGCTGGTCGCGGCGACGAAGGCGGCGTCCGCCATCAGGTCGGCGGCCAGCGGCGTGTTCACGAGCCCCGGGCAGACAGCGTTCACGCGGATGCCCATGGGGCCGAGTTCGAGCGCCATCGCGCGCGTCAGCCCCATCACGGCGTGCTTGGTCGCGGCGTAGAGGCTGCGGTTGCGCGCGCCGACCAGGCCCGCGATCGAGGCGATGTTGACGATGGCACCCTTCGTCGCCGCCTTCGCCATGCCGCGCGCGACCTCCTGCGCCACGATGGTGGCGCCCTTCACGTTGAGGCCGAGCACGCGATCCATCTCGGCCTCGCTCGCCTCGAGGAAGGGCTCGCGCGTGACGCTGCCGGCATTGTTCACGAGGCCGTCGAGGCGGCCCGCCATCCCGATCGCGCGGCGGATCGCGTCCGGGTCGGCGGCGTCGAAGGGCAGCACCTCCGCCCGCCCGCCGGCGCCCGCGATCGCCGCAGCCACCTCCTCGAGCTCCGGCCGGCGGCGGGCGGCAAGCACCACCTCGGCGCCGACGGCCGCGGCGGCCAACGCCACCGCGCGGCCGATGCCGAGCGAGGCGCCTGTCACGAGGATGCGGCGGCCGTCGAGTCGGAAATCTGGCGCGGCAGGTGTCATGCAGTCTCCTCCGGGGGCGTGGTGGCCGACCCTTCGCGCCAGTCTCGCCCTCGCGCGGGCGGACGCAAGCGCCGCGTCGCGCCATGCACCCAGCGCCTGTCAGCATGCATGCGTTTGTTCTTGATCTATCGCAAGCGTTTGCCGAGACTGACCGTTGCTTGCCCCGGAGCAAGAGAGACCGCGGCCGCATCGTTCCCCGAAACGGCCTTAACGGTGGGTGGAAGCCGCAAAATGCATCCTCTGGACGCCACGCGCGCCTTGATGGACGGCCTCGGGGCCGATGCAAGCGTGTGCACGAAGTGCGGATCTCGCTCGGTTGGGCTCTGCGCGCCGCTCGACGCTGCGGCGCTCGACGACATGGCGGGGGAGAGCGAGCGCCTCGCGCTCGAACCGCGCGAGGCCGTGTTCCACCAGGGGGACCCGGCGCGGCACGTCTTCACCTTGACCGAGGGCATGGCGCGGCTCACGCGCGTGCTGCCGGACGGCCGTCAGGCCGTGATCGGCTTCCGCTTTGCCGGCGACATCCTCGGCTTCAGCCCAGCCCAGGAACACGCCTTCGGCGCCGAGATGCTGACCCGTGGCACGGTCTGCAGGCTCGACCGGCGCCGCCTCGAACAGTTGTTCCGCCGCTACCCGGCGATGGAACGCCGCTTCCTCGACCTTTGCGTGCGCGAACTGGCGCAGAGCCAGGACCACATCCTGGCGCTCGGACGCTTCAGCGCCGAGGAGCGCGTCGCGGCCTTCCTCGTCTCGCTGGCCGAGGCGCAGGAACGGCGCGGCCATGTCGGTCCGGTCTTCGACCTGCCGGCGACCCGCGCGGACATGGGGGAATTCCTCGGCCTCACGCTCGAGACCGTCAGCCGCGCGATCTCCGCCTTCCGCAAGCGCGGCTGGATCCGCCTGCACGGCCATTCCGGCATCGAGCTGATGAACCGCGAGGGGCTGGTCGGCCTCGGCAGCGGCGAGGGCGCGGACGCCGCCTGACACGAGGCCCCGCGACGCCTCCTCGCATGCCGGGCATGTCCCGGGCGCGGCGATGGGCGTGAACATGGGCGGGTGCCGGCGCGGCGCTTCGGCCTATTCTCGTGCCGTGATGAACGGCCTGCCCTCCCCCCAGCAGCTCCGCTACCTCGTCGCGCTTTCCGAATATGGTCATTTCGGTCGCGCCGCGGCGGCCTGCGCCGTGACGCAATCGACCCTTTCGGCCGGCATACTTGCGCTGGAGCGCCAGCTCGACGCCGCGGTGCTGGAACGCACCGGTGCCAAGCGGCCGGTCTTCACGCCGCTCGGGCGCGACCTCGTGGGCCGCGCGCGCACCGCGCTCGAGGCGCTGAACGCCTTCGCCGAGTCGGTGGAGGCAGCGCGCGAGCCGCTGACCGGGCCGCTCTGGCTCGGCATCGTCCCGACCATCGGCCCCTACCTGCTCCCGCGCCTGATGCCGCGGCTGCGCGCGTCCTTTCCCGGGCTCCGGCTGTTCCTGCGCGAGGACCCGACCGAACGCCTGGTCGAGGCGCTGGAGGCCGGGCGGCTCGACCTGCTGCTGGTCGCGCTGCCCTGCGACTGCGGCGGCGCCGCGACGCTGGCGATCGCGGAGGATCCCTTTCTCCTCGCCTGCCCGCCCGGCCACCCGCTCGCCGCGCGCGCCGAGATCCCGCCCGGCGCGCTGGCGGGGGAGCGGGTCATGCTGCTGGAGGACGGGCACTGCCTGCGCGAGCACGCGCTGTCGGCCGGCGGCCTGGCCGGCGCGGCGCAGGACGTGGCGGGCACGTCCCTGCACACGATCGTTCAGATGGTCGCAGGCGGGCTCGGCGTCACGCTGCTGCCGCGCCTGGCCGTCGAGGGCGGCGTGACGGCGGGCGCGGAGGTCGCGCTCCGGCCGCTCGTCGGCGCCTTCGCGCGGCGGATCGGCCTGGCCTGGCGCGCGCGCAGCCCGCGCGGGGATGAGTTCCGCGCCCTCGTGCCATCCATTGCGGCGGCGCTCGGCGACCGCTAGATCAAAAAATCACGCGGGACGCATGCGGCCGCATCGGGAATGGTGCGCCGGCGGCCCCGCCTGCGGCGCCGGAACGGGCGCCGCAGGCCAGGGAGCGACGGATGGCGGGCTTCGACCTCGGCGGTGTGCTCGGCGCGGTGCTCGGCGGCAGCAGGCCCGTGCGCGGCCGTCGGCGCAGCACGGCGCGCGGGCAGCAGGATCTCGGCCGGGCGCTCGCGATGCTGGCGGGCGTCGCGATCGAGGCGATGACCAAGGCGCAGCAGCCCGCGCCACCCGGCCGGGCGCCCGGCGCGGACCCCTGGGGTGGTCCGCCCACGGCCAAGCCCGCACCGCTGCCGCCCCCGCCCAAGCCCGCGCGAGGCCGGGCCAGCGTGCCGCCGAGCGGCAAGCCGGCGCCGGCCCGCCGCACGGCCGAACCGGCCCCGCCGCCGATCGCCCCGCAGGATCGCGAAGGCCTGCTCATGCTGCGTGCCATGGTCGCCGCGGCGCGTGCCGACGGCCAGGTGGATGCCGCCGAGCGCGGGCAGATCGCCGGGCAACTGGATGCCGCGGGTCTCGGGCCGGCCGCGCGCGATGCCGTGCTCGCCGAATTCGACGCGGCCACGCCGCCCGAGGCGCTCGCCCGCGAAGCCGCCGCGGACCCGATGCTGGCAGCCCAACTCTATGCCGCCGCACTGGCCGGCGCCGTTACGATCGAGGGCGCGGAACGCGTCTGGCTCGATGCCTTCGCCCGCGCGCTCCGGCTCGACCGCGCGGCGGCGGAGGCGATCGAGCGCCGCATCAGGGGAGGATGAGACGATGCACGGCCTGACGGACGCCGAGGCCCGGCTGCGCGACGCGGCGCGCGAACTGGCGCAGGAGGCCGCCGCCCAGGCCGCCGCCACGGACCGATCCGAGCAATACCCCTGGCCCATGGTCCGCCAAATGCGGGAAGCGGGCTTCATGGGCCTGACCGTGCCGAAGGAATGGGGCGGGCCCGGCCTGTCCTATTTCGACGCCGTGCTGGTCATCGAGGAATTCTCGAAGGCCTGCGCCGTCTGCGGCCGCATCGCGGTCGAGGCCAACATGGGCGCGATTGGCGCCATCATGGCCTATGGCACGCCCGACCAGAAGAAGATCGCCGCGGCGTGCGTGCTGGCCGGCGACAAGCCCGCCATCCTGATCACCGAGCCCGAGGCCGGCTCGGCCGCCACCGACATGCGCACCCGCGCGGTGCGCCATGGCAATGACTGGGTCATCGAGGGCGACAAGACCTGGATCACGGGCGGCGGCATCTCGCGCCTGCACCTGATCTTCGCCCGCGCGGTCGAGGACGGGGAGGAGAAGGGCATCGGCGGCTTCCTCGTGGTGCGCGACGGCGACGCCATGCCGGACGGCATGACGGCCACGCGCATCCCGTCGATGGGCCTGCGTGGCATGCCCGAGGCCGATGTCACGTTGCGCGGCGTGGTCGTGCCGGATGCGATGGTGCTGCGCCCGCCCGGCGGCTGGGCGCGCGGCTTCGGCCGCCTGATGGACGCCTACAACGGCCAGCGCGTGGGCGCGGCGACCGTCGCGCTCGGCCTGGCGGCGGGCGCCTTCGACCATGCGCTGGACCGCGCCCAGGTGCGCCGGCAGTTCGGCCGCCCGATCGCGGAATTCCAGGGCCTGGCCTGGATGCTGGCCGACATGTCCATCGAGATCGAGGCGTCCCGCGCCCTGGTCTGGCGCGCCGCGCGCTCGGCCGGGCCGAACGGCTTCCCCGACCGGCTGGCGGCCGCGCAGGCCAAGGTCATGGCGGCCGACATGGCGATCCGCGTGACGAACCAGGCGCTGCAGGTCTGGGGCGCGGCCGGCTATTCCCGCGACAACCCGATGGAACGCTACGTGCGCGACGCCCGGATGTTCGCCATCGCCGGCGGCACGGCGCAGGTGCTGCGGACCCAGGTGGCGGAGCAGATCCTGGGGCGGAAGCTGCCGCAGACGCGCGACGGCGTCGCGCAGGCAGCCGCCGAGGAACGCGCCGCACGCCGCGCGGCGGATTGAACGGGGCGCGCTCGATGCCGGAAGCGACGACCGGCGGCGCGCGCCCGGACCTGCTGGACGAGACCCTCGCCGCCGCGGTGCGCGACGTCGCCACCGTCACGCCCCGGGGGGCGCCGCTGCAGCGCCTGACGCATGGTGTTTCCATCCGGCGCCTGACGACGCATGTCGATGCGCGCGGCAGCGTCACGGAACTCTACGATCCGCGGTGGGGCTTCCACCCCGAGCCGATGGTCTTCACCTATGCCTTCACGATCCGGCCGGGCGTCGCCAAGGGCTGGAACCTGCACCGGCGGCACCAGGACCGCTACGCCATCCTGCAGGGGGAGATGGCGCTGATCCTGTTCGACCCGCGCCCCGAAAGCCCGACCTGCGGCGAGATCTGCCGCATCGTGCTGTCCGAATACGACCGCTGCCTCGTCAACGTGCCCGAGAATGTCTGGCACGCCGACCACAATTTCGGGACGCGCGACGTTCTCGTGGTGAACCATCCGACCATCCAGTACGACCACGCGGCGCCCGACAAGTGGCGGCTGCCGCTCGATACGCCCCTGATCCCCTACCGCTTCCCGCCGGGGACGCAGGGCGGGTGAGCGGCGCGGCACCGCGTTTCACGGTGCTGCTGCCGACGCATGACCGCGCCGACGTGCTGGGCTTCGCCGTACAGTCCGTCCTGGCGCAGACGGAGCCCGATTTCGAGTTGCTGGTGGTGGCCGATGGCTGCACCGACCGGACCGCGGAGGTGCTGGCCGGCTTCCCCGACCCGCGCCTGCGCGTCTTCGACCTCCCGAAGGCGCCGCACTTCGGATACGCCAATCGGAACGTGGCGCTGCGCGAGGCGCGCGGCCGGCTGGTCGCCTTCGCGGCGCATGACGACCTGCTGCTGCCGGACCACCTCGCGCGGATGGGGGCGCTGCTGGACGGCACTCGCGCGGCCTGGGGCTACAGCCGGCCCGCCTGGGTCTCGACCGATGGCGTGATCGTCCCCTTCGGCGTCAATCTGGGCTTCCCGGACGAGATGCAGGCCTTCCGCGAGCGCCGCAACACCATCCCCGCCGCCTGCATCGTGCATACGCGGCGGGCGCTGGAGGCCGCCGGCTTCTGGCCGGAGGACGTGCCGTCCGCCGCCGACTGGGTGCTGTGGCGGCGGATGCTCGAGGCCTCGGGCGGGCGCGCGGCCCATCTGCCCGTCCCGACCACGCTGCATTTCAGCGCCGGCTGGAAGCGGTCGCGGCACGCGGGCTCGGAGGATGTCCGGCGGCTCGTCGCCATCGCCGATTCGGCGGCCTGGTGGCCCGCGATCCTGCGCCATCCGCCGGATGGGGAGCCGGAGCAGGCGAGGCTCTGGTCCGCCCTCGAGACCGGCGGCGCCGCCTGGGTCGAAGCGCTGCGCGACGCGCTGGATGCGGTGCTCGCACGGATCGGCTGGGCGAGCGTGCATCCGCCGGGCCCGGGCGACGAGCCGACCCTCGCGGCCCTGGAGCGCCTGGCCGCCGAGCACGACGCTGCCCTCACCCGCCTTGCCGCGGAGCACGGCAGCGCCCTCGCCCGCCTTGCCGCCGATCGCAACGCGGCCGTTGCGGCACGGGATGGCGCCGTGGCCGCGCTGGCGGCGTTGCATGCCAGCACGTCATGGCGCATCACCGCGCCGCTGCGCGCGGCCGCGCGCCTGTTCGGCCGCGGTTGACTTGCCAGCGTCGCCCCCCTAGAAGCGCGCCCTCACGAGGTAAGTCATGAAGATCCGCAATTCCCTGAAGACCGCGAAGACCCGCGACAAGAACTGCGTGCTGGTTCGCCGCCGCGGCCGCGTCTACGTGATCAACAAGAAGAACCCGCGCCTGAAGGCCCGCCAGGGCTGAACCGCGCCGCCGTTCCCGGGCTGCGAGAGGGGGGCTCGGCCCCCCTTCCCATGTCCGGGCGGCGTCACTTGCGGACCTGGCCGCCGCCGGTGCCTGCGGGCGTCAGCACCTCGGTGCCGATGCCGCCGCCCTGGCCCTGCGTCCAGGTGCCCTGCAAACTGCCGTCGGCCTGAACGGCATAGGCGACGGCACCGATCTCGCGGCCGATCACATAGCCTACGACCAGCAGCGGGCCCTCCGGGATCAGGAACCCCACCCCCTCGGCGGTGTCGTTGCCGACCCGCCATGTGACGCGCCATGTGTTGGTTCCGGTGGGCTGCAGCACCGCCATGCCCTGGTAGCGCTGTCCCCCCGGGGCCTCGCCCTGGACCCCGTAGGTGCCGGCCTGCTGCCCCAGGGCCGGGGCAGCAAGCGCGGCCAGCAGGGCCGCAGCCGGAAGCAGGCATCGCATGGGTCTCGCTCCGTCGATGGTAGCGTCGGAAGACTGCGCCTGCCCGGGCCACGGAGGCAATGCTTGCCCCGGCCGCGGGCGATGCGCATCTTCCGGGCATCGAGAGGAACGCCGCCGTGATCGCGCTGCCCGCCCCCAAGCCCGAGATCCTCGCCCGCCGGGACGATATCGTCGCGGCCCTCCGGACCATCGTGCCGGGGGACGGCGTCATCGGCGACGCGACGCGCCTCAAGCCCTACGAGACCGACGGCCTCGCCGCCTACCGCCAGGTCCCGCTTGCCGTCGTCCTGCCCCGCACGACGGACGAGGTCGCCGCGATCCTGCGCTATTGCCATGAGAACGGCGTGCGGGTCGTCCCGCGCGGCGCCGGCACGTCGCTGTCGGGCGGCGCGCTGCCGCTGGCCGATGCCGTCGTGATCGGGCTGATGCGCATGAATCGCATCCTGGAGATCGACCTCGACGACCGCTTCGCCGTGGTCGAGGCCGGCGTCACCAACATCGGCATCACCAACGCCGTCGCGGGCGACGGCTTCTTCTACGCGCCCGATCCCTCGTCGCAGCTCGCCTGCATGATCGGCGGCAACGTGATGATGAATTCCGGCGGCGCGCATTGCCTGAAATACGGCGTCACCGCGAACAACCTGCTCGGCGTGAAGTTCGTCACGATCGAGGGCGAGGTCATCGACATCGGCGGCACCCATCTCGATGCCGCGGGCTACGACTGGCTCGGGCTCATCACCGGCAGCGAGGGGCAGCTCGGCCTGGTCACCGAAGTGACGGTGCGCATCCTGCGCGGACCGGAAGGCGCGCGCGCCATGCTCGCCGCCTTCAAGGGCACCGAGATCGCGGGGGCGGCGGTCGACGCCATCATCGGATCCGGCATCATCCCCGTGGCGCTCGAATTCATGGACAAGCCCTGCATCCATGCCTGCGAGGCCTTCGCCCATGCCGGCTACCCGCTGGATGCGGAGGCGATGCTCATCATCGAGGTCGAGGGCAGCGTCGCCGAACAGGACGACCTGCTGAACCGCATCAAGGCGATCTGCGAACGCTTCGACCCGATCAGCCTGAAGGTGGCCGAGAGCCCGGAGCAGTCCCTCGCGATCTGGAAGGGCCGCAAGGGCGCCTTCGGTGCCGTGGGGCGCATCAGCCCCGACTACCTCTGCATGGACGGCACCATCCCGACCAGCGAGCTGCCCTTCGTGCTGAAGCGCATCGGGGAGATGAGCACGCAATACGACCTCAAGGTCGCGAACGTATTCCATGCCGGCGACGGCAACCTGCATCCGCTGATCATGTTCGACGCCAACGACCCCGACAGCTTCCGCCGCGCCGAGGCCTTCGGCGGGGACATCCTGAAGCTCTGCGTCGAGGTCGGCGGCTGTCTGACCGGGGAACACGGCGTGGGCGTCGAGAAGCGCGACCTGATGACCGTGCAGTTCACCGCGCGCGAGCTCGACCAGCAGCGCGCGATCAAGACCGCCTTCGACCCGCAATGGCTGCTGAACCCGTCCAAGGTCTTCCCGCTGGAGGGCGCGCCGGTGCCGCTCGCCGCCGAATGAGCGAGGTCCTGGCGCCCGCCGACGAGGCCGGCCTCGCCGGCGCCGTCGCGGCCGCCCATGCGGCGCGCGAACCGCTCGCGGTGGAGGGCAACGGATCGAAGCGCGGCCTGCTGCGGCCCGTGCAGGCGGCGCGCACGCTGTCCACGCGCAACCTGTCGGGCATCACGCTGTATCGGCCGTCGGAGCTCGTCATCTCCGCCCGCGCCGGCACGCCGCTGCCCGAGATCGAGGCGGCGCTGGCCGAGAAGGGCCAGCACCTGATCGCCGAGCCGCCCGACACGCGGGCGATCTTCGGCACGGACCGCGCGGCCACGATCGGCGGCATCGTCGCGGCCAACCTGTCGGGCCCGCGCCGCATCGCCTGGGGGGCGATGCGCGACCACGTGCTCGGCGTTCGCTTCGTGAACGGCCAAGGGGAGGTGCTGCGGTCGGGCGGGCGGGTGCTGAAGAACGTCACCGGGCTCGATCTCTGCAAGCTGCTCGCGGGCTCCTACGGCACGCTCGGCGTCCTGACCGAGGTCACGCTCAAGGTGCTGCCGGCACCCGAGAGCCAGGCGACGATCGGCGTGCGCGTGGCGGACCTCGCGGCGGGGCTGAAGGCGCTGAGCGCGGGGCTCGGCAGCCCCTACGGCGTTTCGGGCGCGGCGCTGGTCCCGGCCGGCGCGAGCCCGGGCGGCCCGGCGCACACCGTGGCCTTCCTGCGCATCGAGGATTTCGCGCCCTCCGTCGCCTACCGCACCGCGCGCCTGGCGCAGGACCTGGCGGCGCATGGCGAGGTGCGGATGACCGATGCCGCGGAATCCCGAGCATTCTGGGCCGCGGTCCGCGATGCGCTGCCGCTCGGCGCGGCGCCGGAGGAAGCGGTCTGGCGCGTCTCCGTTCGGCCCTCGGCCGGGCCCCGGATGGTCGGGGCGGCGCAGGCGATCGGGGGCCGCGCCTTCCTCGACTGGGGCGGCGGGCTCGCCTGGGTGGCCGGACCGGCGAGCGCGGAAGCGCATGGCGCGATCGCCGCGGCGGCAGCCGCCGCGGGCGGCACCTGCACGCTGTTCCGCGCGCCCGAGGCGCTGCGCCTTTCGGTGGCGGTGCTGCCGGAGGAAGCGGCGCCGCTCGCGGCCATCGGCCGGCGCGTGAAGGCAACGCTGGACCCGGCGGGCATCCTCAATCCCGGGCGGATGCGGGCAGGCCTGTGACGCGCGGGCACGCCAACGGCCGCGCGTGCAGGGCGGCGACCGTCCTGCTGGCGCTTCTCGGGCTGTCGGCGGGTGCGGTCCCGGCCGGCGCGCGCGGGGCCGCGGACCTCATCGACATCACCACCGTCGCGGTCGAGGGCGCCAGCGCCGAGCAATGCGCCGCGCGCACCGCGCAGGTGGCGGGCCAGTCGCGCGCGCTCTCGCTCGCGGTCTCGCCGCCGCTCGACCTCTCGGAGGGGCTGCGCACCTTCTACGACCAGGTGCTGCGCCTCGATGCCAAGGGCGAACTGCAGTCCACCGCGCAGCTCATCACGGTCTATGTCGCCGCGCATGATGCGCGCGGGGCGCCGCTGCACCGCCCCGCCGCGCCCTTCGTGCGGGTGGAGGTGGCGCGCCCGGACGGCACGCCGGCAGATGCGCCGTCCCGCATCGCCATCGCCTGGCTGTGGCTGCACCGGCTGGCGGAGGCGCGCGACCCGGCCAGCGGCCGCGTCGTGCAGCAGCCGCTGCTGCACCGCTTCGACTTCGTGGGCGAGGTGGTCACCGACTACAGCGTCTGGGGCCATGCCGTGGCGCCCTGCCGTCCCGGGCGGGACGGGGCCTGGTTCGGTGCCGTCGCGGTCTGGACCTACCTCGCACCCTGACCGGCCGGCCAATGCGCGGCAGGGCGCGGCCTCCCAGGAACGGCTGTCCTGGGCATGGGTCATCGGGACGTGCTCCGCACGGATCTGCGCGAAGTCGACCCTGCCCTGCCGATGGAACGCGTGGCCCGGACGCCGGGGACCCTCCGGGGCACCGAGTGGCACGGCAATGCCCGGCCCTGACGGCGCCATCTTGCGCTCCGCCCGCGCCCCCTTAGGGTGCGCGCCGTTCCAGGAGGCGCATCATGGCAGGCCGCAAGCACCGCATCGCCGTCATCCCCGGCGATGGCATCGGCAAGGAAACCACGCCCGAGGGGTTGCGCGTGCTCGATGCCGCCGCGCGGCGCTTCGGGTTCGATCTCGAACTGACGCATTACGATTGGTCCTGCGAGACCTACGCCCAGACCGGCAAGATGATGCCCGACGACGGCATGGACCGGCTGCGCGACAGCGACAGCATCTTCCTCGGTGCCGTGGGCTGGCCGGGGGTGCCGGACCATGTCTCGCTGTGGGGCCTGCTGATCCCGATCCGGCGGCAGTTCGACCAGTATGTCAGCCTGCGCCCGTGCAAGCTGCTGCCCGGGTCGAAGTCGCCGCTCGCCGGCCGCGGGCCGGAGGACATCGACTTCTACGTGGTGCGCGAGAATACCGAGGGCGAGTATTCCTCCATCGGCGGCAAGATGTTCCCCGGCACCGACCGGGAATTCGTCTCCCAGCAGACCGTGCTCACGCGCATCGGCTGCGACCGGATCATGAAATACGCCTTCGAACTGGCCATGACGCGCAAGCGGCGGAAGGTGACCTCCGCCACCAAGTCCAACGGCATAACCTTCACCATGCCCTATTGGGACGAGCGCTTCGCGGAGATGGCAAAGCACTACCCCGAGGTCACGACGGACCAGTTCCACATCGACATCCTCTGCGCGCATTTCGTGCAGCACCCGGACTGGTTCGACGTGGTGGTGGGCTCGAACCTGTTCGGCGATATCCTGTCGGACCTGGGGCCGGCGGTGGCGGGATCGATCGGCATCGCGGCGAGCGCCAACATCAACCCCGAGAAGACCGCGCCCAGCATGTTCGAACCGGTGCACGGTTCGGCGCCCGACATCGCAGGCAAGTGGATCGCGAATCCCATCGGGCAGATCTGGTCGGGCGCGATGATGCTCGAGCACCTGGGGGAAAAAGCGGCGGCGGACTGCATCGTCGCCACCATCGAGCGTCTGCTGGCGGAAGGCGGCCCGCGCACGCGCGACATGGGCGGGCAGGCGGGGACGGTCGATGTGGGAAAGGCGATCGCCGAGGCCGTGGCGAAGGCGTGACCGGGCCACGACACTTGAACGCGGGTTCAGGTGTCGTTACCCTACCCATGATTTGCGAGTGATTCGCAATTGAGGCCTCGGAGGGTGCGGCCATGGGCCGGGATTTCAGCCACATCGCGCGCCGCTGCGAACGCGCCGTTGTGACCGCCTATCGCGAATTGCGGGAACAGGGCACCGGGGATTTCAGCGCCTTCGGCGCCTGCACGGCGCTCTACCGGATCCATCATCCGGAGGCCTCCGCCAGCGAGGCGCGGCGCCTGGTGGCGGAATGGCTGGACCATCACATCGTGCGTGGCGAAACCGGCCCGACCGACGGGTGCCGCTGCGACTGAGCAGGCGTGGCCGCGCCATGACGTGAAGCGCTTCATGCCTCGTGGCCGGCTCGCCTATCCAGATGCAGGATCGCACCCTATTGTTCCGCTCTCGTTTCCTACAATTCGAACAAGGTCGAGGGCGATATGTCGCACATCACGGTCAAGCACACCGCGGAAGCCGCCAAGGCAATCTACAAGAACAATGATTTCCCGGGCGGCGTTCAACTTGGCGGCTTCTTCGACCCGAAGAACGACGACCGCCTCGGGTGGAAGACCGACAAGAAGACGGGCGACATAAAGGATGGCGGGGGCGGCTCGGCCGGCTTCTACCGCTTCAGCAACGGCGCGGACCAGTACATCCTGAGCTTCCGCGGATCCAAGGGCGCCAAGGACTGGAAGGTCGACGACGTCCAGATCGGGATGAACACCGAGGTCGACCGCGCGCATGACTGCATCGAGTACGCCAGGAGCATGAAGGCGGCCTACCCCAGGGCCTTCATCATGGTGACCGGGCATTCCCTGGGTGGGTTCCTCGCGCAGGTTGTAGGCGTGGTCTGCGACATGCCGTTCATCACCTACAATGCGCCGCCGGCGGGGCGCGCCCTGGCGAACACTCCTGCGGCCCACCGCTTCAAGAAGGGGGTCAACCTGCGGGTCAACTGGGACCCCGTGAGCCGCGCCCCCGGGCGGCATATCGGCCCGCTCATCACGCTGCCGCATGTCGGCATGAACATCCTGAACGCGCACATGAGCGACTCGTTCATGAAGGCGGTCGACCGGGCGGCGTTCCGCGACAATGTCGCCATGGCCTGGATCACGCGCCAGAACATGGGCTGACAGCGGCGTGCGCGGACCTGTCGTAAGCCGCGCAGGCGCATCGCCGGCGATGGCAAGGCGAGGCCGGCTGCACGAGAGCAATATCCGGTCAGATGGAATCATCTGATCGCATATTGCCCTCGAACGCCCTCAGCCCGCCGGCTTGGCCCAGGCGACGGCGGCCCGCGCCAGCGCATCGATCGTGTCCGCCACGGGAAAGGGCAGCGCGGGGCCGGCCGCGATGCCGAGCGGGATCTCGGTGCAGCCGAGCACGACGGCGCGGGCGCCGCGCGCCATCAGCCGCGCCGCGCTCTCCGCGAGCGGTGCGTAGGCCTCCGCCACGCGGTTCGCCTTCACGCGGTCGATGGCCGGCATCACGATGCGGTCCATCTCCGCCTCCTCCGGCACGAGGCAGTCGTAGCCGCGGCCTTCGAGCCTTTCCTGATAGAGACGCATCGCCAGCGTGCCCTTGGTCGCCAGAAGGCCGATCCGCCCGGCGCCGACGCCAAGCCGCAGCAGGTCGTCCGCCGCCGCCTCGACGATGTGCAGGATCGGCAGGCGCGTCGCGCCCTGCATGGCGTCGAACCAGCCATGGGCGGTATTGCACGGGATGGCGACGGCCCCGCAGCCCGCGGCCTCCAGCCCCCGGATGCCACGCATCAGCCAGGGCAGCGGGTCCTCCCCGCCCGCCAGGCGCGCGGCCGTGCGGTCCGGCACGCGGGGGTCGGACCAGAGGATCGCTGGGATGTGCTCCTGATCCCGCGCGGCGGGCGTCAGCAGCGTCAGGCGCTGCATGAAGGTGGCGCCCGCCAGCGGCCCCATGCCGCCCAGCACGCCGAGCATCCGCGGCCCGCTCATCCCATCACCCCGTCCCAGGTCAGCTTCACGCCGGTCACAAGAAGCAGAACGTAGAGCAGCCGGTAGAACAAGGCATCCGAGACGTGCTTCTGCATCCAGATGCCGAGATAGACGCCGACCGGCGCCAGCGGCAGCAGCACGAGGCTCGTCGAGAGGTTGCCCACCGACAGGTTCCCCAGGAAGAAATAGGGCACCAGTTTCACGTAGTTGACGATGCCGAAGAAGACGACCGTCGTCGCCGCCATCACCTGCCGGTCGAGCCGGCGCGGATAGAGGTAGATCGCGAGCGGCGGCGACCCCGCATGCGCGATGGTCGAGGTGAAGCCCGACCCGGCCGCGCAGATCGCGCCCTTCAGCGGGTTATGCGGCGCCGGCGCGGGCGTCGTGCGGTGCCGCGCGAGCCAGAGCGTGCGCGCCAGGAACAGCAGCGTCGTGATGCCGACCATGGCGCGGATGGCGCGGTCCGACATGAAGCCGAAGACCAGGCTGCCCGCCAGGATCCCGAGCAGCGCGCCGGGCACCAGCACGCGCATCTCCCGCTTGTCCCACTTGCCCCACCAGGCGCGCAGCCCCGAGACATCCATGGCGCAGAGCAGCGGCAGCGCGATTCCCGCCGCGACCGGGGCGGGGACGGACAGCGCCATCATGGGCACGAGCAGGTTGCCCGCGCCCGAGGCGAAGCCGCCCTTGCTGATGCCCGTGACCAGCACGGCCGGGATCGCGAGGGCGTAGAACCAGGGGTCGGTGACGAAGGACAAGGCGGGGTGACGGTGCGGTGGGCCTTGTGTATGCCACGCCCCTCCCCTGCCGCCCATCCCGGACAAGGCCGCCCATGGAACATCTGAACGACCCGCTCTGGATCGCGGGGCTCGCCGCCGCCATGGCTGCCACGGGGCTGGTCTCGGGCCTGCTGGCGGGGCTGCTCGGCGTGGGCGGCGGCATCGTCATCGTGCCACTGCTGTTCAACGTCTTCCCGCTGTTCGGCGTGCCCGAGGCGGTGCAGATGAAGGTCGCCGTCGCGACTTCGCTCGCGACCATCATCCCGACCTCCATCCAGTCGGCGCGCAAGCACCGCGCAACGGGCATGATGGACGTGGCGCTGCTGCGCTCGATCTGGCCCTCGATGCTGGCGGGCGTCGCGCTCGGCACCTTCCTCGCGGTCTATGTGCGGGGCGAGGGGCTGACGGCGGTGTTCGCCATGGTGGCGTTGCTGGTGGCGCTGAACATGGGCTTCACCGGCGTCGACTTCAAAATCACCGACAGCGTGCCGGCCGGCCCGCCGCGCCAGGCGCTCGGCATCGGCATCGGGTCGGTCAGCGCCATGATGGGGATCGGCGGCGGGACGCTTGGCGTGCCCATCCTGTCCATGTTCGGGCACCAGATCCGCGCGGCGGTCGCCACCTCGTCGGCCTTCGGGCTCATCATCTCGATCCCGGCCACGATCGGCTTCGTCTGGGGCGGCTGGTCGGACCCGCTGACGCCGCCCTTCTCCCTCGGCTACGTCAACCTGATCGGCTTCGCGCTGATCGCGCCGGCCTCGATCCTGGCGACGCCCTGGGGGGTGAAGCTCGCGCACACAATCCCGCCGCTTTGGCTGAAGCGGGCCTTCGCGGTGTTCCTTGCGATCACGAGCCTCAGGATGTTCTGGAGCCTGTTTCCATAGGGCGTCAGGCGCCGTCGCGCCTTGCGTTCCCGGCCCGAGGGCGCGCCTCGGGCCGGACAGGCGTCATGAAATGCGCCGATGGTCCTTGAACATCTCCCGCAGCCTGGTCTTCAGGATCTTGCCGGTCGCGGTGTGCGGGATCTCGTCCAGCACCACGAGGTCGTCGGGCAGCCACCACTTCGCGACCTTGTCCGCCAGGAACTCCCGCATCTGGTCGAGCGAGGGCGAGAGCACGCCTGGCTTCATCACCAGGATCAGCAGCGGCCGCTCGTCCCATTTCGGGTCGGCCATCGCGACGACGGCGGCCTCCGCCACGCCGGGATAGCCCACCGCCGCGTTCTCGAGCGCGATCGAGGAGATCCACTCGCCGCCGGACTTGATCACGTCCTTCGAGCGATCGGTGATCTCCATGTAGCCGTTCTCGTCGATGGTCACGACGTCGCCGGTGTCGAAGAAGCCCTGCGCGTCCAGGATCTCCTCCTCCTCCCGCCGGAAGTAGCGGCGGGAGACGGCGGGGCCCTTCACCTTCAGCCGGCCGTAGGTGCTGCCGTCCCAGGGCAGTTCGCGGCCCTCGTCGTCGGTGATCTTCATCTCGACCGTGTAGGGCGGCGTGCCCTGCTTGGCCTGCAGGCGGAGCATCTCCTCCCCGGCCAGGTGCGCGACCTCGGGCTTCACCGCGAACAGCGTGCCGACGGGCGACATCTCGGTCATTCCCCAGGCGTGGATGACGCGCACGCCGTACTTCTCCTGGTAGGCCCTGGTCACCGCCGGCGGGCAGGCGGACCCGCCGATCGCGACGCGGTCCATCGTGTCGACGCGCGATCCCGTCGCCTCCAGGTGCTGCAGCAGCATCATCCAGACCGTGGGCACGGCGGCGGAGAAGTTGACCCGCTCCCGCTCGATCACCTCATGGACCGAGGCGCCGTCGAGCTTGGCGCCGGGCATCACCAGCGCCGCGCCGACCATCGGCGCGCAGAGCGACAGCGCCCAGCCATTGGCATGGAACATCGGCACGACGGGCATGACGCGGTCCGCGGCGCCCAGGCCGAAGGCGTCCACCTGGTTGCACACCATGGCGTGGATCACGTTCGACCGATGCGAATAGACCACGCCCTTCGGGTCGCCCGTGGTGCCGGAGGTGTAGCAGAGGCCGGCCGCCGACTGCTCGTCCACCCGGGCCCAGGCGAAGTCGCCATCCACCTCGGCGATCCAGTCCTCGTAGGCGACGGCGCCGGGCAGAGCGGTCGCGGGCATGTGCGCGGCGTCGGTCAGGATCACGTAGCGCTCGACATGCGGCAGCTTCGCGGCCAGCGCCTCGACCAGCGGCACGAAGGTCAGGTCGAGCATCAGGATCCGGCTGCCCGCGTGATTCATGATCCAGGCGATCTGCTCCGGGAAAAGCCGCGGATTGACCGTGTGGCAGACCGCGCCCGCGCCGGCGATGCCGTACCAGGCTTCCAGGTGCCGCCAGGTGTTCCAGGCCAGTGTCGCGACGCGGTCGCCCTGCCGGATGCCGTCGCGGCCCAGGCGTTGGGCCACGCGCAGCGCCCGCGCGCGGATGGTCGCGTAGTCGGTGCGGTGGAAGGGGCCCTCGACCGAGCGCGATACGACGTCGCGCCTCGGATGCTGGATCGCGGCATGGTCCAGCACGGTGTGCATCAGCAGCGGCCAGTCCTGCATCAGGCCAAGCATCGCGGTCCCCTCTCCCACCGGGCCCGCCTTCCACCGCAGGCCTCCCACGACGAGAGCCTACACCGGATTCCGCCGGGATCAGGAAGCCGGTGACCGCCCAAGGCCGCGCGCCAGCCACATCGCCGCCAGCGCGGCCGCGGCACCCGCGAGGCCCGCGCCGCCCAGCCCGCCCAGCGCGATGCCGAGTCCCCCCAGCGCCGCGCCGGCCGCCTGGCCCAGGAAGATCGCCGAGGAATTGCACGCCATGACGAAGCCGCGCGCCGCCGGCGCCAGCATGGCGAGCCGCGCGCCCAGCACCGGGCCGAGGGCAAAGAGCGACCCTGCCGAGACCAGCACCGCCACCGCCTGCAGCGCCGGCGCCAGCAGGCTGCCCGCCGCGATCCCGGCCAGAAGCCCGACCTGCAGCAGGTTGGCGCCGAACGCTCCGGCCGGCAGCAGGCGCGCGGCCCGGTGGCCACGGTCGGCCAGGCGCGCGCCGAGCGGCAGCGCGGCCAGCGAGGCGACGCCGACCAGCGCCTGCATCGCCGCCACGCCGCTGCCGGTCAGCCCGGAGACCGCGGTGGTGATCGGCCCGATATAGGCCGCGACCGAGAAGACGGCCGCGAAGGCCGCGAAATTGAGCGCCAGCGTGCCCGCGACGCCCGGAATGCGCAGCGCCGCGACGCCGCCGGCGGCACCGCCGGCATCGCCGGGCACGCGCGGCACCATGGCGCGGATCGCCGCCGCCGCCAGCAGTGCGATCCCGGCCGCGAAGGCGAAGCAGCCGCGCCAGCCGAACACGTCCCCCACGACCGAGCCGAAGGGAATGCCGAGCAGGAACGCGAGCGTCGTGCCGCCCACCACCAGCGCGACCGCCCGCCCGCGCTGCTCGGGCGGTGCGAGCGCGACGGCGGTTGCGGTCGCGGCCGGCAGCACGCCGGCCGCAGCCACCCCGGCCGCGATCCTGAGCGCGAGGAGCGCCGGGAAGGACGCCACCGCCACGATCGCCAGGTTGAGCGCCGCCAGCACCAGCAACGCCCCGACCATGACCGCCCGCCGCTCCCGCCCCGCGAGCAGCGCGGCGACGACGGGCGCCGACAGCCCGAAGGCGAGCGCGAAGGCGGTCGCGAGCTGCCCTGCGCTCGCCAACGGCACCGCGAGGTCCGCCGCCATCTCCGCCAGCAGGCCGGCGAAGACGAAGGACTGCGTGGCCGTCGCGAAGGATGCCGCGGCCAGGATGGGAATGCGCGACGCGGCGACGCCGGGGGCGGACATGACAAGCGGCATGGCGCGCTATTCCGCCGGCGCCAGGGCGAGGCCGCCCCGCGCCTCGGCCCGCCGCCGCCAGGGCAGCGCGAGCGCGTACATCGCCGGCACGACGAACAGGGTGGCGAGGGTCGCGAGCGTGAGCCCACCGATCATCGCGATCGCCATCGGCCCCCAGAAGACCGAGAGCGTCAGCGGCACGAAGGCGAGCACGGCCGCGAGCGCCGTCAGCAGCACGGGCCTGGTGCGGCGTACGGTGCTCTCGATGATGGCGGCGCGCAGCTTGAGCCCCGCTTCCAGGTCCTGGCGCACCTGGTCGACCAGGATCTGCGTGTTGCGCATCACCATCCCCGCCAGCGCGATCACGCCGAGCAGCGCGACGAAGCCGAAGGGCGCGCCCATCGCCAGCAGCGCGAAGGCCGCGCCCGGGATGCCGAGCGGCGCGGTGGCGAAGACCAGCGCCGTGCGCCCGAAATGCCGCAGCTGCGCCATCAGCAGCACCAGCATCGCGGCCACCATCAGCGGGAACATCGCGAAGAGCGCGGCATTGGCCTTGCCGGATTCCTCGGCCGCGCCGCCAGGCTCGATGCGCAGGCCGACCGGCAGCGCCGCGGCCACGGGTCCGAGCCGCGCGGCGACGGCCGCCGAGACGTCCGGCGCCTGCAGCCCGGCCAGCACATCGGCGCGCACGGTGATGTAAGCCTCGCGGTTGCGGCGGAATAGGATGGGTTCCTCCGCCTCCGGCACCAGCCGCGCGACCTGCGACAGCGGCACGGGCCCGGCCGGCGTGCCGAGCGAAAGGTCGGCCAGCGTCTCGGTCGTCAGGCGCTCGTTGGCGGGCGCGCGCAGCACGACATCGACCATGCGGTTGCCTTCCCGATGCTGCGTCGCGGTCACGCCGGTCAGCAGCAATTGCAGCGACGACGCGACCTGCGCCGGCGAGAGGCCCAGTTCCGCGACGCGTGCGCGGTCGAGTTCGAGCCGAAGGTTCGGCGCCCGCTCGCCCCAGGAGACCGAGGGATCCCGCGTGCCCGGCGTGGCGCGCATCACGGCCAGCACCTGCTCGGCCACGGCGCGCAGCTCGGCGGGGTCGTCGCCATGGATGCGGAACTGCACCGGGTAGCCGACCGGTGGGCCGAAATCGAGGCGCGAGACGCGCACGCGCGCCTCCGGCACCAACCCCTCCTCCGCCAGCGCGATGATGCGCGCGCGCAGGCGTTCGCGCGCCGGCACGTCCGGCGCCTGGACCACCAGCTTGGCGAAGGCCTCGTTCGGCAGGTCGGGATTGAGCGCGAGGAAGAAGCGCGGGCTCCCCTGCCCGAGATAGGTCGTGACCAGCCGCGCATCCGGGTCGCCCTCCAGCGCCGCCTCGATCCGCCGCGCGGCGTCGAGCGTCGCGGCGTGGCCCGCGCCCTGGCGCAGTGTCACGTCGACCAGCAACTCGAGCCGCGCGGAGGTCGGGAAGAACTGCTTGCGCGTCGCGCCCATGGCAACGAAGCCAGCCACCAGCATCAGCAGCGTCGTGCCGATCACCACGAGCCGATGGTCCACCGCCCAGCCGACCACGCGCCGGAGCGCGCGATAGCCGCGCCCATCGTAGGCGGCATGGTGCGCGCGGCCGCGCGGCGCCGGCAGCAGCTTCACCCCGAGCCAGGGCGTGAACAGCACCGCCACCAGCCAGGATGCGATGAGCGCGATGCCCACCACCCAGAAGATGCCGCCCGCGTATTCGCCCGCGGTCGACCGCGCGAAGCCCACGGGCAGGAAGCCCGCCACCGTGACCAGCGTGCCCGAGAGCATCGGCCCCGCGGTGGAGGTCCAGGCGAAGGTCGCGGCCTTAGCACGGCTCCAGCCTTCCTCCAGCTTCACCACCATCGCCTCGATGGCGATGATCGCATCGTCGACCAGCAGGCCGAGCGAGAGGATCAGCGCGCCGAGCGTCACGCGCTCGAGCTCCATCCCCGCCCCCAGCATCACCAGGAAGACGATGGCGAGCGTGAGCGGCACCGACAGCGCCACGATGACGCCCGCACGGAAGCCGAGCGAAAGGAACGACACCACCATCACGACGCCCAGCGCCGCGGCGAATTTCAGCAGGAACTCCGAGACGCTCTCCTCGACCACCTGCGCCTGGTCGACGATCTGCGTCACCTCGACGCCGAGCGGCGTGACGCGCCGGGCCGCCTCCATCGCGGCGGCGAGGTCGCGGCCGAGCGTCACGACATTGACCCCCGGCTGCTTGCCCACCGCGAGCAGCACGGCCGGCCGGCCGCCCTGGCGGATGCCGGTGGCCGGCGGGTCGGCGAAGCCGCGCGTCACCTCGGCGATGTCGCCCAGGCGGAGCGAGCGCCCGCCGGCCGCGACCGGCACGTCCCTGATGGCGGCCAGCCCGTCGAAGCCACCGTCGACGCGCAGGTGCAGCCGCGTCGAGGCGCCCTCCACCACGCCGGCGGGCGCCACCGGGTTGTGGCGCGCCAGCGCGTCCAGGATCGCCTGCGGCTGCAGGCCGAGCGAGGCGAGGCGCGCATGCGCCACCTCGACATGGATGCGCTGCGGCTGTTCGCCGAAAATCTTCACCTTGTCGACGCCCGGCACGCGCAGCAGCCGGGCGCGCAGGCGCTCCGCCTGGCGGACCATCTCGGCGTTGTCGGCGCCGGTCACGGCGTAGATCGCGGACCAGACGTCGGAATACTCGTCGTCGAAGAGGGGCCCCTGCACGCCGGCCGGCAGGGTGTGGCGGATGTCGCCCACCTTCTTGCGCACCTGGTACCAGAGGCCCTGCACCTCGCGCGGCGGCGTGGTGTCGCGCAGCACCACGGTCATCACCGCCTGGCCTGGCCGCGTGAAGGTTTCGACTCGGTCGAGATGCGGCAGGTCCTGCAGCCGGCCCTCGATCGGGTCGGCGACGTGGCGCTGCATCTCCTCGGCCGTCGCGCCGGGCCATTGCGCGGTCACGACCATCACCTTGAGGGTGAAGCCCGGATCCTCCGCGCGGCCGAGGCGGAGATAGGCCATGGCCCCGGCCGCGCCGAGCATGACGATGAGGAAGAGCGTCAGCGCGCCATTGCGCACGCCCCAGTCGGACAGGTTGAAGCCCATGGCGGCGGCGCCTCAGCGGAGCGTGGCGAGGGCGCGGGACTGCACCACGCGCACGGTCGAAGCGGGGTCGAGCAGCTGCGGGCCGAGCGCCACGATGCGGTCGCCCTCGGCGATCGGGCCGCGTAGCGCGACCCGCGTCTCGCCGAGATGCGCGACCTCGACCGGCACGGCGACGACACGGTTGCCCTCCACCTTCCAGACCATCGGCCCCTGCCCGCGGTCGTGCAGGGCGGAGACGGGCAGGGTCGCGACCGGCGCGCTCTCGGCCGTCAGGCGGATCGTGCCGGTCATGCCGAGCGCGGCCCAGGCGGGAGCCGCCGGCAGGGCGAAGCGGGCGGCGTAGGTGCGCAGCATCGGGTCGGCCTGCGGCGCCACTTCGCGCAGCATCGCGGCGACGGGCTCGCCGGGCCGCGCCCAGAGCACCGCCTCGGCGCGCGCGGCGGCCAGGCCTGGCAAGGCGCCCTCGGGCACCTGGACCATCAGTTCCCGTTCGGCCGGGTCGGCCATGCGGAGCACGGGCTGGCCCTCGGCCACCACCTGGCCGGCCTCGGCGATCAGGGCGGTCACGACACCGTCGGCCGGCGCACGCAGGATGCAGTGCTCGAGCCTGTTCCGGGCAAGCTCGAGCGCGGCGCGGGTGGCGGCTGCGCGTTCCTCGGCGCCGCTGGCGGCGGCCTGGCGCTGCTCGTCATAGGCGGCGGAGACATGGCCGGCGGCACGCAGCGTGCGCGACCGCCCGGCATCGGCGACGGCGCGGCGGGCTTCCGATTCCGCGGCCGCGAGGTCTGCCTCGGCGGCGCGGACGGCGAGCGCGAGGTCGGCGGGGTCGAGGCGCGCGAGTTCCTGCCCGGCCGTGACGGTTGCGCCGACATCGACCAGCCGGACCGCGATGCGCCCGCCGGCGCGGAAGGCGATGTCCGCCTCCCGCCGCGCCTTCACCACGCCGGCGAAGGCGCGGGGCTGCTCGGCGGGGGCGAAGCGGACCTCGGCCACCTGGACGGGCTTGGGCGGCTCGGGCGCCGCGGCCTGCGGCGCGGCGTCGCGGCAGGCGGGCAGAAGCACGAGCAGCGCAAGGGCAGGCAGGGCAGCGCGCATGGGGAATCTCCTGGGCTGGCCCTGGATATTCCTTTTGACTGACGAAAGTCAATATTCGTCAGTGATCATCGTTCAGTGGTCAGGCCCTGAAGCAGGAGGTCGAGCATCTCGTCGAGTTCGACGGCCATCTGCGCCTCGTCCATCACCCGCTTGTCGAGCGCATCGGCGATCAGCACCGGGTGGGTCCAGCACAGCGTCGCCTGCTTCAGCCTGCGCGCCGTCGAGACAGGGTCGTGCGGCGCGAATTCGCCGCGCGCCGCGCCATCGGCCACGACGCGCGCCATCGCTGCCTCGATCCGCGCGATGAAGGCGGCGATGACGCCCCAGTGCTCGCTCATCGCGGCGGAGACCATGTCGTGCATGCGCTTCTGCGCGAAGAACAGCGCCAGGTGGCGGGCATGCAGCATGCGCAGCATGGCCCTCAGACGGTCCGCGGCCTTGCCTGGCCCGGCGGCGATCGCCTCGAGGTCGGCTGCGACGCCTTCCAGCAGCCGTGCCGCGATCGCCTCGTTGATCGCGGATTTCGAGGGAAAGAAGCGGTACACATTGGCCGGCGACATGCCGAGGTCGCGCGCGATGTCGGCCACCGTGGTCTTCTGGTAGCCGAGCGTGCGGAACAATCCCTCGGCGACCTCGAGGATGCGCGCGCGGGAGGCGGCGGCGCGATCGTCCTGGGCGGTCGATGCGGGCGCGTTCATGGTCTGATGGAATCCGTCAGTCGTCACGCATCCATAGACCGCGGGGCGCCATTTCGCCATCTCCCTGGTTGCCGGCCCTTCCGCGCTGCATCATTTACGCGGCGGGCGCTTCGCCCGCAGGAGGATCAGCCGTGACAGGCGTGCCGGATGTCAGCCCGAAGGATACGTGGGACGCCCTGAGGAACGACCCGCAGGCGGCGCTCGTGGACGTGCGCACGGATGCGGAGTGGAATTTCGTCGGCCTGCCGGACCTGGCCGGGATCGCCAAGCAGACCGTGCTGATCCCGTGGCAGATCTACCCGACCATGCAGGTGAACGACCATTTCGCCGACCAGCTGCGCAAGGCGGGGCTGACGCCGCTGCATCGCATCCACTTCATCTGCCGCTCGGGCGCGCGGTCGCTGGCGGCGGGGCAGGCGGCGCAGGCGGCGGGCTTCCCGCACGCCTTCAACGTCGCCGACGGCTTCGAGGGCCCGGTGGACGGCCACGGCCATCGCGGCACGGTCGCGGGCTGGAAGGCCGACGGCCTCCCCTGGCGCCAACGCTGATCGCCGGGCATCCTCCGGCCCGCCAACCGATGGAGGAGACCGCCATGGCGCCGCTGCCGCTGAAGACCGGTTTCATGTTCCGCATGGTGCTCGGCGTGGGCACGCCGCAGATGGTGGGTCCGACGCGCAACGGCGAATTGCGCATCGTGCCCGTCACCGGCGGCACCGTCGAAGGCCCGCGCCTGACCGGCGAGGTGCTGCCCGGCACGGCGGCCGACTGGCTGCGGGTGGACCCGGACGGCACAGCGCACATGGATGTGCGCCTGACGATCCGGGCGGCCTCGGGCGGGGTGGTCTACGCGCACTACAGCGGCATCCGCACCGGCACGCCCGAGGTCCTGGCCAGGCTCGCGGCCGGCGAGATGGTCGACCCGGCCGACTACTACTTCCGCACCGCGATGCGCTTCGAGACCGGCGCGCCGGACCTCGCCTGGATGAACCGGATCCTTGCGATCGGCGTGGGCCAGCGGCCGCCCTCCGGGCCGACCTACGACGTCTACGAAGTGGCGTGACGCCGCGGCGGGCGCCCGCGCCGCGCGTCAGCGATGCGCGCCGCGCCGCTGCCCCGGGTGCAGCGTCTTGCCGAGGATATGCTGGCTGGCGCCGATGACATGCGCGGTCGAGCCCACGATCAGCGGGTCGGGCTCGTAGACCACGCTCTCGTCCTTGCCGTCATAGGGCAGGGTGAACAGGAAGTGGCGCATCGCCTCGATGCGCGCGCGGCGCTTGTCGTCGGACTTCACGATGGTCCAGGGCGCGTCGGCGGTGTCGGTGTAGAAGAACATCGCCTCCTTCGCCTCGGTGTAGTCGTCCCACTTGTCGAGGCTCGCCTTGTCGATCGGGGAGAGCTTCCACTGCTTCAGCGGATCGGTCTCGCGCGCCTGGAAGCGTCGCGCCTGTTCCTCCCGCGTCACGCTGAACCAGTACTTGTGGAGGCGCAGCCCCGACCGGACGAGCATGCGCTCGAGCTCCGGCGCCTGGCGCATGAATTCGAGGTAGTCGCCGGCGGAGCAGAACCCCATCACGCGCTCGACACCCGCCCGGTTGTACCAGGAGCGGTCGAAGAACACGATCTCGCCGCCGCTCGGCAGGTGCTTCACGTAGCGCTGGAAGTACCATTGCGACCGTTCCTGGTCGGTCGGCTTCTCGAGAGCCACGATGCGCGCGCCGCGCGGGTTCAGGTGTTCCATGAAACGCTTGATCGTGCCGCCCTTGCCGGCGGCGTCGCGGCCTTCGAACAGCACTGTGGCGCGCTCGTCGGCCGCCTTGATCCAGGACTGCGCCTTCAGCAGCTCGACCTGCAGGGGGGAGATGCGCGCAACGTATTCCTTCTCGGTCAGGCGCGTCGCATAGGGATAGGCGCCGGTCTCGAAGGCGCGGCGGATCGCCTCCGGGTCGCGCGCGGGGCGGCGCTGGCGGCGGCCAGGCTCGGCGAGGTCGGTCACGGCCGCCGTGATGGACCGCGCACCTTCCTCGGCGTTCGGGGCAATATTGTCCTGGTCCATGCGACCTCCGCGGCGCAGCCCGGGATGGGCGATGTCATCAACCTGTCATCTCGACGTCATGTCCTTGCGCTACCTCAAGGGTTCCACGGTCGAACGGGAAATCCTGCCAGGCGAGCGCACCCCCCTTCCCCGCCCCGGTGTCGAGGAAGACCGCCCGGCCGCCCTGCGCGCCGGTGAAGACCGGCGGCCGCCCGTCGCGCGACCGGTTGTCGTGGCCAACGAGTACCGTCAGGCCGGCCGGGATCCGGTCCACCCATCCGGTCAGGCGGATCGGGAAGCCGTCCGGGCCGCGCGCCCCAGTCACTTGGCCGAAGATGGCGCGGCCGACCAGGCCGTCCGGCTTGCGCTGCCCGGCATCCGGCGGCGGCGGGCGGAGCAGCATCGAATCATGAAAAGCGGCGTGGACGCAGAACAGCCGCCCCAACCCGAGCCAGGCCGGTGCGCGCCCGATCTCGAGGATGGCGCGCTGCGCCAGTGCCTCGGCGTCGCGCGCGGCGGCGACCTGCTCCAGGGTACGGCCGAGACCCGCCTTCTCGATCCGGACGCTGTCCCCCAGCAGGGCACGGCGCAGCTTGTGGTCGTGGTTGCCGAGCAGGAAGAGCCCGCGCCCGGCGTCCATCGCCGCGAACATCAGGCGCAGCGCGGCGGGGCTGTCTGGCCCATGGTCCGTGAGGTCGCCAAGCTGCACCAGGAACAGGCCCGCCGCCTCCGCCCCCGCGATGGCGGCTTCGAGGCCACGCGCATCGCCATGCACGTCGCCCACCACACGGAGGCCGCGGAAGCCGGCGGCACGCAGCCCGTCCAGCAGCGACGTCACGCCGCCTCCGTGCCCTTGACCGCGGCGAAGGCCGCGAGCGCCGCGGCGCGCCCTTCCGACAGCCCCATCACCGGCGCCGGATAATTGCGCCCGAGCGTGACGCCCGCGCCGCGCAGCACCATCTCGGGCGCTTCGTGGGGGCGATGGATCCAGCGGTCGGGCAGGCGCGCGAGCTCGGGGCACCAGCGCCGCACATAGGCGCCCGCGGCATCGAACTTCTCCCCCTGCAGCACCGGATTGAAGATGCGGAAATAAGGCGCGGCATCGGCCCCGCAGCCCGCGACCCACTGCCAGGAGGCACTGTTCGCCGCGATGTCGGCATCGACCAGCGTGTCGCGGAACCACGCTTCCCCGTCCTGCCAGGGCTGCAGCAGGTGCTTCACGAGGAAGGAGGCCGCGATCATCCGCACGCGGTTGTGCATCCAGCCGATCCGCCAGAGCTGGCGCATCCCGGCATCGACGATCGGGTAGCCGGTGCGCCCGCGCTGCCAGGCACGCAGCAGCGCGGCATCGGGCCGCCAGGGGAAGGCCGCGAATTCGGGCCGGAGCGGCGCCTCCGGCATCTCCGGCCGGTGCCAGAGCAGGTGGTGGGAGAATTCCCGCCAGAGCAGCTCCTTGAGGAAGGTCTCGAGCCCCCTGCCGCCCTTCGCCTTCGCCGCGTGCCAGACCTGGCGCGGCGAGACCTCGCCGAGATGCAGGTGCGGCGAGAGGCCCGAGGTGCCCCTTTCGGCCGCCGGGTCGTTGCGCCGGTCAGCATAGCCCGCGAGGCCCTGCTCCAGGAAGGCGTCGAGCCGCGCGGCGGCACCCTCTTCCCCCGGCGTCCAGTGTGCCGGGAAATCCGCGGCCCAGTTGGGTTCTGGCGGCCGCGGCAGCAGGTGGAGCGAATCGAGGCCGAGCCCCTGCCGCGCGCCGGACGCTGGCACCAGCCGGTCCGGTGCCGGCAGCGGCGGCGGCAGCTCCTCGAGCAGCCCGAACACCGCCCGCGCGAAGGGCGTGTAGACGGAATAGGGCTTGCCGCCGCCGGTGCGGACCAGGTGCGGCTCATGCAGCAGCGCCGTGCGGTGCAGGACGAGGCGCACGCCGGCGTCCTGGAGCGCCGCATGGGTCTCGGCGTCGCGGCGCCGGGCGAGAGGCTCGGTGCGGCGGCCGGCATGGACCTCCTCGGCGCCGATCTCGGCCGCAAGGGCGGGCAGGACCTGCCGCGCGTCGCCGCGCAGCAGCAGCAGCGGCGCGCCGCGGGCGGCGAGTGCCCGGCCCAGTGCCGCCAGGCTGTGGTGGAGCCACCAGCGGGCCGCGCCGCCGGGCGCCTCCGGCCCTTCCTCCAGGAAGTAGACGGGCAGCAGCGGCCGCCCTTCGAGGGCGGCAAGGGCAGGATTGTCCGCGAGGCGGAGGTCCTGCCGGAACCAGAGAATCGCGGGCTTGGCCATGGGATTTATGTGGGGCGGACGGGCGTGCGCGTCACCCTCGGAGGCGCTGGTTGAAACTTTGGTATTTGCGCATATTCTTACTCATGACCGCAGGCTGCGGTCCCCTTGAGAAGGATCCGCCCCATGCCTCGACTCACGGACAAGGCCTGGTCGCCCTATGTCGCGGGCGCCCTGATCGGCCTGCTGCAGATCCCGGCCTTCCTCTTCCTCGGCACCGCGCTCGGTGCCTCCTCCTCCTTCGTCACCGTCGGCGCGACGGTGGCGGAGTTCTTCGACCCCGGCATCCGCGCCATCCGCTATGCCGCCGGGCACCTCGACGGCGCCAAGAACTGGTGGCAGGTGGCGCTGGTCATCGGCATCGCGGCGGGCGCATTCGCCTCGTCCCGCCTTTCGGGCGCGGTGCGCCGCGGCGTCGCGCCGGTCTGGAAGCGCGCCACGGGCCTGTCCTCGGGCGGGCGCTTCGTCATGGCCTTCTTCGCGGGCTTCCTGATGCTGATGGGCGCGCGCATCGCCGATGGCTGCACCTCGGGCCACGGGCTGTCCGGCATGGCGCAGCTCTCGCTCGGCTCCTTCGCCGCCGTCGCCGCCATGTTCGCGGGCGGCATCCTCACCGCGACCCTGCTCTTCCGCCCCGTGCGCTGAATCGGAGACCGCGATCATGTCCGTCATCACCGCCATCCTCCTCGGCCTCGCCATGGGCGCGGCCTTCGGCTTCCTGCTCGAGAAGGCGCGGGTCTTCGAGCCCGCGGTCATCCTCGGCCAGTTCCAGCTGCGATCGTTCCTGATGCTGCGCGTGTTCCTGGCCGGCGTCGCGGCGGGGCTCGTCGTGCTCGCCGTCATGACCGGCTTCGGCTGGGCGAAGCTGGCGCCCAAGGCGCTGCTGCCGATGGCCGACATCGCCGGCGGCCTGGCGCTCGGCGTCGGCATCGCGCTGGCCGGCGCCTGCCCGGGCACCGTGCTCGCGCAGATCGGCAGCGGCTACAAGGACGCCTGGTTCACCCTGGCCGGCGGCATCCTGGGGGCCACCGCCTTCACCTACGCGGAACCCACGCTCCGCCCGGCGCTGCAGATGGCGGGCCAGGGCAGGCTCACCCTCGATGTCGTGACCGGCGTGCCGTTCTGGATGCTCGGCCTCGGCTTCGCGGCGGTGCTGGTCGTGGCGCTGGTGGCGATGGAACGCTGGCGGCCGTGGCGGGAGGAGATCGGCCAGGATCACGACGGGCTCATGCCGCCGCGGGAGGCGACGCCGCCGACGCGTGCGGTAGCGGCCGAGTAAGGCCGGTCGGGGGAGGGTGAACCTCCCCCGAACCCCCTCCCTTCTTTGGCACTTGGCGCCGGTCCTGAGAGGTGCGGCACCAAGGGACAAGGAAGGTTGAGGGGGGTGTGGGGGGAGAAGTTCTCTTCTCCCCCCGCGTCAGCCACGCTTGTGGCAGGCCACCCAATGCCCGGGCTTCGCCTCGCGGAACTCCGGCGACGTCGTATCGCAAAGTCCCTTCTCCGCGATCGGGCAGCGCGTGTGGAAGCGACAGCCGGATGGCGGGTTCATCGGGCTCGGGATGTCGCCCTGCAGGCGGATGCGGTCGCGCTTGACCGTCGGGTCCGGGATCGGCACCGCCGAGAGCAGCGCCTCGGTATAGGGATGCAGCGGGTCGGCGTAGAGGTCGCGCGCCGGCGCGATCTCCACGATCCGACCGAGATACATCACCGCGACGCGGTCGCTGATGTGTTCCACCACCGACAGGTCGTGCGCGATGAACAGGTAGGAGAGGCCGAACTTCTCCTGCAGGTCCTCGAGCAGGTTGATCACCTGCGCCTGGATCGAGACGTCGAGCGCCGAGACCGGCTCGTCGCAGATGATGAGCTTGGGCGAGACCGCGAGCGCGCGCGCGATGCCGATGCGCTGGCGCTGCCCGCCCGAGAATTCGTGCGGGAAGCGCGACATGTGGTCGGGGCGCAGGCCCACGGTCTCCAGCAGGTCCGCGACCTTCTCCTCCCGCTCCCGGCGCGTCTTGGCCAGCGCGTGGATCTCGAGCGCCTCCCCGATGATCGCGCCGATCGTCATGCGTGGATTGAGCGACGCGAAGGGGTCCTGGAAGATGATCTGCATGTCGCGCCGGATGGCGGCGAGGTCACGACCGCCCAGCGCGCGCACGTCGCGTCCCTCGAAGCGGATCTCGCCCGAGGTCGGCTCGATCAGGCGGAGGATGCAGCGGCCCGTGGTGGACTTCCCGCAACCGGATTCGCCGACGAGCCCGAGCGTCTCCCCCGATGCCAGGTCGAAGCCGACGCCATCGACGGCATGCACCTGGTCCGTGACGCGGCGCAGGATGCCGCCCCGCACGGGGAAGCGCTTCACCAGGTTGCGGACGGACAGCAGCGGCTGCGCCATGGCGGGGTCCTTCGCGGCGCTCACAGGATGCACGCCACCTTGTGCCCCGGCGCCACCTCGCGCAGTGGCGGCTCGGCAGCGGTGCAGGCGTCGGTCGCGAAGCGGCAGCGCGCGGCGAAGCGGCACCCGGCGGGCGGGTTCAGCAAACTCGGCACCGTGCCGGGAATGGCTTCCAGCCGCTGCTTGTGCGTCGCCGCCAGGTCGAGGCGAGGGATCGAGCGGATCAGCCCCTGGGTGTAGGGATGGCGCGGATTGGCGAAGAGATCGCGCACCGGCGCTTCCTCCACCACCTTGCCCGCATACATGACGACGACGCGCTGGGCCACTTCCGCCACCACCCCCATCGCGTGGGTGATGAGCATGACCGACATGCCGAGGCGGTCCTTCATCTCGGCCAGCAGGTCGAGGATCTGCGCCTGGATGGTGACGTCGAGCGCGGTGGTCGGCTCGTCTGCGATCAGCAGCTTCGGGTTGCAGGACAGCGCCATGGCGATCATGACGCGCTGGCGCATGCCGCCCGAGAACTGGTGAGGATAATCCCCCGCGCGCCGGGCGGCGTTCGGGATGTGCACGAGGTTCAGCATCTCCTTGGCGCGGTCCATCGCCGCACGCCGGCCGAGCCCTTCCTGCTGGCGCAGCACCTCGGCGATCTGCTCCCCCACCGGATAGACGGGATTGAGCGAGGTCATCGGCTCCTGGAAGACGATCGCGATTTCCTTGGCACGGATGCGGCGCATCGCGTCCGAGGGGAGCGGCACGAGGTCGCGGCCCTGCCAGAGGATCTGGCCCTCCACGATGCGGCCGGGCGGCATCGCGATGAGCTTCAGCACGGTCATCGCGGTCACGGTCTTGCCGCAGCCGCTTTCACCCACGACGCAGACCGTCTCGCCACGCCCGACCTCGATGTCGACGCCGTCCACGGCGCGGACCATGCCGTCGTCGGTCGCGAAGTGGACCTTGAGGCCCCGGATCGCGAGCAGCGGGTCGGTCGCCGCGCCGCTCACGAGCCGATCACCCGCCGCGGATCGAAGGCGTCGCGCAGGCCATCGCCGATGAAGTTGATGGACAGCACGGTCAGGAAGATCATGGCGCCCGGGAAGATCGCCCAGTGCGGCGCGAAGTCGAGGTTGTCCTTCGCGTCGAACAGCAGCCGCCCCCAGGTCGGCGTGTCCGGCGGGAAGCCGAGGCCGAGGAAGGACAGCGTCGATTCCGCGATGATCGCGGCGGCGACGTCGATGGTGCCGGCGACGATCACCGGGCCCATGGCGTTCGGCAGGATGTGGCGCGTCACGAGCCGCGGCTTGGACGCGCCGAGCGCCCGCGCGGCCTCGACGAATTCCTTCTCCCGCAGGGAGAAGAACTGCGCGCGCACGAGCCGCGCCACCGGCATCCAGCGGAAGCCGCCGATGATGATCACGATGAGGATGAAGACGCCGAGCTCCGGCCCCACCACCTGCGTCAGCGCGTCGCGGAACAGGTAGATGATGAGCAGCAGCAGCGGCAGTTCCGGCAACGACAGGAACAGGTCTGTCAGCCACATCAGCGCCGCGTCGAGCCGCCCGCCCGCCATGCCGGCCAGCGCGCCGACCAGCACGCCCACCACGATCGCGACCATCATCGCCGCGAAGCCGACCGCGAGCGAGATGCGCCCGCCATAGAGCACGCGGGCCAGCACGTCCTGGCCGAGGTCGTCGGTCCCCATGGGATGCGCCCAAGACGGCCCCTGCAGCTGGACCGAGAAGTCGATCTCGTCGATCGGCACGCGCCAGATGAACGGTCCGACCAGCACGGCCAGCACGATGAAGCCCAGGATGAACAGGCTCGCCACCGCAAGCCGGTGCTTGCGGAAGCGCCGCCAGGCTTCCTGCCACGGCCCGACCCGCGGCGCGGCCCCCGCGCTAGCGGTAGCTGATGCGGGGGTCGAGCCAGCCATAGAGAAGGTCCGCGATCAGGTTGAAGAGGATGACGAGGCAGGCGAAGACGAAGGTCACGGCCATGATGACCGGCGTGTCGTTGGCCAGGATGGCGCTGATCAGCAGGCTGCCGATGCCGGGCACGCGGAAGATCTGCTCGGTGACGATCGCGCCGCCGAAGACGATCGGCATCTGCAGAGCGACCAGCGTGACCACCGGGATCATGGCGTTGCGCACGACATGCTTCATCGTGACGTGCGATTCCGACAGCCCCTTGGCGCGCGCCGTCGTCACGTGGTCGAGCCGGACGACGTCGAGCACCGCCGAGCGTACGAAGCGCACCAGCGCCGCCCCCTGGAACATGCCGAGCACCATCACGGGCATCACCGACTGGCGGAACTGTTCCCACCACCAGCGCCAGCCCGTGGCCTCGAGATCGGTGCGGTAGACGAAGGGAAGCCAGTCGAGGGTGATCGAGAACAGCAGGATCAGCAGCAGCCCCGTGAAGAAGGTGGGCAACGAGAAGCCGACGAAGGCGAGCGTGTTCGCGACCTTGTCGAACAGCGAATAGGGCCGCGTCGCCGCGAAGACGCCGACCGGGATGGCGATGACCAGCGCCACGACCTGCGCCGCCCCGATCACGGCAATCGTGGTCGGCAGCCGCTGCAGGATGAGCTGGTCGACGGGGATTCGGCTGACGAAGGAATACCCCCATTCGCCGCGCAGCATCGAGGTGAGCCACGACCAATAGCGGATGTAGACCGGGTCATCCATCCCGAGCGAGGCGCGAAGGCTCGCGCGCACGTCGGGCGGGATGGCCGGGTTGGTCGCCAGCTCCTCGAACGGGTCGCCCGGGGCGAGGGCGAGCACCGTGAAGAGGATCACGCTGATCCCGAGCAGGCTCGGGATCGCGATGAGCAGGCGACGGACGAGGTACTGGGTCACGCGCCGGTCAGGACGGGCGGTGCCAGTCCGAGAGCAGCCAGTGCGTGTTGTCCCAGGCGCTCAGCACAGGCTTGAGCGTGTTGAGGCTGGCGCTGACCGTCGGGCGCTGCACGAGCGGGATGACGTGGTTGCTGCCGACGATCAGGTCGTTCATGCGGATGAACAGCGCGGCACGCTTCACGGGGTCGAGCTCGCTTTCCGCCTCGCGGTAGATGCGGTCGTATTCCGCGTTCTGCCAGCGGACGATGTTGCGGCCCTGCCAGTTGTTCTCCTTCTTTGAGATCTCCCACGACACGTACTGGTTCATGAACAGCTGCGGGTCCGCCTGCGGCATCGTCGTGGTGTACATCTGCATGTCGGCGAAGAACTTGGTGTAGGTGTCCGGGTTGGCGACATCGGCCGAGAAGAACACCGACGCCGTCACCGACTTCAGGTCAAGGTTGATGCCCGCGCGCTGCGCCGACTGCTTGTAGATGGCCTGCGTGCGCTGGCGTGGCGCATTGACGGAGGTCTGGTAGACGAAGCTCAGCCGCACGCCGTCCTTGGCGCGGATGCCGTCGCCCCCGCGCCGCCAGCCGGCGCGATCCAGGATCTCGTTCGCCTTGGCGATGTTGAACTCGTGGCTGGTGTTGGGCGAACGGAAGCGCGGCGGATTGTTGAGGAAGTTCGCCGTCGCCGGGCCGCCGCGGCCGTAGATGAATTGCTGCAGCGCGTTGCGGTCGATCAGCAGCGCCATCGCCTCGCGCACCGCGGGGTCGCGGAAGGCTGGATGCTGCGTGCTGATATGGGCGCGTTCGCCCTCCACTTCCCGGTTCGGGTCGGTGGCGTTGAGTTGCACGAACTCGACGCTGCCGCCCTCGACGATGTTGATCTTGCCGCGGCCGGCCGCTTCCAGGCGCTGCAGGATCGCGTCCTCGACCTGCATGTTCCAGGCGTAGTCGAAGTCGCCCGTCTGCAGCACCGCGCGCGCCGCCGAAACAGCGTCGCCGCCGCCCTTGATCTCGATCGTGTCGAAATGCGGCCGGTTGTCCAGGTGGTAGGTCGGGTTCAGCTCGCCGCGCAGCAAGTCGCCCGGCGCGAAGCTGACGAACCGGTACGGGCCTGTGCCGACGGGCCGGAGATTGGCCGGCGCGTCGCGCGCATTGGCGCCGACATAGTCCTTGAACAGGTGCTTCGGGATGATCATCCCGCGCGAGGCGACGAAGGCGTCGGCCCAGAACGGCGTCGGCTGTTCGAACTCGATCCGAACCGTATGGTCGTCCACCTTGACGACGTTGATGTCGCGGTAGCTGCCGATGCTGACGGCGGCCGTCGCGGGGTTCTTGCTGTATTCCCAGTTGAAGATGACGTCGTCGGCTGTGAAGTCCTGCCCGTCGTGCCACTTCACGCCGCGCTTGAGCTTCCAGGTGACGGAGCGGCCGTCCGCGCGCAGGCCGCCATTCTCGATCGAGGGGATCTCGGCGGCCAGGACCGGATGCAGCGTGCCGTCCTGGGCCCAGCCGGCCAGCGGCTCGTAGAAGACGCGGCTGGCTTCCTGGTTGGTGGTGCCGACGGCGAAATGCGGGTTCAGCAGCGTCGCGGCCTGCCAGTACAGGATCTTCAGCGGCCCGCCGCCGCCGCGCCGCGTCGGCGCATAGGCCGGCACGGATTGCGCCGCGGCCGGCGCGGCGCCTGCGATGGCCAGGAGCTGCGTGGCCATGGGCGCGGTGAAGCCCACCGCCGCCATGCGCTTGACGAAGCCGCGCCGCGACAGCCGGCCGGTCTTCACGCGGGCCAGAAGGCCGCGCAGATCATCCTCGGTCATTGCCATGTCTCCCAGTCTTCGCCTTTCGGCGTTCGATCGTTGACCTCTGCCAGCCTGCCCGGAAGCCCGGCCCCGCGCCAGAGGCTTCTTGTCGGCAGGGCATCCCCCGCGCCCTGGACATGCCGCGGCGATCGCCGCTGAATGCCGCCGAAGCAGGCAGGGCAGACGATGACCGCATACTCCCCTCGGGATTTCCATCCTCTCCGGTTCCAGCTCGCGACCACCGCCTTCGCCGGGGGCACCGACACGCCGCGCGCCTTCCTCGAGCGCTGCCTCGCGACGCTTGCGGAACGGGAACCAGTGGTGCGCGCCTGGGTCGTGCTGAACGAGGCCGCGGCGCGCGACGCGGCCGATGCCAGCACGGCACGCTGGGCGGCCGGGCGACCGCTCTCGCCGATCGACGGCATGCCGGTCGGCATCAAGGACCTCCTCGAGACGCGTGACATGCCGACGCAGATGGGCTGCCCGGCCTATCGCGGGAATTTCCCGAAGCGCGACAACGCCGCGGTCTGGGCGCTGCGCGAAGCAGGGGCGGTCATCCTCGGCAAGACCGTCACGACCGAACTCGGCGGCGCGCATCCCGGGCCGACCACCAACCCCTTCGACCAGACGCGTACGCCGGGCGGCTCGTCCTCCGGCTCGGCGGCCGCGGTCGCGGCGCGCATGGTGCCGGCCGCGCTCGGCACGCAGGTCGGCGGCTCGGTGATCCGGCCGTCATCCTACTGCGGCAATGTCGCGCTGAAGCCGACCCAGGGCGGCATCAACCGCGGCGAACGCCAGGCGACCTCCATGAGCACCACCGGCATCCATGCCGGCAGCATCGAGGACATGTGGCTGGTCGCGATCGAGATCGGGAAGCGGGCTGGCGGCGACCCCGGCCGCCCTCCCTTGTCCGGCCCGCCGGTGCCGCCGTCGGCCCGCCGCCCCATGGTGCTCGGCGTCATGGAGACGGAAGGCTGGGCCGCGCTCGACGACGCCAGCCGGTCCGCCTTCGAGCAGGTGGTCGAGCGCCTGCGCGCCCAGGGCGTCACGGTACTGCGCCGCGCCGAGCACCCGATGCTGGAGGCCTTCGAGGCGTCGCTCATGGGCGTGCAGGCCATGACGAGCGCCATCACGGGCTGGGAGAACCACTGGCTGTTCCGCAACCTGGTCGCGCAGAACCCGGACGCCATCAGCGCCCGGAGCAAGGCCGTGCTCGCCATGGCCGAGCGCATGACGCCCGAGGACTACCGCCTGCACCTGCTCCGCCGCGAGGAGGTCCGCGCACGGCACGCCGCCCTCGCCCCCGTCGTCGATGCGCTGATCGCGCCCGCCTCCCCCGGCCCGGCGCCGGCCTGGTCGGGCGACGTGCCGGGACAGCCACCGAAGCCGCGTCCGACCGGGGATGCGGTGTTCAACACGCCGTCCTCCGGCATCGGGGCGCCGGCGGTGACGATCCCGCTCTGCGCCGTCGGCGGCCTGCCGATGGGCATCCAGGTGATGGCGCAGGTGCAGATGGACGCCCATGCCACGGCGATCGCGCGCTGGATGCTCGAGACCATCGACCCCGTCGTCGCATGACCGCCCCGCCGACCGCGGCCGAGCTGCGCGCGCGCCTCGAGGCGATCCGCGCCGCGCGCGGCGGCTACGTGCTGCCGCACCACGGCGCCATGGCGGCCGCCCTGCCCGACCTCCACGCCGCCTACGAGGCGATGTACCGAGCGCTGACGCTGGACGACCACCACCTGTCGCCGCATGCGAAGGAGGTCGTATGGCTCTGCATCCTCGCGGCCTGCGAGGAACCCGTCGGCACGCACCACCTCCATCGCTTCATGACGACCGGCGGGACCGAGGCCGAGGCCGCCGCCGTATTCCGCTTGGCGGCCTGGGCGGCCGGCGCCGCGCGCTACGCGACGCTGGACGGCGCCTGGGCGGAGCACCTGCCGGGGCTCGGCTTCGCGCAGGAATACCGGGACGGCGCGATGGCGCTGCGCGGGCCGCTGCAGGAGGGCACGGCGCGGCTCGCGCTCGTGGGCGCGCAGACGGCGCTCGACCAGGGCTGGGCGCTGGCCGCCGAGATCGAGGGCGCCTATGCCGCAGGCGTGCCGGAGGTGGAGATCGCGGAGGCGATGAGCCTCGCCATCTGGCCGCGCGGCGTGAACCCCTTCGTGCGTGCGACCGAGACCTGGCTGCGGCTGATGCGGGACGGACGGGTGACGCCATCCGCGGCGTTCCGCGCCTGGGCGGAGACGCCGGACCAGGGGGCGATGGTTCTGAAGTAGCGGGGGAGGAGAATCTCCCCCGCACCCCTCGCTTTTTCGTCACCTGGCGCCGGTCTGAAAAGAAGGAGGGGGGATCCGGGGGGAGCTCACTCCCCCCGACCCTGCTCCAACGTGACCACCAGGTTCAGCGCCGCGTCGCACACCGCCACCGTCCCCGGTGGCAGCACCAGCGTTGATTCCCGTTCCTCGACCAGCGCCGGGCCGGACACCGTGTCCCCGGGGCGCAGCCGTGCCCGGTCCACGACCGGCGTGTCCACGAAGCCACCGAAATACGCGGGCCGCGTGCCCTTGGCCGCGCCCTCCGCGCCGCCACCGGCGGCGCGCGCGAGGTCGAGCCGCGGCACGGGTCCCGCCACGATCACCTGCCAGGACACGCATTCGACCGGCAGCGTCGGCTCCGTGCGCCCGTATTGCCGCAGATAGGCCGCCTCGAAGGCGCGGCGCACGCCGTCGCGGTCGCTGGCGGCGAGCGCCGCGGCAGGAATCGTCGCCTCGACCTGGAAGCCCTGGCCGGCGTAGCGCAGCGCGCCGATCACCGTGGTGGTCGCCTCCGCCGCCGCGACACCGGCCTCGGCCACCAGGCGCCGGCCTTCCGCTTCCATGCCGCCAAGCAGCGCGCGCAGCGCATCGAAGTCGATCGTCGCGAGCGCCGCCACCCAGCCGCGCACGAAGGCGAAGGAGATCGGGGAGGCCAGGAACCCAAAGGCGGAGGCGACGCCCGCGCCGGCGGGCGCGACCATCCGCCCGATGCCGAGCTTGCGGCAGACCTGCGCCGCATGGACCGGCCCGGCGCCGCCGATCGGCACCATGGCGAAATCCTCGATGCGGCGTGCCTTTTCCAGCGCATGGATCGCGGCGGCCTGCGCCATGTTGCCGTTGACCGTGTCGTGCAGGGCCCAGGCGGCCTCGATGACGGACAGGCCGAGCGGCTCGGCGAGGTGCTCGCGGATCGCGCGTTCGGCCGCCGCGACATCGAGCGCCATGTCGCCGCCGAGGAAAGACCCGGCGCCGAGATAGCCAAGGACGAGGTCAGCATCCGTCACCGTCGGCCGCGTGCCACCGAGGCCGTAGCAGGCGGGGCCCGGGTCGGAACTGGCGCTTTCCGGCCCTACCTGGATCAGCCCGAGCCGGTCCACCTGCGCGATCGAGCCGCCGCCGGCGCCGATCTCGATCATCTCGATCACCGGCACCTTGAGCGGCAGGCCGCTGCCCTTGCGGAAGCGGTCGACGCGCGCGACCTCGAAGTCGAGGCTGCGCAGCGGTTCGCCGCCCTCGATCAGGCAGGCCTTGGCCGTGGTGCCGCCCATGTCGAAGCAGAGCACGTCGCCGGCGCCCGAGGCCGCGCCGAGCAGCGCTGTCGCGCGCACCCCGCCAGCGGGGCCGGACTGCACCAGGCGGATCGGGTGCGCGGCCGCGGTGCTCGCGGTGACGGTGCCGCCATCCGACAGCATCAGGTAGAGCGGCCCCCGCAACCCGATGCCGCGCAGCCCCTCGGCCAGCCGCGTCAGGTAGCGCTGCGCCACCGGCAGCACATAGGCGTTGCAGATGGTGGTCGAGGCGCGCTCGTACTCGCCGATCTCGGGCACCACGTCGGAGGAGAGGCAGAGCGTGAGGCCCGGCGCCTCCTCGGCGATGATCTCTCCCATGCGGCGTTCATGGGCGGGGTTGCGGAAGGCGTGCAGGAAGCAGACCGCGACGGCCTGCACGCCGGAGGCCGCCAGCGCGCGCGCCGCCTCCCGCGCCGCGTCCTCGTCCAGCGGCGTGCGGATGGCGCCGTCCGGCAGGATGCGTTCCGGCACCTCGATGCGGCGGCTGCGCGGCACCAGCGGCTCGGGCACGCGCATGAAGAGGTCGTAGGTGTCGTGGCGGAGCTCCGTGCCGATCTCGACGACGTCGCGGAAGCCGTCGGTGGTGAACAGGGCCGTCGGCACGCCGCGGCGCTCGATGAGCGCATTGGCGACCAGCGTGGTGCCGTGGATGACGTGCGCAACGTGGTCCGGCGCGATGCCGTGCGCGTCGAGCAGTTCGCGGATGCCGGCCAGCACCGCGTCCTCCGGCGCATGCGGCGTGGTCAGCAGCTTGCCGTTGCGCAGCGACCCGTCGCGGCTGTCGAGCAGCACGAAGTCGGTGAAGGTGCCGCCGATGTCGACGCCGATGCGGAAGGGTGCGGCGGTCATGCGCGATACGCCTTGGCGCCGGCCTCGGTGACGTAACCCTGCTCGATGTCGCGCGCGAGCGCCGCGGGGTCGCGCTCCGCGGGTGGTCCCATGCCGCCGCCGCCCGGCGTCTCGAAGGTGATGCGATCGCCGGGCGCGAGCACGATGCGCGCCTTTGCGGGCACCGGCTTGCCGTTCACCAGGTCGCGCCCGCCGGTCCCGGCCAGACCGCCGAGGATGCCGCGCGGCGGGTTCTGCACGCGCTCGTGCCGATAGGTCACGGTGACGGGCTTCGGCCCCGTCGCCTCGAAGGTCAGGCGCTGGGAAAGGCCGCCGCGCATCCGCCCCGCGCCGCCGGAATCCGGGATCAGGCGCTTTTCGGTCAGCAGCATGGGCACGGCGTTCTCGAACTGCTCGACCGGCTGGGTCGCGACGTTGGACGGGAAGGACAGGCAGGCCGGCCCGTCGCGCATCGGCAGCGCGCCGTGACCACCGTTCATGAAGAACATCCGGACGTAGCGGCGGCCGTCCGCGTGTTCGCCGGTGAAGTAACAGTTCCAGAGCGGGCTGCCGCTCTCGGCGATCACGCGGGCGGGGATCAGCCGGCCGAGCGCGGCGAGCACAAGGATCGGCAGGTAGTGCCCCGTCAGGTGCCGCCCCCAGACCGGCGCGGGCCGGCGGGGGTTCACGATCGAGCCTTCCGGCGCGATCACCGAGATCGGGCGGAAGCAGCCGTCGTTGTTCGGCGTCTCGGGGTCGAAGGCGCATTTCACCGCGTAGTGCGAATAGGCACGGGAGAAGTTCAGCGGCGAGTTCACCGGCCGCGCGATCTGCGGGTCGGTGCCGGTGAAGTCGAGCGTCAGCGCATCGCCTTTCACCACGAGCCGCAGGCGGATCGTGACCGGGTGCTCGAAGCCGTCGGAGGTCACGGCATCCGTCACCTCGCCATCCGGCACGGCGGCGATCGCCTGGCGCATGCTGCGCTCGGACCGCGCGAAGATCTCGGCGGCAAGGTCGTCTATGTCGGCGATGCCTTCCTCCGCCACGATGCGCGCGAGGCGGGCCTCAGCCTGCTCGTACACGGCGAACAGCGCGCGGATGTCGCCCAGTGTCTCGTCCGGTTGGCGCAGATTGGTCTCCAGGAAGGCGATGACGTCCTCGTTCTCGACTCCGGCCTTGAGGATGCGCGCGACCGGGATGGTCAGCCCTTCCTCCCAGGAATCGCGGGCCTCGACCGAAGGGGCGCCGCCGATGTCGGTGGAATGGAAGGTGCCGCCGATCCAGGCGGCGATGCGCCCGTCGCGGAAGATCGGCCGGATGGTCGTGATGTCGTTGAGGTGCCCGGTGCCGAGGTAGCCGTCGTTGCTGATCAGCACGTCGCCGGGCCTGAGGCTCTCGCGCGGGATGCGCGCCAGCATGTGGCCGAGCGTGACCGGCATGGTGCCGACGAAGGAGGGGACGGAGCGCGAGGACTGCGCGAATTGCCGCCCCGCGCTGTCCATCAGCCCGATCGCCATGTCCCAGTTGTCGCGCACGACCGAGGAGAAGGAGGTGCGGACGAAGTTCTGCGCCGCCTCGTCCATCAGCCCCGCGATGCGCCGCCAGGCGGAGCCGAGCCGGAGCGCTGTGAAATCCGCCATGTCCCGCTCAGCCCCGCATTGCCTCGAGTTGCTTCATGTAGCCCGCCGGATCGACCGTGACGTCGACCAGGGATGGCCCGTCGGTCGCAAACGCGGCGTCGAGCGCGGCGCGCAGAGCATCCTCGTCAGGGGCGCGGAAACCGCGTGCGCCGAGCCCTTCCGCGACGGCAGCGAAATCCGGCCGCGCCCAGCGCACGCCCTCGGGCGGCAATTGCCGCTGCTGCTGCTTGATGTCGATGAGCGACAGCGCACCGTCGTTCAACACGATGGTCACCACACGCGCGCCCACCTCGGCCGCGGTCGCGAGTTCCGCCAGGCACATCATGAGGCCGCCATCGCCCGTGAAGGCCACGGCGCCGCGCGCGGGGTCGTGCAGCGCGGCGGCGATCCCGGCCGGCAGGGCGAAGCCCATGGAGGCGAGGCCGTTGGAGATCAGCAGGTCGCGCGGCCGCGAACAGGGCCAGAAGGCGGTGGCCGAGAACATGTGCGCGCCGGCATCGACGCTCGCGCGCGGGTCGCGCCCGGCGCGCGCGGCGGCCTCGGCCGCCAGTTGCACGATGCGCGGCGGCGCCACCCCCTGCCCGCCCGCCGGCCAGGCGAGCGCGCCCAGCATCGCCGCGCGATGCGCGTCGATCTCGCCCGGTGTCCAGGCGCTGCGCGGGGCGCCATCGGCCAGCGCCGCGGCGATGCGCGCGAGCGGCCCATAGGCACGAGCCGCCGGCGCCGTGTAGTGCACCGGGAAGGGCCGCGCGGCGATCTCGGCGACGGGCGCGCGGTAGCGCCAGGGCTGCAGGATGAACTCCACCGGATCGACGCCGGCCAGCAGGATCAGGTCGGCCTCGTTCACGCAGGCGGCCTCCAGAGTGCCGCCGGTGAAGATGCCGACGACCTGCGGATGCGCATCCGGCAGCACGCCCTTGGCCTTGTAGGTAACGAGCACGGGGCAGCCCAACGCCTCGGCCAGCATGCGGAGGTCGGGCGCGGCTTCGGTCGCCTCGAGCCCCAGCACCAGGACCGGGCGGCGCGCGCCTGCAAGAGCGGCGCGCAGCGCGCCTAGGTCAGGCATCGGCGCCACTGCCGCCTTCGCGCGCGGCGCGCCCTGCGCCACGCGCTTCGCCGCGGCGGAGGTGAGGTCGAGATGCACGGCGCCGCGCGGATGCGCCTGCGCCGTGTCGAGCAGCGCCTCGAACGCCGCGGCCGCGTCGCCATCCTCGCAGCGCGCATGTCCCTTCACGAAGGCGGCGGTCGCGCGCTGCTGGTCGAAGACCTGGTGCGTGATCCAGCGCGTCTGTGCCTCGGTGAAGCCATCCGTCACCAGAACCACCGGCGCGCGCTCGAGCGTCGCGCAGGCGACGCCGTTCGCGGCGTTGAACAGGCCCGGCCCCTTGGTCGTCAACACCACGCCCGGCGCGCCGGTCAGTTCGGCATCCGCCACCGCCATCATCGCCGCCGACCCTTCGTGCCGGCAAAGCACGAAGCGGATCCCCTCCGCATCGCAGCCGCGGATGAGGTCGAGCGAGGAGCCGCCGCCGGGGACGCCCCAGATCCGGCGCGTGCCGCGGCGCGACAGCGCGCGCAGCACAAGGTCGGAGGTCGCCGACGCCGTGCCGGCCGCTGCATCGTTCATGGCGCGATCTTCGCACCGCCCGCCGCACGCGTGAAGCCGCCCCCGGGTGACGCGCCGCGCCTGCCGGTCTAGCCTTTCGCGCAACGACGGAGGAACGACCATGGCGACCCCACGGCGCGCCCTGCTGGGCGCCGCGCTTTTGCCGATGCTGCCGCGCGCGGCCCGCGCGCAGGCCTTCCCGACGCAGCCGATCCGCCTCATTCCGCCCTATCCGCCGGGCGGCGGCACCGACACGGTGGCACGCCTGCTGCAACCGCACCTGATCGCGCAGCTCGGCCAGAACGTGCTGATCGAGAACCGCGGCGGCGCGGGCGGATCGATCGGCGCGGCCGAGGTGGCGCGCGCGCCGAAGGACGGCCACACCCTGCTGCTCGACAGCATGGGTCATGTGGTGAACCCGACGCTGATGCAGGGCCTGCCCTTCGACTACACGACCGCCTTCGCGCCGATCACGCAGCTCACCCTGCAGCCGCAGATGCTGGTGGTGCCCGCCGCATCGCCCCACCGCACGCTGGCAGACCTTGTCGCCGCGGCCCGGGCGAGGCCGGGGACGCTGTCCTACGCGTCCTCCGGCAACGGCACCGGGGCGCATCTCGCGATGGTGGAGTTCGCGCGGCTCGCGGGGATCGAGGTGATCCACATCCCCTATCGCGGCGGCGGCCCCGCCATGACGGACCTGGTTGCGGGCAATGTCGCGATGGCCTTCGCCTCGGCCGCGGCCGCCACGGCACACGTGCAGGGCGGGCGGCTGCGCGGGCTCGGCGCCGCGGGGCCACGACGGATCGGCGCCCTGGCCGACATGCCGACCATCGCCGAACAGGGCTACGCGGGCTTCGACTTCGACGAATGGAACGGGCTCTGGACCGTGGCGGGATCGCCGCCCGCGGCGGTCGCGCGCCTGCACGCGGCTGCGGTCTTCGCCCTGGCGCAGCCGGATGTCCGCGCGCGCATGGCGCAGATCGGCATCGTGCCGGTGGCCAGCAGCACGGCGGAGTTTGCCGCCTTCGTCGTCGCGCAGCGCGAACGCGCCGCGCGGCTGATCCGCGACGCCAACATCACGCTGGGATAGGGCCATGTACGCAGCACCGCCCTCCGTCACCGCCGAGGTCCACGCGGAACTGCCCGAGGCGCTCCGCATCCGCGGCCGGGGCAGCGAATGGCTCTATGGCCGTGGCGGCGCGACGCCGCATTCCTTCCTCGAGGGCCCGTCCTTCGACCGCGCCGGCGACCTCTGGCTCACGGACATCGTCTTCGGCCGCATCTTCCGCGTGAGCCAGGCCGGCGAATGGCGCGTCGTCGCCGACTATGACGGCGAGCCGAACGGCCTTGCCTTCCATCGCGACGGCTGGGCCGCCATCACGGATGCGAAGCGCGGGCTGCTGCGCCTCGACCCCGAGACCGGGGCGGTGACGCCGCTGGTGCCGCGCGCGCGGCGGGAGGGCTTCCGCGGCGTCAACGACTGCACCTTCGCGATGAACGGCGACCTGTTCTTCACCGACCAGGGCCAGACCGGGCTGCACGACCCTGCGGGACGGGTCTACCGGCTGCGCGCCGGCGCGGCGCAGGCCGATGCGCTGGTGTCCAACGTGCCAAGCCCGAACGGCCTGGTGCTGACCGGCGACGCCCATACCCTGTATGTCGCGGCCACGCGCGACAACGCGATCTGGCGCGTGCCGATCACGGAGGATGGCGGGGTCATCCGTGTCGGCCGCTTCATCGCCATGTCGGGCGGGCTCGCGGGGCCGGACGGCATGGCGATGGACGTGGACGGCAACATCGCGGTCGCGCATGCCGGGATGGGCACGGTCTGGATCTTCTCGCGGCTCGGGGAGCCGCTGCTGCGCATCCGGTCCCCGCGCGGCCTCGGCACCACCAATGTCTGCTTCGGCGGACCAGACAACAGCGACCTTTTCATCACGGAGAGCGAGACCGGCACCGTGCTCCGCACGCGCTGGGAGAGGCCGGGCGCGCCGCTCTTCGCCCACGTCTGAGGCGCGGCCCGCAGATCGCTGGCGCCATTCGACATTTGTCGACGTCCCCGCCCGCACGTGCCATGGTGCGCCTCAGGGTGAGGGTGTCCGGCACCGCTTGGCGCGCCGGGCTTCAGGGGGGGCAGCACCGGTGCGGCTCAGGCTTGGCTTCACAATCGTGGCGCTTCTGGCCGCCGGAAGCGCCCCGGGCACCGCACAGGGCCCGGCCGGCGCCGTCGTACCGCGCCAGGGCACGCCGGTCCCCGACCTCGCACCGCAGGCGCCGCCCCGCGTCGGCCCCGGCACGCCGCGCGGCGCCGCGCCCGCGCCTTCGCAGGACCCGGCCCTGGCGCGCCCCGTCGCGATCCGCAGCCTCGCGATCGAGGGCGCCACCGCCTTCCCGCGCGACCGTCTCGAAGCCGCCGCCGGCCCGCTGACCGGCCCCGCCGTGCCGCTGTCGCGCATCGAGGAGGCACGGGTCGCCATCCTCGGGCTCTATCGCGACGCCGGCTACGTCTTCACCACCGTCGATGCGGTGGTCGAGCGCGACGGGCTGCTCCGCCTGGTGGTGGGGGAGGCCGAGATCGTCGAGGTGCGCCTCGACGGCGACATCGGCCCTGCGGGGACGCAGGTGCTGCGCTTCCTCGAACACCTGCGCGGGCTCCGGCCGGTGGATGTGGCGACACTCGAACGCTGGCTGCTGCTGGCCGAGGACATCCCGGGCGTCTCCATGCGCGCCATCCTCCGCCCGGCCGGCACGGCGCCGGGCGCACTCAGCCTGGTCGCGCAGGTCTCGCGCCAGGCGATCGGCGGCTACGTCACCGCCGACAACCGCGGCTTCCGCCTGACCGGCACCGAGCAGGGGCTCGCCGCGGTGCAGTTCAACTCCTTCACGTCCTTCGGCGAGCGGACCGAGCTGTCGCTGTTCTACGCCAATGGCCGCACGCAGCTCTTCGGCCAGGCCTCGACCGAATTCTTCGTCGGCGGATCGGGCACGCGCGTGCGCATCTATGCCGGCACGGGGGATTCCCGGCCGGCCTCACCGCTGCGCGACATCGGCTACCAGGGCACCACCTCGGTCGGCGGGATCGCGGTCTCCTATCCCGTGATCCGGCGGCGGCAGCAGACGCTGACGGTCGCCGCGGCCTTCGACCTGATCGAGACCGAGATCAAGCTCGAGGGCGGCGCGCTCGGCGACCAGGTGCTGAGCCGCGATGAATTGCGCGTGTTCCGCCTGGGCGGCGAATGGGCGGTGTTCGACCAGCTGCTCGGCGACAACCGCTCGGCTGTGAACCTTCTCTCGCTGCGGCTGAGCCAGGGCATCTCGGGCCTCGGCGCGAGCGAGAGCGGCAGCGCCTTCCTCAGCCGCGCGGGCGCGCAGACCGACTTCACCAAGATCACCTTCGAGGCGAGCCGCACCCAGTCGCTGTTCGCGCCCTGGGACGGCGCGCTGCTCGCGCTGCAGGGCACGCTCGCGGGCCAGTGGTCGTCCGACGTGCTGCCGCAGGCGGAAAAGTACTACCTCGGCGGCGCACGGCTCGGCCGCGGCTACTACGCGGGGGAGGTGACGGGGGACAGCGCGCTCGCCGCCTCGGTCGAGCTGCAGTTGTCGGTTTCGCTGGAAACGCCGGTCTTCGGGCGCGCCGTGCGCATCGACCCGGTCGTCTACACCTTCTACGACTGGGGTCAGACCTGGGAGAACCGGTCGCAGGACCCCGACCGAACCATCGCTTCGGCCGGGCTCGGCGCGCGCTTCGGCGTGACCCAGAACGCAGAATTCCAGGTCGAAGGCGTGCGACGCTTCGAGCGCCGGCCCGGCGGCGCCTTCGCCGACGAGTTGAAGGAAGACGCCTTCTACTGGCGCATGCTGTTCCGTCTCTGACCGGAGGCCACCATGAGCCCCATGCTCCTCCGTTTCCGCGCCGCGCTGCTTTGCGGGACGGCGCTCGTGCTGCCCGGCCCGCTTGCGGCGCAGGCCCCGGTGCTCGACCGCGTCGTCGCCGGCGGCATCACCATCCGGCAGGACCCGGCGACGACCCAGGTGCAGCAGTCACAGAGCCGCGGCATCGTGGACTGGCGCAGCTTCAACGTCGGTTCCGGGCACCACGTCCAGTTCCAGCAGCCCTCCGCCTCCGCCATCACGCTGAACCGCGTCACGACGCCCGACCCCTCGACCATCGCCGGCCGCATCACGGCGAACGGGCGGATTGCCATCGTCAACCAGTCGGGCGTGGTGTTCAGCCAGGGCGCGCAGGTCGAGGCTGCGGGGCTGATCGTCTCCTCGGCCGACATCAGCAACGAGAACTTCCTCGCCGGGCGCATGATCTTCGACCGTGCCGGGCGCGCGGATGCGCGCATCGAGAACGCCGGCACCATCACGATCCGCGATGCCGGGCTCGCCGCGCTGGTGGCGCCGCAGGTGGCGAACCGCGGCACCATCACCGCGCGGCTCGGCCGGGTGGCGCTGGCGGGCGGCGAGACCCATGTCGTGGACCTGCACGGCGACGGGCTGCTCTCCATCGAGGTGACGGGCGCGGTGCGCCAGGCGCCGGGCGGCGGCGTCGCGCTGGTCACGAACAGCGGCACGATCTCGGCCGAGGGCGGCACGGTCCAGATCACCGCCGCGGCGGCGGACGGCATCGTGCAGGATCTCGTTCGCGCGGGCGGGCGCATCTCGGCCGACACGGACGCGGCGACGGGCCGGACGGGGCGCATTTCCATCCAGGGCACGGGCGGCGCCATCCGGATCGAGGGCGAGGTGACCGCCGCGGGCCGCGCCGCCGGCACGCGCGGCGGCACGATCGAGGCGGTGGCCGACCGCGTGTTGGTCGATGCCGGCGCACGCATCGACGCCTCGGGTGCCGCGGGCGGCGGCGAGGTCGCGATCGGCACGACGCTGCGCGGTTCGGCCACCCCGCGCCTTGCGCGGCGCACCGGCATCGCAGCCGGCGCCGAGATCCGCGCCGATGCGACGGAACGCGGCACCGGCGGCACCGTCATCGTGAATTCGCAGGACTATACCGCGCATGGTGGCCGCATCTCGGCGCGCGGCGGGCCGCAGGGGGGCGATGGCGGCTTCGTCGAGGTCTCGGGCCAGGGCGGGCTGCTCGTGCTCGGCAGCATCGACACGGGCGCGCCGGCGGGCGCGCAGGGCACGATCCTGATCGACCCGATCGACCTGACCATCATCGGCCCGACCGAGCCGCCGCCGCCCGGCACGACCGAGGCGAACATCGTGGGCAACGTGCTCGGCGCCGACGACCCGCCGGACCAGGCCTTCCTGCGATCCTCGACCATCGAGTTCCTGACCGGGGACGTACGGCTGGAGGCGTCGCGGGACATCTTTGTCAACGCCCCGGTCGCCGGCGACACGGTCGGCGGGGCGCTGACGCTCGATGCCGGCCGCAATCTCGAGGTGAACGACAGCATCTCGGGCTTCCAGGGGCTGACGCTGATCGCGCGGACGGGCGATGTGGTGGTGCAGGGCAATGGCGGGCTATCCGATGCCACGGGCATCACGATCTCCGCCGGCAACGCCATCGCGCTCGGCGGCACCGGCACCTCGACGGGCGGGCTGCTCGACCTGCAGGCGGGCGCTGGCGGCATCTCCCAGACCGAGTTCATCCGCGCGGCACTGCTGCAGGTCCGCACGCCGGGCACAGCGAATTTCGACTTCGCCGGCACCGGGCTGGAGCCGACCCCGAACCAGATTGGCGCGCTCGGCGCATCGAATGTTGGCGGCGGCCTTTTCCTCAGGACCGACATCTTCGACTTCCAGGCGGCCGACCAGCGGCTGCAGGTGACCGGGGAGGTCACGGTCGGAGGCCGGCTGACGCTGGCGCCGACCCCCGGCGTGACGCAGCAGGCGCCCTCGCGCATCGCCGCAGCGGAACTCGTGGTCGAGACGCCGGGCACGGTTGAACTTCTCGGCGACAACGCCATCCAGGCGGTGGCCGGCATCGGCGCCGGGGACGGCATCGCGCTCCGCAACCTCGCCAGCCTCGTCGTGACCGGGCCGGTCACCGCCTCGGCGGGTGGCAGCAACGCCACGATCAGCATCCAGGTGGAGGGCGGCGACCTGACCATCGCCGCGCCGGTGCTCGCCACGACGAACGAGGGGCTGGGGCTCGTCTCGCTCGCCGCGTCGGGCAACCTGGCCGTCACGGCCGCGGGCAGCGTCACGGCCGATGGGCCGAGCGGGGGCATCATCGGGCTGCTCGCCGCCGCGGCGTTCAGCGGCGGCTCCGCCAACCTCGACCCGGCGCTGCCGGGCGCGATCTCGCTGGCGGGCAATGTCACGGCCGTCGACGGCTTCGTCGGGCTGCAGGCGGGCCAGGGCGGCATCGTGCAGTCGGGCGGCGGCATCACGACGGGCGGGCTACAGGTGATCTCGGGCGGGGATGCGCTGCTCGGCAGCGCGGCCAATGCCGTCGACCTGCTCGTCGACCTCGATGTCGCCGGCACCTTCCTGCTCGACAACGGGATCACGGACCTGCTGGTGCGAACCGGCCCGAGCAGTGAATCCGAGGGGCGCGCGGGCGCCATCGGCATCCGCACCGCGGGCGCGCTCACGATGGATGACAGCGCCACCCTCGACGCGACCGACCGCATCTCCTTCCGCGTGGGCAGCCTGAACCTCGCGAACGGCGCCATCGCGGCGCCGCTGGTCGAGATCGCCCCCTTCTCGCCGGCCGCCGTCACGCTGCCGGTGCTGCAACCGCTCGGCGCCGGCTTCGAGATCACCAGCGCCGACCTTGCCGCCATCACGTCGCAAACGCTGCGCATCGGCGCCACGACGCTCGACGGCACGCTCGCCACCACGGCGAACGGCATCACCGTCGTCGCGCCGCTCGCCGTGCCGGGCACGCTCGACCTGCGCAGCCTGGCCGGCATCGCGCAGGACCCGGGCGCGGACCTTGCCGTCGGTACGCTGACCGGCGCGGCCGGCGGGTCGGTCACACTGGCAAATCCCGGCAATGCCCTCGCGACGCTGGCGGGCTTCACGGCGAGCGGGGATTTCCGCCTGGTCGCCACGACGCCGCTGCTGGGCGTGCCCGGCGGTACGACAGTCTCGGCCGGCGGCACGCTGTTCGTGCAGGTGCTGGGCGGCGGGCTGCAGGTGGACGGCACCGCGACGGCGGCGGCGACGACGCTGCTCGCCGATGGCGGGGTGGCCGTGAACGGCTTCTCGGCCATCGCGACGTCGGGGGACCTGCTGCTCTCGGGCGCCACCGTCACCGTGAACGGCCTCGTCGCGGCAGCCGGCGACATCATCGTCCTGGCACGGACCGCGGCGAGCCTCGCTGGCGAGGCGCGCACCTCGAACGTCCTCTACGTCTCGGCGCCCAGCATCGCCTTCGGCGGGCTCAACGCGCGCGGCGCCGCCGTGGAACTCGCGCTCGGCCCGGACGGGACGGCCGGTGGCACGCTGGACGCGCGCGGCCTCACCGTCTTGGGCGGCCGCGGCGCCACGCTGTTCGGCACCCTGGCCGGCGTGCCCGGCCGCCCCGCCGCCGCGCGCGGCCGGCGCGCGACCGTGCAGGGCGAACTGCTGCCCGACCCGCCGCCGCAGGCGGACGACTTCACCTTCAACGACTGCCCGATCGGCGTCGCGGCCTGCGCCGTGCCACCCACCCCCCTGCCGCTGCCGAACAACCCGGAGGCGGTGACCGGCGTGCTCGACCCGCTGAACCTGCTGGCCGCGGTCGAGCGGCTGCGCCAGCCGGATCCGGAACTCAGCCTTCGCCCCGGCCGCGACCGCTCGGAGGAGAACGAGCTCGCCCCGCCCGACATCCGCGGGGGAGACTACTGATGCGCGCGCCCCTTCGCCCCGCGCTGCTGCTGCTGGCGCTCGCCGCCTGCGAGACGCCGCCGCCCGAGGCCTATGTCCCCGGCGGCTCGGCCGCAACCGCCGCGGCCGCCTTCGCCATCGGCCAGAACGCGCGCGGCGAGGACTGTCGGATGCTGCGCAGCGGCAGCGGCGCCGAGGTCTATTGCGGCGCCTGGGAATCGCCCAGCGCCCGGATCCGCGAGGTGCCGGCGGCGCCGGTGCCGACGCTCGCAGCCCAGGCCGCAACCGCGCTCGACAGCCGCCTCGCCTGCGAGGCGCCGCGCGCAACCGCGGTGCTGGGCGGGCAGCCGGCCGCGCTGCTGGAATGCCGCCGGCGCGTGGGCGGCTGGCCGGCCTTCGCCCTGGTGGCCGCCGCCGGCGGCCGTGGCTTCCAGGCCGAAGGGGTGCTGCCGGCCCTGCCCGCGGCCGAGCGCGCCATCGGCATCCTGGCAGGGCTCGCGCAGCCGGAGGGCGCGCTGCCGCCCTCCGCCGCCCTCGACATGATGGCCGCACGGCTGGCGCGCGACAGCTTCGGCGCGGGCGACATCGCCCGCTTCGAACAGCTGATGACGATCGGCCGCGACGCCAACCAGGCGGAACGCTTCGTCGCCGCCGAGACCGCCTATCGCGGCGCGCTGACGGCGCAGGAACGCCTGCTCGGCGGCGGCGCGCCCGACACCTTCGCGCCGATGATGCGGCTCGCGCTGCAATTGTCGAACCAGGGGCGCTTCCCCGAGGCCGAGCAGCTCCTGGATCGCGCCGCGCCGCTCGCCGCGCGCGCGACCGACCCGCTGGCGCGCGCGCAGCTCGAACATTATCGCGGCCTGCACGAGGCCAATCGCGGGCGCGCCGACCGCGGCCTCGCCGCCTTCGCAAGGGCGGAGGCGCTCTATGGCCGGGACCTGCCGCCCGGCCTCGGCGTGCCGGGCGGACGCGCGGCCGAGGCGGGCGGTGCGGCCTTCGACCCGCTGGCCGCGCGCGCCATCGTCGGCACGGTCGAGGTCCGCCGGAACCGCGCCGCCCTGCTGCGCAGCGCCGGCCGCACCCAGGAAGCCGAGGCTGCCGCCCGCGAGGCCGAGGCGCTGGCCGCGGCGGCGCCGGGCGCGCTCGGCGCCGACCTGATCGCGGCGCGGCTCGCACGCACGAGCGGGGCGGCGGCGGAGAGCGCCGGGGCCCCGCGCCGCGCCGCCGGGGATTTCGCCCGCTCGGCGGACCGCTTCGCCCGCGGCGTCCCGCGATCGCGCCCCTTTGCCGACACGCTGCTGCTCCAGGCCGAGGCAAGCGCCGAGGCCGGCACAGGGCGTGCCGCGATCCTCGGGATATGCCGGCAGGCGGTCGCGGTGCTGCGGGAATTGCGGGAAGGCACCTCGGCGCGGGCCATCGCGCCCTGCGTCGATGCTTTCGCCGGCAGCGCCGGCGGTTCCCAGGCGCTGCTGGCCGAAGCCTTCGAGGCAGCGCAGCTCGCGCAGGGGGACGTTACCGCGGTGCAGATCGCGCGTGCCGCGGCGCGGCTGACGGAATCGCGCAGCAACCCGGCGGCGGCCGAGGCGATCCGCGCGCGGGAGACGGCCGGGCAGCGGCTGGCCGGGCTCTATCGCGCGCGGGACGAGGCGAGTGCGGCCGCCGGCCGCGGCGCCGGACCCGATGTCGCCGCGCTCGACGCCGAGATCGCGGAAGCGCAGGAAGCGCAACTCGACGCCGACCAGGCGGCGCAGGCGGCGGCACCGGGCTTCGCGCAGCTGCTGCAATCCGTCGCCCCCGCCGGCGAGGTGCTGGCGGCCCTGGCCCCGGGGGAGGCGCTGGCCTCGATCTTCCTGCCTCCGGCCGCCCCCGGCTGGACCTTCGTGCTGCGGGACGGCGCCATCGCCGCCGGCCGGATCGGTGCGCGCGGGACGGAGGTGGAAGCGCTTTCGCGCCGGCTGCGCGCCAGCCTCGAGGACGGTAACGGCCAGAAGCCCTTCGACGCCGACGCCGCCTACCGGCTGCACCAGGCCCTGTTCGGGGATGTCGCGGCGCCCCTGGCGGCCGCGCAACGGCTTGTCGTCGTGCCGACCGGGCAGTTGCTGTCCCTGCCCTTCGGCGTGCTGGTCGAGGCCCCGCCCCCGGCGCCCACGGGCCATGAGGGGTTGTCCTTCCTGCTGGCCCGCCTGCCGGTGGCGCATGTGCCCGCACCGTCCAGTTTGGTCGCGCTGCGGCGGGCGGGGGAATCGCGGGCGACACAGCCCTGGTTCGGCTTCGGCGCGCCGGTGCCGGTGCCGGCAGCGCAGGCGGCGCGGACCTTCGCCTCGGCGGAATGCGGTCGGCTGCTGGCCGCGCTGCCGCCGCTGGCGACCGCCGGGATCGAGTTGCAGGCCTCGGCGCAGCTGATGGGGGCGTCGCAGCAGGACAAGCGGCTCGGGGCCGCCTTCACCGCGGCCTCGGTGCAGCGCACCGCGCTCCGCGACGTGCGCGTGCTGCATTTCGCGACGCACGGGCTGCTGCCGGGCGAGCTGTCCTGCCTGCAGGACGCGGCGATCGTGGCCTCGGCGCCCCCCGGCGCCCGCGACGCGCGCGGTGCGTTGCTGACGGCGGGCACCGTGCTCGACCTTGAGCTCGATGCCGATGCGGTGGTGCTCTCGGCCTGCAATTCGGGCGTGGGCGAAGGGTCGGGGGAGAGCCTCTCGGGGCTGGCGCGGGCCTTCTTCTACGCGGGCGCGCGGTCGCTGATGGTCACGCACTGGTATGTCAACGACGCGGCGGCGACGCGGATCGTGGCCTATACGCTGCGCAACCGGCAGCAGGGGCAGGGCATGGCCGAGGCGCTACGCGCGGCGCAGCTTGACCTTGCGCGGAACGTGCCGGGCGCCTCGCACCCCGCGCTCTGGGGGGCCTTCGGGCTGGTCGGGCCGGGGCCGGGGGCCGTGCGCGGGCCGGGCTGAACCGCCGCGCCCGGCCTCAGCCCTGCGCCAGGTGCGCCGGGATCTTGAGCCCGAGCCGCGTCGGCACAGGCCAGACCTCGCGCACCGTCCGCAGCCGCTGGAAGCCCGCCGCGACGTAGGCGGGCAGGGCGCGCGGATGGTCGGCGGTGCAGGTGTTCACGGTGACCGCCGGCCGCCCCGCCGCCCAGGCCGCATCGATGGCGTGACGCAGGAAGGCGCGGCCGAGGCCCGTCCCGATGGCCCAGGGCATGAGCCCGAAATAGGCGAGGTTCACGACCTGCGGGTGGCGACGGTCGAGTTCGTAGAAGCCGGCGGGCTCGCCATCCTTGACCAGCACATGGATCGAGACCGCCGGCATCGCGAGCAGCGCGGCGAGCTCGGCATCCGAGGCCGTGCGCCGCATCCACCAGAGCCAGGGCTCGCCCACCGTGTCGTAGAGGTAGCGGTAGAAGGGAACCGAGCACCGCAGCGCGTGGTCCACGCGGACGCCGCCGGGCAGCGGGGGCGCTGGGTGGCCGGGGCGGCGGTCCATGCGAAGGAAGGTGACGTCGACCGTCACCTGCTGCACGGGATCGGCGCTCGTGATGCCCATGGCCCTGCCCTTCCCACCCATCCGCAGTCTCGCGGGACGGGGCGGGGCGGGTCAATCGTCAGTTGTCCAGGAAGGACCGCAGCTTCCGCGACCGCGACGGGTGCTTCAGCTTGCGCAGCGCCTTGGCCTCGATCTGGCGGATGCGTTCGCGTGTGACGTTGAACTGCTGGCCCACTTCTTCCAGCGTGTGGTCGGTGTTCATGCCGATGCCGAAGCGCATCCGCAGCACGCGCTCCTCGCGCGGCGTGAGCGAGGCCAGCACGCGGGTCGTGGCCTCGCGCAGGTTGGACTGGATCGCGGCGTCGAGCGGGATGACCGCGTTCTTGTCCTCGATGAAGTCGCCGAGGTGGCTGTCCTCCTCGTCGCCGATCGGCGTCTCGAGGCTGATCGGCTCCTTGGCGATCTTGAGGACCTTGCGCACCTTCTCGAGCGGCATGCCGAGCTTCTCGGCCAGTTCCTCGGGCTGCGGCTCGCGGCCGATCTCGTGCAGCATCTGCCGGCTGGTGCGCACCAGCTTGTTGATCGTCTCGATCATGTGGACCGGGATGCGGATGGTCCGCGCCTGGTCGGCGATGGAGCGCGTGATGGCCTGGCGGATCCACCAGGTCGCGTAGGTGGAGAACTTGTAGCCGCGGCGGTATTCGAACTTGTCGACCGCCTTCATCAGGCCGATGTTGCCCTCCTGGATCAGGTCCAGGAACTGCAGGCCGCGGTTGGTGTATTTCTTGGCGATGGAGATCACGAGGCGGAGGTTGGCCTCGATCATCTCCTTCTTCGCCTGGGTCATGTCGCGCTCGCCGCGGCTGACCGTGGCATAGACGCGCTTGAACTCGGCGACCGGCAGGCCGGTCGCGTTCGCAACCTCGCTTATGCGGGAGCGGATCGCCTCGACGTCCTCGCTCGACTTCGCGACGAAGGCCTTCCAGCCCTTGCCGGGCAGGGCGCCGACGCGATCGAGCCAGGCGGGGTCGAGCTCGCTGCCGCGCCAATGCTGCAGGAATTCCTCGCGCTTGACCTTCTGCGCCTCCGCCAGTCGCAGCACCTGGCCTTCGAGCACCGTCAGCTTGCGGTTGAGGCCCTTGAGCTGGTCGACCAGTTCCTCGATGCGGTTGTTGTGCAGGTGGACCTGCTCGACCAGCGCGATCAGCTCGCGGCGCGACTTCTCGTAGGTCTTCTCGCCGCGGCCGGCCAGTTCCTCGCCCGAGGTATAGGCCTCCATCCGCTTGTTCGAGAGCTTCGAGAGCTTGCCGTAGAGACCCTCGATCTGCTCGAAGGTCGCGAGCACGTCGGGCTTCAGCTTTTCCTCGAGCGCCGAGAGGGAGAGGCCGACGCCCTCGCCCTCCTCGCCTTCCTCGAACTCCTCCTCGGCCGCGGCGGCGGGCGCGCCGTCGGGGTTGCCGGCGGTCTGGGTGGCTTCGAGGTCGATCACGTCGCGCAGCAGCATCCGCGGCGGGCTCGACTTCACTGCCTCGTGCCAGCGCAGGATGGCCTGGAAGGTGAGCGGGCTCTCGCAGAGCCCGCCGATCATCATGTCGCGCCCGGCCTCGATGCGCTTGGCGATGGCGATCTCGCCCTCACGCGAGAGCAGCTCGACGCTGCCCATCTCGCGCAGGTACATCCGGACCGGGTCGTCGGTGCGGCCGAGGCTTTCCTCGTCGACGTTGCCGCCGGACTCCTCCTCCTCCTCGCCATCCTTCTTTTCGGCGGGCTTGGCGACGGCGTCGCCGTCCTCCGTCTCCTCGTTCTCGACCACGTTGATGCCGGCCTCGCTCAGCATCGCCATGGTGTCCTCGATCATTTCGGAGGAGACCTGCTCGGACGGCAGGGCCGCGTTCAGCTCGTCGACCGTGACGTAGCCGCGCTCCTTGCCGCGGGCGATGAGCTTCTTGACGGCCGCCGACTGCGTGTCGAGCAGCAGTCCCTCGACCTGCTCGTCCCGGGTCTCGGTCGTCTCAGCCCCTGCCGCCGCCTTGCTCGCCATGCGCTCTCCGCTCCGTCCAACGGTTTCGGGCATCCGATTGTGGCCGGATGCCCGAAAAAACTGCCTCTACCCTATGCGGCGTCGCCGGCTGCCCCGGCTGCGCCTTCCCCCCGGCGGAGTGCGTCCAGTGCCTCCGAAACCAGGATCAGGCGGCGCTGGGCCGCGGGATCGTTGGTTTCCGCGAGCATCCGCCGCGCCTCCTGCTGGTCCTCGATCAACTCCGCCTCGCCGCGCAGGCGCAGGAAGAAATGCCAGAAGCCTTCCTCGACCTCCCCGGGCAGGGCCTCGGCCCGCGCCGCGAGGGGCAGGCCGGCAGGCGCGAGCGCCCAGTCGACAGCATCCTTTGCTCCGCTTGATGCGAGGTGGGCGATCAACCCCCTGGAGTCAACCCGTTCAGGCCCATCGGGCCATGCGAGAATTGCGGCCCGAAGCTGCGCGGCGGGGCCATCGGGGAGGTCGAGCAGCCCGATCGCCTCCTCCACCTGCGGCAGGATCCAGGGGTGGCGGAGCAGGATCGCCAGCAGCATGCGGGCGCGTTCAGCCCGAACCGGGGCCGGCGCGATGGCCGGGCGCGGCGCCGGCAGGCGCGTGCTGACCAAATGCGGCGTCGCCGCCGCGATGCTGCCGCGCCCCGCCTGGGGGCCGCGCCGGAAGCCCTTGCGACGCTCGGCCGCCTCGATCTCCCGCAGCACGTCGCGCCGGCGCTGGCCAAAGCGGCGGGCGACCGAGGCGCGCTTCGGCCGGTCGGCGATCGCGGCGAGCCAAGCCTCGTGCTTCCGCTGCCAACCCTCCTGCGCCTCGCGGCTGCGCAGGTCGAGCCCCTCGCGGGAGACGTCGAAGATCACCTCGAAGATGTCGGGCGCCGCGGCCAGCAGGTGCTCGAAGGCCATGCGGCCGCCGGCGCGGATCAGGCTGTCCGGGTCCTGGCCCTGGGGCAGGCGGATCGCGGCCATCCCCTGCTCGGCCTCCATCAGCGGCAGGGCGGTCTCGGCGGCGCGCAGCAGGGCGCGCGTGCCCGCGGCATCGCCGTCGAAGCAGAGCACCGGGCGGGGCGAGAGCCGCCACAATTCCTGCAACTGCTCGGGCGTGAGCGCGGTGCCGAGCGGCGCGACCGCGCCCGCGAAGCCCGCCTGGTGCAGCGCGATGACGTCCATGTAGCCCTCGACCGCCAGCACCGGGGCGCCGCGGAAGGCGCCCTCCCGCGCCAGGTCCAGGCCATAGAGGCCCATCCGCTTGCGGAACAGCGGCGTCTCGGGGCTGTTGACGTATTTCGGCTGGCCGTCGCCCAGGATGCGCCCGCCGAAGGCAATGACGCGCCCGCGCCGGTCGCGGATCGGGAACATCACACGGGCGTAGAAGAAATCCCGCGCCGGTTCGCCGGCCTCCCCGGGGCGGAGCAGCCCGGCCTCGACCAATTGGTCCTCCGTGACGTCCTCCCCCCTCAGGTCGGCGGAGATGGCGCCCCGCCCGGCCGGGGCCCAGCCCAGCGCGAAATCGCGAATCGTCCGCTCCGTCAGGCCCCGGTTCCGCAGGTAGTCGAGCGCCTGGCGCCCCTCGGGCAGGAACAGGCGGCGGTGATAGGCCTCGGCCGCCGCGGCCATGACGGCATGGAGGTCGCGCGCCCGGCGCTCCCGCGCCGCCTCCTGGGCGGAGGGCTTGGGCACGTCCATCCCCGCCTCGGCGGCGAGGCGCTCGATCGCCTCGGGGAAGGACGCGCCCTCGGCGCGCATCACGAAGGAGATGGCATCCCCGTGCGCGCCGCAGCCGAAGCAGTGGAAATGGTCGTCATAGACGTAGAAGGAGGGGGTCTTCTCCCCGTGGAAGGGGCAGCATCCCTTCCAGTTCCGGCCCGATTTGAGCAGCCGCGTCTTCCGCCCGACGAGGCCGGGCAGCGGGGTGCGGGCGCGGAGCTCGTCCAGGAAGGCGGGGGGCAGGGCCATGGCGGGCTGCACAGATTGCCCGTGGCGCGCCGGATTTGCACCCCCGGCGCCGCGCCGCTATCCAGCGCCCCATTCCAGACACGAGGACAACCCCATGACCCCGGCCGAACGCGCCGCCGTGCAGGCGCATCTCCGTCGCCTCTTCGGCAACAACCGCATCGCCGTGACGGCGCCCGAGCGCAAGGGCGGCTCCACCGAGCTCAAGGTGGGCGACGAGTTCATCGGCACCATCCACCGCGACGCGGAGGACGGCGAGGTGTCCTACGCCGTGCAGATCGTGGTGTTGTCCGAAGACCTCGAGATTCCGAACTGACGCCGGCCGCGGGGGCTAGGCCGGTGACGTCCGCGCCATCTCCCGCAGCCGGAACTTCTGGATCTTGCCGCTCGGCGTGCGCGGCAGTTCCGTCACGATCTCGAGCCGCTCGGGCATGTATTGCCGCGCCATCCGCTGCTCCTGGAGGTAGGCGACCATCTCCTCCAGCGTCAGGGCGGCGCCTTCGCGCAGGCGCACATAGGCGCAGGCTCGTTCGCCGAGCCGCGCGTCGGGGAAGCCCACCACGGCGACCTCGGCGATCGCGGGATGCCGGAACAGCAGGCCCTCGACCTCGACCACGGGGATGTTCTCCCCGCCGCGGATGATGATGTCCTTCGATCGCCCGGCGATGCGGATGTAGCCCTCGGCGTCCATGCGCGCGAGGTCTCCGGTGTCGAACCACCCGTCGGGGTCCGACGGGTCGAGTTCCGGGCGCTTCAGGTAGCCCAGGAAGTTGGAGCAGCCGCGCACCTGCAGGCTGCCCTGCTCACCGGGCGGGACATTGCGCCCCTCGGCGTCGACCACGCGCAGCTCGATCCCCGGCAGGGGGCAGCCGTCGGTGGTGGTCGCCTTCTCCTCCGCGTCGTCGAGCCGCGTGGTCGTGACGGCGCCGTTCTCCGACATGCCCCAGGCGGAGACGATGGCGGCGCCGAGCGTCGGGCGCGCCTTGGCCACCAGCGCGCGCGGGATGGGCGCGCCGGCCGAGACGAAGACCCTGAGGCTCGGCGTGGCTTCGCCCGACTGCGCGACATGCTCGGTCAGGTCGTTCAGGAAAGGGGTCGCGCCCATGGTGAAGGTGGCGCCCTCGTCGCGGATCTGCCGGGCCATCTCGGGCGCCGCGAAGATGTCCTGCAGCACCGCGGTGCCGCCCAGCATGACCGGCAGCACGATGCCGTACATGAAGCCCAGCTGGTGCGCGAGCGGCGAGGGCATGTGGATCACGTCGCCCGCCCCAAGCCCCAGCCGCTCCGCGAAGGGGGCGAGGTTAGACAGCATGGTGTTCGAGCTGTGCGTCACGCCCTTGGGCTCGCCCGTGGTCCCACTGGTGTAGAGCAGCTGGATCACGTCGTCCGGGCCGGGCGGCACGGGCACGAAGCCGGCCGAGTCGCCCGCGGGCGCGAGCAGCGCGTCGAAGCCCTCGGCGCCCTCCCCGCCGACGACGACCACATGACGCAATGCCGGCAGGCGGTCCCGGACGTTCGCGACCATGGCCGGGTAGTCGAAGCCGCGGAAACGGGCCGGCACCACCAGAACCTTCGCTTCCGCCAGCGCCAGCATGAAGCCGAGCTCGCGTTCGCGGAAGATCACCATCAGCGGGTTGCTGACCGCGCCGAGCTTCAGGCAGGCGAGATGCAGGACGGAGAATTCCCACCAGTTCGGCAGCTGGAAGGAGACGACGTCGCCGCGCCCCACGCCGCGTTCACGCAGCGACATGGCGACCAGCGTCGAGAGCCGGTCGAGCCCGCCATAGGTGATCCGCCGCGCCGCCCCGCCCTCGGACCGGCGGGCCACGATGGCCGTGTGGTCCGGGCGCCCCGCCACCGCGCGCGCCAGGTGGTCGAGCAGCGTCTCGTCGCGCCAATGCCCGGCCGCGCGCATCGCCGCGCGCCGGGCGGCCAGCCGGTCCCGATCCGTGTCCATGCGTCCTCCCTTCGCCCGCTCAGCGGCGGGTCGCGTATTGCACGGCGGCCTTGCCGGCCCGTTCGCGTGCGACGATCAGCTTCATGATCTGCGCGGTGCCGTCGCCGATCTCGAGGCCCATGACGTCGCGCAGCCGCTGCTGGTGCGGCATGTCGAGCGACCAGCCGTAGTGGCCGTGCGTCAGCAGGCACTGGTGGATGACGTCGACCGCGGTCTTGGGGCCGAGCCACTTGCACATGGCGGCCTCGGCGGTGTGCGGCGCGCCCTCGTCGCGCAGGCGGAGCGCGTGGTAGCAGAGCTGACGTATGGCGGCGATCAGCCCTTCCCCCTCGGCCAGCGGGAAGGTGACGCCCTGGTACTGCGCGATCGGCGCGCCGAAGGCCTCGCGGCCCTGCACATAGGCCCAGGATTCGTCGAGCGAGGCCTGCGCCGCCGCGCAGCATTGCAGCCCGATCAGGGCGCGCGAATAGTCGAAGCCCTGCATCACCTGCACGAAGCCCATGCCTTCCTCGGCGAGCCGGTTCGCCGCCGGGATGCGGACATCGTCGAAGAAAATGGAGCCGCGCCCGATCGCATGGCTGCCGAGGTCGCGGAAGCGCGTGGTGGCCACGCCCTTGGTGTCCATGGGCACGAGGAAGGCCGAGACGCCGCGCGCCCCCGCGTCCGCCGCGCCGGTGCGCGCGAAGATCACCGCGGCATCCGCCTGGTCGGCCATGCTGATCGAGGTCTTCTCCCCGTTCAGCACGTAGTCGCCGCCGTCGCGCCGCGCCGAGAGCTGCAGGTTGGCCGCATCCGACCCGCCGCGCGGCTCGGTCAGGGCGATGCAGGTGAGCGCCTCCCCCGAGACGATGCGCGGAATCCATTCGCCCGCGAGGGCCGGAGCGGCGTGCCGCGCGATGATCTGCCCGTTCAGCGAGGCGAGCAGCGGGATGTAGCTGACGTTGATGTCGGCATGGGCCAGCGCCTCGATCGCGAGGCCGGCCGTGACCGAAGGCGCGCCGAGCCCGCCATGCTCCTCCGGCAGGTCGGCGCCGATCAGGCCGAGCGCGCCCATCTCCCGCACCAGGTCGCGGTCAACGCGCGCCGCCTTCTCCCGCGCCATGTAGCCGGGCGCGATGCGATCGCGCGCGAAGCGGCGCGCCGCCTCCTGGATCTCGCGCTGCTCGGGCGTGAGGGTGCCCGTCACTTCTGGTGCTTCCGGAAGTCCGGCTTGCGCTTCTCGTTGAAGGCGCGGACGCCCTCGCGGCTTTCCTCGGTGGCATAGTACATCGCCAGCGCCTGCATCCCCATGCCGCCGATGCCGCGGATGCTGTCGCTGTCGGCGTTGAAGGACCGCTTGGCGATGGCGATGGCGGTCGGGCTCTTTTCCAGGATCTCGGCGCACCATTTCGCCACTTCCGCATCCAGCTGGTCGTGCGGGACCACGCAGTTCACGAGGCCCATGGCCATGGCCTCGGCCGCGGTGTAGCGGCGGCAGAGGTACCAGATCTCGCGCGCCTTCTTCTCGCCGACGATGCGCGCGAGGAGTGCGGTGCCGAAGCCGGGATCGACCGAGCCGACCTTGGGTCCCACCTGGCCGAACTGCGCCTTCTCGGACGCGATGGTGAGGTCGCAGATGGTGGCGAGCACGTTGCCGCCGCCGATCGCATAGCCCTGCACGCGGGCGATCACGGGCTTGGGCACTTCGCGGATGATGGACTGCAGTTCCTCGACCGGCAGGCCGATGATGCCGCGGCCGTCGTAGTTGCCGTCATGGGCCGACTGGTCGCCGCCGGTGCAGAAGGCACGGTCGCCGGTTCCGGTCAGCACGATCACGCCCACCGCCTTGTCCCAGCCTGCCTTGTTGAAGGCGTGGATCAGCTCCTCGCAGGTCTTGCCACGAAAGGCATTCATCACCTTGGGGCGGTTGATCGCGATGGTCGCGACCCCGCCCTCGACGGTGAACAGGATGTCCTCGTAGGTCATGGGTCGCTCCTTCAACCGGCCATGGTCAGGCCGCCGGAGACGCTCAGCACCTGGCCGGTGATGTAGGCGGCGTCGTCGGAGGCGAAGAACAGGATCGCGCCGGGCAGGTCGTCGGGCGTGCCGATGCGGCCCATGGGCACGGCGCGGCGGAAGGCCTCGTCCAGCTTCTCGGGATTGCCGGCGCCCTGCTTGTAGCCGGCGAACAGGGCGGTGTCGGTCGGCCCGGGGCAGACCACGTTCACGGTGATGCCGTGCCGTGCGTGTTCGCGCGCGAGGGTCTTGGAAAAGCCGAGCAGCCCGGCCTTGCAGGCGGCGTAGACCGCTTCCCCGGACGAGCCCACGCGCGCGGCGTCGGAAGCGATGTTGACGATCCGCCCGGCGCGCCGCGCCAACATCCCCGGCAGCACCGCGTGGTGCATGTTGAGCGCGCCGACCAGGTTGATGTCGATGAGCTTCCGCCATTCCTCGGGCGTGCTGTCCTTGAACAGGCGGAAGATGTCCCAGCCGGCATTGTTCACCAGCGCATGGACCGGGCCGAGCGCGGCCTCTGCCGCCGCGACGGCCGCGGCGGTGGCGGCGTGGTCGGTGATGTCGCAGGCAAAGGCGCGGGCGGCGTCGCCGATCTCCGCCGCGAGCCGCCCCGCGGCGGCGGCGTCGATGTCAAATACCGCGACGCGGGCGCCTTCCCCCGCGAAGCGACGACAGGTTGCGCTGCCGATGCCGCCGGCGCCGCCCGTGACGATGACCACCCTGTCCCTGAGACCGCGCATGTCGCCTCCTTACTGGCGGCGTTGATATGACAATGGTATGCTATATTCAACATTAAAATGGCAAGGCATTGATGGATCAATCCACGACCGCCGGGGCACAGGACGAAAAGGCGAGGTTCGACATGGCGAACCGCCTGTTCCTGCGGCTCTACCAGGCGTCCAACCTCATGCATAAGACCGGCACGCGCGCGGTCAGCGGCTTCGGCGCGACCACGCAGCAATGGGCGGTGCTGGGCGCGCTGTCGCGGCCAGCGGCCCGCGAGCGCGGCATGACGGTCAAGGAGTTGATCGGCTTCCTGATGGTCAGCCGGCAGAACCTGACCGCCGTGCTGGACCGGCTCGAGAAGGCCGGGCTGGTCGAGCGCGCGCGCAGCGCCGGCGCGGACGGGCGGCTCCGGCATGTGCGGCTGACCCGGCACGGCGCCGCCACCTGGGCCGAGATGCTGGGCAGCATCCGCCAGTACTACGATGCGGCGCTGGCCGGATTCTCGACCGAGGAATGCGTCACGCTGTTTCGGCTGCTCGACCGCCTGCGCGACGGGCTCGGCGCGCTGCAGGGGGCCGAGCCGGACGCCCCCGCCTGACCCTCAGCCGCCGAGGCGCGCCTTCACCATCGGCCCGGCCTTGGCCATGTCGAGCGTCGCGGCGTGCTTCGCGCGGAGCGCCGCCATCACCTTGCCCATGTCCTTGATCGAGGCGGCGCCGGTCTCGGCCACCGCGGCGGCGACCGCGGCTTCCATCGCGGCCTCGTCCATCTGCTGCGGCAGGAAGCCCTCGATCACAGCGATCTCGGCTTCCTCCTTCGCCGCGAGTTCCTCGCGCCCGCCCTGGCGGTACATCACGACGCTCTCGGCCCGCGACTTCGCCATGCCGCGGAGCATGCCGATGATCGCGGCGTCATCCACCGGCGGGCCCGGCCGCGCGGCGATGTCGGTGTCCTTCAGCTTCGCCTGGATCATGCGCAGCGTGGAGACGCGCGCGGCATCGCCGGCGCGCATCGCGGCCTTCAGGTCATCCGTCAGTCGGTCGCGGAGCGACATGGCAGGGGTCCTCGGTCTGATGTAGCCGATATAGCGCGCCCCACGCCTGGGAGGAAACTTCCCAGCCGCCGCGATTGGTCTTGCGGTGGGAAATCACTTCCCGGTATCAGGACGTCCATGCGCACCGTGGAAGAGATCATCGACCTGCTCGGCGGCCCCGAGGCCGCGGCGACGCGCTGCGGCGTCGGCACCGAGGCGATCCGCAAATGGCGTCAGGCCCGCGCCGTGCCGGCGAAGCACTGGCCCGCAGTCCTGGCCGCGACCGGCCTCGCGCTCTCGGACCTGCCAGGCGCGCCGCCCGAAACCCCAAAGACGGAGCCCCCCATGGCCTCTGCCGATACCCCCCCGGAGGGCGCCACCGGGTGCCTGGTGCTGGCCGACGGGACGGTCTTCTGGGGCCGAGGCTTCGGCGCCGAGGCCGCCATGGTGGGCGAGATCTGCTTCAACACCGGCATGACGGGCTACCAGGAAACCCTGACCGACCCGTCCTACGCCGGGCAGGTCATCACCTTCACCTTCCCCCATATCGGCAATGTCGGCACCAACCCCGAGGACCTCGAGAGCCTGACGCCGGCCGCGCGCGGGCTGATCGTCAAGCAGGACGTGACCGAGCCGGCCAACTGGCGGTCGACGAAGCACCTCGATGCCTGGCTCGTCTCGCACGGCATCCCGGGCCTCGCGGGCGTCGACACGCGGGCGCTGACGGCCCGGATCCGCGATGGCGGCGCGCCGAACGGCGTGATCTGCCACCGCGCGGACGGGCGCTTCGACATCCCCGCCCTGAAGGCGCAGGCGGCCGACTGGCCGGGCCTCGAAGGCATGGACCTGGCGAAGGAGGTCTCCTGCCGCCAGACCTACAGCTGGGACGAGACGGAATGGGCCTGGCCCGAAGGCTTCGGCCGGCAGACGGCGCCGAAGCACAAGGTCGTCGCCGTGGACTACGGCGCGAAACGCAACATCCTGCGCTGCCTGGCCTCGGCAGGCTGCGACGTGGTGGTCGTGCCGGCGACGACGACCGCCGAGGAGATCCTGGCGCACAAGCCGGACGGCGTGTTCCTGTCGAACGGCCCGGGTGACCCTGCCGCGACCGGCGCCTACGCCATCCCCGCGATCCAGGGCGTGCTGGCGGCGCGGCTGCCGGTTTTCGGCATCTGCCTGGGCCACCAGCTGCTCTCGCTGGCGCTGGGGGCCAGGACCTACAAGCTCGCGCGCGGGCATCGCGGCGCCAACCAGCCGGTGAAGGACCTCGAGACCGGGAAGGTGGAGATCACGTCCCAGAACCACGGCTTCGCGGTCGATCCGAAGACCCTGCCGGCGCATGCGAAGGTGACGCATGTCTCGTTGTTCGACGGCACGAACGAGGGGATCGCGGCGACCGACCGGCCGGCCTTCAGCGTGCAGTATCACCCGGAGGCAAGCCCCGGCCCCTCCGACAGCCACTATCTGTTCGGCCGCTTCGTCGCAATGATCGAGGCGCACAAAGCCGGCCGCGCCTGAGCGGACGGCGCCAGGGAAGGGGAAGCGCATGTTCGATCTCACCGGGCGCGCGGCGCTCGTCACGGGCGGCAATGGCGGCATCGGCCTCGGCTTCGCGCGGGGCCTCGCGAAAGCTGGCGCGGCGGTGACGGTGGCCGGGCGCAACACGGCCAAGAACGCCGCCGCCGTCGCCGAGCTGACGGCGCTCGGCGCCCGCGCCTACAGCATCGAGGTGGACGTCACCGACGAGGCGTCCATCCGCGCCATGGTCACGACCGCGGCCGAACGGATGGGCGGGCTCGACATCCTGGTGAACAACGCCGGCACCAACATCCGAAACCGCCCGGAACTGGTGCGCATGGAGGACTGGCACACGGTGCTGGCCACCAACCTGACCTCCGGCATGATCGCGAGCCAGGCGGCGCATCCGCACCTGAAGGCGGGCGGCGTCGGGCGGGTCATCAACAACGGCTCGATGCTGTCGATCTTCGGCCTGCCCTTCCATGCCGCCTATGGCGCGTCGAAGGGCGGCGTCGTGCAGATGACGAAGTCGATGGCGGTGGCCTGGGCGCAGGACGGCATCACCGTGAACGTCGTGCTGCCGGGCTGGATCGACACGGACCTGACGAAGAAGGCGCGGCAGGACATGACGACCCTGCACGAGGACGTGCTGCGGCGCAGCCCGATCAAGCGCTGGGGCGACCCGCGCGACTTCGAGGGCGTCGCGGCCTTCCTCGCCTCCGACGCGGCAGCGTTCATCACCGGGGTGGCGATCCCGGTGGATGGCGGGTTCTCGGTCCACGGGTGATGCCCAGCGTCGAGACGCTGCTGGTCTTCGCCGCGCTGTCCGTCGGCCTGGCGGCGACGCCGGGGCCGAACATGCTCTACCTCGTCTCGCGCGCGCTGGCGCAGGGGACGGGGGCGGGCATGGTGTCGCTGGTCGGCTGCCAGGCGGGCTCGCTGGTCATCATGATCTGCGCGGCGGCGGGGCTGACCGCCGCGTTGTTCGCCGTGCCGCTGGCCTGGGACGTGCTGCGCCTCGGCGGCGCCGCCTACCTCGCGGTCCTCGCCTGGCAATGCGTGCGGCCAGGCGGCCAGCCGATCTTCTCCCCCCGCCCGCTGCCGCGGGAGCCGGCCGCGCGGCTGTTCTCGGTGGGCTTCGCGACGGCGGCGCTGAACCCCAAGGTCGCGCTGTTCTACGTGGCCGTGCTGCCGCCCTTCATCGACCCGGGCCTCGGCAGCATCTTCGTGCAAGGCGCGATCCTGGGCGCGGTGCAGATCGGCGTCGCCATCCTGTTCGACGGCGCGCTGGTGTGGGGCGCGGCCGGCGTCGCGCGCTTCCTCGGCACGCGGCCGGCCTGGATGGCCGCGCAGCGCTGGATCCTCGGCGCGGCGCTGGCGCTCATCGCCGTCAAGCTCGCGACGGAGAGCCGGTCGTGACCGAAGGCGCGATGGGCCTCTTTGCGCTGGCCTATTCCGGGCTGGTGCTGTTCGTCCTCGCGGGCAGCCTGCGCAAGGTGCTGCCACCGGTGCGGGCCGCGCTCGCGGCCTTCGCGCTCTCGGCCGCCGTGCATGGCGCGACGACGCTCATGGCGGGCGAGCATGCGCTGCCCGCCCTCGCCTTCTGGGGCGTCCCGCATCTGCTGATCCTGCCGCTGCTGCTGGTCAGCGCGCGGCGCCAGTCGGACGGGGCGCGATGATGCTCTACGGCCTCGATGCCATGGCGCATGGCGGGCTCGCGGCGCTGGTCGCGCTGCTGCCGGCCGTGGTCCTGTTCTGGCGCGCCACGGCGCCGCTCGCTGCCGGGGCACGCGCGCTGCGCCCCTTCGTCGCCTGCTGCGCGGCCTTCGGCGTGGCCGTCGCGGCCGCCGGCACCTGGGCGCTCGGCTTCGAGCGCCAGGGCTATGCCGACGAGGCGATGGCCGGCGCGCTGATCCTGGGCGGGGCGGCGGCCCTGGTCGCCTTCCTCATCCTCATTCTTCTTCCGCGGAAAGCCTGACCCATGCCGAAGCGCACCGACATCAAGTCCATCCTCATCATCGGCGCCGGCCCGATCGTCATCGGCCAGGCCTGCGAGTTCGACTATTCCGGCGCCCAGGCCTGCAAGGCGCTGCGCGCCGAGGGCTACCGCGTCATCCTGGTGAACTCGAACCCGGCCACCATCATGACCGACCCGGGGCTCGCGGACGCGACCTACATCGAGCCGATCACCGTCGAGATCGTCGAGAAGATCATCGCCAAGGAGCGCCCCGACGCGCTGCTGCCGACCATGGGCGGGCAGACCGCGCTCAACACCTCGCTGAAGCTGGCCGAGGCCGGCGTCCTCGAGAAATACGGCTGCGAGCTGATCGGCGCCAAGGCCGAGGTGATCGACAAGGCGGAGGACCGCCAGAAGTTCCGCAATGCCATGACCAAGATCGGCATCGAGAGCCCGCGCAGCGAGATCGCCCACACCATGCCCGAGGCCTGGGAGGCGCTGAAGGTGGTCGGCCTGCCCTGCGTCATCCGCCCGTCCTTCACGCTGGGCGGCACCGGCGGCGGCATCGCCTACAACCGGGAGGAATTCGACCAGATCGTCGCCTCCGGCCTCGCCGCCTCAATGACGACTGAGGTGCTGATCGAGGAAAGCGTGCTCGGCTGGAAGGAATTCGAGATGGAGGTGGTCCGCGACCGCGCGGACAACTGCATCATCATCTGCTCGATCGAGAACCTCGACGCGATGGGCGTGCACACCGGCGACAGCGTGACCATCGCGCCGGCGCTGACGCTGACCGACAAGGAATACCAGCGCATGCGCGACGCCTCGATCGCGTGCCTGCGCGAGATCGGCGTCGATACCGGCGGGTCGAACGTGCAGTTCGGCATCAACCCGGCTGATGGCCGCATGGTCATCATCGAGATGAACCCGCGCGTGTCGCGGTCCTCCGCGCTGGCCTCGAAGGCCACGGGCTTCCCGATCGCGAAGGTCGCGGCGAAGCTCGCCGTCGGCTACACGCTCGACGAATTGCAGAACGACATCACCATGGTCACGCCGGCGTCGTTCGAGCCGACCATCGACTACGTGGTGGTCAAGATCCCGCGCTTCACCTTCGAGAAGTTCCCGGGCACGCCGTCCACGCTCACCACCTCGATGAAGTCGGTGGGCGAGACCATGGCGATCGGCCGGTCCTTCGCCGAGGCCCTGCAGAAGGGGCTGCGCGGGCTGGAGACCGGACTGTCCGGCCTGGATGAGGTGCCGGTGCCGGGCGATGGTTCCGCGCAGGCCTTCCACGCCGCGCTCGCAACCCCGCGGCCCGACCGCGTGCTGATGGCGGCGCAGGCGATGCGCGCCGGCGTGTCGCTCGAGGAGATCCACGAGGCTTCGAAGTTCGACCCCTGGTTCCTGCGCGAGGTCGAGAAGATCGTCGCCGCCGAGGCCGAGTTGCGCGCCAAGGGCCTGCCTCGGACGGCGCATGCGATGCGCGGGCTGAAGGCGCTGGGCTTCTCCGACACGCGCCTCGCGGCCATCGCCGGGGTGAAGGAGGCGGAGGTCGCGGCGCTGCGCGGCCGCCTCGGCGTGCAGCCGGTCTACAAGCGGATCGACACCTGCGCGGCCGAGTTCGCATCCGAGACGCCCTACATGTACTCGACCTACGAAGGCGGCTTCGGCGTGCCCGAGTGCGAATCCCGGCCGACCGCGCGGCAGAAGGTGGTCATCCTGGGCGGTGGCCCGAACCGCATCGGCCAGGGCATCGAGTTCGACTATTGCTGCGTCCACGCCTGCTACGCGCTGCGCGACGCCGGCTTCGAGACCATCATGGTCAACTGCAACCCCGAGACGGTATCGACAGACTACGACACCTCCGACCGCCTGTACTTCGAGCCGCTGACCGCCGAGGACGTGATCGCGCTGATCCGCAAGGAACAGGAAAGCGGCGAGGTGCTCGGCTGCATCGTGCAGTATGGCGGGCAGACGCCGCTCAAGCTCAGCCAGGCGCTGCACAAGGCGGGCATCCCGATCCTCGGCACCAGCGCGGAAGCGATCGACATCGCCGAGGACCGCGAGCGCTTCCAGCACCTGCTGCGCGGGCTCGGCCTCAGGCAGCCGCAGAACGGCACCGCGCGCTCCCTGGACGAGGCGGTGCGGGAGGCCAACCGCATCGGCTACCCGGTCGTGGTGCGCCCGTCCTACGTGCTCGGCGGCCGGGCGATGGAGATCGCCCACAACGACGAGCAGCTCCGCCGCTTCGGCGCCGAGGCGGTGAAGGTCTCGGGCGAGAACCCGATCCTGATCGACCAGTACCTGGCCGACGCGATCGAGGTGGACGTGGACTGCATCTGCGACGCGGAGGGTCGCGTCTACGTGGCCGGCGTCATGGAGCACATCGAGGAAGCCGGCATCCATTCGGGCGACAGCGCCTGCTCCCTCCCGCCCTATTCGCTTCCCCCCGCGATCGTGACGGAGCTCAAGGCCGAGACCGAAGCGATGGCCCGCGCGCTCAAGGTCCAGGGCCTGATGAACGTGCAGTATGCGGTGAAGGACGGGGAGATCTTCGTGCTCGAGGTGAACCCGCGCGCGTCGCGCACCGTGCCCTTCGTGGCCAAGGCGACGGGCGTCGCGGTCGCCAAGATCGGCGCGCGCGTCATGGCCGGCGCCCGGCTCGCGGACTTCAACCTCGACGACGACGCGGTCTCCCGCCATGTCGCGGTGAAGGAGGCGGTCTTCCCCTTCAACCGCTTCCCGAACGTGGACGTCATCCTCGGGCCCGAGATGAAGTCGACCGGGGAGGTGATGGGCCTCGACCTTTCCTTCGAGAGGGCCTTCCTCAAGTCCCAGCTCGGCGCGGGCGTGAAGCTGCCGGAGGGCGGCACGGCTTTCATCTCGGTCAAGGACAGCGACAAGGCGGCCGCCGTGACGCTGGCGCGGCGCCTGACCGACATGGGCTTCGCGCTGGCCGCGACCCGCGGCACGGCGGCCCGTATCCGGGAGGCTGGGCTCGAGGTCCAGGTCATCAACAAGGTGCTGGAAGGCCGGCCGCATTGTGTGGACGCCATCAAGTCCGGCGACATCCAGCTGGTCATCAATACGACCGGGGGCGGGCAGTCGGTGGCGGACAGCTTCGACATCCGCCGCAGTGCGCTGACGCACGGCATCCCGCACTACACGACGGCCGCCGGGGCCCGGGCGGCGGTGCACGCCGTCGCGGCGCTGAAGGCCGGAACCCTTGATGTGGCCCCCCTCCAGGCGTATTTTACTTCGTCGTTCTGACCACATGGGGGCCGCTTGCGGCCCCCGTGGCGTCTTCCCCCCACCGACCGCCAGGCCTGGCTGAACCGGACCGAGGGCCGGGGGGGCGAAGCCATTACTGGGAAGGGTTCGCCGTGCAGAAGTTCCCGATGACCGCCGAGGGTCTCGCGCGTCTGGAAGAGGAGCTGAAGGTGCTGAAGGGCGAGGAGCGTCCGGCCATCATCCGGGCGATCGCCGAGGCGCGCGCGCATGGCGACCTCTCCGAGAACGCGGAATACCACGCCGCGCGGGAACGGCAATCCTTCATCGAGGGCCGCATCGCGGAACTGGAAAGCATCATCCCCGCAGTCGACGTCATCGACGTCGCCCGCTTCGCCGGCGACAAGGTGCTGTTCGGCGCCCATGTCACGATCCTCGATGAGGAGAGCGAGGACGAGAAGACCTACCGCATCGTCGGCCAGTACGAGGCTGACATGAAGAACGGGTCGATCTCCGTCACCTCGCCGCTGGCCAAGGCGCTGATGGGCAAGACGGTCGGCGACAGCGTCGAGGTTCCGGCCCCGGGCGGCGCCCGCTCGGTCGAGATCACCGCAGTCCGCTTCGCCTGAGGGGCGCCACCATGCCGCCGCGCGCCATGGAGGCGGGGACGCCCGCGCCGAGCGTCACGCTCGCCGACATCCGGGCCGCGGCGGGTCGCATCGGCGGCGCGGTGCTCCGCACGCCGACGATCGACAGCCCCGCGGTCAGCCGGGCCTCGGGCACACGGGTCTTCCTCAAGCTCGACAACCTGCAGGCGACCGGCGCCTTCAAGGAACGCGGCGCGGCCAACCGGCTCGCGCTGCTGACGGCGCGCGAGAAGGCGGCCGACGTCGTCGCCATGTCGGCCGGCAACCACGCCCAGGCGGTCGCGCGCCACGCGCAGCTGGCCGGCGTCGCGGCCACCATCGTCATGCCGAAATTCACCCCGGCGACGAAGGTGGTGCGGACCGAATCCTGGGGTGCCCGCGTCGTGCTGCACGGGGAGACGCTGGCCGAGGCCGCCGCCCATGCACACGACCTGGCGCTGAGGGAAGGGCTGGTCTTCATCCATCCCTACGACGATCCGGCCGTCATAGCCGGCCAGGGCACCATGGTGCTCGAGATGCTGGAGGACGCGCCGGAGATCGAAGCGCTCGTGATCCCGGTCGGCGGCGGCGGGCTTTGCGCCGGCATCGCCAGCGCGGTGGCCGAGCTCCGCCCCGCCCTGCCGGTCTTCGGCGTCGAGGTCGAGGGCTATCCGGCCATGGCGCAGCGGCTCGCGGGCCAGCCGGTCTCGGTCGGCGGCCCCACCATCGCGGAAGGCATCGCCGTGCGCGACGTGGGGGAATTGCCGCTCGCGATCCTCCGCCGCCTCGGCATCGAGGTGCTGTTGGTGCCGGAACGTGCGGTGGAACAGGCGGTCGCCCTGCTGGCCGAAGGCGCCAAGGTGGTGGCCGAGGGCGCCGGCGCGGCCGGGCTCGCCGCCATCCTGACCTATCCGGAGCGGTTCCGCGGCCGCGTCGTCGGCACCACGGTCTGCGGCGGCAACATCGACGCCCGCGCCCTGTCCAACGTGCTGCTGCGCCAGCTGCTGCGCGACGGGCGCATCCTCAGGCTGCATTTCGATATCCCCGACCGGCCGGGCGTGCTCGCCGACATCGCGAAGCGCATCTCGGACATGGGCGGCAACGTGATCGAGGTGAAGCACCAGCAGCTGTTCGGCGCGCCGACCGTGCAATCGACGGAGCTGCACCTGATGGTGGAGGTGCGCGACGGCGCCCAGGGCGACGCGATCATCGCCGCGCTCGAGGCCGGGGACTACGTCGTCCGGCGAGGCTGAGGTTCATGCCCCCGGTCGAGTTCATCGACCGGTGGTATTCGCATTTTCTCTTGCCCTCGGGCGCCGGGCTTCCGGCGGGCCGCATTCGCGGCCTCGGCACGGGTCGACGCCTCGTGCCGTTCGCATCATGCCGCGGCGTTCGCCTGCGCCACCGCCAGCGCCGTCACGTTGAGGATGCCGCGCGCGGTCACGCTCGGCACCAGCACGTGGATCGGCTTGTTCATGCCGAGCAGCAGCGGGCCGAGCTGCAGCCCGTCGGTCGCCGCCTTCACCAGGTTGAAGGCGATGTTGGCGGCGTCGATGCCCGGCATGACCAGCAGGTTCGCCGCCCCGTCGAGCGTGCTGTCGGGCACGGCGCGGGCACGGATCGCGGGAATGAGCGCGGCGTCTGCGTGCATCTCCCCATCCACTTCCAAGGCCGGGTCGGCCTGCCGGACCAGGGCGAGCGCCTGGCGCATCCGCCGCGCGGAGGGCGCGTGGCTGGCGCCGAAAGATGAATGCGACAGCAGCGCCACCTTGGGCGTCAGGCCGAAGGCGCGCACCTGCTCGGCCGCCAGCAGCGTCATCTCGGCGATCTGCGCGGGCGTCGGCTCGACGCAGAGATGCGTGTCGACGACGAAGAGGTGCTCCCCCGCGCGCGTGACGACGCCTGACAGCGCATAGACACGCCCGGCATCATCACGCTTGCCGATGATGTCGAGCACATGGGTCCATTGACCCATCCAGTCGCCGAGGCCGCCGCAGATGGCGGCGTCCGCGTGGCCGGCCTCGAGCAGCAGGGCGGCGGCGACGGCAGGGCGCGTCTGCACACGCTTGGCCGCCGCGTCGGGCGGCGTGCCGCGCCGGCCGACCTTGCGGCGATAAAGGTCGGCCAGCGGGCCGAAGACATCCGCATCGACCGCCGGGTCCAGGATGCGCACGCTCTCGCCGAGCGCCATGCGCAGGCCAAGCGCGGCGACCTTGGCCGCGATCACCTCGCGCCGCCCGACCAGGATCGGCTCGGCGATGCCCTCGTCCACGACCGACTGGACGGCGCGCAGCGTCCGCTCGTCCTCGCCCTCCGCATAGGCGACGCGGCGCGGGCGGGCGCGCGCCGCCTCAAAGACAGGGCGCATCAGGTTGCCGGAGCGGAAGACGTTGCGCTCGAGCTCGCGGCGATAGGCGGCGAAATCGGCGATCGGGCGCGTGGCGACGCCGCTGTCCATCGCCGCGCGCGCGACCGCCGGCGCGATCTCGAGGATCAGGCGCGGGTCGAAGGGCTTGGGGATGATGTAGTCGGCACCGAAGACCGGCGCCTGGCCGCCATAGGCCGCGGCGACGACCTCGCTCGCCTCCACGCGCGCCAGCGCCGCAATGGCATCCGCCGCGGCGATCTTCATCGCCTCGTTGATCGTGGTGGCGCCGACGTCGAGCGCGCCGCGGAAGATGAAGGGGAAGCAGAGGACGTTGTTGACCTGGTTCGGGTAGTCTGTACGGCCCGTCGCGACGATCGCGTCCGGCCGCGCGGCGCGCACAGCCTCGGGCAGGATCTCGGGCTCGGGGTTCGCGAGCGCCAGGACCAGCGGCTTCGGCGCCAGGTGCTTCAGCCATTCGGGCTTGAGCACCCGCGGTGCCGACAGGCCGAGGAAGACATCGGCGCCGGGCAGCGCGTCCTCCAGCGTCCGCGCCTCGGTCTCGCGCGCCCAGGCGGCCTTGTAGGGGTCGAGGTCGTCGCGCCCGCTGTGGATCACGCCGCCGATGTCGCAGATGGTCACGTTCTCGCGCTTCAGGCCCATCGAGACCAGCAGGTCGAGGCAGGCGAGCGCGGCGGCGCCGCCGCCCGTGTTGACCAGGCGCACATCCTCGATCCGCTTGCCCTGCAGCAGCAGCCCGTTGCGCACCGCGGCGGCGACGATGATGGCGGTGCCGTGCTGGTCGTCGTGGAAGACCGGGATCTTCATCCGCTGCCGCAGCGTGCGCTCGATGACGAAGCACTCCGGGGCCTTGATGTCCTCGAGGTTGATGGCGCCGAAGGACGGCTCGAGCGCGGCGACCACTTCGATGAACTTCGCGGGGTCGCGTTCGTCCACCTCGATGTCGATGGAATCGATGCCGGCAAACTTCTTGAACAGCACCGCCTTGCCCTCCATCACGGGCTTGGAGGCGAGCGCGCCGATGGCGCCGAGGCCGAGCACGGCGGTGCCGTTGGTGATGACGGCGACCATGTTGCCGCGCGTGGTGTAGTCGTAGGCTGCGGCCGGGTCGGCGGCGATCGCCTCGCAGGCGGCGGCGACGCCCGGCGAATAGGCGAGGCCGAGGTCACGCTGCGTCGCCATGCGCTTGGTGGGCTCGACCGCCAGTTTCCCGGGGCGGGGAAGGCGGTGATAGTCGAGCGCGGCGCGGCGGAAATCATCATCCATGAACGGCACCTCCGAGTTGCCAGCCTAGAGGCTTTCGCTTCGCGGCGGCAGGGCCACCCTTGCCGGTTCGGGACTGGTTCCCCGTCCGCCTGCCCCGGCCTATCGTGCAGCGGGAAGCCAAGGGCCTCGCGCGGCGCGGGGCGGACGGCAGGAGCAGCAACGTCCGGACATGGACGACAGGCGACGGATCGCGGACATCGTTCGCACCTACCTGGCCCGCGAGCGCATCTCGCGGGATGAATTCGCACATCGCGCGCGGCTCGGCCGATCGACCGTGGACAAGCTGCTGGTCGGCCTGTTCTCCGACCGCACGCTGGCGGTGGTGGAGGCCACCACCGGTCTGGTGCTGCACGACCAGGCCGCGTCCCCCGCGCTGCCGGACGCGCCGCCCGGCACCATCGCCGCGACCGAGGCCGAGGATGCCGCGCCCTCCATCGCCGTGCTGCCCTTCACCTTCATGGGCGAGGCCGCCGGGCAGGACTGGCTGGCGGACGGCATAACCGAGGACATCATCACCGACCTCGCGCGGCTGCGCTGGCTGTTCGTGATCGCGCGCAACTCGACGTTCACCTACAAGGGGCGCGCGGTGGACGTGCGCGAGGTCGCGCGGGACCTGGGCGTGCGCTACGTGCTGGAAGGCAGCGTGCGCCTCGCCGGCGGGCACATCCGCGTGACCGGCCAGCTGGTCGACGCAGGCTCCGGCCGCCACATCTGGGCCGAGCGTTACGACCGGGAGATGGCCGGCATCTTCGCCGTTCAGGATGAGATCACCCGCAACGTGGTCGCCGCCATCGAGCCGCATCTGTATGCCGAGGAAGGCTTTCGCGCCGCGGCGCGACCGACCGAGAACCTCTCCGCCTGGGGCCTGGCAGTGCGCGCCATGGGGCTGATCACCAAGGTCGGGCGCCGGCACAACGAGGAGGCGCGGCGGTTGCTGGACGCGGCGATCGTGCTCGAGCCCGGCTATGCCCGCGCCCATGCGCTGCTCGCCTGGTCGGCCTGGTGGGCGGCGCTCTGCTACTGGTGGCCGGACAACGACGAGGGCTACCGCATCGCCGCGCGCCAGGCAGCGGAGGCGGTCGCGCTGGACCCGACCGAACCATGGGCGCGCATGACGCACGGCATCTGCCTGTCCACCGTGCGGCAGCACGAGGCGGGGCTGGTCGAATTGCGCGCCGCGCTCGACCTCAACCCGAACTTCGCGCTCGGCCGGACGATGTATGGCTGGGGGCTGCTGCGCGCCGCGCGGATCGACGATGCCATCGCGCAGACCGGCCTCGCGCTGCGCCTCAGCCCGACGGACAGCTTCGCGGGGATCTACACGGCGATCCACGGGCTCGCCCTGCTCGGCGCCCGGCGCTTCGAGGACGCGCTGCCGCACCTGCGCGCCTCGGTGGCCGGCTTCGCGGAATACTTCGGTCCCTACAACACGCTGATCTCCTGCTGCGGCCATCTCGGCCTGATCGAGGAGGCGCAGGACTGCATCGTCGCGCGCAACCGCATGGGCCCGCCGATCCGCGTGGGCGTCCTGCGCCGCAATCTCGCGGGCTTCGCGCATGCGGACGTGTTCATCGAAGGCTTGGTCAAGGCCGGCGTCCCGGAGTGATCCGCCGCGCGGCGATGTGACGCGGGTCACCGGCGGGACGGATTCCGGAAAGTTCCGGAAAGCTCCGGCGATGGCTCCGGAAAGGCCGGTCGATCAGGGTGCGGTCATCCCGCGGCGAGGTCGCCCGGGCATCGAGGACCGCAACCATGACCCATCTCGCCTCACGCGGCCTGCGTGCCGCGGCCATGATCGCCTCCCTCGCCGCCGCGCCGGCCCTGGCGCAGCAGGCGCCCGCCGACCGGGACGCGCGCGGCGAATACCTCGCGCGCATCATGGATTGCGGCGGCTGCCACACCGGCGGCGCGCTGGCCGGCCAGCCCGATCCGCGGCTGCACCTCGCGGGATCGCAGATCGGCTTCGGCATCCCCGAGGTCGGCGTCGTCTACCCGCCCAACCTGACGCCGGACCCCGAGACCGGACTCGGCGCCTGGAGCGAGGCGGACATCGTTCGCGCCGTGCGCACCGGCGTGCGCCCCGACGGGCGTGTGCTCGCGCCGGTGATGCCCTGGCATTCCTACGCCGCGCTGAACGACGCCGATGCGCGGGCGCTGGCGCGCTACCTGCGCAACCTGCCGCCGGTGCGCAACGCCACCCCGCACATCGTCGGCGCGAGCGAGACGCCGACCATGCCTTACCTGACGGTCGTCGTTCCCGGGCGCTGAAGGCGCCCCAACCCAAGGAGGAGGATGATGAGCAACAAAGACAACGCCGCGCGTGGCGGCATCCGCAAGGGGATGCTCGTGCTCGGGGCGCTTCTCGCGACAGGGCTCGCCGGGAGCGTGGTCACGTCCGCGCTGGGGCATGGCGGGCACGCCACGCGGCACCGCACCTCGGCGCCGGTCCGCGCGCCGGACCTGCCGCCCGAGCTCGCCGCGGTGCGCGATGCGCTCGCGAAGTACCAGGACCCGCGCGTGGCGATTCGCGACGGCTATCTCTCGACGCTCGGCTGCGTGGAGTACCCGGTCGGCGGCATGGGGGTGCATTTCATCAACCCCGCGCTGGTGGGCCCCACGGTGGATCCGATGCGCCCGCAGATCCTGGTGTACGAGCCGGATCCGCGCGGCAGCCTGCGGCTGGTCGCGGCCGAGTGGTTCGTCCCGCTGGCAACCGGCGTCGCCGAACGTCCGACGTTGTTCGGGCGACCCTTCGACGGGCCGATGGCGGGGCACGAGCCGCTGATGCCGGCCTCCCTGCACCACTACGACCTGCATGTCTGGCTGTGGAAGGAAAATCCGGCCGGAATGTTCAACGCCACCAACCCCGGCGTGGGATGCGCCGGTCATCCCTATGCCGAGATGGAGCAGCCGCCGCCGCTGGTGGCGCATGCCCATACGGCCGCCCCGGGGCGGTGAGGGACGAACGACCCTGCGGCCGCACCGCGTGCCCGTGGTCCTGTCGGCCAGCGGGCGGATGCGGCCGCCGTGGGTTGTGACGATCCGCTTCCGCGACCGCGGCGGCAATGCCGACGGGCCGGCGGCCGGCGGGCCGTCACAGGATGCGCCGATGGGTCCCGCACTCAGCGGCGCGGGCGCGAAGCCCGAAGCCTAGCACCTGCGCAAGGCCGACGGCAGGAGACGACCGCCCCCCGGCGACGTGCGGTGCGGGGACGGCGGAGGGCACCCGCACGGATGCCAAGGAGACACAAACATGCCGATGATCAACGACAACCGGCTCAAGCCGACCCGCGACAACCTATTCGGCCCGGCGCCCGCCCCGCGGCGCCCGGCTTCCTTCGACCTGTACGGGCCGGTCCACAAGGGGCTGCGCCTGGCGCTGACCGGGCTGCTGGTGCGGCTCGGCGCGCAGGACTGGACGGATGCCGAGGGCACCGCGGCGCTGCTCGATGCGATGCGCGCGCAACTCGAGATCTCGGCGGCGCACCTGCGGCACGAGGAGGAGCACATCCACCGGCTGCTCGATGCCCGCCAGCCGGAGGGCGCGATCCGCCCGCGCCACCAGCACGAGGCGCATGACGCTGCCTTCGCCGACCTGGCGCTGATGATCGAGACCATCGCCGCCACACCGGGCAACGCGCGCCCGGCCCTCGGGCGCCGGCTCTACCTGCGCTTCAGCACCTTCGTCGCGGAGGATTTCGAGCACATGGCGGAGGAAGAGCAGGCGGTGCAGCCGATGCTCCAGGCGCTGCTGACGGATGAGGAGATGCAGGCGATCGAGGCCGGCATCCTGGCAGCCATCCCGCCGGCCCGCGCCCAGGCCTTCCTGCGGCTGATGCTGCCGGCGATGAGCCGGCCCGAACGCGCCGCCTTCCTCATCGGCGCGCGGGCCAAGGCGCCGGACGACACAGCGGTGGCGATGATCGAGGGTTCCGCCATGAACAGCCTGGACGCGGCCGACTGGCGCGACTTGCAGAAGCGCCTTGCGCTGGCTGCCTGACGGCGCCGCCGCCTCGCGGCCCGCGGGATCACCCCGGGCCGGGAGCGCACGGCGCGCAACCAAGGCTCGCGGAGGCGGCCGTGTCGCGCCGAACGCGCGCTTCCGTCGCGAAGCGCTTCAGCGTCAGGAAAATGGTGCGGTCGAGAAGATTCGAACTTCCACAGGGTTTCCCCTACCAGCACCTCAAGCTGGCGCGTCTACCATTCCGCCACGACCGCAAACCGGGTAGAGGGCGCGGCGTATACCCCATGACCGCGCCGCCATCAACACACCCCCTGGAATGGATCGTCGCCGAGGGCCGAACCCCCTACGCCGAGGCGCTTTCGGCCATGGAGGACCACGTCGCTGCCATCCGCGCCGGCACGGCGGCCGAGCGCGTCTGGCTCGTCGAGCACGACCCCACCTACACCGCCGGCACCTCCGCCAGGCCCGAGGACCTGCACGACGCCCGCTTCCCGGTCTTCGCCGCCGGGCGCGGCGGGCAATGGACCTATCACGGGCCGGGGCAGCGGACGGGCTACGTGATGCTCGACCTCAACCGCCCGCATGGCGGCGTCCCGCCGCGCGACGTCCGCGCCTATGTCCACGGGCTCGAGGACTGGCTGATACGCGCGCTGGACCGCTTCAACGTCACAGCCGAGCGGCGGGAGGGGCGGGTCGGCCTCTGGGTCGCCAACCGCGCGACCGGCGGCGAGGACAAGATCGCCGCCATCGGCGTGCGCGTGACGCGCTGGGTGACCTGGCACGGCGTCGCGCTGAACGTCGATCCCGACCTGTCGCATTTCGGCGGCATCGTGCCCTGCGGCATCAGCGCGCATGGCGTGACCAGCCTGCACGCGCAAGGCATCCTCGCCACCATGGAGGAGGCCGACGCGGCGCTGGCATCGGCCTGGGGCGAGGTCTTCGGCTAGAACATATCCGACCAGGCGGGATCGCCCGATCGGATGTCCTGCTCTGGAAAACTCTGATTCCGGAGCCGAGCCTCAGCTCGCCGTGGCGCCCGAGGCGCGCACGACCTCCCGCCAGCGGCGGCTCTCCTCGGCCACGAAGGCCCCGAGTTCGGCGCGCGGCGTCGGCAGCGGGTCGAAGGCGCGGCTCTGGAACAGGGCCGCGATCTCGGGGCTTGCCAGCGCCTTGCGCGTCTCGGCGTCGATGCGCGCCAGCACGGGCTCGGGCGTGCCGCGCAGCGCGAACAGCCCCGTCCAGTTGACCGAGCGGAAGCCCGGCAGCACGGAGGAGATCGGCGGCACGCCCGGCAGCGCCGCGTTCGGCGTCTCGGATGCGACGCCGAGCGCGCGCACGGCACCACCGCGGACCTGCGGCAACGCGGTTCCGAGGCCGTCGAACATCATCGGCACCGTCCCCGCGACCAGGTCCGTCATGGCCGGCGCGCTGCCGCGGTAGGGCACATGCGTCATCTCGACGCCTACCGCCGCCTGGAACATGGCGCCCGTCAGGTGCAGCTGCGACCCGGTGCCGGAGGAGGCGTAGTTCACCTTCCCCGGATTGGCGCGGATATGCGCGATCAGCTCCGCCAGCGTCGCCATCGGCAACTGGCGCGGATTGACGACCAGCACGTTCGGCTGCTGCGCCAGCATGGCGACCGGCAGGAAGTCGCGGTCCGGGTCGAAGGGCAGCGTCTGGTACAGCGCCTTGTTGATGCAGATGAGCGAGGCGGTCGCGACCAGCAGCGTGTGCCCGTCCGGCTCGGAGCGCGCGAAGGCCTCGCCCGCCACGGTGCCGCCGGCGCCGCCACGGTTCTCGACCACCACGGGCTGGCCGAGTGCCGCGGCGAGCCGCTCGCCCACCGCCCGGGCCAGGATGTCGGTCGTGCCGCCCGCGGCGAAGGGCACGATCACCTTGATGGGCCGCGACGGAAAGGCCCCCTGGGCGCGCAGCGGCGTGGCGAGGGTTGCGGCACCGAGGGCCGCGAGCGTGGCGCGGCGGCTGATCGTCGTCATGGCAGGTCTCCTCCGGCAAAAAAGGAGCCTAGGCCGCATCGGCGGCGAGGACACCCCCTGCTGGCCGGTGGCCCTGCTCGGCATCGAGCAGCGCGGCCATCGCCCGTGCCGCGGCCGCCTCCCCCAGCACCTGGGCGGCGAAGCGCAGGAACTTCGCGCGCACCGCCGCCTCGGTCATCGGCAGGCCGGGATCGCCGGGCACGGCGTCGGCACGGGCCTCGAGCCGCGCGCCATCCGAGAGCGTCACCGCGAGCGCCGCGCCGCGGCGGCCGGCGGCGGTCAGGGCAGCGTCCTCCTCGAGCCGGATCCGGGCCTCGAGCGCCCGCAACGCCGGATCGGCCAGCGCTGCATCCGAATAGGCCGCGGGGCCGAGGTCGCCCTGCCCCAGGGCCGCCGCCACCGCCCAGGACAGGCTGAACTGCGCGGAGATGGCCGATGCGGGGGCGCGGTTCGCGGCGTAGCGCAAAGCCTCGGCATAGGTCGTGACCGTGACGGCCTCGACCTCGCCGAGCCGCCCGGCCACCGCCGGAAGCAGGGCCAGCGCCGCCGCGGCCGCGTAGTGGGCGTGCCGTACGCCGGCGAAGGGCTTGATGTAGGCCCCCTCGACCAGCCAGGCGTCCGGGGCGACGGGCGGCGGCGGCGCGTCCAGGCCGAGGGCGCTGCGCCGCGCCTCCGCGAAGCCCTCGGCCGGCGCGTCCATGCCGGCCAGCGCGCCGGCCGCCGCCAGCGTGCCGAGCAGCGCGGCATGGGCCGGGTAGGTGTTGCGCCCGTCCATGCCGGCCGCGATCGGCGCATACATCGCGAAGGGCACCTGGCAGCCAACGAGCCGCACCGCCCGCGCCGCCGCCGCCGCGTCGCCCCCGGCCAGCCGCACGGCGGCGGCGGCGGCGCCGAGCGCGTGCCAGGACCCGTCCACATGCATCCCCGGCCGGATGCGCCAGGCGATGCCCGCCCGCGCCGCCACCTCGTAGCCGAGGACGAAGGCCGCCAGCGCCTCCCCCACCGTCGCGCGCCCTTCCGCCAGCGCCGCGATGCAGAGCGGCGCGACCGCGAGCCCCGGCCGGCCATGCGCGCGGGCCAGGCCCTCATTCGCCTCGTCCCAGCACATGGCGGCGGCGAGCAGCGCGGCGGCGCCGGCCTGCGACAGGGGCTGCGCGACGCCGGGCAAGCGGATGCCGCCCGGCATCGTCGCACCGAGGGCAGCGCCGAAGCCGCGCGGGCGCGCATGCCCGAGCCCGGCGAGCATGCAGCCGAGGCTGTCCGCCAGCAGCAGCCGTGCCTGCGCGGCGGCCGCGCTGCCCGGCGGCGGGCCATCCCAGGCGGCGGCGATCGCCTCCTCGAACTGCATCATGGCGTGTGGTCGTAGGTGATCCACGTGGTCCGCTTCGCCAGCCGGTCGTAGACGCCGCGGCCGCGGTAGTTGTCGTCGGCCGTGATCCAGCGGACCACCGACCAGCCGCGGTCCTTTGCCATGGCGCCGAGGTGCAGGATCAGCGCGTCCGCCACGCGCCGCCCGCGCGCGGCGGGGTCGACGAAGATGTCGTCGAGGAAACAGCCGGTGCTGGCCGAGAGCGGCCGTGCGAAGGGCCGGTAATGCGCAATGCCGACCGGCGTGCCGTCGAGTTCCGCGACCAGGCCTTTCACCTCGTGCCCGGGGTCGTGCAGCCAGGACCACACGCGGTCCCGCATCTCGGGCGTCTGCGTGACGCGGTAGAACTCGGCGTAGCCGGCATAGAGGCGGTCCCAGGCGGCGCGGTGGTGCGGTGCCGTGGGCAGGATGCGAATCGTGTCGGTCATGGCGGGGTCCCGGCGAGGGCGGCGGAGAAGAAGGCGATCGCGTCGGCGTGGAAGGCCGCGAGGAAGGCCGCGCGGTCCTGCCCCGGCGGATCGGCGCAGAGGAAGGGCAGCGCCGCGTGGCGCTCGGCGTCGCAGGGCGGCAGGAAGACCCAGTGCCCGGCGCCCTCCACGACCTGCGGCACCGGCCGGCCGGGCAGCAGGGGCGCGATGGCCTCGGCGTGGTGCGGCTCGGCCAGCACGGTGTCGGCGCCCGCGCGCCAGATGCGGATGGCGGTGGCGGGCGGCACGGGGGCGAGCCCGTCCGGCGCGAACAGGAAGCCCAGCGCCGGCGCCGCCAGGATCGCGGCGCGGATGCGCGCATCGGCGGCGCCGAAGGGCCCGGCCCCGTCCCGCGCCGCCGCCAGCGCCGCCTGGCCGAAGGGGGAGGCGCAGAGCCGCTCCTCCGGCGCCGCCGCACACAGCGCCGGCCAGCGCGCCGGGTCGGCCCGCCCGCCCGCCAGCAGCAGCGCCGCGGTCGCGCCGGCCGAATAGCCGAAGACACCGATCCGCGCCGCGTCGATCCGGGGCTCGGCGGCGACCAGGTGGTCAAGCACGCGCCCGGCGTCGCGCGCGCGGACCGCCATGCGGGCGAAGGCGTTCGGCGCGGCGCGGTCGGCCACCTGCGTGAAGGCGGCGGCGGCGATGCCGGCGCCGGCCAGCGCCGCAGCAAGCGGCGCGTGGTCGGCCCAGCCGCCGCCCGCGCCGTGCAGCAGCAGCACGAAGGGCACGCGGCCGTCGCTCGGCGGCAGCCAAAGCCGCCCCTCCAGCGCCGGTGTGCCGGCAACCGTGACGGGTGTCTGCGCGGCGGCCGGCGTGGCGATCAGCGCCGCCGCCAGCAGGAACGCGCGCAGCATCACCCCTCCCCGCCCTCGGGGCCGTAGAAGACGACCCAGACGGCGAGGTCGTCGGAGAAATCCTCGAAGCGGTGCTCGGCCCCGGCCGGCACCCAGATCATGTCGCCGGGGACGAAGGGCGCGCGTTCCCCGGCGCAGAAGAAGGTGCCCTGTCCGCGCACGACGACATAGGCCTCGTCGCGCGTGTGCGGCGCCTGGGGGTCGGTGCCGCGCGGGGCGTACCAGCGGGCCTCGAAGCTGCCATGGCCGAAGATGCGGGCAGAGGCGCGGCCGGGCTCGTTCGGCGCTGCGGCGGCCTCTGCGGCGGGGAAGACGAAGCGGGGCATGGCGGCGATGCTGCGCGCGCGGGGCGCCTCGGGCAACAGCGAGGGGGCGCCGCCCCTCGAACTCCCCCGCCAAGGGCCGAAAGGCCCTTGGAACCCGAAACTTCAGAAGGTCACGCGGCCGGCAGCGGCGAGCGCCAGCAGCAGGGAGGCGACGTGGGTGGATTGCTGCACCTCGCCCTCGCGGACCAGGCGCAGCACCTCGGCCACGGGAATGAGCTCGACCGCGATCTCCTCTCCGTTGTCGAAGGATTGCAGGCCGACCGACGCGGCACCCAGGGCAAGGACGGTGTGCACCCGGTTCGTGTGGGTCGCGGGGTTGGGGCGCAGGCTGGCGACATGGCGGAACTCCCGCCCGCCATGACCCGTCTCCTCGAGGAATTCGCGGCGCCCGGCGGTGACGGGGTCGGCATCATCGGCTTCCATCACGCCGCCGGGGAGTTCGAGATGCACCTCCCCGGCCGCATGGCGGTACTGGCGGTTCATCACCAGCCGGTCGTCGTCGGTCAGCGCCACGACATGCACCCAGTCGCGGTATTCCAGCACGTAGAACGGGTCCACCACGTCGCCCGTGGCGGCGACGCAGGAATCGGCGCGAACCCTGATCCAGCGATCCGCCAGCACGATGCGGCTGGCGGTCACGGTCCACGGCTTGAGCGCGGTCATTCGGCCGCGATCTGGTGCGCCTGCGCATAGGCCTCGAGCGGCGCGCAGGAACACACCAGGTTGCGGTCGCCATACACGTTGTCCACGCGCTTCACGGGCGGCCAGTACTTCCGCGCCTTGACGAAGGGCAGCGGGAAGGCCGCCTCCTCGCGCGTGTAGGGGTGCGTCCAGGTCTCCGCCGCGATCTCGGCCGCGGTGTGCGGCGCGTTCTTCAGCGGGTTGTCGGCCTTGTCCATGCGGCCCTGCTCGACGGCGCGGATCTCGGCGCGGATCGCGACCATGGCGTCGACGAAGCGGTCGAGTTCCGCCTTGGGCTCGCTCTCGGTGGGTTCCACCATCAGCGTGCCGGCGACCGGCCAGGACATGGTCGGCGCGTGGAAGCCGTAGTCCTGCAGGCGCTTGGCGATGTCCTCGACCATCACGCCGCCGCCCTGCTGGAAGCCGCGGCAGTCGAGGATGCACTCATGCGCGACCATCCCGTTCATGCCGCGATAGAGCACCGGGAAATGCGCCTCCAGCCGCTTCGCGAGGTAGTTGGCCGACAGGATCGCGACCTGCGTCGCGCGCGTCAGCCCCTCGGCGCCCATCATGCGGATGTAGGCGTAGGAGATCGGCAGGATGGAGGCCGAGCCCCAGGGCGCCGCGCTCACCACGATGTCCTTCGTCCCGCCGCAATCGACCAGCGGATGGCCCGGCAGGAACGGCGCGAGGTCCGCCGTCACGCCGATCGGCCCCACGCCCGGCCCGCCGCCGCCATGCGGGATGCAGAAGGTCTTGTGCAGGTTCAGGTGGCAGACATCGGCACCGATCGAAGCCGGGCTGGTCAGCCCGACCTGCGCGTTCATGTTGGCGCCGTCCATGTAGACCTTGCCGCCCTTCTCGTGGATCAGGGCGCAGATCTCGCGGATCGCGGCCTCGAACACGCCGTGCGTCGAGGGGTAGGTGACCATCAGCGCGGCGAGGTTCGCCCCGTGCTGCTCGACCTTCGCCCTGAGGTCCGCGACGTCCACGTTGCCGTCGCGGTCGCAGCCGACGACGACCACCTTCATCCCCGCCATCACCGCCGAGGCGGGGTTGGTGCCATGCGCGGAGGACGGGATCAGGCAGATGTCGCGATGCGCGTCGCCACGGCTCAGGTGCCAGCCGCGGATCGCGAGCAGCCCCGCATACTCCCCCTGGCTGCCGGCATTGGGCTGCAGCGAGACGGCCGCGAAGCCCGTGATGCGGCAGAGCCATTCCGCCAGCCGGTCGATCATCACCCGGTAGCCCGCGGCCTGATCGGCGGGCGCGAAGGGGTGGATGCCGCCGAAGCCGGGCAGGGTCACCGGGATCATCTCGGCCGTCGCGTTCAGCTTCATGGTGCAGGACCCGAGCGGGATCATGCTGCGGTTCAGCGCGACGTCCTTGTCCTCCAGCGACTTCAGATAGCGCAGCATCCCGTGCTCGGAATGATGCGCCTGGAAGACCGCGGCGGTGCAGAAGGCGCTGGTCCGTGCCAGCGCGGCGGGGATGCCGCCCTGCGCCGCGTCGAGGCCGGCCGGCGCGCCGCCGACCTCGGCCAGCGCCTGCGCCAGCAGGGCCAGGTCGGCGCGCGTCACGGTCTCGTCCAGCGCGATGCCGACCACGCCCGAATCATGCCGCGCGAGGTTGAAGCCGCGCCGGAGCGCCGCGGCCACCAGCGCATCGGCCCTGGGCCCGGCCTCGACGGCGACGGTGTCGAAGAAGGCATCGTGCCGCACCGCGAAGCCCGCCGAGCGCGCGGCGTCGGCCACGACGCGCGCCATCAGGTTCACGCGCCGGGCGATCCGCTTCAGCCCCTCCGGCCCGTGCCACACCGCGTACATGCCGGCCATCACGGCCAGCAGCACCTGCGCAGTGCAGATGTTCGACGTCGCCTTCTCGCGCCGGATGTGCTGCTCGCGCGTCTGCAGCGCGAGCCGCATGGCCGGCGCACCCGCCGCATCCACCGACACGCCCACCAGGCGCCCCGGCATCAGCCGCTTGTGCGCGTCCTTCACCGCCATGTAGGCGGCATGCGGCCCGCCATAGCCCATCGGCACGCCGAAGCGCTGCGTGGAGCCCACGACCACGTCGGCGCCCATCTCCCCGGGCGGCTTCAGCAGGCAGAGGCTGAGCGGGTCGGCGGCCACGATGGCGAGGCCGCCGCCCGCCTGCACCGCGGCGATCTCGGCGGTCAGGTCGCGCACTTCGCCGGTCGTGCCGGGATATTGCAGCACGAGGGCGAAGGGCTTGGCGGCCGTGACCTCGGCGACGATCGCTGCCGGCGCCACGAAGCGCACCTCGATGCCGAGCGGCGCGGCGCGGGAGGCGAGCACCGCCTTGGACTGCGGGTGCAGGTCGTCGGCCGCGACCAGCAGGTGCGACTTCTCGCGCGTCGCGGCGTGCGCCAGGTGCATCGCCTCGGCGACCGCCGTCCCCTCGTCGAGCAGGGAGGCATTCGCGACCGGCAGCCCCGCCAAGTCGCAGACCATGGTCTGGAAGTTCACGAGCGCCTCGAGGCGCCCCTGCGCGATCTCGGCCTGGTAGGGCGTATAGGCCGTGTACCAGCCCGGGTTCTCGAGCACGTTGCGCAGGACGACCGGCGGCGTGTGCGTGCCGTGGTAGCCCAGGCCGATCAGCGACTTGACGTCGGCGCGGTTCCTGGCGGCGAGGTCGCGCAGCTCCGCCAGCACCTCCTGCTCGGTCGCGGCCGGCGGCAGCGCCGAGAGGTCCATGCCGAGGATCGCGGCCGGCACGGTCTTCTCGCTCAGTGCCTCAAGGCTCGGCGCGCCCACGGCCTTCAGCATCGCGGCGATCTCGGCCTCGCTCGGCGCGATGTGGCGCGGCGCGAAGGCGTCGCCCGCCTCCAGCGCGCGGATCTCCTCGAGCGCGCTCATGCCAGGCTGTCCACGTAGGCCGCGTAGGCGGCCTCGTCCATCAGCGCCGCGACCTCCTCCGCATCGGCGGCCTCGATGCGGAAGAACCAGCCATCGCTGGTGGGGGCGGCGTTGATCGCGCCGGGATTGTCGGCCAGCGCGCCATTCACCTCGACGATGCGCCCGGCGATCGGGGCATAGACGTCGGACGCCGCCTTCACGCTTTCGACCACCGCGACCGCCTCGCCGGCGGCGACCTCGCGGCCGACCTCCGGCAGGTCCACGAAGACCACGTCGCCCAGCGCGGTCTGCGCATGGTCGGTGATGCCGACGGTGGCGACGCCGCCGTCGAGCCGCACCCATTCATGGTCCTTGGTGAATTTCGTCTCACTCATGGGATCTGGTCCTCAGCGGGCGTAGCGGTGGGGGACGAAGGGCATGGGGGCGACGCGGGCGGGGACCGCCTTGCCGCGCACCATCAGGTCGAGGGCGGTGCCGTCCGCGGCATGGTCGCGCGCGACGTAGCCCATGGCGACCGGGCCGTTGATCGAGGGGCCGAAGCCGCCGGACGTGACCTCCCCGATCGCGGCACCGCCGGGGGCGTGGACCGGGGTGTGGCCGCGCGCGGGCTGGCGGCCTTCGGGGCGGATCCCGACGCGCAGGCGCGTCGTGCCGCTCGCGAGTTCCTCGCGCACGCGTTCGGCGCCGGGGAAGTTCCATTCCATGCGGCGGCGCTTGCCGATGGTCCAGGTGAGCGTGGCCTCGACCGGGCTCGTCGTCTCGTCGATGTCGTTGCCGTAGAGGCAGAGGCCCGCTTCGAGGCGGAGCGAATCGCGCGCGCCGAGGCCCGCCGGCGCGACGCCGGGCAGCGCCAGCAACGCGCGGGCGAATGCCTCGGCCTGGTCCGCCGGGACCGAGACCTCCACGCCGTCCTCGCCCGTGTAGCCGGACCGCGAGACCAGGGCCGGCACGCCCGCGATGGTGAAGGCGCCGACCCCCATGAAGGACAGGGCGGCGATGCCCGGTGCCAGCGTCGCGATGGCGGCCACCGCCTGCGGGCCCTGTAGCGCGATCAGCGCGCGGTCCGGCAGCGGGCGCAGCGAAACGCCCGCGGGCAGAACCGATTCGATATAGGGCAGATCCACATGCTTGCGGCTGGCGTTGACCACCAGGAACAGCCGGTCGCCCATGTTGGCGACCATGAAGTCGTCGAGGATGCCGCCCTCGGCCATGGTCAGCAGGCCGTATTTCTGGCGGCCGGGCTTGAGGATCTGCACATCGGCCGGCGTCACGCGCTCCAGCGCGGCGGCGGCGCCTTCGCCGACCAGTTCCGCCTGGCCCATGTGCGAGACATCGAACAGCGCGGCAGCGGCCCGGCAGTGCAGGTGCTCCTGCATGATGCCGGCGGGGTACTGCACCGGCATGGCGTAGCCCGCGAAGGGCACCATGCGGCCGCCCAGCTCGCGGTGGAGCGACGCCAGCGGCGTGTCGAGGAGCTGTTCGGTCGAATCGGCCACGGTGCCTCCCGCCGCGATGCGGCGATTGGGGTTCAGTTCCGTGGCCCCCCTCTGTCCGATGACCTGAGAGATTCGGCGGGCGGTATCTCCTCGCCTTACTCCGTCGGTGCCGTGGCAAGCGTGCCACGGGCTTTCCAGAGGCCCCTTCCCCGCGCGGCCCTGTCTGCCTGAGCGTTTCCGGGGGCCGGTTGCGCCTTCGGCGGGGGCGTTGCCGCCCCTCTCTCCCGCGCGGGATCTACGGGGTGCGCCTTCATGACGGATCGGACGCGCCGGCGCAACGTCCATCAATCGATGCGCCGCCAGGCCTCCACCACGCGCGGCGGGTCGAGCGCCATGCGCCAGGCGCAGCCGGCCGCCGGCACGTCATGCGCGCGGTCGATCGGAAGGCCGGCGAGCGCGCACATCAGTAGCGTGCCGGTCCCGCCATGCCCGACGAGGACGAGGTCCCCCGGCCCGTGGCCGGCCAGGATGTCGCTTGCCGCCGCAAGGACGCGCGCCTGAGCGTCGATGGCGCGCTCCCAGCCCGCGATGCTCTCGGCCGGGCGCGCGAAGAAGGCGTCGGCGAGCCGCTCGAATTCGGCCTTCGGCCGATAGCCGGTGCTGCTGCGGTCCATTTCCGCCAGGCCCGGATGGACGTGGACCGGCAGGCCGAAGCGCGCGGCCAGGATGCCGGCGGCCTCGATCGCCTTGGTCTCGTCGCTCGCCCAGACCGCGGCGGGCGGCCCGATGCTCGCGGCAAGCCGCCGCATGCGCGCGATCCCTTCCTCCGCGAGGTGCCAGCGCGGCACCGGCACGACAGGATCGATGACGACCTCGGGATGCGCGACGAACAGGCCCTGGCGGCTCACCGCGGCCCGCGGCGCCGGTTCAGCGCCAGTTGCTCCGGCGTCAGCTGGAAGGACACGCGGACATTGTGGTTCTCGACGAGTCGCTCGTCGGCGCCGAAGGTCAGCGTCAGCGGGCGGCTCTCGACCCGGGTGCGATTGACGTTGGACGCGAAGTCGATGGGTGTCCTGAATTCCTGGCGGTCGATGATCTGGCTGTCGGTCGCATCCGTCACGGCCACGAACCAGGGCAGCACGACCTGGCGGCCGGCGCCGGCCGGCCCGCGCTCGACCTCGAAGACCGCCGAGATCGCCACCGCCACGCCTTCGCGCCGGCGCGTGTAGTCGCACCGGGCGTTGAAGCCGATCAGCCGGGCATCGAAGGTCACGTCGATCAGGTCCTGCCCGCCGCCCGGGCGGAACAGCGTGAGGTCGGCGCCGTCGGCCAGCACCGTCACGCGCGGGCAGGGCGCCGGTGCATTGCGGGCGGAGATGCCGCTGCCGCCACAGCCCGCCAGCACCGCCGCGCCGGCCAGCCCCACGATCGTCCTGCGCCACATGAAACCCACGGTTCCGTCCCCCTTTGACCCCAGGCGCCCCGTCTATAGTGTGCGGCCCGCCCGGGACAGGCCGCAACCTGCCCCCAGACCCCGGACCGCAAGACCATGACCGTCCAGAAGCCCCGCCTCCATGTCCTTCTCGCCGGCCCGCGCGGCTTCTGCGCCGGCGTCGACCGCGCCATCAGGATCGTGGAGGAGGCGCTGAAGCGCCACGGCCCGCCGGTCTACGTCCGCCACGAGATCGTGCACAACCGCTTCGTCGTCGAGGGGCTGGAACGCCAGGGCGCCGTCTTCGTCGAGGAGCTGGACGAGATTCCGGACGACGGCCAGCCGGTCGTGTTCTCCGCCCATGGCGTGCCGAAATCGGTGCCCGCGGCGGCGCAGCGGCGGGAGATGTACTTCCTCGACGCCACCTGCCCGCTCGTCAGCAAGGTGCACCGCGAGTCCGAGCGCCACCATGCGCGCGGACGCCACCTGCTGCTGATCGGCCACGAGGGCCACCCGGAGGTCGTCGGCACCATGGGCCAGGTGCCGGACGGCGCCATGACGCTGGTCGAGGATGCCGCGGCCGCCCGCCGCGTCGCGCCGCCGCCGGGCGTGCCGCTCGCCTACACGACGCAGACGACGCTGTCCGTCGACGACACGGCAGGGATCGTCGCCATCCTGCGCGAGCGCTTCCCCGGCATCGAGGGCCCCGCGAAGGAGGACATCTGCTACGCGACCACCAACCGCCAGGCGGCGGTGAAGGCCGTGGCGGCACGGAGCGACATCGTCGTCGTGGTGGGCGCGCCCAATTCCTCCAATTCCGTGCGGCTGCGCGAAGTGGCCGAGCGCGCGGGCGCGCCGCGCGCCGTGATGGTGCAGCGCGGCGCCGAACTCGACCCCGCCCTCGCGGAAGGCTGCGCGACGCTCGGCATCACGGCCGGCGCATCGGCGCCCGAGGTGCTGGTGCAGGAAGTGCTGGACCGGCTGCGGGACCGCTTCGACATCACGACGGAGGAAGTGGTGGTCGCGGTCGAGGACATCGTCTTCCGCGCGCCGCGCATGCGCGCCGTCGCCTGATGGCGGTCTACACCGAAGTTTCGGACGAGGCGCTGCGCGCCTTCCTGTCGGACTACGCGCTCGGCGAGCTGCTCGCCTTCCGCGGCATCGCCGAGGGGGTCGAGAATTCCAACTATGCGCTGAAGACCGAGGCCGGGGATTTCATCCTCACGCTGTATGAGAAGCGCGTCGATCCGGCGGAGCTGCCGTATTTCCTCGGCCTCATGGACCACATGGCCGCGCGCGGCTTGGCCTGCCCGACGCCCGTCCATGCGCGGGACGGGCAGGCGTTGCGCAGCCTCGCCGGGCGACCGGCGGCGATCGTGACCTTCCTGCCCGGCGTCTGGCCGCGCCGGGTGCGGCCCGAGCATTGCGCGCCGCTCGGCCGCGCGCTGGCCGAGATGCACCGGGCGGGGGAAGGCTTCGCGCCCGAACGGTCGAACGCGCTCGGCCCCGCAGGCTGGGCGCCGCTGCTCGATGGCTGCCGCGCGCGGGGGGACGAGGTGCAGCCGGGCCTGGTCGCGGAACTCGATGCGGCGCTGGTCGGCATCCTGGCCGCCTGGCCGGCGCCGGGCGCGCTGCCGCGCGGGCACATCCACGCCGACCTTTTTCCCGACAACGTCTTCTTCCTGCCGGGCGCGGACGGCAAGCCGCGCGTCTCGGGGCTGATCGACTTCTACTTCGCCTGCACGGAGCTGCTGGCCTACGACGTCGCGATCTGCCTGAACGCGTGGTGCTTCGAGCCGGACTTCTCCTTCAACGCGACCAAGGCACGGGCGCTGGTCGCCGGCTACGACGCGGTGCGGCCCATGGGCGCGGCCGAGCACGCGGCGCTGCCGGTGCTCTGCCGCGGCGCGGCGCTGCGCTTCCTGCTGACGCGACTGTTCGACTGGACGCACACGCCGGCAGGGGCGCTGGTCACGCGCAAGGATCCGCTGGAATACCTGCGGAAGCTGCGGTTCTTCGCGCAGGGCGAGGGGCTGGGGCTGTGAGGCGAGGAAATCGCGCGGGGGAGGAGAACCTCCCCCGACCCCCATCCCTTCTTTGGCACCTGGCGCGCGGCCTCGCGGGGCCTACGCCAAATGACAAAGAAGGTTGGGCGGTTCGGGGGGAAGCTCCCTTCCCCCCGCCCTCATGACCGACCCGCGCCCCCTGGTGGAGATCTGGACCGACGGCGGCTGCAAGCCGAATCCGGGCCCGGGCGGCTGGGCCGCGATCCTGCGCTTCGGCGAGCACGAGCGCGAACTGACGGGCGGCGAGCCCGAGACCACCAACAACCGCATGGAGCTGACCGCGGCGATCATGGCGCTGGAGGCGCTGAAGAAACCCTGCCGCGTCGCGCTGCACACCGACAGCGAATACGTGCGCAACGGCATCAGCCGCTGGATCCATGGCTGGGTGCGCAGCAACTGGCGCAACGCGGCGAAGGAGCCGGTGAAGAACCTCGACCTTTGGCAAAGGCTGCTGGCGGCCGCGAAGCCGCATGAGGTGGAATGGCGCTGGGTGCGCGGCCATGCGGGGGACCCGATGAACGAACGGGCCGATGCGCTGGCGACGGCGGCGCGGGACGCGGCGGCGGGCTGAGCCGGCCCGGCGACCGGCGCGGCACGGAAAGCTCGCACCCGGGCGCGGCGTCAATCACGCCGCGCCCGGGCACAGTTGCCTCGCTCAGGCGAGGTCGAAGCGGTCCAGGTTCATCACCTTGGTCCAGGCGGCCACGAAGTCGGCCACGAACTTCGCCTGGCTGTCGGCCTGGGCGTAGACCTCCGACAGCGAACGCAGCACGGAGTTCGACCCGAACACCAGGTCGACGCGCGTTCCCGTCCACTTCACGGCGCCGGTGGCGCGGTCGCGGCCGTTGAACTCCTCGGCCGTCTCGTCGGCCGGCGACCAGGCCGTGCCCATGTCGAGCAGGTTCACGAAGAAGTCGTTCGTCAGCCTGCCCGGCTGCTTCGTGAAGACGCCGTGCGGCGAGCCCGCATGGTTGGCGCCGAGCACCCGCAGCCCGCCGACCAGCACCGTCATCTCCGGCGCCGTCAACGTCAGCAGCTGCGCGCGGTCCACCAGCTGCTCCTCGGCCGAGACCGTGAAGCGGGCGCGGCGGTAGTTGCGGAACCCGTCCGCCTCGGGCTCGAGCGGGGCGAAGGACGCGGCATCCGTCTGCTTGGCGGTCGCGTCGGTGCGGCCCGGCGCGAAGGGCACCTCGATCTTGTGCCCGGCCGCCTTCGCCGCGGCCTCGACCGCCGCGCAGCCGCCCAGCACGATGATGTCGGCCAGCGAGATCTGCTTGCCGCCGGTGGCCGACGCGTTGAACTCCTTGCGCACCTTCTCGAGCTTCGCCAGCACCTTCGAGAGCTGCGCGGGCTGGTTCACCTCCCAGTCCTTCATGGGCGCGAGGCGGATGCGCGCGCCATTGGCACCGCCCCGCTTGTCCGAGCCCCGGAAGGTCGAGGCCGAGGCCCAGGCCGTCTGCACGAGCTGCGCGACGGTCAGGCCCGAGGCGAGGATCTGCGCCTTCAGCGCCTTCGCCTCGGCCTTGCCGATCAGCTTGTGCGTCACCGGCGGGACGGGGTCCTGCCAGATCAGGTCCTCCTTCGGGACCATCGAGCCGAGGTAGCGGACCTTCGGCCCCATGTCGCGGTGGGTCAGCTTGAACCATGCGCGCGCGAAGGCGTCGGCGAACTGCTTCGGGTTCTTGTGGAAGCGCTCCGAGATCTTGCGGTACTCGGGGTCCATCTTCATGGCCATGTCGGCCGTCGTCATGATCGGCGCGTGGCGCTTCGTCGGATCATGCGCGTCGGGCACCAGCGTCGCCGCGGCCGGGTCGGTCGGGATCCACTGCTGCGCGCCGGCCGGCGACTTCGTCAGCTTCCAGTCGAAGCCGAGCAGCATGTCGAAGTAGGCGTTGTCCCACTTGGTCGGCGTCGGCGTCCAGGCACCCTCGATGCCGGAGGTGATGGCATCGACGCCCTTGCCGCTGCGGAAGCTGCTGAGCCAGCCGAGGCCCATCTGCTCCATCGACGCGCCTTCCGGCTCCCGGCCGACCAGCGTCGCGTCACCCGCGCCGTGGCACTTGCCGAAGGTGTGGCCGCCGGCGGTCAGCGCGACGGTCTCCTCGTCGTTCATCGCCATGCGCGCGAAGGTCTCACGGATGTCGCGGGCCGAGGCGAGCGGGTCGGGGTTGCCGTTCGGTCCCTCGGGATTGACGTAGATGAGGCCCATCTGCACGGCGGCGAGCGGGTTCTCGAGATGACGGTCGCCCGTGTAGCGCGCGTCGCCGAGCCAGGTGTCCTCGGTGCCCCAGTAGATGTCCTCCTCCGGCTCCCAGATGTCGACGCGGCCGCCGCCGAAGCCGAAGGGCTTCAGCCCCATGGATTCGATCGCGCAGTTGCCGGTGAAGACGAACAGGTCGGCCCAGGAGATCTTGTTGCCGTACTTCTGCTTGATCGGCCACAGCAGGCGCCGCGCCTTGTCGAGATTCGCGTTGTCCGGCCAGGAATTCTCGGGCGCGAAGCGATGGGCGCCGTTGCCCGCGCCGCCGCGGCCATCCGCCGTGCGGTAGGTGCCGGCGGCGTGCCAGGCCATGCGGATGAAGAACGGGCCGTAATGCCCGTAGTCGGCCGGCCACCAGTCCTGGCTCACCGTCATCAGCGCGATGACGTCCTTCTTCAGCGCCGCGAGGTCGAGCTTCTTGAACTCCTCGGCATAGTTGAAGGCCGGGCCCATCGGGTTCGACCTGGCGGAATGCTGGGCGAGGATGCGCAGGTTGAGCGCATTCGGCCACCAGTCCTTGTTCGACCGGGTGGAGAAGCGGGCCGCCGTGGGCGTGCCGTGCATCACCGGGCACTTCCCGGCGCCGGCACCAGTGTTTCCGTCCATCTTGCTCTCCGTTCCTGGCTAAGTTCACTGACGTGGCCGGCGACTCGCCGCCGGATCCGGTTTGTCGGACAGCCCGGCGCCGAGAAGGGCGCCAATGCTGCCGTGCGCGTTCAAGACCGCCGTCCTGTAGCAAAATCGCCGAGGCGGAGCCATGCCACCCGCTGGCCGCGCGCACGCCACGGGGCGTGATCGCCGGCCGCACCCGGTGACTCGGCGGGTCTTGCTTCACGGCACCCTACCAAATCCGGACCATTAGTTTAAGATCGATCTCCTGATTGCTACGATCAGGTGAGCTTATGATAAACCTGACGCTCAGGCAGCTCCGCTATGTCGCCGCCCTGGCCCGCCACGGCCATTTCGGGCGGGCGGCGGAAGCCTGCGCCATCTCGCAGCCCGCGCTGTCGATGCAGGTCAAGGACCTCGAGGAGCAACTCGGCGCCGCGCTCTTCGAACGCGGGCCGCGGGGGGTCGCGCTGACCGGCTTCGGCGAGGAATTCACGCTCCGCGCCCGCGACATCCTCAGATCCGTGGACGAGCTGGACGAACTGGCGCGCGCCGCGCGCGGCCATCTGACCGGGCGGCTCAGGATCGGCGTCATACCGACCGTGGCCCCCTACCTGCTGCCGACCATCATCGGCGACCTGGCGCAGCGCCACCCCGGGCTCGACATCCATGTGCGGGAGACGCTGACGCCGCGGCTGATCCGCGACCTCGCGGACGGCCGGCTCGACACCGCCATCCTAGCCCTGCCGGTCTCCGAGCCCTCGCTCGAGGAAGTGGCGCTGTTCGAGGAGGAGTTCGTCCTCGTCCGGCCAGGCACGGAAGCCGGCAAGCCCGTGCCGAGCGTCGAGCGGCTGCGCGAGATGCGGCTTCTCCTGCTTGAGGAAGGGCACTGCTTCCGCGACCAGGCGCTGTCCTTCTGCCGGATGGAGGCGTCCTCGACGCGCGAGCTGCTCGACGCCAGCTCGTTGTCCACGCTGGTGCAGATGGTGGGCGCCGGCATCGGCGTCACGCTGATCCCGGACATGGCGGTCGCGGTCGAGACGCGCTCGGCCGCCGTCTCGGTCTCCCGCTTCCCGGCGCCGCGGCCCTCGCGCCGGATCGGCATGGTCTGGCGCCGCACCAGTCCGCTCGGCACACAGTTGCTGCAGGTCTCGGAGGTGGTCCGCCGCTCGGCCGAGGCGCTGCGTCCGCGCAGTGGCGCGCGCGCATCCTAGGGCGGCGTCCGATCGGATGGCTCGGCGGCGCAGACTCGTTCCGCATCGGGCGCGGTTCGCGCGCAGCCTTCGCGGGCAGCCGTGAATTCGCAGCGCCCGGGCCGAATTGCATGGCAGTGCGCCGCGCGGGGTGCATAGGCTTGGCGCCTTCTCGATCGGAAGGCAGACCAATGCGCATCGTCCACATCCTCGGCGTCGCGGTGGCGGCGCTCATGGTCAACGCGCCCGTGCTGGCACAGGGGCCGCCGGCGCGTCCGAACCTCCTGCTGCAGGAGACCGTGGAAGGGATGCCCCGCGGCGAACGCCAGCAGGTCTCGATCCTGACCGCGACGATCGCGCCTGGCCAAGCCACCGTGTTCCACACGCATCGCTTCCCTGTCGCCGTCTACATCCTCGAGGGCGCCTTCACGCTCGAGATGGACGGCCGGGCACCCGTCACGGTGCGGGCCGGTGAATCGATGCTCGAGCCGCCCAACCTGCGGATGACTGGCTACAACCGCAGCGCCACCGAGCCGATGCGCGTCGTCATCTTCTACGTGGCGGAACCGGGCACGCCGTTCCTCGACCCGCTGCACTGACCGGGCGGCCGGGCTGCCCCGGCCTTCCCATGCGCGCGATCCGGCGTAACCTCGGCGCGATGCGGCGGGGACGCGCGTGACGGACGGACAGGGCCAGGGTGCGGAGAGCATCGAGACGCGCACCTCCTGGGTGGTCGCCGTCACCGCCGTGACGATGCTTGCGCTGGCCGCCGGCGCGCCGCTGACCGTCGTCATCGGCCTCGCGCCGATCGCCGAGAGCCTGGGCGGCGGGCGGTCGCTGCCCTCCCTCGCGACGTCGCTGGCCTACCTCGGCTCGGGCATCGGGGGCGTGATCTGCGGGCTGCTGGCGGCGCGCGTCGGGCAGCGCGCGGTCGCCATCCTCGGCGGCGCGGCGATCTTCTCTGGGCTCGCGCTCGCCTCGCTCGGGCAGGCCTGGTCGCTGCTCGCGGGGATCGGGCTCGGCGTCGGGCTGTTCGGCAACGGGGCGCTGTTTGCGCCGATGGTCGCCTATGTCTCGCTCTGGTTCGACAGGCGGCGCGGCACGGCGCTCGCCCTCGTCTCCTCCGGGCAGTACATCGCGGGCTTCCTCTGGCCCTTCCTGTTCGAGCGCGCGATCCGCGGCTTCGGCTGGCAGGCGACGATGCTGGCCTATGGCGCCGTCGCCGCGGCCATCATCGTGACGCTGGCCGCGCTGGTGCTGCGCCCGGCGCCCGCGCCGCTGCGCGGCCCGGCGGCGATCCGCACCGGGGCCGGCGGGCGTGTGCTCGGCATGCGGCCCAACGTCGCGCTCGGCGCCATCGCGGCCTGCAACTTCCTCTGCTGCATCCCGATGGCGATGCCGGCGGCGCATCTCGTGGCCTTCTGCGCCGACCTCGGCATCGCGGCGTCGCGCGGGGCGATGATGCTCTCGGTCCTGCTGCTCTCGGCCTTCGTCGCGCGGCAGTTCTGGGGCTGGCTGTCGGACCGGATCGGCGGGCTCAGCACCGCGCTGGCGGGCTCGGCGGCGCAGGTCGTGGGCATGGCGGGCTTCCTGGTGACGCAGGACGAGGCCGGGCTGTTCTTCGCGGCCGCCGCCTACGGGCTCGGCTTCAGCGGCATCATCCCGGCCTATGTCATGGCGATCCGCACGCATTTCCCGGCCGCGGAGGCAGCGTGGCGCGTGCCGGCGCTGTTCCTCGTCGGCCTGTCGGGCATGGCCTCGGGCGCCTGGCTGGCCGGCGCGATCTACGACGCGGTCGGCTTCTATGCCGCCGCGTGGTGGGTGGGGATTGCGGTCAACATCGTGCAGCTCGGCCTGCTCGGCGCCCTTGTCGGGCGCGAGCGGGCCGAGGCCGCGGTTCAGTAGTAGGTCAGGTCGCGCGCCTTGCCGCCGAAGATGCGCCAGGCCAGCACGGTGTAGGCAAGGATGACGGGCAGCACGAAGATCGCACCGGCCAGGATGAGCGAGAGGCTCTCCGGCGCGCTGGCCGACTGCCAGATGGTCAGGCGCTCGGGCACCACATAGGGGAAGAACGACCAGGCCAGCCCCGCGAAGAACAGCGCGAACAGCGCGACGGCGCCCCAGAAGGGCACCCGGCGGAGCGCGTCGTTCGGCAGCGGCATGTGGCGCAGCAGGCTGGCGATGCCGAGCAGCAGCGCCGCGGTCACGATCGGCAACGGCGCCAGCAGGAACACCTCGGGGAAGGCGAACCAGCGCTCGAAGATGCGCGGGCTGACGAGCGGCGTGACGGCCGAGACCAACAGGATGCCGATCCCCATCGGCCAGATCGCCGCCCGCGCCCAGCCAATGGCCGCACGTTGCAATTCCCCCTCTGTCCGCCAGATCAGCCAGGCGGCGCCGATGAAGGCATAGGCGATGGCGAGCCCGACCGCGGCCATGGCGGCGAAGCCCGTCGCCGCCCAGCCTTCCGCGAAGCCCAGCACGTAGCGCCCGAGCATCCAGCCCTGCGACAGCGCCGAGACCAGGGAGCCCGCGACGAAGGCATGATCCCAGCGGCGCTTCTGCCTGAGGTCCTGCGCCTTGGCGCGGAACTCGAAGGCGACGCCGCGCAGCGTCAGGCCGACCAGCATGACCGCGACGGCCAGGTAGAGCTCGGTCAGGATCAGGCCATGCGCCGCCGGGAAGGCTACGAGCAGCAGGCCCACGCCGAGCACGAGCCAGGTCTCGTTCGCATCCCAGAAGGGGCCGATCGCCGCGATCATGCGGTCGCGGTCGGCTTCCGCCTGCATTCGCGGCAGCAGGATGCCGACGCCGAGGTCGAACCCGTCCAGCACCACATACAGGAGGATGGACAGCGCCATCAGCCCCGCGAAGACCACGGGCAGCCATTCGGGCGGCAGGAAGGGAGTCATGCCGGCACGCCCTTCAGCCCGGGCGCCGCATCCGGCGCCATCCGTCCCTTCGCCGCCAGGCGATAGAGCGTCCCGACATAGGCCACGAGCAGCAGCGCATAGAGCACGAGGTACATCGCGAGTGTCGCGCCGATGCTGGCGGCAGGCACCGGCCCGGCCGCCTGCGCCGTGGTCAGCACGCCGGTGACGAGCCATGGCTGGCGGCCGATCTCGGTGACGTACCAGCCGGCAAGCGTCGCGACCCAGCCGGAGAAGGTCATGGCGACCAGCCCCCACATCACGAACCGCGGCAGGCTCCCGCGCCGCCAGAGCAGGACGGCGCCGCCGAGGCCGAAGGCGATCATCAGCATCCCGGTGCCGACCATGACGCGGAAGGCATAGAAGACCGGCGCCACCGGCGGGTGCTCGCCGCGGAAGTCGTTGAGCCCGGGCACCTCGCCCGCTGCGCTGTGGCGCAGGATCAGGCTGGCGCCGGAGGGGATGCCGATCTCGAAGCGGTTCCCGCGCGCCGCCTCGTCCGGGATGGCGAACAGCAGCAGGGGCACGTGCCCGCGCGTCTCCCAGTTGCCCTCCATGGCCGCGACCTTGGCCGGCTGGTGCTCGAGCGTGTTGAGCCCGTGCATGTCGCCGAGCAGCAGCTGCGTCGGCGCACCCACCGCCGCCATCACGACACCCGTGCGCAGCACCGCCATGACCGATGGCGCGCGGTCCCCGCGCAGCCAGCGCCAGGCGGACATGCCCGCCAGCAGGAAGGCGACCGTCAGCGCGGAGGCCATCAGCATGTGCGCCAGCCGATAGGGCATGGACGGGTTGAAGACGATCGCGAACCAGTCGGTTGCATGCGCCACGCCGTCGCGCATCTCGAAGCCCTGGGGCGTGTGCATCCAGGAATTCAGCACCAGGATCCAGAAGGCGCTCATGGTGGTGCCGAAGGCGACCAGGAAGGTCGCGCCGGTATGCACCCAGCCCGGCACCCGCTTCCAGCCGAACAGCATGATGCCGAGGAAGGTCGCTTCCAGGAAGAACGCGGTCAGCACCTCATAGGCCAGCAACGGGCCCGCGATGTTGCCCACGCGCTCCATGAAGCCCGGCCAGTTCGTCCCGAACTGGAAGGACATGGTGATGCCCGACACGACACCGAGCGCGAAGGACAGCGCGAAGACCTTCACCCAGAAGCGGTAGGCCTCCATCCACTTCTCGTCGCCCGTCGCGTTGAAGCGGAGCTTGAAGAACAGCAGCACCCAGCCGAGCGCGATGGTGATGGTCGGGAACAGGATGTGGAAGGAGATGTTCGCCGCGAACTGGATGCGGGCAAGAATGAGCGCGTCCATGGGTCAGGCTTCCTTCTTGCGGCGGACCAGGCCCACGACCTTGTCCTTCGCATCGAGCAACTTGGTGACGCGCGCGCCGAGCGCCAGCAGCGCGGTCAGGCGGTCCGTCTCGAGCCGCTTCACGTCCTCGTACCAGGTGGTCAGGCGCTCGATCAGGCCGTGCATCTCGGCCATGCGGGCCTGGGCGTGCTGCTCGACCTCGCTGCCGGGCTTCTGCATGAGCAGTTCGCGCAGCACCGAGAGCGTCGGGTCGACCTCGCGCTTCTTCCGCTCCTCGGCCAGCACGCGCAGGATCTGCCAGACATCCTCGGGCGTCGTGAAATGGTCGCGCCGGTCGTCCGGGATGTGGCGCAGCAGCACGAGGTTCCACGCCTGCAATTCGCGCAGCCCCATCGAGACGTTGGAGCGCGACACGCCGAGCGCATCGACGATGTCGTCCGCGCAGAGCGGCCGCGGCGAGACATAGAGCAGCGCGTAGATCTGCCCCACGGTGCGGTTGATGCCCCAGCGCGACCCCATTTCGCCGAAATGGAGCACGAAGGACTGGACGAGCGGCGGGAGGTTCATGGATAGACCGTCGTTTCAGAATTTTCTGAAATCTATGGCGCGACTTGATCTGGATCAAGCCCTCCGGCCGGCGATCCACGTGGCACGGACCACGCCCGTCCGGCATGGAACGTGCTTCCGAATATCGTGGCGCCGCGCCATGCTGCGCCCGCCGCCGGCCGCCGCCGCGCGGCATCCGCCTCCGGGAGACCCGCATGATCCGCCGCCGCGCCCTGCCCACCCTCGCCGCCGGCCTCGGCGCCGCCGGCCTCGCCCGCCCTGCCGTCGCGCAGGCGGCCTGGCCGAGCCGCGCCATCCGCCTCGTCGTCCCCTACCCGCCGGGCGGCGCGTCCGACATCGCCGGGCGGCTGCAGGCGGAAATCCTGGGCGCCGCGCTCGGTGTGCCCTGCGTGGTCGACAACCGCTCGGGCGCGGGCGGGACGGTCGGCACGCTGCATGTCGCGCAGGCGGCGCCGGATGGCTACACGGTCATGATGGCCTCGCCGTCGTCGCATCTCGGCGCGCCGCTGCTGTTCCGCAACGCCGGCTATGACGGCGTCGACGACTTCACCGCCGTCGCGACCTTCGCGACCGGCACCGCGGTGGTCTGCGTCCACCCCTCGGTCCCCGCGCGCAACATCCAGGAACTGGTGGCGCACCTGAAGGCCAATCCGGGCAAGCTCAACTTCGGCTCGGCCGGCGCGGGCGGGGCCAACCACATGCTGGGCGTGCTGTTCATGATGCGCACGGGCACCGACATGGCGCATGTGCCCTATCGCGGCGCGGCGCCGGCGCTGGCCGACCTCATCGCGGGCAACATCCAGGTGGTGTTCGACAGCTATTCCGGCGTGATCGGCTCGATCCGCGCGGGGCAGATCCGTGCACTCGGCGTGACCAACGCGACGCGGTGGCCGCTCGCGCCCGACATGCCGACGGTGCAGGAACAGGGGGTCCCGAACTACGACCTGCCCTCCTTCTCGGCCGTCATGGGGCCGAAGGGCATGCCGGAGCCGATCGTGGCGCGCATGAACGCGGCCATCAATGCGGGGCTGCGCGACGCCACGATGCTCCGGCGGCTGGAGGCCAACGGCAACGTGCCCTTCGCCTCCACGCCCGCGGAATTCGCCGCGATGATGCAGAGCCAGCGCCAGACCTGGCGCGAACTCGTCCGCAGTTCGGGGGTCGAGCCGCAGTGATGTGATCCGGCGCGGTTCCGGCGCCGGACCGATCGCTGTTAGTCTCCGCAGGGCCGCCCGGATGGGCGGCCCTTCGTCATCGGAGACACCCCGGCCCATGCGCTGCCTGCTGCTGCCCGCGATACTGCTCGCCGCCCTCGGCGCCCCGCCCGCCCGGGCGCAGACGCCGCCCGAGACCATCGTCATCCTCGACATGTCGGGATCGATGTGGGGGCGGATCGGGGACGAGACGAAGCTCGACATCGCGCGCGGCGCCGTGCGCGGCATGTTCTCCCGCTTCCCGGCCGGCAGCCGCGTCGGCCTGATGGCCTATGGCCACCGCCGCGCGGGCGATTGCCGCGACATCGAGTTGCTGCGCCCGCCCGGCCCGGTCGACGAGGCCGCAATCGGCGAGACGCTCGGGCGCATGACCGCGCGCGGCCGCACGCCGCTGACCGAAAGCGTGCGGGAGGCGGCGCGCGCGCTCCGTGTGCAGGAACGCGGCGGCACCATCATCCTGGTGACCGACGGCATCGAGACCTGCGGCGGCGACCCCTGCGCGCTCGCCGCGGAGCTGGAAGCCGCCAATGCCGGCTTCACCGCCCATGTCGTGGGCTTCGACCTGCGCAGCCCGCAGGAACGCGCGCGCGTCGCCTGCATCGCGGAACGCACGGGCGGGATGTTCGTCGCCGCCGGCAATGCGGCGGAACTGGCCGATGCGCTGAGCCGCACGGCGCAGGCGCGCCCCGCCCCGCCGCCGGCCACGCCGCCCCGCACCACTGGCCTGCGCGCGACGCAGGGCCCGGGCGGCCCCACGCTCGCGAACGCCGCCTTCACCGTGCTGCGCGAAGGGGGGGAGACGCCGGTCCATGACGGCCCCGCCATGGCGCTGGCGCTGGCGCCGGGGCGCTATGTCGTCACCGCCTCGACCGAGGAACGGATCGGCAGCGTGACGGCGGAGGTCACGGCGCGCGGCCCGGCCGAGATCGTCGTGCCGCTGGCCGATGCCCTGCCGCGCGCGACGCTGCGCGCCGCCGCCGCGACCATCGGCGCGACCGAGGTGCTTGAGGTCGCCTGGGAGGGTCCGAACGAGCTCGGCGATTACCTTGTTTTCGTCCCCACCGCCCCGAATGCCGAGGCGCAGGAGACGCACCACTACGCCTGGACCGCGGATGGCTCGCCCGCGCGGGTCCGCGCGCCGGCCACCGCAGGGGCGTATGAGGTGCGGTACGTCCTCGCCCGCGCCGGGCGACCGATCGGGCGCGCCGCTGTGACGGTCACGCCCGCGACCGCGACCCTTGCCGCGGCCGCCGAGGTTCCCGGCGGCAGCCAGGTCGAGATCCGCTGGACCGGGCCGCGCGCGCCGGGTTCCTGGATCGGCATCGCCGAGCCGGGCAGCGAGGCCGGCGCCCATGTCGGCAACGCCTTTGCCTGGGTGGAAGGGGCGGAAAGCCCGCTGGTGGTGACCGCGCCGGGTGCGCCCGGCACCTACGAGATCCGCTTCGTCGAAGGCGCCGACGGCACCGTGCTGGCCCGCATCCCGCTCCGCGTGGTCGAGGCGCGCGCGACGATCGAGGCGCCAGCGACCGCCATGGCGGGCAGCCCCATCACGGTGCGCTACACGCCGGCGCAGGCGGCCTCGGGCAGCTTCATTTCGGTGGTGCCGCCCTCGGCCGAGGCCGGGGCCTATATCGGCAACGCCTATGTCAGCATCGATGGCGGGGAGAGCCAGTTGCGGCTGCCCGGCATGGCGGGGCCGCACGAATTGCGCTTCGTGCTGACCGCGCCGGGGGGCGAGCAGGTGATCGCGCGCCGGCCGATCACGCTGACGCCCGCCGCCGCGACCCTCGAGGCCCCGGGCGAGGCCGCCGCGGGGCAGCGCTTCAGCGTGCGCTACACCGGGCCGCGCGGCAGCGGCGACTACGTCACGATCGTGCCGCCAGATGCAGCACCCGATCATTACGAAGGGTATTTCAGCGTGGACGCGGACGGAACGGAAGGCGAGCTCGCCGCCCCCGACAAGCCCGGCGCGTACGAACTGCGCTACGTCACGACGGCGCCGGGCGCCGAGAACCCGGTGGTGGCGCGCCGTCCCATCACCATCCGCTGAAAGGCCGGGCCCGCCGGCAACCGGCGGGCCCGCGCCGCATCAGAGCGCGGCGAGGACCGCCTGGCCGCTCGACACGTCGAAGGCGCCAGGCGCCTCGACGGCGATATGCGTCACCTTGCCGTCCTTCGCGACCAGCGCGAAGCGCTGGCAGCGCACGCCGAGGCCGCGCGCCGTCAGGTCGAATTCGAGCCCCATCGCCTTGGTGAAGGCGGCCGAGCCATCGGCGATCATCGCCACCTGGTCGGTGATGCCCTGGTCCTTCGCCCAGGCGCCCATGACGAAGGCGTCGTTCACCGCCATGCAGGCGATGGCGTCCACGCCCTTGGCCTTCAGCGCGTCGGCGTTCTCGGTGAAGGACGGCAGGTGCTTGGCCGAGCAGGTCGGCGTGAAGGCGCCGGGCACGCCGAACAGCACGACGGTGCGGCCCTTGAAGAACGCGCCGGTGTCCACTTCCTTCGGCCCCTCGGCGGTGGCCTGCATGACCTTCACGGCCGGAATGGTCTCGCCCACGGAAATCGGCATGTCGTCCTCCTCATTGCCCGGGCGGATGTAGCGCGCGGCATGCTGGCTGTCATGGGGGAAGGGATGGGTTGCGGGACCGGGCGGGCTGCGCCACCTAATTGCCATGGCCACTTCAAGCCCCATGCCGGAGCCCGCCGGCTACCTGTCCGGTCACCTGCTGATCGCGATGCCCGGCATGCAGGACCCGCGCTTCGACCATACCGTCGTCTGCCTCTGCGCCCATTCGTCCGATGGCGCGATGGGGCTGATCGTGAACCGCCCCCTGGCGGGGATGGCCTTCGACGACCTCCTCCGGCAGCTCGAACTGGAACCCGTGCCGCCGCAGCGGCGCATCCGGATGGTCGCGGGCGGGCCGGTCGAAAGCGGGCGCGGCTTCGTGCTGCACAGCGACGAATGGTCGACCGAGGGGACCCTGCCCGTCATGCCGGGCCTCGCGCTGACCGCGAGCGTCGAGATCCTGAAGGCCGTGGCGTCCGGCGGCGGGCCGCGCGACTGCGTCCTGGCCCTGGGCTACGCCGGCTGGGCACCGGGCCAGCTCGAGGACGAGATCCAGCGCAACGCCTGGCTCAGCGTGCCGGCGGACGGCGCGCTCGTGTTCCGCGACGATGCCGGCACGACCTGGGAAGCGGCGTTGGCGAAGCTGCGCGTGGACCCTGCCCTGCTCTCCGGCAGCGCCGGCCACGCCTGAAGGGTCCCGCCATGCAGATGTCCGCCATCCCGTTCGACACCACCGACTGGTCGGCGGTGCCGCCGACGCGCCATGCCGGCGATGCGGGCGAGGCGCTCTGGCGCACGCGCCATGTCGGGCCGGCGGAGAACCCGATCCGCGTGCGGATGGTGGAGTATTCGCCGGGCTACGTCTCCGACCACTGGTGCCAGAAGGGCCACGTGCTGCTGGTGCTGGAGGGCGAACTCGAGACGACGCTCGCCGATGGGCGAGTCTTCACGCTGAAGCCCGGCATGTCCTACCAGGTGGCGGACGGGGCGGAGGCGCACAGGTCGCGCACCAGCACGGGGGCGAGGCTGTTCATCGTGGATTGAAGGCCGGGGGGAGAAGGGAACTTCTCCCCCCGGACCCCCCACAACCATTTTTTGCACCTGGCGCCCTACCTTCCCGGGTCAGCACCAGGTGCCAAGGAAGGGAGGGGGATCGTGGGAGGTTCCCCTCCCCCGACCTTCCGGGTCGTTCAACCCGCCCGCTGCAGCCGCTTCGGCGCCGTCATGCTCCACGACCGGCGAACCAGCGCCTCGACCTCCGCCCAGTCCACGCGGCCCGTGAGCCGCAACCCGATCCACCCCTTGTGCCCGACATAGGGCGGGCGGAAGAACCGATCCGGCGCCGCCTCGACCAGCATTTCCTGCACGCCGCGCGGCGCCTTGCACCATAGCGCGGCGTCCGCGCCCTCCATCGGCGACCACATGCAGAAGATGCGCCCGCGGATGCGCCAGGTGGGCACGCCCCAGGTCTCCTGCTCCGTCGCCTCCGGCAGGGCGAGGCAGATGGCGCGCAGCCGGGACTGCGCGCGGGCGCTCACCAGCGCAGCGAGCGCAGCGCCGCGATCGGGCGCACGCCCTCCTCATGCGCCACGGCGGCGAGGCGCGAGGGCTCCGGGTTCTCGCCATGCGCCGCGGCGGCCAGGCCCGTCAGCGCCCAGAGCGCGTCCATGCCCGCCGCCTGGGCGCCGGCAAGGTCGGTATGCGGCGTGTCGCCGATGGCGAGCACGCGGTGCCGCTGCGGATTGCCCAGCGCCTCCAGCACCGGGTCGTAGACCGCGGGGTCGGGCTTGCCGATCTCGAGCACCGCGCCGCCCAGGTCCAGGTAGACATCGGCCAGTGCGCCGGCGCAGAGCACGCGGTCGTCGCCCACCATCACGGCGCGGTCGGGGTTCACGCAGAGCATCGGCAGACCGGCGGCATGGCAGGCTTCGAGCGCAGCGCGGTAGGGCTCGACGCTCTTTGGCCCGCGCACCGGATCGGGGCCGGTGTTCAGCAGGAAGGAAGCCGACCGCGGGTCCTCGACCACCTCCGCCGCGCCGTCCTCCACCACGGACAGGTCGCGGTCGGGCCCGATATGGACGCAAGCGCGGCCCAGCTTCGCGAACCACGGGTGGCTGCGGTGCTTGAGGTGCCACCAGGACACCTCGCCCGAGGAGACGATCGCATCGTACAGCGCGCGGTCGAGGCCCATGCCGTCGAGCATCTTCGCGATGAACCAGGCGCGCCGCGGCGCATTGGTCAGGAACACGACGCCCTTGCCGCGCGCCTTCAGCTCGGACAGCGCCTCGGCGACGCCGGGATAGAGCGCCTTCCCGTTGTGCACCACGCCCCAGAGGTCGAGCACGAAGCCGTCGTAGCGCTCCGCGACCGGGGCGATGCCGTCGATGATCTCCATCATGCGTCCTTGCCGACGGCGTCGGCGACATGGGTGAAGCCGTCGCGCTTCAGCAGCGCGGCGAGGCCGTCGGCGATGCGCCGCGGCAGCACGGGACCCGCATAGGCGAAGCCCGTGTACATCTGGACCAGGGAGGCGCCGGCGCGGATCTTGGCGTAGGCCTGCTCGGCCGTCGCGATGCCGCCCACGCCCACCAGCACGAGCCGCCCGCGCGCGATGCGGTGCACCTTGCGCAGCACCTCGGTCGATGGGCCGAACAGCGGCGCGCCGGACAGGCCGCCGGCCTCCTTCGCATGTGCCGAGGCCAGCGGCGGGCGCGCGATGGTGGTGTTGGAGACGATCAGCCCCGCGACGCCGCGCGTGAGGCACGCCTGCACGATCGGCGCCAGCGCGTCATCCGCCAGGTCGGGCGCGATCTTGACCAGCAGCGGCGGTGTCCGCGGCAGCGTGGCGCGCATGGCGCCGATGGCGTCGAGGATCGCGGCCAGCCGTTCCTCCCCCTGCAGGTCGCGCAGGCCCGGCGTATTGGGGGAGGAGACGTTGACGGTCACGTAGTCGGCGAAGGGCGCGACGGCCGCGTAGAGCGCGGGGTAGTCGCGTTCCGGATCCGCGCCGTCCTTGTTGATGCCGATATTGGCGCCGAGCACCGCGGGCATCGGCCGCGGCAGGGCCGCGAGCCGCGCGGCGTAGCCATCGAGCCCGCCATTGTTGAAGCCCATGCGGTTGATGACGGCCGCGTCCTCCGTCAGGCGGAACAGGCGCGGGCGCGGATTGCCGGGCTGCGGGCGCGGCGTGACGGTGCCCACCTCCACGAAGCCGAAGCCGAGGCGCATCAGCGGGAGCACCGCCGCCGCGTCCTTGTCGAAGCCGGCGGCCAGGCCGACCGGGTTGCGGAAGCGGAGCCCGAGGCATTCGGTCGCGAGAACCGGGTCGTCGGCGCCGGAATCACGGCCGGCGAGGCCGAGGCCGAGCGCCTTCAGCGCGATCCCGTGCGCGGTCTCGGCGTCGAGGCCGCGCATCAGCGGCATGAGGGCGGAGGCAATGGCGGGGGTCATGGCGCGCCCTTGTGCCCCGGCGCGCGGCGCCGGGAAAGCCCGGTTGACGCACCCTGCGCCGCCCGGCCAGAAGCGCCGGTCACGCGGCGAAGGGAATGGATGTGCAGGGCCCGGTCTACCTGGTCTCGGCGATGGCGCTGTTCGGGCTGCTCGACGCCAATTCCAAGCTGCTGTCCGGCACCTACCCGGCGGACCAGGTGGTCGCCGTGCGCTATGCGACGCTGCTGCTGGTGCTGTTCGCGGCGCGCGCGGCGATGCCCGGCCTCGGCGGGCCGCTCACCACGGCGCATCCTCGGCTGCACCTGGGACGCGCCGTCTTCATGGTGGGCTCGGGGATGGGGTTCTTCCTGGCGCTCCGCGACATCCCGCTGGCCGAGGGCTACCTCGTCTACTTCACCGCGCCCTTCCTGACGCTGGGGCTGGCCGCGCTGGTGCTGGGGGAGAGGACCGGGCGGGCGGTCTGGGGGTGGTCGGTGCTCGGCTTCGCCGGCGTCGCGCTGGCGATGTGGCCGGGGCTCGGCGCGGACGGGCCCTGGGGGGCCTATCTCTGGGCGCTGTTCGCGACCGCCTGCTACGCCGCGGTGCTGACCATCAACCGCCTGCTGCGGCACGAGACCGGGGCGGCGGTGCTGATCCTGTGGTCGTCGCTGCCGGGGCTGCTGCTGCTGGCGCCCTTCGCGGCTATGTCCTGGGTCGCGCCGGGCCCGCTCGACCTGGCGGCGCTCGCGGTGAACGGGCTGCTGGCCGGCGGGGCCACGCTCTGCCTCGCCATCGCGTTCCGGCACGATTCGGCGGCGCGGCTGGCGCCGCTCGAATTCAGCGCCCTGCTGTTCGCGGTCGGGCTCGACCTGCTGATCTGGAGCGTCTGGCCGACCGCCTGGACGGTTGGCGGTGCCGTCGTCGTGGTCTTCGCCCTGGCGATGAGCCAACGCGCGGCGGGCTCGGCTCAGGGGAAGCCTTCGGGGAAGACGTGACGACCCTCGGCGTCGAGCGGCAACGGCACGACGCGCATGACGGCGGAGAGCGGCAGCGCCGCGTACAGATGCGGGAACAGGCCGGGGCGGCGGCCTCCCGCGGCGGGTTCCCAGCGGAGCGCCGCGCCGAGGGACGCGGCGTCCGCCTCGACCATCAGCAGGTCCGCGACGCCGGCGCGGTGCTTCGCGGCGCTGGCGCGGAGTTGCCCGGCGGTCGAGAAATGCAGGAAGCCGTCGCGCGCGTCGTCCGCGCTGCCCGCATAGGCGCCGGCGGCCTCGGCCGCCGTCCAGTCAGGCGCGCGGACCAGGGTGTAGACGAAGGGTTCCATGGCCGCGCTGTAGCAGCAGGGGCAGCGCCGCGTCAGCCGAGATCCTCCGCCCGGTAGAAGCAGAGCCCCCCGATCTCCGCCGCCGCCGCCCGGCCGAGCGCCCAGCCCGGCAGCGCCATGGCGTCGTGGACATGCGTGGCGCCGCCGGTCGGGTCGGGCAGCGCGCCGGCCAGCGCCCGCGCCGCGATCCGGCGGCAGATGGCCAGCGCGGCGTCGCCGGGCGGGATCTCCCGCAGCAGGGCGTGGCGCGGATGGTTGCGGTTCCAGCACGGGAACTGGAAGGGGGCGCGGCAGACGCCGGCCACCCCCTGGCCCCAATGCGGCACGCCGGCGCGCGCACGATTCATGACCAGCGCGGCCAGCGCCTCGATGGCGCGGACGGGGCGGTCCGCCGCTTCCCCCCAAAGGGTCAGCGCGAGGATCTCGGCCGCGGCCTCGCGCGGCGGCAGGTGCATCGCGGCGCTCATTCCCGTTCCTCCATCCGGCGGGCGGCCTGCGCCACGGCGATGCCGGCGCGCGAGACCTCGCCCAGCTTCGCCTCGATCCGGACCAGATGGTCCGAGATGCGCCGGTCGAGGTCGCGGATCAGCGACAGCGGCACGTAGGTTCGCGCGACCTCGAGCTTGAACTGCGCGAGGTCCTCCCGCGTTCGGGTCAGCGCGTCGGAATCGCGCTGGTCGCCGCGCTCGATGCGCGCCGCGATCTCCTTGCGCAGCCCGTGGATCATCCAGAAGAGCGCGGCCACGACGGGCGCCTCCACGGCGGTGATCCACCACAGCGGTTCGATCTGGATCGGCATGATGTCGCCTGCCCTTTCTGCTGGAACCTTGAAGACGCCGGCGGCGCGGACCACCCTTGGGGCCATGACGCCCCCGGGAAGCCGCGCCGCGATGTGGAACGAGCCCTATCTCGAGACCTGCTGCCGATCGGCGCTGCACCGGCTGACGCTGGTCGGGCCGCATGGCCGCCCGCCCGGGCTGAAGGACGGGCCCTGCCTGAACCGCCTGACCGCGATGGGCCTGGCGCGGCCGCGCGCCGACGGCCGCTTCGAGATCACGGATGGCGGGCGCGCCCGCCACGGTGCCGAGATCCTGAAGCGGCGCGCCGCCTAGGGGCGTCACCCGCGCCAGTCCGGCCGCGCCGCCGGGCGCGCGCCGCGAACCAGCCGCACCGGCTCGGCCAACAACGCGCCCGCCACGGCGTCGAGCGCATCGTCGCGCAGGCCCGGCGCGCCGGGCCGCCATTCCGCCATCTCGGCCGCGAAGGGCGTGCGAAACACGCTCTCGTGCGCATGCAGGCGCCGCGCGGCCAGCGCGGGCTCGAGCGCGCCGAGGATGCGGTCCTCCTTCGCGCGCGTGCTCGCGTGCTCGATGACGGTGCAGGCGACGCCGCCGCGGGCCAGTTCCCGCTTCAGCAGCGCCGGCAGGAAGCGGCCGAGCCCGTTCGTCTCGACGCGCACCGCCGGCAGCAGCAGGTCGCGCAGCACGGACGCGACGGCCCGGCATTGCTGCGTGGCCGGGTCGTCGGCCGCCTCCGGGTCGTGCGTCAGGTAGGCCAGGCGGTGCAGGAAGTGCCGGCCCTCCTGGTCCGAGTAGATGGCGGCGAGCACCGAGGCATCCCCGGCACCCGGCCGCCCATAGGCCGGGTCCCAGAAGGCGCCGCCCGAGACCAGCCGGTGGCCGAGCAGCGTCAGCACGCCACGCCCCTGGGCTTCGCGGTAGTCCGGTTCCTCGCCGTAGCGGACGATGGCGGCGGGATCGAGCCGCACCGCGCCCGCCGAGACCGCCTGGAGCAGCATCTGCCGATGGAACTGCAGCGGGCCGACACGGTCGCGCAGCGCCGCGATGGCCTCGCGCGGGAAGCGCTCGGGCCAGGCGGAGGCGCCGGCCGCGTTCATCACCGGCACCACGAGGCGCCGGTAGCCGGCGAGGAAGGCGCCATCTTCCTTCGGGTCGCGGTACAGCGTCTGTTCATGGTGCGGCGTGCCCACGAACAGGATCGTGCCGTCAGGCGTCAGCACGAATTCCGCTTCCGCCAGGCGCTCGCGCAGCTCGGCCCGCTTGCCCGGCGTGTCGCAGTTCCCCGCGACCTCGACGTCGTCGCAGACGATCACCTCGGCGCGGTTGCCCGTCACGTTGCCGCCAATGCCCTGTGCCAGCATCGAGGGATCGCGCAGCGCCCCCTCCCGCGCCACGGTGAAGCGGTCGGTCGCCCAGGATTCCGCCGCCTCGGGAATCAGGTGGCGGCAGAGCGGGTGGCGCTCGACGATGCGCCGCACGCTCGCGACCATCTTCACCGCCAGCGGCTGGTCGGCCGCCAGCACCAGGATGCGCGTCTCAGGCCGCCGCGCCAGCAGCCAGGCGCACCAGAGGCCGACCAGCGTGGACTTGCCGCAGCCGCGGAAGGCCATCAGCAGCAGGCGGCGGTCGGCCGCCCTGTCGCGCGCCTCGAGCCAGCGCGCGATGCGCCGGTGGACGGCCGGCGTCTCGCCGCGGTTGCGTCGGTTCCAGAGCCACAGGAATTCGAGGAAGCCAGCGTCAGCATTGCTCCTCCCCGGCATCGCGATCCTCCTCGTAGGCCGCCAGCGCGGCACGGGCCTCGACCAGCATCGCCGTCGCCTCCTCGAGTTCCGGCGCCTCGCTGCCCAGCTGGCGGGCGAGCTTCACGAGCTCGGTCAGGTGCGCGAGCGCGGCGCGGCAGGCCGCGTGGTGCGCGGCGAAGGCCTTGGTATCGTCGTCGGTCGCGGGTTCCGGGCCGGCCTGGAGGAAGCGGAGGTAGCCCTCCGCCACGACATCCATCGCCGTCCGGAGATCGGGACCGCGAACCGAGGGCTCGCGGCGGCGCGTCATGCCTTGCTGACCCGCGCCCGCACCGTGCCGGCCGCGAGATCGACGGCGCCGCCGCTGCGGTTCCACGCCGTGACCGTCACGACATCCGTGGCCCCCACCTGCGCGAGGAACACGACGCCAGAGGTCGAGAGTGAGTAGGCGGCGGTGGCGAAGTCGCCCGGCCGCGCGCCGGGCAGCGGCACGTTCACCTGCGCCGAGGCACCCGCCGCGATCGAGGGCGGATCCCAGGCGGCCTCGGCCGTCAGGTCGCGCGTGCCGTGGGGCAGCGTGGGCTGGCCGTAGAGCAACGCCGGCGCGTGCAGCGGATCGCAGCCGAGGCGCATCGCCCGCACCGCGTAGTCCGTGCCGATGCGCACGACGCCGATGATGGCGTAGGCCACCTCCGGTGCGAGCCGCACCACCTGCGGGCGCGTCAGCGTCGCGTCCAGCATGTCGGCCGCACCCTGGTACCAGCGTGCCGTCGGATTCCAGGTGAGCGACTGGCCGGAGGCGCGCACCAGCGCCGTGCCCGTGTCGGTCAGAAGGTTGCGCGCGGCGCCGAAGCACATCACGGCCAGTCGCGGCGCGTCCGCATCCACGGCCAGCGCGAAGTCCCGGCACTGCCGGGCATCCACCACGAAGCCGAGGCCGCGCCCGCCGGTCAGCACCACCCCGTCATCGGCGAAGCCGAAGCTGTCGAGTGCGGGGAAGGCGAATTCCGCCAGCGTCGACGGGCTGCCGGCCACGTTCGACGACAGGCAGGCGAGCCGCTCGAAGCCCCATTCGGTGTTCGACCAGCGGATGCGCGCGGCGCGGAGGTTCGGCACGGATGCCACCTCGCGGCTGGCTTCCCGGAAGGCGGCCGCCTGGTGCGTCGACCGCACGACCGAGCCGACGCGGGTCGCGCTCGGCGCATAGTCCACGTCCACGAGGTAGGCCTGGCTGGCCCAGGCGACCTCGTAGATGTGGTCCTGCGCGGCCCCGGTGTGGCGCGCGACGAAGGGGCTGCAGCCTTCCATCCGCAACGCGCGCGCCCAGACGGAACGGCTGTTCACCTCGACCAGGAAGGGGATGCCGCTGATCGGCCGGCCTTCCGCCTGCAACTCGAAGCCAGGCCCGTCGAAGACATGCCGGTTGTGCGCGACATAGGCGCCGGGTGCGGCGGAAAGCCGCACGCCGAAGCGGTCCTTCGTCGGGTGCACCGTGCTGCCGATGGCGAAATGCCCGCCATAGTAGCGGACCGAGGTGTTCCAGGCGGCGGCCGTCTCGGTGCGGGCGTCGAGGCCGATCCTGTTGTTCACGATGCGCCCGAGGATCAGCGTCGAATCCTCGAAGCCGCGCTCGACGCCATGCGTGCGGATCCCGATCGTGAAGCCCTCGACCTGTCGGATCTCGACCAGCGAGGCGTCGAGGTTGCGCAGCACCAGGCCGATGTCGCCCTCGTTCTCCCAGTCGGAGATCGTGGCGCGCAGCACGCGCAGGCCCTCGTACCGCTTGGCCGCGTTGCGCACGGCCGCGCCGTCACCGAGCGTCAGCGCCGCCTGGCCCGCCGGCCCGGCATAGAGGATGGCGCCGCGCATCGAGAGCCCGGCCGCGCCGCCGCCCAGCACCAGCGGCTGCGTCGTGCGGAAGGTGCCCTCCCCGATCTCGAGCACGCGGCCCGAGGCGGCGGCCGCGGCCATGGCGGCGGCGAGCGCAGGCCCGTCGTCGGTCACGCCGTCGCCGGTCGCGCCGAAGTCGCGCGCCGTCAGGCGTTCGGCGAGCTTCTCCTCGACGCTGAGCGGCACGCCGCCCGGGAAGGGCACGCCGAGCAGCCCGGTGTCGCGCTCGAACACCGCGAGCCCGCCCGTCGAATCGAAGCCCAGCACGCGATTGGCGCGCGCCGCGCGTGCGGGGAGCACGAGCGCGCCGGCTTCCGCCGGGTCGAGCCTGACCGCGCCGGCGACGTCGTCCGCCACCTGCTGCAGCGCGGCCACCTGGTAGTCGAGTTCGTCGTTCAGCGTGCGCGCGCGCAGCACGCCGTTGTCCTGGAAGTCGCTCAAGCGCGCGAGGCGGAGGCGCCGGCGCAGCGTGACCAGCGCGCCGGCGGTCGGCGGCACATCGAAGACGACGCTGCCGCCCTCCGACAGGCCGGCGCCCGTGACCGTCGCGCCACCGACCGTCACCGCGCCATCGATGCGGATCTCGAGATCGGCCGCGTCGAAGATCGGGAAGGGGTAGGTGAACTCGGCCAGGACGCCGTCCGCGACGTACTGCACGCGCGGCGCGACATCGCCGATCGTGATGTGTTCGGCCATCGGGATCCTCGGATCAGCTGTGGGGTGGAGCGGGCAGGCCGCTGGTCAGTCGAGCAGGTTGCGCACCACGCCGCCGAGGCTCTGCCCGGCGCGCAGGAAGGAGTTGAGGCTGCCGTCGGGCGTGAGCAGCGACCGTCGCCCGGCGGCGAGGCGCGCCGAGGTCACGGCGGCCTCCTCCGCCGCGTCCTGCGCGGCGTCGCGCGTGAGCCCGGCGGCCAGCGCGGCGGCCGAGCCCTCGTCCGGCGCGACGCCCCCGGCGCCGAGCCGCGCGCGGGCGGCCGCGATGGTGCGCGCCAGGCCCTGCTGGCGCTCGCGCGCCCGCGCGGCGGACTGCGCATCGGCCTGGGCCTGCTGCGCGGCCTGCTGCTGGCGGAGGTTCTCCTCCTGCACGCGACTGCTCGCGCGCTGCTGCTGCGCCGTGCGGACCTGGCCATAGACACCGAGGCCGGTGCCGACGAGCGAGGCGATGGAAGCGAGCTGGGCCATCAGTCGGTCATCCTGATCTCGGTGGTGACGGAAAGCAGCGTCATGGGCAGCGGCACCTCGCCCTCGATGCGCCACAGCGGCCGCAGCCGGTCGCGCCGCCAGCCGAGGCCGCGCAGCGTGACATCCCCGGTGAAGGGCGCGGGCGCCGCATCGAGCAGCAGGGTGTCGAGGCGCCGGAAGGACACGGGCTCCGGCCCGCGGCCGAGATCGACCGCGAGCGCGGGTGTCGCAAGCAGCCGGAAGGTCACCGCGACCAGGCGCAGCGGCCCGGTCGCGGCGCCGGACGGCGCGATGAGGTCGTGCGGCAGCGGCTCGACCTCGTGCCGGAAGGCGAGGCCGATCTGCACGGTTGCCGCGGGCGGATCGATCGTGACGGCGCCGTCCACGACCGTCGCCGCCGCGCGCGGCGCGCCGTCGGCGAGGACGCCGACCGCACGGCCCTCGAGGTGGCCGAGGCCGCTCCATTCGTCCTGCGGGATCGCCGCGCTGCCGGTCAGCGCGGCGTCGAGGCCGAGGCCCGTCTCGAAGCGTTCGAGCGCGAAGGCGCCGGCACGCTCGGTCACCGCCCAGACCGTGCCCTCGCTCTCGGCCACGGCGCGGAAGGCGCCTGCGGTCTCCTGGCGCGTCCAGGCGGTCACCTGCTCGGCGCGATAGAGCGTGAGCGTGCCGATCGCGCCATCGGCCATCACCAGGTGCAGCAGCCGCGTGTTCTGGTCGTAGGCCATGGAGACCGGCGCCGCGACGATGTGCCGCGCCAGGATCGCGAGGTCGTTGGCCTGGTAGGCCTGGCTGACGTCCGTATAGGCGAATTCGTGGACGCCCTGCCCGCCGCGCGCGACGAAGACCGTGGCGCCGTCCACGTCCACCGGCGGCACCAGCCGGTCGATCGGCGATCCGACGCGCGTCTGCCGGTTGAGCTGGATGTTGGCCGGCGTCAGCGGGTCGCCGGTCACCATCCATTCGGCGCCCGAGGTGAAGACCTGCAGGTGGCGGCCCGAGAAGACGCCGCGGATCGCGTTCACCTGGTCGGAGACGAGGCCGAACTCGATCGCCTCGTCGTCCAGCCCCGTGCCGGCGTCGAAATTGAACAGGTCCCCGGTGCGCGACAGCCAGAGCCGGTTCGGCAGGTCGCGCGAGCCGCCGATCACGAGCCGTTCCTGGTGGAAGCCGCAGGTGACGGGCCAGCCGCGCGCGGCGCTGAAGGCGGCCTCGTCCCAGTCGGTCGTCGGGCCGCCGGTGGCGAGCGTCTCCTCGATCGTGGCGCTCGCCTGCTGCGCCGTCTGGATGGCGGTCACGACGAGGCGCCGGCCGCCAAGGCGCAGCCGCGCGCCGACATGCCCGGCCTGGAAGAAGGCGGCGCTGGTGAAGAGTGTGGCGGTGCCGGACAGTGCCGTCGCCTGCAGCGTCATCATCGCATCGGCGAAGCGGAAGAAGGGCTCGCGCAGGAAGGACCAGGGCGCGATCGTCCAGCCCGACAGCGTGCGCGTCACGCGCTGCGGGACCATGGCGGGGTGCGTCAGCAGCAGCGTGTCGGCGTTCTGGGTGAAGCCGATCTGCGGCAGCATCGCCGCGGTCCAGGGGCCGGGCAGCGTCGCCACGACGCCATCGCCGAGGAAGACGCGCAGCGTCCCCTCGGTCAGCACCATCAGGTAGGTCTGCTCGGTGTTGAACTCGAAGGCGATCAGCCGCGCCGGGCCGGGCAGCGGGGCGACGTGACGCAGCCCCGGCCGACGCGTGACACCGCCCGTGGGCTGGATGAAGACGTTGCGCAGGCGGCGCGCGCCGTTCTCGAACGCGCGGAGATCCCCGCGGCCGAGCAGCTCGGGCGCCAGCTCGCCGGCGGCGAAGCTCGTCTTGGCACGCTTGACGGCAGGCATGGCTCAGCCCCGCACGTCGACGAGGGAGAAGCCGTCCAGCACGCGCGCGCTCGCCTGCTGGCTGTCAGCCTGGCGCGCCTGGCGCATCTCGGCCTCGGCCAGTCGAAACAGCATCTCGGCGCGGGACGAGTTCTCGGTCAGCGGGATGCAGAACTCGGCCGCCAGGCGCGCCACGAGCGCCGAGGCGAAATAGGGCGGGAAGGCGCTTTCCTCCGGCCGGAACACGTAGGTCAGCGCGACCTCGGCCGCATCGGTGAAGAGCCGGTCCTCGAACAGCCGGTAGACGATGCCGCGCGCACGCCCGGCCGAGCCGGCCGAGAGCGCACGCAGGAAGCCCGCGGGCAGCTGGTAGGCATGCGCGAAATCCGCGCGCGGCACGGCCGAGAGGCGCCCGAGCGCTGCCTGGGCGGTCGCGAAGGACCAGGGATGGGCCGAGAGCAGCGCGTCGCGGATGCCGGGATAGAGGTTGGCCGCGACCTCGGCCTCGGCCGTGCCCTCATCGAGCGAGGCGACAGGCTGCGCGCCGATCTTGAGCAGCGCGCGCGAACTGAGCGCGAGGGCGGAGAGCGCCATCGGGGGGAACTCCTCGACAAGGACGGGGGGAGAAGGAGGCGGGGGGAGAAGGGAACTTCTCCCCCCGAACCCCCCTCAACCTTCTCTGCGACCCGGCGCCGGACCTCGAAGGGGCGGCGCCAGGTGCCAAGGAAGGGAGGGCTTGGGGTCCCCACGGCGTTGCGCAGCAACGTCGTGGGGCCCGGTGCGGGGGAGGTTCACCCTCCCCCGCGTCTGCCGCTATTCGCGCGCCCGCATCCGCACGACGCCCGTCGGGTCGATCATGACCGCGCCCTGGGACATCATGTTGTTCACGAAATGCGCGGCGCGGTCGCCGTGCCAGGTGATGTCCGTCACCACCTCGGACGCGACCGCGTGGCCGACGGCCGTGCGATGGTAGAAGTAGCAGTAGCGCAGCACGCCCGCCTTGGTCAGGCCGGAATGCGGCATCCAGAGCGCGCCGAGCCAGCGCTTCGCCTGCGTGCCCTTCCAGGGCAGGGCGTCGTCGCCCACGTAGTCGGACTTCGCGAACTCGTCGATCTGCAGCAGCTCGCTCCACTGCTTCCAGCCGACGACGGCGAAGCGCTGGCCGTCATCCGGCACGTCGGCCGCGCCCAGCATCTCGAAGGCCATCAGCACCTTCTGCTTGGTGAGGCCATCGGTGTCGGTCAGGCCGGTGCCGGTGCCCGTCGCCTCGGACGTCGCGGCGTCCAGCGCGGCGACGATCAGCTCGTCCGTCTTGCGACCGAGCGCATAGGCGCCGGCATTCGCGATGACCGTCCGCTCGTCGATGTTGGTCTTGATCTCGTCGAGTCGGTCGATCCACTCGCCGGCGTAGTAGTCCTGCAGGAAGCACTCGGCGTTCGAGTATTCCAGGTTCATCACCGGCACGGCGCCGTTGCGCGCCTTGGCGGCCGCGGTGCCCTTGCCGACGCGCGGGAACAGCGTGGAGGAACCCTTCACGCCGGTCTTGGAGCGGATGGTGGGGCGGAGCTTGCTGCCCTGGCGCTGGTAGGCCTCGGCGACCTCGGCCTCGAACTGCTTCACGAAGGCCTGTTCGATGGTGCCCGACATGCGGGGTCCCTTTCGCGGTGTGTGTTGAGGAAGAGCGCCATCGCGCCGGTTGCCCGCGGGGGCCGGCGCCTGGCGCGGCCCGCGCGCCGGTCAGGGTTGTGCGTGGGCCGGAAACTCACGGGGCGGGCGGCGCGGCCTTGTCCAGGCGCGCCACCCGCCCCGGGCCACCGCGCGCGATCGCGCGGGGCCGCCGGCGCGGCGAGCGGCGGGAGACGCCGCTCGAGCCGCGCCGGAATGCGCTCAGCCGCCGACCATCCGGCGGAAGCCGTCGGTCACGCGGCGCACGAACTCCGGCTCGCGCGTCCGCCAGTAGCGCGGGTCGCGCATCATGGCGCGCAGCTCGCCCTCGTCGCCGGCCGCGGGCTCCTCGCCGCGGCGCGCGAGACCGGGTTCCTTGCCCTCCATCATCCGGTGCAGCGCGATCACGCCCTCGGCGGTGGTGGACAGCGCCTCCATCACCGGCGCGGGCAGGTTCGTGCGGCCCCAGGCGGTGATCTGCCCGGCGATGCGGCGGAAGCGGTCCTCGCCGCCGAAATGCTCGCGCAGGCGCTCGATCTGGCGCTCGGCCTCGAACTGGCCGGCGGCCTCGGCGATCAACGGCAACAAGCGCTCGGCCGCCAGGTCATAGACGAGCTGGGCCTGGTCCTTGGTGAAGCCAGCTTCGTGCAGTCGGCGGTTGATGTCGGCATCGGGGCAGCAGAGCTCGTGCTTCGCCTCGATCTCGTAGCCGTCCGGGCCATCGGGGACGCCGATGGCCCGGCGGAAGCGCATGCGTTCCTCGTCCGGCGCATCGGCGCCGGGGGGCGCCACGCGCTGCGACAGGCGGCGCTCCAACTCGCGGTAGGATTTCAGCAGCGCGTCGACGCGGATGGCGGCAGCCTCCTCGTCCCAGAACTTCTCGGGCACCTCCTCGGGGCGGGCGCCCTTCGGCGCGGCGCCGGCATCGGCAAGTGCGGTCTCCAGCAGGTCCTCGGGCATGAGGCGCTCACTCCTTGTCGGGTTGGGCGGGGGGAAGAAGAACCTCGGCGGGCGCACTCAGCGTCCGTCCGAGCCAGCGCGCGGCCGCGGGCAGGTCGATCGTCGCCACCGCCTCGGGGCCCATGGCGCGCACGGCCTGCAGGAACAGCAGCGTGTTCGCCGCATCCGCGCGCCCCTGAACCTGCGCGAGCGGGCTGCGGTAGCTGAGCCGCGCCTCCCGCCCATCCAGCAGGAGCGGCGGGATCTCGCCGCGCCGCCGCAGGATCGCGAGGCAACGCGAGACGAGCGGCGTCAGCAGCTCCGCCTGCAGCCGGCCGTAGGTGGCGCCGAGCAGCCTGGCGGTCTGTGCGGCGCGTTCCAGCACCTCGGTCGCCGTCATGTTGTCGGATCGCCCGGGGCCGAGCCGGTCGGCCAGAAGCGCGCCGCGGATGCGGGCGCGCAGGTCGGTCAGCACGAGCTGCGAGACGTCGAAGTTCCCCGGCGCCGCAAGCGGCGTGAGCCCCGCGGAGCCCGGCGCCTTCGGGATGATGGCGCCCGGTTCGAGCCGCACCGTCGCCGGGTTCAGCACGCCGTCGTCATCGGCCTGCCAGATGCCCGTCGCGGCGATGGAGGCGTTCTTGAGAACGAGTTCCACCACCTTGTTCGCCGTGCGGATGTCGGGCAGGGCCTTGGCGACCGGGCCGCGGCCATAGGCCTCCCCCGGTGCCTTCAGCCAGCGGAAGGCGATGAACGGGCTTTCCGCGAAGCGGCCCTCGGCGAGCGGTACCGCGCCGCTGTCGGTCGCGAGCACGGCCATGAAGCGATGGCCCATGCGGTCGGGCCAGACCGCTTCCAGCACGCGGTGCCGTGGCGCGTCCGCGTCCTCGGCGGCGGGCGCGGGCGGGAGGTTCGGCGCGGTGTAGCGCTCGCGCAGCGCCGCCTCGGACAGGCGCGCCGCGCGGAACACGGTGTCGAGCCGGCCCGACGGGCCTTCCTCGAGCACCGCCTCGCGCAGTGGCACGGCGGTGAACCGCAACGCCGAAGCCTCGCCGGGCGGCGCCTCCTCCACCAGCAGCAGGCCGGTGCCGGCCACCACCAGGTCGAGGAACCCCTGGTGCATCTCGAGCGCGAAGTTCGAGCGGTCCAGATGCCCCTGCAGCGTCTCGGCCGCGTCGTCGAGGATGGCGGCGGCCTCGGGCGCGATGGCGTCGGGGCGCGCGGGCGCCAGGCCGAACCAGCGCGACCAGGGCGGCGTCAGTTCCGCCAGCAGGGAGGCGGCGAGCTGTTCCGCCGCATCCGCCGCGGTCGCGTCGAACAGCGGCACGCGACCGCCGGTGGAGGGCGGCAGCACGTGGTCGTAGCAATCCTGCCACAGCGCGTCCTGCGCGCGGCGACGGTCCAGCGCGCGGGCGTGGCGCGCCAGGATGTCATCGGGGGTCATGGCGTCATTCCCCCAGCAACGACTTGCGCGTCGCGGCGAAGTCGGCGCGCGCGCCGAGGACGCCCGCGGCGGAGGTCGCAATGGTGCCGGAGAGGCCGCGCCTGGCCCGCTCGCGCGTTTCGGCGCGGGCGGTGGCGGCGGTCTCCTCGGCGGCCGCGGCCGGGGCGGGCGCCGGCGTGGCCGGCGCCTGCGGGGGCGCGATGACGACAGGCTTCGGGGCGCGGAACAGGCCACCCATGCGCGCGCGGCTCCTCTCGACGATCGTGGGACGGGATGCCCGGAACACCCCCAAAAAAGCCGCGGGCCCGCCCCCGGTGAGGGGAGCGGGCCCGCGAAAGGCTCGGGGGGAACGGGAGGAAGACCTCCGGGCGCAATGAGCCCGTTGGTGAGGGGTTGATAGGCTAGGTTATCGCCGACGTCAAGATAATTTTCCTATTCTGCTGCAGAATTCGTGAAAGTCGCTTGAACAGGCCGCGCGGCGTCAGCGCAACGGGTGCGCCGGCGCCAAGCACCGCCCGGCAGAGCGCGACGCAGGTCAAGGGCAGCAGCGGTGGCAGGCGGCGCGCGCGCACCGCGCCCGGCACGAAGGGCCCGAGCACGACAAGGCCGGCGCGCCGGTAGAAGCCCGGCAGGTCGAACTCTGCCGGCACGGCCAGCCGCCCGACGAACAGGCGCCCGGAGAGGGGCTCGACAACCGTCCAGCCGGCCTCGTCGCGGAGCGCGGCGAAGCAGTGGCGGAAGCCGGGGCGGAGCAGGCGCAGCCAGGGCTGGTCGGCTTCCCCGCCGAAGGCGATCCATGCCTCCTGCCCCGCTTCCCGCGCGCGGCGATGGCCGGGCGTCACGCCACGATTCCCTTGACGCGCAGCGGCCATTCCAGGCGGTTCATCGCCTCCCGCCACTGCGCCGCATCGGCGCGCTCCGACAGGTGGCGCGGGTCGGGGGCGCTTCCGCGTTCACCCCAGATGCGCATGACGCGCGCGTGGATCAGGTCGATGCGGCGCTGGCGGTACAGCCGGTCGAGGCACTTGATCACGTCGTCCGGCTCGCAGGGCCGCACCTTGTCGCCCTTGCCGGCGGTGATGCGCGCGCCGTCGCGGCGGGCGATCAGCGCGGCCATGGTCCAGAGCCACGCTTCCTCGGCGGAGCGGAAGGGTTCGGCGGCGGTGATGCTGGCGAAGCGGGGCGCATGGGCGGAACGGGGGGCAGGGCGCATGGGGGATCTCGCCTGTGAGAGGAACAATATAAGAACATTAATCGCCCCGGTTGTGTCCGGCAAGATGAAAAAAGGAACATCTACCTATTGAAATCCGACACAACACCTAGGATATGTTCCCCAGGAGACGCGACGAGATATGGATTCGCGTCCTGGGACCGGCGGAACGGAACACCTACGCCATGCGGCACGACGACATCTGGCGCGCCCTCGACGCCCTCGCGGCGGAGCACGGGCTCTCGGCCTCGGGCCTCGCACGGAAGGCGGGGCTCGACCCGACCGCCTTCAACCCGTCGAAGCGCGTCGGCGCCGATGGCCGCGCGCGCTGGCCCTCGACGGAGAGCGTCGCCAAGGTCCTCTCCGCGGTCGGCCGCGGCGTCGAGGATTTCGCGGCCCTCGTCTCCGGCGCGCCGGCCCTCACGCGTGGCGGCAGCCGCGGCGGCGCCGGGCGGCGCGTGCCGCTCATCGGCCTGGCCCAGGCAGGCGGCGAGGGATACTTCGACGATGGCGGCTACCCGGTCGGCGGGTCCTGGGACGAGATCTCCCTGCCCGACATTGGCGACCCCAATGCATATGCGCTGGAGATCTCGGGCGAATCCATGGAGCCGGTGTTCCGCGACGGCGACGTCGTGATTGTCTCCCCCGCCGCGCCCGTCCGCCGCGGCGACCGCGTCGTGGTGCGCACCGCCAAGGGCGAAGTGATGGCCAAGGAACTGCGCCGGCAATCGGCCAAGCGCATCGAGCTCGCCAGCCTCAATCCGGCGCATCCGAGCTACAGCTTAGAGCTGCCCGAGATCACCTGGATGCACAGGATCGTCTGGGCCAGCCAGTAGTTTTTTCGACCCTCAGACGGCGGGCGCCGGGCATCCGCCCGGCTTGCCTTCGCGCCCTGCGCTGGCGCGCCGGCGGCTGATGATGGTCTGGGCGCGGTCGCGCGTTGCGCTCCCGGATCGCGCCACGCGCGATCCGCAGGCCGCTTGGGTGCCGGTCAGGCCATGCCACCCCGCGCCGCGATCGGCCACAGGCACTCCACGCGCCCCTTCCTGACCCCGACATACCAGTCGTAGCGATCGACCGTCGGGTCGCAATGCCCGGGCACGAGGCGCAGCGTCTCGCCCATTGCAGGCGCCGCGCCGTCCTCGATCAGGATCTTGCCGTGCTCGTCCGACGCGCCGGCATAGCGCAGACCGGGCCTCTCCCACACCACGGGCATGCCGGAATCGACCGCCACGCCCTTGTGCCCGCAATCCACCACGGCCACGCCCGGCGTCGCGCGGCTCATCACCGTCGCCAGCACGAACAACGCGTTGCGGAAGGGCGGCGCCTCCTCGTTCTTGCCGTAGTCCACGTCCATGAAGGCGTAGGATCCGGCCTGGATTTCGGTATAGACACCGCTCGCGGCCTCGTGGCGGAAGGTGCCCGTGCCGGCGCCGCCCACGATCGGGCAGCCGAGCCCGCGCTGCGCGAGTTGCTCCACCGTGCGGCGCGACCGCGTCGCGGCTTCCGCGATCGCCGCAGCGCGCTGTTCCGGCGCGCGCATGTGCTGCGCGCTGCCGTGATAGGCCTGCAGCCCGCCGAACATCAGGTGCCTGCTGGCCGCGATGCGCTCCGCCAGAGCCACCGCCGGCGGGCCGTGCTCGACGCCCGCGCGGCCCATGCCGACATCGATCTCGACCAGCACCGGCAGCCGCACGCCGGCCGCCTCGGCAGCCTGCTCGGCCAGGACGACCTGCGCCGCATCGTCCACGCAGAGCCCGACCTTGCAGATGCGCGCCAGCGCGGCCAACCGCGCGAGCTTGCGCGGCGTCACCACCTGGTTCGTCACCAGCACGTCCGGGATACCGCCCCAGGCCAGGGCTTCCGCCTCGGCCACCTTCTGCACGCACTGACCGATGGCGCCGCGTTGCATCTGCAGCTTCGCGACCACGGCCGACTTGTGGGTCTTGGCATGCGCGCGCAGCTTCGCGCCCGTCGGCGCCAGCAGCGCCGCCATAGTGTCGAGGTTGTGCTCGAAGGCGTCGAGGTCGATCAGCAGCGCGGGCGTGTCGACCTCCTCCTCGCGCATGCCGGGCTCGGCGGGCGGCGCTTGCAGCATGGTTCATCCCCTGTCCGTGTCGCGGCATGATGCGGCGATGTTCCCCTCCGATCCAGACGTGCTGATCGTCGGCGCCGGCTGCGCCGGCATCGCGGCCGCGCGCGAACTCGCCATGCGCGGGCGCACCTGCATCGTGCTCGAGGGCGGTCCGCGCGTCGGCGGCCGCGCCTTCGCCGAGAGCGCCAGCCTGGGCCTGCCCTTCGACCACGGCGCTTCCTGGCTGCATCAGGCCGGGGAGAATCCGCTCACGCCGCTCGCCCGGGCGCTCGGCCTGGACCTGCTCGACCACGATGCCCTTCGCGACCGGCGCCTCTTTGCCCATGGCCGCATGGCGACGGCGGCGGAACGCCAAGCCTTCGCCGCCGCCGAGGACGCCTTCTGGATGGCCGTCGAGACCGCGGCGCGCGACGGCGGGACCGACCGCCCCGCCGCATCGGCCGCGCCGCGCGGCGGCCCCTGGGACGCAACGGTCGCGCATTGGGAAGGCAGCCAGATCTGCGCCGCCGAACTCGCGCGCATGTCGCTGCACGACTTCGCCGCGACGGCGCTCGACGGCCCGAACCTGATCCTGCGGTACGGTGTCGGAGGCCTGGTCGCGCGCCTGGCGGAAGGTCTGCCGATCCGGCTCGGCGCGCGGGTCGACCGCCTCCGCTGGGGGCCGCGCGGCGTCGTCGCGCAGGGCACCTTCGGCGCGGTCGCGGCGCGCGCGGCGATCGTGACCGCCTCGACCGGCGTGTTGGCCGCGGGCGGCATCGCCTTCGACCCGCCGCTGCCCGGACCGACAGCGGCGGCGATCCACGCCCTGCCGCTCGGCCTGCTGACGAAGGTGGCCTTCCGCGCGGACCACCCCGACGCGCCAGGCCTGCCGCCCTTCGCGAGCCTGCGCCGCGCCGTGGCAGGGGACGGCGACAGGCCGATGTCCTGGATATCGCGCCTGTTCGGCGATCCGCTGATGGTCGCCTTCTGCGGCGGGGCCCGCGCATGGGAGATGGCAGGCGATGCCGCGCTTGCGGAGGCCGAGGCCCGCGCGGAGGCGGCGCTGGTCTTCGGCAGCCGCGCCGCCGCCGCGCTCGGCCGCGCGACGGTCACGCGCTGGGCGGAGGACCCGCTGTTTCGCGGCGCCTACAGCCATGCCGTGCCGGGCGCCCAGGGGGCGCGGCGCGTGCTGGCCGCGCCGCTCGCCGACGGCCGGCTGCACTTCGCGGGCGAGGCCTGCCATCCGCGCTTCGCCGCGACCGTCGCCGGCGCCTGGCTCAGCGGGGTCGAGGCCGCGCGCGGCGTGCCCTGATCACGGCCAGGGCCGCGCCGCGTCCGCCCGCCGGGCCGAGGCGATCCAAGCCTGCGCGCGGACCGCGCCACGCGCCGTCGTCACGCCCAGCGGCGTCAGCGCATAGGCGCTGCCCTCATAGGCCGAGAGCCGCGCCAGCGCCGCCGGCCCCACGGGAAGCACTGCCCCGTCCACGTCGGCGCCGGCGGCCTCCACCAGCGTCGGATAGGGGGTGCCGCGCAGGAACACACGCCGCCAGCCGTCCAGCCGCGCCGGGCGCAGGCGTCTCACCAGCGCCGGCTCGCCCGACATGCGGGCGAGCACGGCGGGATCGAGCAGCGTGCCGTAGAGGAACAGGATCACTCGGGCCGCAGGTTCACGCTGACGACCAGGTCGCGGATCTTGGCCGCCTGCGCACGCACCATGGTGCCGAAGCTGTCCGCGTCCGAGCCCACCGGCTCTGCACCGACCTCCTCGCAGCGCCGCACGAAATCCGGGTGGCGCGCCGCGGCGGCGATCTCCCGGTTGAGGCGCGCGAGCACCGGCGCCGGCGTGCGCGCCGGCGCGAAGAAGCCGTTCCATCCTTCGAGTTCCAGGGACGGAAAGCCCTGCTCGCGCACCGTCGGCACATCCGGCAGCACCGCCGCGCGGCGGGACGCGACATTGGCCAGACCGTTCAGCGTCCGCGCGCGCACGTGCTGCAGGCAGGTCGAGATCTGGTCGCCGCCGAACTGCACGCGCCCCGCGATCAGCTCCTGCACCAGCGGCGCGGCGCCGCGGAAGGGTACGTGCTCCATGCGGATGCCGGCGTCGCGCTTCAGCACCTCGCCCACCATGTTCATGAAGGACCCCGGGCCGGTCGAGCCGTAGAAGGGCGGGCTCGGCTGCGCCTTCGCCCAGTCCACGAAGCCCTTGAGGTCGGTCGCCGGCACGCCCGGATTGGCGAGGATGATGAGCGGCACGTTGGCGCCGAGCGACAGCGGCGCGAAGTCGCGCCCGATGTCGTGCGGCGCGCGGCCGGCCAGCGTCATGGCCGCGGTGGTGGTCGGGAAGGTGATGTTGTGGAACAGCAGCGAGTAGCCGTCCGGCGCCGCCTTCGCGACCACGTCCGCGCCGATCGAGCCGCCGCCGCCGCCACGGTTCTCGACCACCACGGACTGCCCCATGGTCTCGGTCATGCGCTGCGCGAACAGGCGCGCCAGCAGGTCCGTCGTGCCGCCCGCGGGGAAGGGCACGACGATGCGGATCGGCCGGCTCGGAAACTCCTGCGCCAGCGCCAACCCGGGCGCGGCCAGGATCGTGCCTGCGGCCAGCAGCAGGGAACGGCGTTCGATGGTCATTCCTGGACCTCCCTCGCCAGCCCTGTCCCGGGCCGGAAGGGAAAGGCTAGACCGCCCCGCGCCGCGGCGGGAAGGGCGTCAATGCCCCGCGTTCTCGCCCGAGAAGTCCGGCGCCTCGAGCCCGCTCGCGACCAGTTGCTCGACCAGTTGTGCCTTCAGCCGGTCGAGCCCGGCCTCCGAGGTCGCCTCACAGCGCGCGACCAGCACGGCCTGGGTGTTGGACGCGCGCAGCAGCCACCAGCCATCCTCGGTCAGCACGCGGACACCGTCCACGGCCTGCACCTTCGCACCCGAGGCCGCGAGGCGATCCTTCACCTCCTGCACCACCTCGAACTTGCGCGCCTCCTCGCAGTCGAAGCGGAGTTCGGGCGTGTTGATCACCTGCGGCAGCGCGGCGCGCACCTCTGCCAGCGTCCCCTCCATGCGCGCGACGATGCCGAGCAGCCGCACGGCGGAATAGGGCGCGTCGTCGAAGCCGTACCATTTGTCGGCGAAGAAGATGTGGCCCGACATCTCGCCGGCCAGCGGGCTGCCGGTCTCGGCCATCTTGGCCTTGATGAGGCTGTGGCCGGTCTTCCACATCAGCGGCGCGCCACCCGCCTTGGCCACCTCGTCGAACAGCACCTGGGAGGCCTTCACGTCGGCGATGATGGTGGCGCCCGGCTTCGCCTTGAGGACATCGCGCGCCAGGACGATCAGCAACTGGTCGCCGAACAGGATGTGGCCCTCGTTGTCCACGACGCCGATGCGGTCGCCGTCGCCGTCGAAGGCGATGCCGAGGTCGGCCTTCTCCCGTGCCACCTCGGCGATGATCTGCTCGAGGTTCCTGGCGACCGTCGGGTCCGGGTGGTGGTTCGGGAAGGTGCCGTCCACGTCGCCGTTGATGACGAAATGCGTCCCCGGCAGCCGCGCCGTCAGCGCCTTCACGATCGGTCCGGCCGAGCCGTTGCCGGGATCCCACACGACCTTGAGCTTGCGGTCGCCGCCGTCCCAGTCCTGCATCACGCGGTCGGCGTAGCGTTCGGCGATATCGACGGCGCGGTCGCTGCCCTTGGTCTCCGGCACGACGTCGCCCTCGGCCGCCATGCGCCCGATCTCCTGGATCGCGGCGCCGAAGAACGGCTTCTTGCCGATCATCATCTTGAAGCCGTTGTAGTCCGGCGGGTTGTGGCTGCCGGTCACCATCACGGCGCCGGCGGCTTCCTGGTCATAGGCCGCGAAATACAGCATCGGCGTGGCGCAGAGGCCGATCCGCACCACCTCGAGCCCGCAGGCGCGCAGCCCGGCGACCAGCTGGGCCTCGAGCTCCGGCGAATGCAGCCGCCCATCATAGCCCACGGCCACGCGCTTGCCCCCGGCCCGCACCACGACCGAGCCGAAGCAGCGGCCGATCGCGAAGGCGTCCTCGGGCTTCAGCGTTTTCCCCACGATGCCGCGGATGTCGTATTCGCGCAGCACGGTCCGGTCGAAGCGGTGGCGGAAGGCGGTCATGGTCTCTCCCTTACGGGCGGCCGATGGAGGAATAGGCAAACCCGACCTCGCGCATCGCGGCCGGGTCCCAGACATTGCGGAGGTCGAGCACGATATCGCCCTTCATGGCGGCCTTGAGGCGGCCTGGCGGCAGGGCGCGGAACTCGTTCCATTCCGTCAGCACCACCAGGGCATCCGCGCCCTCGGCGGCACCGACCGCGCTGTCGGCGAAGGCGACGGCCGCCGGCAACGCCTGCCGCGCATGGGCGGGCTGCGGGTCGTAGGCCACGACCTCCACCCCCGCCGCGACCAGTCGCGGCAGGATGACGAGGGAGGGCGCGTCGCGCATGTCGTCCGTCTCGGGTTTGAAGGTCACGCCGAGCACGCCGACGCGCCGGCCCGCGGCGGCGCCGAGCGCAGCCAGGATGCGGTCGGCCATCGCCGCCTTGCGCGCCTCGTTCACCGCTATGGTGGTCTCGACCAGCCGCACGGGGCTGCCCGCATCCTGCGCCGTGCGCGCCAGCGCCAGCGTGTCCTTCGGGAAGCAGGACCCGCCATAGCCCGGCCCGGGATGGAGGAATTTCCGCCCGATCCGCCCGTCGAGGCCCATGCCGCGCGCGACGTCGTGCACGTCCGCGCCCACCTTCTCGCACAGATCCGCGATCTCGTTGATGAAGGTGATCTTGGTCGCGAGGAAGGCATTGGCCGCGTACTTGATCAGTTCCGCGCTCTCGAGACTGACGGCCAGCACCGGCGTCTCGATCAGATAGAGCGGGCGATAGAGCCGCTTCAGCACCTCGAGCGCGCGCGCGTCCTCCACGCCGATGACGACGCGGTCGGGGCGCATGAAGTCGCCGATCGCGCTGCCCTCGCGCAGGAATTCCGGATTCGACGCCACGCTGATCCCGGCATCCGGGCGGACGCGGCGCACGATCTCCTGAACCGCCCGCCCCGTGCCAACCGGAACGGTGGATTTCGTCACGAGCACGAGCGGGCCCTCAGCCGCCCGCGCCACCTGCTCCGCCGCCGCGTGGACGTAGCTGAGGTCCGCATGCCCATCGCCGCGCCGCGTCGGCGTGCCCACCGCGAGGAAGACCGCATCCGCCCCCCGGACCGCCGCCGGGAGGTCGGTGGTGAAGGTCAGCCGACCGTCCCGCACATTGCTCTCGACCAAGGTGTCGAGGCCGGGCTCGTAGATCGGCATGCGCCCGGCGCGCAGCGCCGCGATCCGGTCGGGATCGACGTCCATCACGGTCACGTCCACGCCGAACTCGGCGAAGCACGCGCCGGAGACGAGGCCGACATAGCCGGCGCCGATCATGGCGATGCGCATCAGGGTACCTCGCGAAGTCGCTCGATAGGGCTGCAATGACCCGCCCGCGCGACGGTTGCAAGCGCCCCGGCGGCGCGCGAAAGCGCCTCAGCCGTCACGCTCGGCCTCCGGCAGCAGGGGCAGCAGGGCCTCGAGGTCACGCTCGGCGCGGCAGGCGAGATAGCGCGGCTGGCCGTTCGCGTCGGCGAGCGGGAAGGCGGTCAGGCCGATATCGGCATAGACCCTGAGCAACGAGGGCCCCACGGACCAGAAGGCCGGGTCCACCCGGGCGCGCTCGCAGATGTCGCGGAAGCGCCAGATGGCCGAGACGCGGTCCCTCTCCTCCCCGGCCGGGTCGCCGAGCGCAAGCCAGATCCCGTCCCGCTTCACGAACGCGAAGCCGGCGCGGCCGCCCTCGCCCAGCACGGCGCCATCCGCACCGCCCTCCGCGGGCGCTATGGCGCCGAAGGCCGCGAGCCTGTCGCGCAGCGCGGGCGCATAGGGCAGCACAGGCGGCAGGGCGGGCCGGAGCAGCCGCACGGCCGCGGCCAGCAGGAGCACGCCGGCGAGGCCGACCGCGAATCGAAGGAGACCCGGCACCTCCCCGGCCAGGACCAGGCCCCACCAGGACAGGTCGGCATAAACCCCCTGGTAGGCGACGCCCGCGAGCATCAAAGCGCAGATGGCCCCGGCGCCCATCAGGCCGACCGCCTCGGCCGAGAGCGGTTCGGCGCTCAGCCGGGCCCGCCGGTAGAAGGCGGGCCGCACCGTCGCCAGCAGCGCGGCCTGCAGCACGAACAGCGCGGTCAGCCACCAGGGCTCCCCGCGCAGCCAGGTGATCAGCGCGCCATTGGCCAGCAGCAGCATCGTGGCCCACCAGGCGATGGCAAGCCGGCGCACCAGCCCGTAGGCCGCGACCAGCAGCAGCGATCCCACAACGGAGGCGGCGAAGTGGCTGCCCGCCTCCTCGAACATCGCCTGGATGCCCTCGAGGTGGAGGACGCGCGCGGGCAGGGCGCCGATGAAGATGAGCGTCGCCGCTGCCACTACGACCAGCGCCGCCATCGCCGGAACTTCGAAGGAGATGGCGACGCCGCGCTCGGGCGCGATGCGGTCCAGCAGGTGGCGGCGCTGGCTGACCTCGAAGCCGGCGAACATCACCCCGGCCAGGAACAGCGGCGCGATGTAGTAGAACAGGCGAAAGAGCAGAAGCGCGCCGACCACTTCCGGCGCCGGCAGGTAGCCCGCCAGGCCGAACAGGATCGCGCCGTCGAAGACGCCGATGCCCCCCGGCACGTTGGCCGCGATCCCGGCCGTGTAGGCCGCGACGTAGATGCCGAGGAAATGGAGGAACGTCAGCCCCTCGGCCGGCGGCAGCAGGACCCAGAAGATCAGCGCCGTCACGGCGACGTCGGCGCTGGCGAGCAGCGTCTGCGCCAGCGCCATGCGGAAGCCCGGCAGGTCGATCTGGTGGCCGAACAGCCGGAAATGCGGCACGAAGCGCGCGAGCATGATGTAGCCGCCGACGATGAACCACAGCAGCGCGCCCACCGTCTGCATCGCCCAGCGCGGCACGCCGTCGCCGAAGAAGGGCAGCACCTCCGGCTCCACCACCAGCACGAGCCCGCCCAGCGCGAAGCCGCCGAGACCGAAGGTGAGCGAGGTGAAGGCCACGACCTTCGCGATGGCCACGGGCGGCAGGCCCCAGGCCGCATAGAAGCGGTAGCGCACGGCCGCCCCCGACACCGTCGCGAAGCCGAGGTTGTTCGCCAGCGAATAGGCAACGAAGGACGCGAGCGAGGTGCGCGCATAGGACACCGGATACCCCGCATAGACAGATCCCAGTCGGTCATAGGCCGTGAGGATCAGGTAGGCGAGCAGCGTGAAGCCGGCCGCGGCCCAGATCGCCGCGGCCGGCGTTGCATGCACCGCGCCGCGGATGTCCGCCCAGGAGAGGTTGCGGAACTCCCGCTGCACGACGAACAGCGCCGCGGCCAGCAGCAGCAGTCCGAAGAGAGTGGGCCCGTAGCGCTTCGCCAGCGCCAGGGCGCGCCCGCCCGTGGTCACGCGGTGGGCTGCTCCGTCCGCGCCAGCGCCGTCTCGATCAGCCCGATCGTGCCGGCGATGCCGTAGAGCGCCACGAAGCCGCCGAAGCGCGGCCCTTCCTCCTGCCCCAGCAGCACCTGGTACAGCGCGTTGAACCAGCCGCGGGAGACACCCATGCGCCCGTCCTTGCCGGGTTCGAGGAAGGGCTCGCGGCGGCCGGCATCGTAGACCAGGTCCTGGATCGCGCGGGCGCGGTCCTCGGGCGGCATCGCCTCGAGGTCGGTCGCGCGGTCGCGCAGCGCGATCATCAGCGCGGTCAGCGCCTCGCGCTCCGCCTCGCTCGGCATGCGGAAGCGCTTCGTGGGCGCGACGAAGTCCCGGTAGTAGTGGACCGCGTGCTCCACCAGCCGCGCCAGCATGGGCTGCGTCGCGGGCGTCGCGCCCGGCGCGTAGCGCGCGAGGAAGCCCCAGAGGATCGCCGGGTCGTCGGCATTCACCACCGAGGCGAGGTTGAGCAGCATGGCGAAGGAGACCGGCGGCTCGGGGTCGTTCGGCGCCGCGCCGCCATGGATGTGCCACGCGGGCACCGCCGGGTCCGGTGCCACGCGCAGCCGCGCGCGATGCTGCAGGTATTCGTCCACCGCGCGCGGGATCTGGTCGAAATAGAGCCGCTTGGCACGCTGCGGCTGGTTGTACATGAACTGGCTCAGGCTCTCGGGCGGCGCGTAGCGCAGCCATTCCTCGATGGTCAGCCCATTGCCCTTGGACTTGCTGATCTTCTGGCCCTGCTCGTCGAGGAAATGCTCGTAGGTGAACGCCTCGGGCGGATCGGCGCCGAGCACGCGGCAGATGCCGGACGACAGCCGCACGCTGTCGATCAGGTCCTTGCCCGACATTTCGTAGTCGACGCCGAGCGCATACCAGCGCAGCGCCCAGTCCGCCTTCCACTGCGCCTTGCAGTGGCCGCCCGTGATGCGCGTGCCGTGGCGTTCGCCGGTCTCGGGGTCGCGCCACACCAGCAGGTCCTCGGCCGGGCGCACCTCCTCCATCGGCACCTGCATCACGACGCCGGTCGTCGGGTGGATGGGCAGGAAGGGCGAATAGGTGGCGCGACGGTCGGGGCCGAGCGTCGGCAGGATCACGCCGCGCACCTCCTCGTGCTTCTCCGCCATGCGCAGCAGGGCGGCGTCGAAGCGGCCGGAACGGTAGTAGTCGCTGCTCGACGCGAATTCGTAGTCGAAGCCGAAGGCGTCCAGGAACGCCCGCAGCCGGGCGTTGTTGTGGTGCCCGAAGCTCTCATGCGTGCCGAAGGGGTCGGGGATGGCCGTGACCGGCCGGCCAAGATGCCGGGCCAGCATCTCCTTGTTCGGCACGTTGTCCGGCACCTTGCGCAGCCCGTCCATGTCGTCGCTGAAGGCGATCAGGCGGGACGGCCGGCCGGTCAGCATCTCGAAGGCGCGCCGGACCCAGGTGGTGCGCGCCACTTCGCCGAAGGTGCCGATATGCGGCAGGCCCGACGGGCCGTAGCCGGTCTCGAACAGCGCCGATGCCTTGCCGGACTTCGCGACGCGCGCCGCGACCTTGCGCGCCTCCTCGAAGGGCCAGGCGCGGGTGGCGGCAAGATCGGCGGGGGCGGTCGACACGGTCGCATACTCATCCAGACAGGCGGAGGCGCGTTATAGGTGGCCGCGCGCCCGGGCGCGATAGCCGGCCGCGCGCGCGGCCGGCACCATGCCCCGCACGGGGGGCCGCCCTTCCCCGAAGGCATTGGTTCCACGCGGCGCTTGCGCTAAGGAACCCGCCCATTCAACCGTCGAGAAGGACCTGAGGGTCATGCGGGTCGGTATTGTCGGCGCCACCGGTGCGGTGGGCCGCGAGCTTGTGGACGTCCTGGGGCGCCGGGCCTTCCCGGTCACCTCGCTGAGGCTGTTTGCCTCCGCCCGCAGCGCCGGCACGAAAACGACCACGCCCTTCGGCGAGACGGAGATCGAGGAATTCTCCGACGCGAAGATGCGCGACCTCGACCTCGCCCTCCTCGCGGTCTCCGGCGACTTCGCCAAGGCCCATGCGCCCGCGATGGTCGAGGCCGGCGTCACGGTCGTCGACAATTCCTCTGCCTTCCGGCTGCAGGACGACGTGCCGCTGGTGGTGCCCGAGGTGAATGCCGGCGCGATCGGCGGCGCCAGGCTGATCGCCAACCCGAACTGCACCACCGCCATCCTGGTCGTGGCGCTCGAGCCGATCCGCCAGGCCTTCGGGCTCAGGCGCGTCATCGTCTCGACCTACCAGGCGGCCTCCGGCGCCGGGGCCGAGGGCATGGCGGAGCTGGAGCGCGAGACGCGCCGCGTGCTGGTGGACGGCACTGCCGCGCGGCACGACGTGTTCCGCTGGCCGCTCGCCTTCAACGTCATCCCGCAGATCGATGCCTTCCAGCCGAACGGCTACACGCGGGAGGAGATGAAGGTCGCCTGGGAAAGCCGGAAGATCATGGGCCTGCCCGACCTGCCCATCTCCTGCACCGCGGTGCGCATCCCGACCATGCGCGTGCATGCCGAGGCCGTGACCATCGAGACCGAGCGCCCCGTGACGCCGGAAGCGGCGCGCGAGGTGCTGCGCCGCGCCGCCGGCGTGAAGGTGGTGGACGACCCCGAGCACGGCCTCTACCCGATGCCGATCAACGCGACCGGCCAGGACGACGTCGAGGCGGGGCGCATCCGCGCCAACCCGGTGTTCGGCGAGCGGGGGCTCGATTTCTTCCTCTGCGGCGACCAGCTGCTGAAGGGCGCGGCGCTCAACGCGGTGCAGATCGCCGAGCGGCTGCCGATGGTCGCGCGCAAGGCGGCCTGAGGCCGCCCCTCCAGACCTCCCCGGCAGAGGCCGAAGGGCCTTTGCGAACCGTCACCCGGCACCGGGCAGGGGGGCTCGGCACGCCTGTCCGGTCCGCCACGGACGTCGGCGCAAGGTGCCCGAAGCCCGTTTCCCTGGGCGTGTCGGCCTTTGGCTGAGAGAGAGGTCGCGCCTCATCACGCCCCCCCGCGGCCGACCCGCGCGCCTCCGAGGGCAATACCCGACCGGTTGGAATCGCCTGGTCGGATCGCCTGCTCCGAAAAACATATATTCTGGAGTATTTTATGCCCCACCGGACGGATCCGCCCGCGGTTCCGTCCGGTCGGGCGCTGCTCTAGGTTGCCCCATGGCCTCCGCACCGCGACTCCTGCTGCCCGACGTGCCCGCGCTCGTCGCCGGCATCGGCCGCGCCGTACTGCTCTCGGCGGACGGCGAGATCGAAATCCTCGACACTGTCGCGGCTGCCCGGGCGGTGCGCGGCACGGCGCCGATGCTCGTCCATGCCCCGGCCACGGCCCGCCGCCTCGGCCTGCCGGGCTTCGAGGCGGCGCACGACCTGCTCACCCTTCTGGCCTTCTGCCGCCCGGCCGAGCCCTGCGCGCCGACACCGCGCGGCCTGGCGCTTGCCCTCGACCTGCCGCTGCCGAAGGACGACGAGGCCGCCGCCGCCCTGCTGCCCGAGATCGCCACGAGCCTGCTGCGCCACCTGGCCGACACCCGCGCCCTGCCCCGCAACCGCGACGCCGCGGGGCTGGCCGCGCGCATGGGGGAGGCCGGCTGGCCCTGGGCACCCTCGGTCCTCGCCGCCCTCGGTGAGCCACAGGCGAAGCCGGATGCGCGCGCCTACAAGGTCTGGCGCCGCCTGCCGGAATGGGAGGAGGGCGCCCCGCCCCCGCCGCCCTCGGCGTTTCCCGTGGAACCGGCCGAGGCTCGCCGGCGCCTGGCCGAGATCCTGGGCGCCGGCGCCGAGCAGCGCCCGCAGCAGGCCGACTACGCCTCGGCCGCCGCCGCAGCCTTCGCGCCCCGCGAATACCCGGGCGCACCCGCCCTGGTGCTGGCCGAGGCCGGCACCGGCACCGGCAAGACGCTGGGCTACGTGGCGCCCGCCAGCCTCTGGGCCGAGAAGAACGGCGCGCCGGTCTGGATCAGCACCTACACCCGCAACCTGCAGCGCCAGATCGACCAGGAGACCGCGCGCCTGTTCCCGGACCCGGAGGAGCGCCGCCGCCGCGTGGTGCTGCGGAAGGGGCGGGAGAACTACCTCTGCCTGCTGAACCTCGACGACCTGACATCGGCTGGCCCGCCGCCCTACCTGGCGGTCGCGCTCGGCCTCGTCGCCCGCTGGGCGCTGGCGACGCGGGACGGGGACCTGATGGGCGGCGACTTCCCGGGCTGGATCGGGGAATTGTTCGGCCCGGGCGCGGTGCTGCCGCTGGCCGACCGGCGCGGCGAATGCATCCATTCCGCCTGCCCGCACTACAAGGCCTGCTTCGTCGAGCATTCGATCCGCCGCGCCCGGACGGCGCGGATCGTCGTCGCCAACCATGCGCTCGTCATGGTCCAGGCGGCGCTCGGCGGCGGCGAGGACGGCGCGCCGCTCCGGCTCGTGTTCGACGAGGGCCACCACCTGTTCGACGCGGCCGACAGCGCCTTCTCGGCCGACCTCACGGGCGGCGAGATGGCGGAACTCCGCCGCTGGCTGCTGGGGGCCGAGGGCGGCCGGTCCCGCGCGCGCGGCCTCCGGCGGCGCATCGAGGACCTGGCCGGCGAGCGCCCCGACCTGCTCACGCCGCTCGAGGCCGCGCTGCACGCCGCGCGCGCCCTGCCCGTGCCGGGCTGGCCCTCCCGCCTCGCGCACGACCTGCGCGCCGACCCGGACGCGACCCCCAATGCCGCCGAGGCCTATCTCCGCGCCGTGCGCGAGCAGGTCCTGGCCCGCACGCGGGATAAGGCGGAGGCCGGGCTCTACGATTCCGAATGCGACCTGTTTCCCGTCTCGGCGGCATTGCCGGGCGCGGCGGAGGCGCTCGGCCGCGCGCTCGACCGCCTCGGCGAACCGCTGAAGGCGCTGCGGGAACGTCTCGCAGCCCGGCTCGAGGAGGAGGCCGAGACCCTGGAGGTCGCCGACCGCATCCGTATCGAGGCCGCCTGCCGCGCGCTCGACCGCCGCGCGCTGATGCCTATCCAGGCGTGGCAGGGCATGCTTGCCACCCTGCAGGCGGACCCGCCGGAGCCCGGCACGCGGCCGACCTTCGTGGACTGGCTGAGCCTCGAACGCCGCGGCGGCAGCGACACCGATGCGGGCATGCACCGCCACCACCTCGACCCGACGGAGCCCTTCGCGCGGAGCGTCGCGGCGCCGGCGCACGGCGTGCTGATCACCTCCGCCACGCTGCGCGACGAGGCCGAGGCGGAGGACGAGGACCCCGAGGCCGCCTGGCGGGAGGCCGAGGCCCGCACCGGCGCCGCCCACCTGCCCAACCCTGCGATCCGCGCCGCCGTGCCCTCCCCCTTCGACTACGGGGCGCGCACGCGCTGCCTGGTCGTCACGGATGTCGCGAAGGAGGATGCGGGCCAGGTCGCCGCCGCCTTCCAGGCGCTGTTCCTGGCGTCGGGTGGCGGCGGGCTCGGTCTTTTCACCGCCATCCGGCGGCTGCGCGACGTCCATGCCCGCATCGCCGGGCCGCTCGAGCATGCGGGCATCCCGCTCTATGCCCAGCATGTCGATGCCATGGACAACGCGACGCTGGTCGATGTCTTCCGGGCCGAGGAACATGCCTGCCTGCTCGGCACGGATGCGATGCGCGACGGCGTGGACGTGCCGGGCAATTCGCTCCGCCTACTGGTCTTCGACCGCGTGCCCTGGCCGCGCCCGACCATCCTGCACCGGGAGCGGCGCCTGCATCTCTCCGGTGGGCGGCCCAAGGACTACGACGACCGGGTGGCGCGCCACCGGCTGCGCCAGGCCTTCGGGCGGCTGATCCGGAGGGCCGACGACAAGGGGGTCTTCGTGCTGCTCGACCGGTCGGCGCCGTCGCGCCTGCTGCACGGGTTGCCGCCGGGGGTGCTGATCCGCCGCCTCGGCCTCACGCAGGCGGTGGCCGAGACCCGGGGCTTCCTGGCCGAGGCCTGACCCCTTCCGTCCGGCGCCCTGCGGGAGCATTCTCTGCCCCTGAACCATGCGGGAGGAGAAGATCCATGCCCATGACCCTCGACGACTTCGTAGCGCGCGCACGCACGGCGCTCAAGGACCACCCCGGCACGGACGGCCGCCAGATGGTCTGCGACCTGGTGCGGGAAGCCCTGGCCGACCCCGCCTTCGTCGCCGCCAACATCACCGACAGGACGCCCGAGCGGCAGGTGCTCTACGAGGATCCGGAGCTCGGCTTCACCGTGCTGGCCCACGCCTATCACGACGCCAAGACCTCGGGCCCGCACGACCACGGGCCGTCCTGGGCGATCTACGGCCAGGCCGCGGGCGAGACGGTCATGACCGACTGGGAATGCCTGGCGCGACCGAGCGAAGGCACCCCGGGCAAGGCGAAGCGCATCCGCGACTATGCGATGAAGCCCGGCGACGCCTACCTGTACGAGCCCGGCATCCTGCATTCGCCGCGCCGCGACGGACCCACGCGCCTGCTGCGGATCGAGGGCATGAACATGGACCGCGTAAAGCGCCTGCCCTACCAGCCGGTGGACGCCGCGGCCTGATACGGCTGGCGCTATCGCCGGACGTATCAGCGAGCAGGGTTGGTGTGGCGGCTGCGCGCGAAATCAAAGCCATAACAGCGGCCGCGCGACCGCGTGACCAGTCAGGGCGTGCGGCCGCTGGTTTGACGCGCCCCGCCCTCCAGGAAGGGCGCGGCGGCTACGCTGCGGCCTGGTGCTCCGCCACGCGGCGCACCTGGCGCATCACCTGCCGCGACCAGACCACCCCGTCCGGCCTGACCGGCAGCCCCGCCGCCTGCAGCGCCTGCAGCGTCCAGGTGTTGCAGGTGAAGTCGGTGTTGTAGCGCAGCCGCGAGTCGAACAGCTTGCGCCCGCGGAAGAAGCCACCGAGCAGCGACGGGCGCCCGGCGGCGTCGCGCTCCACCTGCTGGCGCACGAAGCGCAGCATGCGCCCGAGGCCCTCCGGCGTCACCTTCACCTCGGCAAGGTCGTCAATCTCGCCGAGATCCTCGGGCCGCGCCGGCTGGCCGCTCACGGCCACGACGCCGGGTGCGTTCATCAGCGCGGCCAGCGCCTCCTCCACGCCGGGGGCGGCGGCGGTCATGAAGACCTTGGCGCCGAAGCCGAAGGTGATGCGCCCGTCGCGCGGCACGATCTCCGACCAGTCCCGCCGCGGCACGGCGTTCAGCCAGTCCTCGCGCGTCGGCGCGTCCAGCATGTGCACCGGCACGCCGATATCCGTGTGCCATTCGCGCGAGACGAGGGTGAGCGGAATGGAGCCCTGCGGCACCGGGCCGAGGTCCGAGATCGGCGCGGGGTCGGCCATGGCGCAGCCCATCGCCGGCGCGGCCAGGGATGCCGCCGCCATCCCTCGCAACAGGGTCCTCCGCGTGGCGCTGGGATGTTGCCTCGACCTCATGCTGCGACCTTGGGTTCGCCACGCGGAACGCTTCGTCCGGACCGGCCAGGCCAGGCCACGCGGCCGCGCAACAGGATACCAGCATTAGAAGTGTTCGACCGCTGACATTCGCTTTTTCGTGCCCTCAGGCGCCGGGCGGCACCCTCCGGGTTCGTTGGCTTTTGTCGGATTTCGGGCGGGCCGCATTCGCGGCTTTGGCACAGTTCAAAGTCTCGCGCCGTTCGCATGGTACGCGGCGCGCGGAGATTTCGCCTGCGTGCCCGGGGGTCGCCGGGCGGCCGGCCTCCGCCGGCCCTGGCTTCGCGGCACCGACGACCGCGACCACTCGAACTGCCGGTCGGGAACTCATCCGCCGGATGCGGGCGGCGCCTCAGGCGCGCGGCAGTCGCCTTGCGGTGGCTTCGGCGCGATAGGCGAGGATGCGCGCCTTGAGCCCCGGGCGCGCCACGGAACGGGCCAGCGCCGCGAGATCGGCCGCGTCCTCGGCACTGCGCGTGCGCCCGTAAAGCGCGGCGACCGTCGCGGGATCGAGGCGCGTTGCCGCCGCGCGCACGGTGCCGAGCGCCTCCTCCAGCGCATCCTCCGCCATCACCTGCGTCGCGAGGCCGAGCCCGCGCGCGCGCTCGGCCGGCAGGGTCTCCCCGGCCAGGAGCAGCCGGCGCGCCGCCCCGGCGCCCACCAGCCCCGCAAGCCGCCCCGTGCCGAGCACTAGCCCGAAGGCTGGGCCGGGGAAGGCGAAGGACGCGCCGTCCAGCGCGATCCGGTGGTCGCAGGCGGCGAAAAGGTCCGCACCTGCGCCGAAGACGCGCCCGCCGGCCACGGCCAGCGTCGTGACGGGCAGGCCATGGATGCGCTGCAGCAGGACTTCGATGCGCAGGATGCGGAGCGCCAGGTCGCCGTCGCTGCATGCGTCGATGTCGGCCAGGTCGAGCCCGGTGCAGAAGTTCCGCCCCTGGCCGCGGAAGACGAGGAGCCGCGCACCGCCGGCCAGCGCGCCCTCCACCGCGTCCTCGATGGCCGCCACCATCGGCGCGTCGATCGCGTTGCCGCGTTCGGGCCGTGCCAGGGTGATGGTGACCGTCTCGCCGTCCCGCGCGACCTCGACCGGCGCGCTCACGCCGTCAGCGCGCCGTCGCGTGCCACGACGCGGCCGCCTGAGACCACGAGCCGGCGCGGCGGTCGCGCGACCACCGCCTCGGCCAGGCTGCGCGCATCCAGCAGCACCAGGTCTGCCCGGGCGCCGGTCTCCAGTCCGTAATCGGCGAAGCCGCAGCCCTTCGCGCCGGCGGCGCTGACGCAGTCGAAGGCGATCGCCACCTCGTCGTCGCGGCGGAAGTTGTTGCGCAGTCCGATCAGCATCGCGCGCTCGAGCATGTCCGGGGAGCCGTAAGGCGTCCAGGTATCGCGGATGCCGTCATTGCCGCCGAAGATCGTGACGCCCGCGGCGCGGCAGGCGGCCACCAGCGGCACGGGGCGCGAGGCCGGCGCCGTGGTTGCGATCGCGACGCCAAGCGCCGCCATGCGCGCCAGCAGCGCGTCGCGGTCGCGTTCGGGAATGTCGCCGAGGCAGAAGGCGTGGCTGACCACGACCCGCCCCTCCATCCCGAGCGCCCGCGTGCGGTCCAGGATCAGGTCGAGCGAGAAGGCGCCCATGGTGCCGGGCTCGTGCAGGTGGATGTCGACCGGCTTGCCGTGCTTCTCCGCCAGGCCGAAGACGATGCCGAGGTGGCGCACCGGGTCGCGCTCGATCGCGCAGGGGTCGAGGCCGCCGACGATGTCCGCGCCCATGGCCAGCGCCGCGTCGAGCAGCGCCTCGGTGCCCTGGCGGCCGAGGATGCCCGATTGCGGGAAGGCGACGACCTGGATCTCCTGCAGCCCGCGCATCGCGTCCCGCGTCGCCAGCACGCCCTCCATGTGCCGCGTGCTGCCGGAGGTGTCGACGTCCACATGGCTGCGGATGCGCGTCGTGCCCGCCGCGAGGAAGGCCCGCGCTATCGCGAGCGAGGCGGCGCCCGCGTCGTGCCCGGTGCGCGCGCGCCATTCGCGCTCGGTGTCGATCTTGTCCTCGATCCGCGGCCCGACCTCGTTCACCAGCCAGTCGGGCAGGTGGAAGGTGGTCTTGTCGAGATGCGTGTGGCCCTCGACGAAGGCGGGCAGCAGCATCAGGCCGCGGCCGTCCTCGACGGGCACGCCGCGAGGCGCCGGGCCGGTGGCGATGCGCCCGCCCAGCACCGTCACGTCGGTCGCGGCGCCGCCCATCGGGCGTACGTTGCGCAGCAGCAGGTCGGTCATGCTCTCTCCAGCACCCAGTCGCGGAACAGGTCGAGGTCGATATTGCCGCCGCAGAGCACGAGCCCGACGCGACGGCCGCGCATCGCGTCATGCTCCTGGAGCAGGGCGGCGAGCGGCGCCGCGCCGGCACCCTCCGCCAGGTTGTGCGTGTCCTGCCAGTAGGCGCGGATGGCGGCCGCGACCTCGTCGTCCGTGACGATCGCGATGCGCGCCGCGCCGCGACGGATGATCGCGAGCGCGGCCGGGTCCGGCACGCGCGTCGCCATACCGTCGGCCCGCGTCGCGGCGCTCGGCGTCGTCACCACCTGCCCCGCCGCGAAGGACAGCGCATAGGATGGCGCGCCGGTGGACTGCACGCCGATGATCTCGGTCGAAAGCCCGAGCAGGTCGCGCGCCAGGATGCAGCCGCAGATGCCCGAGCCGAGCCCGATCGGCACGTACAGCGCGTCGAGCGGCGGGGCGCCCCGGAAGAACTCGAGAGCATAGGTCGCGACGCCGAGCACCAGGTCGCGCGCGAAGGACGGCGCGAATTCCAGGCCCTCGGCGGCGGCGAGGCGCATCGCCTCCTCGCGCGCCGCGTCGAAATCCTCGCCGTGCTCGATGAGGCGCGCGCCGAGCGCGCGCATGGCGGCGTTCTTCTCGGCGCTGTTGCCGCGGGGAACCAGGATGGTCACCGGCACGCCGTGCCGCCGGCCGGCATAGGCCAGCGACTGTCCATGGTTGCCGCGCGTCGCGCTGACGACGCCCTTCACCCCGGGCCGCTCGCGCGCCAGGCGCTCCATATAGACGAGGCCGCCGCGCAGCTTGAAGGCGCCGGTCGGCGTGTGGTTCTCGTGCTTGACCCAGACCTCGGTGCCCGCCCGCAGGGCCAGCAACGGCCAGTCGATCTGCGGCGTGGGCGGGAATGCGCGGTGGACGAGGCGCGCCGCCGCCTCGAGGTCGTCCAGCGTGAACATCGGCGATGCGGCGCGCCGGGATCTCAGACGATCTTCAGGTTGACCGCGGCCGCCTTGCCGCGCTCGTTCTCGACGTCGTAGCTGACCTTCTGGTTCTCGTTGAGGCCGGTGAGGCCCGCCTTCTGCACGGCGGTGATGTGGACGAAGACGTCCTTGCCGCCATCCTGGGGGACGATGAAGCCGAAGCCCTTCGTCGCGTTGAACCACTTCACGGTGCCGATCGCCATGCGATCCTCTCCTTGTCGCCACCGGCGCAGACACTGCGCCGAAATGCCGGCCGGGCCCGGGATCGGCTTGGGGCGACCGGGCATCCGGAGGCACGGCAAGGCGAGGCAAGGATCGGCTGGCCTCTCAATCTGGCGCAGATCGCAAAGGCAGCGTCAATGATGCGCCCGCATCCGCAACGAAATCCAGGCGGGCGGGCAACGAAAAAGGGGGCGGTCCCGAAGGATCGCCCCCAATCCGCTTCCGATCCGCGACGGATCAGAAGTCCATGCCGCCCATGCCGCCCATGTCGCCGCCGCCGCCGCCGGCCGGGGCCGACTGCTTGGCGGGACGCTCGGCGACCATCGCCTCGGTGGTGATCAGCAGCGACGCCACCGAAGCGGCATCCTGCAGCGCCGTGCGCACGACCTTGGTCGGGTCGATGATGCCGGCGGCCACCAGGTCCTTGTACTCGTCCTTCTGCGCGTCGTAGCCGAACACGTAGGTGTCGGAGCGCAGCACTTCACCGGCGACCACCGCGCCGTCCTTGCCGGCGTTCTCGGCGATCTGCTTCAGCGGGGCCTGGATGGCGCGGCGGATGATCTCGATCCCCACCTGCTCATCGTTGTTCAGGCCCTTGAGGCCGGCGAGGTTGGTCGACGCGCGCAGCAGCGCGACGCCGCCGCCCGGGACGATGCCTTCCTCGACCGCGGCGCGGGTCGCATGCAGCGCGTCGTCGACGCGGTCCTTGCGCTCCTTCACCTCGATCTCGGTCGAGCCGCCGACGCGGATGACGGCAACGCCACCGGCCAGCTTCGCCAGGCGCTCCTGCAGCTTCTCGCGGTCGTAGTCCGAGGTGGTCTCCTCGACCTGCGCCTTGATCTGCTCGCAGCGGCCCTGGATGTCCTCCTTCTTGCCGGCGCCCTCGACGATCGTCGTGTTCTCCTTCTCGATCCGCACCTTCTTGGCGCGGCCGAGCATGGCGAGCGTCACGGTCTCGAGCTTGATGCCGAGGTCTTCGCTGATGACCTCGCCGCCCGTCAGGATCGCGATGTCTTCCAGCATCGCCTTGCGGCGATCGCCGAAGCCCGGCGCCTTCACGGCCGCGACCTTGAGGCCGCCGCGCAGCTTGTTGACGACCAGGGTCGCCAGCGCCTCGCCCTCGACGTCCTCGGCGATGATCACCAGCGGACGGCCGGACTGCACCACGCTCTCGAGCAGCGGCAGCATCGGCTGCAGGCCCGACAGCTTCTTCTCGTGGATCAGGATGTACGGGTCATCCATCTCCGCGACCATCTTCTCCGCATTCGTGATGAAGTACGGGGAGACGTAGCCGCGGTCGAACTGCATGCCCTCGACGACGTCGAGCTCGGTCTGGATGCTCTTCGCTTCCTCGACCGTGATCACGCCCTCGTTGCCGACCTTCTCCATCGCCTGCGCGATCATCTCGCCGATCTCGGTCTCGCCGTTGGCGGAGATCGAGCCGACCTGCGCCACTTCGGCGGAGGTCGAGATCTTGCGGGTCTTGGTCTCGAGTTCCTTCACGATCTCGGCCACGGCCTTGTCGATGCCGCGCTTGAGGTCCATCGGGTTCATGCCGGCGGCGACCGCCTTCGCACCCTCGCGGATGATGGCCTGGGCCAGCACGGTCGCGGTGGTGGTGCCGTCGCCGGCCAGGTCGTTCGTCTTCGAGGCCACTTCGCGCACCATCTGGGCGCCCATGTTCTCGAACTTGTCGGCGAGCTCGATCTCCTTCGCGACCGTCACGCCGTCCTTCGTGATGCGGGGCGCACCGAAGGACTTGTCGAGCACGACGTTGCGGCCCTTGGGCCCGAGCGTCACCTTCACCGCGTCGGCCAGGATGTCCACGCCGCGAATCATACGCTCGCGGGCGGAGGCGCCGAACTTCACGTCCTTAGCAGCCATGTGTCTCTACCTCTTGATGTCTGTGTGTCGGGGGTCGGACGAAGCGGCGCCTCAGGCGGCCTTCTTCGCCTCGGCGGAACCCTCGAGGATGCCCATGATGTCGCTCTCCTTCATGATCAGGAGCTCCTCGCCATCGAGCTTCACCTCGGTGCCCGACCACTTGCCGAACAGGATGCGGTCGCCGGCCTTGACGTCGAGCGGACGGATCTCGCCCTTGTCGTTGATCGTGCCCGCGCCGACGGAGATCACTTCGCCTTCCTGCGGCTTCTCCTTGGCGGTGTCGGGGATGATGATGCCGCCGCGGGTCTTTTCTTCCGCTTCGATGCGGCGAACGAGAACGCGGTCGTGCAGGGGACGAAACTTCATGGAATGTCCTCTCCTTGAGCCTCTGGTTGATGACGGCTCGCCCTGGGAAGCCTGGCCGGTCGCCGGAGCGCCCCGGCCGTTAGCACTCCCCCCAGAGGAGTGCCAGCGATCTAGAGCCCGCACCCTCGCACGTCAAGTCTTCGGCAGCACTCATCGAGGGCGAGTGCTAATCGGCTGATAATCAAAGATTTTTCTTGATCCCGCTGGCACGGCGCATGGCAATCTGATGACGGATGGCGGGCGGACGAGACCCACCACCGCCCGGAAACCGCACGGCCCACCCCACCGAGGAAGGGACAGAATGACCGCGCTGCAGGGACTGGAACCGATCCTTCGCGTCCGCGACTGGCAGATGACCACGGCGGAGCTCCTCTATCACCTGCCGGACCATCCGCATGTCCTGCAGACCTACGTCTGGCAGAAGGTGGACCTGGCGCCGGACTTCCCGGAACTCAGCCAGTTCCTCGACTTCTGGCGGCGCGAGATCGAAGGCCCGCTGCATTCCGTCCGCGTCGCCACCGCCGCGCTGACCCGGCCAGCCGAGCTCCGCTACGCCAATGGGGTGTTTACGCTCCACTGAATCGGGTCCAGCCTGCCGGCCAAGGAAGCGACCCGCAGGGCTTTCGGCTGCGGGCGGGGGAACGTCAGCATGCAGGGTTCGCCACCACCGGCACGGCCGCTTGCCGGCGTGCGCATCCTTGATTGCAGCCACATCCTGGCCGGGCCCTACGCCACGTATATCCTCGGCCTGATGGGCGCGGAGGTCGTGAAGGTGGAACGCCCGCCTGCCGGCGACGGTCTCCGGGATTCCGCCACCCGCCCGCAGCTCGGGGGCATCACCTCCAACATGCAGGCGGTCAATGCGGGCAAACGCTCCATCGCCCTGGACCTCGGCACGCCCGAAGGCCGCACCGTGCTCGAACGCCTCATCCCGACCGCCGACGTGTTCCTCGAGAATTTCCGCCCCGGCAAGATGGCCGGCCTCGGCTTCGGCGCGGACCGCGTGCACGCGCTGCAGCCGCGCATCGTCTATGCCTCGATCTCGGCCTGGGGCCAGACCGGCCCGCTCTCTGCCCGCGGCGGCTACGACCACGTCATGCAGGCCGCCACCGGCATGATGTGGGCGCAGGGCGACGACCCCGCCGCGCCGCCGGTCAAGGTCGGCTTCCCCGCCATCGACATGGCCACCGGGATGGTGGGCGCCATCGCCCTGCTCGGCGCCATCCTGCGCCGCCGCGGCGGGGAGGAAGGCCCGATCGCCCTCGACATCTCGATGGCCGACGCCTCGCTCTGCCTCATGGCGGGCATCGCCCACACCTGGCTGATCGACGGCACCGCGCCCGCGCGCGTCGGCAATGTGGGCTTCACCGCGAGCCCCGGCGCCGGCGTCTTCCGCTGCGCCGAGGGGTGGCTCTCGGTCGCCGCCAGCACCCGCGCGCAGTTCGACGCGCTTTGCTCGGCACTCGGCCGCCCAGAATGGTCCACCGCGCCCGAATGGCTGACGCAGCGCCCGCCGACGCCTGACGGCATCCTGCGCGGCCTCGGCACGCCGCGCCTCAAGGCAGCCCTGGAAGAAGCCTTCCATGCCCGCGATGCCGAAACCTGGGAGGACATTCTGAACGCCGCCGAGGTCCCGGCCTCCGCCGTGCGGAGCGTGGCGGAGTTCCTCGACGGCCCCTATCGCCGCACGGCCGGCGGGTCCTTCACCGTCCAGGATCCGAACGCGGCGCCAGGAACGCTGCACGAGATCCTCGGCGCCGGCTTCCGCTGGACCGGCGGCAGCCCCGCCGCCGACGCGCCCGCCCCGCGCCTTGGCCAGCATACCGAAGCCATCCTGGCCGAGGCCGGCTTCGACCCAGCCGCGATCGCCGCACTCCGCCGCCAGGGAATCGTCGCATGATCCGCCGCCGCCCACTTCTCGCCGCGGCAGGGGCCGCCCTCGCCCTGCCCGCCCGCGCCCAGGCCGACTGGCCGAACCGCCCGCTCCGGCTGATCGTTCCCTACGGCGCAGGCAACGTCACCGACGTCGTGGCCCGCCTGCTCGCCGACGACCTCGGGACCCGCCTGGGCCAGAACGTGGTGGTCGAGAACCTGCCCGGTGCCGGCGGGACCATCGGCACCGCCGCGCTCGTCCGCGCCGCGCCCGACGGCTACACGATCGGCCTGGTCGCCAAGGCCGCCGTCGCCGTCATCCCGCAGATGATGCGCAACCCGCCCTACGACCCGCTGCGCGACCTCGAACCGCTCGGCCCGGTCGTCGTGACGGGCGGCAGCTTCCTCACGCTGCACCCCTCCGTCCCGGCAACCAGCGTCGCCGAACTCGTGGCGACGGTGAAGGCGGGCAACCCGTCCCCGTTCTTCTACTATTCGGCCGGCAGCGGCACCTTTCCGCACCTGAACATGGAGGCACTGCGGCTCCACCTCGGCTTCGCCGCCGAGCACGTGCCCTATCGCTCCAGCGCGGCCGGCCTCGCGGACCTGCTCGCCGGCCGGGTGCACGCGACGCTCGACACCGCCATCATCACCGCGCCGCACATCCAGTCCGGCAGGCTGCGCGCCATCGCCTTCACCGCGGACCGGCGCAGCCCGATACTGCCCGACGTGCCGACCATTGCGGAGGTCGTGCCGGGCCTCGACCTCTCCTCCCCCTGGCTCGCGGCCCTCGGCCCACGGGGCATCCCCCCCGCGGTCCTGGCACGCCTGCAGGCCGCGATCCGCGCGAGCGCGACGGCGCTCGTGCCGCGCCTGCCAGCCAATGTCGAACCGGACAGCGGCACGCCGGAGGAATTCGGCGCCCGCATGCGCGCGGACCACGCGCGCTTCGGACCACTCATCGCGGCGATCGGGCTGCGGCTGGACTGAGGCGGGTCGGCAGGCCTTCCGTCGCCTCGCCCGCAAGCTATCCGCCCCTGCGAGCCGGAAGCCTCGCCTAGCCGCCGCTGATCGCCGTCGTGACGAACATCTCCGCCCCCGGCCGCAAGGCGGTCGCGAGCCGTGCCTTGTCGCCGTCCACGAAAATATTGATGTGCCGCCGAATGGCCGGCGTGGAATCGCACAGCCGGTCGGCCATGCCCGGCCAGCGCCGGTCGAGTTCGACAATCGCCTCCCCGACCGATCCGGCGATCACGTGCAGCTGCCGGGATGCGCCGGGAAACAGCCGCACCAGGGCGTCCGGCAGCAATACGCGCACGGGCTCAGCCATCGAGGACGAGCGCCTCGACGCTCAGGACCGTCGGGAGATGCTCGGCGATGCAGGACCAGTTCTCGCCCTCATCGGCGCTCACGAAAAGGGCGCCGCCGCTGGTGCCGAAATAGACGCCCGCTGGATCGAGCCGATCCACCGCCATCGCCCGGCGCAGCACGCCGAAATAGGCGTTGCCCTGCGGCAGGCCCTCGCGCAGCGCCTGCCAGGTCGCCCCGGCATCCCGCGTCCGCCACACCGCGGCGGCGCCGCCGGGCACGAACCGCCCGGCCTGGTCGCCGTTCAGCGGCAGCAGGAACAGCGTTTCCGGGTCGCGCGGATGCGCCACCGCCGGGAAGCCGAAACTGGATGGCAGCCCGGCCTCGATGCTCGTCCAGTGCCGCCCGCCATCGTCGCTGCGGTACATCCCGCAATGGTTCTGCTGATAGAGCCGGTCCGGCATCCCGGCCGCCATCGCGAGGGCGTGCACGCATTGCCCGTGCTCGGGGTAGCGCTGGTCCTCCGGCGCGTAGTCCTGGCGCGTGCCGCGGTTGCGCGGCGCCCAGGTCATGCCGCCATCCTCGGTCGCGAAGACGCCGCCGGCCGATATCGCCACCCAGAGCCGATCCGCTTCCGCGGGGTGGGGCAGGACCCCGTGCAGGATCAGCCCGCCGCCGCCCGGCTGCCATTCGGCCCGGCTCGGATGCTCCGTCAGGCCCGTCACGTGGGCGAAGGTGGCGCCGCGGTCGTCGCTGCGGAACAGCCCCGCCGGCTCGACACCGGCCCAGAGCGTGCCGTCCGGCCCGAGCGCCAGCGACCAGGCCGACTTCACCGGCACCGCACCGGCTTCGTAGGCCAGGCCCGCGCTGGAATGCGTCCAGGTCGCGCCGAGATCCTCCGACCGCCAGACCGCCGGCCCGAACCATTCGTTGCCGCCCGCCGCCCAGATCGTGCCCGAGACCGGGTCGGCCACCGCATGGTTGATCGGCCAGGTCTCGCAGTACGGGCCGCGCAGCGCCCAGTTCCGCCGCGCGGCGTCGCCTTCGACCAGGAAGGCTCCCTTCTTCGTCCCGACCAGCAGCATCACGCGCGTTGCCATGGCATGCCTCCGCCAAGGGGTTGCGGCGCCGGTCGGCGCCGATCAGTCCGGCCCGCCGTCCAGGCGTGCCAGCAGGCGCTCGAGCGATTCCGTCCAGCCGCGCTGGTGCCGCGTCGCGGTGGCTTCGTCGGCGAAGCGGTCATGCGTCAGGGTCAGTTCCGTCCAGCCCTCCACGGCGCGCAGCCGCACGACGACGCGGGACTCGCGCTCGGGCACCGACGCCCAGCACCAGGTGAAGGCGAGGCACCGGCCCGGATCGACTGTCAGGTACTCCCCGCCCACCTCGTGGCGCGCGCCGCCATCCTCCCGCAGCACGATGCGGAAGCGGCCGCCGGGGCGGGCATCCACCTCCGCCTCCTCGACCCGCACGTGGTGCGGCCCGAACCAGGTCGCGAGTTGCTCGGCGCTGCACCAGGCCGCGAAGACCCGCTCGGGCGCGGCGCGCAGGCGGCGCACGAGCGTCAGGCTCGGGCCCGGGCCGCTCACGGCTCGCGCTCCACGACGGCGGCCAGCCGGTCGAGGCTTTCGTCCCAGAACCGGGCATGGCGCTGCAGCCACCCCATCGCATCCTCGAGCGGCCCGCCGACCAGCCTGCAGGTGACGGTGCGCCCCTGCTTCCGTCGGGCCAGCAGGCCCGCCGCCTCCAGCACGTCCAGGTGCTTCATCACCGCCGGCAGGGACATCGGCAGCGGTCGCCCCAGGTCGCTGACCGACAAGCTGCCTTCCTCGGCAAGGCGCGCCAGCATGGCCCGCCGCGTCGGATCGGTCAGCGCGCCGAAGACCCGGTCGAGGTCGGGGGATTGAGACTGAACCATTCGGTTAAGTATTTCGCCCACGGCGTGGCGCCGTCAACCGGAAAGGCCGGATGCCACGCGGCGGTCAGACCGCGCGCCCGTCCTCCGTCGCCGGCACGGCCGCTTCCAGGGCGCGGCCGGCGCGGTGCCGGCGCAGCAGCGCGAAGCCGATCCCCGCCGAGACCACGAACAGCACGACCGCCAGCCCGACCTGCCACGCCCCGTCCACCCGCACGCCCTTGCCCAGAAGCGCGAAGACCAGCGTCTGCGGCAGGTAGCCGATGGCCGAGGCCGCCAGGAACGGCACCAGGCTGACGGTCGCCATCCCGGCCAGCAGGTTCAGCGCCAAGTTGTTCCCGATGGGCAGCAGCCGGAGCGCGAGCGTCGCGCCGAAGGGGCTGCCCGCCAGCACGTCGCGCAGCGGCCGCAGCCGGTGGCCGAAGCGCCCCGCCAGCCGCCGTTCCGCCCAGCGCCGCCCGACCGCGCGCGCCCAGCCATAGGACAGCGCACAGCCGACCACCTGCGCCGCCAGCGCGAGCAGCGTCCCCTCCAGCGCGCCGAAGGCATAGCCGCCGAGGAAGGCGACACCCTGGCGCGGCGCCCCCGCCGCCGTCGCCGCCGCACCCACCGCCACGAACACCAGGTCCCCGAGCAGCCCCTGGCCCAGCACCCATTCGTCCACCCAGGCGGTGCCGGGCGCGAGCCCGATCCCGCGCAGCAGCAGCCCCGCCGCCACCAGCCCCGCCGCCAGCACCGCCAATTTCAGCACCGCGGCGCGGCGCCGGGCGGTGGCCGCCGGCGCGGTCATGGCCCTTCGTCGCTCTCGATCGCCGGCCGGCGGCCGCGGCGCTGCAGCCAGGCCATGCCGATGAGGTCGAAGATGCTGACCGCGAGCCGGTCGAGCGTCCCGTAGTTGGAGGTGCCGCGCACGCGTGGGCGGTGGTTGACCGGCTCGCTCACCACCGTGCCGCCCTGGCGCAGCGTCAGCGCCGGGAGGAAGCGGTGCATGTGGTCGAAATGCGGGAGGTCGAGGAACAGCGCACGCGGGAAGACCTTGAGCCCGCAGCCTGTATCCGGTGTGCGGTCCCGCAGCAGCCGGGACCGGATGGCATTCGCCGCCCGGCTGGTATGGCGCTTGATGCCGCTGTCCTTGCGGTTGACGCGGTGCCCCGCGACCAGCGTGACGCGGCCGGCCGCCGCCTCGGCCTCGGCGCGGGCCAGCAGGCGGGGGATGTCGGCCGGGTCGTTCTGCCCGTCCCCGTCCAGCGTCGCAATCCAGCGGCCGCGCGCGGCCTTCACCCCGGTGATCACCGCCGCCGACTGGCCGCAGGACGCGCGGTGCCGGATGGCCCGCACCGGCGCGCCGGCCGCCCGCGCCGCGCGCAGCGCGTCCGGCGTGCCGTCGGTCGAACCGTCGTCCACATAGACGATCTCGTGCGGCACGCCGGCGAGCGCGGCCTCGATCTCGGCCACCAGCGGCGCGATGTTCGGCGCCTCGTTCCGGACGGGGATGACGACGGACAGGGCCGGGGTCGCGGCGCCGTCCGGCGGCGGCGCGACTGGCCCAGACCCGGCGCGGGGCTCGGGGGTCATGGCGGCGGCGGGTAGCAGGGGCGACCCCGGCCGGCAAGCCACCCCCCCCTGCGCGCGGAGCCGCCTTCGCCTATATCGCCGCCATGCCCTTCGATGCCCGCAGCCCCGCCGGCCTGACGATCCATGCCGCCGCCACCGATGCCCGCGCCGTCGCGCGGTGGCTCCTTCTCGTCGCCGGCATGGTCTGGCTGATGGTCGCAATCGGCGGCGCCACGCGCCTGACCGGCTCGGGCCTGTCGATCATGGAATGGGCGCCGATCGCGGGCATCCTGCCGCCACTGAGCGAGGCGGAGTGGCGGCGCCTTTACGATCTCTACCGGACCATCCCGCAGTATCAGCTCGTCAACCAGGGCTTCGGGATCGAAGGGTTCAAGGAAATCTTCTGGCTGGAATGGATCCACCGCTTCTGGGGCCGCATGATCGGCTTCGCCTACGTGGCGGGGCTCGCCTGGTTCTGGCTGCGCGGCCGGGTGCCGCCGGGGCTGAAGCCCCGCCTGCTGCTGCTGCTGGCGCTGGGCGGCCTGCAGGGCGCGATCGGCTGGTTCATGGTCGCCTCGGGCTTCGAGGCCGACCGCACGGCGGTCTCCCCGTACCGCCTCGTGATCCATCTCGGCATGGCCTTCCTGCTGTTCGGCGTGCTGCTCTGGACGGCGCTGACGCTGCTGCGCCCCGTGCCGGAGGCCGCCCCCGTGCCGCCCGCGCTGCGGCGCTGGGTCTACGCCGCGGCGGGGCTCGCGGTGCTGGCCATGCTGGCCGGCGGATTCGTCGCAGGCATCCGCGCGGGCTTCGCCTACAATAGCTTTCCCCTGATGGACGGACGCCTCGTGCCCGAGGGTTACTGGGACCTGACACCGGCCTGGAAGAACCTCACCGCCAATATCCCGGCGGTGCAGTTCAACCACCGCCTACTGGCGACGGCGGCGCTGCTTTCCGCCGCCTGGGCCGCCGTGCTTGCCTGGCGCAGCCTGTCGCGCGGGCGGGTGCGCGGCGCCGTCATGGGGTTCGGCATCGCCGTCGGGCTGCAGTATGCGCTCGGCATCGCAACGCTGCTCGCGGTCGTGCCGGTCTGGCTCGGCACGCTGCACCAGACCATCGCCGTGCTGGTGCTGGCCGGCGCGTTGCTCGCGCTGCACGCGCTGCGCCGCCCGGCGCCGGAATGACGCCCGAGGCCGCCGCTCTCCGGGCGCTCGAAGCCCTGCCGCACGCCGTCCTGGTGATGGATTCGGAGGACCGGCTGGTCTTCGCCAACGCCGCCCTGTGGCGGGAAGCCGGGGCGGACCCGGCGCGCTTCCCGCCGGGCACCGCGCTCGCGGACATCCTCCGGCTGTTCGCCTTCCGCGGGCTGCTCGGGCCCGGGGACCCGGCGGACCTCGCCCGCCAGGCCGGTTCGCTGGACCGCCGGCAGCCGATCCGCCACTACCAGCGCAGCGCCGACGGGCACCGCGTCTCGGCGGTGGCCAGCACGCCCCTGCCCGGGGGCGGCTTCGCGCTCTGCTCGGTCGACATCAGCGCCCTGCAGCGCGCCGAGGCCGCGGCGCGCGGTCGCGTCGCGCTGCTGGAGCAGGTGCTGAACGCCCAGCGCGGCGGCATCGCCGCCTTCGACGCCACGCAGCGCCTCGCGCTGCACAACGCGGCCTACCTTCGCCATACGGGCGCAACGCCCGACGTCCTCGCAGGGCGGCCGACGCTGCGGGAAATCCTCGAATCCCTCGACGCCTCGGGCGAATACCTCTCGCAGGGCGATGGCGCCTATCTTGAGACGGCGCTGTCGGCCGACCGCCGCCAGCCCCAGGTCCAGCAGCGCGAACGTGCGGACGGCCGCATCGTCCGCTTCACGAGCCGGCCGCAACCCGATGGCGGATTCCTCGTGGAATCCGACGACGTCACGGAACTGCGCCAGGCCGAGGCCGATGCCCGTCGGCGCGCCGCCATCCTGGACGGCGTCCTGGAAGCCCTGCCGCACGGCATCTGCGTCTATGGCGGCGACCGGCGCGTGGCGCTGTTCAACGGCGCCTACACGCGCCTGATGGAGGGCGCGCCGCTGCAGGTCGGCGACACGCTCGAGGATGTGATCCGCCGCCGTGCGGACAGCGGCGAATATGGCGCGGGCGAGGCCGCCGCCGTCTATGCACGCGAGATGGCGCGCGACCTTTCGAAGCCGCAGGCGCGCCGTCGGCTCCGCGCCAACGGCACCGCGCTCGACGTGCGCACGGCGCCGCTTCCCGACGGCGGCCACATCTCGGTCGTCACCGACATCACCGAGGTCTGGCGCGCGGAGGAGGAGGCGCGCCGCCGCGCCTCGCTGCTGGAAACCGCGATGGCCTCCATGCGGCACGGGCTCGTGGTCTATGCGCCGGACCGCCGCGTCGTCGCGGCCAACGCGCTGGCCGAGCGCCTGGCCGGCCACACGCCGGGCGACATCCGGCCGGGCCGCAGCCTCGATGACCTGGTCGCCTCCCTGCACGCGGCCGGTGCCCTCGGCCCCGAGCCGGAGGCCGCGCGGATCGCGGCGGCCGCAGTCGCCCGCGACCGCGCCGTGCCCCAGCGGATCGTGCGCCGCACGCCCGACGGGCGCGTGCTGGAGGTCTCCTCCGACCCGACGCCCGACGGCGGCTTCGTCGTGACCCATGTGGACATCACCGAGCTCGCGAGCACGCAGGCCGAGGCCGAGCGCCGCGCTGGCCTCCTGCAGGCGATGCTCGACAACATGCGGCACGGCATCTGCCTCTTCGACCCCGAGGGGCACGTGGTCGCGGCGAATGCCCTGGCCGCCCGCATGACGGGCCTGGCGCCCGAGGCCTTCCGCCCCGGCCGCCATGTCTGGGACCTTCGCGCCGAACAGGTCGCCGCCGGGGAACTGGCCGAGGGCTGGACCCCGCCGACCGCCACCGGCGACCCGTCCCGCCTGCAACTGCGCGCGCCGGACCGCTACGTCCGCAGCACCCCTGCCGGGCTCGTGGTCGAGGTCACGACCGACCGCACGCCCGATGGCGGCTATGTCCGCACCTATACCGACGTCACCGAGGACCGGCGCATCCGCGCCGAGCTGGAAGCCGCGCGCAACGCCGCCGAGGCGGCGAGCCAGGCGAAGTCCCGCTTCCTCGCCACCATGAGCCACGAGCTGCGCACGCCGCTCTCCTCCGTCATCGGCTTCGCCGAGGCGATGCTCGCCAGCCCCGACCCGGCGCGGATGGCCGATGACGCGGGCGCGATCCTCGATGCAGGGCGGCACCTGTTGTCGCTGATCGACGATATCCTCGACGTGGCACGCGTCAGCGGGCCCACCCAGCACCCGGCCGGGCCCGCGGCCGAGGCCGCCGCGCTGGCCGAGGCCGCGTCCGCCGCGCTCGCCCCGGCGCTGGCCGAGGCGGGGCTCGCGCTGGACGTCTCGGTTGCGCCGAACCTGCCGGGCCTCGCCTGCGACCAACGCCGGCTGCTGCGGGTCCTGCGCGCGCTGCTCGACAACGCGGTGAAGTTCACGCCGGCCGGCGGCACGCTGGCCCTCTCGGCCCTGGCGGACGGCGCCGGGGGCGTCCTGTTCCGCGTCGCCGACACCGGCATCGGCATGGCGCCCGAGGATATCCCGCGGGCCTTCGAGCCCTTCACGCAGCTCGATTCCGACCTGTCGCGCCGCTATGGCGGCTCGGGGCTCGGGCTGCACCTGGCCCGGCTCCTGGCCGAATCGATGGGGGCGAGCCTGACGCTCGACAGCGCGCCCGGCGCCGGCACCACCGCCACGCTGCACCTGCCGCGCGCGATCACCGCCGCCGCGCCGCAGACCAAGGAGACGACATGACCGCCCTTGCCACGACCGACGCCCTGTTCTTCGACCTGCTCGACCGCGACGCCGCCGAACGCCGCCTGCGCGAGGCGACCGAGGGCTGCGAGGACGGCGAGCTGTTCCTGGAATACCGGGAGAGCGAGGCGGTCGCGATCGACGACGGGCGCATCCGCTCGGCCTCCTACGACGCGACGCGCGGCTTCGGCCTGCGCGCCGTGAGCGGCGAGGCCGCCGGCTATGCCCATGCGGGCGAGCTGTCCGACGCCGCCATCGCCCGCGCGGCCGAGACGGTGAAGGCGGTGCGCCAGGGCCGGTCCGGCACGCTGGAGGCCGGCCCGCGCGCGACCAATGCGCGGCTCTATTCCGATGCCAACCCGCTCACGCGGATGGATTTCGCCGCCAAGACCGCGTTGCTGCAGGAGATCGACGCCTTCGCCCGCGCGCGGGACCCGCGCGTCGTGCAGGTGATGGCCTCCATCACCGGGGAATGGCAGGCGGTGCAGATCATCCGCCCGGACGGGCAGCGCGTGGCGGACCTCCGCCCGCTGGTGCGCTTCAGCGTCTCGGTCGTGGTCGAGCAGGACGGCCGGCGGGAGACCGGGTCCTTCGGCACCGGCGGGCGCTTCGACTATGCGCGCGTGCTGGGGGCCGAGGCCTGGAAGGCCGGCGTGGATGAGGCGCTCCGCCAGGCGCTGGTCAACCTCGACAGCGTGCCCGCCCCTGCGGGAGAGATGGAGGTCGTGCTCGGCCCGGGATGGCCCGGCATCCTGCTGCACGAAGCGATCGGCCACGGGCTCGAGGGCGACTTCAACCGCAAGAAGACCTCGGCCTTCTCGGGGCTGCTCGGGCAGCGGATCGCCTCCCCCGGCGTGACGGTGGTGGATGACGGCACCATCCCCGACCGCCGCGGGTCGCTCACCGTGGACGACGAGGGCACGCCGACCAACCGCACCGTGCTGATCGAGGACGGCATCCTGACGGGCTTCCTGCAGGACCGGCAGAACGCCCGGCTGATGGGCGTGGCGCCGACCGGCAACGGCCGCCGGCAATCCCACGCCCATATCCCGATGCCGCGCATGACGAACACCGTCATGCTGGGCGGCGCCCATGCGCCGGAGGAGGTACTGGCGAGCGTCAAGCGCGGCCTCTACGCCGTGAATTTCGGCGGCGGCCAGGTCGACATCACATCCGGCAAGTTCGTGTTCAGCGCCTCCGAGGCCTACTTGATCGAGGACGGCAGGATCGGCGCGCCGGTCAAGGGCGCGACGCTGATCGGCAACGGCCCCGACGCGCTGACCAAGGTCGCTATGGTCGCGAACGACATGGCGCTCGACCCGGGGATCGGCACCTGCGGCAAGCAGGGGCAGGGCGTGCCGGTCGGCGTCGGCCAGCCGACGCTGAAGATGGCGGGGCTCACGGTCGGCGGCACGGCGGTGCGCTGAAGGCTTTCCTGGCGTCCGGGGCATGCCCGCGCCAGGATCGCCGCAGGTTCGAGGAGAGCACCGCGCCATGCAGACCCCGCCCCTGCCCCCCGAAGCCGCCGCAGCCGCGGCGGAGGAGCAGAAGCGCCAGGCCGCCGCCGACGGGACGGCGGGGATCGAGGGCGCGGCCGATCTCGCGGAACTGACGCTGGACGGCACGCTCTCGGCCATCGGCGACGGGGCGCTGGCCGTGGCCGAGGGTGCGGTGCACGTGGTCGGCGCCGTGCTCGGCGGGCTGCTGGAAGGCTGATGCCGGACGGCACCGCGCCGGCGGATTTCCTGGCCTCGCTCCGGGCGCGCGCGGAGGCGGTCGCGGAAGCCTGCACCCGCTGCGGCGCCTGCTTCGAGGCCTGCCCCATGCCGGACCCGGCGGGACTCGCGGCCGAGGATCCTTCCGCCGTCACCGGCGGCATCGTCGACCTTATCACCGGCGGACCCGGCACCGCGGCCGCGCGGCGCTGGACCGATGTATGCAACGGCTCGGGCCGCTGCATCCCGGCCTGCCCCGAAGGGATCAACCCGCGCTTCATGGTGCAGCTCGCCCGCGGCTTCGCGCGGCGGCTGGACGGCGAGGACAAGGCCCGGCGCGCGGCGCGCGACGGCTACACCGCCATGGCGCGCGCGGCGCGCGTGCTCTCGCGCCTGCAGCTGCCACCCGCGGAGGCGGCGCGGCTGACCCGCACCCGGCCCGACCCGGCGCGCACGACGCCGCCGGAGGTGGTGTTCTACACCGGCTGCAACGTCGCCAAGACGCCGCACATCGCGCTGCTCGCGACCGAGATCCTGGACGCGATCGGCGTCGACTACGCGGTCGCCGGCGGCACCGGCAATTGCTGCGGCGTGCAGCAGCACCGGGCCGGTGACTTCGCCGCGCAGGGGCGCATGGCCTTCTCGGCCATCGACAACCTGGCGAGCCACGGCGCGGCCACCGTGCTGTCCTGGTGCCCGTCCTGCCAGATCCAGTTCGGCGAGAATACGCTGCCCTCCTGGGCCGCCATCCATGGCGGCATGCCCTTCGAGATGGCGCCCGTGCTGCCCTTCCTGGCGGCGCGCGCGGACCGGCTGCGGCCGCTCATGCGCCACCCGGTGCGCCGGCGCGTGGCCATCCACGAACGCCCCGCGCTGCCCGAGGTGATGGCGGCGGTGCGCACGCTGCTCGGCCTCGTCCCGGGGCTCGAGGTGGTGGAGGTGCCGGTGCCGCGCATCGGCGTCATGGCGATCCACGTGGTCGGCCTGCCGGAGCACAAGCGCGCGCTGCTCGAGCAGGAATTCCGCGAGGCCAAGGCGCGCGGCGCCGACACCCTCGCCACGGTCTTCCACGCCTGCCACCGGGAGGTCTGCCACCTCGGCGACGCCTCCTTCGCGGTGCTGAACTTCCTCGAACTGGTGGGCGAGGCCATGGGCATCCGGCACGAGGACCTCTACCGCCGCATGCGCCTGATGCAGGACGTGGACGCGATCATCGCCGACACGGCGCCCATGGCGGCGGCGCATGGGCTCGACCTCGACACGGTGCGCGAGGTGCTGCTGCAGGAGCTCGGCCGCTAGCCTCGCTGCCGCGACGGGCGGCCACGACCCTAGATCGCGGCCTCCGCGAATATGCGGGAGACATCCCCGCCCCAGGCCGTGGTGCAGCGCTCCAGCCACCGGTCGGCCTGCGTCTGCCCGGTCGCCACCATCGCATCCAGCGGGTCGAGGTGCATCTCCTCCCCGAGCCCGCGCGCCTTCAGCCCGCCGCGCGCGATGGCGAGCACGTCGCGCGCCACGTCCTGCAGCCGGCGCCCGGCGATCCGCGCCTCCAGCGCCGCGGCCGGCACGGCATTGCGCAGCGCGCGGATCTCCTCGACCGACCAGCCCTTCGTCAGCGCGCGGGCCGCCTTCTGCGCCGCGTCGTCATACAGCAGGCCGACCCAGAAGGCCGGCAGCGCCGTCAGGAAGGCGGGCGCGCCGGCGTCCGCCCCGCGCATCTCGAGGAAGCGCTTGAGCCGGACATCGGTGAACACCGTGGTCACGTGGTCGGCCCAGTCGCCCATGGTCGCCGCCTGGCCTTCCAGCCGGTCCGCTGCGCGGCCGGCCAGGAAGTCGCGGAAGGAGATCCCCGCCGCGTCGATCCAGCGCCCTTCCCGCATGATGAAGTACATCGGCACGTCGAGCACCCAGTCGGCGAAACGCTCGAAGCCGAAGCCGTCCTCGAAGGCCACGGCGGGGATGCCGGTGCGGTCGGGGTCGGTGTCGGTCCAGACCTTGCCGCGCAGCGTGCGGTAGCCGTTGGGCTTGCCCTCGGCGAAGGGCGAATTGGCGAAGAGCGCCGTCGCCAGCGGCTGCAGCGCCAGCGAGACGCGCAGCTTCTCGACCATGTCGGCCTCGTCGCCGAAATCGAGGTTCACCTGCACCGTGCAGGTGCGCAGCATCATGTCGAGGCCCATGGCGCCGACCCGCGGCATGTACTGCCGCATGATCGCGTAGCGTCCCTTGGGCATCCAGGGCATCTGGTCCCGCGTCGCCAGCGGATGGAAGCCGAGCGGCGCGAAGCCGAGGCCGAGCGGCCCGGCCACCTCGCGCACCTCGCGAAGGTGGTCGAGCGTCTCGGCGTGTGTCTCGTGCAGCGTGCGCAGCGGCGCGCCCGAGAGCTCGAACTGCCCGCCCGGCTCGAGCGAGACCGACGCCTCCCCCCGCTTCAGTCCGATCGGGTTGCCGCGGTCAAGGATCGGCTCCCAGCCGAAGGCGGTCAGGCCTTCGAGCATGGCGCGGATGCCGCCAGGCTCGTAGGGCGGCGGCGAAAGGTCGTCGCGGCGGAAGCCGAATTTCTCGTGCTCCGTGCCGATCCGCCAGGCGTCGCGCGGCTTGCTGCCGGCGGCGAACCAGCCGGCAAGCTGGCGCGCCGAGGTGATCGGCGTGGGATCCGACTCGCCGGGATTCGACATGCAGCCCTTCCAGGGGCGCCGCAGGACGCGGCGCCTTCAGGTTGCGGTCCAGTCCCCCGCCAGTGCCTGCAGCACGGCAAGGCCCGCCACCGCCGCCGTCTCCGCCCGCAGGATGCGGGGGCCAAGGGCGACGGCGGTAACAAAGGCACGACCGGTTGCGTCGTCAAGTTCAGCGGGATCGAAACCACCCTCGGGGCCGACCAGAAGGCCGCAGGGCAGGTGCAACCCCGGCGCAACGCTCCCGATCGGCACGGCGCCGCGCCGCTCCGCCGCGACCAGCAGGGGCGCGCCGTCCCAGGCGTGCAGTGCCGCATGCAACGGCCGCGCGGGCGCGACCACGGGCACCGACAACCGCTCGCACTGCTCGGCCGCGCCGCGGGCGATGGCGCCCAGGCGGTCGGTGTTCGCCCGGTCCGCCACGGTCCGCCGCGTCGTCACCGGCTGGATGCGGGCGACGCCGAGTTCGGTCGCCTTCTCCACCAGCCAGTCCATCGCGTCCCGCTTCAGCACCGCCACCAGCAGGCGGAGGTCGGGCTCCGGCGCCGGCGCGCGCAGGCGCGGGCCGAGGGCGAAGGCGCAGCGGTCCTTCCGCAGGTGCAGGATGGTGGCGGCGAATTCGCCGTCCCGTGCGTTGAACACCGCGACGGTGTCGCCGGGGCCGCGGCGCAGCACCGTGCCGAGGTGATGCGCCTGTGCGGCCGTGCCGGGCACTTCGGCGCCTTCGGCCAGTGCATCGTCGAGGTGGGTTCGCGGGGTGGACATGGCGGGTCTCCATGGCCCTTATACGGCGCGTGAGCGCCCATACCGACATCCGCGCCGGCGGCTGGGTGGCGCGCCTGCCGGAAGGCTGGCGCCCCTATGCCCTGCTGATGCGCCTCGACCGGCCGATCGGGTCGTGGCTGCTGGTGCTGCCGGGATTCTGGGCCTTCGCCATGGCGGCGCCGTCCTGGGGGCGGGGGCTGTGGCTGACGCTCCTGTTCGGCCTGGGCGCAGTGCTGATGCGCGGCGCGGGCTGCGTCGTGAACGACCTCTGGGACCGCGACCTCGACCGGCAGGTAGCCCGCACGGCGGGGCGACCGCTGGCCTCCGGCGCCGTCACGCCGCGGCAGGCGCTCGCGCTGCTGGCGGCGCTGCTCGCGGTGTCCTTCGTCATCCTGCTGCAACTGCCGTGGTCGGCGATCCTGCTCGGCGCGCTGGCGCTGGTGCCGATCGCGCTCTATCCGCTGGCCAAGCGCGTGACGGACTGGCCGCAGGCGGTGCTCGGCCTCGTGTTCTCCTGGGCCGCGCCGACCGGCTACGCGGCGGTGACGGGCGGGCTGGATGCTGCGGCCTTCGCGCTCTGGGCGGCGGGGTTCTTCTGGATCCTGGGCTACGACACGGTCTACGCGCACCAGGACCGGGAGGACGATGCACTGGTCGGCATCCGCTCCACCGCGCTGAAATTCGGCGACGACACGCGACCCTTCCTGGCCGCCTGCTACGCGGCGACGCTGGCGCTGCTGGCGCTGGCGGGGTGGCTCGCGGGCCTGTCCTGGTGGTTCGCCCCGGCGCTGCTTTTGCCGGCGGCGATGCTGGGGCGGCAGGTCGTGGCGCTCGACATCCGCGACCCGGCGCTCTGCCTGCGGCTGTTCAAGGCGAACCGCGATGTCGGGCTGGCGGTGGCGCTGGCCTTCCTGATCGGCCGGCTGTGACGCCGGAGGATTTCGTCCGCGCCCACACGGTCGTGTCCGCCGCGCCGCTGGTGCCCGAGATCGCGCTGCACCTGGCCTCCGAGATCACGCCGATCTGGCAGGCGAGCGAGGAGTGGCTGAAGGCGCACAACATCGAGCCGCCCTTCTGGGCCTTCGCCTGGCCCGGCGGGCAGGCGACGGCGCGGCTGCTGCTGGACGAACCGGGCCGCGTCGCGGGCAGGCGGGTGCTGGATTTCGCCGCCGGCTGCGGCATCGCCGCCATCGCCGCCGCGCGCGCGGGCGCCGCGCTGGTCGAGGCCGCCGAGATCGACCCGCTGGCGCTCGCCGCCGTGCGGCTCAACGCCGCGCTGAACGGCGTGGCGGTCGCGACGCCGGAAGGCGACATCGTGGGCAGCGCCTGCCGCTGGGACGTCATACTCGCCGGCGATGTCTGCTACGAGGCGCCGATGACCGCGCATATCCTGCCCTGGCTGCGTGCCCTGGCGGCGGAGGGGGCGGAGGTGATCCTCGCCGATCCCGGCCGGGCCTACCTGCCGCGAGAGGGCCTCGACCCCCTCGCCCGCCACGCGGTGCCGACGACGCTCGAACTGGAAGACCGCACGACGCGGGAGGTGACGCTCTACCGTCTCCGCGCCTGACCCCGCGGCCGGAGGTCAGAACCCGCCCGATTCCGGCACGATGACCTGCGTGGGCTGCCCATCGGGGCCGGGATACCATTGCCCCTCGCCGGGCACCTTGCGCTTGCCCTCGGGCGTCTGCGCGAGGCCGCCGTCGACGCGATACGCCTCCTGCCGGCCGTCCTCGTAGGTCACGAGCACGTAGGTTTCGGTCACGCGCATCGTCACCCAGCCCTTCGGCGCAAGCTTCTGCGGGCTGTAGGGATTGGCGAGCGGCGTGCGGCTCAGCTTCACGACCTGGGGCACAGCGCGGAACCTGGCCGGCGCCAGCTCATGTGCCCAGATGTTGAGAAGGAGGATCCCATAGACCGTCTTCGACACCGAGGAGACGGCGCCGAGCGCCCGGTCCACGCGGCCGTCGATCAGCACCTTGTTGCCCGCCGCGGCGGCGTCCTCCTGGAAGCGCTTGATCCAGGCGCTGGTGGTCGGGCCGATCCAGCCATCGGCCGCCAGGCCCTCCGCGCGCTTGCCGTAGGCGATGCGCAGCAGTTCCTGCACCAGCCGCACGTCCTCCCGCGCATTCGTCGCGCCGATGCCGACCGACTGCTCGAGGTTGTATATCGCCCCATGCTTGCCCTGGGGCGTGACCAGCGGTTGGACGAAGGGCATGTCAGCCATCCTGCGCGGAGAGAAGCCCGCGACCTTGGGGAGAGCCGGGTCACGTTGCAGTGATCCCCGTTACGGCCGCACGCGTCCCCGCGGCCTGGCGCGGCGCCGGGGTCAGCGCGTCGCCTGCTCCAGGAACCGCAGCAGCGCGGCCATGTCCTCGGCGTTCTCGAGCCGCTGCACCGGCATCCTGGTCCCTGGCGTCACCACGTCGGGCCCCCGCGTGAACAGGTCCGCGACCGTCTCCCGCGTCCAGACGATGTCGCCCCGCGTGAGCCGGTCCGAATAGGCATAGCCCGGCACGCTGCCCATCCGCCGTCCGAACAGCCCGTGCAGGTGCGGCCCGGCCATGTTGGCGCCCGCCGCCTCAAGCGCATGGCAGGCCGAGCACGCCCGGAAGACGCGCGCGCCGTGCGCGTCGAGGCCCGCCGCCGGCGCGTCTTCCGACGCTTCCTCCACCGGCCCGAGCGCCCGGCCCGCCGCCGCGTCCCAGCGCCGCACGCGGCGATCGGCGCCCCCGGTCCAAAGGGTGCGCCCGTCCGTGTCGAAGGCGGCCGACCAGACGGGCGTCCCCGGCCCCTGCAGCGTCTGCACCAGGCGCCCCCCCGGCAGCGATAGCACCGCGACGCTGCCGCCGAGCGAGGCCGCGGCCAGCAGCGTGCCGGCCGCGTTCACCGCCAGCGCCACCACGGGCCGGCCGCCGGCATGGAGGTCGCGCACCTCGCCGTTCGGCGCCACGAGGCGCACAGCGCCATCCACGCCACCGACCGCAATCACGCCATCGGGCAGCGCCGCCAGCGCGTTCTGCGGCAGGCCGAACTCGGCGATGACCTCCGACACGCCATCGACCGCCCAGGCGCGCACCGTGCCGTCGAAGCCCGCGCTGACCGGCGTCCCGTCGCGGCGGAACACCACCGCGTTGACGTTGCCGCGATGCCCTTCCAGCACGCGCGGGGGCCCCGCGGCGGGCCAGAGCCGCGCGGTGCCGTCCCAGGCCGCGGAGGCGATCACCCCGTCCCGCGCCGCCAGACCAGCGACGGGGCCGGCATGCCCCTCCAGCACGCGCAGCGGCCGCCCGTCACGCGGGTCGGCCGGCCAGACCGCCAGCCGGCCATCCTCCCCGCCCGAGACGACGCCGCCGCCCGGCAGCGCCGCCAGCGCATTCACCGCGCCCGCATGCCATCGCACCACTGTCCGCGCGCGACCCGTGGCGAGGTCCCAGAAGATCACCGACTGGTCGAAGCCGGCGGACGCGAGCGCGCCGCCCCCGGGTGCCACCGCCAGCGCGCGCACCGGCCCGCCATGCACCGCCGCCAGGTCCTGCGCCGCCGCCGGCACCGCGAGCGCGGCAAGGAAGGCCAGCACGCGCAGCATCAGATCACGACCCCGCCGCTCACATGGATCACCTGGCCCGTCACGTAGCCCGCGCCGGGGGAGGCGAGGAATGCGATCGCCGCCGCCACGTCGTCCGGCGTGCCCAGGCGCTTCAACGGAATCCGCGCCGCGATCGCATCCCATTGCGCCGCATCGAGCGCGGCATGCGCCCCCGGGTCCTTGCGCGTGTAGCCGGGTGCGACCGCGTTCACCGTCACCGCCGGCGCCCATTCCAGCGCGATCGCCTTGACCAGCGCCTCCACCCCCGCCTTCGCCGCGGCGGATGCCGCGAAGACCGTGACGTCGTTGCGGAACAGGTGCGCCACGAAGGATGAGACGGCTATCAGCCGCGGGTCGCGCCCGTCGCGCAGGATCGGGCCGGCGGCGCGCGCCAGGCGCAGGAAGGCCAGCGCGATCGCGTCGTGGCTTTTCGCGAAGCCCGCGTCGGTCAGGGCCGCGACCGGCGTGCGGTCGGCGAAGCCGGCGTTCGAGACCACGACATCGAGCCCGCCGAGCAACCCCGCCGCCTCCTCCACCGCGCGCTCCGGGGCGCCGGGCTCGGCCAGGTCGCAGAAGATCTCGAAGGCCTCCCCGCCGCGCGCGCGCACGGCGGCGGCGGTGCGGGCCGAGCCCTCCCGGTTGCCGCGCGTATGCACGGCGATGGCGACGCCCGGCGCGGCCAGCGCGCGGCAAGCCGCGGCCCCGATGCCGCTCGCCGCACCGGTCACCATGATCTTCCGCTCGGTCATCGCCTGCGCCCCGCCTGCCGTGCAATCCTGGCCCCGCCATGCGAGGCCGAGGCCCAGTATAGCCGCGGGGAGAAGGCAATGCGGAAGCACGGCGCCATGCCGCCGGGCCGGTGCGCGCGGCCCCTGATCGCCGCCTGTCTCGGCGCGACGCTGGCCGGCGCCTGCACCCCGGCGCCCGAGGCCCCGGACGACCACCTGCTCATCGTGCTCGACGTGACGGGACGCGCGCGGGAGCCCGGGCGCGTCCTGTCGCACCGCGCCGACGACCGGCATCTCTGCCTCCAGCCCGCGCGCCTGCGCCAGCGCACCAGGACGACGCCCGCGCCGGGGCCGGACGAGCCGCCCAATGCCATCATCGGCCTGGTGGTCTCCTACGGCCCCGACTTCCCGCCGGAGTCGCGCGGCCTTTCGCCGGAGGCAGCCTTCTTCGGGCCGCAGCACCGCTTCACGCTCGAGGTCTTTCCCCGACCCGGGCAACTCGAGGGAACGGGGCCGGTCCTGCTCGGCAGGTCCTTCCGCATCTCGGTCGGCACGCTCGGCGACGGGGGCGGCTTCTGGGAACGCACCGTCGCCGAGGACGACCCGCGCTCGGCCGGCATGGTGACCATCGCGCCGGACGGGATGAGCGGGCGCATACACGCCAGCGGCCTCGAGTTGCAGATCCCCCACAACCGCATGTCCGAGGACTGGGTGGTCTCGATCCGCGGCAGTTGGCGCTGCCCCCGCGTTGACGCCGCCACGGCGCCGCCCGCATCCTCGGGCTGACTTTCCGCGAGGGGGAACCGCGTGACGCTGACCGTGCTCGAGCCCGAGGGGCTCTATCCCGACACCTCGCTCGAACAGCGCATCATGGGGCCGTCCGTCCGCATCCTTCAGGGGGCGTGCAAGGCGTCGCTGGCGGAACTGCCGGACGAATTATGCGCGCAGGCCGATGCGCTGATGACGCTGCGCATGGCGGTGCCGGCCGACCAGATCGCCCGCTTCCCGAAACTCCGCGTCATCATCCGCATGGGCGTGGGCTACGACCGGGTCGATCGCGCGGCGGCGGCGGCGCGCGGCATCAAGGTCTGCAACGTGCCCGACTACGGCACGCAGGAAGTGGCGGAATTCGCGGTGCTGATGGCGCTCGCGCTGCGGCGTGGCCTGACGCTGTACCATGACACCCAGCGCGGCCCGGACCCGGCGCGCTGGGGCGTCATGCCCCACCCGGCGGTGCGGCGGCAGGAGGTGCAGACCTTCGGCATCCTCGGATTGGGGCGGATCGGGACGGCGGCGGCGCTGCGCGCCAAGGCGCTCGGCTGGCGCGTGGTGTTCTACGACCCCGCGCTGCCGAACGGCGCGGACCGCGCGATCGGCGTGACGCGCTGCCGCACGATGGACGAGATGCTGGCCCAGGCCGACGTGCTCTCCATCCACTGCCCGCTCACGCGCGGCACGCGCGGGCTGGTGGGCGAGCGGGAGTTGCGCCTGCTGCCGCAGAACGCCGTCGTCATCAACACGGCGCGCGGGCCGATCCTCGACATCGACGCGCTGGAACGCGTCATGCGCGAAGGCCATGTCGCCGCCGCGGGGCTCGACGTGATTCCCGTGGAACCGCCGGTCGAGCCGATCCCCGCGCTGCTCCGCGCCTATCGCGACCGGGATGAGTGGCTGACGGGGCGCCTCATCATCTGCCCGCACATCGCCTTCCACACGCCCGAGGCCTGGGACGACATCCGCCTGAAAAGCGCCGAGACGATGCGCGACGTGCTGGTGGAGGGGCTGGAGACCAACGTCATCCCGCCGGACAGCGACTGATGATCCGCGACGCGGCGGCCCAGGCCGCGCGCCTCGCCGCCGCGCGGGCGCTGGTCGACGACGTCCTGATCCCCGCCGAGGCGGCGATGGACGCCGGGGACCGCATGCCCGCCGAAGCCCGCGACGCGCTACGCGCCCACGGCCTGTTCGGCATCTCGATCCCGGAGGAATTCGGCGGCCTCGGCCTGACGATGGAGGAGGAGGCCGGGCTGATGCTGGTGCTCGGCCGCGCCGCCCCCGCCTATCGCGCGGTCTATGCGCTCAATTCCGGCGGCGCCGCGCAGATCCTGCTCCGTGCGGGCACGGAGGCGCAGAAGGCGCAGTGGCTGCCGGGCCTCGCCTGCGGCGTGCGCATCGCGTGCTTCTGCCTCTCGGAAGCCGAGGCCGGATCCGACGCCGCCGCGCTGCGCAGCACGGCCAGGCGCGACGGCGAGGGCTGGGTGCTGTCGGGCCGCAAGCGCTGGGTGATGAATGCGCCCGAGGCCGGGATGCTGATGGTCATGGCGCGCACCGGGGCGGAAGGCGCGCGCGGCATCTCCGCCTTCGCCGTCGACCCCGCCACGCCGGGCATCGAGGTCCAGCCCGCCCAGGCCAAGATGGGCATGCGCGGCGCGGCCGTCGCCGACATCGTTTTACGCGACTGCCGCGTCCCCGCCGACGCCCTGGTCGGCGCCGAGGGAGAAGGGCTGAAGCTGGCGCTGGCCGGCCTCGACAAGGTGCGGCTGCATCTCGCGGCGCTCTGCGCCGGGCTGATGGAGCGCATGATCGACGAAGGCCGTCGCCATGCCCTGGCGCGGCACCAGTTCGGCCGGCCGCTCGCCGAGCAACCCACCATCGCCGCCCTGCTCGCGGATTGCGCGGCGGAGGCGCTGGCCGCGCGCTGCATGGCGCTGGAACTCGCCCGCGCGCGGGATGCCGGCACGCTGCGGCCGGCGGAGGCGGCGGCGGCCAAGCTCTTCGCGACCGAGGCCGCCTGCCGCGTCGCGGACCGCATCCTCCAGCTCCATGGCGGCGAAGGCTACATGGCCGGCAGCGCCATCGAGCGGCTCTATCGCGACGTCCGCGTGCTGCGCATCATCGACGGCACCTCCGAGATCCAGCGCCTGGTCGTCGCGCGCGGCGTGCTATCAGGCTGAAAGGCGCCGCCAGCGGGCGGTCATCGGCACCGCCACCGCCGCGAGCCCGATCGCCAGCCCCGCCCAGATCCCGACCGGCCCGAGCCCCGCCCAGAAGCCGAGCGCCAGCCCCGCCGGGAAGGCAAGCCCCCAATACCCCACCGCCGCGAAGACCATCGGCACGCGCGTATCGGCAAGCCCGCGCAGCGCGCCGGCAGCGACCACCTGCACCCCGTCGGCCAACTGGAACACGCCGGCCATCACCAGCAGCGTCGCGCCCAGCGCGCGCACCTCTGCCGCCTGGGGGTCCGCCGGGTCAATGAACAGGCGGGCGATCGTGGCGGCCCCCAGCACGAGCACGCCCGCCATCGCCGCCATGAACCCGGCGCCGAGGCCGATCGCCACCCAGCCAGCCCGCGCCGCCCCCGCCCGGTCCCCCGCCCCGGCAGCGAGCCCGACCCGAGCCGTCGCCGCCTGGCCGATGCCCATCGGCACCATGAAGGTGATGGAGGCGGTCTGCACCGCGATGGCGTGCCCCGCCACGGCGACCGCGTCGAACCAGCCCATCGCCAGCGCCGCGGCGGTGAACAGCCCGATCTCCAGCAGCAGGGACGCCGCGATGGGCAGCCCGAGCGCGAAGACGCGCGCCAGGCGCGGCAGGTCCGGCCGCCAGATCCGGCCGAAGATGTGGAAGCGCCGGAACGCCCGGTCGCGCAGCACCACCGCCAGCAGCGCCAGGAAGATGCCGGTGTCGGCGACGGTCGCGGCGATGCCCGCCCCCGCGACGCCGAGCCCCGCCGGGAAGATCAGCACCCAGGCGATGGGCATATTGAGCGCGACCGCGGCGAGGGATATCCACATCGCCGCCGCCGGCCGTTCCATCGCGGCGAGGAAGCCCCGCAACACCACGAAGGCGCAGAAGCCGGGCAGGCCCCAGAGCGCGGCGCGCGTGTAGTCCTGCGCCAGCGCCGCCAGCGCCGCATCCTGCCCGAGCGCGACCAGCAACGGCCCCGCATGCCAGAGCAGAATGCCCGACGGCACCGAGGCGATGGCACAGGCCCAGAGCGCCGCCCGCGCGCCGCGCCGCATCTCCCGCACCCAGCCGCGCCCGGCCGCGCCGGCCCGCCGCCCCTCGCCGCGCGCCAGGGCCAGCAGTGGGGCGGCGGCCAGCGCCAGGCCGAAGGCCGGCGCGATCAGGGCGAAGTAGAGGCTCGACCCCAGGATGCCGGCCGCCAGCGCCTCGGTCCCCACCTGGCCGAGCAGCAGCGTCTCGGTCAGCGCCATCGCCATCTGGCTGAGGTTGGTCAGCACGATGGGCCAGGCGAGGCCGAGCGTCGCCGCCGCCTCCGCCCGCCATGCCGGGCGTGCCGCCGTGATCATGCCGACCCCATGGACGCCCCTCTATCCCGGGACGGTGCGCGCCGCCACCGCAGGCGCTATCTAGGGGACGGACAACGACCGAGGCCCCGATGAACCGACGCACGCTGATCGCGACCCCGCTCGCCGCGCCGCTGCTCGCGCTGCCCGCCGCCGCGCAGGCCGTGACGCTCGCCACCGAGGAATACATGCTGCCCTCGGGCGACCCGGGCATCGAGGTCTTCGTGCGCAACAAGCGGCCTGAGGAGATGACGCGCTTCGTCCCCGCGCGCACGATGCTGTTCGTCCACGGCGCGACCTATCCGGCGCATACCTCCTTCGACCTGCCGCTCGGCGGGCTGTCCTGGATGGACTACATCGCCGGGCGCGGCTTCGATGTCTGGTGCATGGACATCCGCGGCTACGGCCGCAGCACCCGCCCGCCCGAGATGGCGCAGCCGCCCGAGGCCAACCCGCCGATCGTCCGCGGCGACACCGCGCTGGCCGACATCGCGGCCGCGGCGGCCTTCATCCGCCAGCATCGCGGCGTGCCGCGGCTGGTCCACATGGGCTGGTCCTGGGGATCGACGCTGATGGGCCGCTTCGCCGCCGACAGCCCGGCGACGGTCGAACGCCTGGTGCTGCTCACGCCGCCCTGGCTTCGGGAGGGGACAAGCCCGGCCGCGGCCGGCGCCGGCGAGCAGCTCGGCGCCTATCGCACCGTCACGCAGGCGCAGGCGCGGCAGCGCTGGTTCCAGGGCGTGCCCGAGGCCAAGCGCGCCGGCCTCGTGCCGCCCGGCTGGTTCGAGCACTGGGCCGGCGTGACCTGGGCGACCGACCCCGAGGGGCTGCGCCGCAACCCCCCGGTCCTGCGTGCGCCGAACGGCGTGCTGCAGGACAGCCGGGAGTACGGCCAGGCGGGCCGCCCCTTCTGGGACCCGGCCAAGGTCACGGCGCCGACGCTGCTGGTGGTCGGCGAATGGGACCGCGACACGCCGCCCGCGATGGCCGCCGCGATCTTCCCGCTGCTCACCGGCAGCCCCGGCAAGCGCCTGGTGATGCTGGGGGAAGGCACCCACACCATGCTGATGGAGCGCAACCGCGGCGCGCTGTTCGCAACCGTGCAGGGCTTCCTGGAGGAAGCCGCGGCGGCGTGACGCCCGCGCCGTTCGGACCCGCGATGCCTGCTGCAGCCCGGTCTGCGCGCGCGCGCCGGTCGCGCCGCGGGCGGTTGACTCTCCGCCCGCCCGCGCGGGAGGCTCGGGGCAGGACCAAGGGGGAAACGATGGCGGAGCACGACCAGACGAAGCGTCCCTTCCGGCTCCGCAGCCAGCGCTGGTTCGACGACCCGACCGACCCGGGCATGACCTCGCTCTACATCGAGCGGATGCTCAACTTCGGCATGACGCGCGCCGAGCTTCAGTCGGGCCGCCCGATCATCGGAATCGCGCAGACGGGTTCCGACATCGCGCCCTGCAACCGCCACCACATAGCGCTGGCGGACCGCGTCAAGGCCGGCATCCGCGATGCCGGCGGCGTGCCGCTCGAATTCCCGGTGCACCCCGTGCAGGAGACGCTGAAGCGCCCGACCGCCGCGCTGGACCGCAACCTGCAGTACCTTTCGCTGGTCGAGATCCTGCACGGCTACCCGATGGACGGCGTCGTGCTCACCACGGGCTGCGACAAGACCACGCCGGCGCAGCTGATGGGCGCCGCCACGGTCAACATCCCTGCCATCGCGCTGCCCGGCGGGCCGATGCTGGACGGCTGGTGGAAGGGCCGCCTCGCCGGCTCCGGCACCATCGTCTGGGAGGCGCGCAAGATGCTCGCCGCGGGCGAGATCGACAACGACACCTTCATCGAGATGGTGGCCGCGAGCGCCACCTCGGTCGGGCATTGCTCGACCATGGGCACGGCGCTGTCCATGAACAGCCTGGCCGAGGCGGTCGGCATGACGATGACCGGCTCCGCCGCCATCCCCGGCCCCTATCGCCAGCGCGCGCAGATGGCCTACGAGACCGGGCGGCGCATCGTCGCGATGGTGGAGGCGAACCTCCGCCCCTCCGACGTCATGACGCAGAAGGCGTTCGAGAATGCGGTCGCGGTCGCGAGCGCCATCGGCGCGTCCAGCAACTGCCCGGTCCACATGGTCGCCATCGCGCGGCACATGGGTGTCGACCACACGGTCGAGGACTGGCAGCGCGTCGGCCGCGACATCCCGCTGATCGTCGATTGCCAGCCGGCCGGCCGCTTCCTGGGGGAGGCCTTCTACCGCGCCGGCGGCGTCCCTGCCGTGATGAAGCAGCTGCTCGATGCCGGGCTGCTGCACGGCGATGTCATGACCGTCACCGGCCGCACGCTGGCCGAGAACCTGGCCAACATCCCCGCCCCTGACCCCGAGGTGATCCGGCCGCTCGCGAAGCCGATGAAGGAGCGCGCCGGCTTCGTCGTGCTCTCGGGCAACCTGTTCGACAATGCGGTGATGAAGATCAGCGTGATCGACACGGCGTTCCGCGAGCGCTTCCTGTCCGACCCGCCCGATGTCTTCGAAGGCAAGGTCGCGGTCTTCGAGGGGCCTGAGGACTACCACGCGCGCATCGAGGACCCGGCGCTCGGGATCGACGACAAGACCGTGCTGGTCATCCGCAACTGCGGCCCCGTCGGCTATCCCGGTGCGGCGGAGGTGGTGAACATGCAGCCCCCCGCCGCCCTGATCAAACAGGGCGTCGGCGCGTTGCCGACCATGGGCGACGGGCGGCAATCGGGCACCTCGGGCTCGCCCTCCATCCTGAACGTCTCGCCGGAAGCGGCTGTCGGCGGCGGCTTGGCGCTGCTCCAGGACGGCGACCGCATCCGCATCGACCTCAACACCCGCAAGGTCGACGTGCTGATCCCGGCCGAGGAACTCGCCACGCGCCGCGCCGCCTGGACGGCGCCCGACCTGCTCAACAAGACCCCGTGGGAGGAGATCTACCGGAATTCCGTGGGCAGCCTCGGCACCGGCGGCTGCCTCGAGCCCGCGACCCTCTTTCTCAACATCCTGGAGACGCGCGGCGAAAGCCGGCACAACCACTGACATGGCGGGACGACTTTCCGGCAAGCGCTGCTTCGTCACCGCCGCGGGCCAGGGCATCGGCCGCGCCGCCGCGCTGATGATGGCAGCGGAGGGCGCGATCGTGATCGCGACCGACCGCGACGCGCACAAGGTGGGCGAGCTCGGCGCGCGCGGCATCACCCACCTGCCGCTCGACGTGCTGGACGACGGGGCGGTGGAGCGCGCGGCGAAGGAGGCCGGGCCCGTCGACGTGCTGTTCAATTGCGCGGGCTTCGTGCACCAGAACACGGTCCTGTCCTGCACCGACGAGGATTGGGAGTTCGGCTTCGCGCTGAACGTCCGCGCCATGTGGAAGGTCGCGCGCGCCTTCATCCCCGGCATGCTGGAGCGCAGGCGCGGCAGCATCGTCAACATGTCGTCGGCCTGTTCGTCGGTGAAGGGTGCGCCGAACCGCTTCCTCTATGGCACGACCAAGGCCGCGGTGATCGGGCTGACGAAATCCATCGCGACCGAGTACGTGGCGCAGGGCATCCGCTGCAACTGCCTCTGCCCGGGGACGGTCGACACGCCGTCGCTGCATGACCGCGTCGCGGCCAATGCGGCTGCGGCCGGGTCAGTCGAGGCCGCGCGCGCCGCCTTCGTGGCGCGCCAGGCCATGGGCCGCCTCGCGACCGCCGAGGAGATGGCGGCGCTGGTCGTCTACCTCGCCGCCGAGGAAAGCGCCTTCGTGACGGGCCAGGCCATCGTCATAGACGGCGGCTGGACGTTATGAGTATGACACGATCACAGGACAAGGAGGCTCATCATGGGATCTGAACTCGCGGTGCCCCTGTTCGCCATGATGGGCGCGGTGATCCTCGCCGGCATGGTGGACGAGGCGGCGATGCCCGCCTTCATGCTGCTCGGCAGCATTGCCATGCTGGTCGGGCTGCTGATCTGGAACGGCGCGCTCATGATGCCGGCGAACCAGGCCGTGGCGCTCGGCTTCGTCGCTGCCGGCTTCGCGCTGTTCGGCCATGTCCGCGGGGCACCGCGACGGGTCTGAGCCGCCGGGGCCGCGGCCCTTCCGGCCGCGGCAATCCCCTGGCATGGTGTCGGCACCATCGACACGGCCAGGATCAAGAACATGAAGCTGCTGCGCTACGGACCGCCCGGGCAGGAAAAGCCGGGCCTGCTCGATTCCGACGGCGCGATCCGCGACCTCTCGGGCATCGTGGCGGACATCACCGGCGACATGCTGGCGCCAGCATCGCTCGCGAAGATCGCGGCGCTCGACCCGGCCACGCTGCCGAGGGTCGAGGGCAACCCGCGGCTCGGCGCGCCGGTCACGGGCCTGCGCAACCTCGTCTGCATCGGCCTCAACTACGCCGACCACGCGGCCGAGACGGGCGCGCCCATTCCGAAGGAGCCGATCGTGTTCCTGAAGTCGCTGAACGCGCTGAGCGGCCCGAACGACGACGTCGTCATGCCGCGCGGCAGCGTGAAGACCGACTGGGAGGTCGAGCTCGCCATCGTCATCGGCACGAAGGCCAAGTACGTGGCCGAGGAGGACGCGCTCGACCACGTCGCGGGCTATGCGGTCGCGAACGATGTCTCGGAACGCGAATGGCAGGCCGAGCGCGGCGGCACCTGGGACAAGGGCAAGGGCTTCGACACCTTCGGCCCGCTCGGCCCCTGGCTGGTCACGAAGGACGAGGTGCCCGACCCGCAGAACCTCGCCATGTTCTGCGACGTTGACGGGGTGCGCCAGCAGGACGGCTCGACGCGCACCATGATCTTCGGCGTCAAGCAGATCATCGCCTATGTCAGCCAGTGCATCACGCTGCACCCGGGCGACGTGATCATGACCGGCACGCCGCCCGGCGTCGGCCTCGGCAAGAAGCCGACGCCGGTGTTCCTCAAGGCGGGGCAGGTGATGCGCCTCGGCATTCAGGGGCTGGGCGAGCAGGAACAGCGGGTGGTGGGGTCGTGATGCGGCGCGCAATCATCCTCGCCGCGCTGCTCCTGGCGCCAGGCATCGCCGGCGCCCAGCAGCGCCAGCAGCAGCAGCGACCCGACGACCTCGCCCAGCAGGTCGAGCGCAACATGCGCACCTGCATGGGCACGTCGCAGGACACGGGCCTCGCGCGGTCCTGCATGGACGGGCAGCGCGCCGCCGTCGCGCCGCGCCTGCAGCGCGCGGTCGAGCGTCTGCTGGAAACGCAGTCCGATCCGGCCCGACGCGCCGGCCTCGCCGGCGTGCAGTCGGCCTGGGAAGCCTATCGCGACCGGCGCTGCGACTTCGCCGGCAGCAACCCCGAGCGCGGCGACGACGCGGCCTCCGATCGCGCCGCCTGCTACCTGCAGTTCGATGTCGGCCGGACGATGGAGATCGAGGCCTTCCTCGCGCCGCCGCCGCCGCCCCGCGCGCCGCAACAGCAGCGCCGGTGACGGACGAGCCGACGCTCGTCATCTTCGACTTCCCGGCCCGCCCGCCCGGCGGGCCGGAGCAGGCGGCGGCGCTGCGCGCTCTGGCCGAGGACATCGCCGCCGAGCCCGACCTGCTGTGGAAGATCTGGACCGAGGACAAGGCCGCGAAGCGCGCGGGCGGCATCTACCTCTTTCGCTCCCGCGCGGCCGCCGAGGTCTATCACGCCAAGCACGCCGCGCGCCTGGCGCGCGCCGGCATCACCGGCATCGAGGCGACCTACCGGGGCTTCGACGCCTCGCTCACCGCCATCACCCGCGGCCCGGTCGGCTGATCTCCGCGACATCCGGGACCGGATTGGTCTAACCTCCCCCGCCTCCAGGGTGGAGGTCTCCCATGGTCATGTACCACCAGGGCAGCCGCGACCTGCAGGACGCCTTCGGGTCCCGGGCGCTCGCGGATCGGCTGGCCGAGCGCCTGCGGCGGTCCGCATTCACGGACGACGACGCGGCCTTCGTCGCATCGGTCCGCTTCTTCTTCCTCGCCACCGCCGATGGGGAAGGCCGGCCCGACTGCTCCTTCAAGGGCGGCGATCCGGGCTTCGTGCGCGTCGCGGCACCGGACCTGCTCGTCTTCCCCGACTACGACGGCAACGGGATGTTCAAGAGCCTCGGCAACATCGCCGCGAACCCTCATGTCGGGATGCTCTTCATCGCCATGGAGGATCGTCCGCGCCGCCTGCGCGTGAACGGCACCGCGCGCGTCGCCCTCGACGATCCGCTGCTGGCGGAATTCGAGGGCGCGCAGGCGATCGTGCGCGTGACGCCGGAGGACATCTTCCCCAACTGCCCGCGCAACATCCCGCGCCATGCGCTTGAGGAGCGCTCCCCCTACGTCCCGCGCAGCGCGGAGCCGCGGGTCGAGCCGGCCTGGAAGTCCTTCGAGATCTTCGCCGACGTCGTGCCCCCGCGGCGGGCGTGAGGTCCGCTCAGCGCCCGTAGCCCGCGAATTGCGCCGCCGCCTGGGCCAGTTCGTCCGGCGTCAGCATCACAGGCGCCAGGCCGGCCGCGAGCAGGTCGAGGTACTGCCCGGCCAGGTTCTCGACCTCGAAGGCGAGCGTGACGGCGGCGGCGAGCGTCGCGCCGATCGTCACGACGCCATGGTTCGCGAGCAGCGCCGCGCGCCGGTCCCGCAGCGCCGCGACGGCGTTGCGCGCCAAGGCCTCGGTGCCGAAGATCGCATGCGCCGCGCAGCGCACCTCGCCGCCCGCGAGCAGCACCATGTAGTGGAAGGGCGGAATCCCCCGCCGCGCGCAGGCGAGCGCCGTCGCGCGCGGGCTGTGCGTATGGACCACCGCGCCCGCCTCCGGTCGCGCGGCGAGGATGGCGGCGTGCAACTGCCATTCCGAGGACGGCCGGTGTCGCCCGCGCGCCGCGCCGTCCGGGCCGACATGCACGAGGTCCGCCTCCGCCATCTCCGCATAGGGCAGCCCGGCGGGCGTCACGAGGAAGCCCTCCCCATCGCGGACGGACAGGTTGCCCGACTTCGACGGCATGAACGCCGCCGCATCGAGCCGTCGCGCCGCGGCGACGAGCGCCGCGCCGCTCACATCGTGGCGCCCAGCACCCAGGGCGCGAATTCCTGCGCGCCGAAGCCCATCGCCTCGCTTTTCGTCGGCTCGCCCGAGGCGGTGCGCAGCATCAGGTCGAAGATGCGCTGCCCGCAGGCCTCGACCGTCTCGCCGCCGCTGACGATGGCGCCGCAATCGATGTCCATGTCCTCCGACAGGCGTTGATGCATCGCCGTGTTGGTCGCGAGCTTGATGGACGGCGCCGGCTTCATCCCGAAGACGCTGCCGCGCCCGGTGGTGAAGCACACGAGGTTCGCCCCGCCCGCCACCTGGCCCGTGGCGCCGACCGGGTCGTAGCCCGGCGTGTCCATGAAGACGAAGCCCTTGGCCGTGACCGGCTCGGCGTAGCGATAGACCTCGACGAGGTTCGTCGTGCCGGCCTTGGCCATGGCGCCGAGCGACTTCTCCAGGATGGTGGTCAAGCCCCCCGCCTTGTTGCCCGGCGACGGGTTGGCGTTCATCTCCGCACCCTCGCGCGCCGTGTAGCCTTCCCACCACGTCATCACGTCGACCAGCTTCTGGCCCACCTCGCGGCTCACGGCGCGGCGCGTCAGCAGGTGTTCCGCGCCGTAGGTCTCGGGGCTCTCGCTCAGGATCACGGTGCCGCCGTGCCGCACCACGAGGTCCGACGCCGCGCCCAGCGCCGGGTTCGCCGTAATGCCCGAATACCCGTCCGACCCGCCGCATTGCAGCGCCACGCACAATTCGGACGCCGGCACCGGCACGCGCGTCGCGGTGTTGGAGTCGGCCAGCACCTCCTTCACGAAATCCATGCCCTTCAGCACCGTCGCGCGCGACCCGCCGCTGTCCTGGATGTCCATGCTGCGCAGCCGCCCGGTCAGCTTCTGCTCCTCGAGCATCGGGCCGAGCTGGTTCACCTCGCAGCCCAGGCCGATCGCGATGACGTGGGAGAAGTTCGCATGCCGCGCGAAGCCGGCCAGCGTCCGGCGCAGCACGCGCAGCGGCTCGTCCATCGTCATGCCGCAGCCGGTCTTGTGCGTGAGCGCCACCACGCCGTCCACGTTCGGCCAAGCCTCCAGCGGATCGTGGCCGGTGATCGGGTTGCGCTCGAACTGCCGCGCGATCAGTTCCGCCACATGCGCCGAGCAGTTCACGGACGTGACGATGCCGATGTAGTTGCGCGTCGCCGCGCGCCCGTCGGCGCGGCGGATGCCCATGAAGGTCGCGGGCGCGTCGACATACGCCGTCGGCTTCGCATCGACGCCCCAGGCGTAGTCGCGGGCGAAGTCGCCCATCTCGCAATTGTGGGTGTGCACCCAGGCGCCGGGCTCGATCGCGTCCGTCGCGAAGCCGATGATCTGGCCGTAGCGGCGGATCGGCTCGCCCTTCGCGTGCGGCCGCACAGCCACCTTGTGGCCGGCGGGGATGCGCCGCGCGCCCACCGTGACACCGGGCGCGACCTCGGCCCCCGGCATCAGGACGGACCGCGCGATCACCACGCCATCCTCGGGGTGCAGGCGGATCACGGGGGCGATGGTCGTGCTGCTCATGGCGACGGTCCTTGGACGTTCCTCTCCGGCCATCCTAGCGGTCACGCCGGGCATGGCCCAACACCGCGCTTGCGCCGCGCGCCCGCCCGGCGCATGTAGGCGCCGGACACCTTGGGGAGCCCCGTCCGGGGGCTGAGAGGCGGGCTTCACCCGCGACCCATGGAACCTGATCCGGTTAAGACCGGCGAAGGGAACGGTGCCACCCGTTCGTCCGCGCGTTGACGCCCCATTGCCGGGCGGGCGCGCGGCCGCGTGCCGGGTCCCGTCCTCCGCTGCCGGCCATGGAGGAACGTGGAATGCACCGCCGCTCGCTGCTCGCCGCCACCGCCGCCGCTGCCGCCATGGCGCGGCCCGCCTCGGCGCAGACCGCCCGGGCGCGGACGCTGCGCTTCATGCCGCAGGCGGCACTCGCCGTGCTGGACCCGATCTTCAACCCCACGACCATCGTCACCACGCATGGCTACTGCGTGTTCGACACGCTCTATGGCGCCGACCGCGCGCTCCGCCCGCGCCCCCAGATGGCCTCGGGCCACGAGACCTCGGCGGATGGCCTGACCTGGACCATCCGCCTGCGCGACGGCCTGTTCTTCCACGATGGCGAGCCGGTCCGCGCGAAGGATTGCGTCGCATCGATCCGCCGCTGGGCGGTGCGCGACGCCTTCGGCCAGGTGATGATGGGCGCGGTCGCCGAGATCGCGGCGACCGACGACCGCACCATCACCTTCCGCCTGAACCGTCCCTTCCCCGCGCTGCTCGACGCGCTGGCCAAGCCCGCCGCCTCCCCCTGCTTCATGATGCCCGAGCGCACGGCGATGACGCCGGCCGACCGCGCCATCACCGACATGACCGGCTCCGGCCCCTGGACGTGGGTGGCCGGCGAGTTCAACCAGGGCAGCCGGGCGGTCTACGCGCGGAACGAACGCTACGTGCCGCGGGACGAGCCTGCGGATGCGGCCGCCGGCGGCAAGCGCGTGCATTTCGACCGGCTGGAGCTGGTCTGGATCCCGGATGGCGGCACCGCCGTCGCGGCGCTGCGCACCGGGGAGATCGACTGGATCGAATACCCGCTGCCGGACCTCGTGCCGGTGCTGCAGCGCGACCGCGGCGTCACGACGCAGGTCTACGACCCGAACGGCTTCCTCGGCTTCCTCCGCTTCAACGCGCTGCACAAGCCGTTCGACGACGTGCGCGTGCGCCGCGCCATCCGCGACGTGCTGGTACAGGCGGACTACATGTCGGCGGTGGCGCTCGAAGGCGACTGGCGCGAATGCCACGCCATGTTCCCGTGCGGCCTGCCGGGCGTCGTGGAATTCCCGCCCAACCCCCGCGGCGCGGCGGCGATGGACCGCGCGCGCGCCGCGCTGCGCGACGCCGGCTACAACGGCGAGCCCATCATCCACGTCAACCCGACCGACTTCCCGGCCGTGACCCAGCAGGGCCGCGTGACGGCGGACCTGATGCGGCGGCTCGGCGTGAACATCCAGCTGGTCGAGGCCGACTGGGCCACCACCATCGCGCGGCGCGCCAACCGCAACCCGCCGGCCCAGGGCGGCTGGAACCTGCACAACACCAACTTCCCCGCGGCCGGCATCGCGAACCCGGCGCTTTCCCCCATCATTCGCATGCACGGCGAACGCGCCTGGTTCGGGTGGCCCTCCGATGCGGGGGTGGAGGAACAGGTCCAGGCCTGGATCAACGCGCCCACCGCCGAGGCGCAGCAGGCGGCCATGCGCCGCGTGCAGGAACTGGCCTGGGAGGCGGTGCCCTTCGCGCCGACCGGCCTGTTCCGCCTGCGCACGGCCTTCCGCAGCGACCTGACCGGCGTGCTGCAGGGGCCGAACCCCTTCGTCTGGAACCTCAGGCGCGGGTGACCCGCGCTCAGGCGTCCTCGGAATCCCAGGGGCGGAGCGGCAGGCGGCGGATCGCCGTCTCCGCGGCCAGCGCGCCCTCGGCCCGCGCGCCGGGGATGGCGCCGCGCCCCTCGCCCGCCGTCACGGCCGCGATGCGCGCGGCATCGACGGCGGCGGCACGCATCTCCCCCTGCCCGCGGCGATAGGCGCGCGACAGCGCAGCGAGGACGGCCGGGTCGGTCAGCACCCGCCCGGCACCGGCTCCAGCTTCACCATCCGGCCGGAAACGACGAATTCCCGGAAATCCATCGAGAGTTCGTCGGCGACGCCGTTCTCCCAGTAGCGGAGCGAAACCTCGTAGGACGGCGTCGTCGCGCCGCCGCCCTGCTGCTGTGCTTCGCGGTCGAAGAAGGCGATCCGCATGCGTACCGAGCCGAGCGCCGAGAGGCCGGCGTGCCCGGGCACCTCGCGCGGCGCGTCCCAGGCCGACATGACGGTCGTGCTGTCCTGTGCGCCGTCCTCCGACGTGCCGTCGAACAGCGGCGCGACCAGCAGGCGCCGGCCTTCCCGCGCGGCGTTCAGCGCAATGAGCGTATGGACATTGGGCAGCAGCGTGCCGGGCGGCAGGCGCTCCTCCTTCGCCTCGGGCTCCGTGTAGCGGACGGTGCCCGTGCCGTCGGCAGCGAGTTCCGCCTCGCCGGCGATGCGGGTCGTCACGGCACCCTGCGTCATCTGCGTCAGCGTGAAGCGCAGCCGCCTTCCGTCGCGGCTTTCATAGGTCGAGTAGTCCGAGGCGGTCTCGATCTCGGTGCCGTCCTGGTCCGCGATGGTCAGCGAGAAGCGCTGGCGCGTCGCCCAGCCGTCGCAGGCATCGACCAGTTCGTAGAGCATCGCCCCGTCGGCGCGGGCGATGTTGCCGGACCGCCGCGTGCTTTCGAGGCTGAGGCGATAGGCCGCGCGATGCGGGGCCAGGTGCCGCGCCTCGATCGGCTGGCCGAGCGGCACGGCCCCGGCGGCCCCGGCCACCGGGGCCTGGGCGTGGCCCGCCGGCGCCGCGAGGACCGCGGCCAGGCCGAGGACGATGATCAGGCGCAGCCGCATCGCGGGCTCCTTGGAAAAGGCCGAGGCTGCAACTTAGGGTGCCTTGGTGCCGGCCGCACCCTTCGCGGGCGGAAGATCGAGCCGGATGTGGAGTTCCTTCAGCCGCTCGGGGGGCACGCGGGCGGGCGCCTGCATCATGAGGTCCTCGCCCTGCTGGTTCAGCGGGAACAGGATGACCTCGCGGATGTTGGGCTCGTCGGCCAGCAGCATGACGATGCGGTCGATGCCCGGCGCCGAGCCGCCATGCGGCGGCGCGCCGTAGCGGAAGGCGTTCAGCATGCCGCCGAAGCGCGCCTCGACTTCCTCCGGCGCGTAGCCGGCGATGCCGAAGGCGCGGATCATGATGTCCGGGCGGTGGTTGCGGATGGCGCCCGAGGACAGCTCCACGCCGTTGCACACGATGTCGTACTGGAACGCCTTGATGTCCAAGGGGTCCATGGTGTTCAGCGCGTCGAGCCCGCCCTGCGGCATCGAGAACGGGTTATGGCTGAAGTCGATCCGGCCGGTTTCCTCGTTCAGCTCGTACATCGGGAAGTCGACGATCCAGCAGAAACGGAACTCGTCCTTGGCGATCAGGTCCAGCTCCTCGCCGATCCGCGTGCGGACCTTGCCGGAGAACTTCGGCGCCTCGTCCTTCTTGCCGGCGGCGAAGAACACCGCGTCGCCGGGAGCGAGGCCGCATGCGGTGCGGATGGCCTCGACGCGATCCGCCTCCAGGTTCTTCGCGATGGGACCCTTGGCGCCATCCGCGGCGAACTGGATATAGCCGAGGCCCCCCGCGCCTTCCGCGCGCGCCCATTCGTTCAGCTTGTCGAAGAAGCCGCGCGGCCTGTCGGCGGCCCCCGGCGCCGGGATGGCCCGCACCACGCCGCCCGATGCCGCGATCTTCGCAAACAGCCCGAAGCCGGACCCGGCGAACTGCGCCGTGACATCGGTGATGCGGAGCGGATTGCGCAGGTCCGGCTTGTCCGAACCGTAGTCCAGCATGGCCGTGTCGTAGGGAATGCGCGGGAAGGGCGCGCCGAACACGCGGCGGTCGCCGGCGAATTCCTCGAAGACGCCGGCGATCACGGGCTCGATCGCGGCGAAGACGTCTTCCTGCGTGACGAAGCTCATCTCGAAGTCGAGCTGGTAGAACTCGCCCGGGCTCCGGTCGGCGCGGGACGCCTCGTCGCGGAAGCAGGGCGCGATCTGGAAGTAGCGGTCGAAGCCCGCGACCATCGCCAGCTGCTTGAACTGCTGCGGCGCCTGCGGCAGCGCGTAGAACTTGCCGGGATGGTTGCGCGACGGCACGAGGAAGTCGCGCGCGCCCTCGGGCGACGACGCCGTCAGGATCGGCGTCTGGAACTCGGTGAAGCCCTGGTCGATCATGCGCCGGCGGATCGATGCAATGACGCCGGCGCGCAGCATGATGTTGCGGTGCTGGCGTTCGCGCCGCAGGTCGAGGAAGCGGTAGCGGAGCCGCAGGTCTTCCGGGAAGTCCTGCTCGCCCGCGACCTGGATGGGCAGCTGCTCGGCGGCCGACTGGATCTCGACCGCGCGCACGCGGATCTCGACCTCCCCGGTCGGCAGCTTTGCGTTCACGGTGCCGGGCTCGCGCAGCACCACCTCGCCGGTGATGGTCACCACGCTCTCGGGGCGCGTTTCCTCGAGCGTGGCGAGCAGGGGCGAGCCGGCCGCGACCACGCATTGCGTCATGCCGTAGTGGTCGCGCAGGTCCACGAAAAGCAGCCCGCCATGGTCGCGCTTGCGGTGCACCCAGCCGGAGAGGCGGACGGTCGCGCCGGCGTCGGACGCGCGGAGCGCAGCGCAGGTATGGGTGCGATAGGCGTGCATGGGACCAGGACCGTGATCAGGGGCGAAGGACGGCCGCGCAGAGGGACCGAGAGGCCCCGGGCTGTCAAGCCGAAGGCGGTGCCGCGGCCGGGAAGCGCCGGGATGTCGGTTTCGGACAAATCCGCGGGGTGCGGGGGCGGGGAGGCGTTGGGGAAGGAGGACAGGCTCGGTCACCCCGTCAGCATTATAGGAATAAATTCTGGACCGCAATCATGCGGCAGGCCGTGCAGGATGTTTTTCCGCCGTTCGGCACGATGACTGCGCCGGCTCGGAGGGCCCGGCGCCAGGCTTCGGTTTCCAAAAGCCCTTCGGCCTTCGGCCGGAGGGGGTCGGGGAGCGCCGAGCCCTCCCCGGTCAACGCACAGCGTCCGCGGAGGCCGTCATCCGTCCCGCCGCGTCACTCGCTCGCCGCGTCCAGCTCCGCCATGTCGCCCGCCGTCAGCGCGATCGTCGCCGCCTTCGCCAGTTCCGCCAGTTGCTCCGGGCTGGTCGCGCTCGCGATGGGCGCCGTGATGCCCGGGCGGGCGATCTGCCAGGCCAGCGCCACCGCCGCCGGGCTCGCCTCGGCCCGCGCCGCCACCGCGTCCAGCGCTGCCAGCACCCGGTCGCCCCGCGGCCCGAGGTGCTTCGCCACCGCCCGCGGCCCGCGCACGGATTTCCCGAGATCCCCCTCCCCCCGGTACTTCCCCGTCAGGAAGCCCGAGGCCAGGGAGGAATAGGTGATCACCCCGACCTCCTCCGCCCGGCAGAGCGGCAGGAGGTCCGCCTCGATGCCGCGGTCCATCAGGTTGTAGACCGGCTGCAGGCTCTCGAAGCGCGGCAGGCCCTCGGCCGCGCTCAGGTCGAGCGCCGCCTTCAGCCGCGCCGCCGAATAGTTCGACGCGCCGATCGCGCGGACCTTCCCGGCCTCGACCAGCCGGCCGAAGGCGCCGAGCGTCTCCTCCAGCGGCACCGTCTCGTCGTCCTTGTGCGCCTGGTACAGATCGATCCGCTCGATCCCAAGGCGCGTGAGCGAGGCCTCGACGGCGGTCGCGATCCAGGCGGCCGAGAGGCCCTTGCCCTTCCCCGGCATCTCCATGCCGCACTTGGTCAGGATCAGCACCCGATCCCGCACGGCGGGGCGGGACTTCAGCCAGGCGCCGATGATCGTCTCCGATTCGCCGCCGGAATGCCCTGGCGCCCAGGTCGAATAGACATCCGCCGTGTCGATCGCGACCAGCCCCTGGTCGAGGCACGAATCGAGCAGCCGGAACGACATGGCGCGGTCCGCCGTCCAGCCGAAGACGTTGCCGCCGAAGACGATGGGCGGGATCTCGAGCCCCGACCGGCCGAGCGCGCGCATCTGCATGCCGAACACCTCCTGGTTTCCGGCCGAGGATGCGCCCCGGGCCGGCGCGCGGCCAGCCCCGCGGCGTTCTTTGCCTTTCCCTCCCCCGGCACGGGGTCTAATACCGCGGGCGATGAGCCGTCGCCCGCCTGCCGCCGCCACCGAACCCACCCCCGTCCTGATCACCGAGACCGAGGCCCTGGCCGCGCTCTGCGCCCGGCTCAGGACCGAGCCCTTCGTGACCATCGACACCGAATTCATGCGGGAACGCACCTACTGGCCGGAACTCTGCCTCGTGCAACTGGCCGGGGAGGAGGACGTCGCCCTGGTGGATTCCATGGCGCCGGGGCTCGACCTCGCGCCGCTTGGCGAATTGCTGGCCGACCCCGGGGTGGTGAAGGTGTTCCACGCCGCCCGGCAGGACGTGGAGATCTTCCTCCTGAAGTTCGGCGCGGTTCCGACCCCGCTGTTCGACACGCAGGTGGCGGCCATGGTCGCGGGCTATGGCGACCAGGTCTCCTACGACGGGCTCTGCCGCTCGCTGGCCGGGACGCAGATCGACAAGGCGCACCGCTTCAGCGACTGGTCGGCGCGCCCGCTCTCGGCGGCGCAGCTGGCCTATGCGGCGGCGGACGTGACGCATCTGCGGCGCATCTACGTGGCGCTCGACACCAGGCTGTGCCGCGAGGGGCGCATCGGCTGGGTGGCCGAGGAGATGGGCGTGCTGGCCGACCCCGCGACCTATCGCCAGGACCCCGAGAGCGCGTGGGAGCGGCTCCGCCCGCGCACCGGCAACCGCCGCTTCCTTGGCGTGCTGCGCAGCATCGCCGCGTGGCGGGAGAGGGAAGCGCAGCGCATCAACATCCCGCGCCAGCGCCTGGTGAAGGACGAGACGCTGCTCGAGATCGCGGCGACGACGCCCGAGACGGCGGCCGACCTCGCGCGCGCGCGCGGCATCTCGGAAGGCTTCGCCAAGGGGCGCTCGGGCACCGGGCTGCTCGCCGCCGTCAAGGCCGGCAAGGACCTTCCCGACGATGCTCTGCCCGAGGCGCCGAAGGACCGCGTGGGCCCGCCTGCCTCCCCGGCCCTGGTCGCGCTGCTCAAGGTGCTGCTGGCGGCGAAGAGCGAGGAACACCACGTGGCCCCCCGGCTGCTCGCGAGCAGCGAGGACCTCGACCGCCTCGCCGCCGGGGACGGGGAGGAGGTCCCTGCCGTGCACGGCTGGCGCCGCACCGTGTTCGGGGAGGCGGCGCTGGACCTGAAGGCGGGACGGCTGGCGCTCGGCGTGGACGGGCGCAAGGTGAAGCTGATCCCGGCGGGGTGAGCGGCGCCGCGGCGAGGGGCCTTGCCCCTCTCCGGACCTCATGCCGACGGTCGAATGCTTCGACCGCTGGCATTTGCTTTTTCATGCCCTCAGACGCCGGGCGGACCCCTCCGGGTTCCTTGGCTTTCGCCGGACGACCGGCGGGCCGCATTCGCGGCCTCGGCACGAGCCGAAGCCTCGTGCCGTTCGCATGAGCCCACTCAAAGGCCAAAGGGCCTTTGGAAACCGATACTTGATACCAAGCGCACGAAGGTCCGACTTGAGGCCCGAAGGGCCGAGGCCGCGGATGCGGCCCGCCCGGCGCCTGAGGCGCACGAAGGTGAAACCTTCGTGCGCCAAGAATGAGTTCTGGGTTCCAAGGGCCTGAAGCGCTTGGCGGGTGGGGGTACGGGGGAGGGCAGAGCCCTCCTCCGCCGCGCCCTACGCCGCCTCCAGCCGCGCCGACACCTCGAGCCACTCCTCCTCCAGCATCGCCACCGCCTTCGCGATCGCGACGCGGCGGGTGTTCGCCCAGGCGATGTCCTCCGGCTTGAAGCGGGCGTAGGTGGCGGGGTCGGCCAGGCGTTTCTCGATCAGCGCGTCTTCCTTCGCCAGCGTCCCGAGGCGCGCCTCGATTTCCTTGATCCGGGCGCGGAGCGGCGCGGTCGCTGTGCGGCTGCCGGCGCGGTCGCGGCGCGCCTCGGCGCGGGCGCCGCCGGCCTCCCCGCGGGCGCCGCCGCGGGCGCGCTCGGCCAGCAGTGCGCGGTAGTCGTCGAGGTCGCCGTCGAAGGGTGTCACGGCACCGTCGGCGACCAGCCAGAGGCGGTCGGCCACCAGTTCGACCAGATGCGGGTCGTGCGTGATCAGCACGACCGCGCCGGGGAAGTCGGCCAACGCCTTCACCAGCGCCTCACGCGCATCGATGTCGAGGTGGTTGGTCGGCTCGTCCAGGATCAGCAGCTGCGGCGCGTCGCGCGTCGTGAGCGCGAGCAGCAGGCGCGCCTTCTCCCCGCCCGACAGCGCGGTGATGCGGTTGTCGGCGCGGTCGGCGTCGAGGCCGAAGCGGGCCAGCTGCGCGCGGCAGGCGGTCTCGGTCGCCTTGGGCAGCGCGCGCTGCATGTGCGTCAGCGGCGTGCCGGCGGGGTCGAGTTCCTCCGCCTGGTGCTGCGCGAAATAGCCGACGCGCAGCGAGCGCGTGCGGAAATGCGTGCCGCCCTCCGGCTGCAGCCGCCCGGCAATGAGCTTGGCCAGCGTGGACTTGCCGTTGCCGTTGGCGCCGAGCAGCGCGATGCGGTCGTCCTGGTCGAGGCGCAGGTTGAGGTCGCGCAGGATCGGCGCCCCCCCGTAGCCGACCGAGCAGCCGGTGAAGGACAGGATCGGCGGCGCCAGCTCCTCGGGCGCGGGGAAGGCGAAGCGGACCGGGTGGTCCTCGACCACCGCCTCGATCGGCGGGAGGCGTTCCAGCGCCTTGAGGCGGGACTGCGCCTGGCGCGCCTTGGTGGCCTTGGCGCGGAAGCGGTCGACGAAGGACTGGATATGCGCACGCTCGGCCGCGATGCGGGCGTTCTGGGCGGCCTGCTGCGCCATGCGCTCGGCCCGGATACGCACGAAGTTCGCGAAGTTGCCCTGGTAGAGCGTGATCTGCGCGCGATCGAGATGCGCGATGGAATCGACGCAGCGTTCCAGCAGGCCGCGGTCGTGGCTGACCACGATGGCCGCGCCCGGGAAGCGCTGCAGCCAGGCTTCGAGCCAGATCGTCGCCTCGAGGTCGAGGTGGTTGGTCGGCTCGTCGAGCAGCAGCAGGTCGGGTTCCACGAACAGCGCGCGGGCCAGCGCCACGCGCATCCGCCAGCCGCCCGAGAATTCGCGCGACGGCCGCGCCTGCGCGGCGGCATCGAAGCCGAGGCCCGAGAGGATGGCGCCCGCGCGCGCGGGCGCGCTGTCGGCGCGGATCGCGATCAGGCGGTCGTGGATCTCGGCCAGGCGCGCGGGGTCGGGGTGGGCGTCGGCCTCGGCGAGCAGCGCGGCGCGCTCGGTGTCGGCGGCGAGCACGATGTCGAGCAGGCTGTCGTCGCCCCCCGGCGCTTCCTGCGCCACATGGCCCAGGCGGGCGCGGGCGGCGAGGCGGATCTCCCCGCCATCGGGCTGCAATTCCCCAGTGATGGCGCGCAGCAGGGTGGATTTGCCGGCGCCGTTGCGCCCGACCAGGCCGACCTTGCGGCCCGTGTCGATCTGGAGGTTCGCGCCGTCGAGCAGCGGGCGGCCGGCGATGCGGATGGTCAGGTCGCGGAGGGCGAGGACGGTCATGGAAGGGGTCTTCTAGCCGGGTGCCGTGGCGCTGTCAGTCATCGGCCGGGGCTTGCGCGCGGGCCGCATCCCGCCTATCCGCCCGCCCGACACCAGGACCACCAAGGACAAAGCCGCCATGGCCATCGAGCGCACCTTCTCCATCATCAAGCCCGACGCCACCCGGCGGAACCTGACGGGCGCCATCAACGCGATCTTCGAGAAGAACGGGCTGCGCATCATCGCCCAGAAGCGCATCTGGATGAGCCGCGCGCAGGCCAAGAAGTTCTACGAGGTGCACGCCGCCCGCCCGTTCTACAACGACCTCGTGGACTTCATGGTCTCCGGCCCCGTCGTGGTGCAGGTGCTGGAAGGCGAGGGCGCGGTCGCGAAGAACCGCGAACTGATGGGCGCGACCAACCCCGCCAATGCGGCCGAGGGCACCATCCGCAAGCTGTTCGCCGAGAGCATCGAGGCCAATTCCGTGCACGGCTCCGACAGCCCGGAGAACGCCGCCGCCGAGATCGCTTATTTCTTCGCGGGCTGCGAACTGGTCGGCTGACGCCGGCGCTCCGTCCCGGCGGGCACGCACGCCTGCGTGCCTGCTCCGGGCCGCGACCGGGGCGCCCAGGCGACGCGCCCCAAGGCCAGCCGGCCTGGGCCCCGCAGGGCGGCGCATCCCGCGGCCCGCACACGCCGCGTTAACCCATCCCGGTGACTGATGGCCCCTCGGATGAGGGAGCCGGTGATGGACGGCATGACGACACGCGCCGCGGAGGCGCCCGCGGCGCCGGCCGATCCGGCGGCGCATCTCGCGGCGGCGCTGGCGGCCGGCGGCACCGGCCTCAGGCTCGACCTGCAGCCGATCTGCGCCGCCACGAGCCTCGCGCCCGTCGGCTACGAGGCGCTGCTGCGTTGGGACCATCCCGAACTCGGCCCGGTGCCGCCGATCGAGGCCTTCTCCATCGCCGAGGCCTCCGGGCAGCTGCTGGCGCTGGAAGCCTGGGCGCTCGTGCAGGCCTTCCGGCTGCGCGCAGCCTGGCCGGCCGGCGGGCCCTTTCTGGCGGTCAACGTCTCGGCGGCCGGCATGCAGGGCGGCCATGCCGCGGCGATGGTGCGAGCCGCGCTGGAGGCGACCGGCGCCAACCCGCGCGGGATCGTGCTGGAACTGCCTGAGGCGGCGGTAGCGCAGGACATCGGCGCCGCCCGGGACCTCGCGGCGCAGCTGCGCGGCCTGCGCGCGGCCGTGGCGCTCGACGATTTCGGCGGGCTCCACGGGGCGGCGCGGCTGCTGCGCGACATCCCCTTCGCCATGGTCAAGCTGGACGCCGCGCTGACCGACGGCATGGACGGCGAAGGCCCGGCCGCATCACGCACCCGCGCCCTGACGGCCGCGGTGGTCGACCTCGTCCACGCCATGGGCGCGACCGTCACCGCCGAGGCGGTCGAGACCGCCGCGCAGATGCGGGCGCTGCGCGATGCCGGCTGCGACGCGCTGCAAGGCTGGCTGCTCGGCCGCCCCGAAGCCGCCGGGACCCGCGCTCAGCCCCAGAGGACGTAGATCAACACCAGCGAGATGGCGATCAGCGCCGTCGACCAGGTCACGAGGCGGGTGAAGCCCTCCCACAGCCGGGAACGCTCGGCCATGATGTCCGCGGCCTTCACTTCCACGAATTCGTAGGATTGCTGTTCCGCCACGATAGGTCCCCAACCAGGCTGCCGTCGGTCAGCGTTTAGGTAGTGCGGGCACGGAGGGCAAGGGGTTGGCGAGCGCGCCCGCGGCCGGCGCTACGCCGGCGACCACCGCGCGCCCGCCCGCGAGGCTCACGCGCCCGGCCGCGAGCCAGGCGAGGGCGGCCGGGTAGATGCGGTGCTCCTCGGCCAGCACGCGGGCGGCCAGCACCGCTTCCGTGTCGTCCGGCAGCACCGGCACCGCGGCCTGGGCAATGATCGGCCCCTCGTCCACCCCCGCGCTGACCAGGTGCACGGTGCAGCCATGCAGCAGTACGCCGGCGGCGAGCGCGCGCGCATGCGTGTCGAGCCCCGGGAAGGCCGGCAGCAGGGACGGGTGGATGTTGACCAGCCGCCCCTCCCAGCGCGCGACGAAGCCCTCGGTCAGCAAGCGCATGAAGCCGGCCAGCGCGATCGTCTCGATTCCGTGGCGGGCGAACTCGGCCTCCATCGCGGCCTCGAAGCCGGCGCGGTCGCGCGGGAAGGCGCGGCTTTCGACGACAGCCGTCGGCACGCCGCGCGCGGCCGCATGGGCCAGCCCCGCCGCATCGGCGCGGTTCGACAGCACCAGCGCGATCGTCGCCGGATAGTCCGGGTCCTCGGCTGCGGCGAGCAGCGCCGCCATGTTGGATCCGCGCCCCGAGATCAGCGCCGCGACGCGGCGGCGGCTCATCCCGGCCAGCCGGGCGACAGGCCGTCGATGCGCACCGCGGCGGCGCCGGGCGCGGCCTCGACACGGCCGATGCGCCGGACCGTCTCGCCCTGCGCGGCCAGCAGCGCGGCGGCGGCCTCGGCCTGCGCGGCGCCGACCACCACGGCCATGCCGATGCCGCAGTTGAAGACGCGAAGCATCTCCTCGGGCGCGACCTCCCCCACCCGGGCAAGCCAGGCGAAGACCGGCGGCGGTGTCCAGGCCGTCGCATCGAGCACGGCCAGCGTGCCTTCGGGCAGCACGCGCGGCAGGTTGCCGGGCAGCCCGCCGCCGGTGATGTGCGCCGCGGCCTTGACCAGCCCGGCGCGATGCAGCGCGAGCACGGACTTCACGTAGATCCGGGTCGGCTCCAGCAGCGCCTCGCCCAGCGTCCGGCCCGGCGCGAAGGGCGCGGGGTCAGCGAGGCCGGCCCCGCCGCGGTCCAGGATGCGCCGCACCAGCGAGAAGCCGTTGGAATGGACGCCCGACGCCATCAGCCCGAGCACCACGTCGCCCGGCGCCACGTCGCCCTTCGGCAGCAGCGCGCCGCGCTCGGCCGCGCCCACCGAGAAGCCCGCGAGGTCGTAGTCGCCCTTCGCGTACATGCCCGGCATCTCGGCCGTCTCGCCGCCGACCAGCGCGCAGCCGGCAATGCGGCAGCCCTCGGCGATGCCGGCGACGACGTCGCGCGCGGCCGCGACCTCGAGCTTCCCGGTCGCGAAGTAGTCGAGGAAGAACAGCGGCTCCGCGCCCTGCACGACCAGGTCGTTGACGCACATGGCGACCAGGTCGATGCCGACGCCGCCATGGATGCCGGCATCGATCGCGACGCGGAGCTTGGTGCCGACGCCGTCGGTCGAGGACACCAGCACGGGATCGACGAACCCCGCCGCCTTCAGGTCGAACAGCGCGCCGAAGCCGCCGAGCCCGCCCATGGTGCCCGGCCGGTCGGTCGAGCGGGCCAGCGGCTTGATGGCGTCCACCAGCGCGTCGCCGGCCTCGATGTCCACCCCGGCGGCCCGGTAGGTCAGGGGGGATGACGGGGAACTGGTCAGGGCGGCCTCCGATCGGGTATTCGCTGGATCAGGCAGCGCGGCGTGGCGCCGCGCGGGGTTCGTTCGGCGCGGCGGTTCGTCGCGCGGGGCCGGCTCCCGAAGCCGGCACGGGATGGGGAATGCAATGCCGCTCACGGTGCGAACGGCGCGGACGCGCGGAAAGAACCATGCGGCGCGGCTCCTCGCAACCGTCCTGCTTGGGCTCGCCGTGACGATCCCGGCGGCGCGAGCGCAGGAGGAGGCTCCGGCGACCGTGTCCTATGTCCAGCGGGGCGTGCCCGCCGAGGCGACCGCCGAGAACGGCGTGATCGCGCGCGAACGGGCGCTGGCCTCCGGCCGCCGCGCGGCCTGGGACAGGATCGCCTCGGCCGCCGGCGTGTCCCGCTCCCTGACCGACGCGCAGATCGAGGCCATGGTCGCCTCCATCGTCATCGAGGAGGAACGGACCTCCCCCACCCGCTATTCCGGCCGCATCACGGTCAACTTCGTCCCGTCCCGCGTACGCGCCGTGACCGGCGGGGCCGCCGCGGCCGAGGCCGGCCAGGGCACGCCCCCAGGCGGCGAAGCGCCGTCCCGCCCGCCCCCGCCGGTCGTGCCGACCGCGACGGTCGAGGCCGTGGCGCTCTATGGCTCGCTCAACGAATGGCTCGAATTGCGCCGGCGCCTCGCCGCCTCGGCACGGCTCGAGGTGGTGGCGATCTCGACCGACCGCGCGCGGCTGCGGCTCGGCCTCAGGGGCGCGCCGGCGGTGGCGGCGGAGGAGCTGGCGCGGCAGGGCGTGAGCCTCGTGCCCGGCTCCGGGGCGCCGGGCGATGCCTGGCGCGTCGGCCTTGCCGGACGCACCTGACCAGGGCCGGCGCATGGCCGGGCCCGGCCCGGCCGAGGGCGAGGCGGGGCTCTTCACCGTGCCCAACCTCATCACGCTCGCGCGGCTCTGCGCCGTGCCGGCGGCGGTCTGGCTGATGCTGCAGCACAGGCTCGACATCGCCTTCCTGGTCTTCGTGGGCGCCGGCGTGTCGGATGCGATCGACGGCTGGCTGGCGCGGGTGTGGAACGCGCGCTCGGCGATCGGGGCGCTGCTCGACCCGATCGCGGACAAGGCGCTGCTGGTATCCGTCTATGTCACCCTGGCGGCAATCGGCGTGCTGCCGGACTGGCTCGCCATCCTGGTCGTGTTCCGCGACCTGCTGATCGTGGGCGGCGTCGTCTTCCTCTGGGTGCTGGGCTTCCCGACGCGCATCCGCCCGCTGTTCGTCTCGAAGGCGAATACCGTGGCGCAGATCGCCCTCGCGGCGCTGGCGCTGCTGCTGGCGGGCTTCGGCCTCGCCGCGCCGATGCTGCTCGATGCCATGATCTGGCTGGTCGTAGCCACCACGCTCGCCTCCGGCACGGCGTACGTGGTGCAGGCGGCGCGGCTCACGGCGGCTGGCGCGCCATGACCGACGCGCCGTCGCGCCCGCCCGCGAAGCCCGAGGCGCGCGCCCAGCTTCAGCCCGCGCCGCGCTTCCCGGCACCGGCGGGCCCGCGCACCGCGACGCGGGCGCAGCGCACGGCGCTGCTGGCCGGGCTTGGCGGCGCGCTGTTGTTCTGCCTCTGGCTGTTCCAGGGCATCCTGACCCCCTTCGTGCTGGCCGGCGTCATCGCCTATTTCCTCGACCCGATGGCGACGCGGCTGGCGCGCATCGGCGTGCGGCGGGGCCTCGGCGCCTTCGTGCTGGTCTTCCTGCTGATGGCGCTCGGGCTCGTCGCGGTGCTGCTGCTCTATCCGCTCGTGCTCGCGCAGGTGGGCATCCTTGTGCAGCGCCTCCCGAACTACATCGCCGGCGTCGGCACCCTGCTGCGCGACGGGCTCGAACGGCTGGAGGAGGCGCTCGGCCCCGATATGGTGGACCAGCGCCTGCGGGAACTCGCGATCAACCAGGCGGCGTCCATGCTCTCCTGGCTCGGCACCGCGACGACGCGGCTGATCGGCGGCGGCTTCGCGCTGTTCCAGGTCTTCACGCTGGTGGTCGTGGTGCCGGTCGTGGCCTTCTACCTGCTGCGCGACTGGCAGGGGATGCTGGGCCGGATCGAATCCTGGCTGCCGCGCAAGAACGCCGCCGTCCTGCGTCAGCTGGCGCGCGACACCGACCGGGTGCTGTCGGCCTGGCTGCGCGGGCAGTTGCTGTGCTGCGCGGCGCTCGGCGTCTTCTATGCCATCGCGCTGCAGCTGGTGGGGCTCGAGCTCGCGCTGACGGTCGGCATGATGGCCGGCATCCTGACCTTCATCCCCTATGTCGGTTCGCTGACCGGCTTCGCGGTCGCGGTGGTGCTGGCCATGGGGCAGTTCGGCACCTGGAACGAGGTGATGTGGGTGGTCGGCATCTTTGTCGTCGGCCAGACCATCGAGGGCTACGTGATCTACCCCTACCTGCTGGGTGACAGGGTGGAACTCCACGCGGTCTGGGTGATCTTCGCGCTGTTCGCGGGCGGCGTGGCGTTCGGCTTCCTGGGCGTGCTGCTGGCGGTGCCGATCGCGGCGGCGCTCGGCGTGGTCGCGCGCTACTGGCTGCGCCGGTATCTCGAAAGCCCGCTGTATCTCGACCCGCCGCGGACGGGGGCGTGATCGCGCGCGGGGGGCCGCGGCAGTTCGCGCTGCCGCTGGCGCTGCCGGCGTCCTGCGACCGGGCGGACCTGCTGGTCGACGAGACGAACGCCGATGCCCTCGCCTGGCTCGACCGGCCGGAGGCCTGGCCCGGCGGGCGCCTCGCGCTGTTCGGGCCGGAAGGGGTGGGCAAGACGCACATGGCGCGTGCCTTCGCCGCCGAGCGGGGCTGGCGATGGCTGGACGGCCCGGCGCTGCGCGGCCTGGTGCCGCCGTCGCCGGGCGGCACCGTGCTGGACGACGCCGATGCCGTGGCGGAGGACGCGGCGCTGCTGCACCTCATCAACCTTTGCGCCGAGCGGCAAGAGGGCCTGCTGCTGGTGGGGCGGGAGGCGCCCGCGCGCTGGCCGGTGCGCCTGGCGGACCTGGCCAGCCGGCTGCGTGCGACCAGCGCCGTCGGCGTCGGCCCACCGGGCGAGGACCTTCTGGCCGCGCTGCTGGCCAAGCTGTTCGCCGACCGGCAACTGCGTGTCGGCCCGGAAGTGCAGGGCTGGCTGCTCGCGCGCCTGCCGCGCGAAGCCGCGGCGCTGGCCGAGGCGGTGGCACGGCTCGACCGCGCGGCGCTGGGCGCGGGCGGGCCGGTCACGCGGGCGCTGGCGCGCGCCGCGCTGGCAGGCTGGGATGGCTTCGGCGCCGCGGCCGAGGATGACGCTTCCGCGACAGGGCGAGAGGCGGCCTCGCCCGCCACGCCGGCCCTGCTGTAGACTTCACCGCATGACCGACGCCCTGCCCATCGCCGCGGAGGCGCCCGAGGCGCTGCTGACGAGCCCCGACCGCTTCATCAACCGGGAACTCTCCTGGCTGGCCTTCAACCAGCGCGTGCTGGAGGAGGCGGCGAACGAGCGCCACCCGTTGCTGGAGCGACTGCGCTTCGTCGCCATCTCGGCCTCGAACCTCGACGAATTCTATTCCGTGCGCGTCGCGGGGCTGGTCGGGCAGGAACGCGCGGGCATCGTGAAGCTCAGCCACGACGGCAAGCGGCCGGCCGAGCAGCTGGCCGCGATCCACGAACAGGCGCAGGCGCTGATCGCCGGCCAGCAGGCGACGTGGCAGGACCTGTGCGTGCTGCTGCGCGACGCCGGCGTCGCGCTCAGCGAGACGGCAGAGCTCGACGCCGCCGACCGCGAATGGCTCGACGGCTGGTTCATGGACCGGGTCTTCCCGGTGCTGACGCCGCTCGCGGTCGACCCGGCGCATCCCTTCCCGTTCATCTCGAACCTGTCGCTCTGCATGGTGCTGAAGCTGGTGCGGGAGGAGGATGGCGGCACCATGCGGGCGCTGCTGCCGCTCAGCCCGCAGGTGCAGCGCTTCATCCGCCTCCCCGCGCGGGAGGGGGAGCGCGGTATCCGCTTCGTGCTGCTCGAGGACCTGATCCTGTTGTTCCTCGACCGCCTCTTTCCCGGCTTCATCCCTGCCGAGACGGGCCTGTTCCGGGTCATCCGCGACACCGACGTGGAATTCGAGGACGAGGCCGAGGATCTCGTGCGGTCGTACGAGACCGCGCTCAAGCGGCGACGGCGCGGGCGGCCGATCCGCCTGTCCGTGACCGCGGCGACGCCCGGCGACATGCTCGACTTCGTGGCCGAGGAACTGGGCGCGTCCAAGGCCGAGGTCTTCGTGGTGGACGGGCTGCTCGGCCTGTCGGACCTCACGCAGATGATCGTGGACGACCGGCCGGACCTGCTGTTCACGCCCTATACGCCGCGCTTCCCCGAACGCATCCTGGATTTCGGGGGCGACTGCTTCGCGGCGATCCGTGCGAAAGACATCGTCGTCCACCACCCCTACGAATCCTTCGACGTGGTCGTGCAGTTCCTGCGCCAGGCGGCGCGCGACCCGAACGTCGTCGCGATCAAGCAGACGCTCTATCGCACCACCCGCGACAGCACGATCGCCAAGGCGCTGATCGAGGCGGCGGAACTGGGCAAGAGCGTCACCGGCATCATCGAGCTGAAGGCCCGCTTCGACGAGGAGCGCAACATCGCTCTGGCGCGGGAACTGGAAGCCGCGGGCGTGCAGGTCGTGTACGGCTTCGTCGAGCTGAAGACCCACGCGAAGGTGAGCCTCGTGGTACGGCGGGAAGGGCCGCACCTGAAGTCGTACGCGCATTTCGGCACGGGCAACTACCACCCGGTCACGGCGCGCATCTACACCGACCTGTCCTACTTCACCGCCGACCCGGCGCTGACGCGCGACGCCGCCAAGCTGTTCAACTACATGACCGGCTATGCCCGGCCCGAGAGCATGGAGAAGCTCGCCTTCTCGCCGCTCACGATCCGCCCCACGCTGCTCGGCCTGATCGAGCGCGAGGTCGAGTTCGCGAAGGAAGGCCGGCCGGCGGCCATCTGGATCAAGATGAACTCGCTGGTCGACGAGGGGTTGATCGACGCGCTCTATGCCGCGTCCCGCCAGGGCGTGAAGGTGGATGCGGTGGTGCGCGGCATCTGCTGCCTGCGCCCGGGCGTGAAGGGGCTCAGCGAGAACATCCGCGTGAAGTCGATCGTCGGGCGCTTCCTCGAGCATTCGCGCATCTGCGTCTTCGGCAACGGCCACCGGCTGCCGTCGCGGCGCGCGCGCGTCTTCATCAGCAGCGCGGACTGGATGGGCCGCAACATGGACTGGCGCGTCGAGACCATGGTGCCGGTCGAGAACCCGACCGTGCATGCCCAGGTGCTCGACCAGATCATGGTCGTGAACCTGAAGGACTCGATGCAGTCCTGGCAGCTCGGCCCCGATGGCGCCTGGACGCGGCTGAAGCCCGGCGACAAGCCGGTCTCGGCGCATGAGTACTTCATGACCAACCCGTCCCTTTCGGGCCGCGGCAGCGCGCTCAAGGGCGCGCCGCGGCGGCCGCGCCAGGACCGCGTGCTGCAGGACTGAGCCCATGAACGCCCCCCTGACCGATGCCGCCCCCTGGCACGAGGACGGGCTGCGCGCGCCGCGCTCGGCAGTGGTGGATCTCGGCTCGAACTCCGTCCGCCTCGTGGTCTTCGAGGGGCGTGGGCGCAACCCGCTGCCGATCTTCAACGAGAAGGCGGTGCTCGGCCTCGGCCGCGGCCTGCAGTCGACCGGCCTGCTGAACGAGGAAGCGGTCGAGCAGGCGCTGACCGTCATGGTGCGCTACCACACGGTCGCGCGCGCCATGGGCGCCGACCCGGTCGAGGTGCTGGCGACAGCGGCGGTGCGCGACGCCGGCAACGGGCCGGCCTTCGTGGCGGCGCTGCGCGCGCGGCTGCCCGACCTGCCGATCCGCGTGCTGACGGGCCAGGAGGAGGCCCTGATCTCGGCCGATGGCGTGCTGCTCGGCTTCCCCGACGCCGACGGCGTGCTGGGCGACATCGGCGGCGGCTCGCTCGAAGTGGTGGAACTGGCGCATGGCCGCGCCGGGCGGGCGGCGAGCCTCCCGCTTGGCGCCATCCGCCTGGCCGAGCGCGCCGGCGGCGAGGTGCAGCGCGCCCGCGGCCTGGCGGACGAGGACTTCGCCCGCGTTCCCTGGCTGGCCGACGCCGCGGGCCGCGACCTTTATCTGGTGGGCGGCGCCTGGCGGGCGCTGGCGCGGATCCACATCGCGCAGACCGCCTATCCGCTGTCGATCGTGCACCACTACGTCCTGCTGCGGGAGGAGGCGCGCGACCTCTCAGGCGTCGTGATGGCGGCGACCCGCCGCACGCTGGAACGCATGCCCGGCGCGCCGACCAAGCGGCTGGCGGACCTGCCCTGGGCCGCGGTGGTGCTGCGCCGGCTGCTGCGCGCGACCGGCGCGCGCCGCGTGGTGTTCAGCGCCAACGGCCTGCGCGAGGGCTGGTACGCGCGCCGGCTCGGCGCCGAGGTCCGCCAGGCGGACCCGCTGCTGGCCGCCGCGCAGGAGCTGGCGCACCGCTTCGGCCGCGACCCGCGCCTGCCGGGCGCGCTGGCGCGCTGGACCGCGGGCCTGTTCGAGGCCGAGGGGCCGGCCGATGCCGCGCTCCGCATCGCCGCCTGCTGGGCGAGCGACATCGGCAGCCACGACCACCCCGACTACCGGGCGGAGCATTCCTATTTCCGCGTGCTGCGCCAGCCCGGCGTCGGGCTCGACCACCATGCGCGCGCCTTCCTCGCCCTCGCCGCGGCGCTGCGCTACGAGGCCGGGCCGGATGCGCCCTACCTGCAATCCGCCCGCGTGCTGCTCGACCTGCCCGCGGTGCGGCGGGCGGAGGTGCTGGGGGCCGCGCTCCGCCTCGCCTACACGCTGTCGGGCGGCACGCCGGAGTTGCTGGCCGGCACCGGGCTGGAGCGCCGCGGCGGCCGCCTCGTGCTGCGGCTGGTCGAGGGCACGGGCGTCTTCGCGGGCGAGAGCGTGCTGCGGCGCGTCGAGGCGCTGGCCGCGGTGCTCGGCCTGGAAGCGGCGGTCGAGGTCGCGGGCTAGAGCAGCGCCTCGATCCGATCACGCGCTGCCCTCGAGCAATATCCGATCAGATGAAATCACCCGATCGGACTTCTTGCTCATCGTGAATAGATCGACTCCAGAGCAGCTTACGTCCGCCCGGCGGAACCGCGCCGCGGTTCCATCCGATCGGACGCTGCTCTAGGTCGCGGCGCGGACCACCCCGACGGGGCGTTTCTCCGGCCGCGGGAGCGGCTCCGCGGCGATGGTGCGCCGCATGAAGGTGGGCCACAGCGCCTGGCTCGTCGCCGGCTCGGACAGCCGGCCCGCGGCGCCGGGGGGACCGGCCGGGGGCTTCGTCGTGCCCGGTGGGTCGATGTCTGCCATCACGCCCCTCCGTTCTCTGACTGGCGTATTGGTAATGCCCCGGCGCGCGGCATACAAACGAAGCTTACGTGAAGCCGCCTGCGATCCGCCCGCGCACCGTCTGGACCATCGGCGCGGGATCGGCCAACAGGGAGGCGTGGACGGCGCAATCGCGCCGCCGGGAGGAAACCGCATGATCCGCCGCCGCGCGCTGCTCGCCGCCCCTGCCCTCGCCCTGCCCGCCGCCGCCGCGCGGGCCCAGGCCTGGCCGTCGCGCCCGATCCGGATCGTCGTGCCCTACCCGCCGGGCGGCTCGACCGACGTGCTCGGCCGCACGCTGGCCGCGGCCCTGCAGGACGCGATCGCCGGCAGCACCTTCGTCGTGGACAACCGGCCAGGCGGCGCCGCCGTCGTCGGCACGCAGGCGGTCGCCCAGGCGGCGCCGGACGGCTACACGCTCTCGCTCGGCAACAACCAGACGCATGCGGCCAATGCCGCGATGCTGCCCTCCCTGCCCTTCGACCCGGTGGCGGATTTCGCGCCCATCGCGCGGCTGGCCGCGGTGCACCACGCGATCGTGGTGCCCGCGAACGGGCCGCGGACGCTGGCCGAACTCGCCGCCCGCGGAAAGGGCGGCGGGCGCGTCACCTACGCCTCCTCCGGCGCGGGCTCGGCCAGCCACGTCATCGCCGAGACCTTCGTGCGGCGGGAGCAGATGGAGGCGACGCACGTCCCTTATCGCGGCGGCGCCGCGGCCACGACCGATACGGTCGCGGGCACAGTGGATTTCTTCGTCTCGACCTGGCCGCAGGTGGTGGCGCTGGTGCGGGACGGGCGGCTGCGGGCGCTCGGCATCGGCGCGCCGGCGCGCCTGCCCGAGACGCCGGACGTGCCGACCTTCGCGGAACTGAATGCACCCGACCTCGCGGTCGATGCCTGGTTCGGCCTCTGGGCGCCGGCGCGCACGGATGCCGCGATCGTGACGCGCCTGTCGGAGGCGCTGGTCGGCATCCTGCACACCCCCGCGATGCGCGAGCGCCTGACTGCCCAGGGCTTCGTCGCCGCGCCAATGCCCGCCCCGGCCTTCGCCGCCTTCCAGCGCGAGGAGATCGAGCGCTGGCGCCGCATGGTCGAGATCACGGGCATCCGCCTGCCGGGGTGATCCGGGCGCGGCGGCGGGTCATTCCTGGAGCACGAAGGTTTTTACCTTCGTGCCCCTCAGGCGCCGGGCGGGCCGCGGTTGCGGCCTCGACCCTTCGGGCCGCAAGCCGGAACTTCTGCGCGTGGCATCACGCCTTCTTCTGCCAACCCCGCTCGCCCTGCTGCCAGTAGGTGAGCGCTTGGCCCGCCGCCTTCGCCACGGCCCAGCGCCGGCGGGCCGCGGCGACCGCTTCCTCGTCCCCGCCGTCGAACAGGTCGAGCACGCGGTCGAACTGCGCCAGCCGCGCGCTGTCCGCCCCGTCCACCAGCACGAGGAAGCGCGCGCCATTGGCCGGCGCCGCATCCTCGGTGCCGAGCAGCACCGGCTGCAGCGCATCGTTCGGCCCGCCGGCCAGGCCATGCGGCAGCCAGTCGGGATCGGCGGCGAGCCAGAGCGCGGCGTCGAGGGCCTTCGCGCGTTCGGCCTCCGCGCAGAGCACGAAGGCGCGCCCGCCCGCGGCGAGGACGCGGCCAAGCAGGCGGGGCAGCGCCTCCTCCAGCCGTGTCCGCGTCAGGTGGTAGAAGCCGATCTCGGCCATGCGGTCACTTGGTCGCGCCGGGCGCGGCGCAGCGCAGGCGGTACCAGTTGTGCAGCGGCGCCGGGTCCTGCGGCCCCCGCACCCAGGTCTCGAACAGGTAGGTGCCGGACGGCTCGACGACCGCGCGGTTGAAGACGGCCCGCACCTGGCCAGGCGCATTGCCGTCCGGGAAGGTGGCGAGCCTCACCGAGACGCCGCCGCCCGTCGGCGTGAACTCGGTCGTGGTGCGCGTGCCGTTGCGCAGCGTCAGCAGCACGCGGCGCACGCCCTCGGCATCGGCCAGCACCTCGTGCGCGGTGGCGGGCATGATGCCGGGCCGGGTGCTGCCGTCGACCCGCTCGCACGACGCGAGCGGCTGCGCCGGGGCCACGCCCGGCAGGCCGAGGATCAGCAGGGTCAGCGCGAAGCGCCGCATGGGTGCCTCCCTCCTCACGGTTCCGCCTCGAAGCGTAGCGCAACCAGACGGTCGAGGAGGCGCGCGCCGAAGCCGGTCGGCCCCGCGCGGCCGAGCGCATGGGCGGCCTCGGCGGTGTCCACCCCCGCGATGTCGAGATGCGCCCAGGGCAGGCCGCCCGCGAATTCGCGCAGAAACGCCGCCGCGTGGCAGGCATCGGGCAGCAGCCGCCCACCGGCCGCGCCCGAGCCCGCCGGCGCGCATTGCCGGAGGTCGGCGATGTCCGAGTGCAGGTCCTCCCGGTGGCGCTCCCCGATCGGCAACGGCCAGAGCGGCTCCCCCACCGCCTCCCCCGCCGCGGCGGTGGCGGCCATGAGCGCCGCATCCGTGCCGAACAGCCCGGCGCGATGATGCCCGAGCGCCGTCACCACCGACCCGGTCAGCGTGGCGAGGTCGAGCACCGCGCGCGGGCGGAAGGCGGTGATGGCATGATGCAGCGCGTCGGCCAGCACCAGGCGGCCCTCCGCGTCGGTGTCGATCACCTCGACCGTGCGGCGCGATGCGGTGCGGATCACGTCGCCGGGGCGATAGGACCGCGCACCGGTCGCGTTCTCGGCGATGGCGAGGACCGCGACGGCCGGGGCCGGCGACCTGCGCCGCGCCAGGGCCAGCATGGCGCCCGCGCATGCGGCGGCACCGGCCATGTCGGCGCGCATCGCCTCCATCCCCGCGGCCGGCTTGATCGAGACGCCGCCGGTATCGAACACGATGCCCTTGCCCACGAAGGCGACCGGCGCCAGCGGCAGCACGCCGCGCCAGCGCAGCACGACGAGGCGGGGCGGGCTCGCGCTGCCGGCGCCAACGGCCAGCAGCGCGCCGTAGCCATGGCGCTCGAGCCATTTGCGGCCATGGACCTCGACCTCGATCCCCTCCTCCACCAGCGCCTCGAGCCGCTCGGCGAAGGCGCGGGTGGTCAGGCGGTTGGCGGGCTCGGCCGTCAGGTCGCGCGCCAGCAGGCAGCCCGCGACGCCGGCAGCGCGGGGGGCGAAGGCGGCCTCGACGGCGGCCGGTTCGGGCGCATGGACGGTCAGGCGCCGGAGCGGCCGCGGCACGCCCTGCGTGCGAAGCGCATCGAAGCGCCAGGCGCCGAGGGCCACGCCCGCAGCCACGGCGGCGGCGTCCTCCGGGGCCAGGTTCGCGGCCGCCAGCGCCAGTTCGGCAGGCTCCCCGGAGGCGAGGACGGCGGCGGCGCCGGCTGTTTCGAAGGCGAGCGGCGAGCGCTCCGGCCCGATGCCGGCGAGGATGCGCCGCGGCGTCCCCGGCAGGTCGAGCACACGTCCCGCCTGCCCCACGAAGCGCGCGGCGCGCGCCGCCGCCGCCACGGCCTGGGGCGGCGCGGCGCCCTCGGCCAGCGGCAGGATGCAGGGCGTGTCCGCCGCGGGGGTGCCGCGGCGGAATTGGACGGTGATCACGCGCGCGCTCAGCCCTCGTAGTGCTCGGCGACCAGGCGGTCGAGCATCCGCACGCCGTAGGCCGTGGCGCCCTTGGGCGCGGTCGGCAGGTCCTTGCTGCTCCAGGCCGTGCCGGCGATATCGAGGTGCGCCCAGGGCCTGTTCTGCACGAAGCGCTGGATGAACTGCGCGGCGGTGATCGACCCGCCGGGCCGCCCGCCCACGTTCTTCATGTCGGCGATGTCGGACTTGATCTGCTTGTCGTAGGCCTCGCCGAGCGGCATGCGCCACGCCGCCTCGCCCACCGCCTGGCCCGCCGCCTCGATGCGCGCGGCCAGCGTGTCGTCGTTGCTGAACAGCCCGGCATGCTCATGGCCCAGCGCGATGATGATGGCGCCGGTCAGCGTCGCGAGGTCGATCATGAAGCGCGGGTCGTGCTTCTCGATGCAGTAGTGGATGACGTCCGCCAGCACGAGCCGGCCCTCGGCGTCGGTGTTGATCACCTCGACCGTCTGGCCCGAGGCGGTGGTGACGACATCGCCCGGCCGCTGCGCGGTGCCGGAGGGCATGTTCTCGACCAGGCCCACGATGCCGACCACGTCGGCCTTCGCCTTGCGGCCGGCGAGTGCCGCCATCAGGCCGATCACGGTGCCGGCGCCGGCCATGTCCCACTTCATGTCCTCCATGCCGCCGGCGGGCTTGATGGAGATGCCGCCGGTGTCGAAGGTCACGCCCTTGCCGATGAAGGCGAGCGGCTTGCCCGCCTTCTTGCCCTTGGGCGCGCCGTTCCAGGTCATGACCACCATGCGCGGTTCCTGCGCGCTGCCCTGCGCGACGCCGAGCAGCGCGCCGAAGCCGAGCTTCTTCATCTCCTTCGGCCCCAGAACCTCGACGCCGAGGCCGAGCTTCGCCAGCGCCTTGCAGCGCTCCGCCGCCTCGACCGGGGTCAGCACGTTGGGCGGCTCGCTCACCAGGTCGCGCGCCAGAAAGACGCCGTCGGCGACCGCCTGCATCGGCGCATAGGCGGCCTTGGCCTTCGCGACGTCGGCGACGGCGACGGCCACGCGCTCGAGCTTCGGCTTGTCCTCCTCCTTTTGCGTCGTGCGGTAGCGATCGAAGCGGTAGGATTTCAGCAGGACGCCAAGGGCCAGGGAGGCGGCCAGGGCGGGCGTGAGCCCATCGGCCGCGACCACCGCCTCGCGTTCCTGCGCCAGTGGCCCGGCGATGGCGCCGCCCGCGGCCTCGGCGCCCGCGGCCGCGATGTCGGCCGCCTTGCCGAGCCCGACAGCGACCACCTTCGACAGCCCCGCCCCCGGCGCCCAGAGCGTCGCGCTCTGTCCCTTGCGGCCCTTGAACTTCGCCGCCTCCAGCCCGCGCGAGATGGCGCCGCCCGTCGCCTCGTCCGCCTGCTTCGCGAGGCCCGCGAGCGGCGCCTCCTCGGCCAGCGGCAGGACGAGCGCGCCGGCGCGCGGCAGGGCAGGCTTGACGAAGGCGATGTCGGGCATGGGCGGGCGTCTCCGGACGGGCGGATGAGGAATGGTCCACATTAGGCACCGCGCCGGCCGGCGGCCAGGGGCGGGGCTTGTCCCCGACGCCGCATGGCGCCACACGGCACCGCATGGATGAAGACGCCCTGCTCGCGCTCGCGACGCGCCTGGCCGAGGAGGCCGGGGCCGCCATCAACGCCGTGCGCGCCGCCGGCTTCGCGGTGGAACGCAAATCCGACCGGTCCCCCGTGACCGAGGCGGACCGCATCGCGGAAGCCCTGATCGTCGAGGGGCTGCGAACCGTGGTGCCGGAAATCCCCGTGATCGCGGAGGAGGAGATCGAGGCCGGCACCGCGCCCGTCGATCCCGGCCGATGCTTCTGGCTGGTCGACCCGCTGGACGGCACGCGGGAATTCGCCGCCGGGCGCGACAATTTCGCGGTCAACATCGGGCTGGTCGCCGACGGGCGCGCCGTGCTCGGCGCCGTCGCGCTGCCCGCGACGGGGGAGGTGTTCTGGGGCCGCGTCGGGCACGGTGCCTGGAAGCGCGACGCCGCCGGCACCCGCGCCATCGCCGCGCGCGCCGCGCCGGCCGAGGGGCTGACCGTCATGGGCAGCCACCACTACCAGGACGACCCGCGCATGGGCCGGTTCCTCGACGGAAGGCGCGTGGCGCGCATCGTCAACATCGGTTCGGCCGAGAAGTTCTGCCGCGTGGCCGAGGGCAGCGCCGATCTCTACCCGCGCTTCGGGCGGACCATGGAATGGGACACCGCCGCGCCGCATGCGGTTCTGGAAGCGGCCGGCGGGCGCATCCGGCTGCTCGACGGCGGCGGGCCGCTCGCCTACCGCAAGCCGCGCTGGGAGAACCCGGGGTTTGTCTGCGAGGGCCGGCCCGCGTGACGCTGCTGCTGACCGCGCACGAGGTTGAGCGCGCCGCGGCGCTGCTGCGCGCGGGGGAGCTCGTCGCCTTCCCGACCGAGACGGTCTACGGCCTCGGCGCCGATGCGCGGAACGGGCGCGCGGTGGCGGCGGTGTTCGAGGCCAAGGGCCGGCCGCATTTCAACCCGCTGATCTGCCACGTCGCGGACGCCGCGGCCGCCTTCGCCGAGACCGTGCCGGATGCACGCGCGCGGGCGCTGGCGGACCGCTTCTGGCCCGGGCCGCTGACGCTGGTGCTGCCGCGGCGGCCGGACTGCCGCGTCGACCTGCTGGCGGGCGCGGGGCTCGAGACGCTGGCGGTGCGCGTGCCGGCGCATCCGCTGGCGCTGGCGCTGCTGCGCGCGGCAGCCACGCCGGTCGCGGCGCCCTCCGCCAACCGCTCGGGCCAGGTCAGCCCGACTACGGCGCAGCACGTGCTGGACGGCCTCGGCGGGCGGATCGCGGCGGTGCTAGACGGCGGCGCCTGCGACGTGGGCGTTGAGAGCACGGTGCTCGACCTCGCCGCCGGGGGGGCGGCGCTGCTGCGGCCGGGCGGCGTGCCGGTCGAGGCGATCGAGGCGGTGATCGGCCCGGTTGCGCGCCCGCTGCCGCTCGCGGCGGCCGAGGCGACGCGGACGCTGCGATCCCCGGGGATGATGCTGTCCCACTACGCGCCGTCGCTGCCGGTGCGGCTGGGCGCGCGGGAGGTGGCGGCGGACGAGGCGCTGCTCGCCTTCGGCCCGGCGCCACCGGGTGCAGGGGCGGTCTGGCAGTTGAGCGAGTCGCGCGACCTGCGCGAGGCGGCGGCGCGGCTGTTCGCCGGGCTGCGCTGGCTGGATGCGGAGGGGCGGCGGCTCGGGCTGGTGCGGATCGCGGCAATGCTGGTCCCGGCGGAGGGGCTGGGGGCGGCGATCAACGACCGGCTGCAACGCGCCGCCGCACCGCGATAGGCGGAGCGGCGGCACCCCCGCCTCGCCTCATCGCCAGAGTTCGCGCGCCACCAGCCAGCCCTGAACCAGCGCCGCCACCTCATCCGAGTTGCGATCCATCTGGATCATGTGGCTGTTGCCGCGGATGCCGCGCGCCGGCAGGTCCACGACATCCACATGCCCGCCCGCCGCACGCACCGCCTCGGCGAAGGCCAGCCCGCGCGCGCGGATCGCCGGCCAGCGCAGGTCATCCTCGATGTAGTCGCCATAGATCATCAGCACGGGAATGCCGGCCAGCGCCGCGACCTTCTCCATCACCCCGGTGCTGGCCGGTTCCACCAGCACCAGCGCCCGCACTGTCCCCGGCCATTCCTGCGCCGCGCGCCAGGCGAAGAAGCCGCCCTGGCTGTGCGCGACCACGACCGATGGCCCGACGCGGTCGAGCAGCGCGCCATAGGCTGCCAGCGTCAGGTCGTCCGTCGTCGTGAAGCGCGGCACGCATTGCCGGATGAAGTTGCGCCACGAGGCCGGGTCGGCCGGGAATTGCTGGCCGTCGAAGACGCGCCCGTCCTGCGGCGTGCCGGGGCCGATGCGGAAGCGCGCCCAGGGGTTCTCGAGCGTGAGCGTCACGGCGGTACCGCCGGTTTCCTCGGGGATGCGCGTCCAGCCCGCGCGGCCGCGCTCGACGGCGTCGGTCAGCACGACCTCCCAGCCCCGGCGAAGGAAGAAATGCTGCCAGCCCTCCCGCCCGTCCGGCGTCGTTTCCCAGCAGGCCCCGGTGAGGCCGCCGCCGTGCCAGAGCAAGAGCGGCATGGCGCCGCGGCGCGGCTCTGGCACCATGAACTGGGCGTACATGCCGCCGACGAGGTAGGTGCCGTTCGGGTCAAGCCGCGCCGGCGCGCTCCCGGGGGTGAACAGCACCTCGCGCGGCGGCTCGCTCGCGACGCGTGTCTCATGCCCGCCGACATGGAAGGAGCCCCAGCGGGCGAGCGCGATCGGCGGGTGGGCGGGCGGCTGCGTCATGAATCCTCCGGCGTCGGGGGCGTGAGGCTACACGCAGGCTCACCAGCCGTTGAGGGCGGCGAGGCTGCGCCAGGCGCGCACCACATCCTCGGCGCGCAGCTCGTGCCCGCCGGGATGGAGGCAGAGCTCGAGCACGCGGCCTTCCGGATTGACCCGGCGCGTGCAGTCGAGGCCGGGCGCGCGGCTTTCTGCCGGCGGGCCGAAGCGGCCGAAGGCGGCATAGCTGCGGATCGCCGCCCGCACGTCGCCCTGCCGCCCGTCGCCGATCGCGCGCCCGCCGAGCGGCACGACGGGATCATCGGTGCCGTGGCTGTGCAGGATGGTCACGGGTCCGGTCGGGCAGGTCGCCGGCACCGGCGCCCAGAAGGTTCCCGAGACCGGCGCGTAGCCTGCGAACAGGCCGCCGCCATGGCAGGCCAGGTGCCAGACCAGCATGCCGCCGGCCGACATGCCCGAGGCCATGATGCGGCCCCTGTCCACCGGGAAGCGAGCGGCGACGTCGTCGAGCAGCCGCGCCATGTCCGCCACCTCGTCGAGCGGCGGCCGGTCCCCGCCCGATGGCGCATGGGGCAGGGTCCAGACCTCGCCCTTCGATTGCGGCGCAACGAGCGCGAGGCCGAGGCCGGACACGGCAGCGGCCAGGTCGCGATCCGCCATCATGTTGGCCGCCGTGTCGCGATAGCCGTGGGCGACCAGGATGGCGCCGATGCGCGCCGCGCCCGGCGGCAGCGGCGGCAGGCGGATGCGGTAGGTGCGCGCGCCGACGACGCAGTCGCTGTCCGGCCCGCAGGCGCGCGCGGTTCCGGTCGCGGCGCCGAGCAGCGCCAGCAGCAGCGCCGCGCAGTGGAGCAGGCGCATGGGGGGCCTCCGGTGTCGTTGCGCCGGAGGCTAGCCGACCGCCGGGCCGACCGCCACGAGGGGCGGAAGCGAGGCCCGGCTCGGGTTGCCGCCCGCGCCGCGTCAGATCATCGCCATGCCGCCGTTGACGTGCAGCGTCTGGCCCGTGACCCAGGCCGCCTCGGCGCTGGCGAGGTAGACGACCGCCGCCGCGATGTCCTCGGGCGTGCCCATGCGCTGCGTCGGGATGCGCGACAGCAGCGCGGTCTTCTGCGCATCGCCGAGCGCATCGGTCATCGCGGTCTTCACGAAGCCCGGTGCGACGACGTTCACGGTCACGCCGCGCGTCGCGACTTCCTGTGCGAGCGACTTCGACATCCCGATCAGCCCCGCCTTGGCGGCGGCGTAGTTCGCCTGGCCCGCATTGCCGGTGACGCCGACGATGGACGCGATCGACACGATCCGTCCGTGGCGCTTCTTCATCATGCCGCGGAGCGCGGCGCGCGCCAGGCGGAAGGGCGCGGTCAGGTCCACCTCGATCACCGCGTTCCAGTCGGCGTCGCCCATGCGCAGCGCCAGCATGTCGCGGGTGAAGCCGGCATTGTTCACCAGGATGTCGAGCCCGCCGGCGTCGGCCTCGATCTTCTCGACCAGGGCCGCGGGCGCCGCTGGGTCCGCGAGGTCGGCCGGCGCGACGATGACGCGCGCGCCGCCCAGCGCCGCGGCCACGCGGGCGAGTTCCGCTTCCCGCCGGCCGGTGATGGCGACGGTCGCGCCCTGGGCGTGCAGCGCGGCGGCGATCGCCTCCCCGATGCCGCCGGTGGCGCCGGTGACGAGCGCGGTCTTGCCGGTCAGGTCGAACATGCAGGAACTCCGGTCAGGGGTTGAGGCCCCGCGCGGCGGGGTCGAAGCACCGTGCGGTCGCGAGGTCGAACCAGGCGCGGGCATTGCCTTCCTCCCGCGCCGCGAGGCGCGTGGTGGCGGCCGCGGCCGGGCAGGTGGATCCGGTCCATGGGGAGGTGCGGCGCCTCCACTACAGCGACTTCAGGAACGCCTCGACATCGGCCGGCGTACCGATGGCGATCGCGGTCGCCTCGGGCGCGTTGCGCTTCATCAGCCCGGTCAGCACCTTGCCCGAGCCGACCTCGACGAAGCGGTCGCAGCCCATCGCGGCCATCGCCGCCACGCATTCGCGCCAGCGCACCGTGCCGGTCACCTGGCGCACCAGCAGGTCGCGGATCTCGGAGGGCTCGGTCGCCTTGGCCGCGGTCACGTTCGCCACCACCGGCACGATGGGCGCGCGGAGGTCGGCCTTGGCGAGCGCCTCGGCCATCGCATCCGCCGCCGGCGCCATCAGCGCGCAGTGGAAGGGCGCTGAGACCGGCAGCAGCATGGCGCGCTTCACGCCACGGTCCTTCGCCACCTCGATCGCGCGCTCGACCGCCGCCTTGGCGCCGGAGATGACGACCTGGCCGCCGCCATTGTCGTTGGCGGCCTCGACCACCTCGCGCGTGCCGGTCTCGGGGTCGGGCGCGGCGGCCTCGCAGATGGCGCGCGCGAGGTCGATCTCGGCGCCGAGCAGCGCCGCCATGGCGCCGGTGCCGGGCGGCGTCGCCTTCTGCATCGCTTCCCCGCGCAGGCGGAGAAGGCGCGCCGCCGTCGCGACGTCGAAGGCGCCGGCGGCGGTCAGCGCAGAATACTCGCCGAGCGAATGCCCGGCGACGAGCGCCACGCGGTCCGCGAGGTGGAAGCCGCCCTCGGCCTCCAGCGCGCGCACCACGGCGAGCGAATGGGCCATGAGCGCCGGCTGCGCATTGGCGGTCAGGGTCAGGTCCTCCTGCGGGCCCTCCCACATCAGCCGGCTCAGCTTCTCCGAGAGCGCGTCGTCCACCTCCTGGAAGACGTGGCGGGCGGCCGGGAAGGCCTCGGCCAGGTCGCGGCCCATGCCGACGGCCTGGCTGCCCTGGCCGGGGAAGACGAAGGCTGTTGCCATGATTGCGCGTATCCGTGGTGTTGCTGGCGGTCCGGGCGCGGGATGCGGCGGGCGGGGGGCATTGTCAACCGCGCGGTGGGACCTCTGCGCAAGGATGGGGCCAGCGGACCCCTGCCCGGAACGCCGGAGGATGGGCGATCCGGAACGACCGGGGCGCCGGGCAGCGCTGCTGGAAGCGCCGGCGGCACTCCTCGTTCCAGGCGCGCAGCGCGTCGTGCCATCGGCGCGCCTCGGCCTCGGTCGCGAAGGGCCGCATGGCCGGTCCGGCGCTTTGGCAGGGGGCGCTGATGCGCGCGGGCGGGTCGGCCCCGGGCCGGGGCGTCGAACAGCGCGGTGAGCAGGACCGCCGACGCGGGGCGCGTCAATTCATCTGGATGCCGGCCTCGGCCACCACGCGCTTCCAGCGCGCGAGCTCGGTCGAAATGGTGCGGCCGAGTTCCTCGGGCGTGCTGGCATCGATGGTGAAGCCGGCCGCGGTCAGGCGCTGCGTGACCTCGGGCTGGCGGAGCGCGGCGGTGATGGTCTCGTGCAGCCGCGCGATGGCCGGCGCCGGCGTGGCCGCCGGCGCGAGGAAGGCCGACCAGGAGGCCGAGACCACCTGCGGGAAGCCGGCCTCGGTCATGGTCGGCACATCTGGCAGGGGGGCGAAGCGGCGCGGCATGGCGATGGCGATGCCGCGCAGCGCGCCCGAGGCGACATGCGGGCGCACCGTCGCCGCGTTCAGGATGGAGCACTGCACCGTGCCCTGAATCATGGCGGTGACGGCGGGTGCGCCGCCGGGGAAGGGCACATGCGTCGCCTGGGTGCCGGTGGCGCGCAGGAACAGCTCCATCCCCAGCTGCTCGGTCGAACCGACGCCGCCAGAGGAATAGGAGGCGCGGCCATCCTCGCGCTTCAGCCATTCGATCGTCTCGGCGACGGTGCGGGCCGGGACGTCCTTGTGCACCACCAGCATGTTGGGCACCGACATCGCGAGCGTGACGGGGGCGAAGTCCTTCTCGGGGTCGTAGCCGGGGCGCTGCATGACCGCCGGGTTGATGGTCATGGTGCCGGAGGCGGCGACGATCAGGGCGTGCCCGTCCGGCGGCAGGGCCGCGACATGGCGGGCGGCGATGGCGCCGGTCGCACCGGGGCGGTTCTCGACCACCACGGTCTGGCCGAGCGCCTGCTGGAGGTGCGGCGCGACCAGGCGGGCGACGATGTCGTTCGGCCCGCCGGCGGCGAAGGGCACGACCAGGGTGATGGTGCGCGACGCCGCCCAGGCGCCCTGCGCCGCGGCGATGCGGGGCGCGGCCAGGGCGGCGATGGGCAGGATCAGGGCGCTGCGGCGGTGCATGGCGGGCCTCCCGGGGCGTTTCGCGGGTGATTGCAGCATGAAGCGCGATGATGCGCATCCCCGACGGTCGTTGTACGCCGCTCCGCTGGGACGCGACCACGGGTCCAGTGACGGGCCCGGGCCGGTGCGCCGCGTGCCGGTGAACGCCAGCGCCTGCGCGCTGATCACCCTGGGTCCGGCAATGCCAGACCCGCCTGGGCTCACCGAGCCGGACCGCAGGGCGTGGCTGGCGCGGCACCCGCCCGGCCCGATCATCTCGTGCCCTTGCGCGCCGGGGTGGCCGCCGGCCGAACATCGCGCCACGCCGGGGAGGGCGGGGCGACCGGCCCCACCGCCGCCCACCACGCGCCGACGCGCGGGGGCATTCCGCCCTTGCCTCCGCACCCTCCGCCGTGCTTAACGCCGCGCTCCCCTGCCGGGTGCGAGGCACGCGCCCGGCTATGCCCGTTTGCGCGCCCCACCCCGGGGCCAGGGCTGAGACAGCCACAGGGAGATCACATGCCACTGTACGAATGCGTGTTCATCGCGCGCAACGACGTGACCCAGCAGCAGGTCGAAGCGATCGCCGAGCAGGTCGCCGGCCTGATCACCGAGGGCGGTGGCGAGGTCAAGAAGCGCGAATACTGGGGCCTGCGCGGCCTCGCCTACAAGATCAAGAAGAACCGCAAGGGGCACTACATGCTCCTCGGCATCGACGCGCCCGGCACCGCGCTTCCGGAAGTCGAGCGCCAGCTCGGCCTCAACGAGGACGTGCTGCGCAGCCTGATGGTGCGGGTCGAGGCGATCGACGAGGCGCCGTCCGCCGTGCTGGCCAAGCGCAGCGACGACCGTGGCGACCGCGGCTTCCGCGGCCCCCGCCCGGCCGGCCGCTTCGGCTCCGGCCGCGGCCGCGAGCGGAGCGACGACCGCGAGGAATACCGCGCCCGCCCGCGCGACGAATCCGACGGCCCCGGCGGCCACGAGGAGTAAGGCATCATGTCCGACAGCACCGACCTGACCCCCGCCGCGCGCCGCCCGGCCGTGGGCGCCCGCCGGCCCTTCTACCGGCGCAAGAAGTCCTGCCCCTTCTCCGGCCCGCAGGCGCCGAAGATCGACTACAAGGACGTCCGGCTGCTCTCCCGCTTCCTGAGCGAGCGCGGCAAGATCGTCCCGTCCCGCATCACGGCGGTGTCCGGCAAGAAGCAGCGCGAACTGGCCCAGGCCATCAAGCGGTCCCGCTTCCTGGCGCTGCTGCCCTACGTCATCAACGACTGACGACAGGGAGGCCGGGCAGGCACCGATGGGCGGCATGCTGAGCAATCCGCGCTGGCTGGCCGCGATGGCGGGGGGCCTCACGGCCGCCGTGCTGTCGCTCTGGGCCATGCGCGGCATGCCGCTCGGCTTCGCGGCCTTCTGGCTGACGCCGCTGCCGATCTTCGCCGCGGGACTGGGCTTCGGGCCGGGTGCCGCCGCGGGGGCGGCGGGGGCGGCCGCTGTGCTGCACCTGGCGCTGGCCGACACGCTGCCGGCGGTGGTCTTCCTGGCCGCCTTCGGCATCCCCGCGACGCTGATTGTGGCGACCGGCTTCCGCGACGGCCGGCTCGACCCGTCCGTGCCGCTCGCGATCCTCGGCCTCTGGCCGGCGGTCGTCATCCTGCTGGTCGCGGCCTGGTTCTCGGGCACGCCCGGCGGGCTGGAAGGCGCGATGCGCACGGCGGTGGACCAGGGCGTGCGGCGCATGGGCGGCGCCGCGGGCGACCTGCCGATGGACGAACTGGTCCGCGTGATGGCTGCGGCGCTCGGCTTCTGGTCGGCGGTGTCGCTGGCGGTGAACGGGGCGGCGGCGCAGTCGGCGCTGACGCGCACGGGCACCGCCATGGCCGCGACACCCCGCTGGAGCGAGGTGCGGCTGCCAGGTTGGTACCCACCGCTGACCGCGGCCGGGGCGCTCGCCTGGCTGGTCGCGGGCGGGGACGGCGATGCCGTGACGCTCTCGGTCCTGATCGTGCTGCTGCTGCCGGTCTTCCTGCAGGGGATCGCTTCGGTGCACCGGCGCTCCGCCGGCCGCCCGGGCCGGCACTTCATGCTCGGCGTGTTCTACGCCGGGCTCGTCATCCTCAGCGTGCCGGCCGCGATCGCGGTAACGGCCTTCGGTTTCTACGAGCAATGGGGGCGGCGCACGAGCCCGCCCGGAGGCACAACATGATCGATCTCATCCTGATGCAGCGCGTGGACAAGCTCGGCCAGATGGGCGAGCGGGTGACCGTGCGTCCCGGCTATGCGCGCAACTTCCTGATCCCGTCGGGCAAGGCGATCCGCGCAAGCAAGGACAACCTCGCCCGCTTCGAGGAGCAGCGCGCCCAGCTCGAGGCTCAGAACATCAAGCGCCGCGAGGAGGCCGAGCGCGTCGGCGAACGCGTCGCCGGGCTGACCGTCACCCTCATCCGCCAGGCGGGCGAGAGCGGCGCCCTCTACGGCTCCGTCTCCACGCGCGACATCGCCGAGGGCTGCACCGCCGCGGGCCTGACGGTCGCGCGCGACCAGGTGCTGCTCGGCCAGCCGATCAAGTCGGTGGGCATGACCACCGTGCAGGTGGCGCTGCACCCGGAGGTCAACATCCCCGTCCTGGTGAACGTCGCCCGCTCCCCGGAGGAGGCCCTGAAGCAGGCCCGCGGCGAGCGCGTCGAGGCCGAGGACGAGGCGGAGGCCGCGAGCCTCGAGGCCGAACTGGCCGCCGAGCTCGCCGCCGGACAGGCCGACGCCGAGCGCTGATGCGGGATGGCCGGAATGCCTCGGCATTCCGGCCGCCGCCACCCCGGGGCGCCTGTCGTCGCGCCGCCGGCCCCGCTGCAAGCCTGCTGCACTGCGGGATTCAGGTCTTCCATCAGCAATGACTGATCTGCGATGCTCCCCCGCCGCCAGGGAGGAGCCCGCATGCTGTTCCACCTCGCCATCCGCCGCCTGATCCGCATCGGCACGCTCCACGTGTGCTATCCCGACGGCACGCGGCGCAGCTACCGCGGCGGGCTGGGTCCCGAGGCGGGAATGCGCATCACGACCGAACGCGCGTTGCGGCGGCTGACCTTCAACCCGGCGCTTGCCCTCGGCGAAGCCTACATGGACGGCGAGGTGCAGCCCGAGGGCTGCACGCTGTTCGACCTGATGCAGCTGCTGGTGCGCAACCTCGAGACGGGCGGCACGCATCCCGCTGAGCGCGCGACGGAGTGGCTGCGGATCGCGCGCCGCCGGATCGACCAGCTCAATCCGGCACCGCGCGCGCGGCGCAACGTCGCGCACCACTACGACCTCAACGGGCGGCTCTACGCGCTGTTCCTCGACCGCGACCGGCAGTATTCCTGCGCCTACTTCGCCACCGGCAATGAGACGCTGGAGGAGGCGCAGGCCGCCAAGAAGCGCCACATCGCTGCGAAGCTGCTGCTCGACCGGCCGGGGCTCGAGGTGCTCGACATCGGCTGCGGCTGGGGCGGCATGGCGATCACGCTGGCGCGCGAGCACGGCGCGCGGGTCACCGGCATCACGCTCTCGACCGAGCAGTTGGAGGTCGCCCGCGCGCGGGCGCAGGAAGAAGGGCTGTCGGACCGCGTCCGCTTCGAGCTGATGGACTACCGTGCCTGGGACCGGCCGGTGGACCGCATCGTCTCGGTCGGCATGTTCGAGCATGTCGGCATCGACCACTACCGCCGCTTCTTCCGCGTGCTGCGCGGCGCGCTGCGGGATGACGGGGTTGCGCTGGTACACGCGATCGGGCGGTCGCACGGGCCGGGCGCCACCAATCCGTGGCTCACGAAATACATCTTCCCGGGCGGCTATTCGCCAGCGCTGTCGGAGGTGCTGCCCGCGGTCGAGCGGTCAGGCCTGTTCACCACCGACATCGAGGTCCTGCGCATGCACTACGCGATGACGATCGCGCAGTGGCGCGCGCGCTTCGCCGGCAACCGCGACGCGATCGCGAGCCTGACCGATGAACGCTTCTGCCGGATGTTCGAATTCTACCTGGCGGGATCGGAGCTCGCATTCCGCGAGAGCGGGCACATCGTCTGGCAGATGCAGCTGGCGCGACGCGTGGAGACGGTGCCGCTCACGCGGGACTACATGGTCCTGGACAAGGTCGGCGGAGGAGAACCTCCCCCGAGCCCCCTCCCTTCTCTCGCACCTGGCACCCGGCCGGGAGGGGCCGGCACCAAATGACGAAGACGGTTGGGGGGCGCGGGGGGAAGTTCCCTTCCCCCCCCCTTCCTTACCGTCCCGAGCGCAGGAAGGCCGGCGCCGCCGAGCCGTCCCGGAAATCCGCCTCGCGCCACGACCGGTCGCGGCGGCGCGGCTGCTCGCCGCCCGGGGCGCGCTTCGCCTCGGTCGGCACGCCATGCCCGGCGGGGCGGTGCTGCGGTTGGCGCTGCGGCTTCTTCTGGCCGCCGCGCGAAGGCTGCGCCTGACGGGGCGGGCGCGGGGCCTCGCGCTGCGCGGCCGCTTCCTCGGGCGTCGCGCCGGGGCGCTGCTCGCTCGGGATCGTCTGGCGGATCAGCTTCTCGATCGCGCGCAGCTTGTCGCGGTCCTCGTGCGAGCAGAGCGCGACCGCCTCGCCCGACGCGCCGGCGCGCGCGGTGCGGCCGATGCGGTGGACGTAGGTCTCGGGCACTTCCGGCAGGTCGAACTGGATCACGTGCGTCACGGCGTCGACGTCGATACCGCGGGCGGCGATGTCGGTCGCGACCAGCACGGGGGCAGAGCCGTCGCGGAAGGCGGCGAGTGCCCTCTCGCGCGCGTTCTGCGCCTTGTTGCCGTGGATGGCGTTGGCGCTGATGCCGTCCTGGTCGAGCTGCTTCACGATCCGGTCGGCACCGTGCTTGGTGCGGCTGAAGACCAGCGTGCGGCCGATGCCGTCGCCCTTCAGGATCTCGGCCAGCACGCGGCGCTTGCCGGAGGCCGGCACGTGGATGACGCGCTGCGCGACCTTCTCGGCCGTCGTCGCCACGGGGGCGACGGCGACGCGCACGGGGTCCTTCAGCATCTCGGCGGCCAGGCGGTTGATCTCGGCCGGCATGGTGGCGCTGAAGAACAGCGTCTGCCGTTCGGCCGGGATCGACTTCAACAGGCGGCGGATGGCCGGCAGGAAGCCCTTGTCGAGCATCTGGTCGGCCTCATCCAGCACCAGCGTCGAGACATGGTCGAGCCGCGCGACGCGCTGGTCGAGCAGGTCCTGCAGGCGGCCCGGCGTCGCCACCAGGATGTCGACGCCGCGCGCCATGGCGGTGCGCTGCGCGCCGAAGCCGACGCCGCCGAAGATGACGGCGGTGGTCAGGCCCAGATGGCGGCCATAGGCCTTCATGCTGTCGGCGATCTGGGAAGCCAGTTCGCGCGTCGGGCTCAGCACGAGCACGCGGCAGCCGCCGCGCGGCGGCCGGCCGCCCTGCTGCACCAGGCGGTGCAGGATGGGCAGGCCGAAGGCCGCCGTCTTGCCCGTGCCGGTCTGCGCGATGCCGAGCAGGTCGCGGCCTTCCAGCACGGTCGGGATGGCCTGCGCCTGGATGGGGGTGGGGGTGGTGTAACCCTCCTCGGCAAGGGCCTGGAGGATGCGGGTGTCGAGGGCAAGGGCCTCGAAGGTATTGGTCAAGATACGTCCTGTGGCACGCGCGCGGCGGGTCTCGCGGCGCGCGTCGCTGGGTCGGGAATGCCCCGCGGGATTGGGACCGTCCGGTTGGTGGCGCGCCTTCCCCGGCCCGGGCCCGCACCGCGCTTCACGCCTTCTGCGAAGGGAAGCGGCGGGGACCGATCACGCGGCCGGGCGGCGCGTGGCGCGCGGTCGACCCGCGCGATGGAGGGGGTATGCCCTTTCGCAGGTGCGAAAACAAGGGAAATCCGGTTCGGCGCCGGATCACCCCTGCGGCGGCCGGCCCGCCAGGGCCAGCACGGCGCCGATCACGGCCGCCCCGGCGGCCAGCGGCCCGAAGCCGTGGAACCCGACGCCGGCCATCACCCAGCCGCCGATGGTGGCGGCGCCGAGCCAGCCGAAGCTCGCCGAGGTGACATTGAGGCCGAGCACCGTGCCGCGCACCTCCTCCGGCACATTGGCCAGCGCCGCCATCAGGCAGGGGCGGGAGATGGCGTTGACGAAGACATAGGCGAAGCCGAGCGCGACCGTCACCACCAGCCCCGGCGTCCAGCCATAGAGCGCCAGCGCCACCACGGCCGAGCCCAGCATCGCCGCCGCATAGGTCCGCAGCCGGTTCGGCAGCCGGTCCGCCAGCTGCCCGCCGACCACGGTGCCGAGGATGTTGCCGGACGCCATCACCGCCAGCGGGATGGCGACGCCCGCCGGCGTCAGCGCGTAGGTGACCTGCAGGAAGGTCGCAAAATAGACCACGGCGAGGCCGTAGCAGACGCGCTCCGCGACGCCGGTCGCGAGCAGGCGCAGCACCGGGCCGCTCATGGCGCCGCGCAGGCTCGGTCGCGCGGCGGAGACGTTCCGCGCGGAACCGGCGGGGCCGAGCGTCGTCGCCAGCAGGCCGAGCGCAGCGAGCACCGCGATGGCCGCGACCGCGGCGCTGACGCCCCGCCACCCGATGAAGCCGCCGATCCAGGCCGCGAGCGGCACGCCCAGCAGAAGCGAGAGCGACTGCCCCGCCATGACCCAGCCCAGCGCCCGGCCGCGCTGGCGGTCGACCGTGCGGGCGGAGGCTTCCGCCATGATGACGCCCGTGAACGCGCCGGCGCAGCCGCCCGCCAGCGTCGCGGCCAGCGCGATGGCGAGGTAGTTCGGCGACAGCGCGACGCCGACCAGGCTGAGCGCCAGCCCGAGCGGCCCGCCCACCAGGAAGGGCCGCCGCCCCCAGCGGTCGGACCAGGCGCCCGCGATCAGCGAGGTGATGCCCCAGGAGATCGAGGTCAGCGCCATCAGGTTCGCGACCAGGGTCAGGCTCGCCTCGAGGTCGCGCGCCATGTCGAGCAGGAACGGCGCCCGCGTCGTGCCGCTGGAGGAGGCGGCGAACATCCCGAGGCAGGCGGCGGCCAGCAGCGCCCACGGCATGCGCGGCAGCGGCGCGCCGGTCACGCCCGGGGGGCCGCTGAAGGGCGCCGGTGCGACCCCGGCGCCCGGCTTCGCATCAGGCCGCGCCCGCCATCTTCGCGACGATCGCAGCCAATGCGCGGTCCAGCGCTTCGACCAGCGTGTCGCATTCCGACCTCGTGATGATGAGCGGCGGCGACAGCACGATGGTGTTGGAATGGCGCGAGCCGCCGCCCGAGCGCCCCACGATGACGCCGTTCGCCTTGCAGTGCTCCACCACGCCCTGCACCAGCGCGCCGTCGAGCTGCACCTTGCTCTCCCGGTCGGTGACCAGCTCGATACCGATCAGCAGGCCCTTGCCGCGGATGTCGCCGACGATGCCGTGCTTCCACAGCGCGGCGCGCAGCTGATCCATCAGGTAGGCGCCCATGGTGGCGGCGCGCTCGGGCAGCTTTTCCTCGAGCATGATCTCGATGTTGCGCACAGCGACGGCCGCCGCGGCAGGGTGCCCGCCATAGGTGTTCACCTGCATCACCTGGCGCGCTTCGGCGACCTCGCCGAGGAAGCTCTCGAACACCCGGTTCCGCACGACGGTCGCCGCGATCGGCAGGTAGGCCGAGACGATGCCCTTCGCGACCGCCATGATGTCCGGGCTGATCCCGTAGTGCTGGTGGCCGAACATCTTCCCGGTGCGGCCAAAGCCGTTGATCACCTCATCGACATGCAGCAGCACGTCGTACTTGCGGCAGATGGCCTCGACCTTCGGCAGGTAGTCGTCGGGCGGCACGGCGACGCCTACGCCCGACATGATGGGCTCGACGATCACCTCGGCCACGGTCTGCGGGCCTTCCGACTGGATCGTCGCCTCGATGGCGGTCGCGCAGGCGGTCTTGCAGGACGGGTATTCGAGGCCGTAGGGGCAGCGGTAGCAGGTGGGCGCGGGCACGTGGAGGAACTCGCCCGCGAAGGGCTCGAACTTCATCTTGCGCTCGCCCATGCCGCCGGCGGCGAGCGTCGCCAGCGTCGTGCCGTGATAGGCGTAGTGGCGCGCGATGGTCTTGAAGCGGAACTGGCCGGGGAATTCGTGCTTGGCGTATTGGCGCGCGACCTTGAAGCCGGCCTCGTTCGCCTCGGAGCCCGAGTTCACGAAATAGACGTGGTAGTCGCCGCCCATCTGGGCGTTGACCATCTCGGCGAGCCGCGCGGCGGGCAGGTTCATGGCCGTGTGCGGGTAGTAGGCCATCTGCTGCATCTGCTCGGCCGCGATCTCGGCGAGTTCCGTCCGGCCGTAGCCGATGTTGACGCACCAGAGGCCGGCCATGGCGTCGAGGTAGGTCGTGCCGTCGGCATCGACGATGGTCGAGCCCTGCGCGCCCGTGACGACCATCTGCGCCTTTTCCAGCGCGCGATGCTGCACGATCGGGTGCATGACGTTCTGCAGGTCCTGCGCGACCACGCGCCGGCGTTCCTCGGGATCGGGCTGGTTCGTGAGCGACATGGGGCACCTCGCGGCAGGGGCTGGGAGCCAGGATGGTCGCGCGGCGGCACGGCCGGTGGAAGCCCCCGAATGGTGCCGCCGGCGCGCGGGCGCCATGCGCGGGGGTCAGGGGCGGTCCGGCACCGGCGGCGCCGCCGCGCGGCGCGCGGCATTGGCGGCGTCGTGCGCGGCGCGGATCTGCGGCGGCACGCGCCGGCCGTCGCAGGCAGCGCGGAGGAGGGCGAGGGCGGTGCCGAGCGAGACGCGATGGCCCACGGAGACATAAAGCGGACGCGCGCCCCGGCGGGTGCGGAGCGCGGCGCCGACCGCCCTGCCCTTCCAGAGGATCGGCGCCGTATCGCCGGGATCGGGGCCGGGCTCCCCCTGCCCCACCAGCAGCGACTTCGCGACGCCGATGGTGGGCACGCCGAGCACCAGGCCGAGATGGCAGGCTAGGCCGAGGCCCCGCGGATGCGCGAGGCCCTGCCCGTCCACGAGGATCACGTCGGGCTTCGGGTCGAGCCGATCCCAGCAGGCGGCGATCGCGGGGACCTCCCGGAAGCCGAGATAGCCGGGGATGTAGGGGAATTCCGCGCGGCGGGTCTCGGTCGCGGCGGCCAGCACGGCACCGGCGGGGTCGAGCGTGACGAGCGCGGCGTGGACCAGGCGGGCCGGGTCGAAGCGGGTGTTCGAGACATCCGCGCCGCCGAGGCGGAGCGGGCCGGCGGGCAGGGTGTCCGTCACGACCAGCCGCGCCGCCATCTCGGCCTGCGCGGCGCGGGCGGCGGCGATGTCGGGCGGATGGAGCCAGTGCGGCGGGGTCTCCGGCAGCATGGCCGGAGACTGGCATGGATCAGAAGCCGCCGCCGCAGCCGAGCCGGAGGAGCACGGCATGCGCGGTGCCGCGGCCGCCCGTCTCCTCGCGCAAGGTGCGCGCATACCGGTAGCCGACATCGAGGCCGAAGCCGGCGCCGAGGTCGCGGCCGAGCCGCGCGCGCCTCACGCGGCGCCCCGCATGGCGGGGACGAGCAGGCCGATATTGTGGCGGAACATGGCCTCGTAGGTCGGTGCGGGTCCGTCCGCGGCGGAGAGCGCATCGGCGTAGAGGCGGCCGCCGACCGTGACGCCGGCCTCGGCCGCGACGCGGCGGAGCGTGGCGGGGTTCGCCATGTTCTCCATGAAGACGGCGGTGATGTTCTCGGCCCGGATCTGGCGGATCAGGCGGGCGACCTGGGCGGCGGTGGGCTCGGCCTCGGTCGAGACGCCCTGCGGGCTGAGGAAGGCGATGCCGTAGGCGTCGCCGAAGTAGCCGAAGGCGTCGTGGCTGGTGACAACGCGGCGGCGCGGTTCGGGCACCGCGCCGACCTGGGCGCGGACCCAGGCATCGAGGGTCGCGAGGCGGGCGAGATAGGCGTCGGCATTCGCGCGGTAGGCGGCGGCGCCGTCGGGGTCGGCGGCGGCAAGGGCGGCGGCGATGCCACGCACATAGGCCTGGCCGTGGCGGAGGTCCTGCCAGGCATGCGGGTCGGGCACGCGGCGCGGCCCGACGCTGTGCTGCTGGCGACGGCCTGAGCCGCCGTCGTTGGCGTGGGCGTGGGCGTGCGCGTCCATCATGCGGGGCGTGATGCCGTCGGTCGCCGTGACGACGGTGCCGCGGTGGTTCGCGGCGCGGAGCATGCGGTCGATCCAGGCATCGAAGCCGAGGCCGTTGCGAATGACGAGGCGCGCGCCGCGCAGCGCCGCGGCGTCGGAAGGGCGGGGCTGGAGGCCGTGCGCATCGGCTTCGGCGCCGGCGATGGTGCGCAGGTCGATCCGGTTGCCGCCGATCGTCGCCGCCATGTCGCCGAGGATGGTGAAGGAGGCGACGACGGGGATCCGCGTCTGGGCGCGGGCCGGGCTGGCCAGGAGGAGGGCGGGCAGGGCGATGAGGGCGCGGCGTTGCATTCCGGGCGACCTTAGTGATGTTATATTATATCTTTAATGCCCTCAAGCACTTGGGTCAAGACCACAGCCCCATGCCGGCCGCTGCCCCCGGCGACGCGTCGCCCCTTCGGCCGGATCAGCCCTTGCCGAAAAGCCGCCTGAGCCAGGCGATCACCCCGCCCCCCGCCACGTCTCGGCGCTGATGCGTCGCATGCGGCCGGCGAGCGGGCGGCGGCAGGGCGCTGGCCACCGTGTGGCGGCCGGTGTCGCGCGCGGCGATCAGCCGGCGTTCCAGGGCGATGACCTGCGCCACCGCCTCGGGCGGCGAAAGGCCGGCGAGCTCGGCAGCCGTCGCCTCGGCATCGCTCCAGGCCTCGGCGCGGCGGAGCGCGTCCACGATCCGCACCGTCTGCTCGGCGTCGAGCGGCGGGCCGCTGCGCCAGAGCGCCACCGCCTCCTGCCGCCAGGCGCTGGCGAGATCGGGCTTGCCGGCATCGTCCGCCACCCAGGCGGCCTGCAGCGTCGCCTCGGCCGCGGCATGGAGCGCGCCGGTCTCCTCCAGCACATGGGCCCAGCCGAGGAAGCGGCGCGCCAGGGCGGGATGGCCGGCATCGGCAATCAGCGCACGGAAGGGCGCAGCCGACACCGCCGCAGCGGCGGCCGGATGCGCCTTGGTGATGGCGGGCGCGGCATAGCCGCAATGCGGGCACTGCTGCAGCCAGCGCGCCATGGTCGACCGCACGGGCTCGCCTGGCCGCAGGTCCAGGTCCGGCGCCTGCTCGGGCGGCGGCGGGCGGAACGGCGGCTGCCGGCTCTCGCGCCCACAGACGCCGCAGGCGACCTGGCCGGCGGCGGCGGAGCGGGGCGAGGTTGAGGGCGTCTCAGCCATGGAAGCGTCATCCTAGTGCAGATCGGCGACCACTGGAATCGGCCGTATGCGTGTAGGGTGCACGGGCCGGCGCCGCGCGTGCCACCCGCGCGATGCGCGCAACACGGGGCATTGCGCGCGCGGCCGGGGTTGGGCACATCTTCCGCCATGCCGCGCGGCGACCTCTTTCCCGACATCGCCCCCTATGAGACGGGGCTCCTGCCCCTGTCGGGCGGGCACGTCATGTATTGGGAGCAGGTGGGCAACCCGCGCGGCCAGCCGGCGCTGTTCCTGCACGGCGGGCCCGGGGCCGGCGCCGGCGCGGTGCACCGGCGCTTCTTCGACCCGGCGCATTGGCGCGTCGTGATCTTCGACCAGCGCGGCGCGGGGCGGTCGCGCCCCTTGGGCGAATTGCGGGAGAACACGACGCCGCACCTCGTGTCCGACATCGAGACGCTGCGCCGCTTCCTCGGCATCGAGCGCTGGCTGCTGTTCGGCGGGTCCTGGGGATCGACCCTCGCGCTGGCCTATGCCCAGGAACATCCCGAACGGGTCGCGGGCTGCGTGCTGCGCGGCGTCTTCCTCGGCCGCCGGGCGGAGGTCGACTGGTTCCTCGACGGGCTCCGCCGCGTCTTCCCCGATGCCTGGGCCGCCTTCGCGGAACACCTTCCCCCCGCCGAGCGCGGCGACCTGCTCGGTGCCTACCTCAGGCGCCTCAGCGACCCCGACCCGGCGGTGCACCTGCCGGCGGCGCGCGCCTGGAGCCAGTATGAGGGGTCGTGCTCGACGCTGCTCCCCTCCCCCGAGACGGTCGCGTCCTTCGCGCAGGACCGCACGGCGCTCGGCCTCGCTCGGATCGAGGCGCACTACTTCGCGCACGACCTGTTCCTGCCGGAGGAAGGGCTGCTCGGGCGCATCGGCCGGTTGTCGGGCATCCCGGCCGAGATCGTGCAAGGGCGCTACGACATGGTCTGCCCACCCGAGACCGCCTTCGAACTGGCCGCCGCCTGGCCCGGGGCGCGGCTGACGGTGGTCCCCGATGCCGGGCATTCGGCACTCGAGCCCGGCGTGCGGACGGCGCTGGTGGCCGCGGTGGAGCGGTTCCGGCGGCGCTGAGCGCATGGTATAGACGCGCCGGTGGGTCCCCGTAGCTCAGCAGGATAGAGCACAGGATTCCTAATCCTGGGGCCGTGAGTTCGAATCTCGCCGGGGACGCCACTTCCACTTTCTCCGACTACTCTCCCGGCTGGGCCTCCGCGCCGTGTGTGGCAGCTATCCCCCGGTTTTCGCGGGCCGGCTGGCGAACGCGCGGGGGGAACGCGTCCTGGAAGGCCCTCTCTACGGCGCGTCTCTCTCCGAAGCTGGCGACTTGGACGATTGAGCAGCCAGGCTGAAAGCCCCGGAAATCCTCGCGCCTCTGCGGCAGAAGGATGGCTGGGTTGAACGATCGATTGGGGGAGCATAGCAGAAAAGGGGCTCTGCCCTGGTCAGCCAAGTGCATCGCAAACGCGGCCACCCATGCTTAAGGCATAGTTGGCTTCGCGCTTGGCAGCCAAGTCGAACGTGGAAGCGAGTACGCTGTCATCGTCCTTGCACCCATCGGCAGGCTAGCCGGGTCCTGGATCCACAAGACCGATACGGGCTGCGCAGGGTCGAAGTTCTCGACCACGGCCAGCACGTAGGCGTCGCGGAGCCGCCTCGCTTCACTCAACTCGTTCGGAGTGAGAAGCGGAGAGCAGCGGCCTGCGCTGCTCTTCACCTCCACGTGCCGCGTCGTGCTGGCCTTATGGGCCCGCATATCGTAGCCGACACCGAAGCGGCTTACGTCCAGGACCACCCAGCCGTCGTCCTCGAGAACCTTCCGGACCGCCTGCTCGGCGTCCCACCAATGTCCGCCCGCAGGCGGCGCCGTAGGCGGGGCGGCAGTGGCCACTACAGGAGGAGTACGGCGCCGGGTACGTGCGGGGACTGGAGTTGGTACGCCCGGCAGAGCCGCCGGCGCGGCGGGCGCGATCGGCGCTAGCGTCGGAATCCTGCTCCAGCTCAACCCGCCCGCGGCAACTGCCCCGAGCGCGGCGTGCTCGGCTAGGAGAGGGTCGTCGTCGAAGTACGCGAGGGCTTCGGCGGGCGAGAAATCGAAGTCGATAAGGAAGTCCGCGACGTCCACCTGCGACCTGCCCGCTGCCACAGCCGAGTCGTGATATAGGGCGATGATTAGCGGGACGATGGGGAGTCGGCGTCCTCCTGGCGCCAGCACAATCGGCGCGTAGTTTCCGCTGTCGGCAGGGTCGTACACGAAGTGCTCGCGGGTCTGGGGGTCGATGCGGAAGACCTTGGGGTGGTCCTCCCTCCGATAGCGGGCATCGGGATCGAGGTCGCAGTGCGCCCCTGCCAGCCGACCCGGAGCTGCCGTGACGAGGTGCGGGCATAGGGTTCGTGACGGGAGCCGGAAGGTCGGGTTCGCGAGCTCGGCCACCGACGCGTAGCAGCCAAAGCCCTTCTGAATGTTGAAATTGTTACGCCAGATATTTGCCGCCCCCCGGCCGGGAGCCGCGACGCCAGTCGGATACAGATGGTTGTTGCTGAAGAGGATCGCCACCGAAGGGCCGGGCCTCCGCGAGGGCTTCTCGTACAACTCGTCCACCAGCCTTTGGAGCGTGCCGACATCAATGCCCTGCGGGTCACCAACGCGCGGGATGAGGCGGCCATAGTGCTTGCAGGCGAGGAAGATCTGGACGAGGCGGCCGTAGTAGCTACCCCGCGTAAAGCGCTCCAGCGTCGCCAACGACGCGTCGTACAGAGCTGGGTCGTCCACCCGAATCATGCTGCAGTTGCCCCCCGAAGACATACTCGGACGGCTTCATCATGCCACGGACGAATTTTTGGAAGTGCGTCGCCGGGGGCGAGCGGTACGCGAGCCCCTTCCCGTCCTGACCGGCAAGGAGGGGGGGCAGATCGTCCAAGGCTTCGGCCACGCCGCAGACCCGGGGCAGACCCAGCAGATCCGAAGGGACCGGGCTTGTCCAAGGCGAAGGCGGAGAAGGCAGGCTGGAGCCTTTCGGGACGCCGACCAGGATCACGCGCTCACGCCGCTGCGGGACCCCGTAGTCCGCAGCGTTGAGCTTCCAGACGCACACTTCATAACCTACCGCGTGGAAACCCTGGAGGATGTGCAGCAGGAATCGTCCGCCCTCCATGCTAAGCAGGCCCAGCACGTTCTCGAATACGAAGATGTCGGGGCGGAGGCGCGCCAACAGTGCCGCGTAGCTCGCGTGCAGTCCGTTCCTTGCGTCGTCGGCCGAACGGCGGTTGCCGCCCGTCGAAAATCCCTGGCAAGGGGGGCCACCAACAAGCGCAAGCCGACCGGTTCCGGCCTTCGCCGCGGTCGATAGGCGTTCTTGCGTATCGGCCTCCTGCAAGTCCCCAACGAACGCGACTGCCGGCATGTTGGCATTGAACGTCGCCACTGCGTGCCGGTCGATGTCCACCGCGGCTGCGGAACGCCAGCCCGCCCACTCGAAGCCCAGCGACAGCCCTCCGGCGCCGGCGAACACGTCCACCATCCTGCCCGGCTCCCCGAGCGCCAAGGCCAGTTGATAGGCTAGCAGCGGCGGGACGGCATTGCCGATCTGCTGGCACACCGCGCGCTGCGGACCAGTAAATACAAACGAATCCGGGAACGACTGGAGCCTGGCCGCTTCGCGATGCGATAATGTCCGGTGTTGTCCGCCGACAGCGTCGTAATGGAGGAAGCAGCCGTTGCCAGGGCGGTTGTAGTAGGTCCCGATCGTGTAGGCCGGACGCTCCGGGTGGAGCCGACCGTAGTACGTGGACCTCGACCCTCCGCCTGCCGCGTAGCTGGCCCGGATCTGCGCGAGCCGTTCCGATGGAATATCGTGCGGGATGTTTCGCCAATTCCCGCCTGGCGGGACGGCGCGCGCCATGCGGAGGTCCAGGTCGCTGAGCGACGCGCTGGCATGGTTCGGGATCATCGGCCAGACCACGCGGCAGGGGCGAGAATTGCGTCCACCTCCGACCTCGTTAGTTTTGGGAAGCATCCAAGGACGAGGCCCATGGCATCCCTGTCGAGTCCGTAGGCCCTTGCCGTCTCGACCTCGAGCCGATGCTCGGCGCCGGGCTCGCGTGAGAGGGCCGAGCGCGCTGCGCGTCCGAGACGTTGCCGCATGCGCTTGTCGAGCTTAGGCACGCGGGCTGAGCGGATGATGCCCAGCGACATGTGGCCAGTTGACAGCCGCGTGCGCACCTGTGCCTCGAAGACCATCGACATCAGTACCGCGTAGACGGCAAGCAGGCGTTCCTCGTCGCCGTCCGTGGCGTACGCGACGTGCAGGCTGTTCCCAGCGACCCAGCCCGCGGGAATAACCGTGCCGATCATCCGTCGCTTCGAAGAAGCGCGGGCGACGTCCCGCCAAACCAGCCGCCTATGCGCCGCTGACCTGATCTTCTCGGCCAGCTCCGGCTTAACGAAGGCCGAGGGCTGCTCTACGATCTCATGGCGCGAAACCATTCTGCCCTTGATAAACGGAAAGGCACCAACGGCTGACAGCTTCTCAGCCACACGCGTCTCGTCGAGCTCCCGTCCAGCCCAGATCAACCCTTCGCCTTCAAGCATGGAGAACAGCGGTAGCCCGGCGAACGCCCTTGTTAAATGGGCCGCGGCTTCCGACCCATGTGCCACGGGCAAGGCGTAGTCGGACGCCGCCAGCCCGCGCTCGGACCAGTCGATAGAGTGCTCCACCCGCACCGAAGCGTTCTTGTTGAAGTGTCGGACTGTGCCGACTGTCCCGCCGTGCGCGCCCACGCGCATGCACGCGACCACAACAGGCTGGTCGACACGGTCGAACAGGCGCGCCTCGGAGGGGTGGACTGCCAAATCCACAAGGGCAGACCGTTGCACGAGGCAGCGCCGCAGGCTGACCGAGGCCTGGTCACCCATCAGCGTCGCGGGCAGCACCATGCCCAAGACGCCGCCGATCCGGCACGAATTCAGGCAGAGCGCAACGCCGCAACGCGCGAGGTTGGTGCCCCAGCCGGCCCACGATTTGTCAGCGCGCGCCTCTGGGAATCGCTGATCCAGCTCCTCACAGCGCGACCGTAGCCATCGCGCGTACTGCTCGCGTTCCCCGTCTGACAGCGCCGATGTTTCCCTCGCGTCAGGCTTGAGAAGCTCCCACGGCGGATTGGTGATAATTGCATCGTGAGGCGGGAGCGACCTCTGGCTAAGGCTATCCCCCACCGTAGCCTCCAACGTCAGGCTCAGCCCGAGCTCGGAAGCGAGCGTCGAGATACGCTCCTTCGCGCGGGCAAGCGCGATTTCATCGACATCCCGGACATCGATGAGGATCCGCTGGGCCGCAAGGACAGGCTGTGCGGCGATAGCCCGGAGAAGGGCAAGGACAAGCTGGCCATCACCGACGAACGGGTCACCGACCCGGATTCGGCCTGAGCTACGCGTCCCGGTTCCGAGCGAGGTCGCGAGTTCGGCGGCCATTCTCGCTGCCAAGTCGCCCGCGAGAAGATCGGGGGTGTAGAACCGGCCGGTGACGCGCTCCACCAACGACTTGCGGGCGTAATCAGCCGGCGCGCCCGCGGGCGCTCGGCCGTCGCGCACGCCCAACATTGCCCGTACACCAGCGTCCACGTGCTCCCCTTCCCACACACACGCCTCACGGGGCGCTACCTGACCGATGTTACTCACACGCGCTTCAAGTGAGTATTTGTTCGCTTTTCGCCTCCTGGACGCTCAGCGGCATCAGGCTAAGCAGCGCTTGTACGGCGTCTTAACCTCGATCTGCGGCGCGTCGGCAACGACACCTCACGTCATACCGTCCCCGCGCAGAGTCGCGAAGGTCTTTCACCTACCTTGCAAGGCGGTCGGGCGTGGAGGTCTGTTCCGCTGGCTGAAGATGCAAGTCGCTTCGGTCGCTGCAGAGCTTGCCCTGGAATGGATGTCAGCTGGCGAGTTCCGCGCGACGTGCAGCAATCGCGCGCGCAAAGGCGGCAGCGGCATCTGCGAACTGCACGGAGGGGTCAGCGAGCCGGCGGACCTCCAATAAGCGTGGCGCGGTGCCCACGTAGGGGTTGCCTTCCATGATGGCGAGCCAGCCAGCTAAGCCCTGGGCACGAAGAGCTTCCTCAGCGCTGCGCACCTCCTCCTCAGATGGATCGGACGCGCGACCCAGAGTGACATACCTGCCATCGGTGCCAAGCACGATCCATCGGCGCTCCTTCGAGTTCCCTTCTCGCGTTCGCATCAGCGGATCCAGTCCTAACAGTCACCCAAGATTGCCACGCCCGCGCGCCTGTCTGCCAGGTCACCGTCTCGAATTGCACGCAAATTGCTGATCGGCCCAGGCGAGTGGGATCGGCTCCGAAAGCCACCGCGATGCCGACAAGTATTGCTCCCGCCCATCCAGGACCCCCTCTACCCCATCCGGCGCCAACAGGGTTAAGCGCAGCAGGCGCGCGACATAGGCCCGATCCACGCCCTCGATGGCGGCCAGGTCGCGAATGGAGGCGTAACGCCCGTCTTCCAGCATCCGCCGCCAGCGAAACGCCCGCGCCAGCGCCTTCACCAGGGCTGGGTCGCCGTTGGTGGTTTCCACGCCTGGCCTATCCGGGCCAGCCTGCACCGGCGCTCCGTCCGGCCCGATGATCCGCTTCCGCCCGCCGCGGCGCCGGATGGTCATCGGCACCACCACCGTCACGCTGCTCATGCTGCGATCGCCTCCCGCGGCTTCGCCGCCATGTCCCGCGCCAGCCCGGCGAGCCCCTCCAGGTTCAGCCGAATCTCTGCGCCCTCCTCGCTGACCGTCACACGCTCGACGAGCAGCCGCACGATCCGCTCCTGCTCGCCGGGGAACAGTTCGTCCCAGAGGGGATCGAGCCGCCCGAGCGCGTCGCGCACCTCCGCCTCGGTCAGGTCCGGCGCCTCCTCCCGCGCCGCGCGCCACGTGCCGACCATCACCTCCGGCTGACGCAGCAGCGCGCGGACCTGGGCCAGCACCAGCCCCTCGATCTCCCCGGCTGGCAGGCGCCGGAGCGGCGCGTCGTCCGCCCCGCCCTGCAGCACGGCCTGGCTGACGTAGTAGCGGTAGAGCCGCCCCTTCTTGCGCGTGTGGGTGGGCGACATCGCCCGCCCATCCGGCCCAAACAGCAGGCCACGCAGCAGCGCCGGCGCGGTGGCGCGGTTCTTCGCCGCGCGGGCGCGCGGGCTCTCGACCATGATCGCGTGCACGCGGTCCCAAAGCTCCCGCGAGATGATGGCGGTATGCTCGCCGGGATAGGATGTCCCCTTGTGCACCGCCTCGCCGAGAAAGGTGCGGTTCACCAGCAGCTTGTAGACCGCCCCCTTGTCGAAGGGCCGGCCGGTCTTGGTGACAAGGCCCTCGGCACGGAGGACGGGCAGCAGCCGGGTGGCGGAGCCGATTTCGGCAAAGCCCTCGAACACGCGGCGCACCGTCGCGGCGCCGGCCTCGTCCACCACCAGCTTGCGGTTCTCGACCCGGTAGCCGAGCGGCACCGGCCCGCCCATCCACATGCCCCGCGCGCGCGAGGCGGCGATCTTGTCGCGAACGCGCTCGCCGATGATCTCCCTCTCATATTGCGCGAAGCTCAGCAGGATGTTCAGCGTGAGCCGGCCCATGCTGGTGGTGGTATTAAAGCTCTGAGTGACAGCAACAAACGTGACCTCGTTGTCGTCGAAGGTCTGCACCAGCTTGGCGAAGTCCATCAGCGAGCGGGACAGGCGATCAATCTTATAACAGACGATGACGTCGATCAGGCCGGCCTCAATATCGGCCAGCAATCTCTTCAATGCGGGGCGATCGAGCGTGCCGCCCGACACACCGCCATCATCGTAGCGATCGTGCACCAGCACCCAGCCCTCGGAGCGCTGCGACGTGATGAAGGCCTCGCACGCGGCGCGCTGGGCGTCGAGCGAGTTGAACTCCTTCTCCAGCCCCTCGTCAGTGGACTTCCGCGTGTAGACGGCGCAACGAAGCTTGCGGATCTTCGCCGGCATGGCGGTGTCGCGGCGGGTCATGCGCCGGGCTTCCGCAGGCCGAAGAACACCCAGCCGTTCCAGCGCGTGCCGGTGATGGCGCGGGCGATGGCGGAGAGCGACTGGTAGGGGCGGCCCTGGAATTCGTAACCGTCGCGGGTGACGGTGACGACATGCTCGACGCCCTGGTACTCGCGGATCAACCGCGTGCCGGCGATCGGCCGCTGCTCGTGGCGGATGCGGCGCAGGGTGATATTCCTGCCGTCGAACTGCTCGCCCAACGCCTCGAGCCGCGCCAGCGTCTCAGGCTTCAGGCCGCCATAGGCGAGTTCCTGGATGCGGTATGCGAGGCGGCTCTCCAGGAAGCGCCGGTTGTAGGGCGGCGGCTCGGTGCCGAAGAGGCTGCGCCATTCGGCCTTCAACTCGCCGATCGGCATTCCGGGCAGCGCGGCGAGGCGCGCCGGCACGTCCGGCTTCGGGATGGCGGTTACTGTCGTCGTCGAGGTGCTGTTTGGCTTCGCGCGGGTCATGCGTCTCCCTTTCTCCTGGGGTTCGCACGAAGGCGCTGGCCGGGGACGGAGTGTAGGCGAACCACGCTCTCGCCCCCGGCCGCGCGGACGTCTTCCTCGGCAGCGCGGCTCCTCAGCCGCAGCAGGCCGCGGGCAAGGAGGTCGCAGACCTCGCGGAGATGGGGCGGGAGGTGGGCGTTGATGGGACGGTCGTCACGCTGCATGGCGTGACAATACGAATCGTTGAGCGCCGCGGGGAGTGCTGATTTGTAGCGCTACGCCACGCTCTGGCCAGCCGCCTCAGGCGACCGAGACATCCGGCGGTAGGATCACCACCCGCGCCCCGATCGGGACGCGCTGGTAGAGATCGATGATGTCCTGGTTGATCAGCCGGACGCAGCCCGCCGAGGCCATAGTGCCGATGGTCCAGGGCTCCACCGTGCCGTGCAGGCGGTAATAGGTGTCGACGCCGTCCTGGTAGAGGTAGAGCGCCCGCGCCCCGAGCGGATTACGGCCGCCGCCCGGCACGCCGTCACGGAACGGGCCGTAGCGCTGCGGATCGCGCCGGACCATGTCGGGCGTCGGGCGCCAGTTCGGCCAGGCGGCCTTGCGCTCGACAAAGGCTTCGCCCGTGAGATTGAAGGCCTCGTCGCGGCCAACGGCGATGCCGTAGCGGATGGCGCGGCGGCCCTCGAGGGCCAGGTAGGCGTAGCGGGCGGCCGTATCGACGACGATGGTCCCCGGCTCGTCATCGCGCGGATAGGCGACCTCACGACGGAGGAACCGCGGATCGATGCGCCGGAGGTTCACCGCCGGGATCCAAAAGCGGTCCGTGGTGATCGCCCCATAGATCCGGCGGTAGTCCGGCTCAGCCGCCGGCAGGGCCGCAGGTGGCGGCTCCGGCGCGACAGGCGGGGCGGCCTCCGCCTGCGGCGGTGACGGACGCGGCAACGGCCGCGGTGCCTCGGACGACGCACACGCCGCCAGCAGTCCAGGCAGGCTGGCGACAAGGCTCCGTCGGCTAACCCGCATCGATCGTCCGAAATCCCCTGGGCAGCAGCGCGACTGCTTGTGCCAAGTCAACGATAGCGACGGCGTCGATGTCCACAGGCTCGGCCACCTACGCGCCGACCTGCCGTCCGAGCCAGATCACCCGCCCGATGACGTGAACGTCGTCAGCGGTCAGGCCGCGCTGCGGCTGATAGGCGGGGTTGTCCGACAGCACGCTGAGCCGCGGCGGCCGCCCCAGTTCCACCTGCACCCGCTTCACCTGCAGCCCGTTGCCGGTGCGGATGACGTAGATCCCGTCCTTGTCCCCCGGCTGGTTCTGCCGGAAGTCGACCAGCACCGTGTCGCCGGTGCGCAGGGTCGGCTCCATCGAATCACCGTCGACGCTGATCACCGCCAACTGGTCGAGCGGCGCGGTGGTGACCGTGCGGACCCACTCCTCCCGGAAGGCGATGCGATAGACGACCGCCTCGCGGTCGATCTCGTGGCCAGGGCCAGCAGAGGCGCGGGCGTCGTAGACCGGCAGCAGCGCCCAGTTGTCGCCGCCCATGCTGATCACCTCGGCCGCGGCCGGGCCGGTGTAGGAGGTCGGCGGCCGCGGCGGCGTAGCCTTGCGCCGCACCCGCTGACCGAGCACCGCCGCGGCCTCTTCCGGGGTGTTGATGGCGATGCCCGCGTCGCCGGCCTCCTTGCCGAACAGCAGCATCTGCCAGGTGATACCGAGAGGCACGGCGAGCTCACGCGCCGCGCGCGCGGTGAGCGGCCGACGCCCGCTCTCGTAGGCGCGATAGGTCGCCTCCGGGACGCCGGCCAGGCGGGCCAATTCGGCCCCTGAATCAATGCCCTTGGCTTCGCGAAAGCGGCGGAGGCGGTCTGCGGTGGATTCCATGGCGCTGCAATATGTAGCGCTTTCTTCGCGATTGTGTAGCAGGTTTCTGCATATACAAACAGTCTTGTTTGCGTGCCGCGACGGAGCGTATCTGTCCCGCATGCCCGCCAGCTCATCCCCCCGCCCGCGACCAGCCGCGCCAACGCGGCGGGCGTCGCTGCCCTCTTCGCCGTCGCCGCCACGCAGCTTCGCCGAGGTGATCAGTCTCTGGCCCAGCGCCAGCGACCTCGCCGCCGTGCTCGACGTCGAGGCGGTCACTGTCCGCGCCTGGCGCCGCCGCGGGATCCCCGCCCGCTACTGGGCCGCGGTCGCCGAGGCGGCGCGTTTCAGCGGCCGTCCCATCGATGAACGCCTGCTCGCCGAGCTGGGCGCGCTCCGGAGGTACCGCCATGCATGATCTCGACACCGCCCCGCCGGCATCCCCCGCGCTGCCCGATCAGGTGCTGCCGCTCGGCTCGGCGGAGCTGATGGCTTGGGTGGTGAACGCCACGCCCGGTGATCGCGCCATTTACTGGCGGGGCCATGTCGCGCGGGACATGTGGCACGGCTGGGCCGGCGGCATGCGCCGTCGCGACTGTAACGCCCTGGGAGAGACGGCGCGGCTCGCCTTCCGGTTGGCCGAGAGGGGCTTCCTTCGCCTCGTCCAGCATCGCATCGGTCCGCACGACTATGCCTATGTCGCCATCGCGCTCGGCATGTCGCCCCCGCGGCCCGCGGCGCAGGTGGTCGCGTGATGGGCAAGGCCTCCCGCGACAAGGGCCTGCGCCGCGAGCGGGCCATCGTCGATGTCCACCGCAAATCCGGCATCCACGCCGAACGCGTGCCGCTGTCCGGGGCGCTCGGCTACCGCGGCAATGACGCGGACGTCGATCTCTATGTGCGCGGCGCCGATCCGGTGAAAGCCGAGGTCAAAGCACGTGGCGACGGTGCCGGCTTCAAGACCCTGCTGCGCTGGCTCGGCAGCAAGGACGCGCTGGTGCTGATCCAGGACCGCACGATGCCGTTGGTCGTCGTCCGGTTCGACGTCTGGCTCGAGATTGCCCGGCGCAGCGCGCTGCTGCGGGATCCCGATGGCGATCGTGACCGCGATGAACGTCGCCACTCCGCCGAGCAGGGCCCGCTGCCGCCGACCGACGCCATCGCGCGGGAGGCCGCATGACACACCGCGCCCTCCGTCTGCGTCGCCTGCAGCGTGTGCGCGATCTCGCGCGCACCGCCGCCGGTGGCGCCGCCCCCGCCGGCGGCTTCCTCGCCCTCTGCTGGGCCGTCGGCCTCGCCTCGATCCCCTGACGTATCCCCCGCCTTCCGGAGACCCCTCGATGAGCAACCGAACCACCCTGACCGATCTGCGCAGCATGGATGCCGGCCAGGCGTCCCGTCTGCCACCCGCCCATCTCGCCCTCCTCCTGGAGGACGCCGCGGCGCTGCGCGCCGATGCGAAGCACGTCTCCGACCTTCTCGCCGACGCCCTGCATCGCCGCTACGGCCCCGTAGCGGCCGAGCGCCGTCAGACCGAGGGCAAGGACACCGGGCGCGTCCGCTTCCTCGACGCCGGCTTCGAGATCTCGGCCGACCTGCCCAAGCGCGTGGAGTGGGACCAGCCGCGCCTCGCCGCCGCGATCGAGACCCTCCGCAGCTGGGGTGAGGATCCGGCGGACTACGTCGCCACTGAGATCAAGGTCCCCGAGAGCCGCTTCACCGCCTGGCCGCCGAAGCTGCAGGCGCTGTTCCAGCCCGCGCGCACCGTCGGTACCGGCCGCCCCTCCTACAGCCTCGAACAGGTGGAGTGCTGAGCATGACCCACGAATTGCGCATCCGCGTCGCGATCCCGCTGGAGGGCGACGCCATCGCCCGCGCGAAGGAGGTCGCCGCCTTCGAGGAGACGCTCGACGGCTTCGCCGAGGCGGTCGCCCGTGCTGGCGGGGACATCAGCGTCGACGTCATCAAGGCCAAGCCCCGCACGCCGAAGCAGGAGACGCATTGATGGCAATCTCCCTCGCATCCCTCCGTCGCAGCGGCGCCGCGCGGCCGCCGCGCCTTCTCGTCTATGGCGTCGCCGGCATCGGCAAGACCCAGCTCGCCGCCAGCGCCCCGGCGCCGGTCTTCCTGCAGACGGAGGACGGGCTCGGCACCATCGCGGCCGACACCTTCGGCCTGCTGCGCAGCTTTGAGTCCGCGATGGAGGCGATCACCAGCCTCTACACCGAACCCCATAACTTCCAGACCGTGGTGCTCGACAGCCTCGATTGGCTGGAACCGCTGATCTGGCAGCACACCGCCGAGGCCAATGGCTGGAAGGACATCGAGCAGCCCGGCTACGGCAAGGGCTATGTCGCCGCGCTCGACGCCTGGCGCGCCTTCCTCGACGGCATCAATGGGCTGCGCGACGACCGCGGCATGGCGGTGATCCTCATCGCCCATGCCGACATCCGGCGCTTCGACAGCCCGGAGACAGAGCCTTACGACCGCTACCAGCCGAAGCTCCATGCCCGGGCCGCCGCCCTGGTGCAGGAGCAGGTCGATGCCGTGCTCTTCGCGAACTACCGCATCACCACGCTGAAGTCGGACGCCGGCTTCGGAAAGAAGGTCGTCCGCGGCGTCACCGGGGGCGATCGCTTGCTGCACACCGTCGAGCGACCGGCCTTCCTCGCCAAGAACCGCTTCGCCCTGCCGGAGAGCCTCGCGCTCGACTGGCCGACGCTCGCCGCTGGCATCCCCTTCTACGCCATCCCCCCGACCACCGTCCCCGCAACCACCGCCCCGACCGACAGGAGCTGAGCTATGGCCTCCCTCAACGGCACCTTCGACGCCAGCGGCGTCGCCCCCGCCCAGCCGATGGACCCGCTGCCGGCCGGGAAGTACTGCGCGCACATCATCGAGAGCGAGCTGCTGCCGACGCGCTCGGGCGACGGCCAGTACCTCAAGCTGGTGCTCGAGGTGCTCGACGGCCCCTATGCCCGGCGCAAGCTGTGGGACCAGCTGAACCTGGTGAACGCGAGCACCCGGACCATGGAGATCGCGCAGCGCACGCTGTCGGCGATCTGCCATGCGGTGGGACAGATGCAGGTCGCCGACAGCGAGCAGCTGCACTTCAAGCCGATGCTGGTCAGCGTGAAGTACGAGCCGGCCGGCACCGACAAGAACGGCGTCTTCCATCAGGCCCGCAACAAGATCACCGGCTATGCCGCGGAGCGCGCCACGCCTGGGATCGCCACAGCACCGGCGCCGCGCGGCCCGGCGCCGGCTCCGGCCACCGCCACGGCAGCACCGCCGCCCCGGCCGGCCACTGCCACGCCGCCCTGGCGCCGCAGCGCCTGACGCAGGGTTGCCATGGCCGTGCTGCCGCCTCCGCCCGCCGCGACTGTCGCCGCCATCTACGCCGCCTATGAGGCGGCGGGCGATGCTGGCTGGCGGGCCCATCTCGGCGCCTCGCAGATCGGTACCGGCTGCGAGCGCGCGCTCTGGTACGGCTTTCGCTGGGCGACGCGGGCGCGGCACACCGGCCGGCTGCTACGGCTATTCGAGACCGGGAACCTCGCCGAGGCGCGCTTCGTCGCTGACCTACGGCGTATCGGCGTCACCGTGCTCGACATCGATCCGGCGACGGGTCGGCAGTGGACGCTGCGCGACCCCACCGGCCACTTCGGCGGCAGCATGGACGCGGTGGCGCTCGGCCTGCTCGAGGCCCCGAAGACCTGGCATGTCGTCGAGTTCAAGACGCACAGCGCCAAGTCGTTCGCCAAGCTGACCGCGGAGGGAGTGGAGAAAGCCAAGCCACTGCACTGGGCGCAGATGCAGGCCTACATGCAGCTCGCCGGGCTGGAACGGGCCTTCTACCTCGCGGTGAACAAGGACACCGACGAGCTCTACCAGGAACGCATCCGGCATGATGCCGAGGCCGGGCTGCGGCTTCTCGCGAAGGCGCAGCGCGTCATCGGCGCTGGCCGCCCACCGGCGCGGATCAGCGAGGATCCCGCCTGGTGGGAGTGCCGCTTCTGCGACCATCACGCTGTCTGCCACGAGGGCGCCGCTCCCGAACGCCACTGCCGCTCCTGCCTGCACGTCTCGCCTGTCGCGGAGGGCGGCTGGCACTGCACGCGCCATAGCACGCCGCTGGCGCGGCGCGAGCAGGAGGCCGGCTGCGCCGCACATCTCTACATCCCTGACCTGGTGCCGGGCGAGCAGGTCGACGCCGGGGAGGATTGGGTCAGCTACCGCCTGCCGGATGGCAGCAGCTGGCGGGACGGGGTGTCGGCATGAGCCTCTCGCTTCGCCCCTATCAGCGCGCCGCGATCGACGCGCTGTACGACTACTTCGGCGGCGCCACCGGCAATCCGCTCGTGGTCATGCCCACCGGCACGGGGAAGTCGGTCGTCATCGGCGGCTTCATCCGCGAGGCAATCGCCGCCTACGCCGACACCCGCGTGCTCGTCCTCACCCATGTGAAGGAGCTGATCCAGCAGAACTTCATGGCGCTACTGCGCGCCTGGCCCGAGGCGCCGGCAGGCATCTACTCCGCCGGCCTGTCGCGACGGGACATCCGCGCGCAGGTGCTGTTCGCCGGGATCCAGTCCATCCACCGCCATGCCCGCCAGGTGCAGCGCTGCGACCTGGTGCTGATCGACGAGGCGCATCTGCTCGGGCGCAGCGACAGCGGCATGTATCGCTCCTTCCTCGCGCAGCTGAACGAGATCAATGGCGGGCTGCTCAAGGTGGTGGGCTTCACGGCCACCCCGTACCGCCTCGACAGCGGGCTGCTGCACGAGGGCAAGGATCGGCTTTTCACCGACATCGCCTTCGAGGTGCCGGTGCTGGAGATGATCCAGCAGGGCTATCTCTGCCCCGTGGTGCCGAAGCACACCGAGACGCAGCTCGACGTCGGCGGAGTCGGCACCCGTGGCGGGGAGTTCATCGCCAAGGACCTCGAGGCCGCGGTGGACCGCGATGAGGTCACCCGGGCGGCGGTACAGGAGATCGTCCAGCATGGGGCGGGCCGCGGCTCCTGGCTGGTCTTCTGCTCCGGCGTCGCCCACGCGCGGCACGTCCGCGACGCCATCCGCGAGCTCGGCATCTCGTGCGAGACGGTGACGGGGGACACCCCGGCGCCCGAGCGCGATGGGATCTTGGCCGCCTTCAAGGCGGGGCGGCTGCGCTGCGTCACCAATGCCAATGTCCTGACCACCGGCTTCGATGCGCCGGGGACCGACCTCATTGCCCTGCTGCGGCCCACCAAGAGCGTCGGCCTCTATGTGCAGATGGTCGGCCGCGGCACACGCCTCGCCGAAGGCAAGGACGATTGCCTGGTGCTCGACTTCGCCGGCAACACGGCGCGGCACGGCCCTATCGACAAGGTGGATGGCCGCAGGAAGGAACCGGCCGGTGATGGCGAGGCGCCGATCAAGGTCTGCCCCGAGTGCCAGACCATCAATCACGCCAGCGTGCGGCACTGCATCGAGTGCGACTACGAGTTCCCGCCGCCGGAGGTGAAGGTCGCGGCGCAGGCGGCGTCGAATGCCCTTCTGTCCATCCAGGAGCAGGCCGCGTGGTGCGAGGTGACGGGCATCCGCTACGCCCGTCACGAGAAGCCCGGCAAGCCCGCCTCGCTCCGCGTGATCTACGAGTGCGGCCTCACCTCGCACAGCGAATGGGTCTGCTTCGAGCACACCGGCTTCCCGCGCGACAAGGCGTGCACATGGTGGCGTCGTCGCGCACCGCATCTGCCACCGCCAGACACGGTGGAGCAGGCAATGGCCGCGACCAGCGCACTGCGTCAGCCGATCGCCATCCAGGTCCGTCCGGTCGGCCAATACACCGAGATCGTCAATGCGAGGTTCGTGCGATGAGCTCTCTTGTGATGCCTCCGCCCTGGAGGAGGCCCGCTGCGCCAGCCGTTCAGCCGCCGCCGGAGACGCTGGAGGAGAAGGCAGCGCGGAGGCGGGCGCGACAGGCGGAGCTAGCGCGCGTGCGGCGAGCCGCTGACCCGGAGAAAGCGCGCGCTGCGCATAAGGCATGGCGCGAGGCGAACCCCGAGAAGGTGCGAGCATCCCAGCAGCGCAACCGAGAAAGGAATGCCGAGAAACGTCGGGCCGCCGCGAAGGCGTGGCGCGAGGCCAACCCAGAGAAGGTCATCGCAGCGATGGTGGCTCGCATCGAAGCTGACCCGCAAGCCGAACGAGAAAGGCGGCGAGGGTGGAAACGCGATAAGGCAGCTCGCGCCGAGGCGCAGCGCCGCCGACGCGCGCGCAAGAAGGCCGAACAGCAGCAGGCGGGTGAATGAAATGCCGAACCTGCGCCCGTCCTGCCTGGCACTGGCTGTGGTGGCATCCGGCACGCTCGCTCCGGATGCATTGGACCGCGCCTTCCTGCTCGCCGACCTGCCTGGCCCTCTGGCCGGAGTTCCGCATGGTTGATCCGAACGATCAGGAAATGGCGGCGATGCGCCATGCTGGCGTGATCGCCGGCGAGTACATCGAGGCGGTCGGCCGCAGCGACATGGCGACCTGGTCCGAGGAAGACTGGCGCGGCTTCATCGAGGCGATCTGCGGCGCCTATGTCGACTGCCTGGTCGAGCAGCAGATCGCCATCACCACCGCATTGCACAAGGTTCAGGGAGTTCCCGGATGAGCGACCAGCATTGCAGCAGCTGCCGTTGGTGGGTGCCTCACTACGTCTATGGGAGCGTCGGCGAATGCCGCCGGCATGCGCCACGACCGGCAGTGAAGGGCAGCGTCAATGCCGAGGACGAGGATGCCTGGCAGGCCATCTGGCCGGACACCAGCAGCGATGATTGGTGCGGCGAGCACGAGCCGACTGACACACCCCGAGGCCTGAAGACGGAATGACGGACGCCTCCTTCATGGCGGAGGACGGGGCGCGCCTGGCCGACAACGGCTATGCCGTCATCCCCATCATGCCCGGCGCGAAGGTGCCGGGGCGCTTCAGCGGCGGGGCATGGACGCCCTATCCGGACTGGACGCGGCACTGCGACCGCGCGACGAAGCCCTTCGAGCTGGACATCTGGCGGCGCTGGCCGGGCTGCGGCGTCGGCGTCGCCTGCGGGGAGGTGGTTGGGCTCGACATCGATGTTACCGATGCGGCGCTCGCGATCCAGCTCGCGGACATAGCGACGGAGATGCTCGGCGAGACGCCCTGCCTCCGCATCGGCCAGGCCCCGAAGCGGCTGCTGGTCTATCGCACCGAGACGCCATTCGCCGGCCGGAAGCGCCATCCGCTCGAGGTCCTGGCCCGCGGCCAGCAATTCGTCGCCCACGCGATCCATCCCGGAACCGGGCAGCCCTACACCTGGCCGCAGGACAGTCTGCTCGACGTGCCGCTGGCGTCGCTGCCCGCGGTCGCGGAAGACGAGGTCATGGCCTGGCTTGACCAGGCCTATGCGCTGATCCCGGCGGAGATGAAGCCGCGCACGCTGATGGCCGACAGTGCGCCGGCGGGCGCGTGGAAGGGCCCGTCCGATCCGCGCGGCACCTGCGCCGCCGTGCAGGCGGCCCTCCAGTTCATCCCGAACGAGGATGTCGACGGCGCGTCCTGGATCACCATGGGGGCGGCGATCAAGGCTGCACTGGGCGAGGAGGGCCGGCAGCTCTGGCTCGACTGGTCGCGGCAGTCCTCGAAGTCGGGCGCGTCGGGTCGCGGCGACACGCCGGAACGTCGCTGGAAGACCCTGCGCCCGCACAGCATCGGCGCCGGCAGCATCTACGCCATGGCGATCGAGCGCGGCTGGGTGCCGCCGCCGGAGATCACTCTGAACGCCGCGGCAGCGGAGCGCGCGACGCAGCCCCATCCCGCCACGGCCCTGCTGTCGAAGGCGGCGAACGCGGCGCCAACGCCAGCGCCGCCGACCTACCGTGTGCCGCCCGATCTCCTCGAGGTCGACGGGGCGCTGAAGCTTTTCGTCGACTACGCCACCAGCACCGCTGTCAGCCCGCAGCCTTTCCTCGCGTTGGGCGCCGGCCTGTGCCTGCTCGGCGCCGTCGCCGGTCGGCGGTATCGGACACCAACCGATCTGCGCAGCAACCTCTACGCCATCGGCATCGCCGACAGCGGCGGCGGCAAGGACCATGCGCGCCGCTGCGCGAAGCGCGCGCTCTACGCCGCAGGGCTCGATCGCTACCTCGGCGGTGAGGATCTCGCCTCCTCCGCCGGTCTGCTCGCATCGCTGCAGATGCATCCTAGCCGCTTGTTCCAGGTCGACGAGTTCGGCCAGTTCTTGCGGCTGGTGCTGGCGCCGCGCGCGCCCTTCCACAAGGCGGCAATCTGGACCGAGCTGACCAAGCTCTACACCTCGGCCTCCGAGGCCTATATCGGCGCCGAATACGCGGACCAGAAGGCGAAGCCCCGGGTCACCCTGCATCAGCCCTGCGCCTGCCTCTGGGGCGTCACCGTGCCGGGCCCGTTCTGGAAGGCCATCGAGGGAGGGGCCCTCAGCGATGGCTCGCTGGCGCGCTTCCTGATCTTCCTCACCGAGGACGACTATCCCGCGCCGATCGAGCATCCCGCGGATGCCGAACCGACCGCAGCGCTCGTCACGATGCTGCAGGCCATCGCCGGCGGCGTGCCGAGCCATGATCACGGCGGCAACCTGGCGGAGGCCATGCAGGCATCCTCGCCGGTGCGGCCCTACGTGGTGCCTCTGACGCCCGATGCCCAGGCCGCGATGAGTGCGGTTCGCCACCATGCCACCGAGCGCCTGCGGTCCCACAAGGGATCCTTCGCGACGGCCCTATTCGGGCGCTACGCCGAGAACACCGCGAAGCTCGCCATGCTCGCCGCGATCAGTCGCGATCCGGCCCAGCCGACCACGGAGGTTCGGGACGTGACGTGGGCCGCGCGCCTCGTGGAGCACTCGATCGGCACGCTCCTGCGCGAAGCCGAGCGCCGCGTCTCGGACAACGACACCGAAGCCAAACACAAGCGGCTTCTGGAGATCGTGCGTGATGGCGGGCGTCAGTCGCGCAGCGACATCACCCGCCGATCGCAGTTCCTGTCGCGCCGCGAACGCGAAGAGATCCTCGCCTCGCTGATCGAGGCGGGCCTCGTCATCGCGGAACAGGAGCCCGGCGCAACCAAGCCGACCACCTTCTACAGCGCGGTCAGTCCGGCCTGGCCCGCGCGCGCCACGGAGGCCACACCATGAAGAATCCCGCTCGCACGAGATATCCCGCATGCCCAAGCCCAGGCGGGCGGCCGGGTTGGGAGGTATCTTCAATAGTTCAATCTTTCTCGCGCACGCGTGGATACACACGCGCGCCCACGGCCAGGGGCAGAGGTATACCCATTGAAGTATTATTATTATTATTGAATTTTCTCCCCTCTCCCATGGGGCTGCCCGCGTGCATGCGCGCGACCGCGCGGGTGGTGCGGCCGTGAGGCTGCCTGGCGCTCCGCGACCGCCGCGGTCGTCCCTCGACCTTGGCCGTAGCCCGCCGACGGACCGCGACCTCGACGGCATGCGCGCCGCTGCCTGGCATCAGCACGGCGTCGCCGCCCTCGCCATCCACGACATCACCGACCCCTGGCTGCGCCAGGCGGTCATCAACGAGGCCACCCGCCGCTGGGGGTCGCGCAGGACAGGAGATCGCCATGGTCGCTAAGCGCAAGCGCCGGAAGACCCCAAACAACACCGCGGAGGACATCAGCCGCCCGAGCCGCTGGCGCCTGCAGCATGGCGGCTTCACCGAAGGCGTCCGCGAGGCGGATCCCGAAACCGGCGGACCGGTCGTCCACCGCTACGCCATCGACACCCTCGGCGTGATGCTGAACAACGACACGATCACCCGCGATATGCACGATGCGGGGGCGATCTTTCGTCGTCAGTTCCGTGCCGCTGCGCTCGACACGCTGCGCGCCATGCCGCTGATCCGCGTTCATGGCGGTCGCAGCGTCGACACCACGACCGAGCAGCAATTCCAGGCGCGGGAGAAGGTGGCGGCGGCGATCGCAGCCCTCGGTGGTCCGGCCAGTCCGGCTGGCGCCTGCGTCTGGCACGTGGTCGGCCTCGAGAGCTCGATCACCGAATGGGCTCGGCGCTCTGGATGGGGCGGGCGGCCGATCGGGCATGCGCAGGGGCAGGGCGTGCTCGTCTCGGCGCTCGGTGTGCTCGCGGCGCACTATAGGCTCGCGCAGAAGGCAGTGGCGTAGGCGTGCTTCCCGGACGACGATTGGAGAGCGGAGAAGAGCGGAAAGCGGTGGTGGAGAGACCGCGAGCCGCGACTTTCGGCTCGACAGAGGCTCGAAATCGGCGGCGGTTTGTGGTTTGTTCCAATCTCCGCTTTCGGCGGGACGAGGGCACGTGATGGCGTTCACCGCAGAGGCTTTCGGCCGCAAGCTTGCCTCGCTGCGCGCCGACTTCGGCCAGGACCTGAACAGCATTTCTGTATCGTCCGGCATCCCGGCCGAGCGCCTGAGCGCGCTCGAGCTCGGCCAGGGGGAGCCTACCGGGGACGAGGTGCTCATCCTCGCTGACCACTTTCGGAAGGACTTCCGCTTTCTCCTAGCGGACGACGCCCGCGACCCCGACGAAGGCGTCGAGGTCCTCTTCCGCGAGCGAGGGGACGAGCTCTCCCCGGCCGATCGGATAGCTATCGCGGAGTTTGCCTTGCTCTGCAGGAGCGAGGCGATGCTGGAGCGCGAGCTCGGAGTGGAACGTCCCGCGGGCACTTTCGCATTCCGCGCGCGTGGTAGCTACTTCAAGGCCCAGGGCGCCGAGTGCGCAGCAGCGCTCAGACGCTATCTGGATCTCTCCGACAAGGAGGTTGTCCGCGACGTTTTCGCGACTATCCGCGATCTCGGAATGAGGGTGTTCCGCCGGCGGCTAGAGAACTCGAACATCTCCGGCCTGTATATGAACCACCCCGAGGCGGGCCACTGCATCTTGGTTAACCTCGCCGAGGGCATGGCACGCCAGCGGTTCAGCGCCGCCCATGAGCTAGGCCATGGCCTGCTCGATGAGAAGCCCATTACCATGTCAATGGTCGGGGAGTGGACCAGCGCTGAACTCGTGGAGGTCCGCGCCAACACCTTCGCATCCCATTTCCTGATGCCGCCCGCCCTACTGGCGACCGTGGCAAAGGCGCGGTGGGCTGACCCCGCCGAGGTGGCGTCGTGGGCGCAGCGCCTCCGCGTCAGCGTGCCCGCGCTACTATCTGCGCTCCACGCTGCCCGTCTGATCGACGGCGATCAGCGGGCATCCTTGCGACAGGCGGCGCGCCGGCCGCCGGAGCCACCTGACCCGGAGCTCGAGGGCAGCCTCACCGAGGCGCAGGCGGCACGGAAGGCGCTTCTTCTCGATCGCGGGCTGAGCAAGCGGTACGTCGATCTTTGCTTCGACGCCTACAACCGGGACATCATCTCGCTCGGGCTGCTTGCCGAAATGCTGCTCGCTACTCCCGGGGAGACGATCGAGATCGCCGCCCTGTTCGGGAGGCCTCTCGGGAGTGACTGAGCCGACTGGGATCACGGTGGACGTCCGCGACTTCGCGCCGGTCAGCGCCATCGACACATGCTCCATCTGGAACCTGCTCTCCTCGCCCTACCTGCTGAGGGCCGCGCTGAGGAAAGGACGCTGGTTCGTCGCCGCCGGCTACGTCCGGTACGAGGCACTGGAAAAGCCCCGAACAAGGCCGACTTCCCCGGAGCTCACAATGCAGGACGAGTTCCGTCGTCGCCTAGCCGAGCGGCAGGGCTTCTCCGAGGAGCCGATGACGCTGGAGGATCTCCAGGCCGTGGCCGCCAGGCCCGAAGTGCGGAAGCTCGGCCGTGGCGAGATCGCCGCGCTCGCGCTCGCGCGCAAGCTGCGGTCTGCCGTGCTGACCGATGACCGAGGCGCGCGGCGGGCCGCCCCGAGGGTCGGCGTCGAGCCAGCGCAGACAACGCCGCACCTTCTCGGCTGGCTTCTCTACGAGGGGGAGCTCACGGATGGGGACGTGTCGGTGATCATCGCGGAGCACGAGGCCCGCATCGAGGCGACCCGGGGCCGGCTCACAGTCTACTTGAGGCGCATCCATGTGGAGGCGTACCGTTGCCGCTTGCTGCGCGACGGAGCGGTGATCCAAGGCACATCCACCGGGTACGAGGGCAGGACGAAGTGAGTCGCTCGACAGGGCAGGAGATTTCCCTGCGTATGGGCGCTCCTATCTCCGACCCAGACAACCGCGGACCGTCGTCGAAGATCCGAAGACTGGCGAGAGCAGACGTTGAACCCAAGACGCCAGATTTCCCGAACCTACCTGGGCAAATCGCGTAGCCGCTACACCTTCGCACTCCCCAGCGGAATCTGGATTGGGTAGCGTCTCGATAGTCGCTGAAGATGCGACCGCGGCGCGGGCTCCTGAGCCACAGCGTCGCTCAATCGAGACAGTGGCTCGCGAGCCGCAGGGTCCTTCCTGGGCCCGGCGTATGCGGGGGGCGGAAGCGCGCGACTTCGCTAGCGACAGGTGAGAATTCAGGTTGCCAGGTTGCCAGGTTGCCACGCGAGCATCCGGGCGGAACGGCAGCGATGGAGGCCACTCCCTCCGCCAAACCGAGGTGAAGATCCATGCCGGAGCGCGTGACCTCGGCCCGGGAAGTCGCCCGACGCCTCGGCGTGTCGCACACGGCCATCCAGAAGGCAGCGCAGATTGGACGCATCACGCGGGAGCCGGATGGCACCTGGGACCTCGCGCGCGTCGCGCGCGATCTCGCTGCATCCGCTCGGCCGGATCGCTCGCCCCTGGCGCCGCCGCTGGAGAGCTCAGCCCTCGGCCGGCTGACGCTCGCCCGTCTTGCCCTGCTGGTCGAGGCGCAGCGTCTTGCTCTGGATCGCGACAAGGGGAGGCTGATGGAGGTGAACGCTGCCAATGCACGCATCGACGATATCGTCGGCGCGATGCGCGACGCGTTGTTGAACTGGCCCGCCCGCGTGTCTGGACAGATCGCCGCGCAGATCGGCCGCGATCCGCATCTCGTCCAGACCCTGCTGCAGGAGCAGATCGGCGTGCTGCTCGCCAGCATGGCGGAGCGCCTTGATCCTCAGCCCGATGATGGGCTGCGCGACGGTCATGACGTGATCCGGCCGCCGTCATCATCGCCATAGAATGATGCTGCATCTCGCTTGGCTCGCGCGCGGCACAGCGCGAATGGTCCGTCACACGCGGGGGATGCCCTGCACCACACGACGGAGACCAGCATGACCGACCGCGAAGCCCGCGCCGCCTGCAATCAGCAGAAGAGCCTCGAAGCCTTCCTCCAGCAGAAGGCCCGCTTCGACGCGATGCTCGCCGAACTGCAGCAGATGAGCGCGGACCACTTCAGCGCGGATCCCGAGGAGGTCCTCTGGGGCAAGGCCGCCACCCTCGAACACTGGAACAGCCGGCTCGCGAGCGTGACGGATTGCTACTTCAAGCGCGGCGAATTCGCCGAGTAGCGCGCGGCACAGCCGGCCGCGGCCCCGACCGGCAGCGCCGGCGGGGCTCCCGGCAGTAGGGGCCGATGGTCGGCACCCGACACCGGAGACCACCACGATGACGAAGCTTTCCGACACGCAGCGCGTGATCCTGAGCGCTGCCGCGCAGCACGAGATGGGGCTGGCCCGCGCGTCCAAGACCCTGCCGGCCGCCGCGCGCAACGCGGTGTTCCGCAGCCTGATCAAGAACAACCTGCTCACCGAGATCAACGCCCCGCGGGAGCATGTCGGGCTCGGCTGGCGGCAGGATGAAGACGGTACCTGGATCGTGGCGCGCATCACTGACGACGGGCTGCGCGCCATCGGCATCGACCCGAGCGAGGGCGACGCGGTGGCCGACACGGCGCCCACGGGCGCGGAGGAGGCGGCGGCGCTCGGTGAGGACGCCCCGCCGCCCAAGACCGCGCAGGGCGGGCCCACGCCTGCCCCGCGCGCCAGCCTGCGCGACGCCGCCATTGCGGTACTGGCCGCTTGGGACGACGAGGCCAGCCGCGAGACCGACATCATCGCCGCCCTCGACATACCGATGGGCCTCCTACGCGCCGCCCTGGCAGGCAAGCCGCCGCGCACGCCGCGCGAGCCGGGCGCACCGCGCAAGCCGCGCGAGGGCACGAAGCAGGAGCAGGTGCTCGCACTGCTCCGTCGCGAGGAGGGTGCGACCATCGCGCAGATCTGTGAGGCGACGGGCTGGCAGCAGCACACTGTCCGCGGGTTCTTCGCGGGCCTCAAAAAACGCCAGGGCATCGAGGTGCAGGTGCTGGAGCGCATCCGCCAGGTCGGCCCCAATAAGGACGGCGCACGCGGGAGCTATACGATCTACAAGGTAGCGGGCTGACCTGCGCGCGATTGGATCAGGGCTCGCCTCGGAGGCGGCGCGAGCCCTGATGATGCGCGACCACGATTCCACCCTCCTCGTTCGCCCGCGCGCAGATCGACGCTCCCTGCGGGTGACGCCAGCGATGGGGAGGGGGGATCGAATCTCTGGCACCTTGGGGGAGCCATCCGCGGGAGGGGACACGCAGGGATTTTTCCCTCCCTAAAAAGGCGGAGTTCACGCATGCAGCGAGCCTGGCCGGCCGATGCGCTCGAGCGGCGCCCGGTGGCGTCGCTGCTGCCCTACGCCCGCAATGCGCGCACCCACAGTGAGGCGCAGGTGGCGCAGATCGCCGCCGCCATCCGCGAATGGGGCTGGACCGTCCCGGTGCTGGTGGATGAGGCCGGGCAGTTGATCGCCGGCCACGGCCGCGTGCTCGCCGCCAAGTCCCTCGGCCTGCTCGACGTGCCGACCATGGTGGCGCGCGGCTGGTCCGAGGCTGACAAGCGCGCCTACGCGCTGGCCGACAACAAGCTGACGCTGAACGCCGGCTGGGATGCCGACTTGCTCAAGGGGGAGCTGTTCGAGCTGCGCTCGGAGGGCTTCGACCTGGGCCTGACCGGCTTCGGCGCGGACGAGGTGGCGGGACTACTCGGCGACCTCGCCGACGTCGCGGCCGCGGGCACGGGGGAGTCCGGGGAGGCATCCGGCGGCGGCGCCGGCATCGGTGTCGGCGGTGACACCGAGAGGGGCGAGGATCCTGCCGACGCTGAGCCGGTGCCGCCGCACCAGGCGGTCGCCCGCCCGGGCGACCTCTGGTTGCTGGGCGAGCATCGCCTGCTCTGCGGCGACAGCACCGACGCCGCCGGCGCCGCCCGCGGCCTGGCGCTGCGTCACGACCACGGCAGCAACTTCATGGCCGAGCACTTCCAGCAGCAGGTCAGGTTCTGGGGCATCTCGCCGAGCTACGCCTTCGTGGCCGAACCCGAGACGACGGATGAGTTTGAACAGTCCCTTTCTGCGGTCCGTGCTAATTTTTTCCTGCGCATGGGTGACCGCGTGGCGAAGAGCGGGGCGTGGCGGCGAAAGCCCCGCCGCGCAGCCTATGGTCGCTCCTCCTTTGCGGCATCCATGCGCGTCCGTCGGGGTCCCGTCGGCTGCCATCCGCTTGTGAGACGCTCATAGGCCGCCTCGCCTTCGGCCGCCTGGCGTCGCTCGGCCTCGCGCGTCGCAGCCTGGTTGTAGGCATGGGCGGTGCCGCGCTGGCCGCGGCGGGGCTGGTGTCCCGCCCGGAGTTGCAGGTCGCGCAGCTTCTTCGCGTGCAGCGCCGGCCTGGCCCAGGTGTAGTCCTTGCTATCGCGCAGCATGTGCCAGACAACGATCGCGATCTTCCTGGCCGTCGCGACCGCGGCAACGTGCTGGCCGCGGCGCGCAGAGATCCGCAGGAAGAAAGCCCGCAGCGGCCCTGGAGAGCGCGCCGCGGCCCAGGCCGCTTCCACCAGCATGCCACGGGCCTGGCCGCGCCCCTGCTTGGTGATCCGCCCGTGCCGCACCGGCCCATCGCCCGACTGATGGACGCTCGGGTTCAGGCCGAGGTAGGCGACCAGACGTTGGGGGGCGGCGAAGCGGCTGACATCGCCGATCGCCGCGGCGAGACCGACCGCGACCACCATGTCGATACCCGGCACCGTCATCAGCCGCTTTACGGCCGCGTCCTCGAGCGCGCGCCGGGCGATGTCGCGTTCGACGCCGCTCAGTTCCTCGCCAAGACGATCGAGTTCCCGGACGTGCCGCTCGACGGCAATCCGCTCGTCATCCGGCAGCGACTGCGCCGCCAGCCAGCCGCGCCCTGCCTTGCCGAAGAGGTCGCCATGTGGACAGGGCGGGACGAGGTGGGCGTGCAGGATGGACTGCACGATGTTCTTCAGTCGGGTCCGCTGCCGGACCAGTTGGGTTCGCCGGGTCACCTGTCGGCGCATCGCCTCGGTGCGCGCGTCAGGCACCCAGGCCTCGGGAAGGAAGCCGCTGGCGTACAGCTTGGCCAGCACGGTTGCGTCGATCTTGTCGGTCTTGATCTTGGCGTCCGCGATCAAGCGGACCTGCTTCGGGTTGGCGATCACGACCCGGCCGACATGCGCGGAGAGCACCTCGACGACGGCGGCGGCGTTGCCCGTCGCCTCGACCACGACGTGATCGTCGTGGGTTAGCGTCGAGCGGGCGAACGCCTCCAGCCGGTCGCGTCGCATGTCGACCCGCCCCATCCGGGTGACCACCCCGTCCAGCAGCGCCACCACCTCGGCGAAGACGCGATGGATGTCCATTCCGATGACGCGCATGGCGCCACCTCCTCCTGGCTCGTGGTGAGAAGACGGGAGCTGACGGGCGACACGACAACTAGGGATCCGCGCTCGCAGCGCATCCGGGCAGGTCGCAGGGGCGGGCAGATAACGAGCTCGAGCTCTCGGCTCATGTCTTTTCGGACGGCCTGCCCGCACTTGCGTGCTCCCGGTGCCCCGTGTCCCGGATGGTCTCACCATAGCCCGATCCAGGTCAGGACCGGCAGGACATCGCAGCACCGCCACCTACATGCCGGATAACGGCATCTGCGAGCGGCTGTTCCGGACCTTGCAGGAGCAGATCGTCCATGGCCGCGTCTTCCAGACGATCGACGAGGTCCGCAATGCCGTGCGCGAGTTCGTGGCCCGCTACAACGCCGAGTGGCTGATCGAGAAGAACGGTTTCCGCAGCCCGCTCGACGCCCGCGCCGCACGCCTCGACGCCAACCTCAGGCGCGCCGCATAGTGCTCCCGCGTGTCCAGGGAACCGGGTCCGGTACACTCACTGCTCGATGGCTCGATCGGTCGGCCATCTGGGAAATGTCGGGTCGAGAGCCTCGCTGCCGGGATGCGCCCGGCCGGTAGCACGACCCTGGCATCAATGGCCGGGACGCGTCGTAATCGACATCACACATCCGGCGTCCGCCATCACCTGGAACCTCGTCCAAATCGCATCAAAAAGCGCCTGTGCTTTGCTCCGACGGCGACCACCGACCAGGCAGACGCGACGCGGGCGACAACCGGTCGCCATCACCGTTGCGTATGCAGCCGGATCGCCGATAGGCTCACCGCCCCATGATTGGATCGGCCGGCCATCTGGGAAATGTCGGATCGATAGAATGATCGCCGGGGCATAAGGAGGGAGCAGAACATGACCTCGATGGTGATCCACGACCGCCGGCTCACGGGCGCGACGCCGGCCTATTACAGCTTCGTCATGCAGGTGAACGCCAAGACCGGCATACGCCACATTACCGACACCGTGGCCCGTCGCGCGCGGGAGAAGCGCAAGCTGGCCCGGCTGCACATCCTCTGCCACGGCTTCGAGGCGAACTGGGACCTCGGCGGGCAGTCCTCGATGCCCCAGGCGCATGGTGGCTTCGGGTTGCAGCTCGGGAACGAAGGCCTCAACCTGTTCAACTACGGGCTCGCCGGAAGCTGGAAGGGCCTCGTCGACCTCATCGTCCTGTTCGCCTGCGCGCCCGCGGACACGGCCTCGGGCAATGCAGGCACCTGGGGCGACGGCAAGCGCTTCTGCGGCTACCTGGCGCTGACGACCGGTGCGCGCGTGATCGCGGCACGAGACACGCAATACTACAACGCGAGCACCAACGCGCCGCTGAACTTCGGCAACTGGGAAGGGCCTGTCTACGAGTTCACCGACGCGAACCCGGATGGCACGACCATCCTGAACCCGAACATCTACAAGGTGCACCGGACGGCCGCGGACGCGGCCTGATCCCGCGCGGGCGTCGGCGCCCCGCATCGCGGGCACGAACAGCCCGTCATTATGGCGGAATATCGCGTCAGGAGGCCGAGAAGGGTTTTCTCGGCCTTCCCTGGGCGCGCGAGCGGCCGGGATTATTCGGGTAGGGGCCATGGTGGTAGCCCAATAAAAACCTGTCCGTCGTCGAATGCTTTGAGACGGCGGAGGCGTTTTCCGAAGGGAGGCTCTGGCCCATCTGGTGGTGAGGTTAGGCGGCGTGCTGCTGGTGGATCAAGCGCCGCTGCTGGATGGTCTGTCGCTTGATGCGTTCTCGGTCGAGCAGAATGGTCTGGCCGCGGTCGAAGTAGAAATCGGCCGGGGTTAGGTTGCGCAGGCTCTCGTGGTAGCGCTGGTGATTGTAGTGGGTGACGAAGGCCTCGACCTGCGCCTCGAGGTCGCCGGGCAAGTAGTAGTTCTCCAGCAGGATGCGGTTCTTCAGGGTCTGGTGCCAGCGCTCGATCTTGCCCTAGGTCTGCGGGTGGCAGGGCGCGCCGCGGACATGGTCCATGGCGTTGTCAGACAGCCACTTGGCCAGGTCTCCTGCGATGTAGCAGGGCCCGTTGTCGGACAGCAGGTGCGGGCGCTGGTGAACCCGCACCTGGCTGCAGCCTGACGCGGTGAGCTCCATCTCCAGTGTGTCGGTCACGTCGCTGGCGGCCATGCTGGTGCAGAGCTTCCAGGCGATGATGCATCGCGAGAAATCGTCGAGCACGGTGGAGAGGTAGAACCAGCCCCAGCCGATGACCTTGAGGTAGGTGAAGTCGGTCTGCCAGAGCTGGTTGGATGCGGTGGTCTTGGTGTGGAATGAGACCTGTGCGCGGAAGCCTTGCGGCGCGGTGTTGTGCTGTGCGGGATGTGGTTCGCCGTCGCGCGGCGCTGGCGGCAGGCGTGTTCCTCCTTCGCCGCTCACGCGGGTTGGAGATTGAGGCTTCGCTTGAGGTTGTAGGCGGTTGCGGTGAAGTGGACCTGGGCGGTGGCTCGGGCGAGGCCGCGCCATCGCATCCGCCTCAAGCCGTAGCAGCGTTTCCAGGTGCCGAAGATCTTCTCGATCCGCGCGCGCACCCGGTGGATCGGCGCGTTCCAGGCCGCGAGCCGAGCCAGGGTCTCGGCCTCGTCACGACCCTACATCGCCGTGGCTGCCACACGCGGCACGCCGCCCCTGGCGCGCACGGCGGCCTCGAAGTGCTGCCCGCGATAGGCGCTGTCGGCGAACACATCGCCCGGGTCGTCGGGCAGTGCAGCCGGCCCCTCGCGCCCGTCATGCACGTTCGCCGGCGTGACCGGCACCTGCTCGACCAGCGCGGTGTCGGCATCCGCCCCGACATGCGCCTTGAAGCCGTGCACCGCGCCGCGGTTGCGATGCTTCACCCAACGCGCCTCGCCATCGCCCTTGCTGGCAGAGGTGATGATCGTCGCGTCCACGAGCGTGCCGGTCTTGACCGTGATCGCACGCGCCTTGAGCTGCACG
>NZ_STGD01000006.1 GCF_005222755.1 Roseomonas sp. HF4
TTCGCACCACCGCCGAGGCCCACGTAGAAGCCCTGAACGCGCGGGTCCCAGCCCTGCGCGTTCGCGGCCATCGGCAGCGACAGCAGCGTCGCGGCCAGAAGCGTCTTCCTGAAGCTCATGCTCGATTCCTCGTGCTGATCAAAGCATTGCTGTGAAGCAATGCTCTTCGGTTCCTGAAACCGTTGGATCATCGATAAATCATCAGGCCGGTCGGGCGAAACGCTCATGATGCCGCAAATCGGCATATTTAGCGCGCTGTGGCGCCGGAGCAACACCAGGCCATCCCGGCACGGCGCGGCGCACCCCGTCCATCCGCAAAGCTTTTCCTGCGCCGAAGTGCCTCGCCCGTCTAGACTTCGCCCTGGCGGCCCCCCGCCGAGGCCGCCGCGAAACGCGGCCGGACCACGGCCGGACAGCAAGGGAGGCCGACCACAATGCCCGATACCGCGTCGAGACAAGACGGGCGCGCCGCCCCGCGCGCGATCGCCCTCATCGGGCCGCAGGGCAGCGGGAAGTCCTCGCTGTTCGAGGCCCTGCTCACCGCCGCCGGCGCGCCGCCGCCCCGGCGGGCCAACGAGTCCCGCAGCCGCACCATGGGAACCGAGACCCGAATCGGCCATTGCACGATGCAGGGGGAGGCCTGGGCCCTGCTCGATTGCCCGGGCTCGGTCGAATTCGCGCACGAGACCGCAGCGGCGCTCGCCATCGCCGACCTCGCCCTGCTGGTCTGCGAGCCCTCCCCTGCCCGCGCGCCCGCCCTCGCGCCCGCCTTCCGCGCGATCGAGCGGGCCGGGCTACCGGCCATGGTCTTCCTCAACAAGGCCGACACGCTCGGCGACCAGCATGTCCGGGATACGCTCGCCGCGCTGCAGGCGCATTCGCGCCGCCCCCTGGTGCTCCGCCAGGTGCCGATCCGCGAGAACGGGGAGGTCACGGGCTACGTGGACCTGGTCAGCGAGCGCGCCTATCGCTGGCGCCGCGGCGAGCCGTCGGAACTCATCCGCATGCCCGAGCAGGTCCATGCACGCGAGGCCGAGGCCCGCGCCGCGCTGGCCGAGACGCTGGCCGACCACGACGACGCCCTGCTCGAGAAGGTGGTGGAAGACGCCGTTCCCACGCCCGAGGACCTCTATCGCCCGCTGCACGCCGACATCGCCTCCGGCGCGCTCGACCCCGTGCTGTTCGGCGCGGCCGAGAAGCGCCACGGCGTCGCGCGCCTGTGGAAGGCGCTGCGCCACGACGCGCCGGGCCCGGCCGAATCGGCCGCGCGCCGCGGCATCGCGCCGGAGGGCGAGCCGGTCGCGCAGGTCTTCCGCACGATCCATGCGGGGCATGGCGGCAAGCTCTCGCTGGCCCGCCTCTGGCGTGGCGGGCTCAAGGACGGCGCCACGGTCAATGGCCTCAGGATCGGCGGCATCATGCGCTTTCCGGGCGGCGAGCCCACCAAGGACACGGAGGCCGGCTTCGGGGAGGTCGTCGCCCTCGGCCGGCTGGAGGCGGTGCCGAGCGGGGCCACGCTCTCGCCGTCCGGCACTGCGCCCGCCCTGCCCTTCCCGGACCCGCCGCCGCCGGTCTATGCGCTCGCGATCGCGACGGAGGACCGCAAGGACGATGTCCGCCTGTCCGGCGCCTTGCAGCGGCTGACGGAGGAAGACCCCTCGCTCGGCGTCGTGCACGACGCCGAATCGGCGCAGATCCTGCTGACCGGGCAGGGCGACATCCATCTCGGCCACGCGGTGGCACGGCTGGCCGAGGCCCATGGGCTCAAGGTCTCGACCGCGCGGCCGCGGATCGCGTTCAAGGAGACGATCCGCCAGGCGGCGCGCCACCATGCGCGCCACCGCCGCCAGACCGGCGGCCACGGCCAGTTCGCCGACGTGACGCTGGAGGTCGCGCCGCGCCCGCGCGGAGAAGGCTTCGTCTTCGAGGACCGCATCGTCGGCGGCGCCATCCCGCGCAAGTTCATCCCCGCCGTCGGCGAGGCGGCGGAGGAGGCGGCCGGCAAGGGGCCGCTCGGCAATCCCGTGGTGGACATCCAGGTCACGCTGCTCGACGGCGCTTTCCATTCCGTCGATTCCTCCGACATGGCCTTCGCCACCGCGACGCGCATGGCGATGCAGGAGGCGCTCGGGAAGGCGGAGCCCGTGGTGCTCGAGCCCGTGGACCAGGTGACGGTGCTGGTGCCGCAGGATTCCACCGCCGCCGCGCAGCGCCTGCTGAGCGGCCGGCGCGGCCAGATCCTGGGCTATGCGGAAAAGGAGGACTGGCCGGGCTGGGACGAGGTGCAGGCACTGGTGCCCGAGGCCGAGTTGCACGACCTCATCATCGAGCTGCGGTCGCAGACCATGGGGCTCGGCACCTATACGCGGCGCTTCGACCATCTGGCGGAGGCGCGCGGGCGGTAGGGCGCCGCGGGCTCAGCCTTCCAACAGCCGGGCCAGCGCCGCGTCGTCGCGCTTGCCGCCCGGCAGCAGGGGCAGAGCCTCGATCAGGAGGATGCGCGCCGGGCGCATCGCCTCGGGCAGCGCGGCCGCAAGCCGCGCGCGCAGGCGCTCCTGGAGTCCCCCCGGGGCGATGCCCGCGACCGGGACCACGAAGGCGACAAGGACAGCACGGCCGCCGGCCTCGCGCGCGATCACCGCGGCGCCGGCAACCTCCGGACTGCCGCGCAGCACCGTCTCGACCTCGGCGGGCTCGACGCGCCAGCCCTTCACCTTCACCATCCGATCCTTCCGGCCCAGCACGACGAAGGCGCCATCCGGCGCGAGGCGCGCGAGATCTCCGCTGCGGTAGATCCGGAGCGAGGGATCGGACAGGTCGGGCTCAAGCCGCCCCGGCACGAGGCGCCCGTCCTGCCATTCGCCCAGCGCCGCGTGGCGCGCGCGCAGCCAGAGCTCGCCGACCTCGCCCGGTGGGCAGGGGTTGCCGTCCGCATCGACGATCTTCGCCTCGGTACCGGGGTCGAGAAAACCGGCGGCAACGCGGACGGTATCCTGCGCATCGCCCGGCCGCGCGACCCAGGCGGTCCCCGACAATTCTGTCGCGCCGTAGCCGTTGACGATGAGGCATGCCGGCGGAAGCACGGCGCGGAGCGCCTCGACATCGGCATGCAGCAGCGGCTCCCCCGTGCTGCGCAGCACCCGCAGCGTGGCGAGCAGCGACGGTGCATCCGGCAGGCGCGCCAGGAGGCGGAACAGCGACGGCCCCCCGCGCAGCACCGTCACCGGCGGCCCTCGCAAAGCCGCGCGCAGCCCCTGCAGCCCGACGTCGTCGAGCGCGACGAGGCGCAGCGCGCAGCCCGACAGCAGCGCGAACATCGTCCAGAGCCCGGCGATGGTCGCCCCGGACGTGACGAACAGGAAGCGATCGCGCGCCGACAGATGGAGCGCGTCGATCAGCCCGCCCGCCTGATGGAGCAGGCCACGCTGACTGTAGACGACGGCCTTGGGGCGGCCCGTGCTTCCCGACGTGCAGACGACGAAGGCCGGCATGTCCTGCCCCATCCACCCCGAAGGCGGCGGGAAGGGATCGCCGGCCTCCGTCAGCGCCACCTCCGCCGCCAGGAAAGGCAGGCCGCAGGCCGAAGCCGTGTCGCGCATCCCGGCCGCCGCCAGCATCAGCCGCACGCCGGTCAGGCGGATCAGCTCGGCGTTGCGCGCCTCGGGGTAGGAGGCATCGAGCAGCACCGCGATGCGGCCTGCCGCGAGGCAGGCCAGCACCGCGACCGGATAGAGCACGCCGTTCGGCAGCAGGATGCCGACCGGACCCCGCACCTTCGAGCCCCGCAGGAGGGTCGCGAGGCGGGCCGTCGCGCGCCACAATTCGTGGAAGGTGAGCGTGCGCGCATCGTCCTGGCAGGCCACGGCATCGGGCGAGGCGGCGACGACGCGCCGGAGGCTCTCGAGCGCCGGCCGGCCGCGCCCGGCATCCCCGAAGGCCTCATGCGGCACGTGGCAGGGGCCGCGATAATCCCAGGGGAGTTCGGGGGTGGCGAGCCAGCCGCCTGTCGCTGCCGCTCGGGCCAGCGCGCGCTGCATGGCAAGGCTGTGCGCGGCAGGTGCCGCGGCATCTTCGGCCATGCGCCCTCCTTCACGCCGCGGCCAAGTATCGGCAGCACGTGGCAGGGGCGCAATCCGCCGCCGGCTGGGATGCGGTGCGGGCCGGAGGAGCGGCGACCGCCGGCAGCCAGGACACGCTGCCCGGACGCGGGCGGCTCAGGCGGCGCCGATCATCCCGCACAGCGCAGCCTCGTCCCGCTTGCCGCCGGGCAGCAGCGGGATGGCGCCGATGGCGATGATCCGGGCCGGGCGCATATGCGCGGGCAAGACGTGGACGAGGTCCTCGCGCAGGCGCCCCTCGAGCCCCGCATGCGCCGCATCGGCCGGGACGACGAAGCCCACGAGCAGGACGCGCCCGCCGGCCTCGCGCGCGACGACAGCCGCCTGCGCGACCTCCGACGAACGGCGCAGGGCGGCCTCCACCTCGGCGAGTTCCACCCGCATGCCGTTGACCTTCACCATGCGGTCCATGCGCCCGAGCACAACGAAGGCGCCGTCGGGCGTGAGGCGCGCGAGGTCGCCGGTGCGGTAGACCCGGAGCGACGGGTCGGACGGATCGGGCTCGAGCCGGCCGGGCACGAGGCGGCCCTCCTGCCATTCGCCCAGCGCCGCGAAGCGGCTGCGCATCCACAATTCGCCGACCTCGCCCGGCGGGCAGGGCCGGCCATGCCCGTCGACGATCTTCGCCTCGGTGCCGGGATCGAGGATGCCGGCCGCGACCCGAACAGGGTCCTGCGCATCGCCCGGATGGACGAACCAGCCGGTGCCGGACAGCTCCGTCGCGCCATAGGCGTTGTTGATCATGCAGCCGGGCGGCAGGCAGCCACGCATCACCTCCACGTCCGCGTGCAGCAGCGGCTCCCCCGTGCTGCGCAGGATGCGCAGCCCTGCCAGCATCGCGGCCGCATCCGGCAGGCGGGCGACGATGCGCATGAGGGACGGCCCGGCGCGCAGCACGGTGACGGGGCGCGTCGTCAGCGCCTCCCGCAGCGCCGGCACGCCGCCGCGGCCAAGCGCCACCAGGTGCAGCGCCGACCCGCCGAGGATGGTCAGCAGCGTGAACAGCCCCGCCGTCGTGGCGGCGGAGGTCGCCATCAGGAATCGGTCGCGGGACGAGAGGTGGAACTCGTCGATCAGCCCCGCGACCTGATGCAGCACCGTCCGCTGGCTGTGCACCAGCGCCTTGGGCTGCCCCGTGCTGCCCGAGGTGCAGATGATGAAGGCCGGCGCATCCTGCCCGAGCCAGGCCTCCTCCGGCGGGAAGCCAGCTGCGCCCGACGCGAAGGCCGCAGCCGTGCCGATGCAGGGCAGGCCGAAGCCCACGCCCTCGGCAGCGTCCTCGGCCAGGATCAGCCCGGCGCCGACCTGGCGCAGGATCGCCTCGTTCCAGGCGGGCGGCGCGGCCGATTCCAGCAGCAGCCCGACCCGCCCTGCAGCGAGGCAAGCGAGCACCGCCACGGGATAGTCGACCGTGTTGGACAGCAGCAGCCCGATGGGGCCCGCGGTGCCGCTGGCGCGGATCGCCGCGGCCAGGCGGCCGACGGCGGCCCGGAGCGCACGGAAGTCGAGCGCTCGGACGGCATCCTCGCAGGCCGGGGCATCCGGCATCGCGGCGACGATGCGCGCCAGCGTCGCGAGCGCCGGGCGGTCGCGCCCCGCCGCGCCGTAACGCACATAGGGGATGTCGCGCGGGCCGCGGTAGTCCTCCGGCAGGTCCGGCGTCTCGAGCCAGCCATCGCGCAGCGGCGCGCGCGCGAGCGCCGCCTGCATGGCGCGGGTGTGGTCGGGCAACGCCAGGTCGGTCTCGCGCATCGCATCGTCCCCGTTTCCGGCATCGGCCATGTTCCACGCGCGGCAGGCGCGAACAAGGTCCGGCCTTTCCACCCGCCCCCGTCGTGGCACACTCCGCCCGGGACGGAGGAACGCCAGCCATGGACAGCCACTACACGGTCGCCGACCTCGTCGCCGACATCCTGCCGCGGATGGGCGTCTCGACCGTCTTCGGCATCGTCTCGGTGCACAACATCCCGATGCTGGACGCGATCGGCCGGCGCAACGCGCTGCGCTACGTGATGTGCCGGGGCGAGATGGGCGGCGCGCACATGGCCGATGCCTATGCGCGCGTGTCGGGGCATCTCGGCGTGCTGTTCACCAGCACCGGGCCGGGCATGGCGAACGCGATCCCGGGGCTGGTCGAGGCGCGCTTCGCGGGCAGCCCGGTGCTGCACATCACCGGCCAGACGGCGACGCAGCACATCGACCGCGACGCCGGCACAGTGCACGACGTGCCGGGCCAGACGGCGATGCTGGCGGCCGCATGCAAGGCGGCGTATCGCGTGCGCAGCGCGAACGAGGCCTTCGGCGTGCTGGTCCGCGCGGCGGCCGAGGCGCTCTCCGCGCCGCGCGGGCCGGTCAGCGTGGAAATCCCGATCGACCTGCAGCGCGCCGCCATCGCGCGGCCGGCGGGACTCGACGCGCTGGCGCTGCCCATCGCCGCGGCCCTGCCGCCCGGCCCGGCGGAACTCGACGCGGCGGCCGAGATCCTGGCGGCGGCGAAGCGCCCGATGCTCTGGCTCGGGAATGGCGCGAAGCAGGCGGGCGCGGCCGCGCTCAGGCTGATGGACCTCGGCTTCGGGGCGGTCTCCTCCTGGAACGGGCGCGGCATCGTGCCGGAGGACCATCCGATGACCCTGGGCGGCCTGCACGGCAACGGCAGTCCGCGCGTGCAGGAGTTCTACGGCACGGTCGATGCCATGCTGGTCGTCGGATCGCGGCTGCGGGGGCACGAGACCGGGGATTTCTCCCTGAAGCTGCCGAAGACGCTGATCCACGCGGATTGCGACGCGACGGCGAACGGGCGGACCTATCCGAACAGCCTGTTCGTCCATGGCGACGCGGCGCTGGTCATGGAGGGCATTGCCGACCGGCTCGCCGGCACGGCCACCGTCGATCCGGGCTACAGTGCCGACTTCGTGGCGATGCGCGCGCGCGCGCGGGCGGATTATCTCGCGACCCTCGGCCCCTATGGCGGCTTCCCCGAGGCGATCCGCGCCGCCCTGCCGCGCGACGGCGTCTGGGTGCGCGACATCACCATCGCGAACACGACCTGGGGCAACCGCGTCTTTCCGATCTACGACCCGCGGACGGCGGTGCACCCGGTGGGCGCGGCGATCGGGCCGGGGCTGGCGCTCGGCATCGGCGCGGCGATCGCGGCGCAGGGGCGCAAGACCCTGGCCATGGTCGGCGACGGCGGCTTCTCGCTCGGCATGTGCGAGCTGTTCACCGTCGCGCAAGAGAAGCCGGACCTCGTGACCATGGTGATGAACGACGGCGGCTACGGCGTGATCCGCCAGATCCAGGACGCCGTGGCGGATGGCAGGCAATTCGGCCACGACCTGCTGACGCCGGACCTCGCGGGCCTCGCGGCGCTCGCAGGGCTGCCCTTCTTCCGGATCAGCAGCGCGGAGAGCGTGGGCGAGGTGCTGGCGCAGGCGTTGGCCGTGAAGGGGCCGGCCCTGGTGGAGGTGGAGATGCGCGCGATCGGCGCGGTGCCGCCCTATGCGCCCTATGCCAGCATGGGCAAGCACGCGGAACGGGCGCGGCAGTAAGGGCGGGGGGAGAAGGGAACTTCTCCCCCCGCGCCCCCCTCAACCTTCTTTGCCATCTGGCGCCGGGCCTCTGAGGACGGGTGCCAGAAGACACGGAAGGGAGGGGATTTGGGGGAGGTTCACCTCCCCCGACCTGCCATCACAGGCGGACCACCCGCGTCATGCAGCCAGCACCCGCCGCACCGCCCACCCCGCAACGCCGCAGGCCGCGATCACCGCGGCCATCGGCAGTGCCGTGCCGTCCTGCAGCAGGCCGAGCAGCCCGCCCACCACCGCGCCGATCCCGAATTGCAGCGTGCCGATCAGCGCCGAGGCATTGCCCGCGATCCGCCCATGCGGCCCCATCGCCAGCGCGACCGTCAGCGGCAGCACCGCGCCGATCGAGGCGACATAGAGGAACAGCGTCGCGACGATGCCCTGGAAGCCGCCGAGACCGGTCGCCGTGGTGACCACCAGCGCGAGGCCCGCGGCGCCGGCGCCGGCCAGCGCGAAGGGCAGCAGCCGCGCGGGCTCGACCCGCTGCGCGAGGCGCGAGGCGACCTGGCCCGCCCCGATGATGCCGATCGCGTTCGCGCCGAAATAGAACCCGAAATGCCCGGGCTGCACGCCATGCAGGTCCATGAACACGAAGGGCGCGCCGACGATGTAGGCGAACATGCCGCCGATCACGAAGGCGCCGGCCAGCGCATGCCCCATGAAGCGCCTGTCGCCGAGCAGCCCCGCCCAGATGCGGAGCGTCGCGCCGATGCCGTCCCGCCGTCGGCGGTCGCGCGGCAGCGTTTCCGGCAGGAACAGCGCCACGACCACGAGCAGCGCCGCGCCATAGAGCGCCAGCACGACGAAGATGCCGCGCCAGCCGAAGACCGGCAGCAGCGCCCCGCCCACCAGCGGCGCCAGGATGGGCGCCACGCCCATCACCAGCATCAGGGAGGCCATCAGCCGCACCGCGCCGCGTTCGTCCGTCACGTCGCGCACCACCGCGCGCGCGATGACCATCCCCGAGCAGCCGCCCAGCGCCTGCGCCAGGCGCGCGGCCATCAGCGATTCGATGCTGGGCGCGAGCGCGCAGAGCGCCGAGGCGAGCGCAAACAGCCCGAGCCCCGCGAACAGCGGCAGCCGGCGACCGAACCGGTCGGCGAGCGGCCCGTAGAACACCTGCCCCGCCGCCATGCCGAGGAAGTACACGGCCAGCGTCGCCTGCACCGCGCCGGGACTGGCATCCAGCGATGCACCAAGCGCCGGGAAGGCGGGCAGGTACATGTCGACCGAGAACGGCCCCATGGCCGCCATCGCGCCCAGCACCAGCGCGAGCGTGCGGTGGCTCGGCGTGCTCACGCCGCGCGGGCCGCCCCGTCGGGCCCCGGCCTCATCCGCGCGCCAGCGCGTCGAGCAGCCGGATATGCGCGTCGATGCCGCGCTCGAAGCAGGCGAGGTCGAATTTCTCGTTCGGGCTGTGCACCTGGTCATCCGCCAGCCCGAAGCCGACCAGCAGGCTGTCCATGCCGAGGATCTGCTTCATGTGCGACACGACGGGGATGGAGCCGCCGCAGCCGGCCAGCACCGGCGCCCGACCGAAGGCGGCTTCCAGCGTGCCGCGCGCGGCCGCGACATGGCGGCTGTCGGACGGCACCTCGATGCCCTCGCTCATCGAGAAGACCTGGATCTTCACCTGCGCGTCCTCGGGCAGCCGCGCCACGATGAAGTCCCGGAAGCCGGCCAGGATCTTGGCCGGCGACTGCCCCGGCACGAGGCGGAAGGAGACCTTCGCATGCGCCTCGCCGGGGATGACTGTTTTGGAGCCATCCCCCGTGTAGCCGCCCCAGATGCCGTTGATGTCGGCGGTCGGCCGCGCCCAGAGCCTTTCCAGCGCGCCGCGGCCCATCTCCCCGGCCGGGACCGACAGGCCGACGCCGGACAGGAAGGCGGCTTCGTCGAAGCCGAGCGCATCCCATTGCGCGCGCAGCGCCGGCGGCAGCTCGGGCACGTCCTCGTAGAAGCCGGGGATCAGGATCTCGCCGGCCTCGTCCCGCAGGTCGCCCAGGATGCGCGCCAGCAGGTTGATCGGGTTGAGCGCCGAGCCGCCGAACAGGCCCGAATGGAGGTCCCTGTCCGCGGCGCGGATATCGACCTGCGTGTACAGCATCCCGCGCAGCCGCGTCGTGATGGCCGGCGTCCGCGCATCCCACATGTTGGTGTCCGAGACGACCGCGACATCCGCCCGCAATTCCTCCGCATGGGCCTCGAGGAATTCCGGCAAGTTGCGCGACCCGATCTCCTCCTCGCCCTCCACCAGCACGGTCACGCGGCAGGGCGGGCCGCCCGCCGCCTCGTGCCAGAAGCGCAGCGCCTCGAGCCAGGTCATGGTCTGGCCCTTGTCGTCCACCGCGCCGCGCGCGACCACGCGCGGGCCGTTCGGGCCCTCGGCCAGCACGGGCTCGAAGGGCGGGCTGGTCCAGAGCTCGAGCGGCTCGGGCGGCTGCACGTCGTAGTGGCCGTAGAACAGCAGGTGCGGCCCGGTGCCGGTCGGCCCGGGATGCTGCGCGACAACGACGGGATGCCCCGCGGTGCCCCGGACGTTCGCGGTGAAGCCGACCTCGCGCAGCCGCGCCGCGACCCATTCCGCGGCGCGGCGGCAATCCGGCGCGTGCTGCGGCTGCGCGGAGACGGAGGGGATGCGCAGCAGCTCGAACCAGCGCGCGCGGGACGCCTCGCGCGCGGATGCCGCGCGGGCCAGGACGGCCTCGACCTCGTTCATGCGTCCCTCATCCGGCCGTGGCCACCATGCTGCGTCGTCACGTCAACGGTCTTCCCAGACGGGCCTGCGCTTCGCGACGAAGGCGCCGATGCCCTCGGCCGCGTCATGCGCCATGAGGTTGTCGGTCATGACGCAGGCGGCTTCGCGATAGGCCTCGGCCAGCGGCAGGTCCACCTGGCGGTAGAAGGCGCGCTTGCCGAGCCGGACCGTGAGCGCGGACCGCGCCGCGATGCTCCGCGCGAGGCCGAGCGCCGTCGCCATCACCTGCCCCGCCGGCACGACCCGGTTCACGAGCCCGATGCGATGGGCCTCGATGGCCGGCACCATCTCGCCCAGCAGCAGCATCTCCATCGCCGCCTTGCGCGGCACGGTGCGGGCCAGCGGCACGGCGGGGGTCGAGCAGAACAGCCCGATATCGACGCCCGGTGTCGCGAAGCGCGCCTCCTCCGACGCCACGGCCAGGTCGCAGGTCGCGACCAGTTGGCAGCCCGCCGCCGTCGCCACGCCGTGGACGGCGGCGATCACGGGCTGCGGCAACGCGGTGATCGCCTGCATGACGCGCGCGCAGGTGTCCATCGCGCGGTCGTAGAAGCCGCGCCCGCCGTCGGCATCCGCGCGATGCGCCACGATTTCCTTGAGGTCGTGGCCGGCGCTGAAGACCGGCCCCTCGGCCGCCAGAACGAGGCAGCGCACGCGGGCATCCTCGCCGATCGCGGCGAAGGCGGTCTCGAGCGTCTCGAGCATCTGGAGCGACAGGGCATTGCGGGCCCCAGGTCGGTTCAGCGTCAGCACCGTCACGCCGTCCGCGCCGTCCTGGCGCAGCAGCAGGGGCGCATCGCCTGCCGGGTCCTTCGCCGCGCTCATGGCCTCGTCCTCCTGTCCGCGTGCCGCATCCTAGCGCGGCCGGACTACCGCTTGAAGGCAGCCTCGCGCTTCTCGGCGAAGGCGCGGATGCCCTCCAGGTGGTCGCCCGCCGCGAAGCAGAGCACGTTCATCTCGTTCTCATAGGCGAGGCCGGCCTGGAGCGGCGCCTGCATCGCCATGCGCACCGACGCCTTCACGCTCTGTGTCGCCACCGGGCTGAACCCCGCGATGCGCCGGGCGACGGCGCGAGCGACCTCCTCGTGCCCGGCATCCTCGGCCAGGATCTCGACCATACCGAGCGCACGCGCTTCCTCCGCCCCCACATTCTCCCCGGTCAGCAGCAGGCGCATCGCCTGGCCGTACCCGATGAGCCGGGGCAGCATCTGGCTGGCGCCCCCGCCGCCGACCCAGCCGCGCGTGACCTCGGGGAAGCCGGCCTTGAGGCTCATGCCCGCCACGCGGATGTCGGCGGCCAGCGCCATCTCGAACCCGCCGCCGAGCGCCCAGCCCTTCATCGCGACCACCACGGGCTTGCGCATGTTCCGCACGCTCGTGCTGTATTCCACCCGGTTGCGGAACGCCCAGGTGTCGGGATAGGCGGCCAGGGCGTTCAGGTCCGTGCCGGAACAGAAGGCGCGGTCCCCGGCTCCGCGCAGCAGCAGGCAGCGCACCGCCGGATCGGAATCGACCGCCGCGGCATGGGCGGCAATGGCGGCGGCCATCTCCGGCGTCACGGCATTGTGCTTGGCGGGGCGGTCCAGGACCAGTTCCGCCACGCCGTCCTCGCCCTTCAGCAGGTGCACCTGGCCGTCCATCGCGTTCCTCCCCTTGCCGCGCCGCCGCGCCCCGCTAGCCTAGGGCGGGCAAGGAATCGAGGAAACGCCATGCGCCGTGCCACGGCCGAGGAAGCCGCCGCGCTGGTCCGCGACGGCGACACGCTGCTGATCGGCGGCTCGGGCGGCGGCCATGCGGTGCCGGATGCGCTGCTCGCCGCGCTCGGCCGGCGCTTCCGCGACAGCGGCGCGCCGCGCGCCATCACCGCGCTGCATCCGGTGGGCGTGGGGGACGGCGCGGATCGCGGGCTCGGGCACCTCGCGCAGCGCGGCATGCTGAAGCGCAACGTCGCCGGGTCCTACGTCAACAGCCCGCCGGTCGCCGCCATGGCGCTCGCCGACGAGATCGAGGCCTGGTCCCTGCCCCAGGGCGCGCTGTCGCAACTGATGCGGGAGATGGCCGCCGGCCGCCCGGGGCTGATGACGAAGACCGGCCTGCACACCTTCGTCGACCCGCGCATGGGCGGCGGCGCGCAATCCCCCTCGGCGACCGAGGCGCTGGTCGAGGTCGTGCAGTTCCGCGGCGAGGAATACCTGTTCTACAAGCCCTTCCACGTCGACGTCGCCTTCCTGCGCGGCACGACGGCGGACGAGGACGGCAACGTCTCCATGGAAAAGGAGGCCGTGACGCTCGAGATGCTGTCCGAGGCGCAGGCGACGAAGCGCTGCGGCGGCCTCGTGGTGGTGCAGGTCGAACGCATCGCGCGGTCCGGCTCCATCCACCCCAAGATGGTCAAGATCCCGGGCATCCTGGTCGACCTCGTGGTCGTCGAGCCCGGCCAGTGGCAGACCTTCGAGACCTTCTATTCACCGGCCTATTCCGGGGAGTTCCGCATCCCGGTGGACGACATCCCCCGCCTCGGCCCCGGGCCGCGCCGCGTCGTCGCGCGGCGCGGCGCCCTGGAATTGTTCCGCGGCGCGATCTGCAACCTCGGCTCGGGCATCTTCACCGGAATCGGGAATGTCGCGGCCGAGGAAGGCGTCCTCGACGCCGTGTGCCTGACCAACGAACAGGGCAACATCGGAGGCGCGCCCGCCTCGGGCGGCGAGGCGGGCGCCGCGATGAACCCGCAGGCCCAGGTCGACCAGCCCTACCAGTTCGACTTCTACGACGGCGGCGGGCTCGACCTCGCCTTCCTCTCCTTCGCCGAATTCGACGCCGAGGGGAACGTCAACGTCTCCCGCTTCGGCAACAAGCTGATCGGCCCCGGCGGCTTCATCAATATCAGCCAGGGGGCGCGAACCTGCATCTTCGGCGGCACGCTGACCGCGGGCGGCAAGCCCAAGGCGGTCGCGCAGGTCGAGCAGGTCACCTTCTCCGGCCGCTATGCGCGCGACCGCGGGCAGCAGGTGCTCTACGTGACCGACCGCGCGGTGTTCCGCCTCGGCGCCGAGGGCCCGGTGCTGGTCGAGATCGCGCCCGGCCTCGACGTGGCGCGCGACATCCTGCCCGCGATGGGCTTCCGCCCCGCCGTCGCGCCGGACCTCCGCGTGATGGACGCGCGGATCTTCGCCAATGCGCCGATGAACCTGGCCGCGGTCCTCGCGGCGAAGCCACCCCGGCCTTCCTCCCCCCGCCTCGCCTGAAGGATCCCACGCCGATGCCCTGGACCGCCCACACCATCATCCACAACGGCCGCGCGATCCCCTTCGAGGATGCGAAGGTGCATGCCCTGTCGGTCGGGATCGCCTATGGCGCCGCGGTCTTCGAGGGCATCCGCGCCTACATGAACCCGGCGACAGGCACGCTCTCGGTCTTCCGGCTGGAGGAGCACCTGGTGCGGCTCGACCAGGGCATGAAGTTCATGCGCTTCGACGGGGCGCCGTCGCGGGACGTGATGCACCAGGCGGTGCTCGACGCCGTGCGGCTCAACGCGCCCGACGACGATTGCTACATCCGCCTGCAGGTGCAGATCGAGGAGCGCGGCAGCATGGCCAGCACCGGCGGCGTCGGCTGGGTCTGCGCCGCCATCCCGCGCGAGCGGTCGCCCAAGCGGGAAAGCGGCGTCGCCGCCGGCGTCTCCTCCTGGACGCGCATCGCCGACAACACGATGCCCGCGCGCATCAAGGCGACGGCGAACTACCACGCCGGCCGCATCGCGACCCTGCAGGCCAAGGCGGACGGCTACGACACGCCCATCATCCTGACGCGGGACGGCAAGGTCAGCGAGACGGCCGGCGCCTGCCTGTTCCTGGTGCGCGACGGCGTCGTCATCACCCCGTCGCGCGAGAACGACATCCTGGAATCCGTGACGCGCGACACGGTGCTGACGCTCGCCGCCGAGCACGGGATGCCGACGCAGGAACGCCGCGCCGACCGCACGGAGCTCTACGTGGCGGACGAGGTCTTCGTCTGCGGCACCGGCCAGGAACTCATGCCGGTCACGAGCGTGGACCGCCTGCCCGTCGGCGACGGTCGGCCGGGGCCGGTCACGATGCAGCTGCAGGCGGCCTACGAGGCCGTGGTCCGAGGCACGACGAACGCGCACGCGGCCTGGCGCACGCCGGTCGCGTGACGGCGGCGAGGGGCCTTTCGGCCCCTCGCGTTTTCGGGCGACCGCGCGTGGTCAGCCCGCCTGGACCGGCAGGGCCACGAAGCGGCGCCCGCCGTCGCGCTCCACCTGCAGCGCGACGGCGCCACGCCCGGCCGCGCGGGCGGCCTCGACCGCCGCGACCACGTCCTGCGGCGCGCGCACTTCGCGGTCGCCGGCGCGCAGCACGACGTCGCCCTCGCGCAGGCCGCGCTCGGCCGCCGGGCTGCCCGGCGCGACGCCGCTCACGACGACGCCGCCGCCGGCGGGGTTCGGCGCCAGGCTGATGCCGAGCGAGGGCCGCTCAGGCTTGCCCGCCGCGGCGCGGTTGGACGGGTGGCTGCCGAGCGCCACCGCCTGCTCCATCGTCGCGCCCTCGCGCAGCAGCGCGAGCCGCGCCGTGCCGCCCGGGGCCACCGCCGCGACACCCATGGCGAGGTCGCGCGGTCCCTCGACCGCGCGGCCGTCGATCGCGGTGATGACATCGCCCGCGCGCAGCCCGGCGCGTTCGGCCGGGCTGCCGGGCTCGACGCCGGACACCAGCGCGCCCTTGGCCTCGGCCACGCGCAGCGCGGCGGCCAGGTCGGCATCCATCCGCTGCAGCGAGACGCCGAGCCAGCCGCGCTGCACCGAGCCATGTTCGCGCAGCTGCGCCACCACCTGCGTCACGATCTTCGACGGCACGGCGAAGCCGATGCCGATGTTGCCACCGGAGGGCGAATAGATCGCGGTGTTCACGCCGACGACCTCACCCGCCGCGTTGAACAGCGGACCGCCGGAATTGCCCGGATTGATCGACGCATCGGTCTGGATGAAGTCGTCATAGGGCCCGGCGCCGATCTGCCGCCCGCGCGCCGAGACGATGCCCGCCGTCACGCTGCCGCCGAGGCCGAAGGGGTTGCCCATGGCCATGACCCAGTCGCCGACGCGCGCGCGGTCGCTGTCGCCGAAGCCGAGGGCGGGCAGGGCCGCGCCGGATTCGACCTTGAGCAGCGCGATGTCGGTCGCGGCATCGGCACCGACCACGCGCGCCACCAGGTCGCGGCCGTCATGCAGGCCGACCGTGACGCGCTCGGCGCCCGCGACGACGTGTGCGTTGGTGACGATGTAGCCGTCCGCGTCCACGACGAAACCCGAGCCCTGGCCCGCACGGCGCTGGCCCGGCTGGCCCGGCAGGCCGCGGCCGAAGGGGGGCCTGCCGGGGGCCTCGGCCGCGGCGCCTTCGCGCGCGGTCACGCGGACCACGGCGGGGGCCACGCGCTCCACCACGTCGGCGAAGGACGGGCCGGGCAGGCGCGGGGCCGCGACGGGCGGCTGGGTCTGCGCGGTGCCCGGCAGGGCGGTCAGCGCGGTGGTGCCGAGCGCGGCGGCGAGCAGCCCCGCGGCAAGGGCGGTGCGGCGGATGGTCCTGGGCAGGGTCATGGCGGTCTCCGGAAGGCTGCGCCCCGCCATTGCGGCGGGGCCTTCCGGTGCAGGAAGCGACATCCCCCCTGCCCGCCCCCTGTCGCGCCCCTTACCGATCCGTATGTTGAGGGCGCCCCGCCCGGGGCGGCATGGACGCACCATGATGGAGGCGGCGCGCGTGAGGATCCTGCTGGTCGAGGACGATGCCGAGACCGCCGCCTATGTCGCGCGCGGGCTGGAGGAGGCCGGCCACGTCGTCGACCGCGCCGCGGACGGCCAGGACGGGCTGTTCCTCGCGACCGGCGGCGGCCACGACGTGCTGGTCGTGGACCGGATGCTGCCGAAGCTCGATGGCCTTTCCATGGTGCGGGCGGTCCGCGCCGCAGGCATCGCCACGCCCGCGATCTTCCTAACGGCGCGCGCCGGCGTCGGCGACCGCGTCGAGGGGCTGGAAGCCGGCGGCGACGACTACCTGGCCAAGCCCTTCGCCTTCGCCGAACTGCTGGCCCGCATCAACGCGCTGGCGCGCCGCCCGCCCTTGCAGCAGGAGGTGACGGTGCTGCGCGTCGCCGACCTCGAGATGGACCTGATCCGCCGCACCGTCACGCGCGCCGGCCAGCGCATCGAGTTGCAGCCGCGCGAGTTCCGCCTGCTGGAATTCCTGATGCGCCGCGAAGGCCAGGTCGTGACGCGCACCATGCTGCTGGAAGGCGTCTGGGACTTCCATTTCGACCCCAGGACCAGCGTGGTCGAGACCCATGTCAGCCGGCTGCGCGCCAAGCTCGACCGCGGCTTCGGGCGGGACCTGATCCACACCGTCCGCGGCGCCGGCTACGTCATCCGCGCCGATGGCTGAACCGCATCCGCGCTGGGCCTTCGCGCGCACCACGGCGTTCCGCGTCACGCTCTGGCACCTGCTGCTGACGCTGGCCGGCACGGCGCTGACCGGCGGCGTCGCCTGGTGGACCACCGCCGGCTACGCCGCCCGCCAGGCGGCGCAGGAGATCGAGCGCGGCATGGGCGTGCTGCTGCAGTCGGGCGCGCTGTCGGGCCCGCGCGGCATCGCGCTGTCGATCGAGGCGCGCCTCGCCGCCGATCGCAGCGGCACGGAGTTCTACCTCCTTGCCGCGCCGGACGGGCAGCGCGTGGCGGGCAACCTCTCCGGGGTCCCGCGCGACGCCGGCTGGCGGGAGGCGACGGTGCGGCAGCCCGACGGCAGCGACGCTCCGGTCCTGGTGCTGGCCGCACCGCTGCCGGGTGGCGGCGCGCTGGTGGTGGGGCGGGATCTCTCGGCCGTGCGCGCGCTGGAACAAAGGCTGCTCGGCGCGGCGCTCTGGGTGGGCGGCGTCGTGCTGCTGCTCGGCCTCGGCGGGGGGCTGCTGATCGGGCGGAGCGTCGCGCGGCGCGCGGCGGGGATGGAACGCGCGCTGGCGGCCGTCGAGGCCGGCGACCTCGCGCAGCGGCTGGCGGAGCGCGCGGGCGGCGACGAGTTCGACCGCCTCGCGCGGCGTATCAACGCGACGCTCGACCGGCTGCAGGCGCTGATGGCGGCGCTGCGCGAGGTGACCGACGACATCGCGCATGACCTGCGCACGCCACTGACGCGGCTGCGCCAGCGCCTGGAAGCCGCGGCGCGCGCGCCGGCGGCCGAGGCCATCGCCGCAGCCCAGGCCGAGGCGGACGCGCTACTCGACATCTTCGCCGCGCTGCTGCGCATCGCGCAGGTGGAGGCCGGCACCCAGCGCGCGGGCTTCGCGCCGCTCGACCTGTCCGCCATTGCGCAGTCGGTCGCCGAGGTCTATGCCCCCGCGGCCGAGGAGCGCGGCCAGGTGCTGGACGTGTCCATCATGCCCGGCGTGGCCTTCACCGGCGACGCCGCGCTGCTCACGCAGATGCTGGCCAACCTGGTCGAGAACGCCGTGCGGCACGGGCGGGCCGGCGGGCGCGTCGCGCTGTCGCTGACGCCGCGGGACATCGTGGTCGAGGACGACGGCCCCGGCATCCCGGAAGCCGAGCGCGAGCGTGTCTTCCGCCGCTTCCACCGGCTCGATGCCGCGCGCGCGACGCCGGGCAGCGGGCTCGGCCTCGCGCTGGTGCGCGCGGTGGCGGGGCTGCACGGGATCACGGTCGCGCTGGAGGATGCGGGGTCCGGGCTGCGGGTGCGGCTGGGGCTGGCGGCGTAGGGCGGGGGAGGGGAACCTCCCCCGAACCCCCTCCCTTCCTTGTCATTCGGTTCCCGTCCTGCGCGGTCGGGCGCCAGGTGCCAAACAAGGTTGAGGGGGGTTCGGGGGGAGAAGTTCCCTTCTCCCCCCAACTTGGTGTCACCGCCCCTCGAAGGACGGCGCCCGCTTCTCCAGCATCGAATCGACCGCCTCCCGGTGGTCACGCGTGCCGTGCGCCAGCGCCTGGTAGGCAGCCGACATCTCCAGCAGCGTCGACAGGCGCATGTGCTGGCTCTCGCGCAGGAGGCGCTTGGTCAGCCGCACCGCCTGGGGCGGGTTGACGGCGATGCGCGCGGCCATGTCCTTCGCCGCAGCCAGCAGCTGGTCGGGCGCCACGACCTTCGAAACGAGGCCGCAGGCCAGCGCCTCCGCAGGGCCGATCGCATCGCCCGTGAGCGACATCTCGAGTGCCTTCGACATGCCGACCACCTTCGGCAGCAGGTAGGCGCCGCCGTCGCCTGGCACGATGCCGACCTTGACGAAGGATTCCGCGAAGCGCGCGGTCTCGCTCGCGATGCGGATGTCGCACATGCAGGCGAGGTCGAGCCCCGCGCCGATGGCCGGTCCGTTCACGGCCGCGATGGTCGGGATGTCCATCTCGTACAGCGCGAGCGGGATCATCTGGATCCCCCGCCGGTAGGATTCGCGGATCTGCGCGCCCGTGTCGCCGCCGGTGATGCCGGTCTTGTCGCGCATGCCCTTGAGGTCGCCGCCGGCGCAGAAGGCGCTGCCGGCGCCGGTCACGATCACGACGCGGATCGAATCGTCGCGGTTGAGCGCGCGGCAGGCCTCGGCGACCTCGGCGCATTCCGCGGCGGTCGAGATGGCGTTGCGCTTCTCGGGCCGGTTGAGCGTGAGGGTGACGACATGGCCGTCGCGCTCGGTCTTGAGGAAGTCGGTCATGCGGCAGGTTCCTGGTCGCGGGAGGTGAGGAAGCCCCAGAGCGGCCCCTGCGCGCCCTGGACGATGGTGCCGATGCGTGCGGCCCAGAAGCGTTCGCTGCCGCCTTCCTCCCGCCACGACCAGAGCCGGCGCGTCAGGTGGTGCAGCGCATGCTCCTCCGTGATGCCCATGGCGGCGAGCACCTGGTGCGCGACGGCGGCGCCCTTCGCCGCGGCCTCGCCGCCCGCGACCTTGGCGCAGCCGATCTCGAAGGCGGCCTCCGCCAGGCCCCGGGCATCGGCGGCGCGCGCGGCGGCGGCGGCGGCGACCGAGGCGGCGGACGCCTCCGCCGCGAAGACCGCGAGCTGCTGCTGCACCGCCTGGAAGGCGCCGATCGGCCGGCCGAACTGCTTCCGGGTGCGGGCGTGCTCGACGGCGAGCGCGAGCGCCGCCTGCAGCGCGCCGGCGATCTGGGCGCTGCGGATCACGGCGGTCAGCGCGCGCGCGGCGTCGTGGCCCCAGACATTCGGCAGCGTGCCCTCGGCGATGGGCACGCCAGCCGGCGCCGGTGTATCGCGCGGTTCGCGCGCGATGTTCGCGGCCTCGGTCCAGCGCAGCGACCCCGCCGCGTGCAGCGCGACCCGCGCGCCGTCCACGAGCGCGACATGCGCGGCGTGCCGGCCCCAGGGCACGGGCGCGCCGGCGGCCGCGAAGGTCAGCACGCCGTCGGGCGGCGCGATGCCGGCGGCAGCGAGCAGGGCCGCGGCACCGATCCCCTCCGCGAGCGGCACCGGGGCCCCGGCATGGCCCAGCGCTTCCAGCAGCGGGACCACATCGGCCAGGCCGAGCCCCGCGCCGCCCTGCGCTTCCGGCACCAGCGCGGTGGCAAGGCCGAGCCCGTCCAGCGCGGACCACGCCGCGTCCGGGAAGGCGCCGGCTTCGAGCGCACGGAGCGTCGCGACGTCGGCCACGCCCGACAGCGCGCGCGCGACCTGGTCCGCGAGCTCCGCGCCGATGGTCGCGTCCATCAGCGCAGCCCCAGCTCGCGGGCGATGATGCCGCGCATGATCTCCCGCGTGCCGCCGCGCAGCGAGAAGGTGGGGGTGATCTGCGTGAGGTAGGCGTGCATGCGGCGCATCTCCTCCGGCATCGCGTCGGTGTCCATCAGCGCGCGCATCGCGCCGGGCAGCGCCTGCTCGAAATCATTGCCGAGGTCCTTGACCAGCGCGGCCTGGCGCACCGGGTCTGCGCCGTCCTGCAGCATGCCGGCGACCGCGGTCGACATCGCGCGCAGCGTCCAGAGCCGCGCGACCTCCCGCCCCAGGGCGGGCGCGGCGGCGGCGTCCTCGCGCAGCGCGTCCCGCCCCGCCTCCAGCAGCGGGTGGGAGGAGAGGTAGCGGTCCGGTCCGCTGCGCTCGAAGGCGAGTTCGCTGGTCGCCTGGGCCCAGCCGGCGCCTTCCTGGCCGACCAGCGCGTCCTCCGGCAGCAGCACGTCGTCGAAGGTGATCTCGTTGAAGCCCTGCTCCCCCACCAGGTCGCGGATGGGGCGGATCGTCACGCCCGGCGCCTTCAGGTCCACCAGCACCTGCGACAGCCCCTGGTGCTTCGACCCGCCCTCCGGCGCCGGCGAAGTGCGCACCAGCGCGATCATCCAGTCGCAGAGATGGCCGAAGGTCGTCCAGATCTTGCGGCCATTGAGCTTCCAGCCGCCGTCCACGCGGTCCGCCCGCGTGCGCAGGCTCGCGAGGTCCGATCCGGAATCGGGCTCCGACAGGCCGATGCAGAAGGCGAAGTCGCCGCTCGCGATCCGCGGCAGGAATTTCTCCCGCTGGGCCTCCGTGCCGAGGCGCAGGATCAGCGGGCCCGATTGCCGGTCGCCGATCCAGTGCGCGCCGACCGGCGCGCCGGCGGCCAGCATCTCCTCCAGCACGATATTGCGCTCGAGGAAGCTGCGTTCCGCGCCGCCGTAATGCTTCGGCCAGCACATGCCGATCCAGCCGCGCGCGCCGACGGCGCGGGAGAAGTCGCGGTCGAAGCCCATCCAGGACCGCGCCCGCACTTCCGGCGTCCAGCCCGGCGCATGCCCGGCGAGGAAGGCGCGGACCTCGGCGCGCAGCACGGCGGCGCCGGGCGGCGGGTCGCGGAGGTCGAAGCGGAGGGTGGTCATGGGGTTCCTCCTCGGAAGGGCGGGGGGAAGGGAAGTTCCTCCCGCACCCCCCAGCCTTCTGTGTCATTCGGAGACCGACAGCAGCGGTCTGCGCCAGATGGCAAAGAAGGTTGAGGGAGGCTCGGGGGGAGAAGTTCCCTTCTCCCCCCGATCTTGGCTGGCCGGCGCATCACACCACCCCCGCTTTGCGCGCCGCCATGATCTCCTCCGCCGTCATGCCGGCGAAGTCGGCCAGCACGTCGTCGGTATCGCCGCCCGGGGCGGGAATGCCGTGCCGGTAGGTCGGCGGCGTCGCCGAGAGATGGAGCGGCGAGCCCACCACGCGCACCGTCCCCGCCGCATGGTGCGGGACCTCGCGGATCATGCCGCGCGCGGCGATGTGCGGGTCGGCCTCGACATCCGCCGCAGTGTTCATCGGGCCGCTCGTGATCTTCGCGGCCTCCAGTCGTGCCAGCCATTCAGCGCGCGGGCGCGTTCGCAGCAGCGTGCGCATTCGGTCGAGCAGCGCGGCGCGATGCTCGACGCGGTCGCGCGCGCGCTTGAAGCGCGGGTCCTCGGCCCATTCCGGATGGCCGAGCGCCTCGGCCAGGCGTACGAATTCGCGGTCGTTCAGCACGCCGATCACGAAGCGCGCATCCGAACCTTCGAAAACGCCGTAGGGCACGGCCACGGGGCTGTCGTTGCCCGTGCGCGGCAGCAGCTGCCCGGCGTTCAGCCAGGACGCCATCGGCGCCTGCATCAGCGACGCCATGGTCTCAAACAGGTTCACGTCGATGCGCTGGCCCTCGCCCGTCGCCTCGCGGTGGCGCAGCGCGGCGAGGATGGCGATGGCGGCGGCGAAGCCCGTGAACATGTCCGCGACCGGCACGCCGACGCGCTGGGGGCCGCCGCCTGGCGTGCCGTCGGCCTCGCCGGTCACCTCCATCAGCCCAGCCATGGCCTGCGCCACGAAGTCGTAGCCCGAGCGCCCGGCATAAGGCCCGTCCTGCCCGAAGCCCGTGATCGAGCAGTAGATGAGCCGCGGATTGACCGCGCGCAGGTCATCGTAGCCGAGGCCGTAGCGTGCCAGCGTGCCGGGGCGGAAATTCTCCAGCAGCACGTCGGCGCCGGCCGCCATGCGCTTCAGGATCGCCGCGCCCTCCGGCTTCGCGAAATCCACCGAGACCGAGCGCTTGTTGCGGTTGAGCGAGACGAAATAGGTGCTGTCGTCCCCGCCCGGCACGAAGGGCGGGCCGAGCGCGCGCAGGTCGTCGCCGTCGCCGCGGCGCTCGACCTTCGCGATCTCGGCGCCGAGGTCGCCCAGCGTCTGCGCGCAGAGCGGCCCCGCCACCACCCGCGTCAGGTCCACCACGCGCAGCCCATGCAGCGCCCCGGCCATGTTTCCTCCTGCAATCGACGCCGCGCAGGGTGGCGCAGGATGGCCCGCGCGGAAAGCCCGGGCGTGGCGGGTGACCTTGGTCCTGGACGGGTGGGCCGGCCGTGTGCTGGCCTGCCGGCATGATGCGCTACATCCTGCCTCTCCTCGTCCTCGCATGGCCAGCCTTCGCGCAGCAGGCGGCTGGCCCGTCCTTCGACTGCACGCGGGCGCGGGCCTGGGACGAGCGCACCATCTGCGCCTTCGCCGACCTCGCGGCGCTCGACCGGCAGATCGCGGAGGCGTGGCGCAGCCTCATGGAGCGCCTGCCCGCAGAGGAGCGCACGCGGGTGCAGGGCGAGCAGCGCGCCTGGCTGGCCGAACGGCGCGGCTGCGAGGGGCCGGTGGCGCGCGAGGCCCTCTCCTGCCTGCGCCGGACGCTGCGCGCCCGCGCGCGCGACCTGACGGCGCTGGCCGCGGCGGGCACGGGGTCTTCCGCATCCTCCGCCGCGTCGCCCCTGGCGAAGCCGCCACCGGCCGACGCCGCGCCGGCCACGGCGCTGCGTGCGGCGGATTGTGCCCGCCCCGCCGGCTGGGCGGCGACGCGGATCTGCGCCGTGCCGGGCATGCCCGCACTGGACGCGGCCGTGGTCCGGGACGTCGCGGCGGCGCGCACGCGCTTCGCGGCGCAACCCGCGGTGCTGGCCGGGATCGAGGCCGCGGTCGCGCGCTACCTGGCTGAGCGCGAGGCCTGCACCGGCGCGGCCGGCCGCGTTCCGGTCGATTGCCTGCAGGAGACGATGGAGGACATGCGCGCGGCGTTGCGGCAGCGGATGACGCGACCCTAGAGCACGTTCCGCCGCGGCGGACCCGGCGACGGCCGCGCGAGGGACGCGCTACCGCAGCCCGCGCCGCAGCTCGAACTTCTGGATCTTGCCCGTCGCCGTCTTCGGGAGCGGCCCGAAGGTGACATGCCGCGGCGCCTTGAAATGCGCGAGCGTCGTGCGGCAATGGGCGATGATCCCGGCTTCGGTCGTGGCGGCACCGGGCTTGAGCGTGACGAAGGCGTGCGGCACTTCGCCCCATTTCGGATCGGGATGCGCGACGACGGCGGCCTCCATCACGTCGGGGTGGCGGTACAGCGCCTCCTCGACCTCGAGGCTGCTGATGTTCTCGCCGCCCGAGATCACGATGTCCTTGGCGCGGTCCTTCACCTCGATGTAGCCGTCCGGGTGCAGCACGCCGAGGTCGCCGGTGCGGAACCAGCCATCCACGAAGGCGGCGGCATTGGCGCGTGGGTTGCGGAGATACCCCTTCATCACAGTGTTGCCGCGCAGCGCGATCTCGCCCAGCGTTGCGCCGTCCGGCGGCACGCGCGCGCCGGTCTCCTGGTCGAGCACCGTCGCATCCTCCAGCGTCGGCAGCGGCACCCCCTGGCGCGCCATGAAGGCGGCCTTGTCCGGCAGGGCGAGGTTCGCGAGTTCCGGCTGCCAGGCACAGAGCAGCGACGGCCCATAGCATTCCGTCAGGCCATACAGGTGCGTGACGTCGAAGCCGAGCCCGTCCATCGCCGCGATCACCGGCGATGGCGGCGCGGCGCCGCCGGTGGCGATGCCGACGCGATGCGCGAAGGCACGCTTTTCGTCGGCCGGCGCATGGATCAGCATGGTCAGCACCACCGGCGCGGCGCAGAGATGCGTCACGCCGTGCTCCGCGATCAGCGCGAAGATGCGCGCGGGCTCGACGCGGCGCAGGCAGACATGCGTGCCCCCCTGCAGCGTCACGGCCCAGGTGTAGGTCCAGCCGTTGCAGTGAAACATCGGCAGCGTCCAGAGATAGACGCTGGTCGGCGCCAGCCCGAAGGCCAGCGCATTGCCGCAGGCGTTGAGATACGCGCCGCGATGGTGCACCACGACGCCCTTCGGGTCCCCCGTGGTGCCCGAGGTGTAGGACAGCGAGATCGCGGCCCATTCGTCCGCCGGCGGCTCCACCGGGAAGGCGGCATCGCCGGTGGCGAGGAAGTCCTCGTAGGGCATGGCGTCGATCGCGGGCCCGCCGGGGCCTTCCGGATCGTCCACGAGCACGACGCGCAGCGGGCTGGCGGCGCCCTCCAGCGCGGCGGCGGCGAGTGCGGCGAACTCCCGGTCCAGCAGCAGCACCCGCGCCCCCGAATGCCCGAGGATGAAGCGCACCGTCGCCGCGTCCAGCCGCGTGTTGATCGGGCACAGCACCGCATGGGCCATCGGCACGGCCATGTGGGCCTCGAGCATCTCGGGGATGTTCGGCAGCAGCGCCGCCACCGCCTCGCCCGGCGCGACGCCCGCGCGGCGCAGCGCGGAGGCGAGGCGCCGGCTGCGGTCGAGGTACTGCGCGTAGGTCACGCGCCGCGCGCCATGGACGATAGCGGTGCGCCCCGGCCAGATGCGCGCCGCGCGCGCCAGGAAGGAGACCGGCGAGAGCGGGACGTGGTTGGCGGCGGATTTCGGGAGGTCGTCGTCCATCGTCCTCATGCCTTGCCGAGCGCCCGCGGCGCGCTGACGGTGCAGCGTGCGCGCGTGATGTCGTCGAGCAGCGCCGCGGCCTCCGCATGGCCGGCGGTTCCCGGATCGAAGCGGCCTTCGCGGATGGCGGCCGCGAAGGCGCACGGGCCGCCGGCCATCCGGGCCAGGGCGTCGTCCTCCCAGGCCGGCTCAGCGGCGGCGCGCGTGGCGATCGCGATGGCGTTCGCCACCATGCGCACGGCCAGCGCCTTCCCGGGCGGCAGGGCGGGCAACAACTCGTTCAGCAGCACCTCGCGCGCGGTCGCCAGCAGGTCGGGCGGGAGCGGTTCCTCAGCGAGCATCGCGGGCCTCCACCATGCGCAGGATCTCCCATTCCAGGCCCGGGACCATATGGCCGGTCAGCGCCAGTTCCAGGTTGCGCTCGACACCCGAGATGTGGCGCTCCGCCTGGTCGACAGCGATCGAGGCCCAGCGGACATGGGCGGCGAGTTCCCACCAGCGCACGCGCGCATCCTCCACCTGCCCGTAGCCGTCGTAGAGCGCGGCACGCGGGCCGATGCCGCCGGCCTCCTGCGCGTCGTTGCCGAAGCGCCAGCATTTCGCGCAGAGCCAGCCGAGATCCGCATGCGGGTCCGACCAGACGGAGAATTCCCAATCGAGCACCGCCGTCACGCCGTGGTCGTCCAGCATGATGTTGCCGGTGCGGAAGTCGTTGTGGACCAGTACGGGGGGCACCGGCGGCGGCGCGGTGCGTTCCAGGTGGCGCAGCCCCCATTCCAGCGCCGGGCGTGGGGTGCGCTGGCGGTCGAGCGCCGCGCGCTGGTCCGCCACGAAGGCGCCGCACGGATCGGCAGGCGGTTCGCCGAGGAAGGCAAGGGCCGCGCGCGGCGGCGTGATCGCATGGATGCGCGCCAGTTCCCGCCCGAGCGCGCGCACGCAGGCCTCCCGCCCGCCGCCGAGCGTGTCGCTCCGCACCACGCGGTGTGCGGCGGCCGTGCCGGCGACGCGGCGCATGACGAAGAAGGGCGCGCCCGTCACGCCGGCGTCCCCGCACAGGAACAGCGGCTCGGGCACCGTCACGCCGGCGGCATGCGCCGCACGGAGCAGGGCGAATTCCTGCGCGCGGCCGTGGCTGACCGCGAGCGTCGCCGCATTGTCCGTGCGCAGCACCCAGGCGCGCCCGCCGCTGACATCCAGCGCCCAGTTCTGCTGGATCGCGCCGCCCGAGAGCAGCGCCATGCCCTCGATCGCCAGCGCCGCGTCGCCGGATGCCGCGCGCAGCCACGCCGTCAGGCGGGCGCGGCGCGCCTCATCCATGCCCGGCCTTGCCCCAGCGGAAGAAGCCGTCGCCCTCGGCGCGCAGCAGGTTCGCCAGCACCATGCGGTGCACTTCCGACGCGCCATCCACCAGCCGCGCCTGGCGGGCGTAACGGTAGATCCACTCGATCACCGTGTCCTTGGAATAACCGCGCGCACCGAGCAGCTGCAGCGCCGTGTCCACCGATTTCTGCAAGGCGTCGGCGACCACGATCTTGGCCATCGACACCTCCCTCCGCGCGAAGGAACCCTGGTCCAGCGCCCAGGCCGCGCGCATGGTCAGCAGGCGGCCGATCTCGATCTCCATCGCCGCCTGGCCGACCAGGCCCTGCACGCTCTCGCGGTCGACCAGCTTCTGGCCGAAGGAATCGCGCTGCTTGATACGCTCCATCGCGATCTCGAGGCAGCGGCGCGCGAGGCCCGTCCAGCGCATGCAATGCGTCAGCCGCGCGACGCCAAGGCGCATCTGCGTGAGCTTCAGCCCGTCGCCGACGCCCATCAGGCGCTGGGAATCGGGGACTTCCAGGCCGTCGAAGGCCAGCTCGCAATGCCCGCCATGTTCCTCGGGCCCCATGATCGGGATGCGGCGGACGATGTTCCAGCCGGGCGTGTCGGCCTTGAACAGGAAGGCGGACAGGCCCTTGCGCTCGTCGTCCGACGTGCGGGCGATGATGATGAAGATCTGCGCATTGCCCGCACCGGTGATGAACCACTTTCGCCCCGTAATGCGCCAGCGGTCGTTGCCGACGCGATCGGCCTTCGTATAGGTCAGCCCGGGGTCGGACCCGCAGCCGTCAGGTTCCGTCATGGCGAAGGCGGATTGCACGTCGCCGCGCACGATCGGCAGCAGCCATTCCTCCTTCATCGCCTCGGGCAGCACGCGATCCAGGATCATCATGTTGCCGTCGTCCGGCGCGGCGGAATTGAACACCACGGGGCCGAAGATCGAGCGGTTCATCTCCTCGTAGCAGGCGGCCATGCCGATGCGCGGCAGGCCCTGGCCGCCGACCGCCCTCGGCATCTGCAAGGCCCAGAGCCCTTCCGCCTTCGCGGCCGCGCGCAGCCGCGCCAGCACCTCGGGCGCGATGTTCTCGTGCTCGTCGTAGTTGGCGCGGTCGGATTCCAGCGGGATCAGCCGCTCGTCCACGAAGCGGCGGATGCGGGTGCGAAAATCCTCGATCTCCGGCGGCAGCACGAAGTCCATGGTGGCGGTTCCTACAGCGGATTGACCGAATGCCCGCCATCCACCGTGACCGTCGCGCCCGTCATGTGCGCGCCGGCGGCGGAGGCGAGGAGCAGCAGCGGCCCGGTCAGGTCGTCCGGGTTGCCCAGGCGCCGCTGCGGGATGCGCCTGATCATCGCCTGGCCGGGTTCGGAGGCGAAGAAGTCGCGGTTGATGTCCGTGGCGACGTAGCCGGGCGCGATGGCGTTCACGCGGATGCCGAAGCGCGCCAGTTCCACCGCCATCTGGCGCGTGAGGTGCAGCAGCCCGGCCTTGGCGGCCGTGTAGCCCGCGACACCCGGAATGATGCGCTCGCCCAGCACCGAGGCGATGTTGACGATGCAGCCCGGCTGCTTCGCCGCGGCCAGGCGCTTCGCCGCCTCCTGCCCCACCAGGAAGCAGCCGCGCAGGTTCACGGCCATCACGGCGTCCCAGTCCTCGATGCCCTGTTGCAGGAAGGGCTTCGTCACCGCGATGCCGGCGTTGTTCACCAGAATGTCGCAGGGCCCGCCGAGCGCGGCCTCGGCCGCGTCGAAGGCCGGGGCGATGGTGGCGGGGTCCGTCACGTCGAGCGGCACGGCCACCGCGCGCGGCCCGAGTTCGGCGGCCAGCGCCGTGATCGCCTCCATCCGCCGCGCACCGAGCGCCACCGCCGCACCCGCGCCCTGCAGCACCCGCGCGAAATGCGCGCCCAGCACGCCCGAGGCGCCGGTCACGAAGGCGCGCCGCCCCTGCAGCGAGAACAGCCCGGCGATGTCCATGCGATCCTCCCGTCGCCCGGAGGGGTGCCACCCGTTGCGCCCGCCCGCAAGCCCCGCGATGCTGCACCGCCGCAGCAGGAGACCGGGCATGACCACAGGAGCCGTCCTGGTGACGGGCGCGCAGCAGGGGATCGGCGCCGCCGCCGTGCGCGCCTTCGCCGCCGCGGGTTACGACGTGGCCGTCAACTGGCTCGACGACGAGGCGGCGGCCGAGGCCGTCGCGGCCGATGCCCGCGCCGCCGGCCGCCGCGCCGTGCTGGTGCGTGGCGATGTCGGCACGGCGGCGTCCTGCGCCGCGCTGGTCCAGGCCGCGATCGAGGGCCTCGGCCGGCTCGACGTGCTGGTGAACAATGCCGGCATCTTCCCGCGCGTCTCCTTCCTCGACATGACCGAGGCCGAGTGGGACCGCGTGCTGGACGTGAACCTCAAGGGCAGCGCCTTCTGCGCCCAGGCGGCGGCGCGGCACATGGTGGCCACGGGGACGAAGGGGGTGATCCTGAACCTCTCCTCCTCCTCCGTGCGCGGCGCGGTGCTCGGGGTGCATTATTCCGCGACCAAGACGGGCGTCATCGGCATCACGCGGTCGATGGCGCTGGCACTCGCACCGCATGGCATCCGGGTGAACGCCATCGCACCCGGCCTGACGGATACCGCGCAGCCGCGCTACGGCAACACGGACGACGAACTGGCCGAGATGGCGAAGGCGATGCCGCTCGGCCGCATGGGCCGGCCGGAGGAGATCGCGGGGCTGATGACCTATCTTGCTTCCGACGCTGCGGAATGGATCACGGGTCAGGTCTATCACATCAACGGCGGCGTCTATCTTGCCTGAACGCTGGACCGCGGCGGTCCGGCGCGGCAGCATCGCCTGGATGGCATTGGAGGTTCGGATGCGCGGTGCTGCGGCTCTGGTGGTGATGATGGCAGCCGCGCTGCCGGCGATGGCGCAGCCCGAGCCGGGCGATCCGCGCGCGGGCCAGCGCCTGGCCGCCACCTGGTGCGCGAGCTGCCACCAGATCGCACCGGGCGGCCCCGGACCGGCCAACGACGTCGCGCCCGCCTTCCGCTCGATCGCGCAGATGGCGTCCACGACCTCGATGTCGCTGCGCGTCTTCCTGCAAACCCCGCACCCGAACATGCCGGACTACCGCCTGTCGCGGGACCAGATGGACGACCTCGTCGCGTATATCCTGACGCTGAAGCCCTGACGCGCCGTCTGGCGCGCCCCCGTTTCCCGCGCTACGCAGGCGCCAAGTCCAAGGGGGAAGACGCCACGTGTCCGTCGATCGTTTCCGGCTCGCCTACCTGATCAGGGTGCCGCACCAGTCTTTCCTCGACACCGCGGCGCTGGACCCGCGGCTGGAGGTCATCCGCATGACGCTGGATGACGGCGAGGACGCCGCGCTCAAGGTCCTCGAGACCTGCCAGGGCTACTACGTGAAGGCGTCCCGCGACGAATTGCCGCGCCCCTTCCACGTGAACGACACGCTGCTCGCGCGCCTGCCGAACCTGCTGATGGCGGCGTCCCAGGGCGCCGGCTACGACACCATCGACCCCGCCGCCTGCACGCGGGCCGGCGTGCTGCTGGTCAACCAGGCCGGCGGCAACGCGGAAGCGGTGGCGGAACACGCGGTCGGCATGATGCTCGCGCTGATGAAGCGCTTCCCCGAATGCCACGCCGCGATGCGCGAAGGCCGCGCGCACCGGCGCGAAGAATTCATGGGCCGCAACCTCTACGGCAAGACCGTGGGGCTGGTCGGTATCGGCAATGTCGGCACGCGCACGGCGGCGATCCTGAACGCCGCCTTCCATTGTCGCGTGCTGGCCTACGACCCCTATGTGGACGCGGCGACGGTCGCGGACCGCGGCGCCGAGAAGATCGACGACCTCGGCGCCATGCTGGCGCAATGCGACGTTGTCTCCCTGCATTGCCCGCTGACGCCCGAGAGCCGCGCCATGATGGCCGCCGACAGCTTCGCCGCCATGAAGAAGGGCGCGGTGCTGGTGACGACCGCGCGCGGCTCGATCCACGACGAGGGCGCGCTGCTCTCGGCGCTGCAGACCGGGCACCTCGCGGCCGCCGGCCTCGATGTCTGGGAACAGGAACCGCCGCCGGCCGACCATCTGCTGCTGCGCCACCCGGCGGTGATCTGCACGCAGCACACGGCCGGCGTCACGCACGAAAGCCGCGCGATGATCACGCGCATCGCGGCCGAGGCCTTCTCCGCCTTCGCCGCCGGCCGCTTCCCGCCGCGCATCATCAACCCCGAGGTCAAGGCGCGCGTGGCGGAACGCTACCGCGCGGCGCTCGGGCGCGACATCGCGGACCAGCCATGACCTGATCCGGCTTGGCGGCGGCGCGCGGCCGGCCGAGGATGGCGTCGATGACCGCCGCCCCCAGCCGCGCGCTGACCGTCGCCGTGCTCGGCACGACGCAAACGCTCTCCTGGGCGTCGTCCTACTACCTGCCGGCGATCCTGGCGGCGCCGATCGCGGCCGAGTTCGGCCTTTCCCGCGCCGCCATCTTCGGCGTCTTCTCGGGCGCGCTGCTGCTCACCGCCGTGCTCGGCCCCTGGGCCGGGCGGCGGATCGACGAGCGCGGCGGTCGGGACGTGCTCGCGGCCTCGAACCTGGTCTTTGCCGCCGGCCTGCTGCTGATGGGCCTGGCGCCGGGGCCGCTGGTGTTCTGCGCGGCCTGGGCCATCGTCGGCGTCGCCATGGCGATGGGCCTCTACGACGCCGCCTTTGCGACGCTGGCGGGCCTCTATGGCCGCGATGCGCGCAGCAGCATCACCGGCATCACGCTGATCGCAGGCTTCGCGAGCACCGTCGGCTGGCCCGCCACCGCTTTGATGGACGCCGAATGGGGCTGGCGCGGCGCCTGCGTCGGCTGGTCGGCGTTGCATCTCGGCCTCGGCCTGCCGCTCAACCGCCTGCTGATCCCGCGTGCGCCGCCACCGGCCAAGGCCGCCGCCGCGACCGGCTCCGAGGACAGCGCCGCCGCACCGCGCCTGCGCGACATGGCGCTGCTCGCCTTCGTGCTGGCGACGGCGGGGTTCAGCGCCTCGGCGCTCGGCGCGCACCTGCCGGGCGTGCTGCAGGCGGCGGGTGCCACGGCGACAGCCGCCGTCGCGGCGGGCGCGCTGCTGGGCCCGGCGCAGGTCGGTGCGCGCATCCTGGAATTCGGCCTGCTGCGGAAGGTGAGCCCGCTGGTCTCGGCGCGGATCGCGGCGGCGGCGCATCCGATTGCCGTCGTCGCGCTGGTCGCCGGTGGCGCACCCATGGCGGCGGTCTTCGTGCTGATCCACGGCGCGGGCAACGGCATGCTGACCATCACGCGCGGCACGTTGCCGCTCGCGCTATTCGGACCCGAGGGCTACGGGCGGCGGCAGGGCCTCATCACCGCCCCGGCCCGCGCGGCACAGGCGCTGGCGCCGTTCTTCTTTGGCCTGCTGGTGGACGAGGCCGGCGCGCAGGCGCTCTGGCTGACGGCCGCTCTCGGCGCCGCGGCCGTCGCCGCCCTCTTCGCCCTGCGGTTGCGCGGCGCCTGACCGCGGGGCGTGCGAGCGCAAGGGGCGGAGGGCGCGGCGCCGCGCCACCTGCCACAAGCGCCGCATGACACGTTTCCGTTGCGTCCCGATGGACCCCGCCGCCGCTGCCCGCTTCCGCGCCACGCATCGCGACGATCGCGGCGGGGCGGTGCATGTCCGCCCGGTCGATGGGCCGGGCTTTCCCTGCCGCGCCTGCCTGCGCCTCGGCCACCCGGGCGAGACAATGCTGCTCGCGTCGTGGGACCTGCCGCTGCCGCAGGGGCCCTACTGGACGCCATCGCCGGTCTTCCTGCACGCAGGGGATTGCGCCGGCGCGCCGGTGGAGGATGCGCTGCCCGAGACGGTCACGGCGAACGCGATCGTCTCGCTCCGCCACTACGATGCGGCGGGGATGTGCCTCTATGACCTCGGCGTGGTGGTAGCGGGCGGGGCGGCGGAAGCGGCGCTGCGGGCGCGGTTCGGCGACCCGCGCGTGGCGTATGTGAACATCCATACGGCGCGGCCGGGGTGCTGGCTGACGCGGGTGGAGCGGGGCTGACGGATCGAGGGGGCGCCGCCCCCTCGAACACCCCCGCCAAAGGCCGAAGGGCCTTTGGAAACCAATACGCGTCATGGGTTCCGAGGGTCTCAGGCCCTCGGCGGGGAGGGTCCGGGAGGGGCGGCGCCCCTCCCGCGCGGCCTCAGAACCCGACCAGGTCCCCGCCCTTCAGCTTCAGCATCTCGCGCGCCTCGGCCGGCGTCGCGATCTCGAGACTCAGCTCCTCGAGGATCCGCCGGATCTTCGTCACCTGCTCGGCATTCGACGTCGCGGCCTTGCCCTTGCCGATCCAGAGGCTGTCCTCGAGGCCCACGCGCACATTGCCGCCGAGCATCCCGGCCATGGTGACGAACGGCATCTGGTGGCGGCCCGCCGCCAGCACCGACCAGACATAGTCCTTGCCGAACAGCCGGTCGGCGGTCTCCTTCATGAACATCAGGTTCCGCGGTTCGGCGCCGATGCCGCCCAGGATGCCGAAGATCGTCTGCGTGAACAGCGGCGGCTCCACCACCTTGCGGTCGAGCATGTGCGCCAGGTTGTAGAGGTGCCCCACGTCGTAGCATTCGAACTCGAAGCGCGTGCCATGCGCCTTGCCAAGGCGCTCCACCACCTGCTCGATGTCCTGGAAGGTGTTGCGGAAGATGTAGTTCGTGGTGCCTTCCAGGTAGGGCTTCTCCCAGTCGTGCTTGAAGTGCTTCACCCGCGCGGCCGAGGGCGCGATGTTGAAATTCATCGAGCCCATGTTGAGGCTGCACATCTCGGGCTTGGCCAGCAGCGGCGCCGCCAGGCGTTCATCGAGCGACATGCCGAGCCCGCCGCCGGTCGTGATGTTGATGACCGCGTCGGTGGACTGCTTGATCACCGGCAGGAACTGCATGAACACGGCGGGGTCGGGCGTCGGGCGGCCGTCGATCGGGTCGCGCGCGTGCAGGTGGATGATGGAGGCGCCGGCCTCGGCCGCGGCGATGGACTGCTCGGCGATCTGCTGCGGCGTGATCGGCAGGTGGTCCGACATCGACGGCGTGTGGATCGCCCCGGTGACGGCGCAGGTGATGATGACCTTGGACATGGCGGTTCCTCCGTGACGGGGCGATCCTGCACGGGCCGGCGCGATGCTGGAAGGGCGGCGGCCTCATGGCAGGCGCACGAAGCCCCCGACGCGCGGCCCGAAGGGCCGGGGCCGCGACTGCGGCCCGTCCGGCGTCCGGGGGGCACGAAGGCGGCACCTTCGCGCGCCCATATCAGTCGCGGACGGCGGCGATCAGGAATTCCCTGTTCCCTTCCGGGCCGGTGATCGGGCTCGGCACGATGCCGAGCACGCGCCAGCCCGGCAGCCCCGCCCACCAGTCGCAGATCGTGGCGCAGACCTCCTCGTGCACGGCGGGGTCGCGCACCACGCCGCCCTTGCCGACGCGCGCGGGCCCGGCCTCGAATTGCGGCTTGATCAGCGCGACGGCGAAGGCGCCCGGCGCGGCAAGCCCGAGCGCCGCCGGCAGCACCGTGCGCAACCCGATGAAGGATGCGTCGCAGACGACGACGCCGGGCGGCTCGGGCACCTGGCCCGCGGTCAGGTGGCGGGCGTTCACGCGCTCCAGCACCACCACGCGCGGGTCGTTGCGGAGCGACCAGTCGAGCTGCCCATGCCCGACATCCACCGCGTAGACCCGCGTCGCACCGCGGGTCAGCAGCACATGCGTGAAGCCGCCGGTCGAGGCGCCGATGTCGAGCCCGACGCGCCCGGCCGGGTCCAGCCCGAAATGGTCCAGCGCATGGGCGAGCTTCACGCCGCCGCGGCTGACCCAGGGATGTGGCTCGCCGCGCAGCGACAGCGCCTGGCCCTCGGCCACAGTGTCGCCCGCCTTGTCGATGCGGCGTTCGCCGGAGAACACCTTGCCGGCCAGGATCAGCGCCTGCGCGCGGCTGCGGGATTCCGCAAGGCCACGTTCCACCAGGGCAATGTCGGCGCGCTGCCTTGGCGCGCGGATCATGCAGCCCGGGCGCTCATTGCACCGCGTGGCGGACCCGGCGGCTGCGGAGCGCAGTCTCGGCGATGACCGCGGCCTCGATCGGGCTGCCGGTATAGCCGTCGAGGTCGAGGTCCGCGGGGTCCTCCGGGTGCAGCCCCGCCATGCCGCCGCCCAGCACCAGGATGCCGGCATTGCAGGAGGCCCGGCGGATGTCCCGCGCGGTGGCGCGGATACCGGCCCGGTCCATTCCCGGCCCGAGGCTGATCCAGGCCACGTCGAAGGCCCGGTCATGGGCGGAATCGCAGGCCTCGTCGGCATCGTCCCTGCCGGAGTCGCAGACCTGCCAGCCGGCGCGGTCGAAGAAGCGGAGCGCCACGCCGTGCTCCACGCTCGGCGCCTGCCGCGCACCCGTGAGCGCGAGCGCGCTGAACAGCCCGCCGCGCAGGGACCGGGCGCCCGGCCCCGAATCGTCGAGCGACTGCACGCACATTCGCAGGCGCCACACCCGGGCCAGCCGCTCCGCCTCGTCGCCTGGACCGTGGCCCCGGCGCAGGCCGAGCGCGGCGGGCAGGATGATGTCGCGGCAGACCGGTCGGAACATCTGGCCACCGGGATTGAGATCGGCGAGCGCCGCGACAGCCTCGGTCAGCGGCAATTCACCGAGCCGGCCGGCCAGCGCGGCCGCGTCGCTGCGCCAGGTGCCCACGGGCGGCGTCCCGAAGCGGGCCAGGAGCGCGGGCACCAGCAGGCGCGCCGCGACGTCGCGGATCAGGTCGGCACGGCGGTCGGACGGCAGGGTGTCTGCGGTGTCGCGGGCTGCGCCGGAATGTCGGAACGGCTGGTCCAGTGGCGACATTCTTGTCCTCCCCTCCGCGACGACCGCGGCATCGGCACGAATAAGCACGGGAGGATGGCCCACCAAAACCGCGCAGGGAACGGGCGACCCTTCCCGGGGGAAGGCTAGCCGCCGCCACGGACGTCGAACAGCCCAAAACGTCAGGCGACGGTGAGTCCGCGAATGACGTGATCGCGAGGCGCCGGCGCCTCAGGCGCGGAAGCGCGCCAGCGCCGCGCGGTCGACCGCGATGCCGAGGCCCGGCCCCTGCGGCACCGCGACGCGCCCGCCGCGCGGGATGATCGGCGCCTCGAGCAGCGCATCGCGCACGGGATGCGGCGAGCGGTCGAGTTCCAGCAGCGGCGCACGCGGAAACAGGCCCGGCGGGTTGTCGGGAATCACGGCCAGCAGGTGCAGGGACGCCGCCAGCGCGACTCCCGTGCCCCAGACATGCGGGTTCACGCGCATGCCGAAGGCGCTCGCCATGTCGGCGATCTTCTTGAGTTCCGAGATCCCGCCGCAGGCCGCCACGTCGGGCTGCAGGATGTCGGCCGCGCGCCGCGCGATCATGTCGCGGAAGCCCCACCGGGCGAAGCAGGCCTCGCCGCCGGCCACCGGGATCGGCTGCCGCGCCTTGACCTCGAGGTAGCCGTCGATGTCCTCGGGCGGCACCGGTTCCTCGAACCAGCCGATGTCGCAGGCGGCCACCGCGTTGCCGTAGGCGATGGCGGCCGGCGCGTCGTAGGCGTGGTTGCAGTCCACCAACAGGCCGACCTCCGGGCCGATGGCGGCACGGAAGCCCCGGGTCAGCGCGATGTCCTCGGCCAGCCCCCAGCCGGTCTTGAGCTTGAGCGTGCGGAAGCCCTCGGCCAGGCGCTGCCCGGCCTCCTCCGCCAGGTAGGCGAGGTGGTCATCGCGCTCGCGCCGATAGAAGCCGGTGGCATAGGCCTCGACCTCGGTGCGCAGCGGCCCGCCGAGCAGCCGGTGCACCGGCAGGCCGAGCGCCTTGCCGGCGATGTCCCAGAGCGCGATGTCGATGGCGCTGATCGCCTCGACCACGATGCCGCGCTGGCCGTGGTCGCGCAGGCGGTTGTAGAGCGTCTGCCAGATGGCCTCGCGCGCCATGGCGTCCTGGCCGAGCAGCAGCGGCGCCAGCCAGGCGACCACCGGGGCGGTCAGTTCGGGCGGGCCGAAGGCCTCGCCCCAGCCGGTGATGCCGTCCTCCGTCGTCACCTCCACCAGCATGGCGCCGCGCCGGCGATACCAGGCCTGGGAATAGGCGAAGGGCTCCGCCAGATCAGCCATCAGCACATGCGGCACGACGCCGCGGATGGTGGTGGCGCCGGCCATGGCGTCAGGCCCGCGCGGGCAGCGCCTTGTCCTTCTGGCCGAGTGCGGCGAGCGCGGTCGCGACGATCTGCGTCGCGTTCAGCCCCGCCTCCTCGTACTGCTTGCGCGGCGCGTCGTGGTCGATGAAGCGGTCGGGCAGGCACATCGGGCGGATCTTCAGCCCGCCATCGAGCAGCCCGCGCGTCGCGAGATGGTGCATCACCAGACCGCCGAAGCCGAGGATGGACCCCTCCTCGATCGTGATCAGCACCTCATGCTCACGCGCCAACCGCTCGACCAGCGCGGCGTCGAGCGGCTTGGCGAAGCGGGCGTCGGCCACCGTGCAGGACAGGCCATGGGTCGCCAGTTCGTCCGCCGCCTTCAGGCATTCGGGCAGCCGCGCGCCGTAGGACAGGATGGCGATGGAAGTGCCCTCCCGCAGCACGCGCCCGCGCCCGATCTCGAGCACGCTGCCGCGCGCGGGCAGCGCCAGCCCGAAGCCTTCCCCGCGCGGATAGCGGAAGGCCGAGGGCCCGTCGTCGATGGCGGCGGCCGTCGCGACCATGTGCATCAGCTCGACCTCGTCGGCGGCTGCCATCAGCACCATGCCCGGCAGGCAGCCGAGATAGGCGATGTCGAAGATGCCGGCATGGGTCGCGCCATCGGCGCCGACCAGACCCGCGCGGTCCATCGCGAAGCGCACCGGCAGGGACTGCAGCGCCACGTCGTGCATGATCTGGTCGTAGGCGCGCTGCAGGAAGGTCGAATAGATCGCCGCGAAGGGCTTCATCCCCTCGGTCGCCATGCCGGCGCAGAAGGTGACCGCGTGCTGTTCCGCGATGCCGACATCGAAGCAGCGGCGCGGGAACTTCTTCGCGAAGGCGTCCATGCCCGTGCCGGCGGGCATGGCGGCATTGACGGCGACGATGCGGTCATCCGCCTCGGCCTCGGCGATCAGCGCATTGGCGAAGACCTTGGTGAAGGACGGCGGGCCGGGCGGCGCCTTGGCCTGCTCCCCGGTCACGACGTTGAACTTCACCACGCCATGGTACTTGTCGGCCGAGGCTTCCGCCGGCGCGTAGCCCTTGCCCTTCTGCGTCACGACATGCAGCAGGATGGGGCCGGCGTGGTCGGTGTCGCGCAGGTTGCGCAGCACAGGCAGGAGGTGGTCGAGGTCGTGCCCGTCGACCGGGCCCACGTAGTAGAAGCCCAGTTCCTCGAACAGCGTGCCGCCGGTCAGCAGTCCGCGCGCGTATTCGTCGGCGCGGCGCGCCGCGCGCTCGAGCGGCGCGGGGAAGCGCTTGGCCACGCGCGCCATCAGGTCGCGCAGGCTGAGGAACGGGCGGGACGAGACGACGCGCGACAGGTAGGCCGACATGGCGCCCACGGGCGGCGCGATCGACATGTCGTTGTCGTTCAGGATGACGATGAGGTTCGCCTTCGAGGCGCCGGCGTTGTTCATGGCCTCGTAGGCCATGCCCGCGCTCATCGCCCCGTCGCCGATCACGGCGATGACGTGCCGGTCGTCGCCCTTGAGGTCGCGCGCCACCGCCATGCCGAGCCCGGCCGAGATCGACGTGCTGGAATGCGCCGCGCCGAAGGGGTCGTATTCCGATTCCGACCGCCGCGTGAAGCCCGACAGCCCGCCGCCCTGGCGCAGGGTGCGGATCCGGTCGCGCCGCCCGGTCAGGATCTTGTGCGGATAGGCCTGGTGCCCGACGTCCCAGATCAGCCGGTCGGCCGGCGTGTCGAACACCGAATGGATCGCGACGGTCAGCTCGACCACGCCGAGCGAGGCGCCGAGATGCCCGCCGGTGCCCGAGACGGCGTCGATCGTCTCCGCCCGCAATTCCTCGGCCAGCCGCTTGAGCTGGTCGCCCGAGAAGTTGCGCAGGTCGGCCGGCACGGTGACGCGGTCGAGCAGGGGGGTGGCCGGGCGGTTCATTCAGGTTCTCCGCGCGATCGCGTATTGCGCGACCGCCCGCAACAGATCGGCCCGGTCCCCCAGGACGTCCAGATGTCCGGCCGCCTGCGCGGCCAATCGTTCCGCATGAGCACGGGCGCGCGGAATGCCGAGCAACCCGACCAGCGTGGCCTTGCCGGCCTCGGCGTCCTTGCCGGTGCGCTTGCCGGCCTCCTCGGCCGACACGGTCGCGTCGAGCAGGTCGTCGGCGATCTGGAAGGCGGCGCCGACATCGCGCCCATAGGCCGCGAAGCCGTGTCGCAGCTGCCCCGGCGCCTTGCCGAGGATGGCGCCGGCCTCGGCCGAGAACTCGATCAGCTTGCCGGTCTTGAGCAGCTGCAGGCGGCCGATCTCGGCTTCCTCCAGCGGCTCGCCGGCCTGCTCGGCCAGCATGTCGAGCATCTGCCCGCCGCACATCCCCCGCGGCCCCGCCGCGCGGGCCAGGCAGCGGCAGAGCTCGGCCCGCACCGCCGGGTCGGGGTGCGTGTCGGGCTCGGCCAGCACGTAGAAGGCGTTCGCCTGCAGCGCGTCCCCGGCCAGCACGGCCGTCGCCTCGTCGAAGGCCTTGTGGACCGTGGGCTTGCCGCGGCGCAGGTCGTCGTCGTCCATGCAGGGCAGGTCGTCATGCACGAGCGAATAGGCGTGCAGCATCTCGATCGCGGCGGCGACGCGCAGCGCCGCGTCGCGCGCCACGCCGAACTGCCTGGCCCCTTCCAGCACCAGGAAGCCGCGCAGGCGCTTGCCGCCGCCGATGGCGGCGTGGCGCATCGCCTCGAACAGCCGCGCCTCCGGCCCCTGGGCGGGCGGGATCAGCATGTCGAGCGCCTCGTCGATCTCGGCCGCCGCCTCGGCCATGGCGGCGCGCAGCGCGTCGGCGGAGGCGATCACGACATCCATCCTATTCGACATCGCGCAGCGCCAGGCCGGCCGGCCCCTCGACGATGGCCTGCACCTTCTGCTCGGCCTCGGCGAGCTTGCGCTCGCAATGCGCGCGCAGCGCCGCGCCGCGCTGGTAGGCGGCGACCGAGGCCTCGAGCGCCCCCTGCCCGCTTTCCAGCGCCTTCACGATGCCCTCGAGCTCGGCCAGCGCCTGCTCGAAGGTCAGGGTGTCGATGTCGGGGGGCGCGTCGCCCTCCGCGGTGCGGGTCCTGGCCATGTCAGGCGACCTTAACAGTCAATCGCGTCCCGAATCTATTGCGGCTCGATGCCGGCGGCGCGGATCGCGCGGGTCCACTTGGCGGTCTCGGCGCGGACGAAGGCCGCCGCCTCCTCCGGCGTCGAGGCGCGCATCGTCATGCCGAGCCCGGCGGCCAGGCGCGCGCGCAGCTCGGGCGCGGCCACGGCGGCCGCCACCGCGCGGTTCAGCAGCGCGATGCGGTCGGCCGGCGTGCCGGCCGGGGCGAACAGGCAGAACCAGGCGATCACCTCGTAGTCCGGCAGGTTGCCGGCCTCCCGCACCGTCGGCGCGTCGGGCACGGTCGCCGAGCGCTCGGCCGAGGTGACCGCCAGGATCCGCAGCGCGCCGGCCTGCGCCTGCGGCACGATCACGGCCTGGTCGGCGATGAACAGGTCGACCCGTCCGGCCAGCAGGTCCTGCACCGCGAGCGGCGAGGACCGGTAGGGCACGCCCAGCATCCGGACATTCGCCTGCGTCGCGAGCGCGGCCGCCGCCACCTGCTGGGAGGAGGAGGCGGTGGCGTAGGTGATGCCCTCGGGCCGCGCGCGGGCGGCGGCGATCAGGTCGGCGAGCGTCCGGTACGGGCTGTCCGCCTTGACCGCGACCAGCAGCGGCACCGTGGCGATGGTCGAGATGGGCGCGAAGCCGCCCTCCATGTCGAAGGGCACGTTGCGGAACAGCGCGCGCGCCGCGGCATTGGTGGAATTGGTGCCGACTAGGAGCGTGTTGCCGTCCGGTGCGGCGCGGGCCACCGCCTCGGCGCCGATCAGGCCGTTGGCGCCGGCCCGGTTCTCGACCACCACGGGCTGGCCCAGCGTCTCGCGCATCTTCTCGGCGAGCAGGCGGCCGACCGTATCGGTGGCGGAACCTGGCGCGAAGGGGACGATGGCGCGGATGGGGGCGGTGGGCCAGGCGGGCTGGGCGATGGCGGTGGCGGGCAGCAGGGCGGCGGCCGGCAGGGCCAGCAGGGTGCGGCGGTTCATGGGGGATCCTCCCGGGCGGTTCGCGGCCAGATAGGGCGGGGCGCGGGCGCCGTCCAGCGGCCGGCGGGCCGTCAGGCGCCCGCGCGCGTGTCCCGGATGAACAGCGCCTTCGAGGCGCCGTCCCCGCGCGGGCGCTCCTCGACCTCGAACATCGGCAGGGCGCGGACCAGGCCGCTGAGCTTCGCGAAGCCCCAGCTGCGGGAATCGAAATCCGGCTGCTGCTTGGCGATGCTGCTGCCGACCGCGCCGAGCGACGCCCAGCCGGTATCGTCCGAGGCATCCTCGACCGCCTTGCGCACCAGCGCGACCAGGCGGCGGTCCTCCTTCGGCGCCGGCGCGGCCCTGCCGGGCGCCCGCGCGGTCCCGGCGTCGAGCAGTTCCGTATGCACGAAGCGGTCGCAGGCGGCGACGAAGGCCTTCGGCGTCTTCTTCTCCCCGAAGCCGATCACGAGTAGGCCGTTCTCCCGGATGCGCCGGGCCAGGCCCGTGAAGTCGCTGTCGCTCGAGACGATGCAGAACCCGTCGAGGCCGCGCGTGTGCAGCAGGTCCATCGCATCGATGATCATCGCGCTGTCGGTCGCGTTCTTGCCCTTCGTGTTCGCGAATTGCTGCATCGGCTGGATGGCGTGCTCGACCAGCATCGCCTTCCAGCCGCCGAGCTGCGGCGTCGTCCAATCGCCATAGGCGCGCTTCACGCTGGCCACCCCGTACTTCGCCACCTCGGCCAGCAGGCCGGGCAGCACCTTGGGGTTCGCATTGTCCGCGTCGATCAGCACGGCCAGCCGTGCGGTCCCTGGCGCCTCGCTGGCCATGCCGGCCCTCCCGTCCCTGCCCGGCCGATGCCTCAGGCCCGCATCAGCGCGCGAACATGCGCCGCCGCCGATCGCCCCAGCGCCTCCAGGTCATACCCACCCTCCAGCAACGACACGACCCGCCCGCCGCAGCAGCGGTCCGCGACGCCACACAGCGCCTCGGTCAGCCAGGCGAAATCCGCCTCCCGCACGCGCAGCTGCGCCAGCGGATCCGCCGCATGCGCGTCGAACCCGGCCGAGATCACGAGCAGGTCGGGTGCGAAGGCCTCGAGCGCCGGGATCAGCGTCTCCGCCCAGGCGGCGCGGAAGGCCGCGCCGTCGGCCCCCGGCGGCAGGGTCGCGTTGAGGATGTTGCCCACCCCCGTCTCGGTCACGTCCCCCGTGCCGGGATAGAGCGGCCATTGGTGGGACGACGCGTAGAACAGCGACGCGTCGGCCTCGAAGCAGGCCTGCGTGCCGTTGCCGTGGTGGACGTCGAAATCCACCACCGCGACGCGCGCCGCGCCGTGTTCCGCCTGCGCATGCCGCGCCGCGACGGCGGCATTGGCGAACAGGCAGAAGCCCATCGGGCGGCCCGGCTCGCAGTGGTGGCCGGGCGGGCGCGTCGCGCAGAAGGCACGGCGGAACTCGCCCTTCATCACCGCATCGACCGCCGCCACCGCCGCGCCCGCGGCGCGCAGCGCGGCATCGGCGCTGCCCCAGGACATTATGGTGTCGCCATCGAGCGGCACGCGCTCGTCCGGTTCCGGCCGGATCGCCAGAATGGCCGAGACGTAGTTCTCGGGATGCACCCGCAGCAGCTGCTCGACCGTCGCGAGCGGCGCCTGGTCGCGGATCAGCTCGGCGAATTCCCCGGCATCGAGCGCCTTCAGCACGGCGCGCAGCCGGTCCGGGCATTCCGGGTGGTGCGGGCCGGGGTCGTGGCGCAGGCAGTCGCGGTGCGTCAGCAGCAGGACGCTCACGCCGGCTCGTCCTTCTTGCGGATGACGAAGCGGTAGGCGCCGGCTTCCTCCCCGAAGGCGACCAGCGCGTGGCCGGTTTCCTTGCAGAAGGCCCGGAAATCCGCGACCGAGGCGGGGTCGGTGGTCAGCACCGTCAGCCGTGCCCCGGCGGTAAGCCCCCGCAGCGCCTTGTTCGCCTTCAGCACCGGCAGCGGGCAGGTCAGCCCCTTCACGTCCAGCAGCGTCTCGCTCATGGCCGTGAGTCCAGCACCCCGCGCGGGCCGCGTCCAGCGTCGCGGCGATCCCGGGGTTGCGGCGCGGGCGGCGGCCGACCACCCTTGGCGGATGAAGCTCGGCATCGACCTCGGCGGCACCAAGATCGAGATCGTGGCGCTGGACCGCGACGGCGCCGTGCGGCTGCGCCGCCGCGTCCCGACGCCGACCGACTATCCCGCCATGGTCGAGGCCATCGCCGGCCTGGTCGCCGAGGCGGAGCGCGAGACCGGCGAGCGCGGCACCGTCGGCGTCGGCATCCCGGGCAGCCTCAGCCCCGCCACGGGCCTGGTGCGCAACGCCAATTCCCAGGCGCTGAACGGCCATCCGCTCGATGTCGACCTCGCCGCCGCGCTGGGGCGCGAGGTGCGCGTCACGAACGACGCCAACTGCCTCGCCATGAGCGAGGCGGCGGACGGCGCGGGCGCGGGCTACCGCATGGTCTTCGCGGCCATCCTCGGCACCGGCGTCGGCGGCGGCCTGGTCGCCTCCGGCCGCATCCTGGACGGGCCGAACCGGACGGGCGGCGAATGGGGCCATGCGCCGCTGCCCTGGATGACGGCGGATGAATTCCCCGGCCCCGCCTGCTTCTGCGGCCGGCGCGGCTGCATCGAGACCTTCCTCTGTGGCCCGGCGCTCGCGCGCGATGCCGATGGCCCCGGCGCGCGCGACGCCGGCGACCTGCCCGCCCGCGCCGCGGCGGGGGAGGCGCGGGCCGCCGCCGCGCTGGCCCGCTATGCCGACCGCCTGGCGCGCGCGCTGTCCATGATCACCACCATCCTCGACCCCGACGTGATCGTCTTGGGCGGCGGCGTGTCCAACATGGCGCTCCTGTACGAGGAGGTGCCGCGGCTGATGGCGCGCCGCGCCCTCGGCGATGTCGCGCGCACGCCGATCGTGCAGGCGCGGCACGGGGATTCCTCCGGCGTCTTCGGCGCGGCCCGGCTCTGGGACCAGGAATGACGCCGCTCCGGGCCGGGCTGGTCTACGCCGCGCTCGCCTTCCTGGCCGGCATGGCGCTCGGGCCGGTGCGCGAACTCGCGCTCGCGCCGCGCATCGGCGGGCTGCCCGCCGCGCTGGCGGAGGCGACGGCGATGGCGGCGCTGCTCTGGGTGATGGCGCGCGCGGTGATGGCGCGGCTCGCGCCGCCGCCCTCGGCCAGCCGCCGCGCCGTGGTCGCGGCGGTCGCGCTGGCCGTCGTGCTGGCGCTGGAGGCCGCGCTCGGCGCTGTCTTCGAGGCGACGGGCCTGGCCGCCACCCGCGCGCCGCGCGGCGGCGCCGAGCGCGCGGTCGGGCTCGCGCTGCTCGCCTGGCTCGCCGTCCTGCCCTTCCTGGTGCGCCGCCATGCCCGCGCTCTGCCGTGATTGCCTGCATGCGACGGAGCAGGCCTTCGGGCGCTGCCCCGCCTGCGGATCACGGCGCTGCGTCGCACATCCGGACCTGTTCCGCCTGACCGTCGCGCATGTCGACTGCGACGCCTTCTACGCGAGCGTCGAGAAGCGCGACCGGCCCGACCTGCTGGCGAAGCCGGTCATCGTCGGCGGCGGCAGGCGCGGCGTGGTCGCGGCCTGCTGCTACCTGGCGCGCACCCGCGGCGTGCGGTCCGCCATGCCGATGTTCAAGGCGCTGGCGGCCTGCCCGGATGCGGTGGTGATCCGCCCGGACATCGCGAAATACGTCACCGAGGGACGGCGCATCCGCGCGCTGATGGAGGCGTTGACACCCCTCGTGCAGCCGCTGTCGATCGACGAGGCGGTGCTCGACCTCACGGGCACGGAGGCGCTGCACGGCGCGCCGCCGGCAGTGGTGCTGGCGCGCTTCGCCCTGGCGGTGGAGCGGGAGGTCGGCGTCACCGTCTCGATCGGGCTGGCCGCCAACCGGCTGATGGCCAAGCTCGCCGCCGAGCGCGACAAGCCGCGCGGCTTCGCGGTCATCGGCGCGGCGGAGGCGGCCCCATGGCTCGCGCCGCAGCCCGTGTCGCTGCTGCCGGGCGTCGGGCCCGCGCTCGCCAAGCGGCTGCAGGCGGCGGGGTTCGCGACGCTCGGGCAGCTCGCCGCACTGCCGGCGCGCGACGCCGCGCAACGCTTCGGGGAGGACGGCCCCGGCCTCGTTGCCCGCGCGCGCGGGGAGGACAACCGCGCCGTCACGCCAGACCGCGAGACCAAGTCCATCAGCGCCGAGACCACCTTCGAGGCCGACATCGCCGGGCGCGAGGCGCTCGAGGCGCCGCTCTGGCGGCTCTGCGAGAAACTCGCCCGCCGGCTGCGCGAGAAGGACCTGGCCGCCGCCGGCATCACGCTCAAGCTCAAGACCGCGGGTTTCGCCACGCGCACCCGCGCCGCGCGCCTGCCGCAGCCGACCCGCCTACCCGAGACGCTGTTCGCCGCGGCGCGCTCGCTGCTGGCGCGTGAGGCAGACGGCACGGCCTTCCGCCTGATCGGCATCGGCGCGCAGCCGCTGGCGCCGGCGGCGGAGGCCGACCGCGGCGACCTCGCGGATCCCGAGGCGCCCCGGCGCGCGGCACGCTGGGCGGCGGTCGAGCGGTTGCGCGCGAAGTTCGGCGACGACGCGGTGGTGAAGGGGCGCGGGATGAAGAAGCCGGGCGGCTGATCTCCGCCGGGGAAGGGGATCGCGCGTTGCTGGCCGAAAAGTGGGGGGGAGGGGAACCTCCCCCGCCCCCCTCCCTTCTTTGGCACTTGGCGCTCGTACCGGAGAGCGGGGCGCCAGGTGTCAAAAAAGGTTGTGGGGGGTCCGGGGGGAGAAGTTCCCTTCTCTCCCCGCCCTTTTCCCAAGCGCGCGCCCCGTCAGGCGCGCAGCCCCGGCGCCTCCTGCCCCGTGCGCGCGACGTATTCGGTGTAGCCGCCGTCGTAGTCGCGGATGCCGTCGGGCGTCAGCTCCAGCACGCGGTTCGACAGCGCGGCCAGGAAGTGGCGGTCGTGCGAGACGAACAGCATCGTGCCCTCGTACTGCGCGAGTGCGGCGACCAGCATTTCCTTCGTGCCCATGTCGAGGTGGTTGGTGGGCTCGTCGAGCACCAGGAAGTTGGGTGGGTCGAACAGCATCCCCGCCATCACCAGCCGCGCCTTCTCCCCGCCCGAGAGCACGCGGCAGCGCTTCTCGACATCGTCGCCGGGGAAGCCGAAGCAGCCCGCCAGCGCGCGGAGCGAGCCCTGTGAGGCGCGCGGGAAGCGGTCCTCGAGCCACCGGTAGACCGTGCTCTCCCCGTCCAGCAGGTCCATCGCATGCTGCGCGAAATAGCCGAGGCGGACGCTGCCGCCCAACGTCGCCGTCCCGCTGTCGGGTGCGGTCGCGCCGGCCACCAGCTTCAGCAGCGTGGACTTGCCCGCGCCGTTCACGCCAAGGACGCAGCAGCGTTCCCGCCGGCGCACCAGCAGGTCGATCCCGTCATGCACCATGCGGCTGCCGTAGCGTTTCGTGACGCCGCGCAGCTGCGCCACGTCGTCGCCCGAGCGCGGCGCCGGCAGGAAATCGAAGGCCAGCGTCTGGCGGCGCCGCGGCGGCTCGACGCGGTCGATCTTCTCGAGCTTCTTGACCCGGCTCTGCACCTGGGCAGCGTGCGACGCGCGCGCCTTGAAGCGCTCGATGAAGGCGATCTCCTTGGCCAGCATCGCCTGCTGGCGCTCGAACTGCGCCTGCTGCTGCTGCTCGGCGAGCGCGCGCTGGCGTTCGTAGAAGGCGTAGTCGCCCGCGTAGGTCGTCAGCGTGCCGCCATCGATCTCGATCACCCGGTTGACGACGCGGTTCATGAACTCCCGGTCGTGCGAGGTCATCAGCAGCGCGCCCTCGAACCCCGCGAGGAAGCCCTCCAGCCAGATCAGGCTCTCGAGGTCGAGGTGGTTGCTGGGTTCGTCCAGCAGCATGACGTCGGGGCGCATCAGCAGGATCCGGGCCAGCGCCACGCGCATCTTCCAGCCGCCCGAGAGCCTGCCGACATCGCCCTCCATCATCTCCTGGCTGAAGCCGAGCCCGGCCAGCACCTCCCGCGCACGGCTGTCGAGCGCATAGCCGCCGAGGTCCTCGAAGCGCGCCAGCACCTCCCCGAAGCGCTCGACGATCGCGTCGAGGTCGTCCGCGCGGCCGGGGTCGGCCATCGCCGCCTCAAGCTCGCGCAGCTCGGCGGCGACGGCGCTGACATCGCCCGCGCCGTCCATCACCTCGGCGACCGCGCTGCGGCCCGCCATCTCCCCCACATCCTGGCCGAACAGGCCGACCCGCACGCCGCGGTCCACCACAACCAGGCCCTCATCCGGCGGCTCCCGGCCCGTGATCATGCGGAACAGCGTGGACTTGCCGGCGCCGTTCGGGCCGACGAGCCCGGTCTTCTCCCCCCTCTGGAGGGCGGCGGAGGCCTCGATGAAGAGGATCTGCCGGCCGTTCTGCTTGCTGACATTGTCGAGACGGATCATCGCTGCAGGGGGCCCGGTGCGGTTGGGGCGGCGCTTATGGCACGGCGCGCCGGCCACGGCACGGGGCCGTTCCACCCTTGCCGGCGGGCGGCACTTCCGGCACGACCGAACCCATGAACCGCAAGGCGATCGCCTGGGCCACCTTCGACTGGGCGAACAGCGCCTTCCCGACGGTCGTATCGACCTTCGTGATCGCGGCCTACTTCACCCAGGGCATCGCCCCCGACCCGGCCACCGGCCAGGCGCAATGGGGCTGGATGCAGACGCTGGCGGCGATCGGCATCGCCATCCTCTCGCCGCTGCTGGGCGCCATCGCCGACCGCGGCGGCCACCGGCGCGCCTTGCTGGCGGCGGCGACTTTCTGCACCGCCGTCTTCACGGCGCTCGTCTGGTATGCCGAGCCCGACCCATCCTGGACGCTCTGGGCGCTCGGCTGCGTCATGCTGGCCACCATCGCCTTCGAGGTCGGCACGGTCTTCTACAATTCCATGCTGCCGGAGGTGACGACGCCCGACCATATCGGGCGCGTCTCGGGCCTCGCCTGGGGGCTCGGCTATGCGGGGGGGCTCGCCTGCCTCAGCTTGGCGCTCGTGCTGCTGATCCAGCCGAACCCGGCGCTGTTCGGCCTCGACCGCGACGCCTCCGAGCATGTCCGCGCGACGGCGCTGCTGGTCGCGGCCTGGACGGTGCTGTTTGCCTGGCCGGTCATCCTGGTGGTGCCGGACCCGCCGGGGGAACGCGTGCCGATGGGCCGCGCCGTCGCCGAATGCGTGGCCGAGACGCGCTTCCTGCTGCGCGGTCTGCCGAAGCGGCCGGACATGCTGCGCTTCCTCGTCGCGCGGCTGTTCTACACGGATGGCCTCAACACGCTGTTCGCCTTCGGCGCGATCTACGCCGCCGGCGTCCACGGCATGACCTTCGAGGAGATCCTGCTCTTCGGCATCGCGCTCAACGTGACGGCGGGCGGCGGCGCGGCGGCCTTCGGGCTGTTCGAGGACCGGTTGGGCTCGAAGCGCACGGTGCTGATCGCGCTGGTGGCCATGATCGGTCTTGGCGCCGCACTGCTGCTGGCCGAGAGCAAGTCCTGGTTCTGGGCGCTCGCCATGGCGCTCGGCATCTTCATGGGGCCGGCGCAGGCGGCGTCGCGCACGCTGATGGCGCGCATGGCGCCGGTCGACCAGTGCACGGCGCATTTCGGGCTGTTCGCGCTGTCCGGCCGCATCACGGGCTTCCTCGGCCCGGCGGCGCTGGCCGTGGTCACCACCGCGACCGGCAGCCAGGCGGCGGGGATGGCCACGGTGCTGGTCTTCCTCGGCGCGGGCGCCGCCATCCTGGCGACGGTGCGGCCCGTGCGCGGCTGACGCGCGCGCCTCATACCAAGTGCACGAAGTTCCGACTTTCGGCCCGAAGGGCCGAGGCCGCGACTGCGGTCCGCCGGTTGTCCGGCGAAGCCAAGGGCCGCGGATGCGGCCCGCCCGGCGTCTGAGGGGCACGAAGGTGGAGCCTTCGTGCGCCAGGCATCAGCGCGGCAGGGTCTCGACGAAGTATTCGAAGTTGTCGGCGTTCTCGGCGGCGCGCATCGCGTCGTCCTTCGCCAGCACCAGCGCGCCGTTCGGCCGGTAGGCATGGTCGCGCGTATTGGCCGCGAGATGCGTCGCCTCGTGGATCAGGATGCCCCAGCGGCTGTCCGTGCCCTCCATCCGGGCACGGAAGAAGGGCGGGCAGAGCCCGAGCACCAGGTCGCGTTCCCGCGCATAGGCGAACCGCCCGCCCGGGCAGGCCGCAGGGTCGTTGCAGCGGATCTCGACGCCCTCGATGTCGGCGAGGCGCGCTTCGGTCTGCTCCAGCGTGATCAGCACGCCCTTGCGGCCCGCGGTGCCGAACCAGCGGGCGATGTGCGGGTGGCCGGGCTCCTCGCGCACCAGGCGCACCGCCTCGGCGATGCGCAGCCGCGCCTCGACCAGCGCCGCGTCGATCACCGGCCGGTGGTGCTCGGGGGAACAGGCGGGGCCGGCGATATCGGCGGGGCCGCGCTCGAGCGGCGGCGGCTTCTCGGCCGGTCCCTCGACCTGGTGCACGCGCGCATGCGGCGCAAGCGGCGGCGGCTTCGCGCCAGGCAGGTCGGCGAGCGCGGGGAGCGCCGCCAGCAGAAAGGCGGCCATGAGCGGGGCGCACCGCATGGCCCTGGGCAGACGTATCATGCCGCGCATCATGCCCTGCCGCCCGGGCGCCGCGCCAGGAATCGCTTCACGCCGGGCGCCCGCCGACGTTCACGCCTCGCGCGGCCCCGCCATATCTCAAGCCTCGCGCGGCCCCGCCGTGTCTCAAGCCTCGCGCGGCCCCGCCGCGACGGCCGCCATCCCCGCCTCGTCCAGCACGAAGAGGAACGCCTTCTCGGTGTCGTAGGCGACGAGGTTCGCCGCCCGCCACGCATTCAGGATCGAGATGATGCTGCGCGTGGTGGCGCCGAGCAGGTCGGCCAGGTCCCCCTGCCGGAACCGCGCGGCGAGGCGCACGCCCTTCTCGGTCTTCACGCTGTCCGCCTTCAACAGGTACATCACCTGCCGCGCGAGCCGCACCTCGAGCGGTGCGAAGGTCGCATCCTGCAGCAGTCCGAAGGTGCGCCGCAGCCGCACCGACAGCAGCCGCGCGAGCGCGAGGCCGAGCGCCGGCTCGCCCTGCGCGACCTCGAGGAAGGCAGCAGCCGGGATCCGCGCGAGCTTCACCTCGCCGATCACGACCGCGTCCGCGCTGCGCGGGGAGCCGTCCAGCACGCCGATCTCCCCGAAGGCGTCGCCGGTGCGGAACACCTCGACCATCAGGCGCTTGGCGGCGTTGTCCGGGGCACCGACGCGCACGCGCCCGCGCCCTTCCAGAACCGCATAGACGGCATCCGGCGGGTCGCCCTGGGAGAACAGCGGCGCGCCGTCAGCGGGTGCCAGCCGCCGCGCGCCCTCCGCCAACCGCGCGAGCGCCACGGGCGGCAAGTCGCGCAGTAGGTGGACCTGGCCGAGCTCCTCGGCAAGACGTGTGTCGCTCATGCCATCTCCTCCTGGGCCCAGGCGCGGCGCAGCGCATAGAGCGGCAGCGCGCCGAAGCCCTTGGCAGTCGGGATCAGCCCGGCATAGTCGCAGGCCAGCGGCGCGCCGCGCGGCAGCAGCGCCACCTCGCACGCGAAGGCCTCGGTCGCGAAGATGCGCCCGGGCGGCGTGACGGGCTCGATGCGCGCCGCACGCGTCATGGCGCGGCCGGAGAACTTCTCGACCCGCTGCACGGCGTCCTGCACCGGCAGCATCGGCCCGAAATCCAGCGCGAAGCGGGGGTGGATCGGCGGCTCCTGCGCCTCCAGCGCGGCGCGCATGTCGAAGGCACAGGCCGCGGCGGCCGGGACCTCGTCGAAGGCGATCTGCACGGCATCCCCCCAGGCATTGCGGTAGCGCGCGGGGTGCCGGTCCAATGCCTGGCCCATCGCCCGCAGCGGCCCCTCGTAGAAGGCGGCGAGCCCGGCATCGTCCAGCGCCGAGAAGCGCGGCAGGTCGCCGAACAGCACCGCCATGGGCCGGCGCCGGGCCTCCGGCGCGCCATTGCCCGTGCCGTTGCGCGGCCAGGGCCAGCCGATCTGGATCGACCGCCCCCCGGCCTCGGTCCAGGATTGCACGTCGGCGCCCGTGCCGGCGGCCCCGCGCGCCGGCCTGCCGTCCCACGCCGCCACCTGCACGGCCTCCCCGTCGCGGTGCCGGGCGTGCAGCCGCGCGAGGCCCATGGCGCGCCGCGCCGCCATCGCGAGGTGCAGGTCGTCGTCCGGGAAGGGTCGTTCGTCGAGTTGCACCACGCGCACGCGCGGCAGCACGGTGCGGAAGCGCGCCACCCATTGCGCGCCCGCCGGGGCGACCGAGTCCGATTCGTACAGCACGGGGTCGCAGGGCAGCACGCAGGTCGGCGTGATGCCGGCGCGCAGCAGCGCCTCCACCGCCAGGATGTCGAGCCCGGCGGCCAGCCCGCCGAAGGCCGCGCCGACATTGGCGCCGGCGATGGCGGCGTCGAGCCCGGCGGCCATCTCCGCCTCCTCCGCCGCGCCGTCCTGGCCGGGCTTCGGCATGTGGCCCGTGTAGTGCAGCACCGCCGGGATCCGCAGCACGTCCACCATCGCCGGCGACAGGCCGAGCGCCACCGCCTCCCGCCGCATCTGCCGCCGGGTGGTGGCGCGCGCCGAAAGGTCGTTGCCGGCCCGCGCCTCCGCTTCCAGCAGCGCCGTGCGCGCCTCGTTCGCGCGGCCGGCGAGCAGCAGCGCCTCGGCCCGCGTGGCCGCGGCCCAGTAGTCGCCGCCGTCGCGATGCGTCTCGAGCACGCGGCCGGCGATGGCGGCCGCCGCCTCGCGCTCCCCGGCCAGCAGGCGCAGCGCCGCCGCGTTCACCCCGTGCCAGCCGGCGCCACCGCGACGCCAGAGCAGGTCGTAGCGCCGCGCCGCCTCCCGCAGCAGCGGGCCCCGGACGGCGACCGGCTGCTCGAAGGCGCGGTCCTTCAGAAGCCGCGCGCCCAGCGCGGCGACCTCGGGGTCCGCCACCGCCTCGAGCCGCAGGCGATGGAACAGGTCGAGCGCCATGACCGTCGCGCCGGTCCGCGCGATGGTCAGGGTCGCGCGGTAGCGCAGCGCCACGTCGTCGGGACGCTCGGCAAGCGCCACCATCGCGCGGTCATGGGCGGAAAACAGGAGGCCCTCGGCCTCGAGTGCCAGGACTTCCGAAAGCGGGTCGGACATCGGGCCTCGGCCGCGGGACAGTCGGTCATCCTACGGAGGCCGGGCGGCCGCCGCAACGTGGCGCGCATCCGGGGTTCGCGACCGCAGCCGCGCGATGGCGCTGCGGCGCGTGCTGTGCCAGAAACGAACGTCCCGGACGCCGCCGATGCCTCATGACGTTTTCCTGAGCTACGCGTCTGCCGACCGTGCTGCCGCCGACGCGGTCTGCGCGGCACTGGAATCGCGCGGCATCGCCTGCTGGATGGCGCCGCGCGACGTGTCCGCCGGCGCCGACTGGGGCGAGGCCATCCTGACCGCGATCGGCCGCGCGCATGCCATGGTGCTCGTGCTGTCCCGCCATACGGCGGCCTCCGTGCATGTCAGGAACGAGGTCGTGACCGCGGTCTCGCAGTCCCTCGCGCTGGTGCCGGTGCGGATCGAGGATTGCCAGCCCGGCGGGGCGCTCAGGCTACATCTCGCGGGGTCGCACTGGCTGAACGTCTTCCCGCCCCCGATCGAGCAGCACGTCGATGCGCTGGCGGCCGGCGTGCGAATCGCGCTGGCCGCCGACGCGACGATCGAGATCCCGCGTGGCCAAGCGGCGGCGATGGTCGCCGCGGCGCGCGCGGCCGCGGCTGGAGGGCGGCTGCCGGTGGCGGCGCCCACGCCGCCGCCGGCACGCGCGCCCGCCGGCACCGCGCCGCGCCGCGTGGAGCCGGCGGCCAGCACGGCCGGCCGGCCGCCAGCCGACCCGGCGCCGCACCTGCCCCGGCCGCGCCGCAGCCTCGGCCTCGCGGTCGCGATCGGGTTGGTGCTGATGCTGGCCGTGCTCGGCGCCGTGGCCTGGGTCTATGAACCGCGGCTGCGCTCATGGCTCGACATCGGCGCGACGGCGGCGCGGGGCGACGCGCCCGGATCCGCGGGCGCAGGCGTCGCGGCCGCGCGCGAGGCACCGGTCCCGGCCGCCGCGCCGCCGCCGGCCGCAGGGGCGGATCCCGCCCCCGCGCCACGCGCCGGCTTTGGGCTGCCGGGCGCGCTCACGGGGCTCGGCCTGCCCGGCCTGCCGTTGCCCGGTGCTTCCCCGGCACCCGCCGGCGCGCCCGTCCCGCAGGCACCCGGCCCCGCCCCCGTGATGCCCGGCCCGGTCGGCACCACGCCGACGCCGGCCGCCATCCCCGCCGCCCGGCTCTCCAATGGCGCGGACGCGACCATCACGCAGCTCTATGTCGGGCGGCTCGAGGAGGGCATCGGACGGCAGGACTGGCTCGGCCAGGCGCAGATCACCCCCGGCAACGCCGTGCTGCTGCGCGCGCCGCCCGGCCAGGGTTGCCTGTTCAACATCCGTGTCGTCTATGTTGGCGGCAGGACCGAGGACCGTCCGGGGGTCGACCTTTGCACCGCAGCCGAATTGCGCTTCGAGGGAAGCAAGGGCTCGGCGTCGGGCTCGCGGCCCTGATCGCGCTGTCGTCGGCGCCGGCCCTTGCGCAGGACCCGCGGCCACGGCCCTTCATGCTCATGAACCAGGGGCCCGGCACCATCGTCGCGGTCGAGATCTCCCCCGCCGGGGAATCGCGCTTCGGGCCATCCCTGATCGGCCGTGTCGAATTGCCGGCCGGCAATGCCCTGCACCTCACGCCGCCGCGCGACATGCCCTGCCGCTGCGACCTGCGCATCCGCTGGTCGGGCGGCGCGGTCGAGAGCCGGGCCGGGGAGGATCTCTGCGCCCCGCAACGGCTCATTCGCCTGTCGACGCCAGCCAACTGAACGGGACCGCCGCCATGACGCAGGACTGGACCGCGCGCGCCGGCACGCGCTTCGCGTGCGAGAAGCGCCCTGCCACGGGCACGCGGGGCATGGTGGTCACGAACCACCCGCTCGCCTCCGCCGCCGGGGCCGAGATGCTGGCCGCCGGCGGCAACGCCGTGGACGGCGCAATCGCCGCCCTGTTCGCGCTGACCGTGGTCGAGCCGATGATGGTCGGGCTGCTCGGCGGCGGCACGGCCCATCTGCGCCTGCCGGACGGCACCCACACCGTCATCGACGGCATGGCGACCGTCGCCGCCGCGGCGCGGCCCGACATGTTCACGCCCGCGCAGCCGGACAGCCCGCGCAGCCTCGAGGCCGTCGGCCGCGCCAATGCCGTGGGCGGGCTTTCGGTCGCCACGCCCGGCAACCTGCTGGCCTGGTGCGAGACGCTGGCCCGCTTCGGCACCTTCCCGCTGGCCGATGTGATGGCGCCGGCGATCCGCCACGCCGAACGCGGCTTCCGCGCCACGCCCTACCTGGCCGAATGCGCGGCCGAGGCGGCGCCCGACCTGGCGCGTGACCCCGCCATCGCCGCGCTCTATCTGCCCGGCGGCGCCGTGCTGAAGCCCGGCCACCGCGTCGTGCAGGCGGAATACGCCGAGACGCTCAAGGCAGTGGCGAAGGAAGGCGCGGCGGCGCTGTCCGGCGCGCTCGGCGCCGCGGTGGCGGAGGGCATCGTACGCGCCGGCGGCATCGTCACCGCCGAGGACCTCCGCGCCTACCGCACCGTCGAGCGCGCGCCGCTGCGCGGCCCCTATCGCGACGTCGAGGTGGTGCTGCCGCCGCCGCCCGCATCCTCCGGCGTGCATGTGCTGCAGATGCTGAACATCCTGTCGGGCCACGACCTCGGCGCCATGGGCTTCGGCAGCGCCGACACTCTGCACCTGCTGGCCGAATGCCTGAAGATCGCCTTCGCCGACCGCGCCGCGGCCTCGGGTGACCCCGCCTTCGTGGCCGTGCCGGTCGAACGCCTGACGTCGATGAACTACGCCGACCAGCGCCGCGCGATGCTCGACATGGCGCGCGCCCAGGCCTGGGGCGCCGGCATCCCGGCCGCCGAGAGCCCGAACACCACGCACATCACGGTGGCCGATTCGGACGGCCGGATCGTCTGCTCGACGCAGACCATCAATTCCGCATTCGGCGCGCGCTTCCTGGTGGGCGGCACGGGCATGATCCCGAACAACTACCTGGCCACCTTCGATCCGCGGCCGGGGCGCGCGCTGTCCATCGCGCCGGGCAAGCGCGTCACCACCTCGATGGCGCCGATGATCGTGCTGCGCGGCGGCAAGCCGGCCTACGCGCTCGGCATGCCGGGCGGCCTGCGAATCTTCGGGTCCGTCATGCAGGCCATGCTGAACCTGGTGGACCACGGCATGTCGCTGCAGGAGGCGGTGGAGGCACCGCGCCTCTGGACGCAGGGCGAGGCCGTCGAGGTCGAGCCCGCGGTGCCCGACGCGGTGCGCGGCGACCTCGCCGCGCGCGGGCACGACGTCGCGCGCCTGCCCCATGTCGGCGGCGGCATGTGCGCCATCGCCTTCCACCCGGATGGCGTCATGGAAGGGGCGGCCTGCTGGCGCGCGGACGGCACGGCGGTCGGCGTCGGCGGCGGGCTGGCACGGCAGGGGGTGCGGTTCTGGCCGGATTCGGCGGGAGCACAACGGGTATAGCAGGAGGGGCGCCGCCCCGCCCGCACCCTCCCCGCCAAAGAGCCGGAAGGCCTTTGGAAACCGGGACCTGGCTTTGCCTAGGCGGGGTCGAGCCGCAGGATGCGGCCCTCGGTCTCATCGGTCAGCAGATAGAGCCGGCCGTCCGGCCCGGCCAGGACATGGCGCAGCCGCGCCATCCCGGTCAGCAGCCGTTCCTCGCCGACCACGCGGTCGCCCTCGGTCGTCAGGCGCACCAGGCCCGGCGTGTTCAGCGCGGCCACGAACAGGCTCCGCCGCCAGCCCGGGAACGCCGTCCCGTCGTAGAAGGCGATGCCGGAGGGGCTCACCGCCGGCGCGAAGACATGGATCGGGTCCTCGAGCCCCGGCGCGCTGACTTCCCGCGAGATGCGCGGCCCCCAGTATTCCCGACCGTGGCTGACCACCGGCCAGCCGAAATTGGCACCGCGGCGGATCACGTTGATCTCGTCCCCGCCGCGCGGGCCAAACTCGGCTTCCCAAAGGCTGCCGGTCCAGGGGTTGAAGGCGAGGCCCTGCGGATGCCGGTGGCCATACGACCAGATCTCGGGCCGCACGCCCTGCTGGCCGACGAAGGGATTGTCGGCCGGCACGCGCCCGTCGCGCGTCAGGCGGATCACCTTGCCGGCCAGGTCGTCGAGCCGCTGCGCGCGGGCGCGCTCGTTGCGCTCCCCGGTCGAGAGGAAGACGTGCCCCTCCGGCCCGAAGGCAATACGGCAGCCGTAGTGCAGCTTGCCCGAGGACTGCGCCGGCGTCGCATCCAGCAGGCGGCGCAGCCCGACCAGCGCATCCCCGGCTGGCGAGAGCCGCGCCGCGACCAGCCTGGTCAGGGAACCGCCCTCGACCAGCGCCGCCTGGCAGAAGAAAACCTCCCGCGTGCGCGCGAAGTCGGGGGCGAGGGCGATGTCGAGCAACCCGCCCTGCGACCCGGAATCGACCTGCGGCACGCCGCCGAGCGGCGCCGAGACGCGGCCATCCGTGCCGACCCGGCGCAGCCGGCCGACGCGCTCGGTCACGAGCAGGCTGCCATCCGGCAGGAAGGCCCCGCCCCAGGGGCGTTCGAGCCCCGTGGCGAAGATCGTGACGCGGAAGGCAGCGCGCTCCGAGGCGACCGGCGCCTCCTGCGCCAGGGCGGGGGCGGCGAGGAACGGCAGGGCGAGAAGGGCGCGACGGATCATGCGCCGGAAGTGGCCCCGGCCCGCCCGCCGTGCAACCGCCCGCGGCTTCCGCCCCCGGCCATCCCGGTGCAGGCTGCCGGCAACGGAGGAGACCACCATGCAGGACAACACCCGCTTCGACGGCCGCGTCGCGATCGTCACCGGCGCGGGCTCGCGCCCCTCGGGCACCGACGCGACCACCATCGGCAATGGGCGCGCCATCGCCGCCCTTCTCGCGCGCCGCGGCGCGCGCGTGCTGCTGCTGGACGTGGAGCGCGACTGGCTGACCGGTACCGAGGAGATGATCCGCGCGGAGGGCGGCACCTGCGCCGCCGCCATCGCCGACGTCGCGAAGGCGGCCGACTGCGCGGCGGCGGTGGCGGAGGCCGTGCGGCAGTTCGGCCGGCTCGATATCCTGGTGAACAACGTCGGCATCAGCGGCCCGCCCGGCGACGCCGAGGCGGTGGACCCGGACGCCTGGGACCACGGCATGGCGGTCAACGTGAAGTCCGTAATGCTGATGGCGAAATACGCGGTGCCCGAGATGCGCCGCGCGGGCGCCGGCGCGATCGTCAACCTCGCCTCCATCGCCGGCCTCCAGGGCGGGCATCCCGGGTTGCTCTACGCCACCACCAAGGGCGCCATCGTGCAGATGACGCGCGCCATGGCCGCGCATCACGGCGGCGACCTGATCCGCGTGAACGCGGTGGCGCCGGGCTATGTCTACACGCCGATGGTCGCCTCCCGCGGGATGGGCGACGAACTCCGACAGCAGCGCGCCAGCGCGGGACTGCTGAAGGTCGAGGGCACCGCCTGGGACGTGGCGGAGGCGGCCTGCTTCCTCGCCTCCCCCGCCGCGCGCTGGATCACGGGCGTCACGCTGCCGGTCGATGCCGGGCGCTCGGCCGGCAATGTGGGCGCGACGCCGAAGCCCATGGGGCTCACGCGCTGACGATGGAGGCGCCGGCCCGCACGCTGGCCGTGACGCGCGCCGCCGCGCGGTTCTGCGCGCTGCGCGGCTGGGCGCCGCTCGAGCAGGTGCCGCTGCCCGACGGCCGCCGCGCCGACATCCTGGCGCTGCTGCCGGCCGGCGGCTTCGCGGTGATCGAGGTGAAGTCCTGCGCGCGCGACTACCTGGGCGACGCCAAATGGCCCGACTACCGCGCCTGGTGCGACCGGCTCTACTTCGCCGTGGACCTCGACTTCCCGCAGGCGCTGCTGCCCACGGAGGTTGGGCTGATCGCAGCCTGCGACGGCGAGGCCGCGCTGCTGCGCGAGGCACCGGAACACCGACTGGCCCCGGCCCGCCGCCGCGCGTTGCTGCACCGCTACGCGATGCTCGCGGGCGGGCGGCTCGCGGCGCTGGCGGACCCGGCGGGGGCGGCGGAGATGCGGGCGGCGCTTAGGGTCGAATGAGGGACGGGTCTGGAGCCCGGGAAGGCAGGTGGGGGGAGGAGAACCTCCCCCGAGCCCCCTCCCTTCTTTGGCACTTGGCGCAGGTCCTGGAAGGCGGGCGCCAAAGGACAAAAAAGGTTGAGGGGGGTCCGGGGGGAGAAGTTCCCTTCTCCCCCCGCATTTTCGTCGCAGGTCCATCCGGTATCGCCGCCACAGGCGGCCAGCATCACCCCTTGATGCGCGCGACCGTGGCCGTGGTCGAATTGCCCGGCAGCAGCGCGGCGAGGCGCACCTGCCCGCCGTAATCCTGGACGAGGTCGCCGCCAACCACCTGGTCGGGCGTGTAGTCCGCGCCCTTCACCAGCACGTCCGGACGGATCAGCCGGATCAGCTCGACCGGCGTGTCCTCGTCGAACAGCGTCACGCAATCGACGGTCGCGAGGGATGCCAGCACCGCCGAGCGCGCCGCCTCCCCCTGGATCGGCCGTGCCGCGCCCTTGAGGCGCTTTACGCTTGCATCCGTGTTCAGCCCGACGACCAGCCGGTCGCACCAGGACCGCGCCTGTTCCAGCAGGTGCACATGGCCCGGATGCAGCAGGTCGAAGCAGCCGTTCGTGAAGCCGATGCGCCAGCCGCGGCGGCGCCAGCGCTCCACCTGCTCGATGGCGGCGGAACGCGACATCACCTTGCGCAACGCGCCGCGCTCGGGCGTCAGCGCCTCGATGATCTCTTCCTCCCGCGCCACCGCCGTGCCGACCTTCCCGACCACGATGCCGGCGGCGATGTTGGCCAGCCGCGCGGCCACCGGCAGCGCCAGCCCGGAGGCCAGCCCGGCCGCGAGCGTGGCCACCACCGTGTCGCCGGCGCCGGAGACGTCGTGCACCTCCGCCGCCTCGGCCGGGAAATGGTGCAGGCGGGCACCGTCGAGCAGCGTCATGCCGTCCTCGCTCCGCGTCACCAGCACGGCGCCGAAGCCGTGCGCGGCCTGCAGCGCGCGCATGGCGGCGACGACGCCGTCCTCGGTGTCGACCGACAGGCCGGTCGCCTCGGCCAGCTCGGCGCGGTTGGGCGTGACGATGTCGGCCCCGGCATAGCGGGAGAAGTCGCGACCCTTGGGGTCCACCACCACCGGGCGGCCGGCGGCACGCGCCGCGTCGATCAGCTGCCGCGCGGTGTCGCCGTCGAGCACGCCCTTGCCGTAGTCGGACAGCACGAGCACGGCAGTCGCGGCCACCGCGTCGCCCGCGATCTTGATCATGCGGTCCGCGAGGCGCGGGTGGATCGGCTGCACGACCTCCTGGTCGGCGCGCAGGATGTGCTGGCCGTTCGCGAGGAAGCGCGTCTTGGTCGTGGTGTGGCGGCCGCCCTGCACCAGCAGCCAGGGCTCGACGCCCGGCTGGCCGCCGATCAGCCCGGTCAGGTCGCTGCCCGCTTGGTCGTCGCCCACCACCGAGACGAAGGCGACCGCGGCGCCGAGCGCCGTCAGGTTGCGCACCACGTTGCCCGCGCCGCCCGGCATGGCGAGCTCGCGCTCCACGGCCAGGACGGGCACCGGCGCCTCGGGACTGATGCGTCGCACCGCGCCGAAGACGTAGCGGTCGAGCATGGCATCGCCCACCACCAGCACGGTGCCGCGGCGGAGCTGCCGCACGGCGGCAACGAGGTCGGCCACGGGGATCTCCGGCATCGGTCGGTCGGAGTCGGTCACGGGGCCTTCCATACGGGAAGCCGTAGCCCGGCCATGTGCTGCAACGCAAGGTAACGGTCGCGGCCGAACCGTTCCGCGGGCAGCGCCGGAAGCCTTGGCGATTGCCGCCACCGACCGGCGCCGGATGCCGCGCCGATGGGCGCAGCCCCTTCCCGTCCCTCAGCCTCCCGCCATCGTCAGGCCCTCGACGCGCAGCGTCGGCGCGTCCGTGCCGCGGCGGAAGCGGAGGTCGTTCGCCGGCGTGATGTGCAGGAACATGTCCTTGAGGTTGCCCGCGATCGTGACCTCGCTGACCGGCTCGGCCAGCTGCCCGCCGCGGATCATGAAGCCGGCCGCGCCGCGGCTGTAGTCCCCGGTCACGCCGTTCACGCCCATGCCGATCAGTTCCGTCACGTAGAGCCCCTCGGCGATGTCCGCCATCAGGGAAGCGGGCGTCAGGGGGCCGGGCTCGAGCCAGAGGTTCGACGGCGCCGGGCCGGGCGCGCCGCCGGTCCCGCGGCTGGCATGGCCGGTCGAGGCGAGGCCCAGTTGCCGCGCGCTCCGCCAGTCGAGCAGCCAGGTGGTCAGCACGCCGTCCGCGACGATGGCGCGGCCCTCGCCCGGCATGCCTTCGCCGTCGAAGGGGCGGGACCGGAGGCCGCGCGGCCGCAGCGGGTCGTCGCGCACCGTCAGGCCCGCCGCCAGCACGCGGTCCCCCATGCGGTCCTTGAGGAAGGAGGTGCCGCGCGCCACCGCCGCGCCGCTGATCGCACCCGCCAGGTGGCCGAGCAGGCTGCCGGCGACGCGCGGGTCGAACACCACAGGCAGGCGCGCGGTGCGCGGCCGCGTGGGGTTGAGGCGGCGCACCGCCTGCTCGCCCGCCCGCCGGCCGATCGCGACCGGGTCGTCGAGGTCGGCAAGGTGCACGGTGGAGGACCAGTCGTAGTCGCGCTCCATCCCCGTCCCGGTCCCCGCCAGCGCGGTGGCCGATACGGAATGGGACGTGCGCGCGAAGGCGCCGGCGAAGCCGTTGGAGCCGACCAGCGCGATCCGCGTGCGGGCCCAGCCGGCCTCGGCGCCCTCGCTGTTGGTGACGCCGGCCACGGCCAGCGCGGCTTCCTCGGCCGCCGCGGCGCGCGCGAGCAGCACCTCGGCCGCGGGCTCGGCCGGGTCGTCGAGGTCGAGCGCCCGCGATGGCGTCGGGACCGCCTCGGGCAGGCCGGCGAAGGGGTCCTCCGGCACCACGCGGGCCATCGCGACCGCGCGCTCGGCCAGGGCGGCGAAGCCCTTCGGGTTGGGGTCGGTCGAGGAGACGATGGCGACGCGCCGGCCGAGGAAGACCCGGAGCCCGAGGTCGCAGCCCTCCGACCGCTCGAGCTGCTCGATCTCCCCGAGGCGACGCTTCACGGACAGCGAGGCGGAGGCCACGAGCAGCGCATCGGCGGCGTCGGCGCCGGCGCGCCGCGCCGCGGCGATCAGGTCGGAAAGGGTGCTGAGGCGGTCCATCTCGCGTCCTTGCTGGGGGCTGCCGCGCCCGGGGGTCAGTCGCGGCGGTCGCCCCTGTTACCTAGGCGAAGGCGCCGCCGCCGCCCAGGGCCAGCAGGCGACGGGCGCCGCCGGCCGGGGGCGGTTCGACCCGACCCGGCGCTGCTCTGGCGTTCCTGGCGCACCGCATGAGGGCCGGGATGCCGAAGCGCCGCGGGCCAGCCGCCCATCTCCCGCGCGCCGCATGACGGGCGCCTGGCGCGCCGCCCTCGGCGCGACGCTGCTGATGCAGGTCGTCGCCTCCTTCATGGCGCGGAGCCTGCCGGTCGTGGCGCCGCTGCTGACCGCCAGCCTCGGCCTGGCGGCGGCGGCGATCGGCAACCTCTCGGCGCTGAACGCCCTCGGCACCGTGCTGTTCCTCGCCTTCGGCGGGCCGCTCCTGGCGCGGCTGGGGCCGGTCAGGATGCTGCAGGCGGGGGCGGCCATTTCGGCGGCCGGGCTGCTCGCGCTCTCGCTCGGCAGCGTGCCCGCGCTGATGCTGGCCGCGATCCTGCTCGGCATCGGCTATGGGCCGAGCCCGCCGGCGGGCAGCCGCATCCTGGCCGCGACGGCGCCGCCGGCGCACAGGACGCTGATCTTCTCGGTGAAGCAGGCGGGTGCGCCGATGGGCGGCATGCTGGCCGGCCTCGTGACCGCGCCGGGCGTGGCGGCCTTCGGCTGGGGCACGGCGCTGGCGCTCTGCGCGGCGACGGCGCTGGCCTCGGCCGCCGCCATCCGGGGCCTGCGCCCGCGCCTCGATGCCGAACGCGACCCGGCGCGGCCGATCGGCCCGCGCGCCGTGCTGGCGCCGGCGACGCTCGCCGCGCCGCTCCGGGCGCTGCGAATGGCGCCCGCGCTGCTGCCGCTGACGGCGATCGCGGTCTCCTTCGCCATGGTGCAGGGCTGCCTGTTTGCCTTCACCGTGACCTGGCTGGTCGAGACGCGCGGGCTCTCGCTGGTCGAGGCCGGGGGTGTCTTCGCCGCCATGCAGGGGGCGGGGGTGGTGGCGCGCATCGCCCTCGGCTGGCTCGCGGACCGCACCGGGCGGCCGAGCGTCAATCTGCTGGCGCAGGGTGCCGCGGCGGCCGCGGCGGTGCTCCTGCTGAGGACGCTGCCCGCCGCCCGCGCCCGGCGGAAGCCTCGATCCTCGCGGGTCTCGCGGGCTTCGTGGCAGCCAGCTGGAACAGCATCCACCTAGCGGAGGTCGCGCGCCTGGGGCCGCGCGAGCAGGTCTCGGACGGCGAACCTCGGGTTCCACGCTGCTGACCTTCCTCGGCGACGTGGCGGGGCCGGCGCTCTTTGCCCTGCTGGTCCGGGCGAGCGGCGGCTGGGACCTGCCGATGATGGCCGTGGCGGTGCAACTCGGCGTCGTGAGCCTGCTGGTGGCGCCGGCGCTGCTGCGCGCGGGGCGGTAGGGCGCCGCCGCGTCAGGCCCGCGCCATGCGGATCACGAGTTGCGCATGCAGCACGCGCTCGGGCAGGCTGTCGCGCGCGACGAGGTGCCGCGGCGTATCGGCCTTCGCGACATGGCCGAGCGGCACGACCAGATCCTCCCGCACGCCGAACACAGCATCGCTGTCGAGGCAGGGGTCGTCCTCGGGAAAGAGCTCCGTCACCAGGGGGCGATATCCGGCGGCCTCGGCGATCACGTGCAGGTGCGCCGGCCGCCCGGCCTTGCGGCCGAGGGCGCGCAGCATGTCCCCGGCCGGGCCGTCCTCCGGCACGCTGTAGGGCTGCGGGCGCGTCGTGCTGAAGGCGAAGCGGCCATCGGGCGCCGCGTGCAGCGTGCCGTGGTAGTTCTTCGCCGGCTGGCCGGCATCCTGCACCGCATAGAGCCCGTTGTCGGCATTCTGCCAGAGGTCGAGCGCGGCGCCGGCCACGCCCTCCCCGGTCGCGGCGTCGAGCACGCGGCCGGTCACGACCATCACCTCCCCCGGCTGGCCCTTCCAGAGGTCGCCGCCGTCGGGCAGGGCCGGCGCGCCGCGCTGGTGGAAGGGGCCGAGGTTCGAGCAGCTTGTGGCGCCCGGCGGCGTGTTCACCATGTCGACCAGCGCCGAGACACCGAGCAGGTCGCTGAACAGGATGAACTCGTTGCGCTCGGGCGTCGTGATCTCGCCCGCACGCACGAGTGCCGCGAGGCCGGCGAGCCATTCGGCATGGGTCAGGCGCGTCTCCTTCACGAAGGCATGGAGGTGCCTGGCCAGGCTGCAGAACACCTCCCGCGCGCGCGGGTCCGCCGCGTCCGCGGCATAGGCGGCGAAGGCGTCGGTGATGGTCTCGGGTGTCACGTCGCGCATGTGCGTTCCTTCAATCGGCCTGTGCGCCGGAGGCGCGGACGACGCCGGCCCATTTCTCGATCTCGGCGCGGATATAGGTGCCGAAGGCGCCGCGCGACCGCGCATCCGCGACGAAGCCGAGCCGATCGAGCATCTGGCGCACCTCCGCCGAGGCGAGCGCGCGGTTAACCTCGGCATTCATCCGGTCGGCGATCTCGGCGGGCGTGCCGGCGGGCGCCATCAGGCCGAACCAGGTCAGGGCCTCGAAGCCCGGATGGCCCTGCTCGGCGACCGTGGGCACGTCCGGCAGGGCCGGGTCGCGCGCCAGGCTGGTGACAGCGATGCCGCGCAGCCGGCCTTCCCGCACCAGCGCCAGCGCCGGCGGCAGGGAGGTGCTGCCGATCGGCACCTGGCCGCCGACCACGGCGATCACGGCCTGCGCGGGGCCGAAGGGCACGTGCTGCACCTCGACCCGCTCCAGGGTGCGGAACAGCAGTTCCATGCCGAGATGCGTCGTCGTGCCGTTGCCCGAGGACCCGTAGTCGAGTGGCCTCGTGCGCGCCGCCGCGATCAGCTCCGGCAGCGTGCGGACATCGAGCCGCGCCGGGTTCACGGTGATGATGTTGGGCGTGCTGGCCAGCAGCGCGACGGGCTCGAAATCCGCCGCCGCGTCGTATCCGGCGTTGCGATAGAGGCTCGGATTCACCGCGAAGGCGACCGAATGGGCCAGGAAGACCTGGCCGTCGGCCGGGCTGCGCTTGACCTGGACGGTCGCGATGTTGCCGCCGGCGCCGGGGCGGTTCTCGACCACCACCGGCTGGCCGAGCACGGGTGTCAGCGCATTGGACAGCGCGCGCGCCAGCACGTCGGTCGAGGAGCCGGGCGGGAAGGCGACTAGGATGCGCACCGGGCGCTCCGGCCAGGCGGCATGGGCGACACGCGGGGCCGCGAGCAGGCCGGCCGCGGCGGACAGCGCCGTGCGGCGCGTAAGCTTGGACATTTGTTTCCTCCCTACCATTCGCCGATGATCACGCCGTTCGCGCGCGCGCCATCGGTGCGCGCCTCCACATCCGCGTCGCTGACGGTGATACGGTTGCGCCGGTCGGCCAGGCGCGCGAACAGCATCGCGTGCAGTTCGGCACGCACCGCCGCGTGCCCGGCGCTCCGGCCGAGGTCGGTCAGCTCGTCCGGATCGGCGTCCAGGTCGAACAGCTGCGCACGATCGAAGGCCTTGAAGGCCACGTATTTCCAGCGCGCGGTGCGGATCATCCAGCAGCGCGCATCCTGCACGCCGAGGCAGAGCGTCTTGCGCGCGCGGTAGAAGGCGAAGTCGAGCTCGCTGAACACCGCGTCGCGCCAGGGCGGGTCGGCGCCGTGCAGCAGCGGCAGCAGCGACCGTCCTTCCAGGCGATGCGTCGGCAGCGCGACGCCGACGGCGTCGAGGAAGGTCGGCACCAGGTCGATCGCCTCGACGAGGCGATCGTCAACCGTCCCGCGCGTCGCATCCGCCGCGGCCGAGGGGTCCACCACGATCAGCGGGATGCGCAGGCTGCACTCGTGGAACAGCTCCTTCTCGCCCATCCAGTGGTCGCCGAGGTAGTCGCCATGGTCGGAGGTGAAGACGACCATCGTGTCGTCGAGCCGCCGGGCGGCCTCGAGCGCCGCCATCAGCCGGCCGACATGGTCGTCGATCTGTTTCACCAGGCCCATGTAGGCGGGCAGCACATGGGCGCGCACCTCGTCGCGGCCGAAGGCCTGCGCGGCATCCATCGCGAGGAAGGCGCCATAGACCGGATGCGGGTCCTCGCGCTCGGCTTCGTGCTTGACGACCGGCAGGAACTGCGTGGGGCCGTACATCGCGTGGTAGGGCGCGGGCGCGATGTAGGGCCAGTGCGGCTTGATGTAGGACAGGTGCAGCAGCCAGGGCCGGTCGCCGCTGTCGCGGATGAAGTCGATGGCGCGGTCGGTCATCCACGCCGTCTCGCTGTGCTCCTCCCGCACGCGGGCGGGCAGGTGGCAATGGCGGAGCGACCAGCCGGACAGCACCTCCCCATCCGGGCCCTCGGCGGAATTCGCCCAGGAATGCCAGGGGTTGTCGCTGTCATAGCCCTGCGCGCGCAGGAACTGGTTGTAGCGCAGGTCGGGGCCGGTGCGGCGGTCCGGGTGTTCGCCGTCGTCGCGCTCGAAGGGCTCGAAGCCGCCCTCGGCGATGGTGATGCCGGGCTCGGCCTCCCGCGCGAGGCCGACGCGCGCCATGCCCTCGGCGTCCGCGTGGATGTGGGTCTTGCCGGCGACGGCCACGCGCATGCCGGTGGGGCGCAGATAGTCGCCGAGCGTGTATTCGCCGATCGGCAGCGGCACGAAGTTCCAGGTCGCGCCGTGGCTGTGCACGGTGCGCCCGGTGTAGAAGGACATCCGCGACGGGCCACAGACAGGGGACTGCACGAAGGCGCGCCCGAAGCGCACGCCGCGCCGGGCCAGCGCGTCGATATGCGGCGTGTGCAGGTGCGGATGGCCGTAGCAGGACAGGTGGTCCCAGCGCAGCTGGTCCGCCATGATGAACAGGATGTTGCGCGGCCGGGCCATGGTCGTGCTCAGTCCGCGGTCGCGCCGACGAGGCGCACCACCTCGCCCCAGGTCGTCGCTTCCCGCCGCACGAAATCCTGCGCCGCGGCGCCGGCCAGGCCGGTCGTCGTCAACCCGGCGGCGGCCAGGCGGTCGCGCAGCGCCGGGATGGCGAGCACCTGGGTGCAGGCCGCCTCGATCCGCGCCGCGCCGGCGGCGTCGAAGCCACGCGGCGCGAACAGGCCGTTCCAGGCGCCGACATCGAAGCCCGGGAAGCCCTGCTCGGCCACCGTCGGCACCTCCGGCAGCGCCGGATCGCGCTGCGCCGAGCCGACCGCGAGCGCGCGCAACTGCCCGCCGCGGATCAGGCCCATCGCGGTCGGCAGCGCCACCACCGCCATCGGCACATGGCCCGAGACCACGGCGGTGACAGCCTGCGCCGGCGGGAAGGCCACATGCTGGACCTCCACGCCGGCGAGCCGCCGGAACAGCAGCTCGGCACCCAGCCGCGGCACCGTCCCCGCGCCCGAGGAGGCGTAGTCGAGCGGGCGCGCGCGGGCCATCTCGAGCAGGTCGCGCAGGCTGCGCGCCGGGCTGTCCGCGCGCACCACGAAGGCCGCGGGCGTGGTGGCGATGATGGCGATGGCGGCAAAATCCTCGACGCCATAGCCGGCGGCGCGGAACAGCGCCGGGTTCACCGCGAAGGCGGCGCCATGGACCAGCAGCGTATGGCCGTCCGTGGCCGCGCGCACCGCGGCGGTCGCGATGTTGCCGCTTGCGCCGCCGCGGTTCTCGATCACGACCGGCTGGGCGAGCAGCGGCGCGATCGCCTCGCCGAGCAGGCGGGCCGCGGCGTCCGTCGCGCTGCCGGGCGGGAAGGAGACGACGAGCCGCACCGGCCGCTCGGGCCAGGCCGCCAGGGCTGGCCGCGGGCGGACGGCAAGGGCGGCGGCGGCGGCGGCAAGCGCAGTACGGCGCCCGAGGGCATTGCGCGACATTCTTGCTTGTCTCCTCCCGTGCGGGCGCCGTTATCCCGCGAAGGCGGGGTCGTCCGCGATGGTGTTGCGCAGCACGCCGATGCCCTCGACCTCGACCTCGACCACCATGCCGGGGGCGAGGAAGAGCGGCGGCTTGCGCGCATAGCCGACACCCGAGGGCGTGCCCGTGGCGATCACGTCGCCGGGCTCGAGCGTCATGACTTCCGACAGGATCGCGATGCAGCGGGCAACGGGGAAGATCATGTCGCCGGTCGTGCTGTCCTGCACCGTCGCGCCGTCCACGCGCGCCGCGATGCGCAGCGGCGCGGCGCCGGGCGGCAGTTCGTCGGGCGTCACGAGCTCCGGCCCGAAGGCGCCGGTCGCGTCGAAGTTCTTGCCCATGGTCCATTGCGTGGACCTGCGCTGGTAGTCGCGCACCGACCCGTCGTTGAACAGGCTGTAGGCGCCGACGTGATCGAGCGCCTCGGCCTCCGTCACGCAGCGCGCAGCCTTCCCGATGACGATGGCGAGTTCCGCCTCGTAGTCGAGCTTCGTCGAGCAGCCCGGCCGCAGCATCGGCGCATCCGGCCCGACGAGGGAGGACTGCACGCGCAGGAACACCGCCGGGTAGTCCGGGATGGGGTTGCCGCCTTCCCTGGCGTGCAGGGCGTAGTTCAGGCCGATGCAGACGACCTTGCCCGGGCGCTCGACCGGCATCAGCAGGCGCAGCCCGGCGAGCGGCCGCCGCGCATCCGACGCCCTCGCCGCCGCCAGCACGCGTGCCCGCATCGCCGGCCCGCCGGCCAGGATCGCGACGGTGTCCTCCGGGCAGCCCTGGAGCGCCGCGACCGGCACCACAGCATCGCCCAGGCGGACGCCGGTGGCCGCGCGGCCACCATCGTCGAAACGCAGGAGGCGCATGGCCGATTATTCCTCTCGGTGAAACTGGCGTAAGCAGATTTTTATCGATAAAATTAAAACATGCAAGCGATCCTCGACGACGGCCTGACCCTGCAGGTCCACCGCCGCCTCCGCCACGACCTGCTGCAGGGCCGCATCGCGCCGGGCACGAAGCTCAAGGTGCAGGCGCTGGGCGCGGCCTATGGCGCGGGCGCGAGCCCGGTGCGGGAGGCGCTCTCCTCCCTCGCCTCGGAAGGCCTGGTGCAGCGCATCGACGGGCGCGGCTTCCGCGCCGCCCCCGCGACGGTCGAGGATTTCGACGAGCTCGTCCGCGCCCGCTGCTGGCTCGAGGAAGTCGTGCTGCGCGAGAGCATCGCTGCCGGCGGCCCGGCATGGGAGGACGCGCTGGTGGTCGCGCGCTGGCGGCTCGCGCGCATCCCGCGCTCGGGCAGCACAGGGGGCTTCGCGCCCAACCCGGACTGGGAAGCCGCCCACACCGCCTTCCATCGGGCGCTGCTGGCCGGCTGCCCTTCCTCCACGCTGCGCGACATGGCCGAGACCCTGCGCGAGCGTGCGGAGCGCTACCGCGCGCTGGCGAACCGCATCGCCTATCCCGGCCGCGACGTGGCCGCCGAGCACGAGGCGATTGCCGAGGCGGCGCTGGCACGCGACGCGCCGCGCGCGGTCGCGCTGCTGCAGGCGCATTACCGCACGACGGCGGGCTTCCTGCGGGATGCGCTGGCGGGCTGAAGGCGGTTCAGGCCGCGAGCTTCTCCATGATCGCGGCCACGTCCGGCACATGCTCCGCCGGGCCCATGGCGGCCAGCGTCGGCCGCGCGCGGAACATCGCCGCCGCCGCCTGCTGCACCTGCTCGACCGTCACCGCCGCGATCTTCGCCTTGGTCTCCTCGACCGGGATGACGCGGCCGAAGACCTGGAGTTGCCGCGCGAGCTGCTCGCAGCGGCTGCCGGTCGATTCCAGCGACATCAGCAGGGAGGCGCGCAGCTGCGCCTTGGCGCGCGCCAGTTCATCCTCCGTCACGTCGCGGCTGACGGCGCGCAGCGCCTCGATCGTCACGGGCATCAGTTCCTTGGCCTCCTGCTCCCCGGTGCCCGCGTAGATCTGGAACAGGCCGCCGTCGCGAAAGGGGGAGGCGAAGGAATAGATGGAATAGACCAGCCCGCGCTTCTCCCGGATCTCCTGGAACAGGCGGGACGACATGCCGCCGCCGAGCAGCGTGGAGAGCAGCTGCGTCGGGTAGTGCATCGCGTCGCCGTGCTTCACGGACGGGAAGCCGAGAACGATGTGCACCTGGTCGAGGTCGCGCGTCTCGCGGAACTCGCCCCCGGTGTAGCGGGACGGCTCCGGCGTCGCGGCGGCGGTCGCCGGCAGGTCGGCGAAGTGCGTGCGCACGAGGTCGAGCAGCGCGTCGTGCTCGACGGCGCCGGCGGCGGCAACGACCATCGCCCCGGGCCCGTAATGCGTGCGCAGGTAGCCGGTCAGCGCGTCGCGGGTCATGGCCTTGATCGTTTCCTCGGTGCCAAGCACAGGGCGGCCCATGGCCTGCGCGGGGAAGGCCGTCTCCTGGAAATGGTCGAAGACGATGTCGTCCGGCGTGTCGTTCGCCTGGCCGATCTCCTGCAGGATCACGCCGCGCTCGCGCTCCAGCTCCTCCGGCACGAAGGTGCTGTGCGTCAGGATGTCGCCGATGATGTCGACGGCGAGGCCCGTGTCCTCCTTCAGCACCTTGGCGTAGAAGGCCGTCTGTTCGCGCGCGGTATAGGCGTTGAGGTGGCCGCCCACGTTCTCGATCTCGCGCGCGATGGCCGCGGCGTCGCGCCGCGCCGTGCCCTTGAACGCCATGTGTTCCAGGAAGTGGGAGACGCCGTTGACCTCAGGCGCCTCGTGCCGCGTGCCGGCGCCGACATAGGCGCCGACCGAGACGGTCTCGACGCGCGGCATGGTCTCGGAGACGACCGTCAGGCCGTTGGGCAGGCGGGTGACGCGGACGGCATCGGACATGGGCGGTGGGGGCTTCCTTCAGGCGGCGTTGCGGCGGGCATGGGCGCGGACAGCGGCCTCGACGGCGGCGAGGTCGTTCGGCAGGACGCCGAAGCGCTCCTTCCGGTCATATAGGTCGGCGAGGCGCGAAGGCAGGGGGGGACGGACGCCGGTCGCGCGTTCCACCGCATCGGGGAACTTCGCCGGATGCGCCGTTGCGGCGACGACGACCGGGATGCCGGGGTCCGCCGGCGCCAGCGCGCGGGCGGCCGCCGTGCCGACCGCCGTGTGCGGGTCGGCCAGGTATTGCTGCCCCTGCCAGAGGCGCCGGATCTCGGCCAGCGTGCCGTCATCGTCCAGGGTGAAGCCCTGGAACAGCGCGGTGGCGTCCCGCCAGGCAGCGTCGGGGACGGGCATGCGGCCCTCGGTGCGGAAGCGCGTCATGGCGCCGGCCGTGGCATCCGCGTCGCGGTCCATCAGCTCGAACAGCAGGCGCTCGAAATTGCTGCTGACCTGGATGTCCATGGACGGGGAGAGCGAGGGCTCGACCGGCCGCGCGCTCATGTCGTTGGAGGCGAGGAACCGCGCCAGGATGTCGTTGCGGTTCGAGCCCACGATCAGGTGGCTGATGGGCAGCCCCATCCGCCGCGCCGCCCAGGCCGCCAGCACATTGCCGAAATTGCCGGTCGGCACGCTGAAGGCCACTTCACGGTCCGGCGCGCCCAGCGCCAGCGCGGCCGCGGCGTAATAGGGGATCTGCGCCGCGATGCGCGCCCAGTTGATGGAATTCACAGCGGACAGCCGCATCTCGGTGCGGAAGGGCACGTCGTTGAACATCGCCTTCACCAGGTCCTGGCAGGCGTCGAAATCCCCCTGCACCGCGACATTGGCGACATTGGGGGCCAGCACCGTCGTCATCTGCCGGCGCTGCACCTCGCTGGTGCGGCCCTCGGGATGGAGGATGACAATGTCCACGGCGCTGCGGTCGCGGCAGGCCTCGATCGCCGCCGAGCCGGTATCGCCGGAGGTGGCGCCGACGATCGTCACGCGCTCCCCGCGCTTGTCGAGCACATGGTCGAACATGCGGCCCAGCAGCTGCAGCGCCATGTCCTTGAACGCGAGCGTCGGGCCGTGGAACAGCTCGAGCGCGAAGCTCCGGTGGTCGAGCTGCACCAGCGGCACCACGGCGGGGTGGCCGAAGCCGGCATAGGCGTCACGGCACATCGCCTCGAGCGGCATCCCGCCGGCGCCGAACAGCGCCAGGATGCGGGCGGCGATCTCCGGGTAGGGCAGGCCACGCATCGCGCGCCATTCGGCGGGGCTCAGCTCCGGCCAGGATTCGGGCACGAACAGGCCGCCATCCTCGGCGAGGCCCGCGAGCAGGACGGCCTCGAAATCACGGGGGGCGGCCTGGCCGCGGGTGGAGACGTAGCGCATGGGGGACGCATAGCGCGGCAGGAAAGGCGGGGGGAGAAGGGAACTTCTCCCCCCGGACCCCCCGCAACCTTTTTTGGCACCTGGCGCCTCCCTTCCCGGGGCGGCGCCAGGTGCCGAAGAAGGGAGGGCTTGGGGTCCCGGATCAGGGGAGGTTCCCCTCCCCCGACCTACGCTTCGAGATACCGCCGGGTCAGGTGCTCGGTGAAATCGGCGGGATCCAACGGCTTGCCAGTCGCCGCGCGCAGCAGGTCCTGGAAGCCGAGCAGCGAGCCCTTCCCGTGCACGTTCCGCCGCAGCCAGCCGAGCAGCGGCGCCATGTCGCCTTCCGCCAGCGCATCGTCGAGCCCGGGCTCGGCCATGCGCGCCGCCTTCATCAGCTGCGCCGCCGCCATGGCGCCGAGGGTGTAGGAGGGAAAGTAGCCGAAGGCCCCGTCGTGCCAGTGGATGTCCTGCAGGCAGCCGCGCGCGTCGTCGGGCGGCACGATGCCGAGCGACTTCCTGAGCCCCTCGTTCCAGGCGCCCGGCAGGTCGGCCACCTCAAGCGCGCCGCCGATCAGCGCGCGTTCCAGCCGGAAGCGCAGGATGACGTGGGCGGGGTAGGTGATCTCGTCGGCGTCCACGCGGATGAAGCCGCGCGCCACGCGCCGCCAGTTCGCGGCCAGGTTGGCCGGCGCATAGGGCGCGGGGGCGCCGCCGAAGGCCGCGTGCAACTCACGCCCGAGGAACAGAAGGAACGGGTCAGACCGGCAGGCCTGCATCTCGACGATGAGCGACTGGGATTCGTGCGCCGCCATGCCGGCCGCATCCCCCACCGGCTGGCGCGCGAAGGCTTCCGGCAGGCCACGTTCGTAGAGCGCGTGCCCCGTCTCGTGCAGCACGCCGAGCAGCGCCTTCGAGACGTCGTCCTCGTCGTAGAACGTCGTCAGCCGCACGTCGGCCGGCGTGCCGCCGCAGAAGGGATGCAACGATTCGTCGAGCCGCGCGTGGTCGTAGTCGAGCCCGATGCGCTCCGAGAGGCTGCGGCAGAGCATGCGCTGCACCTCGACCGGGAAGGGGCCGGGCAGCGGAATCGGCGGCGGCTTCGCGGCCTGGATCGCCTCGGCGCGCGGCAGGGCATCAGCCAGGAAGGCCTCGTAGGCGGCGAAGACCGGTTCCACGTCGGCCGCGGTCACGCCGCGCTGGTAGCCGTCCATCAGCGCGTCGTAGGGGTCCATGGACAGCGCGGCGCCGAGCGCCCGCGCCGTCTCGCGCTGCAGGCGCACCACCTCCTCCAGCGCCGGGCGGACCAGGGCGAAGTCGGCACGCGCCTTGGCCTCCCGCCAGATCTTCTCGCAGGCCGAATTGGCGCGCGCGGTCGCCTCGACCAGGTCGGTCGGCAGGGCGATGGCGCGGGCATGGGCGCGGTCCATCAGGGCGAGGTTCGCCTCCTCCCAAGCGCCATCTGACTGCGCGATCTCGAGATCCTCCTCGACCACCGGCGCCGTCAGCAGTTCGTGCGCGAGCCCAGCCAGCGCGGCCAGCTGCTCGCCACGTGAATGGCCCCCGCCCGGCGGCATCATCGCAGCCGCGTCCCAGTGCAGCATGGAGGCGGCCTCCCCCAGCGCGGCGATGCGCGCGAAGCGGGCCTTCAGGCGCTCATAGGCGAGGTTGTGCATCCGGTGTTCCATCCTTCAGCCGCCGCCGCGCCCAGACGAGGAAGACGCCGACCAGCGCAAGCGCGGTGCCGTACCAGGTGATGACATAGCCGAGATGGTTGTTCGTCGGGCGCGGCAGGGTGCGCGCGGGCGCCGGCAGCCCCGGCCCCTCGCCCAGCGCCACCAGCCCATAGGGCGCGACCGCGGGCAGGCCGAGCGCCACGCCGATCGCCGCCGGGTCGAAGGTGTGGAAGTGCCGGCCGGGGATGTCGTCGCGCGCGGCGGCGAGGCCCGCCGTCTCCGCCGGCCGCACCCAGCCGGTCACGCGCTGTTCGCCCTCGGGCCGCGCCAGGGGCCGGTCGCGCTGCAGCGGCACCCAGCCGCGGTCCACCAGCACCGGGGGCGCGTCGTCGCGCAGCAGCGGCGTCAGCAGGCGCGCGCCGAGCACGGTGCCACGCAGCTCGAGGCCGAGCAGCGCCTCCCGCCCATGGTCGAACCGGCCCGTCGCCTCGACCTTGGCCAGCGGCTGCGGCGGGTCGATGAGCGGCACGGGCGGCGCCGCCTCGGCCGCGGCGATGCGGGCAATGAGGTCGGTCTTCCAGGCCAGCCGCGCGACCTGCCACGTGCCGAGGCCGAGCAGCAGCGCGAGCACCGGCAGCATCACGAGGGTCGGCACCAGCAGCCGGCGAAACCCGGCATGGGAAGGGGCGGTCGGGGACATGTCCGGTCGCTATATGGGGTCGCGCAGCGGGCCGGAAGTCGGCTTCGTGCCCCGGCTCAGCCCCGGTCCTGCCGGTGGCGCCACTGCAGGAGGACGAGCGCGGCCTTCGCCACGCGCATGGTCAGGACCGAGAGCGGCAGCACCACCGCCGGCCACAGCACCGCGTGGACCCAGAGCGGCGGCTCGAAGCGCACATCCACCCAGATCGCCATGCCGACCGCGAAGGCGCCGATTAGGAAAATCGCGGCGACCGCTGGTCCGTCCCCGGCGTCATGGGCCCGGAGGTCGAGGCCGCAGGATTCGCAGGCGTCCCGTACATCCAGCAGCCCGCGGAACAGCCGCCCCTTGCCACAGCGCGGGCAGCGCCCGAGCAGCGCGGCGGCGATCGGCGAGGCGCCTTCGGTCATCGGGACCCCCCATCCAAAAGCCCACCGAGGGCAGCGACAACGGCACCGCCCCAGGAAACGCAATCGGCCGGTCCCCGCGGGGACCGGCCGGGAGCGCAAGGCGCGACCGCGCCCAGTTCTTCAGCTGGCACCGGCGTACCGGTGCGCTGCGCGAAGGCAAGCGGCCCGGACGGGTCGCGCCCGCCGCCTGAGGGCCAAAAGAATCAGTGCCGCGCGATTTCGCCGGCGCCGAACCAGTAGATGCAGATGAAGAGGAACAGCCACACCACGTCGACGAAGTGCCAGTACCAGGCCGCCGCCTCGAAGCCGAAATGCTTCTCGGGCGTGAAGTGGCCCTTGATGGCGCGGAACAGGCAGACCGCGAGGAAGGTGGTGCCGACGATCACGTGGAAGCCGTGGAAGCCGGTGGCCAGGAAGAAGACCGAGGGGTAGATGCCGCCGCCCGAGAAGGAGAACGGCGCGATCGTGTATTCCTTGACCTGCAGCGCCGTGAACAGCACGCCGAGCGCGACGGTCAGCGCCAGCGCCTGGACCAGCGCGCGGCGGTCGTTCTGCAGCAGCGCCGCATGCGCCCAGGTGACCGTGCAGCCCGACAGCAGCAGGATCATGGTGTTGAGGAAGGGCAGGCCCCAGGGGTCGAAGGTTTGGATGCCGGCGGGCGGCCAGATGGCCTGCGCCGCGCCCGAGACATGCTCCGGATACAGCGCGAAGTGGAACCAGGCCCAGAAGAAGGCAACGAAGAACATCACCTCGGACGCGATGAACAGCGTCATGCCGTAGCGCAGGCCGAGTCGCACCACCGGCGAATGAAGGCCGGGCGTGTGGCTCTCCTTCACCACGTCGCGCCACCACATGAACATGGTGCCCAGCGTCGCGGCCAGGCCGACGAAGAACACCCACTTCACGCCCATATGCGCCCAGAGGATGATGCCGAGCACGAGCGCGCCGCCGCCGAAGGCGCCCGTCAGCGGCCAGGGCGACGGATCCACAAGATGGTAGGGGTGCTTGTAGGGAGATGCGCCGTTGCCGTGCGCCGCCTCGCCGGAATGGGTGCTGGCCATGGGTATTCCTGAATTCAGGGTCGCGCGCGCACGGCTTTCGCCGCGGGCCCGCATCGCGGCGCATCAATCCCGAAAACCCCCGTCGGATCAAGCCCGGGGGCGGCACGAAGGCGCGGTTTTGTGGCCGGTCGTCGCGGCGCGGCGGGCGCGATGGGGTCGTCAGTTCGTCCGTGCGGCCGGACGGCCGACATGCGGCCCGGCATTGGCGAGGGCGCCGGCGCGCTGCGCATCCTCCATGGTGCGGAAGAAGGTGTAGTGCAGCGTGATCGTGGTGACGTCGCGCGTGTTCGGGTCCTCGGCGATGCGCGGATCGACCCAGAAGGACACGGGCATGTCGACGCGCTGGCCGGGGGTCAGCGTCTGCTCGTCGAAGCAGAAGCAGGCGACCTTGTGGAAGTAGCGGCCGACCTTCTCCGGCGTCACGTTGTAGAGCGAGACCCCCGTGACCGGCGTCTCGGCCCGGTTCGCGGCGGAATAGAAGGCGAGTCCCTCCTCCCCCAGCCGCACGGTCATGGCGGTCTGTTCCGGCTGGAAGCGCCAGGGGAGGCCCGGATGGGTGGTGGCTGCGAAGCGGACCGTGATGGTGCGGTCGGTCGCGCCGGGGGCGGCCAGGCCCCGCTGCGTCGTGCCGTTGTAGCCCGTGACGCGGCAGAACAGGTCGTAGAGCGGCACGGCGGCGAAGGAGACGCCGACCATGCCGGCGACGGTCCCGAAGGCGAAGATCGCGGTGCGGCGGTTGCGGCGGGAAAGGGCTACGCGATCCATGCGCATTGAATGGCGCTTCGCGGGCCGCTTCGCAAGACGTCGCGCGGCGTGGCGCGTCTCAGCCGCGCAGCACGCGCGCCATGCCGACGAAGTAGAACAGCGCCGAGAGGCCCACGAGCACCAGCAGGATGGCGATGTTGCGCGCCCGCCGCCGCTTCTCGAACACCGCGCGGTCCTCGGGCGTCATGCGCCGAAGGCCAGCCGGTCGGCGGCCAGCGCCGCGAACAGAACGAACAGATAGGTCAGGGAGAAGCGGAAGCACGCCTTGGCCGGCGCGTCCTTCGTCAGGCTGCGCCCGGCCTCGTCCTGCGCATCGCGCAGCACGGCCAGCGCGTGGCGAAGGAACATCGCGCCCAGCACCATCGCCACCGCCGCGTAGGCGAGGCTCGAGAAGCCCACCGCCCAGGGGGCGAGGCCGACCGGCACCAGTAGCACCGTGTAGATCATGACCTGCCGGCGCGTCTCCCGCGCCCCGGCGGTCACCGGCAGCATGGGCACGCCGGCGCGCGCGTAGTCGTCATGCGCCCAGAGCGACAGCGCCCAGAAATGCGGCGGGGTCCAGAAGAAGATGATGGCGAACATCAGGATCGGCACGAGCGTGATGTCGCCGGTCACCGCGGCCCAGCCGATCACGGGCGGGAAGGCGCCCGCCGCGCCGCCGATGACGATGTTCTGCGGCGTGCGGCGCTTGAGCCACATGGTGTAGACGAAGACGTAGAAGCCGATCGAGCCCGCGAGCACCGCGGCGGCGGCGACGTTGGTCGCCATCCACATCAGCACCACAGAGCCCACCGAGAGCCAGAGGCCGAAGGCGAGCGCCGCCGCCGGCGCGATCCGGCCATCCGGGATCGGCCGCTTCGCGGTGCGGCGCATCACCGCGTCGATGTCGCGGTCGTACCACATGTTGATGGCGCCCGCGGCGCCCGCGGCCACCGCGATGCAAAGGATGGCGGTCGCGGCCAGCACGGGGTTCATGAGCAGCGCGCCCGGCGCGACCAGCAGGCCAACCAACCCCGAGAAGACCACGAGCGACATGACGCGCGGCTTCAGCAGCGCGATCCAGTCGCGCACCTCGGACATGTCGTGGGCAACAGGAAGGGGGGCGGCGCCCCCCTGTCCCGGTTCCATGGCGGTGTCGCTCATGGGTCCTCCGTCAGGCCGCGTCCGTTACCGGATGCGGGGCAGTTCGTCGAAGGTATGGAAGGGCGGCGGCGAGGAGACCTGCCATTCCAGCGTGGTCGCGCCCGCGCCCCACGGGTTGGCCGCGGCCTTCTCGCCCGAGCGGAAGGTCAGCCACACCACGTAGATGAACAGCAGGAGCGAGGCCGCCGAGATGTAGGACCCCACCGAGGCGATGAAGTTCCACGCCGTCAGCGCCTCGGGGTAGTCCGGGTAGCGGCGCGGCATGCCCTGGTTGCCCGAGAAGTGCATCGGGAAGAAGGTCAGGTTCACGCCGATGAAGGTCATCCAGAAATGGACCTTCCCCCAGAATTCCGGGTACTGCCGGCCGCTCATCTTGCCGATCCAGTAGTAGAAGCCGGCATAGATGCTGAACACGGCGCCGAGGCTGAGCACGTAGTGAAAGTGCGCCACCACGTAGTAGGTGTTGTGCAGGATCTGCGTGATCGGCGCATTCGCCAGCACGACGCCCGTCACGCCGCCCACCGTGAACAGGAAGATGAAGCCGATCGCGAACAGCATCGGCGTCTTGAGCTCGATCGAGCCGCCCCACATGGTCGCGATCCAGGAGAAGATCTTGATGCCCGTCGGCACCGCGATGACCAGCGTCGCGGCCATGAAGTAGGCGCGCGTGTCCACGTCCATGCCGGACTGGAACATGTGGTGCGCCCACACGATGAAGCCCACGAAGCCGATCGCGACCATGGCGTAGGCCATGCCGAGGTAGCCGAACACCGGCTTGCGGCTGAAGGTGCTGATCACGTGGCTGATGATACCGAAGCCCGGCAGGATCATGATGTAGACTTCGGGGTGGCCGAAGAACCAGAACAGGTGCTGGAACAGCACCGGGTCGCCGCCGCCTTCGGGCCGGAAGAAGGCCGTGCCGAAGTTGCGGTCGGTGATCAGCATGGTGATCGCGCCCGCCAGCACCGGCACCGCCAGCAGCAACAGGAAAGCGGTAACGAGCATCGACCAGACGAACAGCGGCATCTTGTGCAGGGTCATGCCCGGCGCGCGCATGTTCAGGATGGTCGTGATGAAATTGGCCGCGCCCATGATGGACGACGCGCCCGCCAGGTGCAGCGAGAACAGCGCCAGGTCCATCGCCATCGACGGATGGTAGGTGCTGTCCGACAGCGGCGGGTAGATGGTCCAGCCCGCGCCCGGCCCCTCGCCCACGAACAGGGACGCGCCCAGCAGCAGGAAGGCCGGCACCAGCAGCCAGAAGCTGATGTTGTTCATGCGCGGGAAGGCCATGTCCGGCGCCCCGATCATGAGCGGCACGAACCAGTTGCCGAAGCCGCCGATCAGCGCCGGCATGACCACGAAGAACACCATGATCAGCCCGTGGGCCGACACGAAGGCGTTCCACACCTGGCCGTCGGGAAAGAACTGCATCCCGGGGGACTGCAGTTCCATGCGCATCAGCACGGACAGGCCGACGCCGATCAGCCCCGCGAACAGCGCGAAGATGATGTAGAGCGTCCCGATATCCTTGTGGTTCGTCGAGAACAGCCAGCGGTTCACGAAACCGGGCTTGTGGTCGTGGTGGTCGTGATGCGCGTCGGTTGCGGTCGCCATCGTCTGTCCTCTCGGTCGCGCCTTAGCGGCGCGCCTCCGCGATCTGAACGGTGTCTGCCTGGGCGGGCGCGGCGGCGAGCGCGGGCGTGCCCGGCTCGTCCGCGCGGGCGAAGCGCGTGCGCGCCTCGGCCACCCACTTGTCGAAATCCTCGCGGCTCACGGCGCGTACCGCGATCGGCATGAACCAGTGGTTGGTCCCGCAGATCTGGTTGCACTGGCCGTAGAAGACGCCCTCGCGGTCCGCGCGCATCCAGGTCTCGAGGCTGCGGCCAGGGATCGTGTACTTCTGCACGCCGAGCGCCGGCACGAAGAAGGAATGGATGACGTCGCGCCCCGTGGTCAGCACGCGGATATTGGCCCCCACCGGGATGACCAGCTCATTGTCGACCGCAAGCCGGAACAGGTGGCGCTGTCCGGCCGGCAGCTGGTCCTCCTGCAGCGGATAGCTGTCGAAGGTGAAGTTGCCGTGGTCGGGATAGGTGTAGTTCCAGTACCACTGCCGGCCCTGGACGCTGATGGTCAGGTCGGCGTTCGGCGTGCGGTCCTGATAGTAGATCAGCCGGAAGGACGGGATCGCGATCACGATCAGGATCAGCACCGGCACGACCGTCCACGCCACTTCCAGCAGCGTGTTGTGGCTGGTGGTCGACGGCGTCGGGTTCACCTCGGCGCGGAAGCGCCACACGCAATAGGCCAGCAGCACGAAGACGAAGATCGTGATGGCGACGATGATCCAGAACACCAGCGAATTGAAGCTGCTGATGGCGTCCTTGATCGATCCGCCCGATTCCTGCAGGCCCATGCCCCAGGAGGTCGGCGCGCCGACCATGCCCTGCGCCGCCGCAGGCCCCGCCATCGCCAGCAGCAGGGCCGCGGCGATTCCGCCCAACGCAGCCCAGATGCGCTTTCCGTCGCTCAACCGCATCACCATTCCCCGGGCGCGGTTTGCCGCGCCGACTTGCCAAAAACCCCGCGTCCCTCGCCGCGCCCGGCAGGGCCCGCCTGCGCCGCCACCCGGGCGGGCGGGACGCGCGCGGACCATAGTCGCGCCACCCTGCACCGCACAAGTGAGCATCCCCGAATGAAACTCGGAGCCCGTGTCTAGCGTGTCACCTTTGCACGAACGCGCCGGCGTCAACCTTCCGCCTCGGCCTGGTCTTCCTCGCTCACGTGGTCGACCATGTCGGTCAGCATCGATCGGATATGCTCGTCGCCCACCACGTAGAAGACCTGCCGCCCGCGCCTGTCCGCCTGCAGCAGCCGCGCCGCGCGCAGCAGCCGCAGGTGATGCGAGACCAGCGAGGCCGAGATGCCGAGCCGCTCCGCCATCTCGCCGACCGCCGCCGGGGCGTCGAGGCAGGCCAGGATGATCTTGAGCCGCGTCGGGTCGCTCATCAGGCGGAAGGTCTCCGCCAGTTCCACCACCAGATCGTCGCCGACCCTCATGCGGGCGCGCATGCCCTTTCCCTCCGCCGATCCGCGACCCTCGCCCGCGGCGCGACCCGCGGCAAGTGACCCCTTGACGCGGCGCGTGGCGGAGACAAGGTGCCATCCTATATCTAACATATTGAAATACAAGGAATTGCTGAAGAGATGAACACGTATTCATCCGTTCGCCGCCGCTCGGTCCTCGCCGCCGCGGCGCTGGCTGTTCCGCTGCCCGCCCTGGGCCAGGCGCGGCGCCCCCCGCTTGCGCTCTGCACCGTCGGCATGGTGGGCGACATGGTGCGCGCCCTCGGCGGCACTGCCATCCGCACCGAGACCCTCATCGGCGAGGGCGTCGACCCGCACCTGTTCCGCCCGACGCGCAACGACATCTCCCGCATCCTGGCCGCCGACATGGTCTTCGCGAACGGCCACCGCCTCGAAGGCCGCATGGGGGACGTGCTGGAACGCGCCCGCGCCAACGGCAAGCCGGTGATGATGGTGGCCGAGACGCTGCCCCGGGAACGCCTGCGCGCCCATGCCGACTATCCCGACGTCGCGGATCCGCATGTCTGGATGGACCCGACCCTCTGGGCCGAGGCCGCGGGGCCGGTCGCCGCCATGATGGAGCGCACCGTCCCCGGCGCCGCGACGACAGCCCGCCTCGCCGAGTTCCGCGCCCGCCTCGACAGGCTCGACGCCTACGGCCGCCAGGTCCTGGGCAGCGTCCCCGAGCGCCAGCGCGTGCTGGTCACGGCCCATGACGCCTTCTCCTATTTCGGCATGCGCTACGGGCTCGAGGTGGACAGCATCCAGGGCCTGTCCACCGAGGCCGAGGCCAACCTCGCGCGCATCGAGGCGCTGGTCGCCCGCCTCGTGGACCGCCGCATCCCCGCCGTCTTCGCCGAGAGCTCCGTGCCCGACCGCGCCGTGCGCGCGCTGATCGAGGGCGCCGGCGCGCGCGGCCAGCGCGTGGCCATGGGCGGCACGCTCTTCGCCGATTCGATGGGGCGGCCCGGCACCTACGAGGGTACATACGAAGGGATGCTCGACCACAACTTCACGACCATCGCCCGCGCGCTCGGCGGTACCGCGCCGGCACGCGGCCTGCACGGGCGGCTGGCCGCGTGAGCGGCACCGCCGCACCCTTCGAGGTTCGCGGCCTGACCGTGGCCTATGCGGAGCGCCCGGTGCTCTGGGATGTCACCTGGGCGGCGCCACCGGGCCTTACCGCCATCGTCGGGCCGAACGGCGCGGGCAAGTCCACCCTCATCCGCGCCGCGCTCGGGCTGATCCCGACGCTCTCGGGCAGCGCGCATTTCTTCGGGCGGCCGCTCGCTGAGGTGCGCAACCGCGTCGGCTACCTGCCGCAGCGCGCCAGCGTGGACTGGGACTTCCCGGCGACCGCGCTCGACGTCGTCTGCATGGCGCGCTACCCGCGCATGTCCTGGTGGGGCCGCGTGCCGCGGCGCGAACGCGACGCCGCCCGCGCGGCGCTCGCCGAGGTCGGCCTCGCGGACTTCGCCGAGCGCCAGATCGGCCGCCTGTCTGGCGGGCAGCAGCAGCGCGTCTTCCTCGCCCGCGCGCTGGCGCAGGACGCCGACCTTTACCTGATGGACGAACCCTTCGCCGCGGTGGACGCCGCGACGGAACAGGCGATCGTCGCCGTGCTGCGCCGCCTGACGGAAACGGGGCGGAGCGTCGTCGCGGTGCACCACGACCTGTCCACCGTGCCGGATTACTTCGCGCAGGTGTTGCTGCTGAACGGGCGCGCCATCGCGGCCGGGACAGTGCAGGACGCCTTCACGCCGGAGACGATCGCCGCGACCTATGGCGGGCGGCTCAACCTGCTGGAACACGCGTCGGTCACGGCGGGGGCGCGGGGATGACCGGCATCGGACGAACGGGGGGGAAAAGGGAACTTCTCCCCCCCGGACCCCCCCTCAACCTTCTTTCGGACCGGGTGCCTGACCTTGCCGTGGCGGCGCCGGATGCCAAGGAAGGGAGGGGGTTCGGGGACGATTCCCCTCCCCCGACCGTCCCATGACGCTCGGCTACAACACGATCGTCGTCCTGGCGGGCTGCGCCCTGCTCGGCCTGGCCGCCGGCACGGTCGGCTCCTTCGCGCTGCTGCGCGGGCGCGCGCTGGTGGCGGATGCCGTCGGCCATGCGGCGCTGCCGGGCGTGGTGCTGGCGGCGCTGCTGGTCGCGACCCTCGGCCACGACCCGCGCGCGCTGCCGCCGCTGCTGGCGGGCGCCGCCGTCGCGGGGCTGCTCGGCGTGCTGGCGGTGCAGGCGCTGGCCCGCACCCGCCGCATCCGGGAAGACGCGGCCATCGCCATCGTGCTGTCCTCCTTCTACGCGCTCGGCGTCGCGCTGCTGTCCTACGTGCAGACGCTGCCCGAGGCCGCCCAGGCGGGGCTCAACAAGTTCATCCTGGGCCAGGCGGCGGCAATGCGGGCGGAGGACGCCTTCTGGGCCGGCGCCGTGGCGTTGCTCGCGCTGCTGCTCTGCCTGCTGCTGTTCCAGCGTCTGCGCGCCGCCTGCTTCGACCCCGACTTCGCCCGCGTCGCGGGGCTGGACACGCAGCGGACGGACCTCGCGCTGCTGGCGCTGATCGTCACCGTCACCGTCGCCGGGCTGCAGGCGGTCGGGCTGGTGCTGATCGTGGCGCTGCTCGTGCTGCCGGCGGCGACCGCGCGGCTGCTGACCTTCCGCCTGCCACGGCTGCTGCTGTTCTCGGCGCTGATCGGCGCCTTCGCGGGGGCCGCGGGGGCCGCGGCCTCGGCCGTCGAGCCCGACCTGCCGACCGGCGCAGCCGTGGTGTTGGCCGGCGCCGCCTGCTTCACGCTGGCGCTGCTGTTCTCGCCGGACCGCGGCATGGTGCCGGAGGCGGTCCGCCGCGCCGGCCGGCGGCTCGACGCCGCGCAGGAGCATTTCCTGCGCGCCGCCTGGGAAGCCCAGGAAGCGGCCGGGGCCGGGCCGGGCACGGCCGGCGACCGCTGGACGCCGATCGCCGCGCTCGCCGCCGCGCGCGGCTGGGGGGAAGGCCGCGCCTGGTGGATCGCGCGATGGCTCGCCGTCCGGGACCTGGTCGCGCTGTCCGAACGCCAGGTCCACCTGACGCCACGCGGCGCCGCCGCCGCGCGCCGCGCCGTGCGCGCCCATCGCGCGGTGGAACACCACCTGCTGGCGCTTGGCGCGGCGGATACCGCCGGCGCCGACCGCCTGGCCGACATGGTGGAACACGGCCTGACCCCCGAGGCGGCATCGCGCCTGCTGCCCGAGCCCTCGGCGCTGCCCGCCTCGCCCCACGCCCTCGGAGGCAAGCCATGACGGCGGCCGACATCCTCCGCCTCGACCTGCCGGCGCTGACGGCCGCCGTGCTCGCCTGCGCCACCTGCGGGCTGCTCGGCTCCTTCCTCGTGCTGCGGCGGGAAAGCCTGCTGGGCGACGCGCTGTCGCACGCCGTCCTGCCCGGCATCATCGGGGGCTTCGCGCTGACCGGCGCGCGCGCAGGGCTGCCGATGCTGGCCGGCGCGCTGGTCGCCGCGCTGGCGGCGACGGCGCTGATCACACTGGTGCGCCGCGCGGCGCGCATCGAATCGGGCGCGGCCACGGGCGCGGTCTTCACGACCTTCTTCGCGCTCGGCCTCGTGCTGATGGAGGTGACGGGCGCGCGCAGCGTCGATCTCGACCTCGACTGCGTTCTGTTCGGGCAGCTCGAGACGATCGTCTGGCTGGAGGCGACCGGCTGGTCCTCGCTGCTCGACCCCGCGGCGCTCGCGACGCTGCCCCGGCAGCTGCACCTGCTGGCCGGCGTCGCGCTGGTGGTCGTGCTGACGGTCGCGCTGCTCTGGCGCCCGCTGCATCTGCTCTGCTTCGACCCGGATTATGCGGCGGCGATCGGCCTGCCGGCACGGCGGCTCGAACTGGTGCTGAACCTGCTGATCGCGGCGGCCGCCGTCGCGGCCTTCGAGGCGGTCGGCAGCATCCTGGTCGTCGCCATGCTGGTCTGCCCCGCCGCGGTGCTGCGGCTGCTGACCGACGACTACCGGCGCCAGGTGCTGGGCGGTGCGCTGCTCGGCGGCGCGCTCGGCGCCGTGGGCTACGCGCTGGCGGGGCCGGTGCCGGCCATGCTCGGCAGCGGGGTGGCGCTGAACGCGGCGGGCGTGATCGGCACGCTGGGCGGGGTGCTGGTGGCGGCGGCGGCGCTGCTCCGGCCGCGCGGGCCGCGGGTGGCGGCGGGCTGACGCACGCGGAGACGTTTCCTGCAATGTCGGGAAAGGGAACTTTCCCCGCACCCGCTCGCTTCACCGTCTTCAGGCCCCGGCATCCGCGGATCGTCGGCGCATGTCAGTGAAGGATGAGGGGCGTCCAGGGGCATGGTTCCGCGTCCGCCGGACCGCCGTCACGGCAGCCTCGCCGGATGCGACGGCGACATCCGGGAAGCGGGTCGAGGACCGGCAAGCGGGTCGACCCGCGCACAGGCCGACCAGCGCACGCCTCCCGGGACGGAAGGAAGCCGGACGGCGCCGACGGCAACACCCTCCCGCCCTGATGAGCCCGGAAGGGCGCGTGGAGCGCCGCGGCCGGTCAGGCGCGCAGCAGCCCCCCCTTCGGCGCTGCCGCCGCGCTGTCCGGGAAGGCCTGCGCCACCGCCTCCGGCGCCAGCCGCAGATGGTCGCGCAGCAGCGCCTTGGCGATGCTGCGCAGATCCGTGGTCGGCCGCAGGTCGCGGTCCTCGAACAGCGCGTCCCGGGTCAGGCCCGGGAAGTCGCCGGCCACCCGGCCGCCAGCCACCGCGCCGCCCAGCAGGAAGGCGACGGTGCCGGTGCCGTGGTCCGTCCCGAGATTGCCGTTCACCCGCGCCGTGCGGCCGAATTCCGTGACCACCAGCACCGCCGTCTGCGACCATTGCGCGCCCAGCGCCTGCCGCAGCCGCATCAGCCCGGCATCGAGCGCGCGCAGCGGCGCGACGATGCGGAGGTTCTGCACCGCATGGGTGTCCCAGCCGCCGATCTCGAGCGCCGCGACGCGCGGCCCGTCGCGTTCGGCCAGCAGCCGGCCGGCGGCGGCGGCCAGCCGCGCGAAGCCGTCCTGGCTCGCGGCGTCGCCCGTGGCGCCAAGCACGCCGTCCGCGACGCCGCGCGAACGCATCGCCTCCCGGAACGCCTGCCCGAGGGGACTGGCCGGGTCCTGCAGCGCGGCGATGCGGTGCACGAGGTCGGGCGAGGGGCGATCCAGGTCCGGCGGGGCGTAGGAGCCGACCGGCGTCGGGCCGCGCAGCAGCAGCGGCACGCCGGTGCCGACCGCGAGGCCGGGCCGCGCCTGGCCGGTGCCCGGCATGGCCTGCAGCGCGCGGTTCAGCCAGCCGCTGGTCAGCCGTTCCTCGGCGCCGGCTTCCAGCAGGTCCTGGCCGTCGAAATGCGAGCGGCCGCGATAGGGCCCGGCCACCGCGTGTACGATCAGCGCCTGGTCCTCGCGGTAGAGACCGTGCAGTCCGGCCAGCGCCGGATGCAGGCCGAAGCGGCCACCGAGGTCGAGCAGCCCGCCCTCTTGGCCCGGCTCCGGCAGGGTGAGCGCGCGGCGCAGCGAGGCCAGGGCCGGGTCGGCATAGGGCTGCACCACATGCAGCCCGTCCAGCGCGCCGCGCAGCAACACCACGACGAGGCGCCGCTCGCCCAGGGCCTGGGCGAAGGCGGCGCGGTTGCGGCCGATGGCGAGGCTGGCGCCCAGCCCGAGCAGCAGGCCGCGCCGCGTCGGGGCGAAGGAGGCGTGGGGGGCGGTTCCGATCGGCGCACTCATCGGTGCTGGAACTCCGTGCTGGTCAGAAGCAGGGTCAGGGCGTCGCGCACCGACCCGGCGCCGCGCAGGGCGCCGACCGTCTCGGCGCGCGCGAGGGGGCCGAGCGCGGCCTGCGTGACCTCGGCGAGGTCCACGCGGCCGAGCGTGCCGGCGAAGGTGTAGGCCCAGTCCACGCGGCGCATCAGCGCTTCCGGCCCCATCCATTCATCGGCCTGGTCCGGCCAGCCATTGGGCTGCGGCGCGCTCCAGAGCGGCTGGCCGAGCGCGGTGAGCCCGCCGAGCAGCAGTTCCGGCCGATCGAGTGCCACCGCCCGTCCGGCGGCAAGCACGAGGTCCATCGGCGTGCGGAACTTGCCGAGCGGCGGGTCCCAGGCCTCGGGCAGCCGGATCAGCGCGCGGGTCACGGCGCCGAGGTCGCCGTCGGTCCGGCGCAGCGTCTCCTGCAGCACGCGGACCGCGGAGGCCGGGGGATCGTCGGCGACGAAATGCCGCGCGAGCTTTACCGCGAGGTGGCGATAGGTGGCCGGGTGCGTGCCGAGCATGCGCAACGCCACCTCCTGGGTGTCCGGGCCTTCCGCGAAGCGGCGGCCGAGCAGCGTCTTGTCGCCTGGTTCGTGGCTCATGGGCCGCCAGGTGAAGCTGTAGGGCGCCTCCGTCGCGGCCACCGACCAGCCGGTCAGGATCTTCGCGAGCTCCTGCACGTCGGCCTGGCCGTAGCCGCCGGCCGGCGAGAGGCTGTGCAGTTCCAGCACCTCCCGCGCGAGGTTCTCGTTCAGGCCGGCGCGGGCGCGGCGGCCGCTGCGGGCGACCTGGCTGTTCGGGCCCACCGAGACGTGGTTGTCGAGGTAGATCAGCATCGCCGGGTGGCGCGTGACGGCCACCAGCATGTCGGCGAAGGTGCCGGTCAGATGCGGGCGGATCGCCTCGTGCTCCAACGTGGCGGGCAACGCGCCGATCGGGCCGTTGCGGCGGCTGACGGTGAAGTGGTTCATCCAGAAGTCGGCCAGCCGGTCGCGGAAGGGCGTCTCGGAGGCGAGGCGCTGCCGGGCCCAGCGGACCAGCTCCGCGCGCGCCAGGATGCCGAGCGGCGTGCGGCCCGCGGCTTCGGGTTCGGCCTGGTCCGTGGCGCGGGCGGCGCCGCCCTGAATCGCGGCGGCGCCGGCGCGGTCGCGCGCTTGGCGCTGGGCGATGGTCTCGGCGCGGGCCTGCACCGCCTGGGCGCTGGTCGCGCCGCCCGGCGGATCGGTGGCCGCGAGTTGCCGGTCGAGCCAGGCCAGCGGATCGGCGGGCGGCGATCCGCCGAGACGCAGGCCGTGGCCGAAGCGGATGGCTGCGATGTGGCGGCGATCACTCATGTGTGAAGTGTAGCGACCGCCATGGGCTCCATGTGCGTCGGCGCGCGCGCGAAGCGTAACGAAGCGTGACCCTCGGCGTGCGCAGGGCCGCCGGATATCAAGCGAGACGCTCCCGCCTCCCCCGACCTCCCGTACCCGGATCAGGCGGGCATTCGCCCGGCCGTGTCAGACCGAGGACGTCACCGCCGGCGCCAGTGCCGCCGACTTCCCCGCCGGATGCGACGGGTTGCGGAAGCGGAGTTCCCCGTCCGGCGCCGCATCGGGCGGCGCCATGCCGAACATCTCCATCCGCGACGCGCAGGCCGCGGCCACCACGCGCCGCGCCGCCGGCTCGGTCAGGAAGCGGCGCGCTGCGCCTTCCAGTTCCAGGGTCTCGCGCAGCGACCGCCATTCGCCCTTGTCGAGGTCGTCGACGAACATCGACAGGATGCCCGGGACCGCGCCGGTCAGGCGCGATTCGGCGGCGAGCCGCATGCGGGCCACGACGGCCCCGGCCACCGCGTTCTCCCGCCCCGCCCGCGCCGCCATCACGAAAACCGATCCGCCCCGCGGCCCGGCCGTGACGGCCAGATGCGCCTCGGGCCCGAACTGTTCGCGCAGCGTGCGCGGCAGGGCGGTGCCGGCCTGGGCGCCGGCCAGCAGCAACGGGTCGAGCTTCAGCACGGCGTCGGCGCTGGCGTCCTGGCGCTTCTCGGCCGCCAGCAGCGCCATGATGCGGGCATGCAGGCCGGCGGCCTGGTCGGGGCCGGCCAGCCCCTCGGGCAAGGTCATCTTCAGCAGGTAGCGGCCGGGATGCGCGGCGAGCCAGGTCTGCAGCTCGGGATGCACGCGGTCCACCAGCGCGCACCAGTCGCCGCGATGCACCGGCCGGCCGTCCTCGGCCGACACGGTTTCGCAAACGACCTCGGCCACCGCGCCGTCGCGCGCGATGCGCAGGTCGAAGGGCGCATCCTCGGCCAGGCCCGCGAATTCCACGGCGAAGCCGCGGGCGCGATGCAGCGCGGCCGTGCGCAGCAGGTGGAACAGCGGGATCAGCGTCTGCTCGCCGGTCAGGCCTTCCAGCACCAGGGCGCGCAGCCGGGCGCGCGGCCCCTCGGGCAGCGTGCGGGCGAGCTTGACGGCGTCCTGCGCGAAGGCGAGCACGCGCCGTTCCGCCAGGCCGAGCCGGGCACCGGGCGCCGCGGCACGCGCCAGCACGAATTCCAGCGCATGGCGCTGCTGCGCCGCGCGGCCTGACAGCGTTCCCGCCTGCGCGCGCTTCGCGAGGTCCGCCAAGCGCGCCGCCCAGGCCCGGCTGCCCGCGATCCTCACGAAGGCAGCGGGGACGGTCGGTTCGGGGCGCGGATCGGCGAACGGCATGGCGTACCTTCCAACGGCCGCGGCCCGAAGCGGGGCCGCGTTATGACGCCGACGGAAACGCCGGCGCTCGACTTGGTTTGCCTAGCCATCCTCATGCGCCCTGCCGCGAGGGGAGGGCGCCATGACCGGTCTTTATGCCGGTCAAGTGGTCTATCCGGGCTGCGGGGTCGCGCGTCAAGCACTCCCGCGGCCGCGGGCCTCAGGTGACGAAGGCGAGCGCACCGGTGAACTTCAGCGCCGGCTGGTCGTCGCCATCGACGACGGGATAGTAGAACGGCAGCCCGGTTGGCTGTTGCAGCCCGTGCGCGGGGTCGAGCACGGTGAAGCGGTCCAGCGCCGCATCGGCATGCGCGATGACGACGAAGTGACCGACCACGGTCGAGGCGACCTCCCATTCCGCGAAGGCCAGCGCCGGGCGCCGTGGCTGCACCCTGCGGTGCAGGGCGGTGCGGAACTGGCCGCCATCCGTGATCGTCTCCTGCACCGCGTTGAGCCCCATCTGGCGCAGCACCCGCGTCAGGTTGCCGATCTCGGCGCCCTTCTGGGCGTTCCAGGGCTTGTCGAACATGCGGCTGAGCGCGATGACGCCGCCCTCATCGGCCTCCGGGTCGCGGTCGCGGACGTTGGCCCACATGATGAGGCAGCAGGCCGGCCCGCAGGTGGTCTGCGTGGATTGCCGGCAGGTGCGCCAGCGGGCGCCCCGCGTGTCGGTCACGATGGTCATCCTCGCCATGGGTCGTCCTCCTGCCCGCCGGCAGGTTGCACCCGTTCCGGCGCGACGCGTGTGATGCGTTTCACATCGCGCCGGAGGCGTGTCCGCCACATCCGCGCCGGAGGCGCGGCCGCCACATCCCGCCGGAGGGGCGGCCGCCAAAGCGCGCCGGGAGCGTGCCCGTCACATCACGCGAAACGCGCGGCCGTCAAAGCGCGCCGATGGCGCGCAGCACGATGCCCTCGGTCAGGATCTGCGGCAGCACCTCGGGCGCGCCCGCGCCGGGGCGATACACCAGGTAGAGCGGCACCCCGTCCCGCCCATGCGCGCGGATCAGCGCGCCGATCGCGGCATCGCCGCCGGTCCAGTCGGCCTTGAGGTAGGCGACGCGCTGCGCCGCGAAGGCCGCCTGCACCGAAGCGCCGCGGAGCGCCACGCGCTCGTTGACCTGGCAGGTGATGCACCAGGCGGCGGTCGCGTTCACGAAGACGGTGCGTCCCGCGGTGCGGAGCGCGGCGACGCGCGCCTCGCTCCAGGCCTCGGCGCCGGGGCCGGGGGCGGCGGCCTCGGCCGGCGCGGCGGCGATCCGCGGCAGCAGCGCCAGCGCGCCCGCGAGCCCCAGCGCCGCGGCGGCCAGGCCGATCCGCGACCCGCCCGCGCGCTGCGCCTGGCCGAGCGCCCACGCGCCGAAGCCCAGCATCACGCCGCCCGCCAGCACGCCCAGCACCGCATCCGGCCCCGCCTGCTGCGCCAGCACCCAGACCAGCCAGGCAGCCGCTGCATACATCGGGAAGGCCAGGCCCTGGCGCAGCCGCTCCATCCACGGGCCGGGCCGCGGCATCCGCGCCGCCAGCCCCGGCGCGACCGCGAGCAACCCGTAGGGCGCCGCCAGCCCGAGCCCGAGCGCCAGGAACACCGCCATCGCCGCCGCCGGTGCCATGGCCAGCGCGGCACCCAGCGCCGCCGCCATGAAGGGCGCCGTGCAGGGTGTCGCCACCAGCACCGCCAGACCGCCCGTCGCGAAGCTACCCAGATGCCCGCGCCGCGCCGCGACGCCCGAACCCGCCCCGACCGCGCCACCGAACCCGAAGACGCCCGACAGGTTCAGCCCGACCGCGAGCATCAGCCAGGCCATGGCCGCGACGAAGCCTGGCGCGGTGAACTGGAAGCCCCAGCCCGCCGCGGCGCCCCCGGCGCGCAGCCCCAGCATCAGCCCGCCCAGCGCCGCGAAGCTCAGCAGCACGCCCGCCGTGTAGGACAGGGCATGCGCCCGCACGTGCCCGCGCGCCTCCCCCGACATCCGCGCCAGCGCCATGGCCTTCATGGCCAGCACCGGGAAGACGCAGGGCATCAGGTTAAGGATCAGCCCGCCGAGGAAGGCGAAGACGGCCGCCTGCCAGAGCGGCATCGCCGCCGGCACCACGGCCGTGACCGGCGCCGCGACCTCATAGGCCAGCCGCCGGCCGCCGCCGTCGGTCAGCAGCAGCACGCCCTCGACCGCGGTCGGCGCGCCGCCGGGCGCCGGCACCAGCCGGAGGTCGAGCCGCCCCGGCGCCACCGTCAGCCGTTGCGGCGCGGCGTGGTCGATCATGCCCGCCGCGCCAGCCAGGAACACGGCGTCGCGCACCGTCTCCCGCCCGATCCCCGGGCCTTCCAGCGTCAGCACGCCGGCGCCGCCGCCGAACCCCGCCCGCGCCTGCCAGGGGGAGGCCAGGGGCCGCGCCGCCTCGGCCGCCGCGAACAGGGGCGCGGTGGCCGGGTCCGGGCGGGGCGCGGCCTCGACCGGCAGGTCGATGCGGAAGGTGCCTTCCTCGGGGATGCAGACCTCGGCGCAGACGAGCCAGGTCGCGCGCGCCGTGACGGGCAGCGTGCCGCCGACCGGCAGGCCCTCCGGCAGGCGCACCGGGAAGGGCAGCAGCACCTCGTCGTGATAGCCGTAGTTCACGAGCGGCCCGTATTCGATCCGTTCCGGCGCCGGCCAGGCGATCGGCCCGGCCACGGCGCCCGCCGGCAGGTCGGGCAGGATCTCCGGCGCCGCCCCGGCATCCCCCGCATGCTTCCAATAGGTGTGCCAGCCCGGCGCCAGCCGGAGCCGCAGGCCGAGCATCACCGTACCGCCCGGCGCCACCGCCGCCTGGTCGGCCATGAGGGCCACCACGGCGCGGTCCGAACGCACGGGCTCGCTCTCGGCCGCGAGGCCGAGCGCGGGCAGCAGGGCGATCAACGCGGCAAGCAGGCGTCCCATGGCCCCATAGAACGGGCGCCCGCCCCGCCACCGCAAGGGCGAAGCCCGGTGACGGACCCGCAATCTTTGCGCCCCAGCATGGCGCCATGCGCCCGATCGCCTTCGCCCTGCTGATGCTCGCCCCGCTGGCCGTGGCCGCGCAGGCGCCACCCGCCTGCTCCCGCGCACGGGAAGGACAGCTTTCCTGCATGACGGGAAAGATGTGCGAATGTCGCTTCGAACGCGGCGGCAGCATGACCGGCCGGCCGGACCGCTTCACCTGGGATTGCGGGGTGATGCGGCCGAACTGCCCGCCGGACCCGACCATCGCGCCGGGCCAGGACGCGCCACCGGTGGGGATCTGGCTGCAGCCTCGGCCGGGGCGTCAGTAGCGCGGGCCTCTCCCGACAGAGGCGGAAGGAAGGTCGGGGGAGGTGAACCTCCCCGGAACACCCTCCCTTCCTTGGCACCTGGCGCCGCCCGTCGAAGGTCCGCGCCAAATGCCAAAGAAGGTTGAGGGGGGGCCGGAGAGAGAAGTTTCCTTCTCCCCCCGCCCTTCTTCGACCCGCAGGCGCGGCCATGGCATACTTTCCCCATGGCAGACGACACGACGCCCCCCGAACCGGCGCGGCGGGCGGCCGCCGCGCCCTCCCAGCGCCTCGACGCGGTCCTGTTCGACATGGATGGCGTGGTGGTCGACACCGCCGGGCTGCATGCCACGGCCTGGAAGCGGCTCCTCGATCCCGTGCTCGCCGCCGCGGCCGCCCGCACCGGGAAAGAGGTCGCCCCCTTCGACAAGATGGCGGACTACCTCCGCCACGTGGACGGCAAGCCGCGCCTCGCGGGGCTGCGCGCGCTGCTCGACGCACGCGGCGTCACGCTGCCCGAGGGCGAGCCCGCCGACGGGCCCGAGGCCGACACCCTGCACGGCCTCGCCGCCCGCAAGAACGCGATCTTCCACGACCTGCTGGCGTCGTCCGAGATCCGCCGCTTCCCCGGCACGCTCCGCCTGCTGCGGGACCTGCGCGCGGCGGGGCTGCGCCTCGCGATCTTCTCGGCCAGCCGCAACGCGGCGCGGGTGCTGGACCGCGCGGGCGTGGCCGGCCTGTTCGACGCCCGCCTCGACGGCGCCGAGGCGGCATCGCTGGGCCTGCCGGGCAAGCCCGACCCCGCCATGCTGCTGGCCGCCACCGGGCGGCTCGGCGCCGCCCCCGGCGCCACCGCCGTGATCGAGGATTCGCAGGCCGGCGTCGCCGCCGCGCACGGGGGCGGCTTCGCGCAGGCGATCGGCCTCGACCGCGGCGGCAATGCCGAGGCGCTCGCCGAAGCGGGCGCCGGCATCGTGGCCGAGGATGCCGGGGAACTCGCGCTCGACGCCGCCGGGCGCCTCGCGCTCCGCCGCATCGCGACCCTGCCCGAGGCCGATGCGGCGGCGGAGGCAGCGCGCCTCGCCGGCCGTCGGCCCATGGTCTTCCTCGACTACGACGGCACCTTGAGCCCGATCGTCCCCGACCCCGACAAGGCCCTGCTGCCGGGGTCGATGCGGGACGCCCTGGCCACGCTGGCCCGCACCTGCGACGTCGCCGTCATCACGGGCCGCGACCTCGCGCAGATCCGCCGCCTGGTCGACCTGCCGGGGCTCATCTACGCCGGCAGCCACGGCTTTGAGATCGCCGGCCCCGAGGGCTGGGGCGAAGGGCTGGAGCGCGGCACGGAATTCCTCCCCGCGCTGGACGCCGCGGAGGCCGCGCTGCGCGATCGCCTGGCGCCCATCGCGGGCACGCTGGTCGAGCGCCAGCGCTTCTCGCTGGCCGTGCATTACCGCCACGCCGCCGCCGATGACGCGCCGCGCGTGGCCGGGATCGTGCGCGAGGTGCTGGCCGAGACCGGCAGCCTGCGCGCCGGCGCCGGCAAGATGGTGCTCCGCATCCAGCCCGACATCCCCTGGCACAAGGGACACGCGGTGCGCTGGCTGCTCGCCCGTGCCGGGGACCGCGTGCCGGTCTTCGTCGGCGACGACGTGACCGACGAGGACGCCTTCCGCGAACTGGCCGGGGAGGGCCTGACGCTGGTGGTGCGCGGGGAGACGGACCGGCCGACCTCGGCCGACCTCGCGCTCGCGGACACCGAGGCGGTGCGAGGCTTCCTCCTCGCCCTTGCCGCGGCGCTTGCCTCATGACCGGCTGGGTCTTCGCCTGGGACGGCTACGACCCGGAGGTGGAAGGCCGGCGGGAGGCGCTCTGCACGCTCGGCAACGGCGTCTTCGCGACGCGCGGCGCGGCGCCCGACAGCGCGGCCGACGGCATCCACTACCCCGGCACCTACCTGGCCGGCGGCTACAACCGCCTGGCCTCGGTCATCGAGGGCCATGCGCTGGAGAACGAGGACCTGGTCAACCTGCCGAACTGGCTGCCGCTGACCTTCCGCATCGACGGCGGCGCGTGGTTCGCGCTGGACGCCGTCGAGATCCTGTTCTTCCGGCAGGAACTCGACCTGGCCGCCGGGCTGCTGCGGCGGGAGATCCGCTTCCGCGACACCGCGGGCCGCACGACGCGCTGGCGGGAACGGCGCCTCGTCAGCATGGCCGACCCCGCGCTGGCGGCGCTCGAGGTCTCGATCACGGCCGAGGACTGGTCGGGGCGCATCACCTTCCGCAGCGGCCTCGACGGCAGCGTGGTCAATGCCGGCGTGCCGCGCTACGCCGCGCTCGCCAGCCGCCACCTGGAGACGCTGGAGGCGCGCCACCTCGGCGCCGACACGCTGTTCCTGGCGAGCCGGATGGTGCAGTCCGGCACCGTCGTGGCGCTGGCCGCCCGCACCCGTCTGCTGGGCGAGGCAGGCGAGATCGCCGCCGGGCGCAGCACCGAGGAGACGGCCGCAGACCAGGTCCACCAGGACATCGCCTGCGACATCGCGGCGGGCGGGACGGTCGTGGCCGAGAAGGTCGTGGCGCTGCATTCCTCGCGCGAGCCCGCCCTCTCGGAGCCCGGCCTCGCGGCCAAGCGCAGCCTGGGCGACGCCGGCGGCTTCGACGCGCTGCTCGCCCCGCATGCGCTGGCGTGGAAGCACCTCTGGGAGGAATGCGACATCGCACTGGACAGCGAGGGGAATTCGCAGACGGAGCTCAAGCTCCGCCTCGACATCTTCCACCTGCTGCAGACCGTCTCGCTGCATGGCGCGGACCGCGACGTGGGCGTGCCGGCGCGCGGCTGGACCGGGGAGGCCTATCGCGGCCACATCTTCTGGGACGAGCTGTTCATCTTCCCGTTCCTGACGCTCCGCCTGCCGGTGCTGACGCGCGCGCTGCTGCTCTATCGCCACCGCCGCCTGCCGGAAGCGCGGCGCGCGGCGCGCGAGGCCGGCCTGCGCGGCGCGATGTACCCCTGGCAGAGCGGCAGCACGGGCCGGGAGGAAAGCCAGCGCCTGCACCTGAACCCGCGGTCCGGTCGCTGGGTGCCGGACACCACCTGGCGGCAGCGCCACATCAACGCGGCCATCGCCTACAACATCTGGCAGTATCACCAGGCGAGCGACGACCACGACTTTCTCTATGCCTACGGCGCCGAGATGATGCTCGAGATCGGGCGCTTCTTGGCCAGCATCGCGACCTACAACCCGGCGATCGACCGCTACGAGATCAAGGGCGTGGTGGGGCCGGACGAATACCACACCGCCTACCCGGATACGCCGGAGGAGGAGGAAGCGGGCCTCGACAACAACGCGTACACCAACGTCATGGCGGCCTGGGTGCTCTCCCGCGCGCTCGACGTGCTGGAACTGCTACCTCAGGCGCAGTGCCGGCGCCTCCATGAACGCATCGGGCTGACGGCGGAGGAGATCGAGCTCTGGCGCGACATCGCGCGCAAGGTCCGCGTGCCCTTCCACGACGACGGCATCATCAGCCAGTTCGAGGGCTACGGGGCACTGAAGGAACTGGATTGGGACGCCTACCGGGCGAAGTACGGCGACATCCAGCGCCTCGATCGCATCCTGGAGGCCGAGGGCGACAGCGCCAATGCCTACCAGCTCTCGAAGCAGGCCGACGTGCTGATGCTGTTCTACCTGTTCTCGGCCGACGAGCTGCGCGGGCTGTTCGAGCAGCTCGGCTACCCCTTCGAGCCCGACACCATCCCGAAGAACGTCGAGTACTACACGGCGCGCACCTCGCACGGCTCGACGCTCAGCCGCATCGTGCATGGCTGGGTCGTGGCGCGGTCGGACCGGCCGCGATCGTGGCACCTGTTCCAGGGGGCGCTCGACAGCGACATCGCCGACATCCAGGGCGGCACGACGCGGGAGGGGATCCATGTCGGCGCCATGGCCGGCACGGTGGACCTGGTCCAGCGCTGCTGGCTCGGCATCGAGATGCGCGCCAACGTGCTGCACTTCGACCCGGCGCTGCCGGCGCCGCTCGGCTGCGTGCGGGCGCGCCTGCGCTACCGGCGCCAGGTGCTCGACATCGTCGCCGACCATGACGTGCTGCGGGTGGAAAGCCGCCCCTTCACGGCCGACCGCGTGACCATCGCCTATCGGCACCACGTGCGCGAGATCGCGCCCGGCGAGCGCTATGAATTCCGCCTGCTGAAGCCCGAGGACCGGAACCGGGACGAGAACCGGCGCGCGGCGGAGTAGCGCGTCATACCAGCGATCGAAGGCCTCGACCGCTGGTACTCGCATGTCCATGCCCTCAAGCGCCGGGCGCAAGCCTCCGGTTCGCTTGGCTTTCGCCGGACTTCCGGCGGGCCGCAGTCGCGGCCGCGGGACGAGTCGAAGCCTCGTGCCGTTCTTTCTGTCCGATCAGGCGGGATCGCCCCGCGCTTCCAAGGCGCGGCCGCACGCGGCATGCTGCGCCGTGGCCTATCTGCTGGAAGCCCTCCTGTTCCTGCTGCCCTTCGCCGCCTACGGGCTGTGGCGGCGCGCGAACCCGAACACCGAGCCGAGCACAATCCTGCTCGTGCTCGGCGCTGTCGGCATCGTGCTGATGGTGGCCGGGTCCTTCTGGTACGGCACGCAGCGGAGCATGCCGCCGGGGACCGCCTACGTGCCGGCGCAGATCGAGGGCGGGCAGATCACCCCCGGCCACGCGGAACCCTTCCGGTGAGCCCGGCGCCGGCCGGGGCGATCCCGCGCCCCGGCTTCCTCGACATCCCGGCCGTCGCGGCGGTGCTGGCCGCCCTGCCGGGCGCGCGCGCCGTCGGCGGCTGCGTGCGGGACGCACTGGCCGGCCTGCCCTCGGCCGATGTGGACGTTGCGGCGCCGCTGCCACCGGAGGAGATCGCCAAGCGCCTCGGCGCCGCCGGCCTCAAGGTGTTCGAGACCGGCCTAGCGCACGGCACGGTCACAGCGGTGCTGGAGCATGTCCCGGTCGAGGTCACGGCGCTGCGGCGCGACGTGCTGACAGACGGCCGCCACGCCGTGGTGGAATGGACGGTCGACTGGCGGGAGGACGCGGCGCGGCGCGACTTCACGATCAACGCCATGTCGCTGGCGCCCGATGGCGCGCTGTTCGACTATTTCGGCGGCCGGGCGGACCTCGCGGCGGGGCTGGTGCGCTTCGTGGGCGACCCGGACACGCGGCTGGCGGAGGACTACCTCCGCGCGCTCCGCTTCTTCCGCTTCCAGGCGCGCTACGGGCGCGGCGCGCCGGACGCCGCCGCGGTCGCCGCCATCCGCCGCGCGGTGCCGGGGCTGGCGCGCCTGTCGGTCGAGCGGGTGTGGATGGAGGTGAAGCGGATCCTGGCGGTGCCGGACCCGGTGCCGGCGGTGGCGCTGATGGCAGAGACGGGGGTGCTGGGGGCCGTGCTGCACGAACCCTGGGACCTGGATGCCCTACGCCGCCTGCAGATGCTCGATGTGTCGGCCGATCCCCTGTTTCGCCTCGTCGCACTGGTCCCGGGCGAGGGAAAGGCCGATGCGGTCGCGCAACGCCTGAAGGCATCCTGGAACGAGCGGATGTATCTGCACCACTACATGCAGAACAGCACGCGCCGGCCGTACGGTGGGGCCATGGCGCTCGTGCCGCCGTTCGACACGGCGGAAAACGCCGCCCGGTGGAGTCTCTTCATCGCCTACTCGGAGGTGCGGAAGGAGGCCGGAGCGCGGGACTTCGCGGACCGCATCCTGCTCATGCGGGACTTCGCCGAACGGGGGGCGCGGCATCGCTATTGGACGGAAGCGAGACGTCACGCCGCGATCCTCCCGGTACCGCATTTTCCGCTCAGCGGCGTCGACGCCGTAGCCGAAGGGGTGCAGCCAGGGCCGCTGATGGGCGAATTGCTCGGCCGGACACGCCTGTGGTGGCGCGAACGCGGCTGCACGCCGACCCAAGACGAATGTCTCGAGGAGTTCCGTCGGCTCCGAGCTGAGCGCCTCGGCGGGGGCGGCGGCGGGGGCGGCGGCGGGGCCGCACTCGGGGGATGAGTGGGGGATCGACCCCGCCGCCTTCACCGGAACGAAACAAGAACTAGCATGGCCGCGCCGCCGGATGCAAGTCCGTTAATGTGACATCGCTGGCCCCGCGCCGGATACCGCCGCCCCGGCTTCCGGGCTATGCCCGGGCCATGGCCCCTGCCCTAGACACCACCGCCCGCGCCCTGCTCGGCCGCCTCTGGCGCGCCTATGTCGCTGGGCATCGCCGCGGCATCGCGGTGGCGTTGCTCTGCACCCTCGGCGTGGCGGGGATGACGGCGCTCTATCCCGTCGTCATCCAGCAATCCTTCGACCTGTTCACGGCCGACCGGCAGGACGTGCTCTGGGTCATCCCGCTGGTCATCGTCGTCGTCACGGCGCTCAAGGCCGCGGCGCAGTACGGCCAGGCAGTCGCGATCCAGGAGGTCGTGCTGCGCGTCATCGAGGCGATCCAGAACGACCTGTTCCGGGCCCTGACGCGCGCCGACCTGGCAGTGGTGGCGCGCGAGGCGCCCGCCCGCCACGCCGCCCGCTTCACCACCGACGCCGCCCTGATCCGGGAGGCGCTGACGAAATCCATCAACGCCGTGGCCGACGCCCTGACCGTCGTCGGCCTCGTGGCCTCGATGGTCTACCTCGACTGGCAGATGTCGCTGGTGGCCGCGCTGCTCTATCCGCTCGCGGTGGTGCCGATCCTGCGCCTCGGCAAGCGCATCCGCCGCGCCTCGGGCGGCATGCAGGAACGGGTGGGGGAGGCCGCCGCGGCGCTGACGGAGAGCTTCGGCGCCGCCCGCGTGGTCCGCGCCTACCGCCTGGAAGCGGCCGAGGAGGCCCGCGCCGCCGGCCTGTTCGCGCGCCTGCGGGAAAGCCTGACCGGCATCGCCCGCACCCGCGCCTCGCTCGACCCGATCCTGGAGGCGCTGGGCGGCCTCGCCGTCGCCGCCGTGCTGGTCTTCGTGGGTTGGCGCGTCGCATCAGGCACCGGCACGCTCGGCGAGTTCACCGGCTTCGTGGCCGCGCTGCTGATCGCCTCGCGCCCCGTGCGCGCGCTCGGTTCGCTCAACGCCGCGCTGCAGGAAGGGCTGGCCGGCCTGACCCGCGTCTTCGGCGTCATGGACACGAAGCGCAGCATCCTCGACGCACCGGGCGCCACCCCCCTGCCCGAAGGCCGCGGCCGCATCGCCTTCGAGGACGTCGGCTTCACCTACGAAGGAGTGCCCGACGCCGCGCTGGCGGGCCTCAGCTTCGCCGCCGCGCCGGGCGAGACGGTCGCGCTCGTCGGCCCCTCCGGCGCCGGTAAATCCACCGCCATCGCGCTCGTGCCGCGCCTCTATGATGCGACGGCCGGGCGCGTGCTGGTCGACGGCGCTGACATCCGGGGCGTCGCACTGGCCGCGCTGCGCGACGCCATCGCCTATGTCGGGCAGGACGCCGTCATTTTCGACGACACGGCGCTGGCCAACATCGCCGCGGGCCGCCCCGACGCCACGCGCGCCGAGGTCGAGGACGCCGCCCGCGCCGCCGCCGCGTACGACTTCATCGTCGCCCTGCCGCAGGGCTACGACACGGTGCTCGGCCCCGGCGGGTCGCGCCTGTCGGGCGGGCAGCGCCAGCGCATCGCCCTCGCCCGCGCGCTGCTGCGCAACCCGCGCATCCTGCTGCTGGACGAGGCGACCAGCGCGCTCGACGCCGAGAACGAGGCCCTGGTGCAGGACGCCCTGGCGCGGCTGCGCGCCGGGCGCACCACGCTGGTCATCGCCCATCGCCTGGCCACCGTGCGCGACGCGGACCGCATCGTGGTGATGGAGAAGGGCCGCGCGGTCGAACAGGGCACGCATGGGGAGCTGATGGCGGCGGACGGGCTCTATGCGCGGCTGGTCCGGACCCAGGCCTTCGCGGGCGGCGGGTAGAGCGGGGGAGGGCTTTGCCCTCCCCAGGAACCCCCACCCACCAAAGGCCGAAGGGCCTTTGGAAACCAATACTTCAGGTCGAGGGTTCCAAGGGCCTGAGGACCAGACGCACGAAGTTCCGACTTTCGGCCCGAAGGGCTGAGGCCGCGACTTCGGCCCGCCCGGCGCTTGAGGGGCACGAAGGTGAAACCTTCGTGCGCCAAGTATCAAGCCCGTGGTGGGGAGAGGTCCGGAGAGGGGCGAAGCCGCTCTCCGGCCACGCCCTACGCGAACGTCAGCAACCGCCGCGGCGTCTCCACCAGGATCTCGCGGATCTCGGCCTCGGAGAAACCGCGCCGGCGCATCAGTGGCAGCACGTTCCGGTGGATATGCGCGTAGCCCCAGCCGCCCCAGCGCGTCATGTGCGACCGGTGGCAGATGTCGTGCGCGATCACGACCTGCCCCCGGTGCCCGCGGTCCAGCACCTTGCGGATCGCCCGCAGGCGGCCCGCGTCGTTCGGCATGTCGACGTCCCAGTTGTGCGGGTAGAGGCAGCTTTCCTGGCCGAACAGGTCCCATTCCAGCACCACGCCCGTGTCCGCCAGGCGGAACAGCGCGTCATCGTCCATGATGGTGCGGTCGATGTGGTCCATGATGGTGCGGGACGGGTCGCCGCCGCGGGCCGCGATGAACTCCATCACCTCCTGCGGCTGGTCCTGGCGCCGGCCGGGGTGGATGGTCAGCGCCGCGCCGGTTTCCTGCTGTGCGATGAGCGCGGCTTCCAGCACCCGGCGCTCGAGTGGCGTCCACGGGTTCTGGCAGCCGATCTCCCCGATCAGGCCGGCACGGACCGCCGTACCCCAGAGGCCCTCCTGCACCTGCGCCACCATCTCGGCCGCGAAGTCGTCCACGCTGCGATGGTGGTTCTCGGGGAACTGGTATTCCTCGACATAGTGGCCGCAGCCCATGACGATGTGACAGCCGGTGGCGTCGCTCACGCGGAGCAGCCCCTCGGGGTCGGGGGAGATGCCGCCGATCGTCAGTTCCACGATCGTCTCGCAGCCTGCCGCCACCGCCTCGGCCACCGCCTCGATCGCGACCTCCGCGCTCGGCTGGTGGAGGTTGGCGGGCGAGCCTGCCATCGAGGTCGTCATGCCCCAGTGGTTCGCAAGGCCGGGCTCCTCCCCCTGGTCGCCACTGCGCAGCGGCGGCGGGCGGAGGTCCCAGATCAGGTGCTCGTGCATCAGCGTCGAGCCGAGCACGGCGGGGTCCACGAGGCCGCGCACGGTCTGCGCGCGGCCCCGCATCTCGTCCCGGGTCAGGCGCGGCATGACGCTCAGCCGCGCCGGATGTTCCAGGGATAGGCGGCGGTACCCTGGAGGAACCCGGACAGCCCCGCGCGATAGGCGCTGGCGATGAAGAACTGGCCGAGCGGCAGGATCGGCGCATTCTCGAAGGATTCCCGCTGGATCACGTCGGCCAGGCGCTTCTGCTCCGCCTCGGTCTCGGCCAGCAGCCACTGCGCCGCCGCTTCCTCGACGCGGGGGTTCTCGTACCAGCCGAACCAGCCGCGCTGGCCGAGCCCGCGCAGCGTCGCGTTCACCGCCGGGTTGATGATGGACACCGACGGCCACCAGGTGTGGAAGATGTTCCAGCCGCCGCGCTCCGGCAGTTCCTTGCTGGCGCGGCGCTGCACCACCGTGCCCCAGTCGGTCTCGACCAGTTCCACATTCATGCCGAGCCGGCGCAGCAGGTCCGCCGTGACCTGGCCGAAGGGCCCGATGGTCGGGAAGTCCGTCGGGTTGATGATGACGATCTTCTCGCCATTGTAGCCGGCGGCGCGGAGGTCCGCGCGCACGCGGTCAAGGTCGCGCGGGCCGCGCAGCGCGTCGTTCGCCGTCGCGCTCTCGTAAGGCGTGCCGCAGGGCCACATGGACGGGCAGACGCGGAAGGCGGCCGGGTCGTTGCCGGTGACGGCACGCACGTAGTCTTCCTGGTTGATCGCGCCGAGCAGGGCGCGGCGCACCGCCGGCTTGTCGAAAGGCGGATGCAGGCAGTTGAACCGGGCGACGCCGATGTAGCCGAGGGTGTTCAGCACCTTCACCTCGACGCCGCGGTTGCGGCGCAGCAGCGGCGCGAGGTCGGCGTTGATCTGCTCCCACCAGTCGATCTCGCCGGCCTGCAGCGCGGCGGCGGCCGTCGCGCTGTCGGGCATGATCGTCCACTCGACACGCTCCATGTGCGCGACCTTGCCGCCCGCAGTGCGGGACGCCGGCTCCTGCCGCGGAACGTAGCCGTCGAACTTGGCATAGGCCGCGCGGCTGCCCGAGACGTATTCGTCATTGAGGAAGCGATAGGGGCCGGAGCCGATATTCTCGCTGATCTGCTGGAACGGGTCCGTGCGCGCGATGCGCTCGGGCATGATGAAGGGTACCACCGCGGCCGGCTTGCCCAGCGCCTGCAGCAGCAGCGGGAAGCGGGACTTCAGCCTGATGCGGATGGTGCGGTCGTCCTGCGCGCCCCATTCCTCGACGACGGCGCCGAGGGACTGGCCGAAGGTGTCGCGCTTGCTCCAGCGTGCGAGGCTGGCCGCGCAATCCCGCGCGCGGACGGGCTCGCCATCGTGGAAGCGCAGCCCCTCCCGCAGGCGGATCAGCCAGGTGAGGCCGTCGTCGGAGACGGTGTGCCCCTCGGCCATCTGCGGCGCGACGCGAAGGTCGTCCGTCAGTCCGTAGAGGGTGTCGTAGATGTGCCAGCCATGGTTCTCGGTGACCGCGGCGGTGGTCCAGACCGGGTCGAGCGAAGTCAGGTTGGCCTGCGGCACGAAGCGCAGGACGCGCGCCCGGTTGCCCTGGGCCAGCGCCGGTGCGGCCTGCGTGGCGGCGGCGGTCGCGGCGGTGGCGGCGAGGAAGTCTCGGCGACGCATGTCACTCTCCCTGGGTTGGGCCCGCTTCGAGGCAGGCGCTTCCCGGCCAGACTGGCACCCGCGGCACGGGCAGGACAAGGCGAGGCGGCGCGACGCCGGCTCGCGCGACGCTCGGCTGGACTTGAAATAGGATTAATTTCCCTATACGCTGCGGGACGGTCGTGCAGGAGGCGCCCCGGTGGCATGCGACGCGCACGGCGCCCACCAGGGCGGGGACAAGGCGACGTCGGCGGCGCCGCGCCGCGTGCGGCCGGGTCCGACGGCATGGGGCCCTGCGAAGCCGAAGGCGGCGGGCAGCGTGCGGCGCCGGATCATCCGGGTGCCACGCGCGCTCGCGCCTGGACCGCCCCGGCATGCCGGTGCCGCCCACGCGGGTCGTTCGGTTCCGGCCCATCCGGAGCCTCCTCGCCCTGAGGCCGGCGGCGGATCTGTCCGATACCTGCCGGCACCCCCGGGGAGGCGAAGTGGATATGTCCGAAACCCGCAGGCGCCCCTCGCCGCGTGCCCCGCAATTGTCCGAAGCCCGCCGCGCGGCCTGCGCGCCATCGCAATGCGCTCCGGCGCCGCCGTCAGCCCGCGCCGCCGCAGAGCCCGATCGCGGCCGCCATGTGCGGCGGCACCGGCGCCTCCGCCTCGGCCGGCGGGTCAAGCGGCAGCACCAGCCGCCGCGCCAGCAGGTGCAGCCCGCCCGCCCCGCCGGCGCCGTACACCGGGTCGCCCAGGATCGGCCAGCCCGCGGCCGCGCAATGGACGCGCAGCTGGTGCGTCCGCCCCGTCTCAGGCCGGAGTTCCAGCCAGGCGAGGCCCCCGCCGCGCCCGAGCACGCGCCAGGCCGTCGCGGCGGGTTGCCCGTCGGGGTGCGGCTCCATCCGCCAGCCGCGCGCGGCGCTGCTCACCTTCCGGAGCGGCAGCGCGATGCGCCCGTCCGCCCCCCTCGGGCCGCCGGCCACGACGGCCCAGTAGGTCTTGCCCGCCAGGCCGGCCGCGAAGATTCGCCCGAGCGCCGCCAGCGCCGGTTTGGTGCGGCCGAGCGCCAAGCAGCCGGCCGTGTCGGCGTCGAGGCGATGCGCCGGCTGCGGCAGGTGCCGCTTGCCCATGCGCAGCGCCTCCAGCCAGTCCTCGAGCGAGGCGCCGCCGCGCGGGCCGCGATGCACGGGCAGCCCCGCCGGCTTGTCCAGCACGATCACGTCGTCGCGCAGCAGCAGGATGTGCCGCGCGATCTCAGGTGGCGCTTGGCGCGACACGGGGCTGCGTGGGACGCTCGGGCGTATCATGTCGGGATCATCCAGGCCGCCCCTCGTCATCTGCCTCGGCAACGTCGTGGCGGACCACACCTTCCGCGTCGAGGACATACCCCAGCCGCCGGCCAAGGTCCCGGCGCGCGGCTACAGCATCGGCCCAGGGGGCATGGCCGCCAATGCGGCGATCGCGGTGGTGCGCCTCGGCGGCCGCGCCGCCTTCTGGGGCCGCATCGGCGACGACCTCAACGGCGAGCCGCTGGCCGAGGCGCTGGAGGCCGAGGGCGTGGACGTCACGGGCCTGCGCCGTGTCCCAGGTGGGCGCACCCCGGTCGGCGCCGTGCTCGTGGACCCTCGGGGGGAGCGCACCATCATCTCCTTCCGCGGCTCGGGCCTCGGCACGGATACCGACTGGCTGCCGCTCGACATGATCCGGGACGCCGGCGCGCTCTGCTGCGACCCGCGCTGGCCCGAGGGCGTCACGGTGGCGGCGGCGGCAGCGCGGGAGGCCGGCGTGCCCGTGATCCTGGACGGGGAGCGGAGCGAGACGCGCATCCTGGTGGACCTGGTGCCGCGGGTGGACCATCCGATCTTCTCGGTCCCCGGGCTCGCGAACTACGCCCCCGGCCGCGATCCGGAGGAGGGGCTGCGCCAGGCGCTGGCGTCCGGCCCCGTGAAGGTCGCGGCGGTGACGCAGGGGGAGAAGGGCGTGCTCTGGATGGCGGCCGGCGACGACAAGCCGACGCGCACCCCGCCGCTCCCGGTCGAGGCGACCAACACCACCGGCGCGGGGGATGTGTTCCACGGCGCCTATGCGCTGGCGATGGCCGAGGGGATGGCGGTCGCGGATGCGATGCGCTTCGCGGCCGCGGCCGGGGCGCTGCGCGCGCGGGACGGGGCCACGCCGACGCGGGCGATGGTGGACGAGGTCCTGTAGGGACCGGCTTCCCGCAACCCGCCGCGCCGTCAGGGCCCGGCAAGCCGAGCCTTGCCGAACGGCATCGACCGCAGGCGCTGCCCCGTCAGCGCGAACACCGCATTCGCCACCGCCGGCGCGACGCCCGGCGTGCCGGGCTCCCCCACGCCGCCCATCGGCGCGCCGCTGTCGACGATGCGCACATGCACGCGCGGCATGCAGTCCCGGCGCAGCACGCGATAGGTATCGAAGTTGCGCGTCGCGACCTCGCCGCGCGCGAAGACCACCTCCTCGGCCAGCGCGGCAGAAAGCCCGAGCGCGGCGGCGGATTCCACCTGCTCGGCGATGGTGCGGGGATTGACCGCGCGCCCCGGATCGATCGCGATCCAGAGGTCGTGCACCACGACCTCGCCGTCGCGCACCGAGACCTCCGCGATGGTCGCGACCTCGGACCCGAAGGGCGACGCCATGGCGAGGCCGCGCGCGCGCCGCGTGCCGTCCTCCGCCGTGAAGGGGCCGGGCCGCCAGCCGCCCGAGAGCGCCGCCACCTCCTGCAGCAAGGCGCGGTGCCGTTCGCTCCAGGACAGCAACGCCAGGCGGAAGCCCAGGGGATCGCGCCCCGCCGCATGGGCCACCTCGTCGAGGAAGCTCTCGAGGAAGAAGTCGTTCATCGAGTGCCCGACGGACCGCCAGAAGCCGAGATTGACGCCGGGCGGATGCGGCACGGGCACGAATTCCATGCGCTTCGCCGCGAAGCGATAAGGCTTGCCGGTCAGCCCCTCCATCACCGAGCCGTCCACGGGCGGGCTGCCGAGCCGCGCGGCGCCGAAATGCCGCGTGACCGGCCCTTCCCCGTAGCCCGAGGCCTGCAGCGCCACGACCTCGCCAGACGGGTCGAGCCCGGCGCGGAAGGTCGCGAAGGACAGCGGGCGATAGGCGTCGCGGGCGAATTCCTCCTCGCGGCTCCAGATCACCTTGACGGGGCGGCTCGCGGTCCTGGCCAGCAGGATCGCCTGGGTGTGGGCATTGGCGCTGCCATAGGCGAAGTGCCGCCCGAAGAAGCCGCCGAGCGGCGGCGAATGCAGGCGGACCTTCGCTTCCTCGATCCCCGCGGCGCGCGCGGCGGAAGCGCGAAAGAGGTCCGGCGCCTGGTTCGGCACCCAGACATCGAGCGTGCCGTCCGCAGCGAAGCGCGCGGTGGCCGAAGGCGGCTCCATCTGCGCGTGCGCCAGGTAGGGCGCGTCGTACTCCGCCTCGATGACGCGCGCGGCACCGGCCATGGCGGTGCGGAGGTCGCCCGCCTCCTCCGCCGTGTTGCCGGGCGTGCCGGCGGCGGCCTTGAGGCGACCGAGCATGGCGGCGGCATCGAAATCCGCCTCCATCACCGGCCCCTGCAGCGCGGCCCAGGCGACCTGCGCCTGCGCCACGGCGGATTTCGCCCGCCACCAGGTATCGGCGAGGACAGCGACGGCGCCGGGCAGGCGATGCACGGAATGGACGCCGGGCAGGGCGCGCAGCGCGTCCTCGTTCGTCACGGCGGCAGGCTGGGCCCCGGCGCGCGGCGCATGCAGCACGGCGGCGAGCAGCATGCCCTCGACCTTCACGTCGATGGCATAGGCGACCCGGCCCGTGGATCTCGCCCGAACGTCGAGCCGCGGCAGCGGCCGCCCGATGACACGGAAGCGCGCCGGATCCTTGAGCGGCGCGCCGGCCGGCGGCGCCAGCGCGGCGGCGGCCTCGGCCAGGTCCGCGTAGTCGATCGCGCGGCCGGATGAGGCGTGCAGCACCCGCCCCGCGCCGGTCGAGAGCGTCGATGCCGGCGCGTCGAGCCGCGCCGCGGCGGCCTCCACCAGCATCGCCCGCGCCGTCGCGCCGAGCGTGCGGAAATGCGCGAAGGAGGACCGCACGGACAGCGATCCGCCGGTGAAGCGCGCATTGCCCCCCTGCATGACGCGGTACGCCTCGCCCGGCGGCGCGCAGGCGACGACGAAGCGCGCCGGGTCGGCGTCGAGTTCCTCGGCGACGATCTGCGCGACGGCGCTGTCGATGCCCTGGCCGCCCTCGACGAAGGGGTTCTGCAGGTGGATCGTGCCGTCCGGCGCGATGCGGAGATACGCCGCGACCCGGGTCGCATGGCGCAGCGCCGCCGCGGCCGAGGCCTGCGCGTGCGGCGCCCGGACCGGAATGGCCAGGCCGAGCACGAGCCCCGCCCCGAGCAGCCCGCGGCGCGAGAGGTTGGCGGGGGTCGCCCGGTGCATCTCAGCCGGCCTCCGCCGCCGCGCCGATCGCGCGCGCGACGGCGTTGTAGGTGCCGCAGCGGCAGATGTTGGTCATGGCGTCGCGGATCTGCGCGGCCGAGGGCTTCGGCACCGCGGCCAGCAGCGCCGTCGCGGCCATCACCTGGCCCGACTGGCAGTAGCCGCATTGCGGCGCCTGGTGCTCGACCCAGGCCTCGACCACGCGCCGGCCGACGGGATGCGCCTCGATCGCCTCGATCGTGGTGACGCGGCGGCCGGCGACCGCCTCCGCCGTGACCGCGCAGGACCGCGCCGCTTCCCCGTCCAGCAGCACGGTGCAGGCGCCGCAGGCGGCGATGCCGCAGCCATACTTCGTTCCGGTCAGGCCGAGCTGCTCGCGCAGCACCCAGAGCAGGGGGGTGTCGCCCTCGACCTCGAGGCGATGGGTCGTGCCGTTGACGTCCAGTTCGATCATGCGCGCCTCCGCTTCGACCCCGCCCTGGTCAAGATGATGCTCAGGCGGGGCAGGCGGAAGTCCAGGCCCGCGTGCGGCGGCATTCCGGGAGATGAAGTTGACCTGAACGAAAAATTGCCGGATGGTAATATTCAGTGACGACCTCGAAGCGGGCGCACGGGACGTTGTTTGACCGCACGAATACCATCCGGGAGGAACAAAACATGACCAAACTCACACGCCGTGCTCTCGGCCTCGGTGGCACCGCCGCGCTTCTGGCAGCACCCGCGGTCGCTCAGCAGCGCCAGGCGCGGTCCTACGTGCTGACCACGGCGACGACGGGCGGCACCTACTATCCGGTCGGCGTCGCCATCGCGACGCTCGCCAAGGTGCGGCTGCAGTCCTCCCAGGGGCTCGACCTCAGCGCCATCTCCTCGGCCGGGTCGACCGAGAACGTGAAGCTGCTGCGCGAGAACCAGGCCCAGTTCGCCATCCTGCAGGGCCTGGTCGCGCAGTTCGCGGGCAGCGGCACTGGCGCCTTCCAGGCCGAGGGCGTGCAGCGGAACCTGCGCGGCATCCTGCCGCTCTGGTACAATTACGAGCAGTACGTGATCGACCGCAGCCTCGCCACCACCGGGCGGATCGGCGACATGGCGAACCTGTACGGCAAGAAGTTCTCGATGGGTGCGCGCGGCTCGGGCCTCGAGACCATGCACCGCTGGATCTTCCCGAACCTCGGCATCGACTACGAGAAGTTCGACCTGGTCTACCAGGGCTATGGCCCGACGGCGGAGAGCCTGCAGAACGGCTCGATCCAGGGCGGCAACTTCGAGGCCGGCCTGCCGACCGGCGCGCTGACCCAGGCGATGGCCAATGCCGGCACGCGGCTGAAGATCCTGGCGTTCAACGAGGAGGATGTGCGGCGCGCCAACGGCAACACCTCGCTGCTGTCGCTCTCGACCATCCCGGCGAACACCTATCCGAACCAGCCCGAGGCGGTGCCGACGGCGCGGCTGCCGAACTTCTTCGCCTGCAACGCGGCGGTGCCTGAGCAGGATGTCTACCTGGTCACGAAGTCGATCTTCGAGAACCTGCCCTTCCTCAACAACATCCACGCTGCGACGCGGGAGATCAGCCTGGCGGATTCGCTCGGCGGCTATCCCTTCCCGCTGCATCCGGGCGCCATCCGCTACTATCGCGAGAAGGGCATGACCGTGCCCGCGGCGCTCATCCCGGCGTGATCGCCGGCGGCTGATCAGGCGACGGCGGCCGGGCAGCGACCCGGCCGCCGCACCCGCGCCCGACGGCGCGGCGGAGGCAACCCCTGGGGCCGAGGCTCCGGGCCCGCCCGCAACCGGGAAGCGGCGCGGACCCGGCGCGCGCGGCGGGCATGACAATGGCTGGAACACTGGAAGCGGCCCCGGCCGCGCGCGCGGTCGACATCGATACGGGGCGCGTGCTGCGCGGGCCCGGCACGGTCGCCGGACAGGCGGTGATGGCGGGCGGCGCGCTGCTCGCGATCCTGCACATCTACGTCAATACGCTCGGCACCTGGTCCGAGACCTGGCTGAACGTCGTGCACTTCGGCGGCTTCGGGGCGCTCTGCGCGCTCGCCTACCCGGCCTTCGAGGCACGCACGGCGCGCGGCGCGCGGGTGGCGCTCGCGATCGACGTCGTGCTCGCGCTGCTGGCGCTGTCCTGCATCGGCTACCTGATGCTGACCGAGACGGCGTTCTTCGAGCGCAACGCCGCCTATCACTGGCAGGACTGGGTCTTCACCGCGCTGGCGCCGCTGCTGGTGCTGGAATTCGTCCGGCGCACCACCGGCCTGCTGATCCCGGCGATCATGATCACGGCCTTCACCTATGTCGTGGTCTGGGGGAAGTACGTGCCGGGAATGCTGACCTTCCCGGGCCTGACGCTCGAGACGATGCTCTACCGGACCTTCTGGACCGATGACGGGATGCTGGGCAACATCGCGTCGATCTCCGCGACCTACGTCTTCATGTTCGTGCTGTTCGGCGCCTTCCTGAACCGCTCGGGTGCCGGCGAGTTCATCATCGACTTCGCGCGCGCCCTTGCACGGCGGATGATCGGCGGGCCGGGCTATGTCGCGGTCATCGGCTCGGCGCTGATGGGCACCATCTCGGGCTCGACCGTCGCGAATGTCGCGGCGACCGGCGTCATCACCATCCCGATGATGAAGCGCGCAGGCTTCCGCCCGCGCTTCGCCGCCGCGACCGAGGCCGCGGCCTCGACCGGCGGGCAGATCATGCCGCCCATCATGGGCGCGGGCGCCTTCGTCATGGCGTCCTACACGGGCATCCCCTACCTCACGATCGTCGCCGTCTCGGTGCTGCCGGCGATGCTCTATTTCTGGTCCGTCGCGGTCTATATCCGCATCGAGGCCAAGCGCGAGGGCCTGACCGCCGCCGACCCGGATGCGCCCACCCTGGTCGAGGCCTTCCGGCGCGGCGGCCTGCAGTTCTTCGCCCCGATCGGGGTGCTGATGGGCCTGCTGATCGCGGGCTATACGCCGACCTATTGCGCGGGCGCGGGCATCGTCGCGCTCATCGCCTCCTCCTGGTTGCGGAAGGGCTACGGGATGGGGCCGCGCGCGGTTTTCGAGGCGCTGGCCAAGGGCGCTTCCGACATGATCCTGACGGCGGTGCTGCTGGTGGGCGTCGGCGTCGTGGTCAATGCCATCGCGACGACCGGCATCGGCAACACCTTCTCGCTCATGATCAACCAGTGGGCCGGCGGCAGCCTGTTCGTCGCGCTGGTGCTGATCGCGCTCGCCTCGCTCGTGCTCGGCATGGGGCTGCCGGTGACGGCGTCCTATGTCGTGCTGGCCACGCTCTCGGCGCCGGCACTGGCGGAACTCATCGCGCAGTCGAGCGTGATCCAGGCGGTGGCCGCAGGCACGATCGGCGACCAGGCCAAGGGCATCCTGATGCTGGTGGCGCCCGACCGCATGGCGGAGATCGGCCAGCCCATGAGCCTCGCCGCTGCCACCGCGCTGGTGGCGCTCGTGCCGCCCGACATCGCGCGCACCTTCACCGAGGGCGCGCTGTCGACGGAGGCGCTCACCATCGCGCTGCTGTCCGCGCACATGATCATCTTCTGGCTGAGCCAGGACAGCGGCGTCACGCCGCCGGTCTGCCTGACCGCCTTCGCCGCGGCCGCCATCGCGCGAACGCCGCCCATGGCGACCGGCTTCACGGCCTGGAAGGTGGCGAAGGGCCTCTACATCGTGCCCTTCCTCTTCGCCTACACGCCGCTGCTCGGCGGCAATCTCTGGCACGACCTCGAGGTGTCGTTCTTCGCGGTCTTCGCGATCTATGCGCTGGCCGGCGCGATCGACGGGCACCTCGAGGCGCCGGTCTCCTGGCCGCTGCGCGCCGTGCTGTTCGCGGCGGGCTGCGCGCTGATGTGGCCGGAGATGCGGGTCGCGCATCTCGGCGGGCTGGCGGTGTTGGCGGCGGTCTTCGCGCTCAACCTCCGCGCGGCGCGGCGAGGAGCACGGATGGTCGTGGCCTGACGCGGCGGGGGGGGGGGGGGAACCTCCCCCGCGCCCCCTCCCTTCTCTGGCACCTGGCGCCGGTCCTTGAGGTTCGGATACCAAGTGACAAAGAAGGTTGAGGGGGGTCCGGGGGGGGAAGTTCCCTTCTCCCTCCGCCCGCGCTCAGGGCCAGGCGACCTCCGGCGGCAGCGACATCAGGATCGCCTCCACGTTGCCGCCGGTCTTGAGGCCGAACAGCGTGCCGCGGTCGTGGATCAGGTTGAATTCCACGTAGCGGCCGCGGCGGATGAGCTGCTTCTGCCGTTCCTCCGCCGTCCAGGGCTCGTGCATCCGGCGCCGTACGATGGCCGGATAGGCCTCCAGGAAGGCGAGGCCGACATCCTTCGTGAAGGCGAAGTCGGCCTCGGGCCCGTTGCCGGGCGTCCGGTCGCCGAGCCAGTCGTAGAAGATGCCGCCGAGGCCGCGCGGCTCGTTGCGGTGCGGCAGGAAGAAATATTCGTCGCACCATTGCTTGAAGCGCGGATACCAGGCCGGGTCCACCTTGTCGCAGGCGGCCTTGTAGGCGGCGTGGAAGCCGCGCGCGTCCTCGGCCGCCTCGGCGCTGTCGGGGAACATGGGCGTGAGGTCGCCGCCGCCGCCGAACCAGGCGCGCGTCGTTACGATGAAGCGGGTGTTCATGTGCGCCGCCGGCACGCGCGGGTTGCGCAGGTGCGACACCAGCGAGATGCCCGTCGCGAGGAAGCGCGGGTCAGCCTCCGCCCCTGGGATCTGCTTGCGGAACTCGGGGCTGAACTCGCCATGCACGGTCGAGACGTTGACGCCCACCTTCTCGAACACGCGCCCGCGCATCACGGACATGACGCCGCCCCCGCCTTCGGGCCGCGTCCAGGTGGTGCGCTCGAAGCGACCGGGCGGCAGGTCGCGGTGCGGGCCTTCGCGGAGTTCGTCCTCGATCGCTTCGAATTCCGCGCAGATGCGGTCGCGTAATTCCTCGAACCAGGCGCGGGCGGGCGCGACGAGGGGGTGGTCGGCCGGCGCGGCCCCTGGCCCGGGGGCCGCAATCTGTTCAGTCATGTAACGCTCCCTGGGATGCGCAGGGGGTGCCATGGACACTCCGCGCGACGCGCCCTTATAAGGGCGGCCGCGCGGAAGGGGCAGCGTGCGAACGCGCGCGCCGCCTGCCCACGGTGGGGCGAACCTCGGTCAGCCCCGGACAATGTAGATGCGGTCGGCGGCGCCCCGGGATCCGGGCGGCCCGGCGGAAGGGATGGAGTGGCATGGCCGATACTGGTGGCGCCTCCGCGTCCGAAGGGACGCCCCGGCGGGACTTCCTGAACCTGGTGACGGCGTCCTTCGCCGCGGTGGGCGTGGGCGCGATCGCCTGGCCCTTCATCGCCTCCCTCCAACCCGCGCGCGACGTTCTGGCCCTGGCCAGCACCGAGGTCGAACTTGCGCCGATCGCGGTCGGCCAGGCCATCACGGTGATGTGGCGCGGCAAGCCGGTCTTCGTGCGCCACCGCTCGGCGGAGGAGATCGCCACGGCACGCGAGGTGCCGCTGTCGCAGCTGCCCGACCCCGCACCCGACCAGAGCCGCGTCCAGAAGGACGAGTGGCTGATCGTGCTCGGTGTCTGCACGCATCTCGGCTGCGTGCCGCTCGGCCAGAAGCCGACCGATGCGCGCGGCGAGTACGGCGGCTGGTTCTGCCCCTGCCACGGCAGCCACTACGACACGGCCGGGCGCATCAGGAAGGGGCCGGCGCCTCGGAATCTTGAAGTTCCGCAATACGCCTTCACCTCCGACACCAAGATCCGGATCGGCTGAGGAGCGGAACGATGGCGATCGGCCTTCACAACAGCGACTTCAAGAACCCCGTCGTGCGCTGGATCGACCAGCGCATGCCCATCTTCACGATGATGCAGAAGGAGTACGGGACCTTCCCGACTCCCCGGAATTTCAACTATTTCTGGAATTTCGGCGCGCTCGCCATGGTCAACCTCATGATCATGATCGCGACCGGTATCTTCCTCGCCATGCACTACACGCCGCACACCAGCTACGCCTTCGATTCGGTCGAGCGCATCATGCGCGACGTGAACTTCGGCTGGCTGATCCGCTACGTGCACATGAACGGCGCCTCGATGTTCTTCATCGTGGTGTTCATCCACATCTGGCGCGGCATGTATTACGGGTCCTACAAGGCGCCGCGCGAACTGCTCTGGATGCTGGGCGTCGTCATCTTCCTGCTGATGATGGCGACCGCCTTCATGGGCTACGTGCTGCCCTGGGGCCAGATGTCCTTCTGGGGCGCCACCGTCATCACCAACCTGTTCAGCGCCTTCCCCTTCGTCGGCGAGTGGATCGTGTCGCTGCTGTGGGGGGGCTTCAGCGTCGACAACCCGACGCTCAACCGCTTCTTCAGCCTGCACTACCTGCTGCCCTTCGTGATCGTGGGCGTCGTGTTCCTGCACGTGGTGGCGCTGCACATCACGGGTTCGAACAACCCCCTCGGCGTCGAGCCGAAGGGCCCGCAGGACACCCTGCCCTTCCACCCGTACTACACGGCGAAGGACAGCTTCGGCCTGGTGATCTACTTCATCGTGTTCGCCGGCTTCGTGTTCTTCGCGCCGAACTACCTCGGCCACCCGGACAACTACATCCCGGCCGACCCGCTGGTGACGCCCGCGCACATCGTGCCGGAATGGTACTTCCTGCCGTTCTACGCGATCCTGCGCGCGGTGCCCGACAAGCTTGGCGGCGTTCTGCTGATGTTCGGCTCGATCGCGGTGCTCTTCGTGCTGCCCTGGCTCGACAGCAGCCCGGTCCGCTCGATGCGCTTCCGCCCGATCGCGCGGGTCGCCTTCCTGCTCTGGACCGTGTGCTTCTTCGTGCTGATGTATTGCGGCGCCAAGCCGGCTGAGGAGCCCTACGTCACCATCAGCCGTCTCGCGACGGCGTACTACTTCGCATACTTCCTCGTGATCCTGCCGCTGCTCGGGCGTCTCGAGCGGCCGCTGCCGCTGCCCGAGAGCATCGCCCGCGCCGTGCTCGGCGGCGGTGGGCCGCTGCCCGCCGGCGCCGCGGCGAAGCCGATGGAGAAGGCCTGACCATGGTCCGCAACGCCCTCAAGGCCTTCGCCGTTATCGGCGGCCTGCTCGCCGCCATGCCGACCCCCGCCCGCGCGGCGGGGGAGGCGATCGCGATCCCGCGCGCCGGTTTCTCCTTCGACGGGATCTTCGGCACCTACGACCGCGCCAGCGCGCAGCGCGGTTTCCAGGTCTACAAGGAAGTCTGCTCGGCCTGCCACGCGATGCGGCTGCTGTCCTACCGCAACCTGCGCGAGCTCGGCCTGACCGAGGCGCAGGTGGCGCAGATCGCGTCCCAGTTCACTGTGATGGACGGCCCCAACGACGAAGGCCAGATGTTCGAGCGCCCGGCCCGCCCGTCCGACCGCTTCCGCCGCCCCTTCCCGAACCAGCAGGCAGCGCGCGCGGCAAACAACGGCGCCTACCCGGTGGACCTCTCGGTCATCACCAAGGCGCGCGCCGGCGGCGCCGACTACATCCACGCGCTGCTGACCGGCTACCAGGACCCGCCGGACGGCGTCACGATGATGGAGGGGATGAACTACAACCGCTACTTCCCCGGCCATCAGATCGCCATGGCGCAGCCGGTCTACCCGGACCAAGTGGAATTCGCCGACGGCACGCCCGCCACGCTCGACCAGGTGGCGCGCGACGTCGCGACCTTCCTCGCCTGGGCGGCCGAGCCGGAGCTCGAGGAGCGCCGCGCCATGGGCGTGAAGGTCATCATCTTCCTGACAATCCTGGGCGGCCTCGCCTATGCCGTGAAGCGGAAGATCTGGGCCGACGTCCACTGACCGCTGCCGCCGCGCCGGGACGGCGCGGCGGGGACGTCGACGTCGCCTTCGGACGCCACGACGAGACCGGCCCGGGGTGCCCGCCCCGGGCCGTTTCCTTGCGTGCCGGCCCGCGCGCCGGTTCGGCCTTGGCGCCGCGCGTCGAATCCTGCCAGTTTCGCAATCCGGGGACCGCGCGGCGGGGCGGCAGAGGACCCGCAGGGAGGAACGGATGAAAGTCAACCAAGGCGGCAAGACCCCGCGGCACATCACCGCCGCCGAGGCCGCGGCGCTGGTCAAGTCCGGCGACTGGCTCGACTATGGCGCGATCACGACGCAGCCCGACGCCTTCGACGCCGCGCTTGCGGCCCGCGCGGCGGACCTGCGCGACGTCGGCATCCGGAACTGCCTGTCGGTCCGCCCGCGCGCCGTGCTGGAGGCCGACCCGAAGGGCGAGCACTTCCATTGGGTCAGCCTGCATTTCTCGGGCTACGACCGGAAGAAGCACGATGCCGGCATCAGCCACTACATGCCGGTCAACCTCGGCGAGATCCCGGACTACTACCGTCGCTTCATCGACCCCATCGACATCGCCGTCCTGCAGACGCGGCCGATGGACGCGGACGGGATGTTCAACTTCGGCGGCTCGAACCTCTGGCACCGCACGGTTGTCGAGCGCGCGCGCGTCGTGATCGTCGAGACCAACCCCAACATCCCGCTCGGCCACGGCGAGCAGAACGGCGTGCACGCGAGCGAGGTGGATTTCGTCATCGAAGGCGACGGGGCGCCGCTCGCCGAGTTGCCGAATGCCGCGCCGACCGAGGCCGACCGCGCGGTCGGCCGCCTGATCGCGGGCGAGATCGAGGACGGCGCCTGCCTTCAGATCGGCATCGGCGGCATGCCGAACGCTGTCTGCTCGCTGCTGCTCGACAGCGGCCAGAAGGACCTCGGCATCCACACCGAGATGCTGACCGACGGGCTGGCGGCGCTCTACCGCGCCGGACGCGTGACCAACACGCGCAAGCAGCTGCACCCGGGCAAGTGCGTCTATTCCTTCGCGCTCGGCACCAAGGCGCTCTACGACACGATCGACGGCAATCCCGACTTCCACTGCCTGCCGGTCGAGGACACCAACATGCCGCATATCATCATGCGGAACGACAAGGTCGTCGCGATCAACAACACCACGCAGATCGACCTGCAGGGCCAGGCGGCCTCGGAATCCGATGGCCACCGGCACATCAGCGGCACCGGCGGACAGCTGCAGTTCGTGCGCGGCGCCTATGCCTCGACGGGTGGGAAGTCGTTCATCTGCCTGTCCTCGACCTACGACAAGCGAGGCGAGCGGCGCAGCCGCATCGTGCTGAACCTTACGCCCGGCAACGTCGTGACGACGCCGCGGTCGGACATGATGTACGTCGTGACCGAGTACGGCATCGTGAACCTCAAGGGGAAGTCGGTGTCCGAGCGGGCGAAGGCGCTGATAGGCCTCGCGCATCCGGATTTTCGCGACCTGCTGCACCGCCAGGCGCGGGAGCATGGGCTGATCCCGCGCGGGCACTGACGACGGCGCGGGGCGTCCTGCGGCCGGGGCGACATCCGATCAGGTGGAACCATCCGGCCGGACGCCGACCTGGGTTCCGCCCGCCTTCAGCCGGACGACCTCCGCCTCCAGCGCCGCGATCCGCGCCTCCCGCGCCGCGATCGCGGCCGCCACATCCTCCGCCTCGAAGCGCTGCGGGATGTGCTGCGGGCAGTTCGCGTCCCAGGCGGTCACGCGGATCACGATCGCCTGCTCGGCGCGCGCCTCCGTCCCCGCCGGCACCAGCATCGCGAGCAGCGCCGGGTCGTCCGCGACCACGCGCGCCTCGCCCCAGATCTTCACGCGGCGGCGGTTCGCGTAGTCCATCAGGAACAGCTGCACGCGCGGGTTCTCCGAGAGGTTGCCGAGCGTGACGTATTGCCGGTTCCCGGAAAGGTCCGCGAAGGCCAGCGTCTCGGCGTCGAGCACGCGGAGGAACCCTGGCGGCCCGCCGCGGTGCTGGATGTAGGGCTGGCCGTCGGCGCTGGCGCTGGCCAGGAACAGGCTGCGCTGCGCGGCGATGAAGGCGGCGAGGTCGGGCGTCACCTCGGTCCGCCAGCCGCCGCGGCGCTCCATCCTCGCATAGCCCTCGCGCGATCCGCGGGCGGACTGGATGGCCTTGACGGCGGGGGAGAAGGCGACGTCGCTCGGCGTGGCGTGGGGCATGGCGGGTCTCCGGCGCGCGTTCGATACGGGTGGTCGAGGAACCGGGGGCAGTAGGGAACTTCGCCCCCCGTACCCCCCCACAGCCCTTTCTGGCACTTGGCGCCCACCTTTCAGGAACAGCGCCAAGGACAAAAAAAGGGAGGGCGAGCGGGGGAGGTTCTCCTCCCCCGCCCTATCGCCTCACGCCGCGCGGGCGACGGGCGGGAAGTCCACCGCCGTCCCGGCCACCTCGTTGACGTAGTTCGTCAGCGTGTTCAGCGCGACATGCGCGACGATCTCGAGGATCTCGGCATCGGACCAGCCGGCGAGGCGCACGGCGGCCAGGTCGGCCTCGCCGATCCGCCCGCGCGCCTCGGTCACCGCGACGGCGAAGCGCACTGCCGCATCGGCCTTGCGGTCGTTCGACCGCCCGGCGCGGTTCGCCGCGATCTCGGCGGCGTCAAGCTTCGCGACCCGCGCGCCGATGAAGGAATGCGCCGCGAGGCAGTAGCCGCAGCCGTTGAATTCCGCGACCGCGAGCGCGATCCGTTCCCGCGTGGCTGCGTCGAGCGCGCCCTTCGCGAGTTCCCCCGACAGGCCGAGATACCCGCCGAGCGCCGCCGGGCTGGTCGCGAGCAGGCGGAACAGGTTCGGCACCGAGCCGAGCGACTTCTGCACGCCGTCGAGCAGCGGGCGGGCAGCGGCCGGCGCAGCGGCAACGGTGGCGGGGGTGGGGATGCGGGACATGGCGTGTCTCCTGGAAGGCCGGGCGGGGGATCCACCCTGTGACCCGGACCATGCGCCGCTGTGCCGTTCGTGATAATTCGCTTTCCTGGCAAGATATTGCTGCCAATAATGCAATAATGACCGATCGCTTCGACGCCATGACCACCTTTGTCGCGGTCGCCGATGCCAAAGGCTTCGCCCCGGCCGCCCGGCGCCTCGGTCTGTCGCCCTCCGCCGTCACGCGGCTGGTGGCGGGGCTGGAGGATAGGCTCGGCCTCCGGCTGCTGCAGCGGACCACGCGGCGCGTCGCGCTGACCGATGCGGGGGCGCGCTTCCTGATGCGGGCGCGGCGGATCCTTGCCGATGTGCGGGAAGCCGAGGACAGCGCGGCGGCCGAGCGCGCCACGCCGTCCGGCCACCTGGTGGTGGCCGCGCCCGTCACCTTTGGGCGGTTGCATGCCGGGCCGCTGGTCTGCGAGTTCCTGAACCGCCATCCCGAGGTCACCGGCGAACTCACGTTGTCCGACCGCAACATCGACCTGCTGGAGGACGGCGTGGACGTCGCCATCCGCATCGGCGCGCTGGCCGACAGCACGCTGGTCGCGCGGCGGGCGGGGGAAACGCGGCGCATCTGGGTCGCGGCACCCGACTACCTCGCGCGCCTGGGCACTCCGCGGGCGCCCGAGGATCTCGATCGCCATCGCCTGATCCACTGCACGCCGCTCGGCGCCGAGCGCGCCTGGACCTTCCACCGCGGAGCCGCCGCCGAGACGCGCGCCATCGCGCCGCGCTACGCGACGAACAGCGTCGATGCGGCGCTCTGGCACGCCGGGCAGGGCGGCGGCATCACGACCGCGCTGTTCTACCAGGCGGAGGAGGCGCTGCGCGCCGGGCGGCTCGTCGCGGTGCTGGCGGGCTTCGAGCCGGCGCCGCTGCCGATCCACTTCGTGTACCCCTCGGCGCGGCTGCTCTCGGCCAAGGTGCGGGCGCTGGTGGACCTGGCGCTCGCGACGCGCGACTGGCGCTTCACGGGCGCTTCGCCACCGCCTCCACCTCGATCAGCGCGCCCCGCACCAGCGCCGTGACGCCGATGCAGGTCCGCACCGGCCGCCCGCCAGGCGGCAGGGCCGCGGCATAGGCCGCGTTCATCGCCGCGTAGTCACGCTCGAAGGCGCTGAGGTAGACGCGCACCGAGACCAGGTGCTCGAGCCCAAGGCCGAGCGCGCCCAGCGCGCGCGCCAGGTTGCCCATCGTGCGCGTGGTCTGCGCGGCGATGCCCCCGGGCAGCGGTGCCGCGGGGTCGTCGAGGTCGCGCGGGAACTGCCCGGTCAGGAAGACGAAGCCATCCGCCTCCACCGCGTGGGAGGACGGCGAGACCGAGGGCGGGAAGCCGGCCAGCAGGTGGTGCGTCAGGCCGCTCATTCCTGACGCACGAAGGTCTCACCTTCGTGCCCCTCAAACGCCGGGCGGGCCGCATCCGCGGCCCTTGGCTCCGCCGAACAATCGGCGGGCCTCAGTCGCGGCCTCGGCCCTTCAGGCCGCAAGTCGGAACTTTGTGCGCCCGGTATCATTCCTCGCGCTTCGCCCCGTCGAGCAGCGCCTTCCGGCGTTCCTGGGCACGCGCGTCGTTCGCCTTGCCCGCCTTGGTGCGGCCGTGCTTCGCGCGGTTGGCGGCGGCCTCGGTCGCGGCGTCCTGCTTCGCGCGCGCCTTGCGGGCCTTGTTGAGGTTGACGATCTCGACCATGGGCCGAGGATACGCCCGCTTCATCCCAGGGGAAACGCCCATGCCCATGATCTCGCTGACCGCCGCCGACGGCCACCGCCTGACCGCCTACCGCGCCGGGCCCCAGGACGCCCCGCGCGCGCTGGTCGTGGCGCAGGAGATCTTCGGCGTGAACCGCCACATCCGCAGCGTCTGCGACCGCTTCGCCGCCGAGGGCTTCGCCGTGATCGCGCCGGCGCTGTTCGACCGCGTGGGTCCGGGGATCGAGCTCGGCTACGAGGCGGCCGACGTCGCGCAGGGGCGCGAGTTGCGCGGGAAGATCGACGCGGGGCTGACCGTGCTCGACATCCTGGCCGCCGCCGCGGCCCTCCCGCGCGCGGCCAGGCGCGGCATCGTCGGCTATTGCTGGGGCGGCACCGTCGCCTGGCACGGCGCGACCCGCACCAGCGCCTTCGCCGCGTCCTCCGGCTGGTACGGCGGCGGCATCGCAGCGGCGAAGGAGGAAGCCGCGCGCTGCCCGGTGCAGTTGCATTTCGGGGAAACCGACGCCTCCATCCCGATGACGGACGTGGCGGCGATCCGCGCCGCGCAGCCCGGCGTCGAGGTGCATGTCTATGGCGGCGGCCACGGCTTCGGCTGCGACGAGCGCGGGTCCTATGTCGAGGCGGACTACGCGCTGGCGCAGAAGCGCACGCTGGAATTCTTCGCGAAGCACCTCTGATGCCTGGCGCACGAAGGTTTCACCTCCGCGCGCCTCAAACGCCGGGCGGGCCGCATCCGCGGCCCTTGGCTTCGCCGGACAACCGGCGGGCCGCAGTCGCGGCCTCGGCCCTTCGGCCCGCAAGTCGGAACTTCGTGCGCTTGGCATGATACCGGCGGTCGAACGCTTCGACCGCTGGCATGATGGCGGCCGGCGGTGACGCCTTCGGCGGTCAGGCATGATGCGCGGGGCCGGCAACCGCCCGCTCGGCCTCCAATCCCCGCCCCGCCCCGCGCCGGGGCGGGGCGGTCAGCCGCCGAACGGAAGGGACGGCAGGGGGTTCGGGGGCGGCTCCCCTCCCCCCGCCCATTCCATCCCGGGGTCGAGCGGCCAGATCGGCCGCGGTACCTGGCGCCACGGCACGCGGTCCAGCACCACCGTGGTCAGGCCCGGCACATCCACCTCGAGGATCCGGTCGGGCGTGAAGGCCTCGTCGAACCCCGCGCGGAAATGGCCGCGCGACTTCACAACCAGGCTCCGCTCGCGCGCCGGATCGACGCCGAGCGCCCCGAGCATCGCGGGCTCGCACAATTGGCGCCGGTTGGTCGCGACCGCGACGCGCAGCCCGCCGATGCGCAGCAGCGCCATGGGCCCGAGGTCGATCCGCTGCCCGGCGTAGATGCCGCGCCGGCCGGTGATCTGCCCGTCGTGCAGCGCCTCGACCACCGCCTCGGCCTCGAAGCGGTGCGAGAGCGGATGCGTCTCGGCCCGGTTGAAGCGGGCGGCGAAGCGCGCGCCCTCCCCCAGAAGATGCGCCTCGGCGGCGAGCTCGGGGTCGTTGAACAGGCCGAGCACCGCGCCCTCGACGCCGGCGGCGTGGAACGCCTCCAGGATCCAGACGGTGTTGCCGCGGCCGCCGCCGCCCGGGTTGTCCGCGACATCGGCCAGCAGCAGCGGCGCGGCGGCGGGGTCCTGACCGACCGCCCGGGCGCGGCGCACCGCCTCGGCCAGCGGCGTCAGATTCGCGACCCACCGCCCGCGGGAGGACCAGATGAAGCGCGCGACCTCGGCCGCCACCGCCTGTGCGCGCGCCGGGTCGGTGCGCGTCGCGACGACGACCGAGAGCCCGTTCTTCGGCGTGTCGCCGAGCGAGAAGCCCGCGGAGATCGACACGTTCATCACCTCGTGGTCAAGGAAGCCGCGGCCGAAGGCGATCGCATCCGCATAGGGGCCGGACGCCGTGTTCTGGCTGGTGGCCGGCGGGATCATCGGCAGCTTCACGAAGGCGCTGCGCGGGCGGAGCCCGCCCAGCATCGCGCGCAATCCGGCCGCGGCCTCGGCGCCGCGCTCGGCCATGTCGACATGCGGGTTGGTCACGAAGGCGACCAGCAGGTCGGCATTGCCCACCATGGCGCGGGAGACGTTGGCATGCAGGTCGAGCGTCGCGACCACGGGCACCTCGGGCCCGACGATGGCGCGGATGCGGGCCAGCAGCACGCCGTCCGGGTCCACCTCGACCGTCGCGGTGGCGGCGCCGTGCAGGGACAGGAACACGCCATCCAGCGGCAGCGCGGCGCGCAGCCCGTCCTCGATGCGGGCGAGGATCTCGTCGAAGACCTCCTGCTCGACCGGGCCGGAGGCGCCGGCGGCGGCGGCCAGCAGCGGCACCGGCGTCCAGGCGCGGCCGGCATCCATGGCGCGCACGAAGCCGGCGAGCGCGACCGGCGCGCGCGGCGCCGGGCGCGCGAGGTCGGCGGCCAGCGCCGCGCCCTCGAGCCAGCAGGTCGCCTCGAACTCCGCACGCGTGGCGGGCGGCGCGTGGCCGTTGCTTTCCAGCATGAAGGCGCCGACCGCGATGCGGGGGGCGCGCGTCATTCCTCCGGCACCTCGCGCACCGGGGCCGGCTGCGCCGGGTGGCGCTCCTCCTGCCGGTCGATGACCAGCTTCTGGTGCGGATACGGAATCTCGATGCCGAGCTCGTCGAAGCGGCGCTTGATGCGGCGGTTCAGCTCACGCGAGACCGACCAGCGCTGCGACGGCTCGGTCTTGAGCCGCACGCGGATGATGACGCCGGAATCCGCCAGGCGCTCGACACCCATGATGTCGAGGTCGTCGCGGATCGTCGGGCGCCACTTCGCGTCCTCGCGCATCTCGGCGGCGATCACCTTCAGCACCTCGGTCACACGGTCGGTGTCCTCCCCGTAGGCGACCGAGACGTCCATCACGGCGAAGGCGAAGTCGCGCGTCATGTTCGTCACCGTGGTGACGGCGCTGAAGGGAATGATGTGCAGGCTGCCGTCCATCGCGCGCAGCTTGATCGAGCGGATCGACATCTGCTCCACCACGCCCGCCAGGCCGCTGACCTGCACCACGTCGCCCACCGCCATCGCGTCCTCGAACAGCAGGAAGGCGCCGGTGATGACGTCGCGCACCAGCGTCTGGGACCCGAAGCCGATCGCGATGCCGACGACGCCGGCACCGGCGATCAGGGGCGCCACGTTCACGCCGATCTCGGTCAGGATGATCAGCCCGACCACGACGACCATCATGATCATGAGGATGGTGCGCAGCATCGGCAGCAGGGTGCGCACGCGCGCACTCCGGGCCGCCTTGGCGTCCCGGGACAGCTTCTCGAGGTGGCGCTGGATGGCGGCGTTCGCCGCCTCCCAGGCCGCGAGCGCGACCAGGATGCTGAGCCCCATGGAGGCGAGCGAGCCGAGCAGCCGCCCGCCGAGCTGCCCGTGCGCGAACCAGGCGAAGGCGTCGAGGCCCCAGACCTCGAGCACGATGAGCAGCGCGGCGGCGCCGATCACGGCCGAGATCGCGCCCTTCAGGATCGGCAGGTAGCGGTTCGCCCGCGCCTCGAGCGCCGGATAGCGCCGCGCGAGGTCCGGCGTGATGCGGAAGGCGCGCACCAGCGTGCGCCGGATCGCGATGTCGGCGAGCTTGGCCAGGCCGAGCGTCACAAGCGTCAGCAGCGAGACGCGCGACAGGCGCCAGAAGCCGCCCTGCACCTCCAGCGCCCAGACGCCCCAGGCGGCGACCAGCCAGGCGATGGCGACCAGGTGCCAGATGTCGGCCAGGCGGTTGCGAAGTCCGTTCAGCAGCCGCCGCGCGGGTTCGAGCGACGCGCCGTCCGCCAGTTCGTTGGCGCGCAGCGCCTCCGACACGTGGCCGCGGTTCTGCAGGATGATGATGATGAGGAACAGCGTGACGAGCCCGAGGCAGACGCGCAGGATCGAATCATAGGCGCCCCAGGGCAGGCCGAATTGCAGCCCGGCCTCGGCGCTGGCGTAGCCGGCGACGAGGACGAAGGTGATGCGGCGCAGCCAGATCGTGATGTAGGCCGCCGTCTCGTCCGCGACGGGCGCGAGCCGCAGCATGGGGGAGGCCGGCGACAGCGCCATGCGGGACGCGACCATCACCGCGCGCGACGCCATGTAGGCGTTGTTGACGGTGAGCAGCACGAGTTCCGTCGTCGGCAGGGGCCGCAGGGCGCCGATCAGGCCGTAGGAGACGATGGCGAAGGCCGCGATCGGCACGAGATCGAGCCCGAGCCGCCCGATCACCAGCGGCACGCGGCGCAGCCGGGAGAACATCTCGCCGGCCGGCGGCGCCCGCGAATCGAGCGCGTCCCGCGCGCGGGTCAGCAGCCGGGTCGCGCCCCATTCCGCCAGCAGGCCGAGGCCGAGCACCAGCAGCAGGCGCCACGACGCGTCGATCACCCGGTACTGGGTGACCGGGTCCCGCGCCAGGGTGGACAGCCAGTTGAAGAAGGATGGCAGGTCGGCAACCGCCCGGGCCGCGGCGATGGCCTGGTCCGACAGCACGGACAACCGCTGGGACGCACCCTGGAGGAGCTGCGCGCCGAGCGTGTTGGGCGCGAGAAGCTGCGTTTCCGGCGGCGCGGCGGACGGGGCGGCCGGGGTGCCGTCGGCGAGCGCGGCGGCGCCATTGGCCGGGGCGGGGGATGCCGCCGGGGCAGGCGCCGCCGGGGCAGGTTCGGCCGGGCGCGCCGGCGCGGGGGCCGCTGCGCCGGCGGGCGTCGTGGCCGGCGTCCCGGCGGCGGCTCCGGCCGCGGTCAGCGCCTGGAGCGTGCGGATCAGGTCCGCCCGGCGGGCGTCGTCCTGCAACAGGCGCAGCAGGCGCTCGGCCTCGGTCGCGGGCACTGGCCCGGCCGCGGGCTCGCGCTGCGGCGCCTGGGCCTGGCCGGGCTGGCGCGGCGCGGCGCGGGGCGGCTGGGTGCCCGGCGCGCGCGCGCCGGGCGCCGGCGCGGCAGCCGGCGCGGGCGGCGGCGCGACCGGGGCGGGCGCGGTGCTCTCGGCCGGCAGCGGTTCCGGCGCCTCGACCGGGACGGTCTGGGCCGAGAGGCCGGCCGCCGCGGCCAGCGACAGCACGCAGCAGAGGGCGAAGACGATCCGGCGGGCCAATGTCATGCCGGCAGGGACCCCATCCGGGGGGCGGAGGTCAACCCGTCAAACCGAGGTTGCCGATGCGGCGCACGAGGTCCAGCATTGCAGCGCAGCATGACACCCTCCCCTTCCGTCTGGATCGTGATGCTCGCCCTGCTCGGCACGCATCTGGCCGGGATGGGCGTGTTCCTGGCCGTGCCCGTGCTGGCGCCGGCCATCGCGGCCGAGGTCGGCATCCCCGCGGCGCTGGCCGGCGTGCATACCGCGCTCGTCTATGCCGGGGCGCTGGTCTCGGGGCCGCTCGCGGGCGCCTTCATCCGGCGCTACGGCGGCATCCGGGTGCTGCAGGCGGGGCTCGTGGTCTGCGGCGCGGCGGTCGCGGTGGCTGCGCTCGGGCATCCGGCGGCGCTGGCGCTCTCGGCGCTGCTCGGCGGGCTCGGACATGGGCCGGTCACGCCGGCGGGCAGCCACCTGCTGGCGCAGAAGGCACCGCCCAACCGCCGGGCGCTCATCTTCAGCCTGAAGCAATGCGGGGTGCCGGCGGGCGCCATGCTGATCGCGGCCGCGACTCCGGCCATCGCCGCGGCCTTCGGCTGGCGGGCGGGAGTGCTGGCAGTGGCGGCCTTCCTCGCCGCCTCGGCGCTGGTGCTCCAGCCGTTGCGCGGCCCGCTGGATGCCGAGCGCGACCGGGCCGCGAGCCTCGGCAACCTGCGCGCCGCCTGGGGGAGCGCGGTCGGCAGCCTCGCCATCCTGCGCCACCACCCGGTGCTGCGGCGGCTCACCTTCACGGGCGCGCTCTATGGCATCTCGCAGTTCTGCTTCTCCTCCTTCTTCGTGGTGTTCCAGGTGGAGGCGCTGGGCGTGCCGCTGACCGAGGCGGGGCTGCGCCTCGCGCTGGCGCAGGCGGCGGGCGTCGCGGGGCGGGTGGCCTGGGGGCTACTCGCGGACCGGGTGGGCGCGGCGCCGGTGCTGCGGGGCCTCGGCCTCGGCGCGGCGGCGGCGGGGATCGCGCTGCTGCTGGCCGGTCCTGGCTCGCCGGGCCTCGTCGTGGCGCTGGCCGGCATGGCGATGGGCGCGACCGCCATCGGCTGGAACGGCGTGTTCCTGGCCGAGACCGCGCGCCTCGCGCCCGAAGGCCAGGTGGGGGCCGCGACGGCCGCGGTCGGCTTCGTCTTCGGCGCCTGCATGCTGGTGGGCCCGCCACTGTTCACCCTGATGGTGCAGGCGACCGGCGGCTATGCGCTGGGCTTCGGCTTCTGCGTGGTGACGGCGCTGGCCGGCGCGGCGCTGCTCCGCGGCATCGGGGGTGTTGCGAAACCCTGATTCCGGGCTAGTTGGCACGCATGACGACGATCCTCACGGTCCTGGTCGGCATCACGATGCTGGCAACGCTCGGCGTCCTGCTCGCGGGCGTCCTCGGCATGGCGGGCGGCCAGGGGAACAGCGCGCGGTCGCAACGGCTGATGCGCTGGCGCATCGTCCTGCAGTTCGTGGCACTGGCGCTGTTCGCCCTGCTGCTGCTGCTCCTGAAGCGTTAGGGGCGAACTTGCCCCGCCCCGGCGCGCCCCGTATTTTCCGCGCGCTCAGTCCAAGCCCCCGGCGCGCGGCCAGCCCGCGCGCCAGAACCAGAAGGCACACGGTCGAACGATGAAGGTCCTCGTCCCCGTCAAGCGGGTGGTCGACTACAACGTCAAGGTCCGCGTGAAGGCGGACGGGACGGGTGTCGAGACGGCGAACGTCAAGATGTCCATGAACCCCTTCGACGAGATCGCGGTCGAGGAAGCCGTGCGTCTCAAGGAGAAGGGCGTGGCGACCGAGATCGTCGCGATCTCCGCCGGTCCTGCCGCCTGCCAGGAGCAGATCCGCACCGCGCTCGCCATGGGCGCAGACCGCGGCATCCTGGTCGAGCATGACGGCGTGCTCGAACCCCTCGCGGTCGCCAAGATCCTGAAGGCGATCGTCGCGAAGGAGGCCCCGCAGCTCGTCATCCTCGGCAAGCAGGCGATCGACGACGACATGAACGCGACCGGCCAGATGCTGGCCGCGCTGCTCGGCTGGGGCCAGGGCACCTTCGCCTCCAAGGTCGAGAAGGATGGCGAGAGCCTGCGCGTGACGCGCGAGGTCGATGGCGGCCTCGAGACCGTCTCGCTGAAGCTGCCGGCGATCGTGACGACCGACCTGCGGCTCAACGAGCCGCGCTACGCGTCGCTGCCCAACATCATGAAGGCGCGCAAGAAGCCGATCGAGACGGTGAAGCCCGCCGACCTCGGCGTGGACGTCACGCCGCGGCTGACGGTGCTGAAGGTGGAGGAGCCGCCGAAGCGCCAGGCGGGCAAGAAGGTGGCCTCGGTCCAGGAGCTGGTCGAGAAGCTGCGTGCAGAAGCGAAGGTGATCTGACCATGCCCGTGCTCGTTCTGGCCGACCACAAGGATGGCGGCGTCACCCAGCCCACGCGCAGCACGGTCGCGGCCGCGCAGGCGCTGGGCGACGTGCATGTGCTCGTGGCCGGCGAAGGCGCCGGTGCCGCCGCTACGGCGGCAGCCAGGCTGCCGGGTGTCGCGAAGGTGCTGACCGCAGAGGGCGGCGCCGTGCTGGCCGAGCCGCTGGCCGCGCTGCTGGTCGCGCTGGCGCCCGGGTATTCGCACTTGCTGGCCCCGGCCTCGGCCGCGGGCAAGAACGTGATGCCGCGTGTCGCCGCGCTGCTCGACGTGCAGATCCTGTCCGACATCGCGGGCGTGGTGGACGCCGACACCTTCGTGCGCCCGATCTACGCCGGCAACGCGATGGCGACCGTGAAGTCGGCCGACGCGAAGAAGGTCATCACGGTGCGCGCGGCGTCCTTCGACCCGGTGGCGGCCGAGGGCGGGTCGGCGCCGGTCGAGGCCGCACCCACGGCCGAGGATCCGGGCCTTTCCGCCTTCCTCGGCGCCGAAATCGTGAAGTCCGAGCGCCCGGAACTGACGGCGGCGCGCATCGTCATCTCGGGCGGGCGCGCCATGGCGTCGTCGGAGAACTTCGCCATCATCGAGAAAGTCGCCGACATCCTGGGCGCCGCCGTCGGCGCGTCCCGCGCCGCGGTCGACGCGGGCTATGCGCCGAACGACATGCAGGTCGGGCAGACCGGCAAGATCGTGGCGCCGGACCTCTACATCGCCGTCGGCATCTCGGGCGCGATCCAGCACCTGGCGGGGATGAAAGACAGCAAGGTCATCGTCGCCATCAACAAGGACGAGGAGGCGCCGATCTTCCAGGTCGCCGACTACGGGCTGGTGGCGGACCTGTTCAAGGCAGTGCCGGAACTGGAAGCCGAGTTGTCGAAGTAAGGTCGGGGGAGGGGAACCTCCCCGGGCCCCTTCGCTTCTCTGTGACTCCGCCCTTGATCAGGGCGGAGACACAGAGAAGGTTGAGGGGGGTCCGGGGGGAGAAGTTCTCTTCTCCCCCCGTTTTTCTTCCCTGGAGGTTTCGATGCCAGACATCGCGAAACTTGGCGTCATCGGTGCCGGCCTGATGGGCAACGGCATTGCCCATGTGGCCGCGCAATCGGGCCTTTCGGTCGTGCTGATGGATGTCAGCCAGGCCGCGCTCGACAAGGCCATGGCGACCATGTCCGGCAACATGGACCGCCAGGTGAAGAAGGCGGCCATCACGGCCGAGGACAAGGCGGCCGCGCTGGCGCGCATCACAACGGCCACGAGCAACGATGCCTTCGCCGATTGCGACATCGTCATCGAGGCCGCGACCGAGAACGAGGAGATCAAGAAGAAGATCTTCGCGGCGCTCTGCCCCGTGCTGAAGCCCGGGGCGATCCTGGCGTCCAACACCTCCTCCATTCCCATCACGCGGCTGGCGGCGGCGACGGACCGGCCGGCGCGCTTCATCGGCATGCACTTCTTCAACCCCGTGCCGATGATGAAGCTGGTCGAGATCATCCGCGGCCTCGCGACCGACGACGCGACGCATGCGGCGGTCACGTCGCTGGCCACGCGCATGGGCAAGACGCCGGTCGCCGCGGGCGACTGGCCGGGCTTCGTGGTCAACCGCGTGCTCTGCCCCATGATCAACGAGGCGATCCAGGCGCTGATGGAAGGCGTGGGCGATGTCCGCGCCATCGACGAGGGGCTGAAGCTCGGCGCGAACCATCCGATGGGGCCGCTGGAGCTCGCGGATTTCGTGGGCCTCGACACGCTGCTGAGCGTGATGAAGGTGCTGCACGAAGGTCTCGGCGATCCGAAGTACCGGCCATCCCCGCTGCTGGCGAAATATGTCGAGGCCGGCTGGCTCGGGCGGAAGTCGGGGCGAGGCTTCTACGATTATTCGACCACGCCGCCGACACCCACGCGCTGATTTTTTTCGCGGGCGCAGCAGGTTTCAGGAGGCTGTAACGGACACGCGGAACGTGCTTCGCTAGCTTTCACATCTGTCCGAATCACAAACACAAATGGGAGGACGCCGGAGATGTTGCGACGCCTGATGGGCCTGTTGGCCCTTGCCCTTCTTGCCAGCCCCACGGCTGCTTTCGCGCAGGCCGCGCAGGACTGCCCGCGTGGCAGCCTCGATTCGCGCTTCTGCGACCGCGATGGCGACCTCGTGGCCGATGCGCCGACCGATGCGCGGCAGCAGGTGAACCCGCCGGTGCTGGTCTTCGCCTACACGCCGGTCGAGGACCCCGCCGTCTACCGCACCGTGTGGCAGGAATTCATGGACCACCTGGCGCGGACCACGGGCAAGCGCGTGCAGTTCTTCGCGGTGCAGTCCAATGCCGCGCAGATCGAGGCGATGCGCGCGGGCCGCCTGCATGTCGCGGGCTTCAACACCGGCTCGACGCCGCTCGCGGTCAACTGCGCCGGCTATGCGCCCTTCACCATGATGGCGTCGCGCGACGGCCGCTTCGGCTACAACATGGAGATCATCGTCCAGGCCGACGGCCCGATCCAGCGCATGGAGGACCTGCGCGGCCGGCTCGTGGCCTTCACGGCGCAGACGTCGAATTCCGGCTTCAAGGCGCCGTCGGCGCTGCTCGAGCGCCAGTTCAACCTGCGTGCCGACCGGGACTTCCGCACCGCCTTCTCCGGACGGCACGACAATTCCATCATCGGCGTCGCCAACCGCGACTACGACGCGGCCGCGATCGCGAATTCGGTGCTGACGCGCATGGTCGCGCGCAATGCGGTGGACCCGGCGCGGCTGCGCACGATCTACCGCAGCGACCCCTTCCCGACCACGAGCTACGGCTACGCGCACAACCTGGCGCCGGAGCTTGCCGCCAATGTCCGCCGCGCCTTCGAGACCTTCGACTGGACCGGCACCAACCTGCTGCGGGAATTCGAGAAGAACGAGCCGCCGGCCGAGGCCTTCATCCCGATCACCTACCGCCAGCACTGGTCGGTGGTGCGCGAGATCGATGAGGCGACGGGCGTCCGCTACACCTGCCGCTGAGGCACCGAGACCAGGGCCGGCAGGGGACGTTCCCCGGCCGGCCCCAGGCCATGCCGGGGGCATGACATGCTGCTGAACATCACGGGGCTGACCAAGCGCTACCCGACCGGCGACATGGCGCTGAAGGGCGTCGACCTCGCCGTGCCGAAGGGCCAGGTGATGGCGCTGATCGGGCCGTCGGGGGCGGGGAAATCCTCGCTCATCCGCTGCGTGAACCGCCTGGTCGAGCCGACCTCGGGCAGCGTCGTGCTGGACGGGACGGAGCTCACCCGCCTCGGCGCCGGGGCGCTGCGCCGCGCGCGGCGGCGCATGGGCATGATCTTCCAGGAATACGCGCTGGTCGAGCGCCTGACGGTGATGGAGAACGTGCTGTCGGGGCGGCTCGGCTATGTCGGCTTCTGGCCGTCCTGGTTCCGCCGCTTCCCCCGCCGCGACGTGGAGGAAGCCTTCCGCCTGCTGCACCGCGTGGGCCTCGAGCACATGGTGGACAAGCGCGCCGATGCTCTGTCGGGCGGGCAGCGCCAGCGCGTCGGCATCGTCCGCGCGCTCACGCAGGACCCGCAACTGCTGCTGGTGGACGAGCCGACCGCGAGCCTCGACCCCAAGACGTCACGCCAGATCATGCGGCTGATCGTCGAGCTCTGCGAGGAACGCGGCCTCGCCGCCATCATCAACATCCACGACGTCGCGCTCGCGCAGCAATTCGCGCGCCGCATCGTGGGGCTCCGCGCCGGGCAGATCGTGTTCGACGGGCCCGCGACCGACCTGACCGCCGAGGTGCTGACCACCATCTACGGGGAGGAGGACTGGTCCCAGACCATCCGCGCGGCGGAGGACGAGGAGGAGCCGGAGGCGATCCCGGCATGAGCGCCACCCTGTTCGATGCCGCCGCGGCCGCGCGCGGCTGGCGGCCGCCGCCGCTCGTCGCATCCCCCGTCCTGCGCTACGCGATCTATCTCGGCGCACTGGCCTATGCGGCGCTCGCCATCGGCACCATCGAAGTGAACTGGACCCGCGCAGCCGAGGGGCTGGACCGCGGCCTGCGCTTCGTCTCGGGCTTCTTCCCGCCCGACTTCACGAGCAAGCGCAGCGACATCGTCGAGGGACTGCTCGAGAGCCTGACCATGACGGTGGTCTCGACCGTCATCGGCGTCGCGCTGTCGATCCCGGTCGCGGTCGGCGGGGCGCGCAACCTGGCGCCGCTGCCGATCTACCTGGCCTGCCGCGGCATCATCGCGCTGAGCCGCACCTTCCAGGAGATCATCGTCGCGATCGTCTTCGTGGCCATGGTGGGCTTCGGTCCGCTGGCGGGCATGCTGACGCTGTCCTTCGCGACCATCGGCTTCATGGCGAAGCTGATCGCCGAGGACATCGAGGACATCGCCGAGGAACAGGCCGAGGCCGTTCGCGCGACCGGCGCGTCCTGGTTCCAGCTGCTGGCCTGGGGCATCCTGCCGCAGGTACGCCCGCGGCTGATCGGGCTGTCGGCCTACCGGCTCGACATCAACTTCCGCGAGTCCGCGGTGCTGGGCCTGGTCGGCGCCGGCGGCATCGGGGACACGCTGAACACGTCCTTCGACCGCTACGAATTCGACACGGCCGCGGCCGTGCTGCTCATCATCATCGTGATCGTGCTGGCGGCCGAATACTCATCCTCCTGGATCCGGCGGAAGGTGCAGTGACATGCCGGTGACCACCGCCGCGGACGGCCTGCCGGACTGGCGCCGCCGCACGCCGCGCGCGAGCCTCGCCGTCTGGGCGGGCTGGCTCGCGGCGCTGGCGCTCACCATCGCCTGCTTCGAGTTCATCTCGAACCGCACCATCTGGGATTTCGTCTGGGACGCGCCGACCCAGGGCGCCGACCTGATCGAGCGGATGTTCCCGCCCGCCTGGACCTACGCCGGCGTGCTGTGGAAGCCGATGTGGGACACGATCAACATCGCGACGCTCGGCACCGTGCTCGCCGTCGTCGTCGGCTTCCCGATGGCCTTCCTGGCGGCGCACAACACGACGCCGTCGGTGCTGTTCGTCCGGCCCGTCATGCTGTTCCTCATCGTGTCCAGCCGCTCGATCAACTCGCTGATCTGGGCGCTGATCCTGGTGATCGTGTTCGGGCCGGGGATGTTGGCGGGCATCCTCGCGATCGGGCTGCGCTCGGTCGGCTTCGTCGCGAAGCTCACCTACGAGGCGATCGAGGAGATCGACCGCAGCCAGGTCGAGGCCGTGACCGCGACCGGCGCCTCCGGCGCGCAGGTGCTGGCCTGGTCCATCGTGCCGCAGATCATGCCTGCCTTCGCCGGCATCACGGTGTTCCGATGGGACATCAACATCCGGGAGGCGACGGTGCTGGGCCTGGTCGGCGCAGGCGGCATCGGGATGCAGCTGCAGGCGTCGATCAACACGCTGGCCTGGCCGCAGGTGACAATGATCTTCGTGCTGATCCTCGGCACCGTCGCGGTCAGCGAATGGCTGTCCGCCCGGGTGCGGCACGCCGTCATCTGACCGCGGGCCTTCGTTTTCCCGCGCCGCTCGGGCAGTGTTTCGTCCGAATCGCTCCGGAGCCGCGCCATGACCCCGATCACCCCGCCCGCCCGCATCGCCTTCATCGGCATGGGCGTCATGGGCGCCGCCATGGCGGCCAACATCATGAAGGCCGGCTTCGCGCTCACCGTCGCGACGCGCAGCCGCGCCAAGGCCGAGCCGCTTCTCGCGGCGGGTGCGGAATGGGCGCCGAGCGCGCAGGATGCCGCAGACGGGGCCGCCTGCATCTGCCTCTGCGTGCCCGACACGCCGGATGTCGAGGCGGTGCTGTTCGGCGAGGACGGCGTCGCCGCCGGCGCTGCGCCCGGCACCGTCGTGATCGACTTCTCGACCATCGCGGCTGGCGCCGCCGCATCCTTCGCCGCGCGCATGGCCGAACGCGGCGTGGTGCTGCTCGACAGCCCTGTCTCGGGCGGGCCGCAGGGCGCGATCGACGGCACGCTGACCTGCATGGTGGGCGGGCCGGATGCCGGCTTCTCGGCCGCGCGCGCGGTGTTCGACGCGGTGGGGAAGACCGTGACGCTGCTCGGCCCTGCCGGGTCGGGGCAGGTCTGCAAGTCGGCCAACCAGCTGATCATCACCAGCGCAATGCTCGCGGCGGCCGAGGCGCTCGCCATGGGCCGCAAGGCGGGGCTCGACCCCATGCTGATGCGCCAGGCACTGCTCGGCGGCTCGGCACGGTCCTTCGTGCTCGAGAGCCACGCGAAGCGCATGCTGGACCGCAACTTCAAGCCCGGCTTCCGGGCGGAGCTCATGCGCAAGGACATGCGCCTCGCGCTCGGCGCGGTGCGCGAACAGGGCGTCTTCGCGCCGGCCACCGCGCTCGCCGCGCAGATGATGGAGGCGGTCGTGAATTCGGGCCGCGGCGGCGACGACTGCGCGAGCCTCGGCGCGCTGGTCGCCGAGCTGTCCGGACTGAAGGACTGACCGGTGCAGGACGGTTCGCTGCGGGCGCGCCTGCATCACCTCTACTACGGGGAGGCCCCGGATGCCTGCCGCTTCCGCTACGGCGTACTGGCCTTCGACATCGCGACCATCGTCTTCGTCATTTCCACCTCCTTCCTGCCGCGCAGCCTGCTGGTCGAGACACTGGACGTGCTGATCGGGCTCGTGCTGGTGGGCGAGTTCTCCGCGCGCGTCGCGAGTAGCCGCAAGCCGTGGCGGGAGGCGCTGCGCCCGGCGTCGCTGGCGGACATCGTCGCCATCGCCTCCTTCCTGGCGCCCCTCGCCGGCGAGGGCTTCGGCTTCCTGCGCGTGCTGCGCACGCTGCGCCTGATGCATTCCTACCGGATGCTCGGCATGCTGCGCCGGGACTTCGCCTTCTTCCGGCGGCATGAGGAAGCATTCCTCGCGGCGCTGCACCTCTGCGTCTTCATCTTCGTCATGACGGCGCTGGTGTACGAGACGCAGCACCCGCGCAATCCGCAGATCGCGCACTACGCCGACGCGCTCTATTTCACCGTCACGGCGCTGACGACGACGGGGTTCGGGGACATCACCCTGCCCGGCACCACGGGGCGGCTGATCTCGGTGGTGATCATGATCGCGGGCGTGACGCTGTTCCTGCGGCTCGCGCAGGCACTGTTCCGGCCGTCCAAGGTGCGCTTCACCTGCCCGTCCTGCGGTCTGCAGCGCCACGAGCAGGATGCGGTGCACTGCAAGGCCTGTGGGGAGCCGATCAACATACCGGACGAAGGGCGGTACTGATCAGGCGGCGGCCATGGCGCGCAGGGCCGCCGCCGTCTCGCCGTCCGCTGGGAAGAAGGTCTCGAGCGTCAGCTCCGCCAGCGTGACCTCGGTCGCGGTGCCGAACACGGTTGTCGTGCCGATGAAGGCGAGTTCGCCGCCGCCAGGGACGCGCAGGCGGAGCGGCACGGCGATCAGCGCGCGCTCGCGCTCCGCGCGCGTCGGCGGCGGATCGAGCCCCGCGGGGTAGCGCGCAACCTCCTCCATCAGCGCCAGCAGGGTGGGATCCGCCCAGGCCTCCGCATCCCGCCGCAGCCGGTCCAGGACATGCGTCTTCCATGCCCGCAGGTTGGCGATGCGCGGCGCCAGGCCCTCGGGATGGAGGCTGAGGCGCAGCACGTTGACGGGCGGCGCGGCCAGGGCGGGTGCCACGCCCTCCATCAGCCGGGCGGCGATGCGGTTGGCGGCCAGCAGCGTCCAGTGCCGGTCCACGGCCAGCGCGGGGAAGGGCTCGTGTCCGGCCAGGATGCCGTGCACAGCCGCCATGGCGGCGCCAAGCGCGGGGTCGTCCATCGAACGTTCGCCGTATTCCGGCGCGTGCCCGGCGGCGACCAGCAATGCGTTGCGCGCGCGCAGCGGCACGGAGAGGCGCTCGGCGAGGCGCAGCACCATCTCCCGGCTCGGCCGGGCGCGTCCGGACTCGACGAAGGAAAGATGGCGCTGGGAGATGTCCGCCTCCAGCGCCAGGCCAAGCTGGCTGAGTCGCCGGCGCTGGCGCCATTCCCGCAGCAGCGGGCCGAAATCGTTCATGCCGCCCGTCCGCGCACGGTGCGGCGCCGTGCGCCGATGACCTCCGGGGTAATCGCGGCAGGGCGCCCGATCCTGCATGTCCGCGCCGTCGAGATGAGGAGAGACCGATGACGATGATCCCTGCCACCCGTTTCCTCCGCACCACCCTGTCCGCCGATGCGGCGATGAGCGGCATCAGCGGGCTCGCGCTGGTCGCGGCATCCGATGCGCTCGGCCGGATGACGGCGCTGCCGCCGGCGCTGTTGCTCGGCGCCGGGCTGTTCCTGCTGCCCTATTCGGCATTGCTCGCCTGGCTTGCCGCGCGCCCGGCCGTGCCGCGCTGGCTGGTCGGGCTGCTGGCGCTGGGCAACCTGCTCTGGGCGCTGGAATGCGCGGCGCTGCCGCTGCTCGGTCTGGTCGCGCCGAACGGCTGGGGCATCACCTTCCTCGCGGTACAGGCCGTCGCCGTCGCGGTGTTCGCGGAGCTCTATGTCGTGGCGCTGCGGCGCGCGGCGCGCGCGGCGTGAACGGCGGGTCACCGCCACACCATGAGGTCGTTCTCGCCCTCCTGCACCGTCTCCGCCCGCTGGTTGCGCAGCAGGAAGGCCAGGGTGACGATGCCGCGGTCGGGCTTGCGGGTGGCACGCTTCGAGACCACCCGAACCTCGGCCGCGATGCGGTCCCCCACCAGGATGGGGCCCGCGAACCGCCACCGCCAGCCAAGGGAGACGATGGCCGCGAACCGCGTCTCCGCCCGGTTCTTGAGCCCGTCGCACAGCGCCAGCCCCAGCAGTCCATGCGCCACGCGCCCGGGATAGCCGAGGTCGCGCGCATACGCGTCGTCCATGTGGATCTCGTAGAAATCCCCGGTCAGCCCGGCGAAGCCGAGGATGTGCCCTTCGGTCACCGTGATGCCCGGCGTCTCGAACACCAGGCCGGGCTCGATCGCGTCGAAGCGCAGCCCCGCCATCAGAAGCGCGGCATCAGAAGACCGCCATCCACCGGGAAGGAATGCCCGGTCGAATAGGGCATGGCGCCGGCGGCCAGCGTCGCGATCGCGCGGCCGATGTCCTCGGCCTCCCCCCAGCGGCGGATCGGCACCAGGCCGCCCTCGATCTGTGCGGCGTAGCGGTCCCAGACCTCCTTCGTCATGTCGGTGCGGATCATGCCGGGCTGGATGTCGTAGGTATTGATGCCGTGCTCCGCGAGGCGCATCGCGAACAGCCGCGCGACCATCGTCACGCCCGCCTTGGACACGCAGTATTCGGCGCGGTTCAGCGACGCCATGACGCTGTTGACCGAGGAGACGAAGGCCATGCTGCGATGGCCGCGCCGCGGCGCGCCGGGCGCGATCATCCGCTTCGCCATGCCCTGGCTCAGGAAGAAGGTGCCGCGCGTGTTCACGTCGAGCAGGCGGTCCCAGGATTCGGGGGTCGTCTCCAGCATGTCCTGGCGGGTCTGCACCTGCACGCCCGCAACGTTCGCCAGGCATTCCAGCCCGCCGAAGGCGCCCCAGGCGGCATCGAGCAGCGCGGCATGGCCCGCGACATCGCCGATGTCGGCCGTGACGAAGGCGAAGGCGCGGCCGGCGCCCTCCACCCCCGCGCGCGTCTCGGCCGCGCCCTCGGCGCTGATGTCGGCGCCGACCACGTCGAAGCCCTTCTCGGCCAGCGCGACGGCCGTCGCGCGCCCGATGCCGCGCCGCGCGCCGGTGACGAGTGCCGCCGGCCTCATCGGAACAGTTCCCGTGCCATGATCATCCTCTGGATCTGGTTGGTGCCTTCGTAGATCTGCGTGATCTTCGCGTCGCGGTACAGGCGTTCGACCGTCACGCCGCGGATGTAGCCCGATCCGCCATGGACCTGCACCGCATCCGCGATGCGCGCCACCGCGGCATCCGAAGCGAAGCACTTCGCCATGCTGGCGGCCAGCGTCGCATCGGCCCCGGCATCCAGCAGGCGCGCGGCATGGTGCACCAGCAGCCGCGCCGCCTGGGTGTCCTTCGCCATGTCGGCCACCATCCACTGCACCGCCTGGAATTCGGCGATGGCACGGCCGAACTGCACGCGGGACTTCGCATGGGCGATGCTCTCCTCGAGCGCGCGCTGCAACAGCCCGACCGCGAGCGCGCCGATGCCGACGCGGCCCTTGTCGAGCACCGACATCATGATGTGGAAGCCTCGCCCCTCGGGGCCGAGCATGGCGCCGGCGCCGAGGCGCACGCCGTCGAAGCGCAGCCCGCCGACCGGCGACCCGCGCTGGCCCATCTTGCGTTCCCTGCGGTCCCGCGCGACGCCCGGCGCCGCGAGGTCGACCAGGAAGATCGACATGCCGCGATGCCCCGCGGCAGGGTCGGTGCGCGCCAGCACCGCGGCGAAGTCGGCCACCGGCGCGTTGTGGATCCAGAGCTTGGCGCCGTCGAGCACCCAGCCCGCGCCGTCGCGCCGCGCGGTCGTGCGCAGCCCCGCCAGGTCCGACCCCGCGCCTTCCTCGGTCAGCGCATAGGCGCAGCGGAGGTCGGCGCGCAGCAGCGGCGCCAGGTAGCGCGCGCGCTGCGCCTCGGTCCCGTGCGCCGTCAGCAGCGTGCCGAGCAACTCCACCAGCCCGACCTGGTCGGCAATGCTCGCATAGCCGCGCGCGAGTTCCTCCATCACCAGGGCGTAGGAGAGCGCGTCGGCGCCCGCGCCGCCGAAGCCTTCGGGCACCGTGATCCCGAAGAGGCCCGCGGCGCCAAGCGACCGGTAGAGTTCGCGCGGCACCGCCTCGGCCTCATCCCAGTCGGTCGCATGGGGGGCGATTTCGGCCTCGGCGAAGCGGCGGGCGGCATCGCGCAGGGCGGCGTGCAGGGGGGTCAGGCCGGGATCGGCCGAATCGGTCATGCTTCCCCCAACGAAAAGGCCCGCCCCGCCGATCGGCGAAGCGGGCCTGTCGCCGTTGACCGGCGCCGTTTTCCTGGACGTTGCCCCGAACTGAGCATCCCAGGGTGACGTCATGCCGCCTTTCTGGTCAATCCGGTAGACGTGCGACGCAACATAAGACGGATCGAACTCATGCGCCTGCTGCTCGTCAATTCCAACACGACGGCGTCGGTCACGGACCGCATCGCCGCCGCAGCCGGCGCCGTGGCAAGCCCCGGCACCGTGGTCGAGGCCGTCTCGGCCCCCTTCGGCCTGCCGCTGATCGTCACGCGCGCCGACTGGCTGGTGGCCGGGCCGGCAACACTGGCGGCGCTCGCGGCCCGGCGCGGCACGTATGACGCGGCGGTGATCGCCTGCTTCGGCGACCCGGGCCTGGATGCGGCGAAGGAATTGCTGGACGTGCCGGTGCTCGGCATCAGCGAGGCCGCCTTCCACGCCGCGGCCATGCTCGGCCGGCGCTTCGGCGTCGTGTCCTTCACCGCGGCGCTGCGGCCGATGTTCGAGGAATGCCTCGCGCATCACGGCCTGGCCGCGCGCTGCACGGGCTTCCGCATGGGCCCGCCCTTCGCGGGCGACCCGGGGCGCGTCGCGGAGGAGCGGCTCGACCTGCTGGCCGCGCTTTGCGCCGAGAGCGTGGAGCAGGACGGCGCCGAGGCGGTGATCCTCGCCGGCGGGCCGCTCGCCGGCATCGCGCCGGTTCTGCAGCCGCGCGTCGCGGTGCCGCTGGTGGACGGCACGCAGGCGGCCGTGCGCCTGGCCGAGGCGCTGGCCGGGCTGGTGCCGGCGAGCCCCCGCCCGCGCCGGCCGCGCACGCTGAGCGGCTTCGCGCCGGAGGTCGCAGCCCTCTACGCCGCCGGCTGAACGCCGCCGGCCCGCTGCCAGGCGAGCACCGCCGCCGCGAGGTCCTCGCCCGCCCAGCCGACGGATTTGAAGACCGTCACCTCGGCCGCCGAGCGGCGGCCAGGATGCACGCCGCGGCACAGCTCCGCGAGGTCGGCCGCGACATGGTCCGGGCCGATCGCGCCCTCGGATACGGCCTGCACGATGTCGCCGGCCTCGGCGAGCGCGCCCGCGCGCGTGTCCACGGCCAGCGTCGCCCGCGCGAGCAGCGCGCCGTCCGCCTCGCGCATGTCGCGGCGATAGGCGCCGACAAGGTCCACATGCGTGCCGGGCGCCACCGCGGCCCCATGGACCAGCGGCGCGGTGGCGAGCGTCGCGGCGGCGACGATGTCGGCGCCGGCCGGGTCGGGGCGCGGCACGGCGCGGGCGGGCAGGCCCTCCGCCGCCAGCGTCGCGGCGAGGCGCGCGGCATTGGCCGCGGTGGGCGACCAGATGGCGATGTCCGCGATCGGGAAGCGCGCCGCATAGCCCTCGGCCAGGGCCCGGGCGACCTTGCCGCTGCCCAGCAGCAGCAGGCGCGAACTCTCGGGCCGCGCCAGGTGGCGGGCGGCGAGCAGGCTGGCCGCCGCGGTGCGCCGGTCGGTGAGCTCCCCGCCGTCCATGAGCGCGAGCGGCGCGCCCGTCGCGGCGTCGGACAGCAGATAGGTGGCGTGCACCGCCGGCTCGCCCCGCGCCGCATTGGCGGGCGCCACATGCACGATCTTGACGCCGCTGTGCCCGCCGGCGCGCCAGGCGGGCATCAGGAGGAGGGTGTTCTCGGTGCCGCCGGGGCCGGGGATCGTGTGCCGGTGCCGGAGCGGCGCCTCGCACCCCTCCCGGAACATGGCGGCCAGCGCCTCGACCAGGGCGTCCCAGGGCAGCGCGGCCCTGAGGGTGGTGCGGTCGAGATGCAGCATCGCGGGGCTCCGGGGCGGTTCCGGGGCGGTGTTTGCCTCCCCGGCCCCACCTTTGCTAGGGGCTGCACGCCTGGGGCCTGGCTCCGCGGCCGACCAACAAGCGCGTTGATCCGCGCCCGACGGCGGCGCAGCATGGGCTCGGGAGATCGAACGAAGCCCGTCCGGACCGTCCGGCGGGCGCAAGAACGGGAGTGCGACAGTGACCCAGTTTTCGAGGGCCAGTTTCCTGCGCGCAATCGGCGCAGCCGCCATGGTGGCCGCGGTCTCGCTGCCGGCGGTGGCGCAGCAACCGGCTGCGCCCACCGGCGCGACGCTCGACGCCATCCGCGCGCGCGGCACCCTGATCTGCGGCGTGAACACCGGCCTCGCCGGCTTCGCCCAGCCCGACAGCCAGGGCGTCTGGCGCGGCTTCGACGTGGATTATTGCCGTGCCGTCGCGATCGCGCTGTTCAACGACCCCGACAAGGTCCGCTTCGTGCCGACCACGGCGCAGAACCGCTTCACGGCGCTGCAGTCGGGCGAGGTCGACATGCTCGCGCGCAACACGACCTGGACGCTGTCGCGCGACACGTCGCTCGGCTTCGACTTCACGGGCATCAGCTTCTACGACGGCCAGGGCTTCATGGTGAAGGCGAGCCTCGGCGTGCGCAGCGCGCGCGAGCTCAACGGCGCCACGATCTGCGTGCAGCCCGGCACCACCACCGAGCAGAACCTGACCGACTGGGCGCGCGCCAACCGCATCCAGTTCCAGCCCGTGGTGATCGAGCGGCTGGAGGAGGTGGTGAACGCCTATCTCTCGAACCGCTGCGACGCCTACACGACCGACGTGTCGGGCCTGGCCGCGACGCGCGCCGTGCAGGCCCGCCCGGCGGACCATGTGATCCTGCCCGAGGTGATCAGCAAGGAACCGCTCGGCCCGGTGGTGCGCCACGGGGACCAGCGCTTCGCCGACCTGCTGCGCTGGATCCATTTCGGCCTGCTGACGGCCGAGGAGCTCGGCCTCACGAGCCAGACGATCGGCCAGGCGGCGGGCGATGCGCGGCCGGACGTGCAGCGCCTGATCGGCCGTTCGGGCGACCTCGGGCAGATGCTCGGCGTGGACAATGCCTTCATGGTCAACATCGTCTCCCGCCTCGGCAACTATGGGCAGATCTTCGAGCGCAACCTGCAGCCGATCGGCGTGCAGCGCGGGCCGAACGCGCTCTGGACCACGCCGGGCGGGCTGCAGTACGCGCCGCCCTTCCGGTGACGTGACCATCCGTGGGGCGGGGGCGAAGGCTCCCCCGCCCCACACGGTTCCCCTGCCCCGGGCGGGCGGGCAACAAGACAGGTGAGGCAGACAACAAGATGTCCGACGCGACCGCCGACCCGAGATTCCGGCGCAAGCCGCCGAAGCGCAGGATGCGCCTGTCCTGGGCGGATGAACGCGTCCGCGGCATCGTCTGGCAGGTGCTGGTCGTCGCGCTGATCGGCTCGGTCATCTGGTGGCTCTGGTCGAACACGGTGCACAACCTCGAGGTGCGGCGCATCGCGACCGGCTTCGGCTTCCTCCAGCGCGAGGCCGGGCTGCCGATCGCCGAGAGCCTGATCCCCTACGACCCCACCATGACCTACCTGCGGGCGCTCACCGTCGGCGTGCTGAACACGCTGAAGGTCGCGGTGGTGGGCGTGATCCTCGCCACCATCATCGGCACCGCCATCGGCATCGCGCGGCTGTCCAAGAACTTCCTGGTGTCGAAGATCGCGGGCTTCTACATCGAGGTCATCCGCGACCTGCCGCTCCTGCTGCAGCTGCTGTTCTGGTACACCGTGCTGCAGGGCCTGCCCGGTCCGCGCCAGGCGCTCCACCCGATGGAAGGCGTGTTCCTGTCCAACCGCGGGCTGAAGCTGCCGGCGCTGGTCTGGGAAAGCGCGCACAGCTGGGCGCTGGTCGCCTTCGTCGCCGGCATCGTCCTGACCTGGCTCTACGCGCGCCAGGCGCGCGCGAAGCAGATGGCCGACGGCCAGCCGCGCAGGACCTGGCCCGCCGCGATCGGGCTGATGGTCGGCCTCCCGCTGCTGGTATGGCAGGTGATGGGCGCGCCCTGGACGATCGAATGGCCGGCGCTGCGCGGCTTCAACTTCCAGGGCGGGCTCAACGTCAGCCCGGAATTCGCCGCGCTGCTGATCGGCCTGGTCACCTACACCGCCGGCTTCATCGCCGAGGTGGTGCGCGCGGGCATCCAGTCGGTCCATTCGGGACAATGGGAGGCGGCGCAGGCGCTCGGCCTCCGGCACGGGTCGGTGCTGCGGCTGATCGTCATGCCGCAGGCGCTGCGCGTCATCATCCCGCCGATGACGTCGAACTACCTCAACCTGACCAAGAATTCCTCGCTCGCGGTCGCGATCGGCTACCAGGACATCGTATCGATCGCCAACACGACGCTGAACCAGACCGGCCAGGCGATCGAGGGCATCGCCATCATCATGCTGGTCTACCTGACGATCAGCCTCAGCATCAGCCTGTTCATGAACTGGTACAATGCGCGCATCGCGCTGGTCGAGCGGTGAGGAGCCTGACATGAGCGACATCACCGCCACTCCGCCGACGATCCGCGCCAGCACCCCGCGCTCGGCGCCGCTCACCGCCATCGGCCCGATCGCCTGGGCGCGCGCCAACCTGTTCTCGGGCTGGCTGTCCACCGCAGTCACGCTGCTGATGGGCTACCTGATCGTCCGCGCCACCATGGGCTTCGTGGACTGGGCCTTCATCAACGCCATCTGGTCGGTGCCGGTCGCGCCGAACGGCCAGGCGCAGACCCAGGCCTGCCGCGACCTCGGCGGCAGCGGCGCCTGCTGGGCCGTGGTGACCGAGAAGCACCGCTTCATGCTGTTCGGCACCTACCCGTACGAGGAACACTGGCGCCCGGCGCTGGTGTGCGTGCTGTTCGTGACGCTCTATGTCGTCTCGGCGCTGAAGCGCTTCTGGAACTGGACGCTGGTGCCGATCTGGATCGGCACGCTGACGGCGATCGGCGTGCTGATGTGGGGCGGCATCCTCGGCCTGTCCTATGTGCCGCAGGAACGCTGGGGCGGCCTGCCGATCACGCTGATCCTGGCGACCTTCGGCCTGGCCTTCGCCTTCCCGCTGTCGATCCTGGTCGCGCTGGGCCGCCGGTCGAACCTGCCGGCGATCAAGGTCCTGTGCGTCCTGTACGTTGAGCTGATCCGCGGCGTGCCGCTGATCAGCCTGCTGTTCATGGCGTCGGTGATGTTCCCGCTGTTCCTGCCCGAGGGCATGAACATCGACAAGCTGCTGCGCGCGCAGATCGCGATCATCCTGTTCGCCGGCGCCTACCTGGCCGAGGTGGTGCGCGCGGGGCTGCAATCCCTGCCGAAGGGCCAGTACGAGGCCGCCGACGCGATGGGCCTGTCCTACTGGCAGAAGACCGGCTTCATCATCCTGCCGCAGGCGCTGCGCATGGTGATCCCGCCGCTGGTCAACACCTTCATCGGCTTCTTCAAGGACACCTCGCTGGTGCTGATCATCGGCATCTTCGATCTGCTGACCGCAGGCAAGACCGCGATCGTCGAGCCCGCCTGGCAGGGCTTCGGCGTCGAGGTCTACGTCTTCGTCGGCATGATCTACCTGGTGTTCTGCTTCGCCATGTCGAAATACAGCCAGGGCCTGGAGGCGGACCTCAACCGCCACCGCGCGCGCTGAACCACCAACTCCGATCTGGGACGCGAGAGAACATGAGCGCTGCGACAGAGATGCCGGAAGGCCACATCGCCTCGGCCGTGCGCACGGATGCCCCGCCGGCGATCGTGCTCGACAGGGTCAACAAGTGGTTCGGCGCGCTGCACGTGCTGCGCGACGTCGACCTGCAGGTCGCGACCGGCGAACGCGTGGTGGTCTGCGGGCCCTCGGGCTCGGGCAAGTCCACCATGATCCGCTGCATCAACCGGCTGGAGACGCACCAGGAAGGCCGCATCCTGGTGGACGGGATCGAGTTGTCGGACGACCTCCGGGCGCTCGATGCCATCCGCCGCGAGGTCGGCATGGTGTTCCAGTCCTTCAACCTGTTCCCGCATCTGAGCGTGCTCGAGAACTGCACGCTCGCGCCGATCTGGGTGCGGCGAATGCCCAAGAAGGACGCCGAGGCGCTGGCGATGGAGTACCTCGAGCGCGTCAAGATCCCTGAACAGGCGCTGAAATACCCGGGGCAGCTGTCGGGCGGGCAGCAGCAGCGCGTGGCGATCGCGCGCGCTCTCTGCATGAAGCCCAAGATCATGCTGTTCGACGAACCGACCAGCGCGCTCGACCCCGAGATGATCAAGGAGGTGCTGGACACCATGGTCATGCTGGCCGACACGGGCATGACCATGATCGTGGTGACGCACGAGATGGGCTTCGCCCGCCAGGTCGCGGACCGCGTGGTGTTCATGGACCGCGGCGAGGTGGTCGAGGTCGGCACGCCCGAACGCATCTTCAACGACCCGCAGACCGACCGGCTGCAGCTGTTCCTCAGCCAGATCCTGCGGGGGCACTGACGCGCGCTTCCCATGCGGCGCACGGCGGGCACCCTTCGTCGCCGTGCATGGCGGTGCAACATGACCAGGCTTGCGTCACCGGGTCCGGCAAACACAATGTCGTCGCATTGCGGCCCGGGGCCCGTCCCGGGCCACGCCGCGGAGCACCCCTGAGTTGAGCACCCCCTCGCACGGGCACTCGCCCGCCGACCGGCCGATGACGCCAGCCCTGCTGATCGGCGTGCTGGGTGTCGTCTACGGCGATATCGGCACCAGCCCCCTTTATGCGATGCGTGCCTCCGCCCAGCACTTCGCGGATGGCGGGCTGGAACGATGGGAGATCCTGGGCCTGCTCAGCCTGATCTTCTGGTCGCTGAACCTCGTCGTGACCTTCAAGTACGTCACCTTCGTCCTGCGCGCGGATAACCGCGGCGAAGGCGGCATCCTCTCCATCATGGCACTGGCGCAGCAGGGCCTGACCGGCGCGCGCGCCAAGTGGATCGTCGCCGTCATCGGCATGATCGGCGCGAGCCTGTTCTTCGGCGACGGGATCATCACCCCCGCGATCTCGGTACTGTCGGCGGTGGAAGGGCTGAAGGTCGTCTCCCCGGCCTTCGAGGCCGCGGTCGTACCGATCGCGATCGGCGTGCTGCTGGCGCTGTTCCTGGTGCAGTATCGGGGCACCGCCTCGGTCGGCATGGTGTTCGGGCCGATCTGCGCCGTATGGTTCGCGGTGATCGGCCTGCTGGGCCTGATCGAGATCCTGCGCCATCCCTCCATCCTTGTCGCGCTCTCGCCGCACTACGCCGTGCAGTTCTGCCTCGAATACCGCCTGGCCGCATTCATCGCGTTCGGCTCGGTGGTGCTGGCCGTCACGGGCGCCGAGGCGCTCTATGCCGACATGGGGCATTTCGGCCGCAAGCCGATGCGCTTCGCCTGGCTGTTCTTCGTGCTGCCGGCGCTGGCGCTGAACTATTACGGCCAGGGCGCGCTGCTGCTGAGCGACCCGGCGACGATCGTCAATCCCTTCTACCTGCTCGCGCCCGAATGGTTCCGCCTGCCGCTCGTGATCCTCGCCACCGCCGCGACGATCATCGCGAGCCAGGCGATGATTTCCGGCGCGTTCTCGATCGCCCGGCAATGCGTGCAACTCGGCTTCCTGCCGCGGCTCGAGGTGCGGCACACCAGCGCGACCGAGGAAGGTCAGATCTACCTGCCGCAGGTGAATTTCGCGCTGCTCATCGGGGTCGTCATCCTGGTCACGGAGTTCCGCGATTCCGACAGCCTGGCCGCGGCCTACGGTCTGGCCGTGACCGGCACATTCGTGTGCACCTCGCTGCTTGCGGCAATCGTCTACTACACGCGCTTCCGCTGGCCGCTGCTGCTGGTCGTGCCGGTGTTCGGCGCCTTCCTGTTGCTGGACGTCATCTTCTTCGCATCCAACGTCGTGAAGATACCGGATGGCGGCTACGTGCCGGTGGTCGTCGGTACGGCCCTGTTCATCCTGATGAGCACGTGGCGAAAGGGGCGCGAGCTGCTCTTCGCGCGCTTCCGCCAGGACGGGCTGCCGCTCAAATCCTTCATCGCCCGCCTGCCGCAGTCCCGCACCACCCGCGTGCCCGGCATGGCGGTGTTCATGACCAGTCAGGCGGATTTCCTGCCCGGCGCGCTGCTGCACAACCTCAAGCACAACAAGGTGCTGCACGAGCGCGTGCTGTTCGTCACCGTGACCAACGAGCCGGTGCCCTACGTGCCCGCCGACCAGCGCCGCACGGTCGACCAGCTTGCCCCCGACATCCATCGCGTGGCGCTGCGCTACGGCTTCCAGGAAAGCCCGAACATCCCGAAGGAGCTCGAGGCACTGAAGGACGAAGGGATCCCCTACGAGCCGATGCAGACGTCCTACTTCCTGGGGCGAGAGACGGTGGTCGCGGCCGCCGTGCCCAAGATGTCGCGCTGGCGGCAGTGGCTGTTCACCATCATGTCGCGCAACGCCGTGCCGGCGACCGAGTTCTTCCGCATCCCGTCGGACCGCGTGGTCGAGCTCGGCGTGCGGGTGGCCATCTGATGACGGCCACGGTGCTGCTCGCGCTGGCCGCCGGGCCCGGCTTCCCCGAGGGCAGCACCGAGCACCGCTACGAGATCGAGCTCGCCCTCGATGCCGTCGGGCAGCCGGACCCGGCCGCCTGGTCGGCCGACCCGGCGTCCTGGCGCGCGCGGCGGATCGCCCCGGATGCACCGCCCGCCGAGGGCGACGTGCAGTACGAACCGGACCATGGCTGGTCGATCCGCTTCTTCGCCGCCGCGGCCGAAGGGCCCGACGCGCCCGAGACGCGCTTCGACTGCGGCGCCGAGCCGCTCCGCCCCGGCGCGCACGTCACGGTCACGGAGCCGGACGGCGCGTCCTATGCCTACCGGGTGGTCGGCGTGGGCTGACAGGGCCGCCGCTATTTCCGGCGGATGATCCAGCCCGTCATCTTGCCGCTCTTGAAGCGCGTGGCGCCGCTTCCCGACAGGGCCGTCGGATGCACGTCGCCGTCGCCCGGGTCGTTCATCATCGCGTAGGTCGTGGCGCCCGGGCCGGCGGTCTCGTCCACGCAGACGAAATGCGCGCCGCCAGCGTCCCAGGCCACGTGCACGATGCAGGGCGCGCCGGCCGCGACCGCGGCCTTCACCGCCCCGGCCATGCCGGCCTCGCCGACATTGACGCATTCCCAGTTGCCGAGGCCGAGGCGGTTCAGCACCTCGGGATGCTTCAGGCCGTTGGTGTAGGAGGTGCCGTCATAGACCGTGCCGACCACGTCGCCGTAGATCTTGTACACCTGCGGCTCGGTCTTCACGGCATAGCCCACGGCGGCCTCGGCCAGGGTCTTGCCGAGGTAGGAGCCGACCACGGGCACGGTGCTGACCTGCGCGCCGGCCGCCATGCCCGCGAACATCAGGCCCTTCTTCATCTTGAAGTTGACCATGAGGATGCAGGCGATGCCGCAGGAATTCACCTGCTCCTGCTTCCTGACGACATGGGCGGTCATGAAGCGCGTGAACCGTATATGCCAGGAACTGGCCATGGGGCGTCTCCTGAGGCACCGGGCGTGCCGGCGACATCGCCGTGCCGTGCCGCGGGCAGCCTGGGCTCAGGTGGGGCGCCGCCACAACGAAGCGATTCATGTCACGCGCCAACGGGCGCCGGATGTGCAACGCTTCAGATCGGTCCATCCGGCGCGACGCCAGGATGCGCCGGTTGAAAGCGAAATCTTGCCGCCCTCGGTGACGACGGTATCGTCGCACTCTGCGGCAGCGGGCCGGGATGGAGGCGCAGCGGCGTGACATACGACCAGACCAACCGGATTCTCGCGATCACGACGGATCTCGGCGACAACAAGGCCGTGCTGACGGAGGTCGATGGGGAGGACGCCATCTCCCGCCCCTTCCTGCTACGGATCGCCTTCGCGACCGAGGAGCCGGCATCGGCGGTCAAGGCGCTGCTCGGCACCGGCGTCACGCTCTCCTTCGGCCGGCCGGGGGATTCGGATGTCGGGCCGACCGGCATGGAGCGGCGGCCCTTCCATGGCCGGATCTGCCGCCTGACGCGCGGCTTCGTCAGCCGCGGCGAGGCGACGGAATGGCGCGCCGAGGTGGTGCCCGACATCTGGTTCATGTCCCGCACGACCGACTGCTGCATCTACCAGAACAAAACGGTGCCCGAGATCATCGAGGACAAGCTCGGCAAGCACGGCGTCACCAACTACGAACTGCGCCTGACCGGCAGCTACCAGCCCGTCGAGTACTGCGTGCAGTACCGGGAGACGACGCTGAACTTCATCTCGCGGCTGATGGAGCAGTCGGGCATCTGCTTCTGGCACGAGCATGAGGAAGGCACGCATACCCTCGTCATCAGCGACATCAACAACAACGCGCCGCTGGCGCCCTGGCCGGACCTGCCGATCGGCGGGCGCCGCGACAGCGCCGCGATCCGGCGGCTCGACGAGGAATTCGCCGTCCGCTCGCACGGGCGCGTGCTGCGCGACTACAACTTCGAGATGGTCGACAAGCTGCCGGTGGACGTGCCCACCACGAAGGAGGTCGGGCCGGCCGGCTTCTCGGAACTCTACGACTATCCCGGCCTCTATCAGGAAAGCGGCCCGGGCCGCGACATCGCCGAACACCAGATGGAAGCCGACGAGGCGCTGCACCAGCGCCTGCGCGGCGAGAGCGGCGTCGCCGGCCTCGATGCCGGCCTGCGCATCAAGATCGAGGGGATCGACGACAGCGAGGTGCTGGTCACCGAGGTCCGCCACAGCGGCCAGGACTACAGCCACTGGACGGCCAACATGTGGGGCCGGCGCGAGCCGGTCGAGCCCTCCTACGCCAACACCTTCGTCTGCATGCCCAAGGCCGTGCCCTTCCGGCCCGAGCGCACCTCCCCCAAGCCCTTCGTGCAGGGGCCGCAGACCGCGATCGTGACCGGCCCCTCGGGCGAGGAGATCCACACCGACGAGCACGGCCGCATCAAGGTCGCCTTCCACTGGGACCGGCTCGACCCGTCCGACGACACGTCGTCCTGCTGGCTGCGCGTCTCGCAGGGCTGGGCGGGGTCGAGCTACGGCCAGGTGCACATCCCGCGCATCGGGCACGAGGTCATCGTGGACTTCCTGGAAGGCGACCCCGACCGACCGATCGTCACGGGGCGAGTCTACAACGGCAACAACAAGCATCCCTGGTCGCTGCCCGCGAACAAGACGCAATCCGGCATCAAGACCGACAGCTCGCTCGGCGGGGGCGGCTCGAACGAGATCCGCTTCGAGGACAAGAAGGGCTCCGAGCAGATCTACGTCCACGCCGAGAAGGACCTCGACAGCGAGGTCGAGAACAACGAGACGCGCAAGGTCGGGCTCGCGGGCACCGGCAACCGCACGACGGACATCAAGAACGACGAGACACTGACGGTCGGCGGCAACAAGAAGACCGACGTGACCGGCAACTTCGACGAGACGATCATGGGCAAGGAGACGCGCAGCGTCACGGGCGACGTCTCCGAGACCTTCATGGCGAACGAGACCCGCAACGTCATGGGCTCGATGAAGGAGACCGTGATCGGCACCGTCACCCAGAACGTGACGGGCAGCATGTCGCAGACGATCATCGGCGGGCTGACCGTGACGACCCCGGCGACGGTCTCGATCACCGCGGCCGCCGGCATCACCCTGACCGCGCCGGCGGGCATCAAGCTGGTCGCGCCGGGCGGCAACACCACGATCGACAGCTTCCTCGAGAGCATCGGCAACATCAACCGCGACAGCTTCGGCATGGCGATCGCCGTCAACCTGACCAAAATGGACATCAACGGCCTCGCCATGGCCAAGGTCCAGACGAAAATTGAGAACGTGAAAATAGCGATGGCGAAGGTCGACATGGCGTATAACGACGTGCGTGTGGAAGTCTCGAAGAACGTCATGAAGGCGACCCAGAGTTCCACCATCCTCCACCGCGCCGCCATGCACATGCTGCTCTAGGCGGGGGCCAGGCTGGTGCATCCGCCATGAGGGTCGTCAAGCCGCTCTGCGTCGGCCTCATGACGCGCCCGTTCGAGAACCAGCGGCGCTTCTATCTTGGCGTCGCGGTGCTCTGCTTCGTCCCCCTCGGCACCGAGGAGGCGCTGTTCTCCGAGGCCGGCATGTGGAAGATGCTGGGCGAGGAACTGCCGCCCGAACAGCCGCTCGACCTCGTGGTGCCGAAGCGCGTCGCGGAATACCTGGTGCTGGGCCGCGCCTTCGCGCCGGGCGGCACGCCCATGCAGGCGGTGCGCGTCACCGCGCGCGTCGGCGCGCTGAACAAGTCCCTGATCGTGGTGGGCGACAGCTACGAGGATGGCGGGCGCCTGATCCCGCCGGTGCCCTTCGCCGACATGCGGCTCGACTGGACGCGGGCCTATGGCGGGCCGAAGCACGCCGAGAACCCGATCGGCCGGGGGATGGAGGAGATGGCGGTGCCGGGGGTCGGCCTCGTCGTCCCGCGCCCGAACATCGAGGACCCGGCGGTGGCGCCCGAGCACCGGCGCCGCCGCACCGCCGGCTTCGGCCCGATGGACCAGGCCTGGCCGCAGCGCGCGCGCTTCGCCGGCACCTACGACGACCGCTGGCTGCGCGACGACTTCCCGGGCTTCGCGCGGGACATGGACTGGCGCTTCTTCAACGCGGCGCCGGCCGACCAGCATTTCCCGGGCGCGCTCGCGGGGACCGAGGACTACGCCTTCGAGAACCTCCACCCCGATGAGCCGGCGCTGCAGGGGCGCCTGCCCGGCCTCGCGCCGCGCTTCTTCATCGAGCGCAAGGGCGCCGCGGGCAGCCTCGAGGAAGTGCCGCTCGGCCTCACCACGCTGCTGTTCGTGCCGCATCGGCGTCGCGCCGTGCTGGTCCATCACGGCGTCGCCGAGATCGCGGAGGAAGACGGGCGGGACATCCTCTGCGCCGTCGCCGGCGTGGACCGCGCCGCGGCGCCGCGCCCGGCGTCGCATTACGACGCGGTGCGCGTCGCCCGCGCGGATCCCGACAAGGGCCCGATCCTCGCGATGCGCGAGAGCGACCTGGCGCCCAAGGACATGCTGCGCCCCGACCCCGACATGGAGGCGATGAACAAGCTCCTCGCGAGCCAGAACCTGCTCGCGAAGAACGGTCGCCGCGATTCCGAGGCGCGGATCGCGCGCGCCCGCGCCATGGTGGCCGAATACGACCTCGATCCGGACGAGCACGGCCCGGGGCTGCTGCCGCCCGACCCGCCGCCGCCCTCGCTCGACGACCTGCCCGCGCGCATCGAGCAGGCCTTCGAGGACGCCCGCAAGGCCGAGGCCGCCGCCGAGGCGGCACCGCAGATGAGCGACGAGGAGCTCGAGAAGACCCTCGTGGGCAGCGGGATGACGGTGGCGCAGGTCCGGGCCGAGCACAACGAGCAGCCGACCGGCCCGCCGACCTACACCGCCGAGCGCCAGCGCGCGGACCTGCGCCAGACGGCCGTCGAGGTGCGCGCCGCCGGCGGCGACGCGAGCGAGATCGACGAGATCCTCGCCGACCCGATGATGAATTCGCTCTGGGAGCAGAGCGAGCGCGAGCAGCGCAACGCCTACCTGATGGCCGCGCACCACCAGGGCCCGGCCCGCCAGCTCAGCGACCGCCGGTCGCAGGCGCTGCGCACGACCGACCTGCCCGCCCGGGGCAAGAACCTGGTGCGCATCAACCTCTGCGGCGCGGACCTCTCGGGCATCGACCTGTCGGGCGCGGACCTGACCGAGGCCTGGCTCGACGGCGCCAACCTCGAAGGTGCCAACCTGACCGGGGCGATCCTCAAGGACACGGTCCTGTCGCATGCGCGCCTGGCCGGCGCCCGGCTCGACCGGGCGCAGATGACGGGCGCCAACCTCGGCGCCGCGCGCGCCGCCGGCGCGGTGCTGGATGGCGCGGTGCTGCGCAACGCCGTGCTGGCCAAGGCCGACCTCACCGGCGCGTCGCTGCGCGGCGCGGACCTCGAGGGGGCGGACCTGATGGAGGCGCGGCTCGACGGCGCGGTGCTCGAGGGGGCGAAGGCGCCCTCGGCGCTGTTCATGCGCCTGAACCTCGCCGGATGCCTTGCGGCGCGTGCCGCGTTCGAGAGCGCGACCTTCCTCGAATGCGACCTGCGCGGCATCGACTTCAGCGGCGCCAATCTCGCCGGCGCCGCCTTCCTGACCTGCGACCTGCGCGGCCTGCGCGCGCCGGGCGCGGACCTCCGCAAGGCGGTGCTCAACAACGGCTGCGACCTGACCGAGGCCGTGCTGGAGGGCGCCGACCTCAGGGCCGCGAACCTGCGGGGCGCGATCCTGGCCCGCGCGATGCTCTCGGGCGCGAAGCTGGCCGACGCGGATCTCTCGGACGCGGTGCTCGAGGATGCGCAGATGCAGAACGTGAGCGCGCCGGGCGCCCGCTTCGTGGTGGCCGACCTGCGCCGCGCCGTGCTCGCGCGCGGGGACTTCATGCGCGCGGTGCTGCAGCGCGCCGACCTGCGCGGCGCCGACCTGACGGATGCGAGCTTCTACGAAGCCGACCTCGCGCGCGTGAAGACGGACGGGACGACCCGCTACCAGGGCATCCTGCAGACGCGCATGCGCCTGCGGCCGCGTGCGGAGCCCGCCCGATGACGCGCGACGAACTCGAGCGCGCCATCCACGGCGGCGAGGTGATCAGCCGCGCCTCCTTCGCCGGCGTGGCGCTGGACGGCGCGAAGCTTTCCGGCGGCGTCTTCGAGGCGGTCGATTTCTCCGGCGCCAACCTCGCCGGCGCGACCTTCCGCGAATCCATCCTCACCGGATGCCGCTTCGACGGCGGCAACCTCGCGGGCGTCGATGTCGGCCAGGCGGTGCTCGACAAATGCTCCTTCCGCGGCGTGCAGGCGACCGGGTTCAAGGCGGTCGCGGTGCAGGCCGGCGGCAGCGACTTCGGCGCCGCCATGCTGGAAGGGGCCGACCTGACGCTCGCGATGATCGCGCGCTGTCGGTTCGAATGGACGAAGCTCGGCGGCGCCAATCTCGACAAGGCGACGCTGGCGGAATGCGCGACGATGGGCGCGGACTTCACGCGCGCCCGCCTGCCCGAGGCGGCGCTCATCGAGCCGGACCTGACGCGGTCGAGCATGGCCGGGGCGCAGTTCTTCCGCACCGTGCTGCTGAAGGCGAATCTCGCGGGGCGGAGCCTGGCCGGCCTCGCCTTCCCGCAGTGCCAGTTCATGGAGTCCGACCTGACGGGCTGCGACCTCACCAACGCCGACCTGCGCCAGGCCGGCTTCGGCAAGGCGAAGCTCGATGGCGCGCGCCTCGACGGCGCGCGGCTCGCGCAGGCGATCCTGATGGAGGCGAGCCTCGCGGGCGCGAGCCTCGTGCGGGCGGACCTCACGAGTGCCACGATCTCGGGCGCCATCGCGCCGGAGGCGGATTTCTCGGGCGCGCGGATGTACCAGTGCATCGCCATCGGCCTGAAGGCGCCGCGCGCCCGCTTCTCCGGCGCCGACCTCACCTATGCCGATTTCAGCCATGCCGAGGTCGAGGGCGCCGGCTTCGACGGGGTCACCTTTTCCCGCACCGTGATGCATGCGGTGCGCGACGGCGGCGCGGACCTGGCCGGCCGGCGCGGCGTGATGCCGCAGGACCAGGAGCGCCACACGGCGGAGGGCTGGCACGCACGATGGCGCCAGCCGCAGAAATGACGGGCCCGCGAGCCAGGAGAGCAGCACCATGACCGCGTTCACACCGTTCCAGACCCTCATGACCCAGGGAGCCCTGCCGCGCAGCGCCGAGGTGCTGCAGCGGGAGGGCGCGACCCTGATCGTCGGCGCCGGCGCCGAGCGCCTGCCCGCGCGCGTCGCCGCGAGCTGCCTGCTGGCGCCCGAGGAGGGCGACACCGTCCTGCTGGTCGAGGCGGCCGGCCGGCACTACGTACTCGCCGTGCTCGAGCGGCGCGCCGAAGGGCCGCTCAGGATCGCCGCCGAGGGCGATATCGAGATCAGGGCCGTGGGCGGCACGCTGGCCCTGACCGGCGAGAGCGCCGTCGAGGTCGCGAGCGGCGGGCGGATCACCGTCGCGGCGCCCGAGGCGAACTTCACGGGCACGCGCGCGACCTGGTCCTTCGCGGAGGTCGCGGGCATCGCGCGCAGCCTGACGGCGCATCTCGGCCGCATGAAGGTGGTGGGCGAAGCGCTCGAGACGGTTCTCGACCGCGTCCTGACCCGGACCAAGCGGAGCTACCGCTTCGTCGAGGAAGGCGACCATGTCCGCGCCGGCAGCATCGACCATCGCGCCGAAGGCAACATCCACCTGCGCGGCGAGAACGCCGTCGTGCATGCGGGCCGCATCGTCAAGATCGACGGCGGCCAGATCCAACTCGGCTGAGGAGGGCCTGGCATGTTCGCGAATTCGCAGATGGGCGGCCAGGACATGGGCTTCCCCGATGTCTGCCTGACCCCCGCGGCGCCTGCGCCGGTGCCGATCCCCTATCCCAACATCGCCATGGGCCCGACCGCCACGCCGAACCAGACGAAGGTGCTCATCATGGGCATGCCGGCGCACAATATCGGGACCACCACGCCGCTGACGAACGGAGACAATGCCGGTCTCGCGACCGGCGTCGCCTCGGGCACCGTGATGGGGCCGTCGCGGCACCTGACGGCGGCCTTCGTGACGCTGGTCAACGGCATGCCGCTGACCCGCATGACGTCGATGTCGCTGCAGAACAACACCAACTGCCCGGGCTGCCGGATCGCGCCAAGCCAGACCAAGGTCCTGGTGCTGACGCCATAGGGGACGTTCCGATCCAGCCGAACCGTCTGGCCGGGTAGCCCGGCGCCTTCACGCGGGCCGGCCTGGCGCCCATCTTGGCGTCATGAACCTGATCGCCCCCGGCTCCGTGCCGTTCATGCCGCCGAAGCGCCCCGCCCCGGCGCAGGAGCAGCGGCTCACGGTCGTCTCCCCCTTCGAGCCGAACGGCGACCAGCCGGCCGCGATCCGCAGCCTGATCGCCGGGCTGACGCAGGGGGAGCGCGACCAGGTGCTGCTCGGCGTCACGGGCTCGGGCAAGACCTTCACCATGGCGAAGGTCATCGAGGCGGTGCAGCGCCCGGCGCTGGTGCTCGCGCCCAACAAGACGCTGGCCGCGCAATTATACGGGGAGATGAAGTCCTTCTTCCCCGACAACGCGGTCGAGTACTTCGTGTCCTACTACGACTACTACCAGCCGGAAGCCTACGTCCCGCGCACCGACACCTATATCGAGAAGGACGCGCAGATCAACGAGCAGATCGACCGCATGCGCCATTCCGCGACGCAGGCGCTGCTGGAGCGCTCGGACGTCATCATCGTCGCCTCCGTCTCCTGCATCTACGGCATCGGCTCGGTCGAGACCTATTCGCGCATGGTCGTGAAGCTGGAACGCGGCGGGCGCATCGACCGCGACGCGCTGGTCAAGGGCCTGGTCGAGCAGCAGTACCGCCGCAACGACAACTTCTTCGCCCGCGGCACCTTCCGCATCCGCGGCGAGAGCGTGGACATCTGGCCCTCCCACCTCGAGGACCGCGCCTGGCGCATCTCCCTGTTCGGCGACGAGATCGACGGCCTGCGCGAATTCGACCCGCTGACCGGCGAGGTGACCGCCGAGATGGACCGCCTCTCGATCTACGCCAACAGCCACTACGTCACGCCGCGCCCGACGCTGACCCAGGCGATCGCCCACATCAAGGTCGAGCTGAAGGAACGGCTCGCGGAACTCGAGGCGGAGGGCAAGCTGCTGGAACGCCAGCGGCTCGAGCAGCGCACCATCTTCGACATCGAGATGATGGAGACGACCGGGTCCTGCAAAGGGATCGAGAACTATTCGCGCTACCTGACCGGCCGCCGCCCGGGGGACCCGCCGCCGACGCTGTTCGAATACCTGCCGGAGAACGCGGTGCTGATCGTGGACGAGAGCCACGTCACGGTGCCGCAGATCGGCGGCATGTACCGCGGCGACTATGCCCGCAAGACCATTCTGAACGAGTTCGGCTTCCGCCTGCCCTCCTGCACCGACAACCGGCCCCTGAAGTTCGAGGAATGGGAGGCGTTCCGCCCCCAGACCGTCTTCGTCAGCGCGACGCCAGGCCCGTGGGAGATGGAGCGCACCGGCGGCACCTTCGCCGAGCAGGTGATCCGCCCGACCGGCCTGGTGGACCCCGTCTGCGAAATCCGCCCGGTGGAAGGCCAGGTGGACGACCTGCTGGCCGAATGCCGCGCCGTCGCGCAGGCCGGCGGCCGCGTGCTGGTCACGACGCTGACCAAGCGCATGGCCGAGGACCTGACCGACTACATGACGGAAGCCGGCATCCGCGTGCGATACCTGCACAGCGACGTCGACACGCTGGAGCGCATCGAGATCATCCGCGATCTTCGGAAAGGCGTGTTCGACGTGCTGGTCGGCATCAACCTGCTGCGCGAGGGGCTCGACATCCCGGAATGCGCGCTGGTCGCGATCCTGGACGCCGACAAGGAAGGCTTCCTGCGGTCCACCACCGCGCTGATCCAGACCATCGGCCGCGCCGCGCGCAACGTCGAGGGCCGCGTCGTGCTCTATGCCGACACCATGACCAACAGCCTGCGCAACGCGCTCGGCGAGACGGAGCGCCGCCGCGCCAAGCAGCAGTCCTGGAACGAGGCGCACGGCATCACGCCGACGACCATCCGGCGCGAGATCGCCGACGTGCTGCGCGACGTGACGCAGGGCGACTACGTGACGGTCGATGCGGTGGAGGACGACACGGCGGCGCACTTCGTCGGCAAGGATCTGCGCGCCGCGATCGCCGATCTGGAGCGGAAGATGCGCGCCGCCGCGGCCGAACTGGAATTCGAGACCGCCGCCCGGCTGCGCGACGAGATCAAGCGCCTGGAGGCCCTTGACCTCGGCCTCGAGCCCAATGCCGCGGGGCGCTCGCTGCGCGACGCCACGCCCAAGGCGGACTGGGCGCCGAAGCCGCTCGGCCCGGGCGGCGGCGGGTACGACCCGAAGAAGGGCAAGGGCGCGCGCAAGCGACGCGGCCCCTGAACCAGGCTTGCCATGGACGGGGCAGGATTGCCCCCTTCCTGCCCGATCCCTGCCACACGCCCAGGTTGTACTCGCGCATCCGAAACCTGCCACGGAGTTTCGTCATGCGCTTCAATCATATACGAATCGCTACCCTTGCCATGCTCGCCCTGGGTGTATCCGCCTGCGCCGATCCGGTGGGCCAGCGCGCGCTGGTGGGCGGCGGCATCGGCGCCGCGGGTGGCGCGGCCATCGGCGCGCTGACCGGCGGCTCGCCGCTCGCGGGTGCGGCCATCGGCGGCGCGGGTGGCGCGGCCATCGGCGCACTGACCGCCCCGCGGCCGGCGCCGCGCGGCTACTACTACTGACGGGGGCAGCCTGGGGTTCCCGACCCGGCACGGTCGAGAAGGCGGGGGGGGAAGGGAATTTCTCCCCCCGCCCCCCCGCTACCCTCTTTGCAACGGGCGCCGATCCTTCGAGGTGCGGCGCCAGAAGCCAAGGAAGGGAGGGGTTTCGGGGGAGGTTCCCCTCCCCCGACCTTGCTGCCGCCATCACAGACCAGGACGACGGCCGGCCGGATGGCGCCCCGCTTCCCCGGCCGGCGCCGAGGGCCCATCATCGGCCCACCCATGGCCGATCTCGCCACCCTCGACCTCAACCTGCTGCGCGTCTTCGACGCCGTCGCGCGCGAGCGCCACGTCACGCGCGCGGCGCAGCGGCTGAACCTGTCGCAGCCCGCCGTCTCGAACGCGCTGGCACGCCTGCGGGCGGCGCTGGGCGACGAGTTGTTCCTCCGCCGTCCGGGCGGCGTCGAGCCGACCGAACTCGCCCTCGCGCTCGCGGGCCCGGTCGCGGAGGTGCTGGATCGGCTGCGCGAGACGCTCATCACCCACGCCCCCTTCGACCCCGCCACCGCCGAGCGCATCTTCCCGATCGCGCTGTCGGAATACGCGGAAGCGGTGCTGGCGCCGCCCCTGCTCGAACGTATGGGTCGCGAGGCGCCAGGCTGCCTGCTTGCCATCCGCCACGCCGACCGCACCAACACGCAGGCGCTCCTGGACCGCGGGGAGGCGGAATTCGCCGTCGCGGTGCTGCCCGAGCCGCCCGCGATCTACACGCGCATCCGCCTGCTGCCGGAAGCCTTCCTGACCCTGATGCGCCCGGGGCACCCGCTGGCCGCCGGCGTGCTCGACGAGGACCGGCTGATCGCCTTCCCCCACCTGCTGCATTCCGCCAACGGCTCTCGCGACGGCGCGCTCGACGTGGCGCTCGCGACACGCGGCAAGCGGCGGCGGCTTGGCGCCGTGGTCGCGCATCTCTCGGCGGTGCCGGACATCCTCGCGCGCACGGACATGGTCATGACGCTGTCGGCGCGGCTCGCGCGGCGCATGGCCGAGGCGCATGGGCTGGCGCTGCGCGAATGCCCGGTCGCGATCCGCCACACCCGGCTCTCACTGATCTTCCACCGGCGCTTTGAGAGCGACCAGGGCCATGCCTGGCTCAGGCGCATGATGATCGCGGTGGCGCGCGAGGTGCCGGCGGTCGAGGCGGGGGAGGCGCCGCCGGGCGAGGACGACTGACCCGGGGGAGCGCCTTACCCTACCCCGGACCCCCACCCGCCAAAGGCCGAAAGGGCCTTTGGAAACCGATACGAGGGGGCAGCCTGGACCGCGGCGGGCGCCTGCGCTCCGATAGGCGGATGGACGACACCTTCGACCACGTCATCGTCGGCGCCGGCAGCGCGGGGTGCGTGCTGGCCAACCGACTCTCGGCAGGCGGCGCCACCGTGGCGGTCATCGAGGCCGGCGGGCCGGACCGGCACCCCTATATCCACATCCCGGCGGGCTACGCCCGGCTGCTCGACCACCCGCGTCTGACCTGGGGCTTCCGCACCGAACCCGACGCCGCCACCGGCAACCGCGCGCTGGACTACCCGCGCGGGCGGGTCTGGGGTGGGTCGTCCTCCATCAACGGGCTCGGCCATGTGCGCGGGCACCCGTCCGACTACGACCTCTGGGCGCAGAAGGGCTGCACGGGATGGGGCTGGGACGACCTGCTGCCCTATTTCATGCGTCACGAGAGCTTCGCCGGCGGCGGCGAAGGCCGCGGCACCCAAGGCCCGCAGCCGGTCGAACACCTGGCCGAGCGTCCGGAACTGCTCGACCACTTCGCCGCCGCGGCGGGGGCGATCGGCCTGCCCGTCAACGACGACATGAACGGCCCGCGGCGCGAGGGGTTCGCGACCTTCCAGCAGACCCGCCGCGGGCAGCGGCGCGTCTCGGCGGCGCGCGCCTACCTGGTGCCGGCGCTGGCACGGCCGAACCTCCGCGTGATCGACCGCGCGCTGGCGCTGCGCATCGTGGTCGAGGACGGCCGCGCCACCGGCGTCGCCATCCGTCGCGGCGGCGAGGACCGCATCATCCGCGCCCGCTTCGGCGTCATCCTCTCGGCCGGCGCGATCGGCTCGCCGCACCTGCTGCAGCTCTCGGGCATCGGCCCGGCGGAGGTACTTGCACAGCACGGCATCGCGCCCGTGCTGGATGCGCCGGGCGTCGGGCGCAACCTGCAGGACCACTTCATCGCGCGCCTTGCCTTCCGGCTGACGGACCACCGCTGGAGCGCCAACCGCCGCATCGTCTGGCCACGCCTCGGGCTCGAGATCCTGCGCTGGATCACCCGGGGCAAGGGCGTACTGACCTGGTCGCCCGGCATGATGTCGCTGTTCGCGCGCACGGAACCAGGGCTGGAGGCGCCCGACATCCAGATCAACGGCGGCCCGCTCTCCTGGGCCGAGGGCCGCATCGGCGTGCCGGAGGCGGAGCCGGGCTTCACGCTGGGCGTCTGGCAATGCCGGCCGCAGAGCCGCGGCACCGTGACGCTGAAATCCCCCCGCGCGGAGGACGCGCCCGCCATCGCGCCGCGCTATTTGACCGAGCGCGCGGACGAGGCCTGCCTGGTGCGCGGGATGCGCCTCGCGCGGCGCTGGATGACGGCGGAGCCGCTCGCCGGTATCGTGGCGGGGGAGACGCGCCCTGGCCCGGCGGCGGAGACGGACGAGGCGTTGCTCGCCTTCGCGCGCGAGACAGGCGGCACGGTCTACCACCCGTCCTGCACGGTGCGGATGGGCGGCGATCCGGGCGCGCCGCTTGATGCGCGGCTGCGCCTGCGCGGCATCGCGGGGCTGCGCGTGGTGGATGCCTCGGTCTTCCCGGACATTCCGGTCTGCAACATCAACGCGACGGTGCTGAGCGTGGCGGAGAAGGCGGCGGACTTGGTGGCGGAGGATATGCGGGGGTGACCCCCTGAAGGTCGGGGGAGGTGAACCTCCCCCGAGCCCCCTCCCTTCTCTGGCATCTGGCGACGGGTCTGCGAGGTCCGGGTCCTGGGGAAGAAGTTCCCTTCTGCCCCCGCCCTGCCTCACGTCACTCCCGCGGCCCCGGCGCCAGCACCTCGCGCTTGCCGACGTGGTTCGCCGGCCCGACTACGCCTTCCTTCTCCATCTGCTCGATGAGCTTGGCAGCGCGGTTGTAGCCGATGTTGAGGTGCCTCTGGACGAAGGAGGTGCTGGCCTTGCCCTCCCGCGTCACCAGCGCGACCGCCTGGTCGTAGAGCGACGCCTCCCCGTCCGTGTTTCCGCCGAGCATGCCGGGCAGCCCGCCGGCATCCTCGTCGAATTCCTCGGTCACTTCCTCGATGTAGGCGGGCTCGCCCTGCTCGCGCAGGTACTCGACCACGCGCTCTACCTCGTTGTCGGTCACGAAGGGGCCGTGCACGCGCGTCACGCGCCCGCCGCCGGCCATGTGCAGCATGTCGCCCTGGCCGAGCAGCTGCTCCGCGCCCTGCTCGCCAAGGATCGTGCGGCTGTCGATCTTGCTCGTCACCTGGAAGGAGATGCGGGTCGGGAAGTTCGCCTTGATGGTGCCGGTGATGACGTCCACCGAAGGCCGCTGCGTGGCCATGATCACGTGGATGCCGGCCGCGCGCGCCATCTGCGCGAGCCGCTGCACCGCGGCCTCGATCTCCTTGCCGGCCACGATCATCAGGTCGGCCATCTCGTCGATCACCACCACGATCATCGGCAGCGGCTCGAGCGCGAGGGGCTGTTCCTCGAAGACCGGCCGGCTGGTGTCGGGATCGAAGCCGGTCTGCACGCGGCGCGTCAGCACCTCGCCGCGCGCGCGCGCCGCCGTCACCTTCTCGTTGTAGCCGGCGATGTTGCGCACGCCCAACTGGCTCATGGCGCGGTAGCGGCGCTCCATCTCCCGCACGGTCCATTTGAGCGCGCCGATCGCCTTGGGCGGCTCGGTCACCACCGGCGCGAGCAGGTGCGGGATACGGTCGTAGACCGAGAGTTCCAGCATCTTCGGGTCGATCATGATGAAGCGGCACTCGTCCGGCGACAGCCGATACAGCAGCGACAGGATCATGGTGTTGATCGCGACCGACTTGCCCGATCCGGTGGTGCCGGCGATCAGCAGATGCGGCATGCGCGCGAGGTCGGCGATGACCGGCACGCCGCCGATATCCTTGCCGAGCGCCAGCGGCAGGCGCCCCTGGTTCCGGCCCCAGCTCTCGTCGGCGAACATCTCGTGCAGGAACACGGTCTCGCGCTTGGCGTTCGGCATCTCGATGCCGATAACGTTGCGCCCTGGGACGGTGGCGATGCGCACCGCCACCACCGACATCGACCGCGCGATGTCGTCGGCCAGCCCGATGACGCGCGAGGATTTCGTCCCCGGCGCCGGTTCCAGTTCATACAGCGTGACCACGGGCCCGGGCCGGATCTCGGCGATGCGCCCGCGCACCCCGTAGTCCTCGAGCACGCTTTCCAGCATGCGGGCATTGGCCTGCAGCGATTCCTCCGACGGCCGGCCGGTGCGCCGCGCCGGCGCCTCGGTCAGCAGGTCGAGCGGCGGAAGGCGGAAGCCCTCGGTGCCGAGGTCGAGGGCGCGCTGCTCCGGCGCGCGGCGCTCGTGCGCGGCGGCGATGACGCGGGTGCGGGCGGTCGGCCGCTGCTGCCCCGGCACGGGCTCGGTGCCGCGGCGCACGTCGCCTTCCTCGCCCGGCAGGGGGGCGGGCGGGGCGGCGGGGCTCGGCGGGATGGCGCCGGCCGCCTCCTCCGCCGCGCGCAGCATGGCGCCGAGCGGCACCGCCTGCGGTTCGCGGCGCAGCATCGCGCCGGCGCCGGCGCGGGCGCGGCTCAGCCGGCCCGCCAGGCGGGCGAAGACACCCGGCCGGGGCGGGCGCGCGGGGCGGAGCGGCTCGGGCTCGGGCTCGGCGTCCGGCCGGCGGATCGCCGCGGCGCCCTGCCGGGCCACCTCGACCGCCGCCTGGCCGGCCCCGACCGCGACGCGGCCCGCGCCGCGCCATTCGCCGACCGTCAGCCCGCAGGCGATGAAGACCGACCCCACCGCGGCAACCGCCAGCACGCCATTCGCCACCAGCGCCCCGAACGGCCCGAAGGTGCCGGAGAGCCCCTCCACCGCCGCGGTCGCGAGCAGCCCGCCGAAGGCCCCGCCGGGCCCGGCCGCCACGGGCACGCCGGCCGGCAGCGGCAGCAGCGCGGCGGCGGCGGCGGCCAGCGGCAGCCCCGCCAGCAGGCCCCCGAAGCGCGCCGCCAGCGAGCCCATGCCGCGCTGCGTCGCCAGGCGGAAGGCCCAGGCCAGCATGGCCAGCGCCGGCAACGCGCCCGCGAAGCCGAAGGATTGCAGCAGCAGGTCGGACACGATGGCGCCCGCCGGCCCCGCGAGGTTGGTCGGTGCCCGCCCCGTCGCGGTGTTCAGCGACGGGTCGGCCGGATCATGGCTGCCGAGCGCCACCAGCAGCGCCATGGCCGCCAGCGCGACCAGCAGCCCCAGCACCTCGAGCCCGCGCCGCCGCAGCACAGCGCGCACCGCCGGGGAGGCGAAGCGCCGCGGGGCGGCGGAAAAGCGGCCAGGGCTGCGGGAAGCGTCGGACAAGGCGGCACGGGGCATGGGCGGGCAGCGTTCAGGTGATGTGACAATCCTACACGCGAAGTGCCTCGGACGCATCGCTTTCGGGCATGGAAGCCACACCGGAAGGCCCCAGGCGTGGCGCCGCGGCCACGCTTGCCCCTATCGTGCCGGTGCCGGCGCCGCCAGCCCGGGTGTCTCCAGCGCGCCCCGGATACGGCGGCTGAGGGCGACGACCACGATGCCGATCGAGAACAGGCACCAGATCGCGGGCATCTCGTTCGGGTTGGAGGTCAGCAGCCAGGCCAGCCCCGGCCCGACGAGCAGGTGGAACAGCACGAAGCGCCAGGCCCCGTAGGCCAGCGGCAGGAAGAAGGCGGCCAGCATGTAGGTCGGGAAGCCGCCGAGCGCCCAGTGCACGTCCCGCAGCGGCGCCAGCAGGTCGTTGCGCGGGATGTCCCAGGCGATATGCCATTCGCCGCTGGCGACGCAAAGCGGGCTGCCGCAGAGCACCGACCCCGCCGGGCAGGTCCCGGCCCAGGCGAAGGGGTAGAGTTGCAGCAGCATCACCGCGGCCGACACCCCGCAGCCGATCCAGACCGCGACCCGCAGCGTCGGCGACGGCGCCGCGCGCACCAGCGTCATCGCGAAGGCGTTGATGAAGAAGGGCTGGAAGGCGATGTGCAGGTACGACAGCAGCGCCGCGGACTGGTTGGCCGGCGTGCCGCAGGCATCAACCGCCGCATGGCCCGCGACCTGCAGCGCCTCCATCAGCGTGAACCAGGCGAGCGTCGCCGGCACCGCGGGGGGTGCGCCTCGGCGGAGGGTGACGGCGGTCGCAGCGCTTCCGGCCGCGACCATCGCGACCGTCGCGCCCATGGACCAGCACATCGGCGCGCCCTCCCCCCTGCCAAGCGGCGGCGCCGAGTGTCGCAGAAGCGCACGCGCTGTCATCCCGTGCGCCACAGGCAGAACGAAGGCTTGAGCCGCGCGCCCCGCGGCGGCAGGCTGCGGCGATGGCAAGCGCCGGGTTCGACTTCCTGCCGGACAGCATCGACGCCGTCGCGCGTGGACGCATGGCGGCCGGCGCGCTGCCGCTGCGCGCGCCGGCCGGCACGGTGCTGTTCCGCCCAGGCGACCCCTGCCGCGGCTTCGTGCTGCTGCGCCGCGGCCAGGCGCGCGTGGACCTGATCGCCGAGGATGGCCACGCGCTGCTGCTCTATCGCGTCGAGCCCGGCCAGGCCTGCGCGATCACCACCTCCTGCCTTTTCGCCGGGGAAGCCTATTCCGCCGAGGGCACCGCCGAGACCGACTGCGACGGGCTGCTGCTGCCCGCCGCGCTGTTCGCGGCGCTGGTGGAGGAAAGCCCCGGCTTCCGCCGCTTCGTCCTCGCCGGCTTCGCCGCCAGGCTCGGCGCGCTGATGGGACGGATCGAGGACCTGTCCTTCCGCAGCGTGGATGCGCGCCTCGCCGCCTATCTGCTCGGCCGCGCGCCGGGCGTCGTGGCGGCGACGCAGCAGGGCATCGCGGCCGACATCGGCACGGCACGGGAGGTGGTGAGCCGCCGCCTCGCGGCCTTCGCGAAGGCCGGGCTGGTGCGCACCGAGCGCGGCGCCGTCGCGGTCCTCGACGCCCCCGGACTGATGCGGATCAAGGACGGCACCGCCGCCCCGTGACTTGATCACCGACGGAATGGGTCAGCGCCTGCGAATGAAGGCACAGCCGGGCATCTCCGGCATGATCCACCGGCGCCCGGCGCCGGACAGAGGCAAGGAGCAGCGCGATGAACTGCAACGTGGGTGGCGTGGACCGTGGGCTCCGCATCGTGGCGGGGCTGGTGATCCTGGCGCTCGGGCTGGCGGGGCCGCTCGGGTGGTGGGGGCTGGTCGGGCTGGTGCCTCTGGCGACCGGCGTGTTCCGCTTCTGCCCGGCCTATTCGCTGCTCGGCATCCGGACCTGCGCGGCCGCCGACCGGGCGGCCTGAGGCACGTTGCCCGGGCAGGCGGCGCCCGCCCCGGGTCAGTCCTCCGCGAGGCGGAGGATAAGCGGCGGCGTCGCCTCCGCCCCGGGCGCCGGGACGGCGGCGACCGCGACCCCGCCCGGCACCGCCCCCAGCGTCAGGCGCAGCGCGCCGCCCGCGGGCAGATCCACCGCCGCTTCACGCACCAGGTTGAGGATCTCGGCCCGCACCTCCGGCGACGGCGATGCGACGCGCGGCAGGCCGGGCGGCACCGCCACCTCGACCTCGCGGCCGGGGCCGAGGGTCAGCACGATCAGCGGCCGCAGCAGCGCGAGCAGCTGCGCGGCGTCGGTCCCCTCGGCCGTGGCAGGCGGGGCGGCGAGGGCGACGTAGGCCTTGAGCAGCGCCTCGAGCCGCGTCGTTGCGTCGCGCATGCGTTCGGCGCGGGCGCGGTCGCGGTCGGTCGGCGCGGTGCGCAGCAGGATGTCGATGGTGCCCGACAGCGCCGCGAAAAGGTTGTTCGCCTCATGCCGGACCGGCACGGCGAGGCGGGTGAGATCGTCGAGGGGCGCGGTCATCTGTGCCTTGCGTCGCTGCGGAAGGACGGAGACGCGCCGTCGCTCGCCCCGGGCCAAAAGATAGACCATCTCCGTCCCCCAGACCCGCCCCGTGCGCGGGTCCGGCCGGTCCCGGGGCGCGCGGCGGCGCGCCTGCGGAGGGGGGGCGCCCGGCCCGGTATCAGGCACCCGTCGGCCAGGCATCGGGGCGCCGGTCCGCGCGTCAGGCCGTGGCGCGCCAAGCCGGCACCCGCACGCCGAACGGGTCGAGTGCCCGGCCCTGCCGAAGAAGTTCCAGCCGCCGCCGCGCGCGACGCGCGCCACCATCGGCGAAGCGGCCGTCCGGAACCGGGGCTGATACGCAATGCAGGAACACGCGCGGACTCGCCGTTTTTCGACGACCCGATATGAACCAGAAGCCGCGCGCCTGTCTTCGGTAATTTCTCTACCGTCTCTCAACGACTCCGCCACTTTACCGCGAGAACAGCAAAGGCCTGGACGATCAGAACATCACTCGCGCGTGACTACTCGGAATCCGAGAAACCGAGGGCACGGCGCACCATCCGGGTCGTCCATTTCCTCGTTCTGAACGCCTCGTTTTGAACGCATGAGCTGAATCCGGGCTCAAGGCGTGCCCAGGAAGACCCCGAGCAGCGCCACCACCTCTGCCGGCCGTTCCTGCTGCACCCAGTGGCCGGCACCCGGCACCGCATGCGTGCCGCGCCAGTCCGCGCAGGCCTCCGTCTCCATCCGCCGCAGCGCGCCCGGCGCCTGCTGCACGCCCCAGTCGCGCGCGCCGCCGATGAAGCAGGCCGGCACCTCGATCCGCCGGCCGGCGAAGGCCTCCATCTCCATGTTCGTGCCGGTGAAGCGCGTGCGGTACCAGTTGAGCCCGCCCTGGAAGCCCGTCCGCCCGTATTCGGCGGCATAGACGGCGAGTTCGTCCTCGGTCAGCCAGGCGCAGGACGCAACCTCCGCGGCGGAGGGCATCGCGTGAGCCACAGTCTCCGGCATCGTCTCGGCCGTATCCATCACGTAGTAGGTCGGCAGCTTCGCTAGTTCATCCGCCGTCCAGCCGGCCAGCGGATGGACCTCGTTGCCGGCCCAGTCGCCCGACTTGTGGTGGTAGTAGGCGCGCAGGAAATCGTGCAGCCCCTGCGGCGCGGCCAACAGGTCGCCATTCGCCGGGCGCGTCGCGTAGTACCAGTGGTAATGCTTGCGCGGCCGCGGCAGTGCGGCGAGGTCGGCCGCGATGTCCCGCGCCGGCGCACGCAGGCTGGACCCGATCGCGGGTGGGCCGGCGAAGGGCGCGCTCATCAGCGCCACGCGGCGGAACACGTCCGGCCGGACCAGCGCGCAATGCGCCGCGACGGGCGATCCGAAATCATGGCCGACCACCGCATGCACATGCGGGACGCCGAGCGCGCCGAGCAGCGCCAGCTGGTCGCGGATCAGGTTGAGCAGGGCGAAGGGCCGCAGGTCCGCATCATAGGCATCGGACCAGCCCGTGGTGCGGCCATAGCCGCGCTGGTCGGGCGCCACGACGTGGAACCCCGCCTCGGCCAGCGGCACCATCACGCGGCGCCAGGAAAAGGCGAGTTCCGGGAAGCCGTGCAGCAGCAGCAGCACCGGCCGGCCGGCCTCGCCGGCCTCGAGCACGTGCATGTCCATGCCGTTGATCCCGGGCACCATGCGGGCGCGGATGCCCGTGGGCAGGGTCGGGTGGCTGAGCGGTTCCATGGGCGGTCCTCCTGGCGGCGCGCGCATCCGGCCCGCGAAGCGCGGGGCTGGCAAGCCCCGCCGGTTTGACGCGGGCGCGGGCGGCGACGACCCTGCCCGCCATGCGGGATGGAATCGCCTGGTCGAACGACCTTCTCACCCTGGCCGCGCGCTTCGCGGGCCGCACCGCCGTCACGGACGGCACGGCGCAGATGGGCTTCGCGGAGCACGCCGCGCGCGCCCATGCGCTGGGCCACCGGCTGCGCCAGGCCGGCGTGATGCCGGGCGCGCCGGTCGCCACACTGGTGCCGAACGGCGTGGACGCCCCCTGGGTCAGCGCGGGCGTCACGATCGCCGGCGCCGCCGAGGTGCCGGTCAACGCCCATTCAACCGACGAGGAACTCGCCTGGTTCGCAGCGCTCGCGGGCTTCCGCCGCGTCATGGCGCCGGGGCGGCAGGCGGCGCGGCTCACGGCACTCGGCTTCGAGCCCTGGGCGGTCGAGGACATCGCCCCCGACCCCGCGCCGCGCGCGCTGCCGCCGGTGCCGTCCGAGGCCTGGGGCCGGCTGATCTTCACCTCCGGCACCACCGGCCGGCCGAAGGCGATCGTGCACACCCATGGCGGGCGCTGGACCGCGCACCTGCTGCAGCGCGCCGTGCTGCCCTTCACGCCGGGCGCGGGCGACCGCGTGCTGCTGATGACGCCCTATGTTCACGGCGCCTCGCTGATCGCCGCCGCCTGGCTCGAACAGGGCGCCGAGGTGGTGCTGCAGGACGGCGTCCGCGCCGAGGCGGTGCTGCCCGTGCTGGAGGCACGGCCGGCCGCGATCTTCGCCCCACCCACCGTGCTGGCCAAGATCCTGTCGCTGTTTCCCGGCCGGCGGTTCGCGGGCGTGCGCTGCATCTTCACCGGCACCTCGACGCTGTCGCGCGCCTTGTGGCAGCGCGCCGCCGAGGCCTTCGGCCCGGTCGTGCGCGTGACCTACGGCATGAGCGAATGCTTCAACCCCATCACGGTGCTGGAACCGCCCGAGGTGGCCGAGGCGATGGCCGAGGCGGAGGACGGCCTCGGCGCCTGCCTCGGCTGGCCGGCGCCTGGGGTGGAGGTCGCGATACGCGCCGAGGACGGCGCCGCGCTGCCGCCCGGCGAGGCCGGCGAGATCCACCTGCGCGCCCGGCACATGAACGCGGGGACCATCTCGGCCACCGGGTTCGCGCCGCGTGCGCCGGGCGCCTGGCACCGCACCGGGGACCTCGGCGCGATCGACGCGCGCGGGCGGCTGCATCTCTCGGGCCGCGCGGCGGACGTGATGAAGTCGGGCGGCTATCGTGTCCATCCCGGGGAGATCGAGGTGGCGCTCGACGGCGCCGCGGGCGGGCGCGCGATCTGCGTGCTCGGCCTGCCCTCCGACTACTGGGGGGAGGTGATCGTCGCGGTCGCCGAGGCGCCGCCGCCGGGCTGGGAGGCCGAGGCCGAGGGCCGCGTCGCCGCGCTCGCGCGTCCGAAGCGGCCGCGCGCCTGGCTGGCGCTGCCGGAGTTGCCGCGCAACGCCCAGGGCAAGGTGGTGCGCGCGAAGGTGCGCGATGCCGTGCTCGCGGCGCTGGTGCTGGAGGACGGGCCACACCCGCGCATTGTTGCGCGCGCGCCGCAGGCGTGACGCCGCTCACCCGATCTTCACGCCACAAGCGGAAAACGGCTTGCCCGCGCCACCAGCGGCGCGACACTCGCCGTTGACTGCCATGCCCGAGGAGAATCCACGATGCTTTCCAGACGCGTGATCGCCGGCGCGGCGCTGCTTGCTGCGCTTGGCGCCGGCGGTGTCGCCGCCCAGAACTTCAACCTGCCGCCGTCCTTCGGCACGGCCAACCTCCGCTTCAACTTCGCCCCCGACCCCTACGTGGTGAACGTGACAGCGGGCGGCACCATCCCGGCCGAGCGGATCGGCGGACCGGGCTGCGTCGGCGCCATCGCGCAGGCGCCGGACGTGCGGCTGAACTACCAGGCCGGCGGCGGGCTGCCGCTCTGGATCGGCGCGCGGTCCCGGGCCGACGTGACGCTGGTGGTGAACCTTCCGAACGGGCGCTGGATCTGCAACGACGACTTCCAGGGCACCGACCCCGGCCTGGTCTTCCCGAACCCGATGTCCGGCCAATACGACATCTGGATCGGCAGCTACGACCGCGGTCGCGGCATCCCGACGCAGGTCTTCTTCTCGGAAGTGCCGCCGCGCTGATCGACCTCGCGGCGCCGGTCGGGCAGCCCCGCCCGGCCGGCGCCGCCCGTGCCTGTCCGCGCCCGCGCTTCGCCGGGTCTTGCCGGGCGCCACGCGGCATGCTGTTGGATCGACCGCCGGGCCAGTCACCATCCAACAGCGAAGGAACGCGCAAGCATGCGCAGGATCCTGGGCGCCGCCGTGGCGCTCCTTGCTCTCATCATGCCCGGCCTTGCCGCGGCGCAAGCCCCCTGGCCGAGCCGGCCGATCCGCCTTGTCATCCCCTGGCCGCCGGGCCAGGCGACCGACCTCGCCGGGCGCGTCATCGCGCAACGGCTCGCCGAGCGCCTTGGCCAGCCCGTGGTCGCCGAGAACCGCGCCGGCGCCGGCGGCACGATCGGCACGGATGCGGTCGCGAAGTCGGCGCCGGACGGCTACACGCTGCTCGCCGCCTCCTCCGGCCCCTACACCATCGCGCCGCTGCTACAGCGCCTGCCCTACGACACCACGCGGGACTTCGCGCCGATCGCGATGTTCGGCGTCTCCCCCTACCTGCTGGTGGTGAAGCCGGATTTCCCGGCGCGCACGACGCAGGAATTCATCGCGGTCCTGCGCGCACGGCCGGGGCACCACACCTTCGGCTCATCCGGCCGCGCAGCGACGGCGCACCTCATCATCGAGGCCTTCAACGCGCGCGCCGGCATCGATGCGCTGCACGTGCCCTTCGCCGGCAGCGCGCCGTCCATGACCGCGCTGCTCGGCGGCCAGATCCACTACTCGATCGAGACCCTCGCGGCGACGAGCCCCCTGGTGCGGCAGGGCACGCTGCGGGCGCTCGGCATCTCGCTCGCGGAGGGCAGCACGCTGGTGCCCGACATCGAGCCCCTCGCGCGCGTGCCCGGCCTCGAAGGCTTCGACGCCGGCGCCTGGGTGGGACTGGCGGCGCGCGCGGGCACGCCGGCCGCCATCCTGGACCGGCTTGCCGAGGAAGTCGCGGCCGCCATGGCCGATCCTGCGGTCCGGGCCCGCTTCGAGGGCATCGGCGTCGAGCCGGTGCGGCGCGGTGGCGCGGCCTTCGCCACCTACCTGGCCGAACAGCGCGCGCTGTTCCAGGGCATCATCGAGCGGCAGAACATCCGGCTCGACTGACCGAGCGAGACACCGGCGGTCGAAGACATCGACTGCCGGTGTCATACCAACGGCACGAGGCTTTCACTCGTGCCGCGGCCGCGGATGCGGCTCATCGGAACCTCGGCGCAAGCCACGGAAACGGGCGGTTTCCGCCCGGCGCCTGAGGGCAGGGAAACGCGGATACCGGCGGTCGAAGCTTCGACCGCCGGTGTCAGGCGCGGCCCAGCCCCTGCCCGCCCAGCAGGCCGCCCGCGACGCCGCCCATCCCCATGGCCCGCCTGGCGAAGAACCGCTTCAGCTCCGGCATGCGGTCCACCGCCGCGATGCCGAGGCGGCGCGCGATCCGCAGCGGCGGCAGTCGGGACGTGAACAGCCGCTCCAGCACATGCGTGGCGCCCAGCATGACCAGGCTGTCCGGTCGCCGCGCCGCCTGGTAGCGCGCGAGCAGCGCGGCGCCCCCGGGGTCCTCGCCGGCGTTCACCGCCTCGATCACCATCTCGGCCAGCGCCGCCACGTCGCGGAAGCCGAGGTTGAGCCCCTGCCCCGCAATCGGGTGGATGCCGTGCGCCGCATCGCCCACCAGCGCCAGGCGCTCGGCCGTGTAGCGCGCGGCGTGCATGGCGCTCAGCGGATAGGACCAGCGCCGGCCGATCGGCCGCACGGCGCCGAGGTGGTCGCCCATCCGCGCCATGATCTGCCGCGCATAGGCCGCGTCGTCCATCGCGAGCGCCGCCCGCGCGACGGCGGTGCGCTCGGTCCAGACGATGGCGCTGACATGCGGGTGGCCGGGGATGCCGTTCATCGGCAGCTGCGCGAAGGGGCCATGCGGCAGGAACTGCTCGAGCGCCACGTTGTGGTGCGGCTTGTCGTGCGCGATCGCGCCGACCAGCCCCATGCAATGGTAGTCGAGCCGCGTGACCGGGATGCCGGCCTGGCGCCGCAGCGGGGAGTTGCGGCCCTCGGCGCCGACCAAGAGGCGCGCGTGGATGTCCTGGCCGGACGACAGGCGCACCGTCGCGCCCTCCGGCCCGCGTTCCACCCGCGCCTCGGCGGGCGCGAAGACCGAAAGGCCCGGCAGCGCGGGCAGGCGGGCGTTCAGCGCCACGCGCAGCGCGCGCGCCTCGACCATCCAGCCGAACGGGTCCTCCCCCACCTCCGCATGGTCGAAATGGAGCGAGAGAGGGGAAGCGCGCTCGCCCGGCCGGCCGTCGGCGACGCGAATGCCGAGGATCGGGCAGGGCGCCTCCGGCAGCCGGTCCCAGACCCCGGCGGCCGCGAGCAGGCGCTGCGAGGTCAGGGCGATGGCGTAGGCGCGGCCGTCGAATTCCGGCATCTCCATGGGCGGCAGCGGCGCGGCGTCGACCACGGCCGTGCGGACGCCGCCGGCGGCCAGTGCCGCGGCCAGGGTGGCGCCGACCGGGCCGGCGCCGATGATGCAGGTGTCGACCTCGAGGGGCATGCTCATGCCGCCAATCTAGGCGCACGGCGCCGCCGCGCCAGTATGCCCTCCGCTTAAGCATTTGCCCGAAATGAAGGCGTTTTCCATGGCGCGGCGCCGCGCGCGCGGCGGGCCGGGTGTGCGCCATGCCCGGTGCGGGCCGCCGCTGCCTCTGGCACGGCTCTTGGAAGCATCGAGGCGAGTTCGCCCAGGAGAGGATCGGTACCGGCCATGAAACTGGTGATGGCTGTCATCAAGCCCTTCAAGCTCGACGAGGTGCGCGAGGCGCTCACGCCCCTCGGCGTGCAGGGGCTGACGGTGACCGAGGTGAAGGGGTTCGGGCGGCAGAAAGGCCAGACCGAGATCTACCGCGGCGCCGAATACCATGTGAGCTTCCTGCCCAAGGTGAAGATCGAGGTCACCGTCCCCGACGAGTTGGCGGATGCGGTGGTCGAGGCGATCGCCACCACCGCCCGCACGGGCAAGATCGGCGACGGCAAGATCTTCGTGCTCGACGTGGAGCGCGCGCTGCGCATCCGCACGGGCGAGACCGACGGCTCCGCCCTGTGAGCCGCCCGACCATGACCGGAAAGGACCTGACGACAGTGAAGCGCATGATCGCGCGCTGCGGCCTCGCCGCGGCCACCCTCATGACGGCTGCGGCACCCGCCATGGCGCAGGACGCCAAGGTGGACACCGGCGACGCCGCCTGGATGCTCACCTCGACCGCCATCGTGCTCATGATGACGATCCCGGGCGTCGCGCTGTTCTACGCGGGCATGGTCCGCAAGAAGAACGTGCTCGCCACGATGATGCAGTCCTTCTTCATCTGCGGCCTGGTCTCGGTGCTGTGGATGGTGGCGGGCTATTCCATCGCCTTCGGCAACGGCGGTGCCTACTCGGCCTATGTCGGCGACTTCTCCCGCGTGCTGCTGAGCGGCCTGGCCGAGAACTGGGACAAGCCTTTCACCATGGGCACGGGCGACGCGACCGTCGCCTTCACCATCCCGGAGAGCCTGTTCGTGATGTTCCAGATGACCTTCGCGGTCATCACCGCCGCGCTGATCACCGGCGCCGTGGCGGACCGCATGAAGTTCTCGGCCCTGGTGTTCTTCATCAGCCTCTGGACTCTGCTGGTCTACAGCCCGGTCGCGCACTGGGTCTGGCATCCGTCGGGCTGGCTGTTCGTCGACGGTGCGCTCGACTTCGCGGGCGGCACGGTCGTGCACATCAACGCGGGCGTGGCCGGCCTGGTCGCGGCCATCGTGCTCGGCAAGCGCGTGGGCTACGGCACCGAGAACATGGCGCCGCACAACCTCGGTCTCGCGGTCATCGGCGCCTCGCTGCTGTGGGTGGGCTGGTTCGGCTTCAACGCCGGGTCGGCCGCCTCCTCGGGCGGCGGGCGCGCGGCGATGGCCATGCTGGTGACGCAGGTCGCCGCCGGCGGCGCCGTGCTGTCCTGGGTCCTTGCCGAATGGATGATCAAGGGCAAGCCGTCGGTGCTCGGCGCCATCTCGGGCGCGGTCGCGGGGCTTGTCGCCATCACGCCGGCGGCGGGCTTCGTGCTCCCGGGCTCGGCGCTCATCATCGGCGTCGCCGCGGGCCTCGCGGGCTATTGGGGGGCGACCGCGCTCAAGCACGCGCTCGGCTACGACGACAGCCTCGACGCCTTCGGCGTGCACGGCATCTGCGGCATCGTGGGCGCTCTGCTGGTGGGCTTCCTGGCCTATGGCCCGCTGTCGGCCACGGAAGCCTCGCCGGCCGGCACCTCGGGCTCGATGGAGCAGTTCATCAAGCAGTGCACGGCGGTCGGCGCGACAGTGGTCTTCACCGCGGTCGCGACCTTCATCCTGCTCAAGGTCACCGACCTGATCGTCGGGCTCCGCGTGAGCGAGGAGGAGGAGCGCGAGGGCCTCGACGTCACCATGCACGGCGAGCGCATCAACTGACCAACCCGGCCTTTCCGGTCGGCGGGTGGGCGCGGGGGGTAACCTCCGCGCCCGCTTTGTGTCCGAAGGCCGGTGCGGCCGGCACGCACGGCGCTGCGCCGTAGCGGGCCGTCCGGCAGGCCCCCCCCCGCCGGCGAAGTCCTGCCTCAGGCGTCCTGCGTGTCGAGCGCTGGCTCCAGCCGGTAGCCGCCGGCCTCCGTCACGAGCAGGCGGGCCTCGCCGGGGTTCGGCTCGATCTTCTGGCGCAGCCGGTAGATGTGCGTCTCGAGCGTATGGGTGGTGACGTTGCTGTTGTAGCCCCAGACGTCGTTCAGCAGCACGTTGCGCGGCACCGGCCGGCCGCCGGCGCGATAGAGGAACTTCAGGATCGCCGCCTCCTTCTCGGTCAGGCGGACGCGCTTGTTGCGCGCGGGGTCGTGCAGCTGCTTGGCGGCTGGGCGGAACAGGTAGGGGCCGACCTTGAAGACCGCGTCCTCGCTGCTGTCGTAGGCGCGCAGCTGGGCGCGCATGCGGGCCAGCAGCTCGTTCAGCCGGAACGGCTTGGCGATGTAGTCGTTGGCACCGGCGTCGAGGCCGCTGACGATGTCGCTCTCGCTATCCGAGCCGGTCAGCATGATGACGGGCATGCGCAGGCCAAGGCGGCGCAGCCGCGCGCAGAACTCGCGACCGTCGCCGTCCGGCAGCCGGATGTCGAGCAGCACGAGGTCGAAGCGCGCACCCTCGGCCATCAGCGCGGCGTCGGCCGCCGCGAGCGTCGGCGCCTCGACGGTCGCGAACTCGCCCTCCAGCGCCAGTTGCTCGGCGAGCGTCGCCGACAGGGCGGGATCGTCGTCCACGATCAGCACCGGGCGTGGACCGGTCATGCCTTCGATACCCCCATTCCGCGGCGACGCGCACGGCGCGACCGCCCAGGTTCCCCGCCAGAACGTATGACCGGTCGCGCCGCGAAGTGCCAGACGACAGCCACGCCGGATACGAACCTCGCGGGAGTGTGATTGACTTTTCGTGTATCTGGACGCGGCGTAGAATCCAACCACATGTAAGGCCGGCTTGGCATGCGCCCGGTCACATTGCTGCCCGCCGCGCGGGGGAACACGCGCCATGTCGAGGCCACATTCGCGGCGCGGCATGATCCGGAACATGGAACGCCAGACGATGACGCCTCCCGCCAACCTCGCCCCCGACACGACCGGCGCCGATGCCGCAGGGCGCGACGCCTGCGTGCTCGCGCTCCGTGGCGTGCACAGGGCCATGGCGGACCTGCGACGCGGCACGCCCGTGATCCTGCGCGGGCCGGATGGCTGCCTGGTCGTCGCCGCGGCCGAGACGGTCGGCGCCCAGGGGCTGGCCGACCTCGCGGGCGCGGCGCTGGCGGCGCCCGTGCTCGTGCTGGCGCCGGTGCGCGCGGCCGCCGTGCTGCACCGCCCGGTGCCCCATGCGTCCGAGGAGGAAGGCGCGGTCGCGCTTCGCCTGCCGCCCGCGCTGATGGCGCCCGAGGCGCTACGCAGCCTGGCCGACCCGGTGGCGGAGCGCCTGCTGCCCGAGGCGCCGGAGCGCGTGCCCGCGCCGGCGCTGGCGCAGGCCGGCATAGCGCTTGCCAAGCTCGGCCGGCTGCTGCCTGCGCTGGTTGCCGCCCCGGCGACCGAGGCCGCCGCCGCGCGGCTGTCGCTGCTCGGCGTGCCGGCGGCGGACGTGCTCGCCTACCCGGTCTCGGCCGCGACCTCCCTGACCCGCGTCGCCGAGGCGCGCGTGCCGCTCGAGGACGCGCCGGAGGCCCGGATCGTGGCCTTCCGGGCCGCCGATGGCGGCATCGAGCACCTGGCGATCCTGGTCGGCACCCCGGAGGCGACCGCCGCCGGCGGCGGCGCGCCGCTGGTGCGCGCCCATTCGGAATGCTTCACCGGGGACCTGCTCGGCTCGATGCGCTGCGATTGCGGGCCGCAGCTGCGTGGCGCGATCGCGCGCATGGCGCGCGACCCGGCTGGCGGCGTGCTGTTGTACCTGGCGCAGGAAGGCCGGGGGATCGGCCTCGTGAACAAGCTGCGCGCCTATACGCTGCAGGACCAGGGGCTCGACACGCTCGATGCCAACCGCGCGCTCGGCTACGGGGCGGACGAGCGGAACTTCCTGGTCGCGGCGACCATGCTGCGCGCCATCGGCGTGGGCCGGGTGCGGCTGCTCACCAACAACCCGGACAAGATCGCGGGGCTGTCCGCCTGCGGCATCGAGGTGCTGGGCCGCGAAGCGCATGCCTTCGACCCGAACGGCGTGAACGACGCCTACCTCAGGACCAAGGCCGCGCGCTTCGGCCACCTGCTGCCGGAAGCCTGACGCCGGCCGCCATGACCGGCACGGCGCACGTCACGCCCGACGGGCTGCTGCGCTTCCGCGGCGAGACGCTACGCTGCGCGCTCGGCCGCGGCGGTATCCGGGTGGACAAGCAGGAAAGGGATGGCGCCACGCCGGTCGGGCTGCTGCCACTCCGCCGCGTCCTCTGGCGCGCCGATCGCGGCCCGCGGCCGGCGACCGCCCTGCCGGTCGAGCCGATCGCCCCCGGGGATGGCTGGTGCGACGACCCCGTCCATGCCGACTACAACCGCGCCGTGCGCCTGCCCCACCCCGCCCGGCATGAGCGGCTGTGGCGGGAGGATGCGCTCTACGACGTGGTCGCGGTGCTCGGCTGGAACGACGCGCCGGTGGTTCGGGGCCGGGGCAGCGCGATCTTCCTGCATGTCGCGCGGCCGGACCTCGGGCCGACCGAGGGCTGCGTCGCGCTGCCGGAGGCTGAGCTACGGCGCCTGCTCGCGTCCGGGCTCTCGGCGATCGAGGTGCTCGCCTAGGCACCTCGAACCCGGGAGGGAACGGCGCTTTCCCCCGAGATCCCCCGTCGTCTTTGCGGCCCGGGGACCGACACCCGACGTCGGTTCCCAAAGGCTAAGGCTAAGGAAGGGAGGGGGTGCGGGGGAGGTTCTCCTCCCCCGGCCTTTTGCCGCCCATCCGGTGCCGAGACCGGGACGGTCGGCATGACCGGGCCTTGCGCCCCGCTGTGCCCCGCCCCGGGCCCGTCGCGACGGCCGCCCCCTCGTCGCGCGCCGCGAAACCGCCTAATCGGCCGCCATGAAGATCTGCGAGATCACGAACGTCGACTTCTCGCTCCGTCATTTCCTGCTTCCGGTGATGCAGGGCGCGCGGGCGCGCGGGCATGAGGTCGTCGGCGTCTCGGCTGAGGGCCCGCTGCTGGAGGTGCCGCGCGCCGAGGGCTTCCGGATCGAGACCGTGCCGATGGCGCGCAGCCTGAACCCGCTGGCACAGGCCCGCGCCTTGCGCGCGCTGGTCGGCCTGTTCCGGCGGGAGCGCTTCGACCTCGTGCACGCGCACATGCCGATCAGCGGCTTCCTGGCGCGCGCGGCGGCCAAGGCCGCGGGCGTGCCGCGCATCGCCTATACCTGCCACGGCTTCCTGTTCAATCAGCCCGGCCCCTGGTGGCGGCAGCACTTGTCGCTGCGGATGGAGCAGGTGGGCGGGCGGATGACCGACGTGTTCCTGACCGTCAGCGAGGAGGAGGCAGCCGATGCGCGGCGCCTCGGCATCCACCGGGCTGCGACCGCGGTGCTGAACGGCCGCGACCCGGCGCTGTACCATCCCGATGCCGCCGCCCGCGCCACCCTGCGCGCCGAGTTCGGCGCGGCGGAGGGCGATTGCGTGGTGGTCATGGTCTCCCGCCTCGTTCGCCACAAGGGCCATCCGGAACTGCTGCGCGCGATGGCGGCGACGCCGCCCAACGCTGTGCTCTGGGTGGTCGGCGAACGGCTGGCCTCCGACCACGGGGAGGACCTCGAACCGCATTTCGAGCGCGCCGCGGCGGTGCTTGGCCCGCGCCTCAGGCGCCTCGGCTACCGGCACGATGTCGCGCGCATCCTGGCGGCGGCGGATGTCTTCTGCCTGCCCTCCCATTTCGAGGGTCTGCCGATGAGCGTGATCGAGGCGATGATGACCGGCCTGCCCGTCGTCGCGACCGACATCCGCGGCCCGCGCGAACAGGTGGTGGACGGCGAGACCGGCTTCCTGGTGCCACCGATGGCCGATGCGCCGCTCGGCGCGGCGCTGGCACGGCTGGCGGCGGACCCGGCGCTGCGCGTGCGGATGGGCGCGGCCGGCCGGGCGCGGGCGCTGGACCGCTTCGACGAGGCGAAGGTGGTCGGGCGGACGCTGGACCTGCTCGGCCTGTAGGCACTCGCGCCGCGCGACCGGGCGCCTTGCTTCCGCCCCGAAGCGGAGGCATGCCGGCTCCATGCTCCGTTCCGTCCTGACCGTCGGCGCCTGGACCATGGCGAGCCGCGTGCTCGGCTTCGCGCGCGACATCCTGATCGCGTCCCGCCTCGGCGCCGGGCCGGTGGCGGATGCCTTCTTCGTCGCGCTCAAGCTGCCCAACCTGTTCCGCCGGCTGTTCGGGGAGGGCGCCTTCAACTCCGCCTTCGTCCCCGCCTTCGCCGGCGCCCTGGTGAAGGACGGGCGCGCCGCGGCGCAGGACCTGGCGGAACGGATGGGCACGCTGCTCGGGCTCTGGCTCGGCCTGCTCACGGTGGTCGGGCTGATCTTCATGCCGCAGGTGATCGGCGCGCTGGCGCCGGGCTTCGTGGCGAACCCGGACAAGTTCGCGCTGGCCGTGGACCTGACGCGCATCACCTTCGGCTACCTGCCGCTGATCTGCCTGACGGCGCTGGTCTCGGGCGTGCTGAACGCGCTCGACCGCTTTGCCGCCGCGGCCGCCGCGCCGGTCTTCTTCAACCTGTTGCTGATGTCGGCGCTGGTCGGGCTGTCCCCCTACGTGGCGACGCCCGGGCACGCGCTGGCCTGGGGGGTGCTGGCCTCGGGCTTCGTGCAACTCGGCCTGGTGTGGTGGGCGGCGCGGCGGGCGGGCATGGCGCTCGGCTTCCGCAAGCCCGCGCTGACGCCGCCGGTGGTCGCGGTGCTGCGGCGGATGGTGCCAGGGGTTCTCGGCGCCGGGGTCACGCAGATCAACCTGGCGGTCGACGTGATCATCGCGTCCCTGCTGCCGTCGGGGGCGGTGTCCTACCTCTATTATGCGGACCGCGTGGCGCAGCTGCCGCTCGGCGTGGTGGGGGCGGCGCTCGGCACCGCGCTGCTGCCGCTGCTGTCGCGCCAGCTGCGGTCGGGGCAGCGGCTCTCGGCGCATCGGAGCCTCAACCGCGGAGTGGAACTGGCGCTGTTGCTCGCGCTGCCGGCGGCGGCGGGGCTCGCGGCGGCGGCGGGGCCCATCATCGGCGCGCTGTTCCAGCGCGGCGCCTTCGGGGAGGCGGCGGCGGCGGCGAGTGCGGCGGCGCTGGTCGCCTATGCCTTCGGACTGCCGGCCTTCGTTCTGGTGAAGGTGTTCGCGCCCGGCTTCTTCGCGCGCGGGGACACGGCGACGCCCGTGAAGGTCGGGCTGTTCACGGTGGCGCTGAACCTCGGGCTGAACCTGCTGTTCATGGGGCCGCTCGGGCATGTGGGGGTGGCGCTGGCGACGGCCTGCGCGGCTTGGGTGAATGCGGGGCTGCTCGCCTGGCTGCTGGCGCGACGCGGGCACTACGTGCCGGACCGGCGGGCGCGGCGGGCGGTGCCGCGGATGCTGCTGGCGGCGGCGGCGATGGGGCTGGTGGTGGCCGCGCTCGCCTGGGCGCTGCCGGCGGTGGGCGATTCCGTCGGCCGCGCGCTCTCGGCGGCGCTGCTGGTCGGGGCGGGCGGCGCGGCCTTCCTCGGCATTGCCATGGCGCTCCGCGCTTTCGACCCGCGGGAGGTGGCGCGGATGCTGCGACGGCGCAAGCGCGCCGCCGGCACGACGCCTCCAGCCTGATGCAGATAGCGCGGGGCTTCGCCTTGTGCCGCGGTCGCGAACGTGGCCCGCCGGCAGTCCGGCGAAGCCAAGGCAATCGGGGGCTTCCGCCCTGCGTTTGATGGCGGGAAAAACCGAATACCAATGGTCGATGAATTCGACCGTTGGCGTGACAGGCGCCGCACCGCCGATCGCGGCCGGGTCCGGAGGCCGGACCTTCGCGAGGACGCGCCGCCCGGCGGGGCGGCTTCGGGATCCTGGCCCCTGGGCGCGAGTCCTGCTGCGGGCCGGTCGGTCTTCCCCGTCGGATGTCTCGATCGGACGCCGCATCGGCAGGATGCGGGCGCGGGCGCGGCCACGCGGCATCTGCGGAGGAGGATGGACGGCGGCCCGCGGCGGACGGCGCCGGCGGGCCGCAATTCCCGCGTGCGGGGCAGCGCTCCGACGCACGCAGATCACCCCACGATCGATACGATCACGCGCCTTGATGGAACATATGGGCGATCGCACGACTCCTGATTGCTTTATCTTTAGTAAATACTAGCGAGTTGGGGATTTTTTAAAGTATCCAAGGCGATTCTGCGAGTCAGAACGTGACATTCTGTCCGATAAGTATTAAATTTACTATGATGTGATCAAGCCGGCCGGCAACCCGGCCGCTTCCTCGCGTTGCCGTTCACCGCGCGCGGCCGCAAGTCGGGCGCGGCGGACGGGACCCAGGCAACAGGATCAGGCGTCATGTCCGGCACTTCAGGCAACGATCAGACGATCCTCGGCGCCCTCGCCGATGTCTATGTCGCGGGCGGCGGCGACGACAGCGTGCATGGCGGCGGCGGCAACGACACGCTGTTCGGCGGCACGGGCAGCGACACGCTCCGCGGCGAGACCGGCGACGACCGCCTGGTCGGCGGCGAAGGGGATGATTCGCTGGACGGCGGCGATGGCGCGGACCTGCTGCAGGGCGGCGCCGGCAACGACACGCTCAACGGCGGCGGCGGCGGCGACACGCTGGACGGCGGCCCCGGCGACGACCTCATGACCGGCACCAACTCGAACGACGTCTTCTATATCCGCACGCCGGGCGCGGGCAGCGACACGATCAACACCGGTGGCGGCAACGACACGCTGTTCGTCGAGGGCGTGACCGAGGGCGGCACGAAGGGCGTGAACGTCCCGAGCCTCAAGCTCGGCGACACGCTCGGCGGCGGCTGGGTCGTCATCGCCTCGGGGACCGCGAATTCCGGCGCCATCTCCAATGGCCAGGACACGATCTACTTCGACAACAGCCTCAACACGATCGCGCAGGGCAGCCTCTATCAGCCGCCGGACCCGGAGGAGCCCTGCTTCGCGACGGGCACGCTGATCGCGACCGCGCGCGGCGAGATCCCGGTCGAGGACCTGCGCGTCGGCGACCTGGTGCTGACCGCCCATGGCGGCGCTGCGCTGCAGCCCATCGTCTGGATCGGCCACAGCCGCGTCAACGTCGCGAAGCAGCGCAACCGCGCCGCCGTGGCGCCCATCCTGATCCGCGCCGGCGCGCTGGCGGATGGCGTGCCGCACCGCGACCTCCGCGTCTCTCCCGAGCACGCGATGTTCCTCGACGGCCGCCTGGTGCCGGCGAAGCACCTGGTGAACGGCACCACCATCGTGCAGGAACTCTGGTGCCCCGAGGTCACCTACTGGCATGTCGAGTTGCCCGCGCACGGGCTGCTGGTAGCCGAGGGCGCGATGTCGGAATCCTACTTCGACGACGGCAACCGCAAGAACTTCGACAACTACGGCATCACCACGCTGTTCAAGGACTTCGCAGCCGAACGCCACAACGGCCGCTACGCCGAGGCCGCCTGCTACCCGCTGCTGGAGGACGGCCCGCTGCTCGATCGCATCCGCGCGCGCATCGCAGCCCGCACGGAGCGGCGTGAGGCACGCCGATCCGCCTGACACGACATGCCGCGGGCCGCGCCCGCCCGCGGTGTTACGGATCAATTTTGGGACAGACCGCATGGAATTGAAATTTTCTTGTGCTACGCTCCGCTCTCGGCTACGTCAGTTGTGGGTTCGTATTTCGCGCCAGGGATAACATCCACGTGATCACCGTCGCGTCGCATCTGCAGGGGAGTGTGGGGGGTGGCATCTGTCGCGCCCTCGTCGCTGCCTGCGGCGCGGGCGCGGGCGGCCGGATCGCGCGGGCGCCGTCGCGGCGCCGCGGGGCGGTGTTCGCGCTGGCGCCTGTCGCGGCCTTCGCCGTAGCGACGCCAGACCCTTCGCCGGGTTCGCTGACCGGCCAGCAGGCGGATGACACCGGGCTTGCCGGCACCTGCCTGAGGCCGGCACCGCGCGCCAGGTCCGCGCGGCCCACCACGCGACGCCCGGGCGGCGCGCGCAGGCCCGCCGCCAAGGGCGGCCGGGGCCGAGGCGGCCGAGGACACCCACCAGGATCGATGACGCCGCGCTTCGGGCTGATGCCCGTGGCGTCGTTTGTCGTGCGCCGTCCGCGGGCCGAGAGGCCTGCGGCGGCACTTTGCGTTTCCACCACGTCCCGCGCCGCGTGCCCGGGCCAGACCTCGCGATAGGAGAGCACCATGTCCGGCACCAACAGTTCGGGGACCCCCAACAACGACACCACCGTCCTCGGCGCAGGGAACGACACGTTCCTGGGCCTCGAGGGCGATGACTTCATCGACGGCGCGGGCGGCAACGACGTGCTGTTCGGCAATGAGGGGAACGACACGCTCGTGGGCGGCACCGGCGTGAATCGCCTGGTCGGCGGCGACGGCAACGACAGCCTTGTCGGGGGCGCCGACGCGGACCTGCTGCAGGGCGGCGCCGGCAACGACGTCATCATTGCCGGGACCGGCGCGAACACCGTCGACGCCGGCGCCGGCGACGACTTGATCCAGGGCGGCAACGGCGCCGACGTCTACTTCCTCTCGACCGGCACGGGTCAGGACACCATCCAGACGGGCGGCGGCAACGACGACGTCTATGTCCAGGGCATGGACAGCACCCTGGGCGGTCCGACCGGCGTCGTCTGGGGCAGCCTGAAGACCGGCGACACGCTCGGCGGCGGGTGGGAAGTCGTCAAGGTCCAGGGCGGCGGCAACAGCGGCTACCTCTTCAACACCAACGGCACCGACACGGTCTCCTTCGACAACAGCCCGAACCGGATCATCAGTGGCGAATACTACGAACAGCCGCCCGACACCGAGCCCTGCTTCGCCACCGGCACCCTGATCGCGACCGCCCGCGGCGAGGTCGCGGTCGAGGATCTGCGCGTCGGCGACCTCGTGCTCGCCGCCCATGGCGGCGCCGCGCTGCAGCCCATCGTCTGGATCGGCCACAGCCGCGTCAACGTCGCGAAGCAGCGCAACCGCGCCGCCGTGGCGCCCATCCTGATCCGGGCCGGCGCGCTGGCGGATGGCGTGCCGCACCGCGACCTCCGCGTCTCTCCCGAGCACGCGATGTTCCTCGACGGCCGCCTGGTGCCGGTGAAGCACCTGGTGAACGGCACCACCATCGTGCAGGAACTCTGGTGCCCCGAGGTCACCTACTGGCATGTCGAGTTGCCCGCGCACGGGCTGCTGGTAGCCGAGGGCGCGATGTCGGAATCCTACTTCGACGACGGCAACCGCAAGAACTTCGACAACTACGGCATCACCACGCTGTTCAAGGACTTCGCAGCCGAACGCCACAACGGCCGCTACGCCGAGGCCGCCTGCTATCCGCTGCTGGAGGACGGACCGCTGCTCGAGCGCGTCCGCGCGCGCATCGCGGCGCGGGCGATGGGCACCGGCACCGGGGAAGGACGCCGCGCCCGGGCCGTCTGACCCGGTCGCAACAAAGGCGGCGGGCGCGCAACACGGGCGCGCCCGCCCCTTCATCCGGAGCCGTGCAGTGCACGGGACAAGACCGTTTCATCGATAGCCCTAATGAATCATTGAAATCATTCGCCCTGCCGATGTAGTTCGCGTGGGGTCCGCGGGACACGCTGACTTCCGTCACGTGCGCTGCGGTCATTCCTGCGCGGCCGCCAGGCACCAGCCTCGGCCCAGGTCTAGTGGCGCACCGGGGGAACGTGGCTGATGACGACGAAATCGATCACGCTGAACGATGTCGACCCGGATCCCTTGGTCGTTCCCGGCGGCACGGCCACGGTCACCTTCAACTACACAGGCAACTACACCGGAACCGTCGAGATCCTCGCGACGCCGGTCGGCGGCGGCACGCCGGTCGTCGTCGGTTCGGTCACGGTCAGCCAGTCGAGCGGCAACAACACCTATGTCCGGACCATCGACCTCGATACCTCGTCGCTGGATCCGAATGTCGACTACATCTTCACGGCGACCGGCGGCGGGGTCACGAGCAATTCCGTCGGCCCGCAGGACATCGCTCCCTGCTTCGCGACGGGCACGCTGATCGCGACCGCGCGCGGCGAGGTCGCGGTCGAGGATCTCCGCGTCGGCGACCTGGTGCTGACCGCCCATGGCGGCGCCGCGCTGCAGCCCATCGTCTGGATCGGCCACAGCCGCGCCAACGTCGCGAAGCAGCGCAACCGCGCCGCCATCGCGCCGGTCCTGATCAAGGCCGGCGCCCTGGCCGACGGCGTGCCGCACCGCGACCTCCGTGTCTCGCCCGACCACGCCATGTTCCTCGACGGCCGCCTCGTTCCCGCGCGGCACCTGGTGAACGGCACCACCATCGTACAGGAACTCTGGTGCCCCGAGGTCACCTACTGGCATGTCGAGCTGCCCGCGCACGGACTGCTGGTAGCCGAGGGCGCGGTGTCGGAATCCTACTTCGACGACGGCAACCGCAAGCACTTCGACAACTACGGCATCACCACGCTGTTCAAGGACTTCGCGGCCGAACGCCACAACGGCCGCTATGCCGAGGCCGCCTGCTATCCGCTGCTGGAGGACGGTCCGCTGCTCGAGCGCATCCGCGCGCGCATCGCAGCCCTCACGGAGCGTGCCGCCGAGCTTCGCTCAGCCTAGCGCGGGGCCGGATCGGCGCCGGCGGCAGGCATGAGCGGGGGAGGCTGAACCCTCCCCCGCCCGGTTTCAGTCGATGCTGAGGTTGAGCCGCGCGACCATGCGGCGCTCGTACACCGCCCTCTCGCGCGCAAAGGCCGTGTAGTCGGCCGGGCCGAGATACTCGTTCGGCATGTCGTGCTGCGCCATGTAGGCCTGCACGCGCGGGTGGTTCTGCGTCTTGCGGAAGGCCTGGTGCAGGATTTCCGTGATCTCCGGGTCCATGCCCTTCGGGCCGGCGATGCCGTAGGGCGAGGTCACCACCATCTCGTAGCCGAGTTCGGTCAGCGTCGGCGCGGCCGGGAAGGCGCGCAGCCGGTCGCGCGTCCAGACCGCCAGCAGGCGCAGCTGCCCCGCCTCGACGTTCGGGGCCCAGGAATTGGCGTTGGCGATGACGTTGAGCTGGCCGGACAGCATGGCCGTGATGTTCTCGGTCGCGCCGCGATAGGGCACGTGCAGCATCTGCACGCCCTCCTTCTCGCACAGTTCCTCCATCGCCAGGTGGTTCGTGGTGGCGACGCCCGAGGTGCCGTAGGTCAGCCGCCCGGGCTGCGCGCGCGCCGCCGCCCACATCTCGGCCAGCGTGTTCCACCCGGAATCCGGCCGCACCACGATGCCGAAGACGAAGCCCGTCTGCTGCATCACGTAGGTGAAGTCGCCCACCGGGTCCCAGCTCGGCTGCCGCGTCAGGAAGGGGTGGCGGATCACCGAGAGGTGATGGTGCGCGATGGTGTAGCCGTCCGGCCGCGTCTGGCTGATGAGCTGCCGCGCGGCCAGCGTGCCGCGCGCGCCGGGCCGGTTCTCGATGACCAGCGACTGGCCGGTGTCCTGCTGGAACAGCTCCGCCTGGATGCGGATGAAGCCGTCCAGGATGCCCCCCGGCGCCCAGGGGATCATGAACTTCACCGGGCGGTTGGGGAACCGCCCCTGGCCGAGCGCGGGGCGCGCGAGCGCGGCCCCGGCGGCCACCAGCAACGCGCCGCGGCGGGCTATGCGTGTCATCGCAGCGTCTCCGTCAGCCGATGCTCAGGTTGAGCCGGCGGATCATCGCCTGCTCGTAGGCCGCGCGGTCCCGGATGAACTGCGCGTAGTCGGCCGTGTTCCGGTATTCCAGCGGCATGTCGTAGTTGCCCCGCACCCGCCGGTTCTCCTCGGAATCCAGCGCCTCCTTGAAGGCGTCATGCAGCGTCCGCACGACCCCCGCATCCATCCCCTTCGGTCCCATCACGCCATAGGGGGAGGTGACGACCATGTCGTAGCCGAGCTCCTTCAGCGTCGGCACCTCGGGGAAGCGCGACGCACGTTCGGGCGACCAGACCGACAGCAGGCGCATCCGCCCCGCCTCGACCATCGGCGCCCAGGTGGAGGCATCGGCGATGCAGTCGACCTGCCCGCCCAGCACGGCGGTCACGCCCTCGTTGGCGCCGCGGAAGGGGACGTGGGTGAGTTCCATGCCTTCCTTGGCCGAGAGCTCCTCCATCGCCAGGTGGTTCGTGGTGGCGATGCCGCTGGTCGCGAAGGTGACGCGGCCGGGGTTGCGCTTGGCGTTGTCGATGAAGTCCCGCCAGGTGCGGATGGGGCTGTCGGCGCGCACCGCCACGCCGAACAGCCAGCCGCAGAGGCCGATGATCGGGGTGAAATCCTCGACCGGGTCCCATTGCGCGTTGCGCACCAGGTAGGCGCGGCGGATGACCGAAAGGTGCATCTGCCCGAGCGTGTAGCCGTCCGGCCGCGCTTCCCGCGCCAGGTACGGCGCATGCAGCGTGCCGCCGGCGCCCGGCCGGTTCTCGATCACGATGGGCTGGCCGAGGCGGCGCGTCGCGATTTCCGCCATCGAGCGCAACTGGCTATCCGCGCTGCCGCCCGGCGGCCAGGGGATGATGAAGCGGATCGGCCGGTCGGGGTAGCGACCCTGGGCGCGCGCCAGGCCGGGCGCGGCAAGGGTGGCGACGCCGGCGGCGAGCAGCGCGCGGCGCGGGGCGGACGGGTTCGGGAAATCCCGGTCGGGCATCGGTCGTCATCCTCCTGAGGGCGGCGCGTCTGGCGGCGCCTGCCCGGCTGCGCAGCCTGCCCGTGCGCCCGGCGTCCTTCAACCGTTTCCGCGGGCGCCGGCGCGGACCGGGGCGGAGGCTGCCGCGCGGCGCACCTTGACAGGGGGGGCCGGTTGGTTTTCGTCCGCCCTGCCCAGGTCTCAAGGATTGCCGCCGCCATGCCCGACAGTTTCGACGTCATCGTGATCGGCGCCGGCCCCGGCGGCTATGTCTGCGCCATCCGCGCGGCGCAGCTCGGCATGAATGTCGCCTGCGTCGAGATGCGGGAGACGCTGGGCGGCACCTGCCTCAACATCGGCTGCATCCCCTCCAAGGCGCTGCTGCAATCCTCGGAACTGTATGAGGAAGCCGCGCACAAATTCGCCGACCACGGCATCGGCGTCGGTGGGCTCAGCCTCGACCTCGCGAAGATGCAGGCGCGCAAGGCCGAGGTGGTCGGCGCCAACGTCAAGGGCGTCGAGTTCCTGTTCAAGAAGAACAAGGTCACCTGGCTGAAGGGCGAGGGGCGGATCACCGCCCCCGGCACCGTGCAGGTCAGCGGCACCGACTACGCCGCGAAGCACATCGTCATCGCAACCGGCAGCGAGAGCACGCCGCTCCGCGGCGTCGAGGTCGACGAGACGCGCATCGTCACCTCCACCGGCGCGCTCGAGCTCGCCGCCGTGCCGAAGCACCTGGTCGTGATCGGCGGCGGCGTCATCGGGCTCGAGATGGGCAGCGTCTGGCGCCGCCTCGGCGCGCAGGTGACGGTGATCGAGTTCCTCGACGGCATCCTGCCCGGCATGGACGGGGAGGTGCGCAAGCAGTTCGAGCGCATCCTGACGAAGCAGGGGATGACGTTCCGCCTGAAGTCGAAGGTCACGGGCGCCAGGGTCGACGAGGCCGGCGTGACGCTGGCGGTCGAGCCCGCCGCCGGCGGCGCGGCGGAGGAGATCCGCGCCGATGTCGTGCTGCTCGCGATCGGGCGGCGCCCGTACCTCGCGGGCCTCGGGCTCGAGGCGGTGAGCGTGGCGCTGGACGAGCGCGGCCGCGTCAGGACCGACGCGCATTTCGCCACCAGCGTCCCCGGCATCTACGCGATCGGCGACGCCATCGCCGGCCCCATGCTCGCCCACAAGGCCGAGGACGAGGGCTACGCGCTGGCCGAGATGCTCTCCGGCCAGAAGCCGCACATCAACTACGATGCCATCCCGGGCGTGGTCTACACGTGGCCCGAGGTCGCCGCGGTGGGCGCGACCGAGGAGCAGCTGAAGCAGGCCGGCACCGCCTACAAGGTCGGAAAATTTCCCTTCATGGCGAATGGCCGCGCGCGCGCCATGGGCGAGATCGACGGCTTCGTGAAGGTGCTGGCCGACAAGGCGACCGACCGCGTGCTGGGTGCGCACATCATCGGCCCCGACGCCGGCACGCTGATCGCCGAGATCGCGATGGCGATCGAGTTCGGCGCCTCGGCCGAGGACATCGCCCGCATCAGCCACGCCCACCCTTCGCTGAACGAGGCGGTGAAGGAGGCGGCGATGGCCGCCTGGAGCAAGCCGCTGCACATCTGACGGACCGTTCCGGACAGCGCCGGCCCGGCGGTTGCAGCGGCGGGCACCGCGGGCCATCTCCGCGCCATGGTCATCCTGCGCCCCTCCCTCACCCGCAAGGCCACCGGCTGGTCTCTGATCGTGCTCGGCGTCCTCGGCGTCGTGCTGCCCTTCCTGCAGGGCTTCCTGTTCCTGGCCCTGGGCGTCTTCGTGCTGCGCGACCAGCACATCTGGGCGGCGCGGCGCTGGGGCTGGGTCGCCGGGCGCTGGCCGCAGCACGTGGCGAAGGTTGAGGAGATGGAGGCCAGCCTCGGCCGCCGGCTCGCCGGGGCGCGCGAACGCCTCCGTCGCCTGGTCAGCCGCGCCTGACGACCCTGGCCCGCGCGGCGCCGCGGGCGTAAGGCTCCGCCATGCATCGCCTCTGGCTTTTCCTCGGCGCCGTCGCCGGCCTTCTCGCAGTCGGGCTCTCGGCCTGGGCCGCGCACGGCACGCCCGCCGGCTTCGACGGACTCCAGCGCCGCGCCATCGACAGCGCGCTGATGATCCAGGGCTGGCATGCCGCCGTGCTGCTCGTGGCCGGGCTGATGGCCGAGCGCGGCCGGCGGATCGCCCACCTGGCCGGGGCCGCCTTCGCGCTCGGCACCGCCATGTTCTGCGGCGCCGTCTGGTGGGGGAGCCTCGGCGGCGCCTCCCTCGGACCCTTGGCGCCCATGGGCGGGATGCTGCTCATGGCGGGCTGGGCGCTGCTCGCGGCCGCGGCCCTGAAGCGGTGATCCGCAGCGCCTACCTAGCCGCCGAGGGCTTCGAGGCGGACCTGGCCGAGGACCTCCGCCGCGCCGGGGCACGCCTCGCGGCCTGGCACGGGCGGCTCGCGTTCTCCCCCGACCCGCCGGTGCCCGCGCCTTGGTCGCTCGACACCTGGACCGACCCGCGCGAGATCGCGGTCCCCTCGGTCAAGGCCGGCGCCGACGCGCTGCGCGCGATCCAGCGCAACTGGGCGCACTACCCGCTGCTGCACCATCGCCGGTCCGCCCTGCTGGCCGAACGCCTGCCGCCGGTGAAGGCCCGCCCCCTGGTCTTCCCGGAACCCGCGCCAGCCGGCCATCTCGGCGCCTGGACGCTGCTCGCGCCGGACCGGATGCTGGCGAGCCCGGCCAAGACCAGCCCCTTCGTGAACGGCGAGGTCCGCTTCGCAGAGGACCGCGAAGGCCCGCCATCCCGCGCCTACCTGAAGCTGTGGGAGGCGCTGACGCGTGCCGGCCGGCATCCGGGCCCGGGGGAGACCTGCCTCGACCTCGGCGCGTCGCCCGGCGGGTGGACCTGGGCGCTGGCGCGGCTCGGCGCGCGCGTCACGGCGGTGGACAAGGCGCCGCTCGACCCGGCGGTCGCGGCCATGCCCGGCGTTTCCTGCCGGCAGGAGAGCGCCTTCGGCCTCGACCCCCGGCAGGAAGTGCCGGTCGACTGGCTGTTCTCGGACATCATCTGCTACCCGGCACGCCTGCTGGCACTGGTGCAGCGCTGGATGGCGGCGGGGGCGGCGCGGAACTTCGTCTGCACCCTGAAATTCCAGGGCGAGACCGACCACGACACCGCGGCGGACTTTGCGGCGCTGCCGGGGGCGCAGGTTTTCCATGGGTTCCACAACAAGCACGAGCTGACCTTCGTGCGGTTGGCGTGAGGCGGGGGGAGAAGGGAACTTCTCCCCCCGCACCGTCCAGGACCGGCGCCAAGTGCCAGAGAAGGGAGGGGGCTCGAGGGAGGTTCCCCTCCCCCGACCTGCATCTGGCACGCCGCCTGCAACGCCTCCTCCGCGCCAGGACGGCGCCGCCCGGAGGATCCGGGCGCCTCGCACGACGGAGGTCGCAGCCATGCAGGTCATCCCGGACAGGTCCCTCACCGCCCCCCAGGCCATCCGCGAGTTCCGCATGCAGAGCAGGCACGATGCCGCTCGGCTCCAGGCTGCCGGCGGCGGACAGGACTTCGCCGCCACGCTGCAAGGATTGCAGCAGCGCCCCGCCAACATGGCCGGGCCCGGGACACCCACGGGCAATACGCTCGCGCACCTGCTCCAGCGGCTGGACACCGACCAGGATGGACGGATCACGCCGCTGGAGCTCGGGGCTTCTTCCCCCACCCAGCAGCCTCCTGCGGCAGCGCGCATCGGCTGATCCGCGCCGCGGGGGTTCCGCCGCGCACCGCCGCGCCCTACCTTCCCGGGACATGGATGCGACCCCGCCTGCCCAGGGCATGCTGGCCGGCCGCGCGGGCGCCGGGCGCGTGGCCCGCCGCTTCCTGGCCGGGGCGATGTCCGACCGCGTCGCGCTCACCTCGGCGGGCTGCGCCTTCTACGCCATGCTCGCGCTGTTCCCCTCGATCTTCCTGCTGGTGCTGGTCTACGGCCTGGCCTTCGATGCCGCCTCGGTCGAACCGCAGCTCGAGGTGCTGGGGGAACTGGTGCCCGAGGAGACCTTCGCGCTGATCTCGGACCGGCTGAAGGAGCTGGTCGCTCACCCCAAGCCCCGGCTGGAATGGGGCGCGATCCTGTCGGGCGGCATCGCGCTGTGGTCGGCCTCGGCCGGGACGCGGGCGATGATCCGCGCACTCAACATGTCGCATGGCGAGCCCGAGACGCGGCACTTCCTGCACTTCCACCTGCTGGCGCTCGGCATCACGCTGTCGATCACGCTGGCGGCGACGCTCGCCATCGCCTCGCTGGTCGCGCTGCCGGGGGTGGTCGCGCTGTTCGGCCTGCCGGCGCCGCAGGCCTGGGCGCTGCGCGGCATGTCCATGGGCGCGCTGCTGCTGCTGGTCTTCTTGGGCCTCGTGGTGCTGTATCGGCTCGGGCCCTCGGGGCGGCATCCGGGGCTGCTCTGGACCCTGCCGGGGGCATTTGTGGCCACGCTGCTCTGGGCGGCGGCGTCCGCGGCCTTCTCGCTCTATGTGTCGCACTTCGCGGGCTACGACCTGATGTATGGGCCGCTCGGCGCCACGGTCGGCCTGCTGATGTGGTTCTGGGTCAGCGTCTACGTCGTGCTGCTGGGATCGGAGCTGAACGTCGCGCTGATGCGGGGGGCCGCCTCGACGGACGGCTGAGGCGCGGGCAGGATCGCGGGCGGAGGAGACGCCCATGCCGATGCCGGTCATCCGCGAGGTCCGCGTGCGCGCGGTCGACGCGCCGCTCGACCCGCCGCTGCGCAACAGCCTCAACACCATCGGGCGCGCGCCGCTCGTGGTGGTCGACATCGCGACAACCGACGGCGTGGCGGGGACCGCCTATGTCTTCCCCTACACGCCCGCGGCGCTCGGCCCGACGGCCGCGCTGGCGCGCAGCCTGGGCGCGGGCCTGGTCGGCCGGCCGCTGGCGCCCGCGACGCTCTGGCGGGAGGCGCAGGACGCCGGCCGGCTGCTCGGCACCGAGGGGCTGGTGCAGATCGCGCTCGCCGCGCTCGACATGGCGGCCTGGGACGCGCTGGCGATGCGCGCGGGCCTGCCGCTCTGCGTCCTGCTCGGCGCGGAGCCGCGGCCGGTGCCGATCTATGCCTCGCTCCGCGGCTGGGGGGCCGCGATGCTGGCCGAGGAGGCGGGGCGCGCCGTCACCACGCTCGGTGCCCGCGCGGTGAAGTTCAAGGTGGGGCAGGCGCGGCTGGAGGACGACCTCGACACCGTGCGCGCCGTCCGCGCCGCCGTCGGGCCGGACGTCGCGATCATGGTCGACTACAATCAGGCGCTGAGCCTAACCGAGGCCGAGCGCCGCGGCCGCGCGCTCGAGGCGCTGGACGTCCGGTGGCTCGAGGAACCGCTGCCCGTGCAGGACGATGCGGGGCTGGCGGAACTCGCGCGCCGCCTGGCGCTGCCGATCCAGGGCGGCGAGAACTGGTGGGGGCCGGCCGCGATGCACAAGGCGCTGATGGCGGGCGCGGTCGACCTCTGCATGCCGGATGCGATGAAGATCGGCGGCGTGACGGGCTGGATGCGCGCCGCCGCCATGGCCGCGGCGCATCGCGTGCCGATGTCGTCGCACCTGTTCGTCGAAGCCAGCGTCCACCTGCTGAACGCGACGCCGACGGCGCACCTGCTGGAGCACCTCGACATCGCGGCGCCGCTGCTGGCCGAGCCCATCGCGGTGAAGGACGGGATGGCGCTGGTGCCGGACCGGCCGGGCATGGGTATCCTGTGGGATGAGGCGGCGCTCGCGGCGCATGCCGCGGATGTGTGAGGGGAAGACCGGAATGCGCGCAGCCTTCGTCGATGCCAACGCCTCCCTCGCCGAGGTGATGCGCCGCCTGCACCGGCCGGGCGACCTGCCGGTCGCGATCCACGAGGACCCCGACATCACCCCCGACGCGCTGCCCGCGCTGCTGGCCGGCGTCGAGATCGCCATCGACGACCACACCCATTTCCCGGTCGAGGTCGTGAAGCGCTGCCCCGACCTGAAGCACATCGTCTTCCTCGGCACCGGCGCGCGGTCCTACATGGACCCCGAGGCGCTGGAAGCGGAGTGCGGCGTCCGCGTCCACATCATCAAGGGCTACGGCGACACCGCGGTGGCCGAGATGGCCTTCGCCCTGATGTGGGCGGCGGCCCGCGGCATCGGGGCCATGCACCACGGCATCACGGGCGGCGGCTGGCCACGCACGGACGGGATGCAGCTGACGGGCAAGACCGCGGGCATCGTCGGCTTCGGCGGCATCGGGGCCGAGATGGCGCGGCTCTGCGCCGGCGCGGGCATGAAGGTGCTGGCCTGGAACCGGACGCCGAAGGCGCATCCGGGCGTGACCTTCACCGACCTCGACACGCTGCTGGCCGAAAGCCACGTCGTCAGCCTGCACCTGCTGCTGAACGACGAGACGCGCGGGTTCCTGAACGCGGAACGCCTCGCGAAGATACGTCCCGGCGCGCTGTTCGTGAACACGGCCCGCGGCGCCATCGTGGACGAGGCCGCGCTGACCGAGGCGCTGCGGTCGGGCCGCATCGGCGCCGCCGGCCTCGACGTGTTCGTCGAGGAACCGCTGCCCGCGGGCCATCCGCTCGCCGCGCTGCCGAACGTCACGCTGACCTCCCATTCCGCCTTCCGCACGCCGGAGGCGACGGACAACCTGATCGAGGCCTCGCTCGAACACTGCCGGCGGATCCTGGCGACCGGCGCGTGACCTTCGCCGACCCGCGGGACGGCGACCTCGAGGACGACGCATCCAGCACCACGCGGCATTCGCTGCTCGGCCACGCGACGCACATGCTGCTCGAGATCAGCCTGCCGAAGCTGGCGCTGGCGGCGACGCTGCTGCTGCTGGTGCCGGCGCTGCTGCTCGGCGCCGCGCCCAAGGCCGCGGTCTGGTTCGCCGACGAAGTCTGGCACCGGGTAGCGGGCTTCGGGGTGGTGCTGGCGGCGCTGGCCTTCGCGGCCATCCTCGGCGCCGTCGGCTGGCGCTGGGGTCGGGTTCTGTTCCGCACGGTCGAGCGGAACTTCTGGGCGCTGAATGCGGGCCTCGTGCAGCCGCTCTACACCGCGCTGCGGGAAGTCGCGCGGCTGCTGCTGGAACGCGCGGCACCCGGCCGCCCGCTCCGGGCTGTGCGGCGGGACGCCGGGCTCGCCGCCGGCGCGTCGATCGCACTGCTGGCGGCGCTGGTCGCCTACGCCACGGGGCCCCTGCCGACGCTGCGCGTGGCGGAGGTGACGACCGCCGGCCTCATGGGCGCGCTGTCCGATGCGCTCGGCAACGGCATCTGGGTCGTGGCCGTCTACCTGATGGTGGGCGCGCCCGCCTGGTCCATCGCCGAGGCCATCGCCGGCACGCCCGAGGACCTTGGCCCGCTGCCGGCCGGGGGCGTCGCGGCGTGGCGCGTGGCGCACCTGTCCGACATCCACACCGTCGGCGACCGCTTCGGCTTCCGCCTGGAATCGGGGCGCGACGGGCCGCGCGGCAACGACCGGCTGCACCGCCTGTTCCGGCTGCTGGCGGCCGAGGATGCGACGCACCCGCTCGACTGGATACTGATCACGGGCGACATCACCGATGCCGGCCGGAACGCGGAATTCATCGCCTTCGAGGATGCGCTCGACGCCCATCCGACGCTCCGCGACCGCGTGCTGATCCTGCCCGGCAACCACGACGTGAACATCGTGGACCGCGCCAATCCGGCGCGGCTCGAACTGCCGATCGCGCCGGGCGGGTCGCTCCGGCGGCTGCGGATGCTGGCGGCGACGGCACGGCTGCAGGGCGACCGCGTGCGGCTGGTGGACCGCGGGACGCGCCGCGCCGGCCCGACGCTCGCGGCCTGGCTTGCGGCGGACGGGCGAGGCGAGGCGCTCGCGCGCTTCATAGATGCGGGCGGGGTGCGGGCCGGCTTCGCCGCGCGGCGGATGTGGAACGATGCCTTCCCGATGCTGGTGCCGCCCGGCACGCCGGACGGGCTCGGGGTCGTGTTGCTCGACACGAATGCCGAGACGCATTTCTCCTTCACCAACGCCCTCGGCCTGGTGGGGATGGACCAGCTGCGCGCCGCGGAGACGGCGATGGCCGAGTGGCCCGCCGCGCGCTGGCTGATCGGGCTGCATCATCACCTGGTGGAATACCCGCGTCCTGGCGCGACGCTGGCCGACCGGATCGGCACGGCCCTGGTGAACGGCCACTGGGTGCTGCAACGCCTGCGCCGAATCGCGCCGCGCGCGGTGGTGCTGCACGGGCACCGTCATGTGGACTGGATGGGGTCCTGCGGGGGGCTGCGTATCCTCTCAGCACCTTCGCCGGTGATGGGCGCGGGCGATGCGGAGGACCGGCATTGCTGGCTGCACGCCCTGGCGCCGGCGCCAAATGGCGGCCTTGCGCTGCTGGCGCCGCGGCGGCTCGCCATTCCGGGCGAGTCGGTGGCCTGATTCCGGGCGAAGCGTGGATGGGGCGTCCCGCGCGGATCGGGGCGGCGAATTGAAAATCCCCGGTACCGGCGTTAGCTCCGGGACGGGTGATCGGTTCCGCGGGATGCTTCCCGAAGGGACCGGCGCCGATCAGGATGCGTCCGGCGCGGGCGTGGCGGAATAGGCAGACGCAGCGGACTTAAAATCCGCTTCTGGCAACAGAGTGTCGGTTCGAGCCCGACCGCCCGCACCAGGCCGCCCGCCTCAGCGCGTGGCGCCGGCCGCCGCGACAGCCTCCGGCTCGTCCTCCTGCTCCTGTTCGGCCAGCGCTGCGCGATCGGCCGGGCAGGATGCGGCGCGGCGCTGCAGGTAGGCGCTCCGGTGCAGGGCGTAGGAATCGAGCGCCGCCGCCTCGATCGCGCCCAGGTCGGCATGCACCTCGACATAGCCTGCGAACAGGTCGCCGGCGCGCCAGCCGGCCACCAGCTCCGTCCCCAGGGCCTGCGCCAGCGCCGCATGGGTCGCGATGGTGGCGCCGGCATCGCGCAGAGTCGAAGGGCCCAGCACCGGCAGCACCAGGAACGGCCCGCTCGGCACGCCCCAGCTGCACAGCGCATCCGTCATGGCGAAGGGCCGCCGCGGGAAGCCGAGGCCGGTCGCGGCATCCTGCGCGCCGCCGAGACCGAGCGTCGTGTTGATCCCGAAGCGCAGCATGGCGTTCGCGGCGATGCCGAGTTGCCCGGCCGCAAGGCCGCTCAGCGCCGAGACCGGTTCGCCGAGATTGGCCAGCGCATTGCCGATGCCGCGGCGTACGCCGGGCGGCGTCACCGCCACATAGGCCTCCGCCGCCGGCGTCAGCACCCAGGACTGCATGACGCGGTTGAGGGCATGGACGCGGCGGTTCAGCGGCTCCAGCGGATCAGGCGCCGCCTGGACCGGCACCGCCGCCAGCATGAGAAAAAGCCCGAGGGCGGCGCCGAGGGCGCCTTGGATCCGGCCTTGCATCCGATCCGACCTTCCGTTCGCGGATGCCGTCCCGGGCCGGGTTTTGCGGCGCGGGAGCCGTACGCGGCTGCGGGCCGGCATCTCACGCGACGGGTAATAGTTAAGAAATGGTTGACGCGCCAGCATCGCGTCGCTGCGCGCCCCGGATCCGCGGTACCACCCATCCCGGATGCCTGCCGGTGCCCGACCCGCCGCCGACGCCCTAACCGCTTGGTCAACATCGCCATGTCATGGTCCGCGCCCCGGGACGCGGCCATTCCATGGACATCGTCGATTTCCTCCGAGCCCTGCCGAGCGCCGCCGTCTACGGCGCCTTCATGGCGACCGGCGCGGCGCTCGCCGCGCTGTCCTGCCGCCTGGTCGCGCCGCTGGTCGGCACGCCGCCCACGAAGGAGATGCTGGACGTCGCGATGCGCACGACCGCTGCCGTGACCGGCGCGCTGACGCTGACACTCGCCTTCTGCGCCGTGCAGGCGCGCAGCCAGATGACCGACGCGCAGCGCAGTGTGCACGTGGAGGCGGCGGCGATCGGCGGCCTGCTCCGCCTGGCCGACCGGCTGGGCGAGCCCGCCCGCGCGCTCGTGCCCGCCATCGCCGCCTATCTGCGCAGCATCACGGAGGAGGAATTCCCCACCATGGCCGGGACCGGCCGCCACCCCGCCACGCAGCGCCTCGCCGAGGCGATCGAGGCCGCCGCCCACGCCGCCGCCGTCGCGGCCACCGGCAGCCTCGCGGCCGACATGCTGAAGGAGGCCAACGAGGTCGAGACGGCGCGGGAGGACCGCCTCCAGGCCGCCACCGTCGCGCTGCCGCAGGAATTCTGGGTGCTGATCCTGCTGCTCGCGGGCCTGGTCCTCGCGAGCGGCACCCTCTATCCGCCACGGGCGCATGTCGTCGCCATGCTCGCGATCCAGGCCGCGGGCCTCGGCGCGCTGGTCGCCTTCGTCTTCCTGATCGAGCAGCCCTTCCGCGGGGAGATGCTGGTCTCGACCGACCCGTACCGGGTGCTTGCACGGAGCGTCGCGCATCGCCTCGACCCCGGCGGCGGCCCGGTGCCCGGCGCCGCGGCGCCGTGAGCCCGGGACGGTCGCCGGGCGCCTGCCTCGCCATCCTGGACGGCATCGGTGGCTCCCTGGTCCTGCACCACGACCGCGTGCGCATCCTGCGCCACGGCGCCTGGTTCAGCGCGATCAACCTGCTCTCGCATGTCGAGCGCGAGATCGAGACCACCATCCTGCTGCGCCGCCTGGCGGCGGTGCACCTCGTGGGCGCGCTCGGTGTGCTGCAGTTCCTGCGCCTGAGCTACGCCGGCGCACCGCCGCCGACCGGGCACCATCTGCGCGACGCCTTCGCCGAGAACGCGTTCCTGTTCGGGCTGCTCGACAATCGCCCCCTGTTCGCCATGGCGACGCGCATCCAGGCGGCGGCGCGCGCCGGCGGCCCGCCCGGCGCGTGAGGCGGCCCGCGCCATGCCGCGGCGCGGCGCCGTTAAGCGTCGGACAACCCGACCGATGCTCTAGTCCGTTCGTCGCCGATCGCGCGGCACCGCCCCAACACCGGGATCGAGGACGACGATGAGCGCAGGGCACGCCACGGGAACTCCATTGCCGAACGCCCACGCCGCACGCGGCCCGCGCCTGGCATCGGCGCTACGCCCGCTGCTGACGCCCGCGCTCGGCGTCGCCTGGGGCTTCGCGCTGGCCGCGCTGCTGCTGTCCGGCGCCGCCGGCGGCGATGCGCCGCGTGGCGCGCAGGCGGCGGCCCCGCCGGCCGAGGCGTTGGTCGAGCGCGTTGCACGCCTCGAGGCCGCGCTCGCGCATGTCGATTCCGGCCCGCGGGACGAACGCTTCATCGCGGCGGCGCTGCTGCTGCAAGCGGCGATCGCGACACCCCGGCCCTGGCTGCGCGAATACCGGGCCTTGGCGCGGCTCGCGCCGCCCGGCGCGCTGCCGGCGCCGCTGGCCGAGGTGCTGCTGAGCCACGCCGCCCGCGGCCTGCCGAGCGAGGCGGAACTGCGCGAACGCTACGCCGCGCTGCAGCCGCAGCTCCTCGCGCGCGCACCACGGCCCGACGGCCTCGTGCAGCAGGCGACGCTCACGGTCCGCGCCGCTGCCTCCGGCATAGGGTTGATGTCCGCGCCCGCCCCGACCGACCAGGACCAGGCGATCGCGGGCGTCGCGCAGCAGCTGCGGCGCGGCAACCTGGCCGCGGCGGTGGCGGATGCCGCGGCGCTCGACCCCACGCTGCAGCCGCTGCTGGCCGGTTGGCTCGCCCAGGCCGGCGCCCGCCTCGCGGTCGAGCAGGCGCTGCAGGAGACACTGCTGCGCATGCTCTCGCCATCCGCCCGTCCCGGCTGACGCCCGATGCCCCCGCATCCCGCCCCGCATCAAGGAGCCCCCCGTGCGACGCCACGCCCTTGCCCTGTTCGCCGGCCTCCTGCTGGCGCACGCCGCCGGCCCCGCCGGCGCCCAGTCCTCCATGACGCTGCGCGACCGCCTGGTGGTGGTCAGCTCGGCCTCCTCCGCTGGCATCACGCAACTGCTGGCGGACGGCTTCACGCAGCGCCACCAGGGCGTGGTGCCGCCGATCACCGACGCCCTCGGCTCGACCCGGGCGCTCGAGTTGTTCTGCACCGGCGTCGGGCCACAGACGCCCGACCTCGCGGTGGTCACGCGCCGCATGACGCGCGCGGTGCAGGAAGCCTGCAACGCGAACGGCGTGCGCGACATCATCGAGTTGCAGATCGGCCTCGGCGCCGTCGTCCTCGTGACCCGGCGGGGGGAAGCGCTGCCCGGCCTCACCACCCGCCAGGTCTGGGAAGCGCTGGTCGCCGAACGCCCGGCTGAGGAGGATTTCACGGCGAACGGCGCACGCCTCTGGTCAGACCTCGGCGCCGGGCTGCCCCGCTCCGAGATTCGCGCCGTCCTGCCCGAACACGGCTCGGGCACCCGCGCGCTGTTCGACGACCTGGTGCTCGAGGCCGGGTGCCGCCACGTCCGCGCCATCCGGCTGATCTTCGAGGCCGCCTACCGGCGGCGCAAATGCGTCACGCTGCGCGACGACGCACGCATCACCGACGTGCCGAGCGACAGGGTGACGGCGGCGCTGCTCGCGGCGCCGCCCGGCACCGTCGCGGCCGTGAGCTACGACCAGCTCGTCGCGAGCGGCGGCAACCTGGTGGCGATCCCACTCGACGGCGTCGTGCCCTCCCCGCGCAGCATCGGCACGATCGACTACGAGCCGGCGCGCACCTTCTTCGTCTACGCCAAGCGCCAGCACAGCCGGAACCAGCAGGGCGTGGGCGTCGTGCGGGGCGTGCGGGAATTCATGATCGAGGCGACCAGCGAGCATGCCGGCGGGCCGGGCGGCTACCTGGCCGAGGCCGGCCTCGTGCCGCTGCCGCCGGCCGACCGCGCGGCACAGCGCCGCGTGGCCGAACGCCAGTCCCTGATGTCCCGCTGACCGCCCCCCGCCGGAGTTCCCGCCATGCACGCCAAGGCCATGCTTCTCGCCGCGATCCTCGCCCTGCCGCTGCCCGCCGCGGCGCAGCAGGCGCCGGGCGCGGCGCCCGGCAGCGTCATCCCGACGCCGCTGCAGGACCTGCCCTCGGATGACGGGCTGCTCGACCGGGCGGAACGGCTCTGGGGCAGCGTCATCGACCGGCTCGGCTTCGGCTTCGGCACTTCCGCCTTCACCCGGCAGCACAGCGCCGTGGAGCGGCTGCGCGCGCAGGAGGACTTCGCCTGGCTGATGGACCTGGCCGGCTACAAGCTGAAGGAGATCGAGAGCTCGATCAGCCTGCTACCCAGCCTGTCGCTCACCTTCGGCCAGGCGCGTGAACTGACCGAGGCCGACCGCGAATACATCGAGCGCATGCTGGAGCGCCACGCGATCAACCACCCCGGCCCGCTCTCGGCCGTGCAACGCATGATCGTGCGGGGCGTGGTGGAGGCGGGCGAACTCGGCAGCTTCTCGGTCGACAAGGTCGAGGTGGACCTCTTTCCCCTGCCGCGCGTGAGGTTCCAGCTCTCGCCGACCGATGCGCCGCTCGGCGTCGAGGCAAGCCGCATCATGCGCGCGATCGAACGGCTGAACGAACGCGTCACGGCGCTCGGCGCGCGCCAGCCGGGTTCGGGCACCGGCCAGCAACTCGACCTCGACCGGCAGCCTCCCGGCCGGACGCGGCCGGCGGCGATGATCCTTCACTGACCATAAAGGACGCGGCCGCATCAATGCGGCCGAGAGACGAAAGGCAGGATGCCGATGACCGCGACCGACGACGTGCCCCGGGGCCAGTACGGGGAGCTCGTGAAACTGCAGCTTCACGGCCGCCGCTTCCTCGACCGCGAGCAGGAGCGCCGGCTGCTCGAGGAAGGGCTCGTGCGCTACGGGCTGACGCTCGACGACGCGCGCGGCCTCATCCGCGCAGCGGCGCAGCAGAACGAGGTGGCGCTGGAGGGCGAGCTCGGCACCTCGACGCGCGAATTGCTGCGCACCCTCGCCGACGGGCGCCAGCGCCTCGCGCGGGAGGATTTCGACCGCGCCGCCGCCTTCTACCGCGCCCGTGCCGGCGGCGGCGTGACCGAGCCCGAGGCCGCGCGGCGCGTGAAGCGTCTGATGGAGGAACTCGACCTCCGCCCGAAGCCGACCGGACGGCTGCTCCGCTCGAACCGCTGGTACCGCGCCATCGAGGCCTGAGCGCCCGCCGTGCAGCCGCGCGGCAGGCTCTCCGAAGGATCGCGGACGTGGACATCGTGCTGCCCCATATTCTCGCCGGCCTGCCCGCCTGGGCGGGCATCATCATCACCATCGCGGTGCCGGTGCTGCTCGCGCTGCTGCTCGGGCGCGTCATGTACGCGCTGTTCACGCATGCGGAATTCCAGGCCAATGCGGTGGTCGGCGCCGTCAAGTACGGCTTCGTGGTCGAGATCTACGCCGTCGTCGCCGCGCTGACGCTGGTCGGCAGCTGGGACACCTTCCAGACCGCCCGCGACACCCTGCAGAAGGAGGCGTCCGGCCTCTACATGCTGGCACTGTCGGTCGACACCTTCGACGGGCCGAACCTGGCCGCGACACGGCAGGAGATGCGCGCCGCCATCCGCAACTACGCGGCGGCCGTGGTCGCGCAGGACTGGCCCGCCATGCAGGCGGGCGTCACATCCTCCGGGTCGGACGCCGCCTTCCAGCGCATGACGCGCGCCTTCCTCGACGCGCCGAGCGAGCGCTCGGCGCAGCAGGTGCTGCAGCAGAAGACCGGCGACTGGCTCGGCCAAGTGGCGGAGGCGCGGATCGCGCGCCTCTCGGTCGCGTCACGCACGCTGTCGGGGCTGATCTGGCTGCTGGTGCTGACCGTCTCGGTGGCGGCCATCGCCTTCCAGTGGTTCTTCGGCGGCGCCAGCGCGGCGATGCACTACGCCATGGCGGCCGTCATCGCCATCATCGTGGGCGCGGTGCTGCTGGTCTCGGTGAAGCTCGCCTTTCCCTATGTGGGGCAGCCGCCGCTGCTCTCGCCGGCGCCGTTCCTGGCCATGATGGACCTGCGGTGATGCCGCGCGCGCCGTCAATGCGCCGGGCGCGGGGCGTAGCGCCAGCGCTGGAACAGCAGCAGCGCCAGCCCGAAGGTCCAGAAGCCCATCCGTGCCGCCAACCAGCCCGCCAGATGCAGCCCGTAATGGAGCAGCGCCGCGACGAGCCCGGCCTGCAGCAGCACGGCCGCCATCGCGCGCAGCGCGTCGATGCCGTTCCAGAGCCGCGTCGCGACCGCGACGCCGCAGGCCAGCGCCATGGCCGAGCCCCAGGCCGCGAGACCGCCGATGCCGGCCGGGTTCCGCAGCGCGTCGAGCAGCGCGGCGCCTGCGCCCACGCCCGGCAGCGCGTGGTCGGACAGGAAACGCCCGAGGCCGAGGCTCCAGGGCGCCGCCGCCTCGAGCATCCGCCCGGGCAGGAAGGCAGCGGGATCGGGCGTCGTGGCGAGGAGCGCGAGGCCGAGCGCGAGCCCCGCCACGGCCCCCGCCGCGCGCAGTGCGGGCACCGCCTCGGCGTCATGCGGCGCGACGGCGCGGACCCCCGCGGCGCCGAGGCGGAGCAGCGCGACGGGCAGCAGCGCGGCCAGCGCCGCAAGGAGGATGGCATGCAGCGCGCCGGCGACATCGTGACCCATGCCCGACGGATAGCCCCCCGCCGCCTAACGCGCGGTTCATGGCACGCGGCGCTGGCGCTCAGCATCCTGGCGGCGGTGCCAGCGCGGGCCGAGACGCTGGCCGTCGTGGCGCCAGGCGCGGCCGCCTGCGTGCTCCGCGCGGCGCCGGAAGGGACGGCGGCGGCCGAGATCGCGGCGCTCGAAGCGGCGGCCGAGACGCTCGGCGGGCGCGCCCGGCGCCTGCTGGCCGATGCCGCGACCATGCGCCTCGCCCCGGCGCGGGAAGGCGTGCCCGGCTTCGGCGACTGGGCCTATGGCTGGGTGCAGAGCTACGTCACCTCCTACCGCATCCTGGCGCGCGGCGTGGCGAGCCTGTCGGGCAGCGTCGCCAATGGCGGGGAGACGCCGCTCGCGGCCCGCCTGGCCGAGGAAATGGCCGAGCCGATCCGCGCCGAGTTCCGTGCGCGGGTGCTGGCGCCGGCGCTTGGCGGGGCGGCCTTCGTCAGCGACCTCGCGCATGTCGGCGCAGTGCTGGACGATGGCTGGCAGGCGGCGCTCGCGGCCAGTGCGGCGCGCCTCGCACGGCTGCCGCCGGCGACGGCCGGGGCCGTGGCGGTGCGGCGCATCGACCTCGCGGCGGCGGCCGCGCCTATGGCGCCGGCGCTGCGCGCCGCGACACCCGCCGACCCGGCGGCCCTGATCGCCGAGGACGGCACGGATGGCGGCGCGGCCTTCCTGCGGGCGCTCCGGCCGATGGCCGCGCGCCTCGGCGCCGTCCTGGTGCGGCTGAGCGAGTTCGGCTCGGCCGTCGCGGCCGGCGGCGTCTTCGGCTTCGCGGTGGGCGGCATGACCGGCAGCGCGGCGGGTGTCGCTGGCGGCATCGGCGTCGCCTGGGGCATCGACTGGCTGTTCAACCGGCTGGACGCGGGGCTCAACCGCACCGCCTTCGAGGCACAGGCGCTAGACGCCATCGCGCGCGCCGAACGCCGCCTGGCCGAGGACGCGTCGCGCGCCGCGACGGCGGCCCTGGCGGCGCGGCTCGGCGCCGTCGCCGGCGAAGGGGGGTGCCGATGACCGACGAACCGGCGGAGGACGCGCCGCTGCCCGCGCGGCCCGAATGGAACGCGCTGCTCGCCATGACCGTCGCGGCGGCCGCGGCGATGTTCGCGGGCCTGGCGCTCGCGGTCTCGATGGGGGCGGGCACGCCGCAGGTCGCGGCCGCGGCCCATGCAGCGACGCCGGCGCAGGACGGCCCGTCGCCCGGCCGCGCCGTGACGGCCGACCGTGCCGCCTGGCCGCTGGTCGCGATCGAATTGCTGCTGCCGCACGTGCCACGGCCCGAGCCCTATCCGCGCGCCTTCGCCGTCGCGGTCGCCCTCGCCGCCGCCGACACGGAGGCGACGCGCCTGCTGCTGCCGCTGGCCGCCGCGGCGGCCGAGGGCGCGCCGACCCGGGCGGACCTCGTGGCCGGCTTCGCGGCGGCGGCGGAGGCGGCGACCTTGGCCGAGATCGGCTTCACCCCCGATGCCGGCTGGATCGCGCGCCGCGTCGCCGCCACGGCGCGCTTCGGCGCAGGGCTCGGCGCCGCCGGAACGCCGGGCCTGGCCGCGCTGCGGGATGCGGCAGGGCTGCTCGAGGCCGGCGCCCTGGCCGATGCGGCGCAGGCACTCGACGCCCTGCCCGCCGAAAGCGCGGCGGCGCTCTCGCCCTGGCGGGCGGGGCTCGACCGCCGCATCGCCGCCGACCTGGCGCATGGGCGCCTGTCGGACCTCGCCCTGCGCCGCGCGCACGAGGCGGCGCGATGACCACGCGGCCCTTCGACTGGCGCGGCGTCGTCGCGCGCGCGCTGTTCTGCCTTTTCGTCGTCTTCGCGATCTACAACCCCTCCGGGACCTCCTTCCTGCACTGGGTGCTGGGCGGGTTCGACTGGTTCTGGGTGAAGCTTGCGGTCGGCGCGACGCTGGCGGCGGTCTGCATGGTCGTCTGGCGCACCACGCTCGGCGTGCTCGGGCGGCGCGGCATCGGGCTCGTCGTCGCCTTCTACCTCGGTGCCGGCATGACGGTGCTGCACCTGGCCGGCGAGAGCCCGTGGTCGGGGCAGACGCTGCTGGTCTGGCTGCTGGTCAGTGTTGCCGGCGTGTTCACGGCGGGCCTCTGCTTCTCGCACCTGCATCATCGCCTGGGCGGCATCAGCCACACGGAGGACATCACGAAATGACCGCGACCGCGCCGCCCCCGGGCAAGGCCGACACCTTCCTCGTCAGCTGCATCGACCCGCGCCTCACCGACGACGTCACCTTCCTGATGGCCGCGCTCGGCCGCACCGGGCGGTACAGCGAGATGCGCATCGCCGGCGCCGCGCTGGCCGCGGCCGAGGACTGGCGCCCCGCCTGGAGCGCCACGCTCTGGGACAACCTGGCCGCGTCGCGCCAGTTGCACGGCGTGCGCCGCGTCGTATTCGTGAACCACCGCGACTGCGGCGCGATGCACCTGCATGCCGGCCGACGCCTGGCCGATGACCCGGCCGCCGAGTTCCGCGCGCATGAGGCCGTGCTCAACCGTGCCGCCGCCGCCGTGCGCGCGCGCCATCCCGACATGACGGTTGAATTGCAGCTGATGGAGCTCGACGGCAGCGTCCGCATCCTGCCCTGCGCCGGCTGCGCGCCCGCCGGCGGGCTGCGGGCCGAGGCGGTGGCCGACCCGGCCGGGCGCAGCATCGACGCCGCCGCCGCCGCGGGCGGGGCGCGCTTCGCGCCGCCGAAGCCGCCCGCCGCCCCATCCGACCCCGCGGGCTTCGCCGAGCGCGCCCGCCTGCACGCCGCCGACGGCAACCCGGACCCCGCGGCGGAACTCGCGCTGCTCAGCGACGGCGTCACGCATCACGGCCTGACCGCCGCCGAGGCCCGCGCCCTGCTGGAGGCCGAGGCGTCGCGCCACGGCATCCTGGGCGACGCCGCCGGGGCGCGGGAAGCGCGCGCCTTCCTGCGCGCCCAGGCCGACCCGGCCGGGCGCGTCGCGCGCGCCGATGTCGAACGCGCCGCTGCGCTCTACCGCAATATCACCGGGCGTCGGGTCACCGAGGTCGAGGCCGTGCGGCGCGTGCTCGGCATGCTCGAACAGGACAACCTGCGGCCCCGGCCGGCCGGCATGCTGCTGTCGACCGCCTGGCACCGGCGCATGGCGCAGGCCTGACGCCCGAAGCCCGAAGGCCCGGCCCGCGGCCCGAAGGGACGAGCCGCCGAATGGCGGCCGCGGCGCGGGCCGCGAAGCCAAGGGCCGCGGATGCGACCCGCCCGGCGTCTGAGGGGCACGAAGGCTTCACCTTCGCGCGTCCGGCACGACCCGCCGGCGCCGCTATCGGCCGCGCGCGATGAAGGGCTCGTCCCGCGCGGCCGACAGCGCGTCCCAGGCGGCGCGGATGCGCGCCGCGCCATGCGTGCGCTCCAGCCGCCGCAGCGTGAAATGGCCGCGCGCCACGCCGCGGAAATGCTCGAGGAAGGCGAGATTGACCGCGGCGCCCGCCGCCGCCCCCAGGATCGGCGCCGCCTGGGCCGAGACCTTGAGCCCGACCGGTCCCACGAAGCGCGCCGCCACCGCCGCGACGAAGCCCGGCACGATCGTGCGCCCGACCGTACCCTTCAGCGCCTCGGCCAATGCCAGGCGCACGGTGAAATAGCCGCTCTCGGCCGCGTCGTCGGCCGGGCTGCTGCCGCCCAGCGCGAAGACCTTGAGGCATTCCGCCGCCGCCTCCGGCGCATCCAGGTCCTCGCCCTCCTCCCCCGCGATGGCCGCGACCTGGCGCAGGAGGATGGTCGTCGAGACCGGCAGTTCGACCAGCGTGCCCGGCAGCCCAAAGGCGCCGCCCATGGCGCCGGACACCGCCGCGAGCCCGCGATGGAACCACGATGACGGCACCGGCAGCGGCACCACTGCCGGACCGGACCGCAGCGCCGCCCCCATGGCCAGCGAGAGCGCCGCCCGCGCCGCGCCATCGACGCCGCCCTGCAGCGCCGCGGGCAGTCGCGCGCGCAGCGCCTCCGCCGGCAATCCCGCCAGGCCGGCCAGTCGCGCGGCGAGGGAGGGATTCTCGAGTGCGTCGCGCGCGGCGCGGAGGTCGCGCAGCGCCTCGGCGGGCAATTGGGCGGGAAGGATGGTGAGGCTCATGCGCCCTGAGACATGGCGCCGCCGGGGCGCGGGGTCCAGGGCGGGCGGAGAGGTTCCCATCCACCCGCGCCCTCGACGCCCATGGCCCTCGACCCCGCCACCCCATATAACGCGGGCGCTGCGACGGGGCCGTCCCGCGCATGCGAAGGGCGTGTGCGATGAACTGGATCAGTGACTGGGCCCTGCCGAAGATCTCGGGCCTCTTCAAGCGGGACGTGCCGGAGAACCTCTGGCACAAATGCCCCGCCTGCGAGCAGATGATCTTCCGCCGGGACCTCGACGCGGCGCTGAACGTCTGCCCGCATTGCGGCCACCACATGCGCATCTCCGCCACGCGGCGCCTCGAATGCACGCTCGACGAGGGCTTCTCCCGCATCGAGTTGCCGAAGGCGCCGGCCGACCCGCTGCGCTTCCGCGACCAGCGCCGCTACACGGACCGGCTGAAGGAAGCGCAGGCCAAGTCTGCGATGGACGACGCGGTGGCCGTGGCGCACGGCACGATCGAGGGCCAGCGCGCCGTCGTGGCCGCCATGGAGTTCGCCTTCATGGGCGGCTCGATGGGCGCCGGCGTGGGGGAGGCGATCGTCACCGCGGCCAAGCTCGCGGTGCTGCAGGACGCGCCGCTGATCGTCTTCACCGCCTCGGGCGGGGCGCGCATGCAGGAAGGCGCCATCAGCCTGATGCAGATGCCGCGCACCGTGATCGCGACGCGCATGGTCAAGGAAGCAGGGCTGCCCTTCATCGTCGTGATGTGCGACCCGACCACCGGCGGCGTCACCGCGTCCTTCGCCATGCTGGGCGACATCCACATCGCCGAACCGAACGCCATGATCGGCTTCGCCGGCGCGCGCGTGATCGAGCAGACGGTCCGGGAGAAGTTGCCCGAGGGTTTCCAGCGCGCCGAATACCTGCTGGAGCACGGCATCCTCGACATGGTCGTGAAGCGCGGCGAGATGCGCGAGACGCTGGCCCGCGTCATCGCGCTGCTGCGCGTGCCGCTGGTGCTGCGCGAGCCGGAGGTCTCGGTCGAGGAGGTCGTCGCCCTGCCGCCGCCCGAGGACCCCGCCGCCCCGGCCCAGGCCTGACGCCATGTCGCGCGCCGAGGCGATCGTCGAGCGCCTGCACGCGCTGCATCCGAAGCTGATCGACCTCAGCCTCGGCCGCATGCACCGGGCGCTGGCCTCGCTCGGCCATCCGGAGCGCCGCCTGCCGCCCGTGGTCCATGTCGCGGGCACCAACGGCAAGGGCAGCACCTGCGCCTTCCTGCGCGCGATCGCCGAGGCCGCCGGGCAGCGCGTGCATGTCTATACCTCCCCGCACCTCGTGCACTTCCATGAGCGCGTCCGGCTTGCCGGCCGCCTGGTCACCGACGCCGCCCTGACCGCCGCGCTGGAGGAGGCCGAGGCCGCCAATGCGGGCGAGCCGATCACGGTGTTCGAGATCACGACCGCGGCGGCGCTGCTGCTGTTCAGCCGCATCCCGGCCGACCTGCTGGTGCTGGAAGTGGGCCTCGGCGGGCGGCTCGACGCGACCAACGTGGTGGACCGGCCGGTCGCCACAGCAATCTCCTCCATTTCCATGGACCACATGGATTTCCTGGGCGAGACGCTGGAGGCCATCGCCTTCGAGAAGGCCGGCATCATCAAGCCCGGCGTACCCTGCGCCACCGGCGCGCAAGACCCGGCGGCGGCCGCGGTCATCGCGCGCGTTGCGGCCGAACGTGGCGCGCCGCTGCTGACGCGCGGACGGGACTGGACCTGTGAACCGACCCCGGGCGGGCTGCGCTATGCCGATGCGCGGGACGCGATCGACCTGCCGCCGACCGGCCTGCCCGGCCCGCACCAGGCGGACAATGCCGGCATCGCCATCGCCGCGCTGCGCGCCTGGAACCCGCCCTGGCTGACGGATGCCGCCATCGCGCGGGGCGTCGGCGCCGCCGAATGGCCGGCGCGGCTGCAGCGGCTGCGGGGCGCGCTGGCCGACATGCTGCCGCCGGGCTCCGAACTTTGGCTCGATGGCGGGCACAATGCCGGCGCGGGCGTGGCTCTCGCGCAGCATTTGCCCTCATGGGGCGACCGGCCGCTGCACCTCGTGGTCGGCATGAAGAAGGGCAAGGCGAGCGTCGAGTTCCTCCGCCCGCTGCTGCCCTTCGCCACGACCCTGACGGCGGTGGCGGAGCCCGGCCAGCACCTCGCCATGCCGGTCGAGGACATCGTCGCGGCCAGCGGCGGGCTGGCGCGGCAGGGGCCGACGGTCGCGGCGGCGCTGGCGCGGATCGCGGCCGAGGGCGTGCCCGGCCGCGTGCTGGTCTGCGGCAGCCTCTATCTGGCCGGGGAAGTGCTGAAGGCGGACGCCCCGGCCGAACTCATGGCCGCCGGCGCGTAGCGGCGCCGGCCGGCGGGCGCGGCCGGCGCGGCGGCCCCTGCACCGGCTGCATCGGCTCGACGCGGATATGCGCGTCGTCGCCCTCCGCGCGGCGGGCGGCGGCTGCGAAGCGCGCGGCGGCATAGGGCGCCACCTCGAACTGCGTCTCCCGCCCCAGGATGCGGATGCGGCCGATCTCCTGCCGCGTCACGTGGCCGCGACGGCAGAGGAACGGCAGCAGCCATTTCGGGTCGGCGCGGCCGTCGCGCCCGACATCGACGCGGAACCAGATGCCCTCCTGCGCGCCGCCCTGCGGGACGGGCGCGTCGCGCGCCGGGCGGGGGGCCGGGCGCTCGGAGATCTCGGCCAGTTCCTCGGGTGCCGGCAGGGGTGCGCGCAGCACGCGCACCAGCGCGGCCGCCAGCGCCTCGGCGCCACGGGCAGCGAGCGCCGGCTCGGCCAGAAGGCTGCGCGCGACGGCGAGGTCCTCCTCCGCCGGCTCCTCGGCCGCGAGCGCCAGCACCTGCGCGGCCAGCCGCTCGGCGTCGCGCGCGCGGATCGCCTCGGCCGAGGGCGCGGGGCCGAGGCTCGCCTTCACCCGCGCGCCGGCCACCAGCCGCTCGGCGATGCGGCGGCGGGTGTGGGGGACCAGCAGCACGGACACGCCCTTGCGCCCGGCGCGGCCCGTGCGGCCGCTCCGGTGCAGCAGCGTCTCGGGGTCGCGCGGCAATTCGGCGTGGATGACGAGGCCGAGGTCGGGCAGGTCGATGCCGCGCGCGGCGACATCGGTCGCGACGCACACCCGTGCGCGCCCGTCGCGCAGCGCCTGCAGCGCGCGCAGCCGCTCGGCCTGGGACAATTCGCCCGACAGCGCGACGGTCGAGAAGCCGCGCTCGGCCAGGTTGCCGTGCAGCCGCGCCACGGCCGCGCGAGTCGCGCAGAACACCATGGCGATGCGCGGGTCTTCCAGCCGCAGCACGTTGACGACGGCGCGCTCGATCTCGTGCGGCGCGACCATCAGCGCGCGGTACTCGATGTCGCCATGCGGCTCCCGCTCGCCGCCCACCTCGAGGCGCAGAGCGTCGCGCTGGTAGCCCTTGGCGAGGGCTGCGATGGCGCGCGGCACGGTGGCCGAGAACATCAGCGTGCGCCGGCCCTCGGGCGTTTCCTCGAGGATCGCCTCGAGCTCCTCCTTGAAGCCGAGGTCGAGCATCTCGTCCGCCTCGTCCAGCACGACGGCGCGGAGGCTGCCGGGGGCGAGGTTGCCGCGTTCCAGGTGGTCGCGCAGCCGCCCGGGCGTGCCGACGACGAGATGCGCGCCCTGCGCCAGCATCCGCCGCTCCGCCACCGGGTCCATGCCGCCGACGCAGGAGACGACGCGCCCGCCCGCCGGCGCATAGAGCCAGGCGAGCTCCGCCTTGACCTGCAGCGCGAGCTCACGGGTCGGCGCCACGACGAGCGCGAGCGGCGCGCCGGCCTGGGGCAGGCGCGGCGCGGTGCCGATCAGCTCCGGCGCCAGCGACAGCCCGTAGGCCACGGTCTTGCCGGACCCGGTCTGGGCCGAGACCAGCAGGTCGCGGCCCGCGGCCTCGGGGGCCAGGACGGCGGCCTGGACGGGGGTGGGCGCGGCATAGCCGCGCGCGGCGAGGGCGTCGCGGAGCGGCGCGGGGAGATCGTCGAAGGACATGAGGGGAGCAGAGGTCGGCCCATGCGCGGCCGCGGTCAAGCGCGGACTGCGCGGGGCTGCCGTGCGGGGCGCGGACGGCGCGGCCTCGGGGGGCCTCGCGCGGCCCGGCCGCGGCATGGGGGCGCGGCGCGCGGCTTCCATCGCGGTCCGGGCTGGTGGCGTGGCCCTCCGAGGCCATATCCTGCCGGCCATGATCTCCTCGTCGAGGCGCTCGGTGGCCGGGGGCGCGCCCTCTCCCCCGGCCTGCCGCCCATGACCGTCGCCGCCGGCCCGCCCACCCGCGACGCGGGCAGCGAGAATTTCCCCGTGGCCTCCCTGCTGCTGGCACCCGCGCTGCGGCCGAAGGTGCTCGGCTTCTACCGCTTCGTGCGCACGGCCGACGACATCGCCGACGCGCCGGACCTCGCGGCCGAGGAGAAACTCGCGCGGCTCGACGCGCTCGGGCGCGCCCTCGACGACCCCGCCACGGACGAGCCAGCGGCACGGCCGATCCATGACAGCGGCTGCGGCACGTCGGAAGCGCGGGCCATGCTCGCCGCCTTCCGCCAGGACGCGACGCAGCGCCGCTACGCCGACTGGGCGGCGCTCGAGGCCTATTGCGCGGCCTCGGCCAATCCGGTCGGGCGGATGCTGGTGCGCCTGCACGGGACGGCGGCGCCGGGCGCCGAGGCGGCGGCGGATGCGCTCTGCACCGCGCTTCAGGTGCTGAACCACCTGCAGGACCTGGGGCCGGACCGCGCGAACCTCGACCGCATCTACCTGCCGGTATCCTGGATGGCGCTGGCGGGCGGGGAGGAGGCCTTCTTCGAACCCGCCAATGCCGCGCCCCGCCGCGCCGTGCTCGACGCCGCGCTCGACCGCGTGGAGGAACGGCTGGACGCGGCCGCCGCCCTGCCGCGGCTGGTCGGGTCGTGGCGGCTGGCGATGGAATCGCGGGTGACGATCGCGCTCGCGCGCCGGCTGCTCGCGCGGCTGCGCGCGGCGGACCCGGTGGCGGGGCGCGTGGCGCTCCGCAGGCCGGACTTCGCCCGCGCCTTCGCAGCCAGCCCCTTCGCCGGACCGTCCGATGCCGCGCTGGTCCGCGCGCGCGTCGCGGCCGCCGGGTCCTCCTTCGCGAAGGGCATGTCGGCGTTGCGGGGCGACCGCCGCCGCGCGCTCTGGGCCGTCTATGCCTTCTGCCGCGCGGTGGACGACATCGCCGACGGCGCCATGCCCGAGGCCGAGAAGCGCCGGTTCCTGGCCGACTGGCGCGCGAAGCTGGAGCGCCCCGACTGCGCGCTGTCCCGCGAACTGGCCCGCGCACGCGACCGCTACGCGCTGCCCGCCGAGGAATGCGAGGCGATGATCGCCGGCATGGAAACCGATGCGGCGCCGCGGCTGCGCATCGCGGACGCCGCCGCGCTCGACCAGTACTGCCGGCGCGTGGCCGGCAGCGTGGGCGCCATGGCCGTGCGCATCTTCGGCGCGCCGGAGGCGGCCGGCTTCGGCCTGGCGCTCGGCCGCACGCTGCAACTGGTGAACATCCTGCGCGACATGGACGAGGACGCGACGCGCGACCGCGTCTACCTGCCGCTCGACCTGCTGGCCGCGCAGGGAGTCGCCGACGGCGACGCCGCGCGCATGATGGCGGCGCCGGGCACGGCCGCCGCGGCGCAGGCGCTGGCCGCCGAGGCCGCTGCCGGCTTCGCCCGCGCCGAGGAGGAACTCCGCGCCTTCGACACGCCCGCGCTGCTGCCCGCCCGCATCATGATGTGGGGCTACCGGCGCATCTTCGACCGGCTGGTGGCGCGCGGGTTCGGCCCGCCGCGCGCCCGGCCGCGCCTGACGGCCGGCGAGAAGGCGCGCATGGCCGCCTATGCGCTCCGCCTCGCCCCCGTGGCGGCGCGATGAGCATGGCGGGCCCGACCGGTCCCTGCCCCTTCGGGCCGCAGGGCAGCCGCGCCGTGCATGTCGTCGGCGCCGGCGTCGCCGGGCTGGTGGCGGCGCTGGCGCTGGCGCGCGCCGGCGCCGCGGTCACGCTGCACGAGGCCGCGCCATCCGCCGGCGGGCGCTGCCGCGCGCTGCCCGACGGCACCGACAACGGCACCCACGCGCTGATGGGCGCGAACCACGCCGCGCTGCGCTTCCTCGACGCCATCGGCGCACGCGCGGGCTGGATCGAGCCCGAGCCCGCGGGCCTGCCCGTGCTCGACCTGGCGGATGGCGCGGCGCGGCGCATCGCGGCCTCCCCCCTCGCCTGGCGGGACCCGGCGCTGCGCCCGCCGGGGCTCACCGCGGGCGGGCTCGTGGCACTTCTCCGAATGGCGCTGCCGCTGACCGACCGACCGGTGGCCGAGGCGCTGGCGAAACACCCGGCTCTGCTGCGCGGCTTCGTGGAGCCGCTCACCGTCGCCGCGCTGAACACGCCGGCGACGGAGGCCTCCTCCGCCCGGCTCGGCCAGGTGCTGCGGCGGATCGGCGGCAGCGGCGCGGCGCGGCTGCTGGTGGCGCGGGACGGGCTCGGCCCGGACCTCGTCGCGCCGGCGCTGGCCGCGCTGCACGCGGCGGGCGCCACGGTGCGGTTCGGCCGCCGCCTGCGCGCCATGACCACCGCCGAGGGCCGCGCCACCGCGCTCCATCTGAACGAGGAAACGCTGTCGCTCGCCGAGGGCGACGCCGTCATCCTTGCCCTGCCGCCCTGGGAGACGGCGCGGCTCATCCCCGGCCTCAAGGTCCCGGAGCGCCACGCGCCCATCCTGAACCTGCATTTCGCGCATCCCGGGGACGGGCCTGTGCGCTTCCTCGGCCTCGTCGGCGGCCTCGCGCAATGGGTGCTGGTGCGGCCCTCGGGCGTGTCGGTCACGGTCAGCGCCGCGGATGCCGAGACCGAGGAAACGGCCGAGGCGCTGGCGCCCCGCGCCTGGGCCGAAATCCGCCGCGCGGCGGCCGCCTTCGGCCTGCCCGGCCCCTGGCCGGACGCGCCGCCGCCCTGCCGCGCGGTCAAGGAACGCCGCGCCACGCCGCGCCACGGCGTCGGCATCCCGCCGCACGCGCCGCGCCGACCGATGCGCAACATGGCGCTCGCCGGCGACTGGACCTGGCCCGGCCTGCCCGCGACGATCGAGGCCGCCGCGCGGTCGGGGGAAGCCGCGGCACGCGCCATCCTGCCGCTGCTGCCGCGCAAGGCGGCGGCGTGATGCGGGTGCGGCAGGACGGTGGGGAAAAGACAGGGGGAGAAGAGAACTTCTCCCCCCGCCCCCCCTCAACCTTCGTCGTCGTTTGGCGCCCCACCTTCCAGGACGGGCTCCAGGTGCCAAACAAGGGAGGGGGAGCGGGGGAGGTTCTCCTCCCCCGCCGCTTCGCCATCCGGCCCGCGCCGGAGCCAGCGCCACCCCCCGAGCAACGCCAAGGGCAGCGCGCCGCATGAGACCCCGCCGATGACCCCCGCATCCGCCGCCCTGGCCGCGCTGCGCGCCGCCGAGGCGCATGACGGCGCCCCGGACGCAGCTCGCCGCCGCGACCTGCTCGCGCGGCTGGCCGCCGAGGTGAAGCGCCGCGCCGAGGACATCGCCACCGCCGCCGCCGCCGATTTCGGCGCGCGCGACCGGATCGAGACGCTGCTCGCCGATGCCGTGCTCGTGGCGGATTTCGCGCTGCATGCGCGGCGGCACCTGCGGGCCTGGATGCGGCCCCGCCGCGTCGGCGTGCCCTTTCCCTTCTGGCCGGCCCGCGCGCGGGTCGAGCCGGTACCGAAGGGTGTCATCGGCATCATGGCGCCCTGGAACTACCCGTTCCAGTTGGCGCTCTCCCCGGCAGTGGACGCGATCGCGGCGGGCAACCGCATCGCGGTGAAGCCGTCCGAGCACGCGCCGCGCTCGGCGGCGCTGATCGGCGAGATCCTGCACGCCGCGCTGGGCCCCGACATGGCGCGCTGCGTCACGGGGGATGCGGCGGTCGCCGCCGATTTCGCGGCGCAGCCCTGGGACCACCTCGTCTTCACCGGCGGCACCGCGACCGGGCGGCGCGTGGCGCAGGCGGCGGCGGCGAACCTCGTGCCGGTCACGCTGGAACTGGGCGGCAAGTGCCCGGTGGTGGTGCTGCCCGGCGCCGACCTGGCGCGGACGGCGCGCGAGATCCTGGTCGGCAAGGCGCTGAACGCCGGCCAGACCTGCGTCGCGCCCGACACCGTGCTGCTGGTCGGCCACGCGCCGGCCGCCTTCGAGGCCGCGTGCCGCGCCGCCTGCATCGCGCTGCCCGGCACCGCGCTGCTGAACGAAGCACAGGAGGCTCGGCTCGATGGGCTGGCGGCGGGTGCGACGCTCGTGCCGCTCGGCGCCGACGGTCCGGGGCGGCAGCGCGCGATCGCACTCGCCACCGTGGACGACGACGCGCCGCTCGCGCAGGAGGAGGTCTTCGGCCCGATCCTGCCCATCCGCCCCTGCGCCGACCTGGCCGAGGCGATCGCCTGGATCGCCGCGCGCCCGAGCCCGCTGGCCATCTACCTGTTCGGCGCCACGTCGGCCGAGGAGGCGGCGGTCGCGGCCGGCACGCGCTCCGGCGCCATCGTCGCCGGGCGCTGCATCGAGCATGTCGGCTTCTCCGCCTTGCCCTTCGGCGGCGTCGGCGCGTCGGGTCACGGAAGGTTGCATGGGGAGGAGGGATTCCGGTCCTTCTCGACGTTGCGCGCGCGCGTCCGCCACGCCAGTTTTTCGCTCGCCCGGATGTTCGATCCTCCGCGTAGAAAATTGGCGGAGATCATCGCGCGACAGTTGGTGCGTTGACAGAAGCGGGGTAGATTCCCGGCATGGTTGTGCCCACCCCCGCGCTGTCGCCCATCGAGACGCCTCGGCTGCGGCTGCGCTGCGCGGAGCCGCAGGACGCCCCCGCGCTCTCGGCGCTGATGAGCGAGGCCGTGAGCCGCCGACTCGCCTCCTGGCCCGTGCCCTACACGCCGCCCATGGCGCTCGACCGCATCGCCGGGGTGCGCATGGCCGCAGCCGAGCGCCGGTCCCTGCCGCTGGTGATCGAGCGCCGCGCCGATGGCGCGGTGACGGGCTGGATCAGCGTCTCCCGCGCGCCGGGGGAGGGCTCGACGGCGCTGCTCACCTACTGGCTGGGCGAGGCCTTCCAGGGCCAGGGGCTGATGCGCGAGGCCGCGCCGGCCGCACTTTCCGAGGCCTTCCGCCTGATGGATGTCGCGCGGGTGCGCGCGGCGGTGCAGCCGGACAACGCGCCCTCGCTCGCGGTGGTGCGGCTGCTCGGCATGGCGCCGCTCGGCGAAGGGCGCATCTGGTGCCCGGCCCGCGGGCGGGACGAAGCGTGCCTGTGGTTCGAGACGCTGCGCGGCGAGGCGGCGGCCGCGCGGCCCGAGGCCGCCAGCGACCTGCCAGGCGCCGCGGCGATGACCTGAGGGCCGGAGGCGGCCATGAGCGGCCAGGACGCGGCGGCGCTGCGCGCGGCGCTGGCCCCCGCCTTCCGCCAGGTGCCGGCCGCCGCGGCACGCCACCTCTGGTCCTGCGACGACGAGACCTTCGCCCGCACCGCAAGGCCCGAGCCCGGCTGGTGGGGCCGGCAGCCCGGCGGCTATTTCGGCGCCGCCTACGAGGCCATCGCCGCCCGCTTCCCGGGCGCAGACGGCGCCGCGGAGGGCGAGCGCACGCGGCGCGAGGTCGAAGCGGTGCTGCGCATCGCCGCCGCGCAGTTCGGCGACCGCCGCCCGCGCATCCTCGATGTGCCCTGCGGCGGCGGGCGTCATGCGCGCGCTCTCGCGGCGCGCGGGTTCGAGGTGGTGGGGCTCGACCTGCAGGAAGGCCCGCTCGCCATGCTTCGGCCGCTTCCCTGCGCGGTGGCGGACATGCGCCGCATGCCGGTCGCATCGGGCAGCTTCGACCTCGTGCTGAACCTCTGGAACTCGCTCGGCTACTTCCTGGAGGAGGCGGAGGACCTCGCCGCATTGCGCGAGTTCCGCCGCGTGCTGCGGCCGGGCGGCCTCGCGGTCGTGCAGTCCGATCTCGATGCGCCGGCCGTGGCCGAAGGGCGCTGGCGGCAGCACATGAAGGTGCCACTCGGCGACGGCGTGCTGTTCCTGGTGCGCCAGGTGCCGGTGGCGGCGGGCGGGCTCGCCTGCCTGTCCTGGGTGGTCTTCCCCGGCGAGGATCCCTGGCAGGGCCCGGCCTATTTCCTGCGGCTGCGCGACGACGAGGGCTGGCGGCGCCTCGCCGCCGCGGCGGGCTTCCGCGAGGCCGGCATCGCGCGGAGCGCGCCCGGCGCCGTGCCGCACCAGGCGATCGTGCAGCTGGTCGCCTGATCCTCGACACAGGATTCTCCGGCCTCGGGGCCGAGTGGCAGCACGGGGATGCCTGCGGAGCCAGGGCGGCCGTATGGCCACCAACCGGCGCCCGAGGGGCACGAAGGTGAAACCTTCCTCCGTTCGGCACGACCGCCGGGCGCACGACGCCCCCCGACGCGGCCCGACCGCGCCGGGTTGCGCAGGGGGGAACGCGATCGTGCGGGCAGCATGTGCCCCGTCGACGGAACAGCGCCGCGGCGCCGCCCGACGGGGCGCCGCGCTACCGCTCCAGGCACATGGCGACGCCCATGCCGCCGCCGATGCAGAGCGTCGCCAGCGCCTTCTTGGCGCCGCGCTTCTGCATCTCGAACAGCAGGGTCGTCAGCACCCGCGCGCCGGAGGCGCCGATCGGGTGGCCGAGCGCGATCGCGCCGCCATTGACGTTCACCTTCGACGTATCCCAGCCGAGATCCTTGTTCACCGCCAGCGCCTGCGCGGCGAAGGCCTCGTTCGCCTCGATCAGGTCGAGGTCGTCGATCGTCCAGCCCGCCTTCTTCAGCGCCTTGCGGCTGGCCGGGATGGGGCCCGTGCCCATGATCGACGGATCGACGCCGGCGGTCGCCCAGGAGACGATGCGCGCCAGCGGCGTCAGGCCGCGCTTCGCCGCTTCCGCCGCGGTCATCACGACCACCGCCGCGGCGCCGTCGTTGATGCCCGACGCATTGCCCGCGGTGACCGAGCCGTCCTTGGCAAAGGCCGGGCGCAGCTTGGCCAGGATCTCCATCGAGGTCTCGGGCTTCGGGTATTCGTCGGCGCTGACCACCACGTCGCCCTTGCGGCCCTTGACCGTGACGGGCGCGATCTCGTCGGCGAAGCGGCCGGACTTCATCGCCTCGCCGGCCTTGCGCTGGCTGTTGAAGGCGAATTCATCCTGCTGTTCGCGCGTGATCTGGAACTTCTGCGCGACGTTCTCGGCCGTGTTGCCCATGTGGTAGCCGTGGAAGGCGTCCCACAGCCCGTCCTTGATCATGGTATCGACCAGCGCGAGGTCGCCCATCTTCTGCCCGGCGCGCAGCTGCTGGGCGTGCGGCGCCTGGGTCATGCTCTCCTGGCCGCCGGCGATGACGATGCGCGCATCGCCGGTCGCGATCTGCTGCGCCGCGAGTGCCACGGCGCGCAGGCCCGAGCCGCAGAGCTGGTTGATGCCGAAGGCGGTATGCTCGACCGGGATGCCGGCATTGACCGAGGCCTGGCGGGCCGGGTTCTGGCCGGCGCCGGCCGCCAGGATCTGGCCGAGGATGACCTCGTCCACCTCGCCGCCCTCGATCCCGGCGCGCGCCATGGCGGCCTGGATCGCCGCGGTGCCGAGGGCATGGGCGGAGAGCGAGGCGAAGGCGCCGTTGAAGGCGCCGACCGGCGTGCGCGCGGCCGAGGCGATGACGATGTCGTCCATGACTGTATTCTCCCACGGGACTTTGCGGCGCAGCATGCGCCGGGGCGGGGGGGGATCACAAGCCGCGATCGGCCGCCTTGTGGCGCATCGCCGAGGCACGGGATACTCATGCCGTGGCTTGGAGGAAGAACGCGCGTGATGATCCGTCGGTTCGGTGTCCTGCTAGCCCTGATGCTGGTCGCAGCCTGCGGGACGACGACCTACCCGATGCCTTACCAGCCGACCGGCCCGGTGGCGGGCGCCAGGCCACCTGGCCCCCTGGCCCGCGTCTCCGACGTCGCGGTGACGCGCCGCACCGGGCGCGAGGACCCAGCCTGGATCGGGACGATCCGCGGCGGCTACGGCAACCCGCTCAAGGCCCTCCAGGCCGACCGGCCGCTCGATCAGGTGGTGCGCCGGGCACTCGACGACGCGCTGGCGGCGCGGGGCTGGCTCGCGCAGCAGGACCCGCGCGTGGACCTCCTGGCCGAGGTGTCGCAGTTCGACGCGAACCGATACGCGAGGCTGGAGGCAACGGTCGTGATCACCCTGCGCCTGCGCGAGAGAAGCAGCGGCCGCGTGCTGGCGGAACGGACGGAACGCGCCCGCAACGTCACCGGCAGCGTGCTGGCGCTCGACACCGGCATCTTCGCCTCACCCGAGGAACTACACGCGCTGATGCTGCGAACGATGAACGAGGCGATCGACCGACTGCTCGACAGCGACGAGGTCGTGGCGGCGCTGGCCGCGGCCCGCTGACACCGACCGCGCCAGGACGCAAGATCGCAGGGCTGACCTTCGGCATCCGGCTTGGCGCGCGCCGCCCGGCGGCGCCGGATCGGAGGCCGGGCGCGGGATTGCGTCCGGTAGGCAGGGATCACGCCAAGGCCGACAGCCACGCCTGGAACGGCCGCCACAGCGCCGCCTCCGCCCCCGTGCCCGCCACCATCCCGATATGCCCGCCCGCCGCGACATGCACCGTGGCCGCCGTGAAGCGCGCCGCCGCCGCGGCCGCCGAGGCCGGCGGCACGATCCGGTCGCGCTCCGGCATCGCGACGAAGGCCGGCCCGCCCCAGGCCGCCGGATCCACCACCTGCCCCGCGATCCGCCAGGCGAGCCGCCCGGGCTCGTTCCGCCCGTACCAGCCGGCCAGGCATTGTCGCGCGACCGGGGCTGGCAGCGGCACGCCGTCGTTCAGCCAGTCCTCGAGCGCGACGAACAGGCGGGCGCGGTCGGAGTCCGGCGCCAGCCGCGCGAAGGCGCGGAACTTCTGCGCCACGCCGAAGGGGTCGAGCATGGCGAACAGCGACTGGATGGCATCGACCGGCAGCGCCGCGGTCGGCTCCATCAGCGCATCGAGCCCCGGGAGCAGGGCGGCGGCGGTGCGCGCGCGGCGCGGCCCGTCCGGCCCGGCATGGAAATCCCAGGGCGTGGCCAGCAGCGCGAGCGCGCGCACGCGGTCCGGCCGGCGCAGCGCGGCGGCGAGTGCCAGCAGCCCGCCCATGCAGTAGCCCGCCAGCACGACCGGCCCAGGGGCGGCCGCCAGCGCGCGTTCCAGCCGTCCGGCGACGTAGTCGGTCAGGGTGAAGTGGCGCTCCGCCTCCCCGGGCCAGCCCCAGTCGAGCAGCAAGGCGCGGAAGCCCTGCCCCGGCAGCCACCGCAGCAGCGAGCGCCCCGGCAGCAGATCGAGCACGTAGGCGCGGTTGACGAGGGAAGGGACGAACAGCACCGCCGGCCCCTCGCCGCCATGGTCGAGCAGGCGGGACCCCCCTTCGGTCCAGATCGCGGGCGGATCCGCAGCATCACGGGCGAAGGGATGGCGACGATAGGCGGCGATGCCCGCGACCAGCGCGCGATCGGCCCGCGCGAGGCGGGCGAGGACGGCGGGCAGGAGCGCGTCAGGCCGGTGGCCGCCGGCGGCGAGGGCGCCGAGGATTCTGGCCCGTTCCGCCTGCCCCGCCTTCGAGATCGGCCAGGCGGCGTTCGAGTGCGGCCAGCCGCTCGGCCATGGCGTCGCGGCCAGGCCGGTCGTCGCCGCCAGCGCCCGCATCCCCGCGAGGCCGAGGTGCAGCGGCAGCGGCCGGGGGCCCCGGCGGCGGAGCGGGCCGGTCATCGGGCGTCGCCGCGTGCGGCGCCATGGCCGAGGGCGCGTGCGGCGCCATGGCCGAGGGCGCGTGCGGCGCCATGGCCGAGGGCGCGTGCGGCGCCATGGCGCTGGCCGCGCGCATCCATGCCGCGCCGAGCGCGGCCCAGGCGGCCCATTGCTCGGCCAGTTCCGGATCGGCCGCCAGTCCGGCGATCTCGCTCTGCCACAGCGCGATCCAGTCCTCCGCGAGGCTGTCGAGATCCTCAGGGCCGTCCATGGGGGTTCCTCGCCAGGCCCGACCATAGCCGGGCCGGCGCGCGGACGGAACGGGCGGCATCCGGTGAAGGACCGGCGATTGCGGCTTTCATGGCGGGCTGTTCCGCGTGCTAGTGTTGGATAAGAAGGCGTTTGGGGAACGGAGAGACAATGGCGGGCAGCACGGCGACGACCGGCGCGCAGGGGGCCGAGGGCGCGGCGCCGCCCGTGGTGGTGAAGAAATACGCCAACAGGCGGCTCTACAACACCGAGGCTTCCTCCTACGTCACGCTCGACGACCTTGCGAAGATGGTGCGCCTCGGCCGCGATTTCGTTGTCTACGATGCGAAGACCGGCGACGACATCACCCGTTCCGTGCTCACGCAGATCATCGTCGAGGCCGAGAGCAAGGAAGGCCAGAGCCTGCTACCGACCCCCTTTCTGCGACAGTTGATCGGCTACTACGGGGGCAACCTGCAGGGGCTGGTGCCGCGCTACCTGGAATTCGCCATGGCGTCCTTCGGCCGGCAGCAGGACCAGATGCGTCGGACCATGGAGCAGACCATGGGCGGCCTCATTCCGTTCCCGGCCAATTTCGGGAACCTGGAAGAACTCGGCAAGCAGAACATGGCCATGATGGAACGCGCCATGACCCTGTTCGCCCCCTTCGCCCGGCGGGACGATGCCGCCGAGGGTGGATCGGACCGCGAGGCCATGCGCGCCGAGATCGAGGCCCTCCGCCAGGAACTTGCGCGGTTGAAGGGCAAGCCGCCGAAGGACTAGCGTGTGCGACTGCCGCTCACGCTCCGCGTGATGCCCGCATAAGTAGAAATTCATGATTGATGCCACACCCTTTCGGTGTAGCGTAGAAAGCGACGCCATGAGCCCGATCTCCTCCAGCCAGCCGGCCGGCCCCGCTCCCGCGGCGGATGACGACAGCACCTCGCACCGTGCGGGTCTGGTCGACCATCATGTCGGCGCGCGCATCCGCGAACGGCGCACGACGCTCGGCCTGTCGCAGCAGCAGCTGGCGAAGATGATCGGCGTGACCTACCAGCAGGCCCACAAGTACGAGCGCGGGCTGAACCGCATCTCGGCCGGCCGCCTGTTCGAGATCGCGCAGGTGCTCGACGTGCCCGTCTCCTACTTCTTCGAGGGGCTGCAGCCCGGCAGCGAGGCGCAGCCCGTGACGCAGCGCCAGCGCATGTTCCTCGAACTCGCGCGGAACTTCGCGCTGATCGACAACGACAAGCACCAGGAAGCGCTGAGCCAGATGGCCCGCGCCCTGGCCGCGCAGTCGCAGGCGGCGCAGCGCGACCGGGACGACTGAGCCGCCCCGCCCCAGGCGCAAGAAGTGCCTGTTTTCTGGGCGGACGAAAATTACTTCGCGACTCCCTGCATCAATTCATGTCTGCCCGCACACATGCGGCGCATATCGGGCTAGGGCCGACGCGGGAGACAACCCGCGGAGACCTTGATGACCCATTCGTTCAGCCGCCGCCGCCTGCTCGGCGGCAGCGCCGCGCTTGGCGTTGCGGCCACCCTGCCCTTCGACGTGACCCAGGCGCAGACCGCCTCCGGCACGCTGCGCGTCGGCATGACCGCCGCCGCCATCCCGCTGAGCAACGGCGTGCCCGACCAGGGGGCGGAGGGCCACCGCTTCATGGGCATCACCGTCTATGACCAGTTGGCCATGTGGGACCTGTCGTCCTTCGACAGGCCGCCGGTGATCCGCCCGGGCCTCGCCACCGCCTGGAGCGTGGACCCGGCCGACCCGAAGCGCTGGATCATCACGCTCCGCGAGGGCGTGAAGTTCCATGATGGCAAGGTGCTGACGGCCGAGGACGTGGCGTTCTCCTTCGACCGCGCATTCCGCAGCGACGCGCCGCATTTCGACAACCGCGCCGCGGCGCAGGCGCGCATCCGCATGCCCACCATCGCGTCCTGGCGCGCCGAGGGCGAGAAGACCTTCATCGTCGAGACGCGCACGCCCGACAGCCTGGTGCCCTTCGGCCTGACCTGGATCGGCATCACGCATCGCGGCGCCTGGGAGGCCGCGGGGCGCAGCTGGGACACCTACCTGAACCGGGCGGTCGGCACCGGGCCCTACAAGCTCGAGGCCTTCAGCATCCGCGAACGCGCCGTGCTGGTCCGTAACCCCGACTACTGGGACGTAGCGCGCATTCCCAAACATGAACGCGTGATCCTGCTGCCACTGCCCGAGGCGAACACGCGCGTCGCCGCGCTGAGATCGAACCAGGTGGACTTCATCGAGGCGCCGCCGCCCGATGCCGTGCCCTCGCTGCGCCAGGCCGGCTTTCAGATCGTGACGAACACCTACCCGCACACCTGGACCTGGCATTTCAGCATGGTGGACGGGTCGCCCTGGCGCGACATCCGGGTGCGCCGCGCGGCGAACCTCGCGGTCGACCGGTCGGGCATGAAGACCATGCTGGGCGGGCTGATGGTGGAGGGCGCGGGGCTGCTGCCGCCGGGCCACCCATGGCATGGCCGCCCCTCCGACCCGGTGCGCACCGATGTCGTCGCGGCGCGCCGGCTGATGGCCGAGGCTGGCTTCACGGCGCGCAACCCGCTGCGCACCAAGGTGGCGATCTCGCCTTCGGGCTCGGGCCAGATGCAGCCGCTGCCGATGAACGAGGCGGTGCAGCAGAACCTCAAGGAGATCGGCATCGAGATCGACTTCGAGGTGGTGGAGTGGAACGCGCTGCTCGGTCTGTGGCGCGAGGGCGCGCGCGCGCTGGTGCCGCGCGGCATCACCGCGATCAACGTGTCCTATTCGGTGCACGACCCCTTCGCCGCGCTGGTCCGCTTCCTCAAGACCGAGATGGCGCCGCCGGCGTCGAACAACTGGGGCTTCTTCAGCGACCCCGGCTATGACGCCATCATGGATCGCCTCTACACCACCTTCGATTCGACGGCGCAGGACGCGCTGCTGGCCGAACTGCACGCGAAGGCGGTCGATGACAGGCTGTTCCTGTTCGTCGCGCACGACCTGAACCCGCGCGCCATGTCGCGGCGCGTGCAGGGCTTCGTGCAGGCGCAGTCCTGGTTCCAGGACCTGACGCCGATCGCGATGCGCTGACCTGCGCGCGGCGGGCCGGGGCGATTGACTCCGGCCCGCCGCGACACGACCTCCTGCGCATCCGCAAGGAGGGTCCCATGACGCCTGCCCCCACCCGCTTCCGCCGCCGCGCCCTGCTCGGCGCCGCCGCCGCGGCACTGCCGGCGACCGCCGCGCTCGCCCATCACGGCTGGTCCTGGGCCGAGGGCGAGCAGACCGAACTCCGCGGCACGATCCGCGAGGTCTATATCGGCGCGCCGCACCCGACGCTCCGCGTCGAGGCCGCGGACGGCATGTGGACCGTGGAACTCGGCAATCCGCGCCAGACCGCGGCCGCCGGCTTCAACGCGCAGTCCGCCGCGGCGGGCGATGCGGTGGTGGCGCTCGGCAACCGTTCCATCTCCCCGGCCGAACGCCGGCTCAAGGCCGTGCGCATCACGGTGCGCGAGCGCGCCTACGACATCTACCCGAGCCGCATCCGGTCCTGACGCCGCCCGATGGAGGCCCTGGCGGCGCTCGGGGCCTCGTCACCGGCGATCCTGCTGCGCGGCTCACCCACCGCCTACCTGCTGGTCAATGCGGCGCATGTGCTCGGCATCGGGCTGCTGATCGGCGCGATCGTGACGCTCGACCTGCGGCTGCTCGGCGCCTTCGCGGCGCATCCGCTGGCGCATCTCGGCCCGCCGCTGCGGCGCATGGCGATGGCGGGGCTGGGCCTGGCCGCTGCCACGGGGGCGCTGCTGTTCAGCACGCGGCCGCTGGCCTACGTGGAGAACCCCGCCTTCCTCGCGAAGATGGCGCTGCTCGGCCTGGCCCTGCTGAACGTCGCGCTGCTGCACGCGGGACCGCGCTGGCGGGACGCGATGGCGGGCGGCACGCCGCATGCGCGCCTTCGCGCGGCGGCGCTGGTGTCGCTGCTGGCCTGGCCGGGGGTGCTGCTGGCGGGGCGGTGGATCGGGTTCCTGCAGTAGGCGGGGGGAGAAGGGAACTTCTACCCCCGACCCCCCCCCCACAACCTTCTTTGTCATTTGGCGCCCCACCTCCCAGGACTGGCGCCAGGTGCCAGAGAAGGGAGCGGGATCGGGGGAGGTGCTCCTCCTCCGACCTTCGCATCACCCCTTCGGCGCCGGTACCTCGACCGCGCCGCCCGCCTGACGCCAAGCGCTGAAGCCCCCGCCCAGATGCGCGACGCCGTCCAGACCCATCTCCTGCGCCGTCCGCGCCGCGAGCGCCGAGCGCCAGCCACTCGCACAGTAGAAGACGAAGCGCTTCGGCTCCTGGAAGACAGGCTTGGCGTAGGGGCTGTCCGGATCGATCCAGAATTCCAGCATCCCCCGCGGGCAGGAGAAGGACCCGGGAATGCGCCCTTCGCGCTGGATCTCCCGCGGGTCGCGCAGGTCCACGAAGACCACGCCGTCATCGCCGTGCAGCGGCAGCGCCGCTTCGACCGGCACGGTCTCGACCAGTGCGTTCGCTTCCTCGAGCAGCGCCTTGTAGCCCTTCCTCATCGCCATGCGTCGCGTCTCCTTCGCCCGCCAGCATGCCGCCTGCGGGGCGGCGGCGGCAACCGGGCTCAGGGGCGCGGTCCGATCAGCCGGCGTCGGATGCGCCCCGAGATCCAGTCGATCGCGGCGACCGTCGCGATCATGAGGATGATGATGAAGGCCACCTCATCCCAGTGCCGGACGCGGATGCGCTCGGCGATCTGCAGCCCGATCCCGCCCGCGCCGACGACGCCGAGGATGGTGGCGGACCGCGTGTTGCTCTCGAAGAAATAGAGCGCCTGCGCCAGCAGCACGGGTGCCACCTGCGGCAGGATGCCGAAGCGGATGGCGGAAAGCCGCCCGCCGCCGGCGGCGACCACGCCTTCGGCCTGCCTCTTCTCGGCGTTTTCGATCGCTTCGGCGTAAAGCTTGGCCAGCACTGCGATGTCGGCCGTGAAGATCGCGAGCACGCCCGCCAGCGGCCCGAGCCCGACCGCGCGCACATAGGCCAGCGCCCAGATCAGCTGGTCGACGCCGCGGAACCCGTCCAGCACGCGGCGGAGCGAGAAGCGCCAGAGCGTGGCGGTCACGACGTTGCGCGCGCCGAGGAAGCCGAGCGGCACCGCCACCAGCGCGGCCATGAAGGTGCCGAGGAAGGCCATGGCGACGCTCTCGGCGATGCCCTTCAGGATCTCGACCCACAATTCCCCGGGCGAGGGCGGCACCATGAGGACGATGATGGTGCCGAGCCCCGCAAGCCCGTTCCACACCCGCGCGGGGGAGAAGCCGAACCACCAAAGCGCGCCCGCCAGCCAGGCCAGAAAGACCGCGAGCCCTGCGGCGCGCAGCGCCTGCCGCGTAGGGCTCGCACCGAAGGCCGTCGGCATGCGCGCGCGCCAGGCGGCGACATCCGCGCGGCCACGCGTCACGCCGGGGGCGTGTTCGGTCATCTCGCCGGAGGTGCGGTCGCTCACCGTGCCGCCTCCGCCTGCCCGATCGCCGCGTGGCGCAGCCGTTCCGACAGCAGGTCGACGCTCGCGACGGTCAGGATGATCAGCAGCACGATGGCGCTGACCTCCTCGTAGTAGTTGAAGGAGATCACCTTATAGAGTTCCTCCCCGATCCCGCCCGCGCCGACGAAGCCGATCACGGAGGCGGAGCGGATGTTCACCTCGAAGCGAAGCAGCAGGTAGGACAGCAGGTTCGGCAGCACCTGCGGCAGGATGGCGAAGCGGCAGGCATGCGCCCAGGACCCGCCCGCGGCGCGCACCGCCTCCCAGGGCTTCATGTCGGCGTTCTCGATGGCTTCGGCGAACAGCTTGCCGTTGGCGCCGGCGGTGTGCAGCGTAATCGCCAGGATGCCGGCCAGCGCGCCGACGCCGAAGGCCCAGACGAAGATCAGCGCGTAGACGATCTCGGGGATGGTGCGCAGCGCCTCGAGGATGCGGCGCGTCGCGTGGTAGACGGCGCCGCCGGGTGCCAGGTTGCGCGCGGCCGGGAAGGCCAGCAGCAGCGACAGCGCCGAGCCCGCCAGCGTGGCCAGCGCCGCCATGTTCGCCGTCTCGAACAGGAGCCAGGCCCATTCCGGCAGGCGGTAGAACCAGAAGGCGATCGAGCCCTCGGTCTCCGCATCCGCGAACAGCGCGGCCCAGCGGAGGTCGGGCAGGATGCGCGCGAAGTACTCACCGATACGCGGCAGCCCGTCGCGGATGCTGGAGGGATGCGCCTCACTGACCCAGGCCGCGACGACGAGGCACGCGAGCAGGATGACGCCACCGAGCAGCGCCTGCGCGCGCTTCGCGCGGCGCGCGGCCAGGAAGGCTTCCTCCCCGCGGGTGACCGCGGGGAGGATGGCCAGGACGGCCGGTGAGGTCACGAACGGCGGCGGCGCGCCGCGGCTTCCTCGCGCCGGATCTCGACGATCAGCTCGTAGTCCTGGTGGCGCACCTCGCGGTAGCCGGTGCCCGAGCCGCGCTCGACCTGGCGGTAGATCTCGGCATGCGCCTTGGGCAGCGCGAGGTGGAAGCGCTTCCAATCCTCCTTGAAGGCGGCGGGCAGATCGGTCCGCGCGGTGTGCGGGCCATTCACGATCGGCTCGCTGGTCCAGATGATGCGCATGTCGCGCATGTTGAGCATGCCCTTGTCCACCATCGCGCGCAGATTGCCGCGGGTGTAGCCCTGGATCACGTCGCCCTGGCCAGAGGCCCAGGTGACGGCGGCGTCGTACTGGCGCTGCAGCACGGCGACCACCGCCTGCTCATGCCCGCCGCCGAAGCCGGTGCGCGAGAAGTACTGGCCGCTTTCCACGCCGATGCCCTGGCGACGCAGCGCGAAGCGCGGGATCAGGTAGCCGGAGGTGGAATTGGGGTCGGCCCAGGCGAGCGAGCGGCCGCGCATCTGCTCGAGGCTGGTGATGCCGGTATCGGCGCGCGTGATCATCACCGCGACATAGGAGATGGAGCCGTCCGCCTCCTCGGCCGTGAGCAGCGGCTCGACACCGCCATTGGTGTCGAGCCACGCACCGGCATAGGCCGAGGCGCCCATGCCGGCGACCTCGATCTGCTTCGCGCCGAAAGCCTGCTGAACGCCCGCGTAGTCCGACGCCGGGAACAGCCGCGTCGGCACGCCGAAGGTCGCCTCCAGCAGGTCACGATAGGCGCCGAAGCGGCCCATGCGGTCGGCCTCGTTCTCGCCGCCGAGCAGGCCGACGCGCAGCTGCGGGACCTGTTCCGCCCAGGGGCGGCGGCCAGCAGCGGGGAAGCCTTCCGCGAAGGTTTCCGTGCGGCGGGCCGTCCAGGCCTGCGCGCGCAGCGCGGTCGGCAACAGGGCGGCGCCGGCGGCGAGGCCGGCGAGGTGGCGGCGGGTGATCATGGGGGCTTCTTCCGTTGGGGGTGGGTCAGGCGGGCACGGCAACGAGGCGCGGCGGCGCCGCGCCGACCACGGCGGCCGCTTCCTCGGCGAACTCCTCCTCGGTGACGCCGTAGATGTCGCGGATGCGCGCGGCGGTGAGCGCCGCCGGCAATCCGTCGAACACAACGCGGCCCGCATTCAGCGCGACGATCCGGTCGCAGTAGTCCCGCGCGGTCGTGAGGTCGTGCAGGTTGACCAGCACCGTGATGCCGTCGCGGTTCACGCCGCGCAGCGCGTCCATCACGGTGCGCGCATTGCGCGGGTCGAGGCTCGCGATCGGCTCGTCGGCCAGGATGATGCGCGGTTCCTGCAGCAGCGCGCGCGCGATGGCGACGCGCTGTTGCTGCCCGCCGGACAGCGTGTCGGCGCGCTGCAGCGCCGTCTCGGCCAGATCGAAGCGGTCCAGTGCGGCCAGCGCCATCGCCCGCTCCTCGGCCGTGAACATCCGCATCAGTGAGGTCATCAGCGGGCGGCGGTTCAGCCGCCCGACGAGCACATTGGTCAGCACGTCGAGCCGCTGTACCAGGTTGAACTGCTGGAAGATCATGGCGCAGCGCATGCGCCAGTCGCGCAGCGCGCGCCCCTTCAGCGCCGTGACCGCGACGCCCTCGAAGCGCACCGTGCCGGCGGAGGGCTCGGTCAACCGGTTCAGCATACGCAGCAGCGTGGACTTGCCGGCGCCAGAGCGACCGATCACGCCCACCATCTGCCCGGCGGGCACGACGAGATGCACGTCCTGCACCGCGGCCCTGTCGCCGAAACGGCGCGTCAGCCCTTCGATCTCCAGCATCGCCCACCCGCCTGTTCGTCCCGCCGACCTAGCAGCGCCGCGTGACGGGCGCGTGACGGATGCCTGACAGGCGGGTTGCAGTGGCGGCTTGATCCCGGCACGGCAACGCGGCGAGTATCCCGGCCGCAAGAAAGCCACGTCCACGGGAGGACACGCCATGACCCCCACGCGCCGCACGGCGATGCTCGCCGCCGCCGCCTTCGTCGCACCTGCTGTCGCGCGCGCGCAGCCGCGCTGGCCGGACCGCCCGGTGACGCTCGTCAACCCCTATGCGCCCGGCGGCTCGACCGATTTCTCGACGCGCCTGGTGGCAGCGCGGATGGAGGCGGTGCTCGGCCAGTCCGTGGTCGTGGAGGCCCGCCCCGGCGCCGGCACCGCGGTCGCCAACGCGCATGTCGCGGCGCAGCGGCCGGACGGCTACACGCTGCTGATGGGGACGACTTCGCTCGCGGTGCTGCCGGCGCTGCAGCCGGCCTCCCAGCCGCGGGACCCGGTCGCCGCCTTCGCGCCCTGCGGCCCGGCCACGAAATCCTACTTCGTGCTGCACGTGCACCCCGACCTGCCGGCGCGCACGACCGCCGAGCTGATCGCCTATGCCCGCGCCAACCCCGGCAAGCTGAGCTGGGGCAGTTCCGGCACCGGCGCGATCAACCACATGTCCTTCGAGCTGTTCCGCGCGCAGACGCGGATCGACGCCGTGCACGTGCCCTATCGCGGCGGCGCCCCGGCGCTGATCGACCTGCAGGCGGGACGCATCCAGGCCATGTTCTCGGCCACGCAGGAAGCCGGACCGTCGATGGAGGCGGGCAAGACGCGCGGCATCGCCGTGACCGCGCCGCGCGCCATTGCACGCCTGCCGAACCTGCCGCCGATCGCCGACGCGGTGCCCGGCTACGAGACGGTGTTCTGGCAGGGCGTCTTCGCCCCCGCCGGCACCCCCGCACCCGTCGTCGCGCAGATCGAGGCGGCGCTGAAGGCCGCGACCGCCGACGCCGGCGTCATCGAGCGCCTGGCCGGCGCCGGTATCGAGACCTGGCCGGGCGATGCGGCGACACTGCGCACGACACTGGCCCGCGACGTCGAGACCTGGACGCGCATCATCCGCGAGGCGAACATCCAGGCCTGATGGTTGGCGCGCGAAGGTTCACTTTCGTGCCCCTCGGGCGCCGGGCGGGCCGCAGGTCGGAACTCGTACGCTTGGCGTGGGGCGAGGCCAGGGCGGGGAGAAGGGACCTTCCCCCCCCCGTCCCCCCGACCTTCTTTGGGACCTGGGGCTCCGAGGTGCGGGGCAGCCGCGTGGGCTTGGCGCCGGCGCGGCACTTGCTAGGCTCCCGATCCGGGGCGGCGCGACCTATGCCGGCCCGCCACAACGGGAGAGGCCGATGACAACGACATCACGCCTGCTGGGCGGCGCCGTCGCCGCCGCCGTCGCGCTGGGCGCGACCGCCGCGGACGCGCAGCAACCGCGCACCCTGCGCATCGCCATGACCGCGACCGACGTGCCAACCACCACCGGCATGCCGAACAACGGCTTCGAGGGCATGCGCTTCCTCGGCTACCCGATCTTCGAATCCCTGGTGCTCTGGGACCTGTCGAACCCGCGCGAGCCCGCAGGGCTGCGCCCGGGGCTCGCGGAACGCTGGGAACAGGATGCCGCCGACCCCAAGGTCTGGCGCTTCCACCTCCGCCGCGGCGTAACCTTCCATGACGGCACCGCCTTCAACGCCGACGCCGTCGTCTGGAACCTCGACCGGTTCTTCCGCAACGACAGCCCGCAATTCGACGCGACGGGCAGCGCCATCACGCGCGGGCGAATCCCGGTGATGGAATCGTACCGCAAGATCGACGACCACACGGTCGAGCTGGTGACGACGCGACCCGTCTCCTACTGGCCCTACCTCGTCACCTACATCCTGATGACCTCGCCCAATTCCTGGGAACAGGGCGGGCGGGACTGGGGCCGGGTGGCGGCGCTGCCGCCGGCGGGCACCGGGCCGTTCCGCCTCAGCCGCTTCACGCCGCGGCAATCGGCGGAACTGACGCGCAACGACACCTACTGGAACGCGAACGGCCGCGCGCGGCTCGACCGCGTCCTGCTGCTGCCGATGCCCGAGGCGACGACGCGGCTCGCCGCGCTGCGCTCCGGCCAGGTGGACTGGATCGAGGTGCCGCCGCCCGACGCCATCGCGTCCCTGCGGTCCGCGGGCTTCACCATCAGCACCGGCTCCTATCCGCATGTCTGGCCCTGGGTCTTCGCCGCCGGGCGGGACGGCAGCGCCGTGCAGGACGTGCGCGTGCGCCAGGCGCTGAACTACTGCTTCGACCGTGCCGGCATGGTGCAGCTGCTGAACGGCACGGGCGAGCCATCGGTCGGCTTCTTCAAGGCGAACGACCCGAATTTCGGCAACCCGCAGAACCGCTACCGGCTCGACCCGGCGCGCGGCCGCGCGCTGCTGGCCGAGGCCGGCTTCACGGCGCAGCGGCCGCTGTCGATCCGCATCGGCATCTCGACCTCGGGCTCGGGGCAGATGCTGCCGCTGCCGATGAACGAGTTCCTGCAGCAGTCGCTGAAGGAGAATTGCGGCGTCGATGTCGCCTTCGAGGTGGTGGAGTGGAACACGCTGCTGGGCGCGCTGCGCGTCGCGCCCGACCAGCCGCAATGGCTGCGCGCGGATGCGGTGAACATCTCGCTGGTCTCCTCCGACCCGTCGCAGATGGCGCGCTGGTTCATGTCGGCCAACTTTTCCCCACGGGGCTCGAATTCGGGCCATTGGCGGGACGCGCAGTTCGACGCGGCCTTCGCGGCCCTCGAGACCGAGCGCGATCCCGCGCGCATCACGCAACTGCTGCGCACCGCGCATGAGCGGCTGGTGGACAACCCGCCCTGGCTCTGGATCGTGCACGACCTGAACCCGCGGGCGATGAGCCGGCGCGTGCGCGGCTTCACCCCGGCGCAGTCCTGGTTCCAGGACCTGACGACGGTGGAAGTGCAGTAGCGGGCCCGCTTTTTCGCCCTCAGGCGCCGGCGCCGCCATCCGGCGGCTTGGCTATCGCGCCGCGCACTGCCGCGCCGGGCGGACGTGTCGGCCTGGGCGCGGTCGCGCCTTGCGCTCCCGGATCGCGGCAGGGCCGCGATCCGCCTCCGACGGTGCGGCCCGCTTCTTGCGTCATCCCGTTGCGACGGGCGGCACCCCGCCGCCCCTGCAGCGGGGAGACCATTCCATGAGCAGGTTCCGGCGGATATCCGCCTATGCGCTGGGCGGGGCGATGCTCGTCGCGGCCGGCACGGCGCTGGCGCAGCAGCCGCGCACGCTCCGCATCGCCATGACGGCCTCCGACGTGCCGACCACGACCGGCATGCCGAACAACGGCTTCGAGGGCATGCGCTTCCTCGGCTACCCGATCTTCGAATCCATGGTGCTCTGGGACCTCTCGGATCCCTCGAAGCCCGCGGGGCTCCGCCCGGGCCTCGCGGAACGCTGGGAACAGGACCCGAACGACCCAAAGACCTGGATCTTCCATCTGCGCCGCGGCGTGACGTTCCATGACGGCACGCCGGTCAACGCCGATGCGGTGATCTGGAACTACGACCGCTTCTTCCGCAACGACAGCCCGCAATTCGAGCCGGCCGCGTCGGGCATCACGCGCGCGCGCACGCCGATCATGGCGTCCTACCGCAAGATCGACGAATTCACCGTCGCGCTGACGACGAACCGCGTCGCCTCCTACTTCCCCTACATGGTGGTCTACCACCTGCTCGCCTCCCCGCAGGCGTGGGAGACGGCTGGGCGGGACTGGGCGCGCGTCGCCAACGCGCCGGCCGGCACCGGCCCCTTCCGCCTGTCGCGCTTCGTGCCGCGGCAATCGGTGGAGCTGGCGCGCCATGACGGCTACTGGGACACGGCGCGCCGCGCGCGTCTCGACCGCATCCTTCTGCAGCCGATGCCCGAGGCGAACACCCGCCTCGCGGCGCTGCGCTCCGGCCAGGTGGATTGGATCGAGGTGCCGCCGCCCGATGCCATCCCCTCGCTCCGCGCCGCCGGCTTCAACGTCACCACCGGCTCCTACCCGCATGTCTGGCCGTGGTTCTTCCAGATGAACGGCGACCGCACGCCATTCCGCGACGTGCGCGTGCGCCAGGGGCTGAACTACTGCGTCGACCGCGCAGGCCTCGTGCAGCTGCTGAACGGCACGGCGGAGCCCTCGGTCGGCTGGCTGAAGCCGAACGACCCCGCCTTCGGCACGCCGGAGCACCGCTACCGGCTCGACCCCGCGCGCGGCCGCGCGCTGCTCGCCGAAGCGGGCTTCAACGCGCAGAACCCGCTCCGCTTCCGCGTCATGATCTCGACCAGCGGATCGGGCCAGATGCTGCCGCTGCCGATGAACGAGTTCCTGCAACAGAACCTGCGGGAGGCCTGCGGCGTCCAGGTCGAATTCGAGGTGACCGACTGGCAGAACCTGCTCAACGCCACACGGAGCGCCTGGGACGGGCCGATCGTGGCGAACATCCAGTCGCTCAACCCGTCCTCGCCGTCCTCGGACCCGTCGGTGATGGCGCGCTACTTCCTGCGTGCGTTTCAGCCGCCCAACGGCTTCAACTGGCCGGGCTTCTCGGACGACCGCTTCGAGGCCGCCTTCGCGCGGCTGGAAGCGGCGCGCACGCCGGCCGAGACCCAGGCCGCCTATGCCGAGGCGCATGCCCGCGTGGTCGACAACCCGCCCTGGTTGTTCATCGTGCACGACCTCAACCCGCGTGCGATGCATCGGCGGGTGACGGGCTTTACCTCGGCGCAGTCCTGGTTCCAGGACCTGGTTCCCGTGGGTCTTCAGTAGGCCCTCAGGCGCCGGGCGGGAAGGCTGGCCTGGGCGCGGTCGCGCCATGCGCTCCCGGCCCGAGGCGATGCCTCGGGCCGAGGTAGCGTTCGCCCTCACGCGCCCGGGGGTCGCATCCGCAGGGTCCGGCTTCCCCATCGGTGCGCGACGCGACACGATGCCGCCGAAGGAGGACCCGCCCATGATCGTCGACCTGCGCATCTACACATGCCTGCCCAACCGCGTGGCGGAATTCGTCGCGCTGTATGAGGACAAGGGCTGGCCGATCCAGCAGAAGCACCTCGGCAACTGCGTCGGCTGGTACACCACCATCGAGGGCGCGCTGAACACCATCGTCCACATGTGGGGCTACCAGGACCAGGCCGACCGCGAGCGGCGCCGCGCCGCCATGGCCGCCGATCCCGCCTGGGCCGACTACCTGGCCGAGGTCGGCAGGCGCGGCATCCTCGTCAACATGGAAAACCGCATCGTGAAGCCCGCACCCTTCTTCGCCGCACAGCGCGGATGATCTGCGGGCTCGCGGCGCTCCTTCTCTGCCAATTGGCTGGGGAGGCGCTGGCACGCGCCCTCGCGCTGCCCGTCCCCGGGCCCGTCATCGGCATGGCGCTGCTGTTCGCCGCGCTGCTTGCGCACCGCAGGCCCGGCCCGCCGGAGGATGTCGCGCGTGTCGCCGACGGCCTGCTCGCGCATCTCGGCCTGCTCTTCGTGCCGGCCTGCCGCGGCGTCGTGCTGCATCTGCCGCTGCTGGCGCGGGACCGGGCGCCGCTGTCGCTCACGATCCTCGTCGGTACGCTGGCGGCGATCGGCGCGACGGGACTGCTGGCGCAGGCGCTGCTGCTGCCGCTGCTCTGGCGCGTGTTCGGCGGGACGTGACGGCGGCGCCAGGCTCTGGGAGCGCGGCGGGAAGGTCGGGGGAGGTGAACCTCCCCCAAGCCCCCTCCCTTCCTTGGAACCTGGCGCCACACCTGGGAGGCCCGGCGCCAAGTGCGAAAGAAGGTTGAGGGGGGTGCGGGGGGAGAAGTTCTCTTCTCCCCTCGCCGCTTGCCCCGTCACCGCCCCAGCAGCACCAGCACCACCCCCGCCACCACCACCAGCGCGCCGATCACGTCGCTGCGCTTCATGCGTTCCTTTAGGAAGAAGCGGCTGAACAGCAGGGTGAACAGGATCTCGACTTGCCCCACCGCGCGCACCAGCGCCACGGGGGCGTAGGCGAAGCCCGTGAACCAGCAGGCCGAGCCGCAGGCCGACAGCGCCCCCACCTGCGCCGACGACCGCCAGCTGCGGAACAGCATCGGCACCGAGGCGGGCTCGCGCGCCAGCAGCCAGGACCCCTGCATCAGCGTCTGCAGCGTGTTGATCACGACCAGCGTCTCGAGCGCGCGCAGCGTCGCGTCCGGCCCGTCCAGCTCCTGCGTCGCCGCGCGGATGGCGATCGCGCAGAGCGCGAAGGCGAAGCCCGCGCCAAGCCCATAGACCGCCGAGGGCTGCGCCGTCGCCGCCAGCATGTCCCGCAGCGAGGAGACCCGCCCGGCGAGCGACAGGTACAGCGTGCCGCCCACCGACACCGCGATTCCCGCCCAGGCCAGCGCCGTGAATCCCTCGCCCAGGAAGATCAGCGCGATGAAGGCTGCCTGCACCGCCTCGGTCTTGGAATAGGCCGTGCCCACCGCGAAGCCGCGCTGCGCGAAGGACATGATCAGCAGGTTGGTGCCGATGATCTGCCCGAGCCCGCCCAGCACGCAATACAGCAGGTAGGTCCAGGACGGCGCCGAGAGGCTGCCGCCCATCAGCGCGAGATAGAGCACCACCAGCAGGACGCCGACCGGCACGCCATAGAGGTAGCGCACCACCGCCGCCGCATTGACCGACATCTGCCCGCGCAGTCGCTGCTGCAACGCGGTGCGCCAGGTCTGGAACAGCCCGGCGAGGAGAGTCGCGGCAACCCAGATCGGCATCAGCCCAGCCGCGGGTCCAGCCAGGGCCGCGGCATCGGTTGCCAGGGCGTGAGCCGCGCGCCGGCCTCGTCGATCGCGTTGCCGAGGCCCGGCGCCGCGGAAAGTGTCGCGGCCCCGCGCGCGAAGCGAAGGTCGTGGCCGGCCGCCAGCGTGAAGAAGCGCTCGGTCTCGCCGAACTGCACCTCGAGCGGCAGCAGGTTCGGGATGGTGGCGCAGAGATGCACGGAATGCGCGTGGCAGACCGGCCCCGTCGGGTTGTGCGGCGCGACCTCGACGCCCGCGGTCTGCGCGAGCGCCGCGATGCGTCGGATCTCCTCGTGCCCGCCCGCGTATTTCATGTCGGGCATCACCACGTCGTAGCAGCCGGCCTCGATGATGGTCCGATAGGCGCCGATGCCGGCCAGCGATTCCGCGCCCGCCAGCCGCATGCCGCGGTCATTCGCCATGGCGCGCAGGCGACGGATCGCGGCGTGGTTCGCCTCGGCCACCGGGCATTCCAGCCAGAACAGGCCGAAGGGCGCGACATCCTGCACGAGACGCGCCGCGCCGCCGGGGGAAAAGCGCCAATGCGCATCGACCATCACGTCGACCTCGCGCCCGACCGCATCGCGCACCGCGGCGATGCGATCGAGGCCCTGCGCATAGGCCGCGCGCATGGCGGGATCGGCCGCATCCTCCCACACGAAGGGTTCGAACGGGGCGAGCTTCACGGCGCGGAAGCCCTCGGCCACGGCGCGCCGCGCGGCGGCGGCGAAGCCCTCCGGCGTGCGCGGATTGGCGCCGCGGTTGATGTTGGCATAGAGCGGCACTGCGTCCCGCAGCGCGCCGCCCAGCATGGCGTGGATCGGCCGCCCCGCCGCCTGCCCCGCCAGGTCCCAGAGCGCCTGCTCGAAGGCCGAGAGCACGGCATGCGCGACGAGCCCGCCCGGCGCATGCGGGATCAACCGCGCGAGCCGGTTGCGGTTGCCCGCATCCTCGCCCGCGACATTCGCCGCAAGCCGCGCGGCCTCGGCCTCCAGCAGCGCCTCCTGGTTCGCCAGCGTGCATTCGCCGGTGCCGGTGCGCCCGCATTCCGTGCGCACCAGAAGGAAGGACCAGTTGGTCTTAGGCGTGACGTTGACGCCGAGGAATTCGAGCGCGGCGATGCGCATCCTACTGCGCCGTGATGTTCGCGGCGGCGGCCAGGCGCTTCCACTGCGCGATGTCGCGCTCGATCCGCTGCTGGAATTCCGCCGGCGTCGAGACCACCAGGGAGCCGCCCAGCAGCCGCACGCGGTCGCGCAGCTGCGCGTTGTCGCGCAGCTTCACGAGTTCTGCGAGCAGCCGCTCGCGCGCGGCCGCCGGGGTGCCCTTCGGCGCCAGGATGCCGTTCCAGGCGACGGTCTCGAAGCCGGGCAGGCCGCTTTCGTGCACCGTCGGCGTGTCGGGCAGGTCGCCCAGGCGCGTCATCGAGGTCACGGCCAGCAGCTTCACCTCGCCGCTGCGCACCTGCGGCATGACGTTGACCAGGTTGGCGAAGGCGACCGGCGCCTCGCCCGCGATCACCGCCTGCACCAGCGCCGGCGCGCCGCGATACGGCACGTGGACGATGTCGAGCCCGGCCTGGTTCTTGAACAGCTCCATGTTCATGTGCGCCGAGGAGCCGACGCCGGCCGAGGCGTAGTTCAGCGCACCGGGGCGCGCGCGAATGGCCGCGATCAGCCCCGCCACGTCCGCCACCGGCAGCACGCGGCTGTTCACGATCAGCGCATTCGGCCCGATCACCAGCAGCGACACCGGGTCGAAGGCGTTGGTCAGGTCGTAGGGCAGGTCCCGGTAGATGGCGGCGTTGATCCCGTTCGAACCCGCATTGCCGAGCAGGAAGGAATAGCCGTCCGGGGGCGCGCGGAAGGCGGCCTCGACGCCGATGCGCCCGCCGGCGCCGCCACGGTTCTCGATCACGAAGGGCTGGCCGAGCGCGCCTTCGAGCAGCGGCGCCACCAGCCGCGCGGTGGTGTCGTTCCCGGTGCCCGGCGTGTCGGGCAGGATCAGGCGCACGGGGCGCGCGGGCCACGCGGGCTGGGCCAGTGCCGGCGCGGCGAGCGCGGCGGACGCGGCCGCAAGCAGGTGGCGGCGATGGATCATGGCTTGTTCCTCCCGAACTGCGCGCAGCGTGGCCTGAACCGCGCCGCGCATCAACGGCGCGTGCGGCCCCAGCCCGGGTCCTCCTCGACCATCGCGGACAGGCCGGCCCGGGCCAGCATCTGCGCCGTCTCGCGCTCCGCCGCCGCACGCATCGGGGCCTCCTCCACATGCGCCACCACGCGCTCGCGCATCAGCACCTGGCCGCCCACCACCACGTCCCGTACATCGTGGCCATTGGCGAAGAACACGACGCGGTGCACCGGCATGTTCATGGGCAGCATGTGCGGCGCCGTGAGGTCCACCGTGACGATGTCGGCTTCCTTGCCGACTTCCAGGCTGCCGACGCGGTCCGCCATGCCGAGTCCCCGCGCGGCATCGATGGTGATCATCTCGAGCGCCTTGCCCGGCGGCATCAGCGCCTCGTCGCGCGCATGCCGCTGGTGGTAGCGGATCGCCTGGAACATGTGCCGGAACATGTCCGTGCTGCGGTCGGGCGCGGTGCCGTCGGAGCCCAGCATGACCGTCACGCCCCGGTCCATCATCGCGATGGCCGGGCAATGCCCGCGCACGGCCGCGATGGCCGAGGGGTTGTGCACCACCGACGTGCCCGTGCGGACCAGCGTGTCGATGTCGTCCTCGGTCAGGTCGGTGCAGTGCGACAACCAGGCATCGGGGCCGAGCAGCCCGAACATCCGGTCCGCCATGCCGACCGAGCCGTTGCGGTGCCCGTCCTGGTGGAACAGCGTGCCGGCCTTCTTCCCCAGGTCGCGGATCACGCGGCCCTGGGCCTCGATCTCCTTCACCTTCGCGGCGTCGTGCGTCGCCTCCCGGTACACTGGCATCAGGGTCGCGCAGGCGATGCGGCCCTGGCCGTGGTGGCGCTCGATCAGCGTGCCGATCGTCTCGGCCTGCTGCGCGAAGGGCACGTCGCGGACTTCGCCATCCAGCCCGCGATAGGGCCGCGGGAAGGGCGGGCGCGTCGGGCCCAGCACCATGATGCGGCGGATGCCGACATCATTCGTGCCCGCCACATGCGCGTCGCCATGCGCGGGGTCGTCCACGCGCCCGATGGAATCGCCGCCGCCCAGCAGCATGACCGAGGTGGTGATGCCGAAGCGCAGCTGCTCGAGCGCCGAGAGCGCCGCCTCCGCCCGCCAGAAGGATGGCGGGGAGGCCAGCGTGTAGATCACGCGGCAGGCCTCCGACCAGGCCGCGGAATCGCCGCTGCCCATGGTCTTGACCAGGCCGTGCCCGGCATGGGCGTGGCCGTCGATCAGCCCGGGCAGGATGGCGCGGCCGCGCGCGTCGATCCGCTGCTTCGCATCGTGCGCCGCCTCGACCTCCGCGCGCGGGCCGACCGCCACGATCTTTCCGCCCGTCACCGCCACCGCGCCATCGGCGATGACGCGCCGGCCAGGGTCCATCGTGATGACGACCCCGCCGGAGACGATGAGCTCGGCCATCAGTTCACCCTCACGTAGCGCAGGCGCAGCCGGTTGTCGGGCGACTGCGACAGCTCGATGTTGCGACGCCCCGCCCAGACCACCGGCTGCTGGTGCAGCGGCACGTGCGCGACCTCCCGCTTCTCGATCAGCAGGGCGTCCCGGATCAGCGCGCGGCGACGCGCCTCGTCGCCTTCCTCGGCGATGCGGTCGACCAGCGCGTCGAATTCGGCATTGGACCAGCGGCCGACATTGAGGCCGGCGGTGCGCTCGGTGCGCGTGCGCAGCACCTCCGACAGCGTGGAATAGGCATCGGCCAGCGGCAGCCCCGCATGGCCCAGCATGAACATCGACGCATCGAGCGAGTTGATCCGCCGCGACCACAGCGCCAGCGTCTCGAACTGCGGGATGACGCGGATGCCGATGCGGCTCAGCATGCCCGATATCGCGATGCAGAGCCGCTCGTCGTAGACATACCGGTCGTTCGGGCAGGCGAGGCCGACCGAGAAACCGTCCGGATACCCCGCTTCCGCCAGCAGCCGCTTCGCGGCGTCCGGGTCGTAGGGGAAGGTGCGGGTGTTGATGTCCTCCGGCGCGCCGCGCAGGAACGGGCTCGCCATGGTGCCGGCGATCCAGGCATTGCCACGCATGACGGAACGCCGCAGCGCCTCGACGTCGATCGCCTGGTAGATGGCGCGGCGCACGCGGATGTCGCGCAGCGGGTTGCGCCCGCGCACGTCGGAATGCGTGAGCTCGTCACGGAAATGGTCGAAGCCAAGGTAGATGGTGCGCAGCTCCGGGCCCTGCACCACCTGCAGGTTCGGGTTGGCCTCGATGCGCGGGATGTCCTGCAGCGGGAGTTCCACCAGCGCGTCCACCTGGCCGCCGAGCAGCGCCGCGGTGCGCGTCGCGGCCGAGCGGATCGGCTGGAAGGTCACCTCGGTCAGGTTGTGCTGCGGCCGGTCCCACCATTGCGCATGGGGCTCGAGCACGGTCGGCCCGTCGATCTGCCGGCTGCGCACGCGGAAGGGGCCGGTGCCGTTGGCGCTGCGCGACGCCGCGCTTTCCTCGCGCTGCTGCAGGTTGGTGGCCGCGGTCGCGTTGTTCGCCGCCGCCCAGCCGCTGTCCATGATGTGCATCTGGGTCAGCGCGTTGAGCAGGATCGGAAAGGGGCGCTGCGTCTCGATCTCGACGGTCAGTGGGCCGGTGGCGCGCACTTCCTTGACGATGCCGCCCAGCACGCCGCGGGCGAGTGCGCCCGGCGTGTTCAGCCGCTGCCAGGAGAATACGACATCCTCGGCGCCCAGCGTCTCCCCGCCGTGGAAGCGGACGCCGTCCCGCAGGTGGAAGCGCCAGACGGTCGGCGAGACCGTCTCCCACCGCACGGCGAGCGACGGCTCGAGCTCGAGCCGCTGGTTGTGCCGCACCAGGCTCTCATAGACGTTGTCGAGGAAGGCGTTGGTGAAGGTGTTGTTCGACGAATGCGGGTCGAGCGTCAGCAGGTCCGCGGCGAAGGACCAGGACAGCGACCGCGCGAGCGCGGGCGGCGCCGCGGCAAGCATCGCGGCGGCCGCGGCGGCATGGATCAGGCGCATGGCGGAACTCCGGGGAAGGACGGCCCGGGAAGGCTGCGGCGCCCGCGGGGCGGCGTCAACCGGCGTCGAGCTGCAGCCCCTCGCGGCGGATCACCTCCGCCCATTTCGCCGTCTCGGCGCGCACGAAGGCGGCGAACTCCTCGGGCCCGCCGGTCAGCGCCACGCCCCCGAGCTCGGCGAAGCGGCGCGTGGTCTCGGGCAGCGCCAGCATCGCCATGGTGGCGGCGTTCAGCGCGGCGACCGCCGCCGGCGGCATCGCGGCCGGGCCGAAGACGCCGAACCAGGTGTTGACGTCGTAGGGGGCGAGCTCGGGCATGGTCTCGCGCATCGCCGGCACCTCCGGTAGCAGCGGGTGGCGCTCGCGGCTCGTGACCGCCAGCGCGCGCACGCGCCCCGACTGGATGTGGCCGATGATGCCGGTCAGGTTGTCGATCAGGAAGGCGACGTTGCCGGCCAGGATGTCGAGCTGCGCGGGGGCGGATCCGCGATGCGGCACGTGGATGGCCTGCGCGTCCATCAGCTGCAGCATCCAGACCGGCGAGAGGTGCGTCGATTGCCCGACGCCGGTCGAGGCGAAGGGGATCTGCCCCGGCCGCGCCCGCAGCAGCGCCGCCAGCTCCGCCACCGTGTTCGCCTGCACCGAGGGATGCACGACCAGCACGTTCGGCCCGCGGATGGTGCCCGCGATCGGGACCAGCTGCTCGGCGCGATAGGGCAGGTTGCGGAACAGCGAATAGCCGATCGCCTGCGGCCCGATATTGCCCATCAGCAGCGTGCCGCCGTCGGGCCGCGCGCGCACCACCTCGAGCGTGCCGATGGTGCCGCCTCCGCCGGCGCGGTTTTCGACCACGAAGGGGCTGCCCCAGCGCACCTGCAGGAACTGCGCGAGCAGCCGTGCCATGATGTCCGTGGTGCCGCCCGCGGCGGCGGGCACGACGATGCGCGACGGGCCGGCCGGGCGCCAGTCCTGCGCATGGGCGACGAGCGGCGCGGCAGCGATCGGCAGCGCGAGCGCGGCGCGGCGGGTCAGGCGGGGCATCTGGTTTTTCTCCGGGGCGTTTCCGCGGGCAGCATGGCGCGCCGGCGCGGCGCCGTCACGCCCCCCGCCGCGCCGTGGCCAGCCGCGCGACCGCGACGAAGGACCGCGGCCCGTCGGCGCCCCCGGCCAGGTAGGCGCGGCGCGCCAGCGCCTCCACCCGGGGCCGGCGGGCGGGCGGCAGCGCGGCCACGAAGGCGCCGGCGATCCCCTGCCCGCCCTCGGCCCAGGGCGACCACCAGTCGGCGAAGTCCGCGAAATCCTGGCGGATCATGATGTCGCGCTCGGCCACCTCGACAAGCCCAGCGCCGGCCAGCAGCGCGCCGAGCCGCCCCGGCGCGCCGACCGGGTCCGCCCAATAGCGGGCGCGGAAGGCCTCCCCGTCAGGCTCCGTGGCGGCGACGGTGTCGGCGAAGGCGCGCAGGAAGGGAAAGCCGCCGGTGAAGTCCCACATCGCGGCCGCCACCAGGCCGCCGGGCCGCGTGACGCGCGCCATCTCGGCCACCGCCGCGGCGCGGTCCGGCACGAATTGCAGCACGAGCAGCGACAGCGCGGCGTCGAAGGCGGCATCGGGCAGGGGCAGGCGCGTCACGTCCGCCACCAGGAGACGCGCAGCCGGCGCCTGCGCGCGCGCGGCGGAGACGAAGGCTGGGCTGAGATCGACGCCGGTGACGCGCGCCGCGGCATCGCGCGCGGCGATCGCGCCCGCCAGCGCGCCGGTGCCGCACCCGGCATCCAGGACATCGCCGCCCGCGGGCAACGGCAGCACGTCGAGCACCGCCTCCGCGAGACGCCGGCTCCAGCGCCCCATGCTCCGCTCATAGGCCGCGGGCGCGGTGGCGACGTAGCCGGCCACGCGGGCTATTCCTCCATCGTGTAGCGGAAGTCGCAATGCGAGGCTCCGCCCATGATGGTCTGGGTGCGTTCCAGCTTCATCTTCGGGTGGTAGCCCTCGCAGAAGGCGCCGTCGCGGTTGCAGGAGAGCACGGCGCCGAGATCGGCCAGCCCCATCTCGCGGTACATCTCGGCGTAGCGGCAGCGCGTGACGTTGAAGTCGTAGCGCGTGGCATCCTGGCGCAGCGTCTCGATCTCGAGCGCGTCGTCCTTCGTCCAGAGCGGCTGCAGCGCGATGAAATGCGCGAGCGAGGGCGCGCCGCCCGGCGCGTCCTTCGCCATGGCCGCGGCCGTCTCCTTCGCCATCTTCACCACGGCGCGGGACAGGATGGCCTTGGCTGCGGCCTCGCCGATCGCGGCCTTCATCTCGTCGTACACGCCGCGCGCGAAGGCGGCCTCGATACGACGCTGACGCAGGATGCCGAGCTGGTCGCCAGACATGAAAAACCTCCCCGACGGTGATGCCGCCGGGGAGGCTATCGCGGCGCGGCGCTGCCGGCGAGACGCATCAGCGCGCGAAGAGGCCCTGGTTCGTCACGACGATCCGACTGGCGGCGCAGATGTTGACGCGGCGCAGCTCCGCCGCGCGGCCATTCGCCCAGACGATGCGGAAATCGTAGTTGCCGGCGTTGTTGGCACGGTAGGTCGTGACGCGGCCCGGCGGCAGCACGTTCTGGCCCAGCTGGTCGACGCCCCAGGCCGCCAGGCTGGAATGGCTGAAATAGAGCTGCATCACGGTCTGCGAGGACTGGTTGACCACCTGGAACCGCGTGTCGCAGCCGACCGCCGCGGGCGGCTGCGCGACCGCGACCGGCTGCGGCACATAGACGGTCTGCGGCGCGCAGGCGGCGACCGAGCCGGCGCCGAGCAGGGCCAGGAGCGAGAGGATCTTGCGGCGGAACATGCGGTGCGGTCTCCGGCGGGCTCTCGGCGGGCCGAGGCGCGCCGTGTTTCGATCCTGCGACGATATGCAACGAATATTACGCCGGCAAGCCACGCCGGCCTTGCGCGCGGGTTCCGGCGCATGGTGCTCTGAAACGCTTCGTGCGCGGGGAGAGGTGCGATGACGATCGGGCAATGGCTGAGCTTCCGGGGTCGGATCGGCCGCAAGACCTTCTGGCTCGGCTACGTGCTGCCGCTGTTCGTGGCGAGCATCGTGGCCTCCGTGATCGACGCCGCGCTCGGCCTGGCGCCGCGCGGCGACGCCATGCCGATGGACGGGGCGGAGGTCGGCGTGGTCGGCGGCATCGTCTCGGTGCTTTCGCTCTGGCCCTCGCTCGCAGGCGGGATCAAGCGGCTGCACGACCGCGACCGGTCGGGCTGGTGGATCGGCGGTTTCTACCTGCTGGGGGCGATCGTCGTCGCGGTCACGCTGGGCAGCATGATGGCGACGATGGTGACGCGCTCGCCCGAGCAGGGCGGGCCGATGGTGGTCGCGATCAGCGTGGGCGGCGGCCTGCTTCTGATCGGCTACGGCCTCTGGCTGCTGGTCGAGACCGGCTTCCTGCGCGGCACGCCGGGGCCGAACCGCTTCGGCCCGGATCCGCTGGGTGGCATGGGCCCGGCGAACTGGCAGCAGGGCGTGCCGCCGCAGGGGTGGCAGCAGCAGCCCCAGTGGCAGCCGCCCCCGCCGCAGGGCTGGCAACCGCCGCCGGCGCCGGGCTGGCAGCCGCCGCCGCAATGGCAGCCACCGCCGCAGCCGGGCTACGGGCAACCGCCCGCCGGATACGGACAGCCGCAGCCACCGCCGGGCTATGGCCAGCCGCCGCAGCCGCCGCCCGGCCAATGGGGCGGGCCGTCGCCGGGCGGCGGCAGCGTCCCGCCGGTGCGCCGCGACTGACGTCCGGCGCCGGCCTGCTCAGGCGGGGTCCACCGGGGCGGTCGGCACGCCCGCCGCCTCGATGACCGCGCCGGCCTGCAGCAGCAGGTCTTCCCGGTAGCGGCCGGCCAGCAGCTGCACGCCGACCGGCACGGTGCCGACCAGCCCCGTGGCGACCGCCAGGCCCGGCAGCCCCATCAGCGGCAGGCCGACCTGCGTCAGCTGCGCGTCCATGATGCGGCGGAAGGCCTCTGGGCTTTCCACATCCTCCTGGTCGCGGAAGGGCAGCTCGCCCGAAACCGGCGTGATCGCGACAGGGAACCGCTCGAAGAACTCCATCCAAAGCCGCACGAAGGTCGCGCGCTTCTGCAGCCCGTCCATGAAGGCGTTGAGGTCGGGTGCCGGGCACATCTCCTCCATCTGCGCGAAGATGAAGCTGGCATCCGGGTCGGCTTCCTGCCGCAGCGCGGCGTTCAGGCCGCGGCGCGATTCCGCGAGCCACAGCATCGCCTGCAGCGCGGCGGGCTCGCGCAGCGGCGGCGTGTCGGCCTCCTCGATCGTCCAGCCGGCGGCTTCCAGGCGGCGGGCGGCGTCGCGCAGCGCATCCTGCACGGCCGGCTGCACCGCCATCCCGTCCGGACTGAGGCAGAGCGCGGCGCGCTTCGGCACCGGCGGGCCGTCCAGCGGCACGCCCGTCCACCAGGGATCGCGGATGTCGCGCGCGGCCATCGCCGCGAAGCCCAGGCGCACGTCCTGGATAGTGCGCGCGATCGGCCCGCTCACGGCCATCAGCTGCCCGCCGACGTGGCGCTCGGCACCGCTCGCGTTCCAGGCCGGGATGCGCCCGAGCGTCGGTCGCAGCCCATGCACGCCGCAGGCATAGGCCGGGTAGCGGATCGAGCCGCCGATATCCGTGCCGTGCCCGATGGCGCCGATGCCCGCCGCTACCGCCGCCGCCGCGCCGCCCGACGACCCGCCCGGCGTGATGGACGGATCGCGCGGATTGCGCGTGTGCCCATGCAGCCCGTTGCGCGTGAACCAGCGCAGCGAGAAGGCCGGCGTGTTCGTGCGCCCGAGCAACACCGCGCCGGCGCGCCGCAGGTTCGCCACCACCGGGCTGTCCTGCTGCGCCACCAGGTCCTTCTGCAGGCGCAGCCCGTTCGTCGTCGCGAAGCCCGCCTGGTCAGCATTCACCTTGATCGTCACCGGCACGCCGGCGAGCGGCCCGGGGTCCTCGCCGCGCGCGATCGTGGCGTCGACCGACACGGCCTGCGCCAGCACCTCCTCCGGCCGGTGGTCGACCACGGCGTTGATGCGCGGGTTCGCGGCATCCAGCCGCGCCAGCGCGTCGCGCGCGGTCTCGACGGCCGAGACCTGGCGCGACCGGATGCGGTGGGCGAGGTCGGAGGCAGGCAGGCGCCAGAGGTCGGTCATGCGGGCGGGTCCGTCGTCGGTGGCAGGGAACGGGCAGTCTCGGCGGGCCGCGCCGCCGCGTCGAGGGGCCGGGCGGTTCCCCCCGGCCCGCCCCTGCCCTAGCCTCGCCCCGCAACGGCCCGGCGAGGCGAGCATGGCGAAGCGCATCAACAGGGCGATCGAGCTGCTGGAAGCGGGCCAGGCGATCTACTACGCCGGCCACCACACCGGGCACGTCCTGACCGAGACGCAGGGCCGCGCGGATGCCGTCACATGGGCCGACTACATCAACATCGGCATGGAGCACGGCGCCTTCGACATGGCCGGGCTCGCCGCCTACATGGCGGGCCTCGTCGCCGGCGGGCCGACGCGTTCGGGCCACCGCACGCCCGCCGTGGTGGTCGAGGCACCGGTCAACGGCATCGACGCCGCGCATGTGCGCCATTGCGCCTGGCAGTTCCGCCAGATCCTCGGCCGCGGCGTGCATGGCGTGCTCCTCTGCCAGGCCGAGACGCCGGAGGCAGCGCGCGCCTTCGTCGAGGCCTGCCGCTACCCGCACCGCGCAGCGGGGCTCGACCCCTCGCTGCCGTCGCCGCTCGCGCGCGCCGAAGGCGCCGCCTCCCTCGCGCCGGGGCCGGGCTTCCTGGGCCGCGGCACGCGCGGGCGCGGCTCGGAGGCGACCGCCGCGCCGATCTGGGGCGTGAGCGAGGCGGACTATTTCAGCCGCTGCGACCCCTGGCCGCTCAACCCCGCGGGCGAGCTGCTGCTCGGCGTCAAGATCGAAAGCCCCGAGGGCGTCGCCCGCTGCGAGGAGATCCTGGCTGTCCCCGGCCTCGGCTTCGCGGAGATGGGGCCGGGCGATCTGACACTGTCGCTGCTGGGGGAGACCGCGCTCCACCTGGACCCCTACCCGCCCGCCATCGCCGCGGCGCGCGCGCGCGTCTTCGCCGCTTGCCGCGCGAACGGGCTCGCCTTCCTCGAAGCCTGCACGCCCGCCAATATCACCGCGCGGCTGGACGAGGGCGTGCGCGTCATCGCCGGCGGGCGGGAGGACACCGCCCGCATCGGCCGCGCCCACCAGCGGCGCGCCGTGCCCGCCTGACCACCACGACAGGAACGCCATGTCCCCCTTCGTCCCCGGCCCCGCCATCCGCATCGAGGGCCGCGCCGGCGGCCCGCTCTCGGGCCTCGCCTTCGCCGCCAAGGACCTGTTCGACGTGGCCGGCCACCCGACCGGCGGCGGCAACCCCGACTGGGCCCGGCAGAACCCCATCCCCGACCGCCACGCCTGGGCGGTGCAGACGCTGCTCGACGCCGGCGCGACACTCATCGGCAAGACCATCACGGACGAGGTCTCGCTCGGCATCCTCGGCGAGAACGCCTTCGACGGCACGCCGGAGAACCCCGCCGCGCCCGGGCACGTGCCCGGCGGGTCCTCCTCCGGCTCGGCCAGCGCGGTCGCGGCGGGGCTCTGCGACATCGCGCTCGGCACCGATACCGGCGGCTCGGTGCGCGTGCCGGCCTCCTTCTGCGGGCTGCACGGCATCCGGCCGACGCATGGTCGGCTCGACCTCACGGGCATGCTGCCGCAGGCGCCGTCCTCCGACACCACGGGCTGGTTCGCACGAGACGCCGGGACATTCGCCCGCGCGTCGACCGTGCTGCTGCAGGAGACGATGCCCGCGGACCTGCCCGCGCGCCTCGTCGTCGCGACCGATGCCTTCGGCTTCGCCGAACCTGCGACCGCCGCGGCGCTGCAGCCCCTGCTCGACCGCCTGAAGCGCCTCGTTCCCGTCTGGCGGGAAGACGTGATGGCGCCGCCCGGCCTGGTCGCCTGGGCGCGCGCGCAGCGCACGCTGCAACCGGTCGAGGCCTGGGCCACCTTTCGCACCTGGGTCGAGCGCGACAACCCACGCTTCGCCTTCTCGGTGGCCAAGGGGCTCGTCATGGGCGCCATGACGCCGGAGGCCGATCAGGGCTGGGCGGCGCTCACGCGGCAGGAGGCGCGCGGCCGCCTCGCCCAGCTGCTGCCGCCCGGCACCATCCTGGTGATGCCGACCACTCCCTTCCCCGCGCCACCGACCGGCCTGCCCCTGCCGGCGCTGACGCCGCTCCGCGACGCCATCCTCTGCCTCTGCGCGCAGGGCGGGCTCGCGGGGCATCCGCAGATCAGCGTCCCCGGCGCGACGGTCGACGGCCGGCCCGTCGGCCTGTCCCTGCTCGCCGCCCGCGGCGCCGACACGCTGCTCATCCGCACAGCCCTGGCCCTGGAGACCGCATGATGGAAGCCAACATCCCCGAAATTGTGGAGGAAGTCCGCGCCCTGTTCGAACGCTACGAACAGGCGCTGATCGACAAGGACGTCGACGTGCTCGACGCCACCTTCTGGAACTCGCCGCTGACGATCCGCTACGCCATCCACGAGAACGGCTACGGCTTCGACGAGATCCACGCCCACCGCGTCCGCCGCCCGCCAGGGCCGGGCATCAAGCTGGCGCGCCGGCGCCTGGTGATCACGACCCTCGGGCGCGACATCGCGACCGTGAACCTGGAATTCGACATGCGCGGCCGCGACACGCCCGGCCGGCAGAGCCAGACCTGGGTGCGCTTCCCCGACGTCGGTTGGAAGGTGGTCTCGGCCCATGTGTCTGTGACGGAGGCGAGCCCGGCGTATTGAGCGGGCCGGCGCGCGGGGCAGCGCCGGGGGTTACGGGCGCCGCCCCCGCGCCCTACACCGCGTCCCGTGTTCGACCTTCCCGTCGCCGAGGCCCTGCCCGCCCTGACCGCCGCCCTGCGCGCGGGCCCGAATGCCGTGCTGGTCGCCCCGCCCGGTGCCGGCAAGACCACGCTCGTGCCGCTGATCCTGAAGGACGAACCCTGGGCTGCCGGCGCCCGCATCCTGGTGCTGGAGCCCCGCCGCGTCGCCGCCCGGGCCGCCGCGCGGCGTATGGCCCAGATGCTGGGCGAGGCGCAGCCCGGGGGCATCGTGGGCCTGGCCACGCGGCTCGACCGCATGGTCTCGGACGCCACGCGGGTCGAGGTCGTGACCGAGGGCCTGCTGGTCCGCCGACTGCAATCCGACCCCGGGCTGGATGGCGTCGCTGCCGTGCTGTTCGACGAGGCGCATGAGCGTAACCTCGACACCGACCTCGCGTTGGCGCTCTGCCTCGACCTGCAGGCGAACCTGCGGCCGGAACTGCGCCTGCTGGCGATGTCGGCCACGCTGGACGGCGCCGCCTTCGCCGGGCTGCTCGGCGGCGCGCCGGTCATCGAGAGCCTGGGCCGGGCCTGGCCGGTGGAGCTGCGCCACCGCGCGCGCGACCTCAAGGACCATCGCGAGCTGCCCGATGCCATGGCCGGCGCCGTGCGCGACGCGCTGCGCGAGCATCCGGGCGACGTGCTCTGCTTCCTGCCCGGCTGGGGGGAGATCCGGCGCACGCAGGAGAGGCTCGCCGGCCTCGATGCGCTGGTCGTGCCGCTGCATGGGGAGATGCCGCCGGCCGAGCAGGACGTGGCGCTGAACCCGGCGCCGGACGGGCGGCGGAAGGTGGTACTGGCGACCTCGATCGCCGAAACCTCGCTGACCGTGCCCGGCGTGCGGATCGTGGTGGATGGCGGCTTCCGCCGCGCGCCGCGGCTGGATGCCGCGACGGGGCTGGCACGGCTCGCGACGCTGCGCATCGGACGCGCGGCGGCCGAGCAGCGCGCGGGGCGGGCCGGGCGGCAGGCGCCGGGTGTCGCGATCCGGTTGTGGAGCGAGGCGCTGCATCGCGGCCTGCCGCTCGCGGACCGACCCGAGATGCTGGAGGCGGAGCTGTCCGCGCTGGTGCTGGATTGTGCGGCCTGGGGGGCGGCGCCGGGCGATCTCGCCTTCCTCGACCCACCGCCGGCCGGGGCGGTCAAGGCCGCGCAGGCGTTGCTGCGGGACCTCGATGCGCTCGACGCCGCCGGGCGGATCACCGAGGCTGGGCGGCGCATGGCGCGGATGGGCGCGCATCCGCGGCTTGCGCGCATGATGATCGCGGCGGCCGATGACGGGGAGCGGGCACTGGCCGCCGACCTCGCCGCGCTGTTGGAAGAACGCGACCCGATCCGACGCGGCGGGCCCGGGGCGCGGGACGTGCCGGCGGATGTGCAGCTGCGGCTCGACCTGCTGCATGGCGGCGACCGGGCAGATGCCGATGGCGCGGCCATCCACCGCATCCGCCGCGCCGCCGCGCTGCACCGGCGGCGGCTGCGCGTCCATGGCACGGTGCGGGCGGAGGGCGATGCCGGCGCCCTGCTGGCCGCGGGCTTCCCCGACCGCATCGCGGCGCGGCGCGGGACGATGGACGGCGCCTTCCGCCTTGCCTCGGGCCAGGGCGCGCGGCTGGCGACGACGGACCCGCTCGGCAAGTCGGCGCTGCTGGCGGTGGCCGACCTCGAATTGCAGGGCACCGAGGCGCGCATCCGCATGGCGGCGCGGATCGACCGCGCGGTGCTGGAAGCCCGCTTCCCCGAGCGCGTTCGGCGGGAGGAAGGGGCGGCCTTCGACGCCCGCGCCGGCGCCGTGGTCGCGCGCCGGCGCCTGATGTTCGGCCCGCTGGTGCTGGAGGAAGCGCCGCTGCCCCATGCCGACCCCGCGGCGGTGGCGGTCGCGCTGGCCGAGGCGGCAGCCGGGCGGGGCTTGCGGGACCTCGACTGGTCCGGGGCGGCGCGCCAGGTGCAGGCGCGGATCCTCTGGATGCGGCGCGTCGAGGGGGAGGCCTGGCCGGATGTCTCGGACGCCGCGCTCGCGGCCTCGGCGCGGGACTGGCTGGCGCCCCGGCTGCACGGCAAGGCGCGGCTGGCGGAGCTCGGCGGGCTGGACGTGGCCGCGCTGCTGCTCGATGCCCTGCCCTGGGACCGGCGTCGCGCGCTTGAGGCGGCGCTGCCGGCGCGGCTCGCGCTGCCGGCCGGGCGCTCGGCGGCGATCGACTACACGGGGGAGGTACCGACGCTAGAGGCCCGCGCGCAGCACCTGTTCGGCCTGGCCGCGCTGCCGCCGCTGGCCGGCGGGCGGGTGAAGCTGCAGGTCGCGCTGCTCTCACCGGCCGGGCGGCCGGTGGCGGTCACGGGGGACCTCGCCGGCTTCTGGGCCGGCGCCTGGGCCGAGGTGCGGCGCGAGATGCGCGGCCGCTACCCGAAGCACCCCTGGCCGGAGGACCCGACCCTTGGTTGAACCCCGGGCGGCGGCAGCGCAGATTGACGCCGTGACGCACACCCCGACCGCCCCCGATTCCCAGGTCCTGCCGCGCCGGCTGGCCCTGCTGCTGCCGGCGGCGCTGGCGGCCTGTTCGCAGCCGGCCGTGGCGCAGCGTGGCCTGCCCGACTTCGCCGACTTGGCCGAACGCGTGCTGCCCGCCGTCGTCAGCATCCAGACCACGAGCCGCGAGCGCGCCACGCCCGACCCGCGCCGCGGGCCGCTCGACCGCGGGCGGCGCGGGCAATTGGTGCAGGGGGCGGGGTCGGGCTTCATCGTCGAGCCATCCGGCGTGGTCGTGACCAACGGCCACGTGGTCGGCGAAGCGACGCGCGTGACGGTGACGACGCAGGACGGCACGGAATACCCCGCCCGCGTCGTCGGCGTGGACGAGCTGACCGACATCGCGCTGCTGCGCATCACGCCGCGCGCGCCGCTCGCCGCCGTCTCCCTCGGCGTGTCGCAGACGCTGCGCGTCGGGCAATGGGTGCTGGCGGCGGGCAATCCCTTCGGCCTCGGCGGCAGCGTGACCAGCGGCATCGTCTCGGCGCGCGGGCGCGACATCGGCGCCGGGCCCTTCGACGACTTCATCCAGACCGACGCGCCCATCAATCCGGGCAATTCCGGCGGGCCGCTGTTCAACATGGCGGGCGAGGTGATCGGCATCAACACGGCGATCTATTCGCCGTCGGGCGCCAGCGCGGGGATCGGCTTCGCGGTGCCGTCGGACCTCGCGCGGCCGGTGGTGGAATCGCTCCTGCGCGACGGGCGCGTCGATCGCGGCTGGCTCGGCGTGTCGGTCGCCGATGCCGACGAGCAGGGCCGCGGCCGGCGCGGCGCGGTGATCATGGGGGTGGAGCGCGGCAGCCCCGCCGCGCGGGCCGGGCTGCGCCAGGGGGACCTGGTGACGGCCCTGAACGGGGAGGCGGTCGCGACGTCCCGCGCCCTGGTGCGCGGCGTCGCGGGCCTGCCGCCCGGGGAGACCGTGCGCCTGACGCTGAGCCGCGGCGGACGGAACCAGGAAGTGGCCGTGCAGATCGGCCGCCGGCCGGACCCCCCGTGAGGCCGGCGGCGCGCTGCGCGGGCGATTTCAACCGCACCGGAACTGGTCTAGGAGGGGGCTTCGTCATCCTTCGGGCGGAAGCCCTGCCGGGACCCCCGCTGCCATGAGACTGCTGCTGGTCGAGGACGACGCCGAGGTCGCCCGCTTCGTGCGCAAGGGGCTGCAGGAGGCCGGGCACGTCGTCGAGCATGCGGCGAACGGGCGGGACGGCCTGTTCCTCGCAGCATCCGAGCAGTTTGACGTGCTGGTGCTGGACCGCATGCTGCCCGGCGGCGTGGACGGGGTACGCCTGGTCGAGACGCTGCGCGCGCAGGAGAACCGGACGCCCGTGCTGTTCCTCTCGGCGCTGTCGGCGGTGGATGAACGCGTGCGCGGCCTCAAGGCCGGCGGCGACGATTATCTGGTGAAGCCCTTCGCCTTCGCGGAACTTCTGGCGCGCGTCGAAGCGCTGGGGCGGCGGCCGAGCGGGGATGCGCCGGCCACCCGCCTCAGGATCGCGGATCTCGAGATGGACCTGCTGTCACGCACCGTCACGCGGGGCGGCAAGCGGCTCGAGATCCAGCCGCGGGAGTTCCGCCTGCTCGAGCACCTGCTGCGCCATGCGGGCCAGGTCGTCACGCGCACCATGCTGCTCGAAAAGGTGTGGGACTACCATTTCGACCCCCAGACCAATGTGATCGACGTGCATGTCAGCCGGCTGCGGCAGAAACTCGACAAGGGCTTCGACAGGCCGCTCATCCACACGGTGCGCAACGCCGGCTACATGATCCGCGCCGAGGCCTGAGGGTCGCGCGATCCCGCCGCCCCCCCTCCCGCGCGCGGAGATTGCGCCCAGCCTCGACCCGCTGCTGCGTTTCCTGCGCAGTGCCGGCTTCCGCTTCGCCGCCCTGTTCGCCGGCATCTTCATCGGTGCCTCGGGCCTGTTCGCCGTGGTGCTGTGGTACGCGACGGCGGGCTCGCTCGACCGTCAGACCGATGCGGCGCTGCGCACCGATGCGCTCGGCCTGATCGAAAGCTGGCGCGGCGCCGGCGCCCGCGGCGTGGCCGAGGCGGTCGCCGAACGCCTGGCCAACGATGTCGAGGGCACCGCGATCTATGTCTTCCTGGACCCCGCGGGGCGGCGCGTCGCGGGCAACCTCGACCGCTGGCCGCGCGGCGTCGAGCCCGACCTGTCCTGGACCTTCACGACGGTGCAGCGCGAGGGCACGGAGGCCGAGGCGCGCGTCTTCGCCGTCGAGTTCGGCGACGGCCATCGCGTTGCCGTCGGCCGCGACGTGGCCGAGAAGAACCGCCTGCGCGAATTGCTGGCCGAGGGCATCGCCTGGTCCGCCGTGACGGCGACGCTGTTCGCGCTGGCCGGCGCCGCGCTGCTGCGCCGTGCGGTCGAGGCGCGGCTCCGGCCGGCGGCGCAGACGGCGCAGGCGATCGCCGCCGGCGACCTGTCGCGCCGCGTGCCGTTGTCCCGCCGGGAGGACGAGTTCGACCGCCTGGGCGAGAGCATGAACGCCATGCTGGACCGCATCGACCGGCTGATGGAGGGCGTGCGCGGCGTGTCGGACTCGATCGCGCACGACCTGCGCACGCCGATCGCGCGCGCGCGGGCCAAGCTCGAGGAGGCGCTGGGCGGCCCGGGCGAGCCGGAGGCGCTGCGCGCCGCGATGGAGCAGGGGATCGCCGACCTCGACCACATCACCCGCGTGTTCGGCGCGCTGCTGCGCATCGCCGAGGCCGAGGCGGGGGCGCGGCGCGCCGCCTTCGCGCCGCTCGACCTTGCGGCAGTGCTGCGCGACGTCGCGGAATTCTATGCGGCGGTGGCGGAAAGCCGCGGCCAGGCGCTGGACCTCGGACTGCCGCCGCGGCTCGAGATGGTGGGGGACCGCGACCTGCTCGCGCAGGCGGTGGGAAACCTGCTCGACAACGCGCTGAAATTCACGCCGCCGGGCGGGCGGGTGCGGCTCCTGGCCCGGGCCCTGCCGCGCGAGGGCGTCGAGATCGTGGTCGAGGACACCGGACCGGGCCTGTCGCCGGAGGACCGGGCGCGGGCGGGGGAGCGCTTCTTCCGCGCCGATTCCTCGCGGGCCACGCCGGGCTCGGGGCTCGGCCTCTCGCTGGTGCTGGCGGTGGCGCGCCTGCATGGGGGCGACCTCACGCTCGAGGACGCGGCACCGGGGCTGCGGGCGGCGCTGCGGCTCGGTCCCGGATGAACGCATGGTCATCGCCGGGCCACCGCCCGGCGATGCGTCGCGCGCCAGGATCAGGCCCATGCGCGCGCTGCTGCCCGCCCTGCTGCTCCTTGCCCCGACCACGGCGGCCCTCGAGCCTGCCGCACGCGTGACCACCGACAGCCGCGAATATTGCGCCGAGCTGGCCCGCCGCTTCGCCACGCTGCCCAACGCGGAGGCCGAGCCGGCCCGCAGCCTCGCCGCGGAAGGCGTCCGGCTCTGCGACGCGGGCCATCCGCGCACCGGGGTGGCGAAGCTGCGGCGCGCGATCCGCGCCGCGCGCATGGGGCAATAGCGCGATCTTCGCGTGACCGGCACCGGCCCGCGGCCCCGCCCCCGATTGCGGCCCTCGCCCCCCGGGTCTATGCGCCTGCCCCATGAGCGACATCCTGCCCATCCGCCGCGCCCTTCTCTCGGTCTCCGACAAGGCGGGCCTCGTCGAGTTCGGCCGCTTCCTCGCAGAAGCCGGGGTCGAGGTCCTGTCCACCGGCGGCACCGCCCGCGCGCTACGCGAGGCCGGTGTGCCGGTGAAGGACGTGAGCGAGCACACGGGCTTCCCCGAGATCCTGGACGGCCGCGTCAAGACGCTGGTGCCGCAGGTCCATGGCGGCATCCTCGGCCGCCGCGACAGCACGGAACACCTGGCGCAGATGGCGGCGCACGCGATCGCGCCGATCGACCTGGTGGCGGTGAACCTCTACCCCTTCGAGGCGACGGTCGCGAACGGCGCGTCCTTCGAGGACTGCATCGAGAACATCGACATCGGCGGGCCGGCGATGATCCGCTCCGCGGCCAAGAACCACGCGGGCGTGGCCGTTCTGACCGAGCCCGCCCACTTCGCCGAAATCCGGGCCGAGATCGAGGCGCGGGGCGGCACGACGCTGGCGACGCGCCGGCGCCTCGCGGCCGCGGCCTATGCCCGGACGGCGGCCTACGATGCGGCCATCGCGGCCTGGTTCGCGCGCCAGGAAGGGCAGGACTTCCCGCCGCGCCTGGCGCTGCCCGGCGTGCTGCGCCAGGGGCTGCGCTACGGCGAGAACCCGCACCAGCAGGCTGCCTTCTACGTGGACGGAAGCGCGCGCCCGGGTATCGCCACGGCGCGGCAGGTGCAGGGCAAGGAGCTGTCGTACAACAACCTGAACGATACCGACGCCGCCTTCGAGTGCGTGGCCGAGTTCGACAAGCCGGCGATCGTCATCGTGAAGCACGCCAACCCCTGCGGCGTGGCGGTGGCGGGCGACCTCGCGTCGGCCTGGGACAGGGCGTTGCTCTGCGACCCCGTCTCGGCCTTCGGCGGCATCGTCGCGGCGAACCGCACCCTCGATGCCGCGGCGGCCGAGAAGATCGCGGCCATCTTCACCGAGGTGGTGATCGCCCCCGATGCCGACGAGGGCGCGCAGGCAGTCTTCGCCCGGAAGAAGAACCTGAGGCTGCTGCTGACCGGCGCGCTGCCGGACCCGGCGGCGGCGGGGCTCGCGTTCAAGTCCGTCGCGGGCGGCTTCCTCGCGCAGTCGCGCGACGCCGGGCGCGTGGCGGAGGACGCGCTGAAGGTCGTGACGCAGCGCGCGCCGTCCCGCGCCGAGATGGCCGACCTGATCTTCGCCTTCCGCGTCTGCAAGCACGTGAAGTCGAATGCCATCGTCTATGCGAAGGGGCTGGCCACGACCGGCATCGGCGCGGGGCAGATGAACCGCGCGGAATCGTCGCGCATCGCCGCCTGGAAGGGTGAGGCAGCGGCGAAGGCGGCGGGGCTCGAGCGGCCGTTGGCGGAAGGTTCCGTCGTGGCTTCCGACGCCTTCTTCCCCTTCGCCGACGGTCTCGAGATCGCGGCGTCCGCCGGCGCCACCGCCGTGATCCAGCCGGGCGGATCGATCCGCGACGCTGAGGTGATCGCGGCGGCGGACAAGGCGGGGCTTGCGATGGTGTTCACGGGGATGCGGCACTTCCGGCACTGATGCACGGGAGGGACGCCGCCCCTTCCGGACCCTCCCCGCCAAGGGCCGAAGGGCCTCTGGAAACCATCACCCGGCGCCCCGCCATGGGGTCGGCGCGGTGACGGTGTCCGAAGGCCCTTCGGCCCCTGGTGGGGGAGTTCGAGGGGGCAAGGCCCCGTCGACCCACCTCTCGGATATGGCACGAAGCATGGACGAACTGATCGCCGGCTACCGCCGCTTCCGCGCCGAGACCTGGCCGCGCGAGCGCGCGCGCTTCGAGGCGCTGGCGGCCGCCGGCCAGCGCCCGCGCACCATGGTCATCGCGTGTTCGGACAGTCGGGTCGATCCGCAGATGATCTTCTCGGCTGCGCCGGGGGAGCTTTTCGTGCTGCGCAACGTCGCCAACCTGGTGCCGCCCTACCTGCCGGACGCGCTGTTCCACGGCACCAGCGCCGCGGTCGAGTTCGCGGTGCGCGTGCTGGGCGTGGAGCGCATCGTGGTGATGGGCCATGCGCTTTGCGGCGGCATCCGCGCGCTGCTGGACGGCGCGCCGCCCGAGGCGCGGGACTTCGTGGCCGGCTGGATGGGAATCGCGGCCCGCGCGCGCGCCGTCGCGCTGCGCTGCGACGTGCCGGAGGACCGCCAGGAGGTGGCCGAGCACGAGGCGGTCCGCATCTCGCTTGCCAACCTGATGACCTTCCCCTGGGTGGCGGAGGCGGTGGCGGCGGGGCGGCTCGCGCTGCACGGGGCGCATTTCGGCGTGGCCACCGGGCGGCTCGTGGTGGTGCCCGCGGAGGGGCCGGCGGCGCCGGCATGAGCAGCCTCGCCTGCCGGGATGCGGGGTGCCAGACTTTCCGCAGACTTCACCGATTCGCGTCCGGGGGCGCATGGACGACCGCCTGATCCTCGGCTTGCTGCCACCTGATGCCGTGCTGCCCGTGGCGGTGCTGCTGGCGGCTGCGATCCTTGTCCTCGCGATCCTGCTGCGCCGACCGCAGCAGGACCCGCTGCTCGGGCAGATCCTCGGCCGCGTCGATGCCGTGGCGGCGGCGCAGGACCGCCAGGCGGAGCGCGTGGCGGCGCTCGAAGGCGACATCGCCGAGCGCGTCAATGCCGTGGTGCTCGACCAGACGCGCGTGCTGGGGGATGCGGTGAAGGAGCAGGTCGCGCGCATCTCGGCACAGGAGGCCGCGCTCGCCGACCGCATGGCCGGCGCCGAGCGCAGCCTGACCGAAGCCATCAAGGCGCAGAACGAGAGCCTGACGCTCGCACTGTCCGGCCAGACCGAGCGCGTGACGAAGTCGCTCGGCGACACCGCGACCGAGATCCGCGAGCGGCTCGCCGTGATCGACGCCGCGCGCGGCAACATCGAGGCGCTGGGCGTGCAGGTCACGACGCTCTCCTCCATCCTCGGCAACAAGCAGGCGCGCGGGGCGTTCGGGGAGGCGCAGATGGAGCAGATCATTGCCGACCGCCTGCCGGCCGAGGCCTATGCGCTGCAGGCGACGCTGTCGAACGGCAAGCGCGCCGACTGCCTGATCCACCTGCCCAACCCGCCGGGCCCGATCGCGATCGATTCGAAGTTCCCGCTGGAATCCTGGCTCGCGCTGCGCGAGGCGCCCGACGATGCGGGGCGCGCGGCGGCGCTGAAGCGGCTCGCGGCCGATGTTCAGAAGCACGTGAAGGACGTAGCGGAACGCTACGTCATCCCCGGCGAGACGGCCGAGGGCGCGCTGATCTTCGTGCCCTCCGAGGCGATCTACGCCGAGCTGCACACCACGCTCGTCGCCGTGGTGAGCGAGGCGACGCGGCGCGGCGTCTACATCGTCTCGCCCACCACGCTCTGGGCGGTGCTCGGCACGATGCGCGCGCTGATGCGCGACGTGCGGCTGCGCCAGGAGGCTGGGCGGATCAGGGGCGAGCTGGACCGGCTGCTCGCGGATGTCGGGCGGCTCGACGACCGGGTGGAGAGCCTGCGCCGGCATTTCGGCCAGGCGGAGAAGGATATCGCGATGATCGAGACCTCCTCGGCGGCCATCAAGCGCGGCGGGCAAAGGCTGGCGGACCTCGAGATGGACGACGCCACGCCGCCGCGGACGCTGCCGCTGTGAGCGCACTGCAGGCGCAATCGGCCGCGGGACTGCTGCTGCTGCCCGCCCTGGCCTGGGCGCTGGGCGGGTTCCGGCGCAATGCCTCCCTGCGCGTGGTCGCGGTGGGGATCGCGCTGCAGCTCGGCCTGGCCGCCGCGCTGCTCAACGTGCCGCTGCTGCGCCGCGCCTTCGCGCTGATCGGCGACGGCGTGAACGCGCTGGCGACGGCGACCAGGGCGGGCACCTCGCTGGTCTTCGGCTATCTCGGCGGCGGGCCGTTACCCTTCCCGGAGCCCTTCCCCGGTGCGTCCTTCATCCTGTTCTTCCAGGCGCTGCCGCTGGTGCTCGTGGTCGGCGCACTGTCCTCCGTGCTGTACCACTGGGGCGTGCTGCCGGCGATCGTGAAGGGCATGGCGCGCGTGCTGCGGGCGCTGTTCGGCCTGGGCGGCGCAACCGGCTTCGGCGTCGCCGCCAATGTCTTCGTCGGCATGGTCGAGGCGCCGCTGATGATCCGCGCCTGGCTCGCGAAGCTCACGCGGTCCGAGCTGTTCGTGGTGATGACGGCGGGGCTCGCCACCATCAGCGGCAACACGCTCGTGGTCTATGCGCTGATCATCTCCCCCGTCGTGCCGGATGCGGCGGGGCAGCTGCTGGTCGCATCGCTCGTCTCGGCGCCGGCGGCGATCCTGGCCGCGCTGCTCATGATCCCGCCGGCGGAGGGCGACGCGGCGACCGAAGGCGGCGAAGGCATCCCCGAGAAGCTCTACGACAGCAGCATGGACGCGCTGGTGCGCGGCACGCAGGACGGGCTTGCGCTCCTGCTCGGCATCATGGCGTCGCTCATCGTGTTCGTGGCGCTGGTGGCGCTGATGAACCTGGCGCTCGAACCCGTCACCGGCGTGACGCTGCAGAAGATCATGGGCTGGGTGCTGTGGCCCGTCGCGTGGGCCATGGGCGTGCCCGCCAGCGAGGCCACGACGGTCGGCGCCTCGCTCGGCGTCAAGATGGTGGTGAACGAGTTCGTCTCCTACCTCGAACTCGCGCAGTCGGGCGGCGCGGGGCTGAGCGAAAGGTCGCGGCTGATCCTCACCTATGCGCTCTGCGGCTTCACCAACCTCGGCTCGATCGGGATCATGGTGGGGGGCATGACGGCGATGTGCCCGGAGCGGCGGCGCGACATCGTGGCGTTGGGATTCCCGGCGCTGGTCTCGGGGACCATCGCCTGCTGCATGACGGGGGCGGTGGTGGGGGTGCTGACGGCGCCGTAGCGGCGGGCGTCACCTCGGGGAGGGCTCCGCCCTCCCTAAACCCCTAACGTCACCTCGGGGAGGGCTCCGCCCTCCCCAAACCCCTCCGGCCAAAGGCCGAAAGGCCTTTGTAAACCAACATCTGTCACCCGACCGCCGGGGTTGGCGCGGTATTGGGTTCTGAGGGCCTTTCGGCCCTCGGTGGGGGTGTTCGGGGGGGCAAGGCCCCCTCGGCCGCTTGCCGAAACCGCCCCGCGCGTCAGGATGCCCCCAAGGAGCCGCCATGACCCACATCGTCCACCGCAATCTCCACGAAGCCCCGCCCATTGCCGCCTCCGGGCGCGGCATCTGGCTGCGCGACGCATCGGGCCACGACGTGATCGACGGATCGGGCGGCGCCGCCGTCGCCTGCCTCGGCCACGGGCACCCGCATGTCATCGCGGCGATGAAGGCGCAGATCGACCGGCTCTGCTACGCCCATACCGCGCTGTTCACCGCCGAGAGCGCGGAACGCCTGGCCGACATGCTGGTGGGCCACGCGCCGGGCGGGCTGACGCACGCCTACTTCGTCTCCTCCGGCTCCGAGGGCATGGAGGCGGCGCTCAAGATCGCGCGGCAATGGGCGATCGAGAGCGGCCAGCCGCAGCGGACGAAATTCATCGCGCGGCGGCAATCCTACCACGGCAACACGCTGGGCGCGCTGGCGGCCGGCGGCAACGCCATGCGCCGCGCGCCCTATGCGCCCATCCTGTCGGACGCCTTCAGCCACGTCTCGCCCTGCTACGCCTATCGCGACCGGCACGCCGAGGAATCAGACACGGACTACGTCGCGCGGCTGGCGGCGGAACTCGAAGCGGAATTCCAGCGCCTCGGCCCTTCGACCGTCATCGCCTTCTGTGCCGAGACGGTGGTGGGCGCGACACTCGGCTGCGCCACCGCGCTGCCCGGCTACTTCCCGGCCATGAAGGCGGTCTGCGAGCGCCACGGCGCGCTCCTGATCCTGGACGAGGTGATGTCCGGCATGGGCCGCACCGGCACGCTGCACGCCTGGGAACAGGAGGGCGTCTCGCCCGACATCCAGGTCATCGCGAAGGGCCTCGGCGGCGGCTACCAGCCGATCGGCGGCATCCTGGTGCATGGCCGGGTGATCGAGGCGCTGACGCGCGGTTCCGGCACCTTCAAGCACGGCCATACCTACCAGGCGCATCCGGTCGCCTGCGCCGCGGCGCTGGCTGTGCAGGAAGCGATCCGCGACGAGAACCTGCTCGACAACGTGCAGGCGATGGGCGCGCTGCTCGAACAGCGGCTGACGGACCGGCTCGGCAACCACGCGAAGGTCGGCGACATCCGTGGCCGGGGCCTGTTCTGGGCGGTGGAACTGGTCACCGACCGCGCCACCAAGGCGACCTTCGACCCGGCGCTGGCCGTGAACGAACGCGTGAAGCGCGAAGCCTTCGCCCGTGGCCTCGCCTGCTACCCGATGGGCGGGACGATCGACGGCAGGCACGGCGACCACGTCATCCTGGCGCCGCCCTACATCTGCACCGCATCCGAGATCGACATGATCGTGGAGCGCTTCGGGGATGCCGTGGATGCCGCCGTCGCCGGCGCATGACCGCCCCTGGACCGCCCGGGCCGACATGGCGCGGCGGCCCGTGATGCCGGTCACCCCCGCGCCATCGTGAGCGCCGCCCGCCGCATTCCTGCCCTGTCGCCCTGCGCAATCTGCACGACCTGACACCCATCGCCTGACGGGATCGCCACCTTGCCCATCATCAACCGCATCGCCGATTTCCAGCCCGAGCTCGCCGCCACGCGGCAGGACATCCACGCGCATCCGGAACTCGGCTTCCAGGAACGCCGCACCTCGGACCTCGTGGCGCGCATGCTCGAATCCTGGGGTGTCGAGGTGCATCGCGGCATCGCCGGCACCGGCCTCGTCGGCGTGCTGCGGAACGGGTCCTCGAAGCGCAGCATCGGGCTGCGCGCCGACATGGACTGCCTGCCGATGCAGGAGACCTCCGACGTGCCGCATCGCTCGACCGTCGCCGGCCAGATGCATGCCTGCGGCCATGACGGGCACACCACCATGCTGCTCGGCGCCGCGCGGTATCTCGCCGAGACGCGCAACTTCGACGGCACCGTCCACTTCATCTTCCAGCCGGCCGAGGAAGGCGGCGGCGGCGGCCGCGTGATGGTCGAGGAAGGGCTGTTCGAGCGCTTCCCGACCGACCAGGTCTATGCCCTGCACAACGACCCGGAACTGCCGCTGGGCGAAGCGCGCGTCACCGCGGGCCCGGTTCTGGCCGCGGCCGACCGCATCAGCATCACCGTGCACGGCAAGGGCGGCCACGCGTCGCGCCCGCACATCTGCATCGACCCGGTGCTGGTGGGCGCGCAGATCGTGGTCGCGGCGCAGTCGGTCGTGGCGCGCTCGATGGACCCGATCGACACGGCGGTGGTCAGCCTCTGCATGTTCCATGCGGGCTCGGCCGGCAACGTCATCCCCGAGGTCGCGGAACTGACCGGCACGGTGCGCACCTTCAAGCCGGAGGTGCAGGACATGGTAGAGCGGCGGCTCGGTGCCATCGTCCGTTCGATCGCGGAAGCCCATGGCGCGCAGGCGGAACTCGCCTTCACGCGCGGCTACCCGCCCACCGTCAACCACGAGGCCGAGACGCTGCGCGCCCAGAAGGCCGCGGCGCATGTGCTGGGCGAAGCGCGCATCCACCGCAACGCGCCGCCGCGCATGGGGGCCGAGGATTTCTCCTACATGCTGCAGCGCTGCCCCGGCGCCTTCATCGGCATCGGGCAGGGCGATGGCGGGCGGCACTCCGTCGGGCTGCACAATCCGCGCTTCGACTTCAACGACGACCTGATCCCGCTCGGCGCCTCGGTCTTCGCGCGGCTGGTGGAACAGGAACTGGTGCGCGGGTGACAGGCGGAGGGGCGCCGCCCCTCCGGACCTCCCCGGCAAAGGCCGAACGGCCTTTGCGAACCATCACCGGGTGCTGTCCGTGACCGCGCGCCGAACCTCGGCGCGAACGCCGGGCCGGGTGCCAGGACGAATTCCCCACCCGCGCGACCCGGCGCAAGCGAAACCGTAGCGCGACGCCTGCCGAGCCCGACGCCAAGTATGGGTTTCCAAAGGCCTTTCGGCCTTTGGCGGGTCCAGGGCAGAGCCCTGGCCAGGGAGGTCCGGAGGGGCGGAGCCCCTCCGGGGCAACGGATGGTCCGGAGGGGCGCCGCCCCTCCACGGCTACGGCGCGTGCCGATCCAGCAGTGCGTCCGGCAGTGCCATGACGCGCGCCCCGTAGGTCCAGACCAGCGCGCAGTCCACTGGCCGTCCCGGGAAGGCCGCCCGCAACAGAGCGCGGTAGGCCGCCATCTGCCGCAGGTAGATCGGCGCGACCTGCGCCACCTCCGCCGGTGGCGGCCGATTCGTCTTGTAGTCCAGCACCAGCACGCGGTCGGGCGCCACCAACAGCCGGTCCACCTGGCCGGCGATCAGGCGTTCGCCCAGGCGCCCGGCGAGCGGCGCCTCGGCCAGGCTGCCGGGGCCGAGTGCGGCGGCGACCAGCGGCTGGTCCAGCAGCGCCAGCACCTCGGCCAGCACCGCCTCCCGCTCGGCCGCCTCCAGCCCGTGCCCGGGGCGCGCCAGGAAGCGGCGCGCCACGTCCTCCCGTGCCGCCGGCGGATGGTCGGGCAGGTGCTGGAGCAGCGCGTGGACCAGGCGGCCGCGGCGGAAGCGCAGGCCGCGCGGATCGTCGGCGGGGCGGGGCGGGGCGCTCGGCGTCTCCTCCTCGCCCGGCAGTGCGGATGGGGCGACGGCGCCCGCGGGCGCCTCCGGCGGCGCGGGCCGGCGGGCCCAGGCGGGCAGGGCGATCGCGGCCATGCCGGCGCGGGCGGGGCCTTCCGGCTTCGGCGGCGCCGCCTGCGGGCAGGCCAGGCGGCGGATGGCGGCATCCGCGGGGAAGGGCTCGCGCGGCGGGTCGAAGGAGACCTCCGCCGCACCGCCGAGCCGGTCGAAGCCCTGTTCGACCAGGCGGTACCAGCAGCCTTCCGGCACCTCGCGCTTGCCCTGCCAGCCGCAGACGACGAGCCGGTCCTCGGCGCGCGTCAGCGCGACATAGAGCAGGCGGTGCTGCTCCTCGGCCTCGCGGTCGCGGTCGTCCTGCCGCTGCGCGGTCAGGGCGGGGGCGGCGAAGCCGTCCTGCCGCGGCGCCCAGGCGGGCAGGTCGCCGTCCAGCCAGCGCAGTGTCGTGCGGTCGGGCGGCGCGCCGGTGGTGTCGGGCAGGATGACAATGGGCGCCTGCAAACCCTTGGCACCGTGCACGGTCATGATGCGCACGGCGCCGCCGGCGCCTTCCATCTCGCGCTTCACCTCTGCACCGCCCTGGCGCAGCGCATGCACGAAATCCTGCAGGGAGGGCGGGCCGGCGCGCTCGTGCTCCAGCGCGGCGTTCAGCAGCTCGTCCATCGGGTCGGCCGCATCGGGACCGAGGCGCGCCAGCATCCGCGCCCGGCCCGCGCGCGCATCGAGCGGCCCCGCGCCGCCCAGCACCGCGGCGAGCAGCGCATGCGGGCTCGCCTGGTCGGCCAGCGCCATCAGCCGCGCGAGCCAGCCCGCCACGGCGCCAAGCCGCCCCTCCGCACCGATATGCGCCGCCAGCGCCGACCAGAGCGAGCCCGTGCGCCCATGGGCGAGCGCGAAAAGCTCGTCCTCCCCGAGCCCCACCAGCGGCGATTTCAGCAGCGCGGCGAGGGTGAGGTCGTCGTCGGGCAGCAGCAGCGCATCCAGCAGCGCGAGCAGGTCCTGCACCGCGATCTGCTCGGCCAGCACCATGCGATCGACGCCGCCGACCGGGATGCGGAGGTCCTTCAAGGCGCGCACCAGGGCGGCGAAGAAGCCGCCTCGGGCGCGCGCGCGCACCAGCACCAGGATGTCCCCCGGACGGACCGGGCGGCCCCGGGGCTGGTCATGTCCGGCCTCGACGCGCGCGGGCAGCGTGTCGTGGTCCAGCATGTGGCGGATGCGCGCGGCGATCAGCACTGCGAGCCGCTGCGCCGCGCCTTCCCCGTCCACGGGCCGCTCGGGCGGCGCCCAGGCGGGCGGCGCCTCGGCCTCGGCCACCTGCAGCAGCGGCCAGAGCTCGACGCTGCCCGCCTGGCCGGCGCGGTCCGCGTAGTGGCGGAGCGTGGCACCCTGCGGCACCACGCCGTCGCGCGCCGCGCCCGCCTCGAACACCGCATCCACCAGCGCCAGCACCGGCGCGGTCGAGCGGAAGGAGACATCGAGAGGCACGGCGCGGAAATCGAGCCCGGCCTCGGGCACCACGCGGCCGTAATGCGCGCGTTCGCGCCCGAAGCCGTCGGGGTCGGCGCCCTGGAAGCGATAGATCGACTGCTTCACGTCACCGACCGCGAAGACGGTGCGGCCCGCGTCGCGCGCGCCCTCGCCTGCGAAGAACTCGCCGGTCAGCGCGCGCACGATGCCCCATTGGTCGGGGTTGGAATCCTGCGCCTCGTCGAGCAGCACGTGGTCCAGGCCGCCATCGAGCTTGAACAGCACCCAGGCGCTGCCCGGGTCCTCCAGCAGCCGCTGCGCACCGCGGATCAGGTCGTCGTAGTCGAGCATGCCGGCGCGCGCCTTGGCATCCTCGTACCGCCGCAGCACGGGGGTGCCGATGGTCAGCAGCGCCATGGTGGCGGCGAGCACGCGGGCGCCGGCGCGGGCGTTCTCGGCCTCCAGCACGCGCTCGCCCTCGGCGGTCAGCGTGTCCTGGATGCTCGCCATGGCGGCGCCGGCCTGCTTCGTCGCGAAGCGCTTGCGGACCTCGTTCTTGTCGGTCAGCAACAGGCCGCGCCAATCGTCCCAGTGCGCGACGCGGCCGTCCAGGTCGCGCGCCAGCCAGGCGGCGATCCCGGCGCCGCGCGACTGGTCGTTGGCGTTGCCCGACAGCCGCAGCGCGGCACCGGCGCGGCCGGCCTCCGACAGGTCGAGGTTGCAGGCGGCGCGCAGGATGTCGTCCTCCCGCATATCGTCCGGCGGCAGGCCGAGGGCGTGGGCGAGCGCAGTCTCGAACCCCGCCAGCCCCTGGCGCCCCTCGACCGCGCGCAGCAGCCGCCCGCGCGTCGCGGCGAGTGCGCCAAGGGTCTCGGCGAAGCGGTCGGGCGGCACCAGGCGAGCGAGGGCCGCGAGCGCCACGCGGTCGGGCGCGCGGGCCAGCACGGCTTCCCGTTCCCGGGCCAGCATGGCGCGCGCCTCGCGGTCCTCGACCACGCCGAATTGGGGTGCGAGCCCCGCCTCCAGCGGGAAGGCGCGCAGCAGGGACTGCGCGAAGGCGTGGATGGTGGAGATGCGCATGCCGCCCGGCTGCTCCAGCACGCGCACGAACAGCGCGCGCGCCGCCCGCAATTCGTCGGGCCCCGGCGCGCGGCCGGTGAGTGCCGCCAGCGCCGGCGCCAGCGCCACATCCTCGGCCGTGGCCCAGGCACCCAGCGCGCGCGCCAGGCGCGTCGCCATCTCGGCGGCCGCCGCCTTGGTGAAGGTGAGGCAGAGGATGCGCCCGGGCTCGACACCGGCCAGCAGCAGGCGCAGCACGCGGTCGGTCAGCAGCTTGGTCTTGCCGGAGCCGGCCGAGGCCTCGACCCAGGCGGAAGCCGCGGGGTCGGAGGCCAGCGACTGGGCGTGTTCGGCGCGTTGGCGGGGGGACTCGGTCATGGGGGAGTGAACTCCCCCAAACCCCCTCCTTTTTTTGTCACCTGGCGCCAGCCCGGGGAGGTGGGGCGCCAAATGGCATAAAGCGGTGGGGGATTCGGGGGAGGTGTCCTCCCCCGACCTTCCTTGTTCGTCACGCCTCGCCCTCCCCCGCCGACCATTCCTCGACCCGCGCCAGGTGGTCGTAGTCCCCGCCCGCGGCGCTGCGCGCCGGATGCGGGCGGGATGCGAAGGGCGCGGTGCCGAGCAGCCAGCGCGCCGCGAGATGATCGAGCCGTGCGCGCGCGAGTGCGGCGTAGTCCTCCTCGGCCGGCATGGCGCGCACCTCGCCGGGCACGTCGCCGCCGGTCAGGCGCCAGTAGACCAGGTCCGTCGCCTGGCCCTGCGCGTCGGGAAAGGCGCCCTCGGCCAGCAGCCAGGCCTCGATCGGCAGTTGCGGCGCGCCGCCGTCCAGCAGTTCCCGCGCCTTGGGCACGGTGCCGGTCTTGTAGTCCACGACGCGCCAACCGCCCTGGCTCAGGTGGTCGAGCCGGTCGGCGCGCGCCTCGATCTCGACCTCGCCTTCCGGCAGGCGCAGCATGGCCTTGCCCTTCACCTCCACCAGGCAGGCGAGCAGCGCGCCGCCCTGGCGCAGCGTCGCTTCCTCGGCGATGACGAAGGCGCCGATATTGGCGAGCCGCGGCCCCCAGAAGGCCAGGATGCCGGGCCGGTCGGCATGGCGTGCGAGCGCCCTCTCGCTGGCGCGGTCCCAGGCGGCGCGGGCGGCGTCCTCCCCCGGCCAGCCGGTGCCGAGCGTGCGCAGGAAGCCGGCCAGCGCGTCATGCACCAGCGTGCCGTATTCGATCGCCCCGACATCGAGGTCGAGCGCCTTCAGCGCATCGAGGCGAAGGATGCGCTTGGCGTAGAAGGCGTAGGGGTCCGCGATCAGCAATTGCGCGTCGGAGACCGTCAGGCGGCGCGGGCGCAGCGCGGGCGGCGGCGCGGGCATGGGGCGCGGCGCGGGCGCCACGGCGGCGGGCGCATCGAGCGCCGCGGCCCAGCCGGCCGCCGGGGAGGCCGCCAGCAACAGCCCGCCCTGGCCCGCGAGGAAGGTGTCGAGCCGCGTCAGCCAGCGTGCCTGCACGGTGGGCGCGCCGCCGCGCCGGGCGGCGGAGGAGAGCACCGCCTCCGGCGCCGCCGCGGCGGCGGTCAGGAAATCGGCGGCGACGCGGCCGATGCGGGCCTCGGCCTCGGGCAGGCCGAACTGCGCGCGCATCGGGCGGCTCATCCAGGGCCCGGGCTCGGTCGCCTGCGGCCAGACGCTCTCCTCCAGCGCCCCGAGCACGACGCGATCGAAGGATTGCAGCCGCGCCTCCAGCAGGCCAAGGATGGCGATGCGCGGATGCGCGGCATCGCCCCGGCTGCGCACGGCGCGGAGCGAGGGCGCGACAGGGCCGGCGAGGCTCGCCTCGAACAGGTCGGGCCAGTCGGCCGGCGCCATCGGGGGCAGTTCGGCCAGCGCCTCCCCCAGATCGTGCAGGTGGCGGACGAGCGGCTCGCCCTCCTCCCCCGCGTAGAGGCGGAGGCCGCCGGGCAGGCCGGGGGTGGCGGCCAGCGCCTCGGCCGCCTGCATATGGGCGGCGAGCAGGTCGGCCGGCGGCCGGGCCGGCGCCGGCGGCAGCGCGGCGAAGCCTGCGAGCGCGTCTTCCAATGCGGCCAGCAGCGCGGCGACCTGGGCGGGGGCGTCGCCGCGGGCCGTCACGGCGGCGCGCAGCCCCGCGACGCCCGGCGCCGGGCGCGGGCCGCGCAGCGCGTCCCGTTCCAGCCGCCGTGCCGCGGCGAGCCAATCCGCCCGTTCCATCCCGCCGGCGCAAAGCGGGTGCTTCAGCACGGCCAGCAGCGCGACCGGCGCGAAATCCTCCGCCACCATGCGCGCGAGCAGCCGGAGGAAGGCGGCGGCCGGCGTGCCGGCCAGCGGTTCGCCGGCGGAATCATCGGCGGTGATGCCGTGGCGGGACAACTCCGCCGAGACACGGCGCGCCAGGTCCCGGTCGGGCGTGACGAGCGCGGCGGTGCGGCCGGGCGTCTCGATGGCCTCGCGCAACAGCAGCGCGATCGCCGCCGCCTCCTGCTGCGCATCGGCGGCGGTGAGGCGCGCGAGGCCCTGCGCGGCCGCCTGCCAGCGCGGGGGATCGCGCTCGGTCCAGGCGCCGAGGCCCTCGGCCGGGTGCAGTGCGCGGCCGAGCAGCACGGCCCGGTCGGGCGCCGCGCCGGCCGGCGCCGCCGCGTGCCAGGGGAGCAGGTCCGCGGGCACCGCGCCGAGCGCCGCCAGCAGCCGCGCCTGGCCGGCCAGCGGATGCGTGGGCGCGCTGCGGATCGCCTGCCACAGCGCGTCATCCACCGGTTCGGGCAGGCCCTGCAGCACCACGAATCCCTGCAGCGTCTCGGCCAGCACGCGCAGCAGCGCCGCCGCCGCCGGGATGGTGCCGCCCGCGCCGATGCCGGCGGCGATGGTCGGATGCTCCGGCGGCGCGCGGCGCCAGGCCGCCGCCTGTGCGGCCAGCGCCTTGACACGCCGCACGCCGAGGTCGAGCAGCCCGCGATCGTTCAGCCAGGCGTTCCAGTGCTCGGCGGCGACGCGCAGCACGCGGGTCGTGATCTGCCAATGCGTGGCATGGCGGTCGGGCACCAGCGCATCGAGCCGCGCCAGCCAGGCCGCGGCGAATTCCGCCGGCGGCGCGCAGTCGAGCATGGCGAGGTCGGCTTCCTCGAGCGCGATCTCGTCGAACAGGCGGCCGAGTTCGCCAGCCAGCAGCCAGGCCTGCTCGGGCGTGGCGGGGCCGCCGATGCTGCGCGGGATGCGCTGCGCCGTCGCCGCCAGCACCGCCTGGCGCGTCAGCGGCGCGACCGCGGGCGGCAGGTCGAGCAGGTCGGGGAGTGCCAGCTCGTCCGCTTCCTCGGTGGACAGGCCCGCCAGTGCGCGCATGCGCGGCAGCAGCAGCGCGCGACCGCCGGCTTCGCGCAGGAAGGCTTCCCGCAGGGCGCGCGCGGCGCGGCGCGTGGGCAACAGGATCGTCACGCGCGCCAGGGTCTCGGGCGCGTCAGGCGGCAGGCGCGCCAGCACGCCGGCGGCCAGCGCGTCGAGGAACGGCACATGCGGCGGGATGGCGTGGAGGGTCACGGTCGGGAGCGCGACGCGGAGGAGGGCTCTGCCCTCCCCCGGACCCCCACCCGCCAAAGGCCGAAAGGCCTTTGGAAACCATAAGATACATCGGGGAATCCGGGGAGGGGGCTCATCGGAACGCACGTCGCTGCGGGGGCCGTCGTCCCCTGCCCGCATTCGCCGCCCAGGTCCCGGTGTCCAGAGGCCCCTCGGCCTCTGGTGGGGTAGGGTCCGGGGAGGGGCAAAGCCCCTCTCCGGCGCCGCGCCGCCCGCATCAGAACAGCGCCCGCGTCAGCCCCGCCTGCAGGGTCTCCTCCGCATTGCGGAGGTCTTCGGGGGTCGAGAGGTGGAACCACACCCCGTCATGCACGAGGCCATAGAGCCGCCCGGCCTCCAGCGCCCGGTCGTACAGGCGATTGAGGCTGAACGCGCCCTCGGGCGCGTCGGCGAACAGGGCGGGGGAGAGGATCTGCACGCCGGCATAGAGATAGGGCGCGATTTCCCGTTCCTCCGGCCGGCGCATCCGCCCGATGGGGTCGAGCAGGAAGTCACCGTGCCCGACCGCGCCGTCGACCTGCGTTGTGCGCACCATGAGCAGCAGCGCGTCCATCTCGGCCGGGTCGAAGGCGGCGGCCAGGCGGGTCAGCGCGGGCGTCGGGCCATCGAGCCAGAAGGCGTCCCCGTTCACCACCGCGAAGGGCCCGGGGCCAAAGCGCGGCAACGCCAGGGCGACGCCGCCGCCGGTCTCGAGCAGCCGGTCCTCGTGCTGCAGGATGATGGCCGGGTCGTCGCGGCGCGCCATGGCGGCGGCGATCTGTTCCCCCCGCCAGTGCGCATTCACCACCGCCTGGCGCACGCCGGCGGCCTGCAGGCGGTCCAGCGCGTGATCGAGCAGCGAGCGGCCCGCCAGGTCGAGCAGCGGCTTCGGCCGGTCGTCGGTCAGCGGGCGCATGCGCGTGCCGAGCCCCGCGGCGAGGACCATGGCGTGGGTGAGCGTGATCATGCGGGCTCCGTCAGGACAGCCGGCGTGCGGCGCAGCGCGGGGGGGATTCGGTCGTCGAGGAAGTCGCGCAGCGGCTCCGTCGCGGGGTGGCGCAGCGCGCGGTCCAGCAGGCGCCAGCAGCGCGGCCCGTGCGCCAGGTAGCCGGGCTTGGCGTCCCGCCGCGCGAGCCGCACCCAGAGCGCGGCCACGCGCAGGTGCCGCTGCGCCGCGCAGGCGGCCATGGCGGCGGCGAATTGATCGCGGTCGAGGCCAGGGCGCGCCGCGAGGTAGCGGCCGATGGCAGCGTTCCGCACGGCGGGGGCGACGTCGCGGCGCGCGTCCTCGACCAGGGAGACGAGGTCGTAGGCGGGGCTGCCGAGGGCGGCGTCCTGAAAGTCGATCAACCCGGTGCGGCGGGGCGAGGGCCGGGCCTCCAGCCGCAGCAGGTTGGCCGGGAAGTAGTCACGATGGACGAAGCAGCCGGCGCCGGCGAAGGGTGCCAGCATCGCGGCCAGCGCGACATCGAGATGCGCGCGCACATCGGCATCCGCGGCGCTGCCGAAGGCGGCCGGCCACCACCAGTCGAGGAAGGTGGCGGCGGTGGCCCGCGCCATCTCGGCCGGCCCCCAGGGGGGCAGGTGTGCGGGCGGCGGCGCGGCGTGCAGCGCGGCCAGCGTCTCGGCGGCCTCGAGATAAAGCGGCAACGGATCGGCGCCGGCGTCGAGCAGCGCGGCATGGGTGGCGTCGCCGAAATCCTCGATCAGCAGGAAGCCCGAAGCCTCGTCGGCTGCGAGGATCTCGGGCGCCGAGAGGCCGATCGCCGCAATGTGGCGCTGCACCGCGAGGAAGGGACGGACATCCTCGGGCGGCGGCGCATCCATGAGCAGCGCGGGGCGCGGACCGCCCTCCAGGCGCGCGTAGCGGCGGTGGGAGGCGTCGGAGGGGAGCGGGACGAGGCGCGCGGCGGCGAAGCCGGCGGACTGCAGGAAGGACGTGGTGTCTCTCATGGCGACGCGGGGGGGAGAAGGGATCTTCTCCCCCCCGGACCCCCCCTCAACCTTCTTTGGGACTTGGGGAATGGCCGCGACGGGCCGCGCCACGAATCAGGGAAGGGGGGGGCCTGGGGGTCCCCGCGGCGGTGCGCGGCAACGACGTGGGGTCCCGGTGCGACGGGGGTTCCCCTCCACCGCGCTTCCTGCGCCGCGCTCATGCCGCCAGCGCCTCCAACCGTTCGTCCCAGCCCGACAGCGTTGCCCGCCGGGCCTCCTCGGCGGGTTGGGGTTCGAGGGCGATGGTGAGCGCGTCAACCGGGCGTTCACCCCCCAGCCGGTCCGGCCATTCCACAAGCACGATGCCCTCCCGCGCTTCGTCCCAGCCGAGTTCCGCCAGGCCGTCCGGCCCGTCCAGGCGGTAGAGGTCGAAGTGATGCGCGGTGCCGGCCGGCAGGTCGTAGGACTGCACCAGGGTGAAGGTCGGGCTCGGCACCTCGAGCGCCGGGTCGCCCGCCGCGGCACGCAGCAGGGCGCGGGCGAATTCCGACTTCCCGGCGCCCAGCGGCCCTTCCAGCAGCACCGCGTCCCCGGCGCGCAGAAGCCGCGCGAGACCCGCGGCGAGGGCATGGGTGGCGGGAAGGTCGGGCAGGTCCAGCGTGATGGTCCGCGGCATGGGAAGGGTGTGCCCGCTTTGATCCCGGGGCGGTTCCGTCTATCACGCCCGCCCAGAGTCGGGGGAGTGGCCATGGCGGCCGTCATCGAAACGGATGTCGCGATCGTGGGCGCGGGGCCGGTCGGCCTGTTCGCGGTGTTCGAATGCGGCATGCTGCGCATGAAATCGGTCGTGATCGACGCGCTCGACGCGATCGGCGGGCAATGCAGCGCGCTCTATCCCGAGAAGCCGATCTTCGACATCCCGGCGCATCCGCAGATCGACGCGCAGGACCTGATCGCGGCGCTCGAGAAGCAGGCGGCGCCCTTCACGCCGATCCACCTGCTCGGGCGCCGGGTGGAGCGGCTCGCGCGGGATGCGGACGGGACGCTCGTGCTCGGCACCTCGGCCGGTGACACGGTGCGCTGCAAGGCCGTGATCATCGCCGCCGGCGCCGGCGCCTTCGGGCCGAACCGACCGCCACTCGACGGGCTCGCGGGATACGAGGCGTCCGGCGCCGTGCGCTACCTGGTCACGCGGCGGGAGGATTTCCGCGGCAAGCGCGTGGTGATCGCGGGCGGCGGCGACAGCGCGGTGGACTGGGCGCTGAGCCTCAAGCAGGTGGCGGCGAAGGTGACGGTGGTGCATCGCCGGCCGAAATTCCGCGCCGCCCCCGAGACCGCCGCGCAACTCGACGCCGCCGCGGCGCGGGGCGAGGTGGAGATGGCGATCCCGTACCAGCTGCACGGGCTGAAGGGCGACGGGTCGAAGCTGGAGGCCGTGGTGGTCGCGACGCTGAAGGGCGAGGAGCGCGACATCCCGGCGGATGTCCTGCTGCCCTTCTACGGGCTGTCGATGGAGCTTGGCCCGATCGCGGAATGGGGCCTCGGGCTCGAGAAGCACCACATCGCGGTGGAGCCCGCCACCTGCGCCACGAACATCGACGGCGTCTACGCCATCGGCGACATCGCGACCTATCCGGGCAAGCTGAAGCTGATCCTGCAGGGCTTCAGCGAGGCGGCGATGGCGGCGCATGCGATTCATCCCCGGGTGTTCCCGGGGGAGGCGCTGCATTTCGAGTATTCGACGTCGAAGGGCGTGCCGGCCGGGGCCTAGGGGAAGGTCGGGGGAGGAGAACCTCCCCCGAGCCCCCTCCCTTCCTTGGAACCTGGCGCCGGTCCGGGGACGTGGGGTGCCAGGTGACAAAGAAGGTTGGGGGCTCAGGGGAAGTTCCCTTCCCTCCGCCGTCCTATTCGACCGCCGCGGCCGTCTTCGCCGTGACCGGCACCTTCAGGTAGCGCACGCCGTTGCTCTCCGCCGGCGGGAAGCGTCCTGCGCGGATGTTCACCTGGATCGAGGGCAGCAGCAGCAGCGGCGCCGCCAGCGTCGCGTCGCGCGCGGTGCGGAAGGCCACGAATTCCTCCTCCGTCACGCCGTCCTTCACATGCGGGTTGTGTGCGCGCTGCTCGGCGACCGTCGATTGCCACGCGAATTCGTTGCGCCCCGGCGCCTTGTAGTCGTGGCAGATCCAGAGCCGGGTTTCCGGCGGCAGGGCGAGCAGGCGCTTCATGGAACGGAACAGCGTGCGCGCGTCCCCGCCCGGGAAGTCCGCGCGGGCGCTGCCGTAGTCGTGCATGAACAGCGTGTCGCCCACGAAGACGTCCGATGGCCCTTCCTCGTTGCGCGGCGGCGCCACGCGGTAGGAGATGCAGGCGGGGGTATGGCCGGGGGTGTGGATCACCTCGACGTCGAGGGCGCCGAGCCGGAAGTGCTCGCCGTCGCGGAACAGGCAGTCGAAGTCGCCGCCGTCGGGCTTCACGTCGTCGGCCGCGAAGACGGGTCGGAAGATCGCCTGCACGTCGCGGATGTGTTCGCCGATGCCGATGGGCGCGCCAGTCCGCGCCTTGATGTAGGGCGCGGCGGTCAGGTGGTCGGCATGGGCGTGGGTTTCGAGCACCCAGTCGATCGTCAGGCCTTCCTCGGCCGCGGCGGCCAGGATGCGGTCGGCGAAGGCGACATCGGCGCTGCCCGAGCGGTTGTCCCAGTCGAGCACGGGGTCGATCACCGCGCCGCGCTTCGTCGCGGGGTCCCACACCAGGTAGGAGACCGTGTTGGTCGGTTCGTCGAAGAAGGCGCGGATCGTCGCATGTCCCGTCATCGCAATGGTCCCTTCCACCCTGACCGCCCATGTGGTGCCGCGGCGGCGGCGGTGCAGCCCCTGCGGCGCGCCTCAGCGTCCTGCCGCATCCCAGTCCACGCCGGACAGCGCGGCGACCGTGCCTGCGATGCGCTCGACCAGGAGCGCGGCCTCGTCATCCAGCGCGTCACGCCGCATCCGGTCCCAGCCGCTGGCGCCGAGGGTGATCCCGAGCAGCGAGTCGCTGGATGCCGAATAGCGTGTCCGTTGCTCCGGCAGTCGCACCACCTGCACCGCCCAGCGCAGGCCCTGGCCGCGGCTGGCGGTGTCCATCCACAGCCGCATCGGCACCGGCGCGCGCGCGGCGATCATCAGGAACTCGGCGCGGCCCGCTGCGACCGGTGCCTCTCCGAACCGCGCCTGCAGCAGGGGGAACAGCGCCTTGCGCAGCGCCGCCGTGCCGGGCAGGTCGGCCACTCCCGCGAGCGGGCCGCCCGTCTGGCGCCGCGCGCAGGCCGCCATGAAGGTCACGCGGTCCTCGGCCGGCAATTCGAGCATGCCGAAGCGCGTCAGGAAGCCGAGGTCGCGCCGTGCGGGATCCGCGGCGAGTTCGGCCGCCACGCCGCGCACCGCGGCGCAGGGCGTGCGCGCAAGCTCCGCCAGGCCGTCATCGAGGTGGCGGCGCCATTCGGCCGCGACGACGCCGCGCAGGGCCTCGGGCACGGTAGCGGTCACGGCGGCGGCCTCAGAAGCGTTCCATCCACGGCCGGACCTCGACCTCCCACGACCAGCAGGACCGGTGCTGGCCGATGAGATGCAGGCAGGTCTCGGCGATCGCGTCGGGGTCGAGCAGCGCGTCGTCCCCCGCATCCGGGCGGCGGGCGCCGCGGATGCCGCCATCGACCACGATGTGCGCGATATGGATGCCCTGCGGATGAAGTTCCCGCGCGAGGGACTGCGCCAGGCCGCGCAGCGCGAACTTGCCCATGGCGAAAGGCGCTGATTGCGCGAAGCCCTTCACGCCGGCGCTGGCGCCGGTCAGCAGGATGGTGCCGACGCCGCGCGGCAGCATCCGCCGGGCGGCCTGCTGCGCCACGAGGAACGCACCGAAGGCGCAGACCTGCAGGGACTTCTGCACGTCGGCCGGCATGAGGTCCGTGACCGGCCCGCGGGTGCGGAAGGACGGGTTGTAGAGCACCACCTCGGCGTCGCCCTCGGCGTCGAACAGGGCGGCAACGTCGGCCTCGGATGCTGCGTCGCAGACGTGCGCAGCGGCGCCGGTCTCGGCCACCAGCGCATCGAGCTTGGCGACGTTGCGCGCGGCCAGGGCGACGGCGTAGCCCCGCCTCGCCAACAGCCGCGCCAGCGAGGCCGAGAGTCCGTCTCCGGCGCCGATGATGAGGGCCTTGGGCATGGTCTCGCTCCCCGCTGTGCAGGCATCAGCCGTTGACGTTGATGTGGACGTTGTAGCGACCCTTCTTCGCGCCGCCCTTGTTACGGATGAAGTTTGCCTGGACCTGGCCGTCCCGGCCGCCGGAGTACTTCGCCGATGGCCCCATCATGTGGATGCGCAGCGTCACCACGCTTCCCCGCTGCCGTGCCTCATGGAGCTGCTTCCACAGGTCGAAGGCGAGCGTCACCTCCGTGGTCTTCCAGCGCCCCGCGACCGTGAACTGATCGTCGTAGATGTAGTTGCTGCTGATGTTGCCGCCGCCGGTGATGCACCCCTCGACCTTGTCGCGCAGGTCCTCGGCGCGCTTGCGCAGCGCCGCGGCCGCCTCGCGGGCCTTGCGCTCGGCCTCGGCGAGCCGGTTCGCCTGCTGCTGCTCCGGCGTCAGCGGCGCGGCGGTCGACTTCAGTGCCGATACGCCGCCGGCGTTTCCCCAGGCTCCGGACATCCCAGACTCCACGTCTTGCGCGATCACGGCATTGAGGCGCGGCTCCTCGCGCGGCGCAAGCGCCCGGTGGCCTATTGGTCGATCGTCTCGAGCAATTCGCAGAGCGTCGACCCGCGCGGTGCCAGATCCTGCCACAGGATATGCTCGAACGGCGCATGCGCGCCCGCACCCGTGCAGCCGAGCCCGTCCAGCGTCGGCACGCCCATCGCCGCCGTGAAGTTGCCGTCCGAGCCGCCGCCGCGGTGCATCTTGGGCAGGTCGTAGCCGTGCCGAGCCGCGATGCCGCGCGCCGTCTCGTGCAGCGCCGTGATCTCCGGCGTCTCGACCATGGGCGGGCGGTTCATGCCGCCGGTGACCTCGATGCGGATGCCCTCCGCCTCGCCGGCCATGCCGAGGATGAGGCGCTCGATGCGCTCGCCCTCCGCGATGCTGGTCACGCGGCAGTCGATCTCGCAGCCGGCCTCGGGCGGCACGACGTTCGGGCGCGTGCCGCCCCAGATCGGCGCGACGTTGGTGGTGGTGCCGCCGGCGAGGTCGGTCAGCGCGTGGATCTCGAGGATCTTCCGCGCCAGTGCCACCACGGCCGAACGCCCGTCCTGCCAGTTGCCGCCGGCATGGGCCGAGACGCCGTGGATGCGCATGACAAACCGGCCCACCCCCTTGCGCGCGGTGACGCAGGCGCCGTGCGGCGCGCCGGCCGGCTCCGGGATCAGCACGGCGCGCGCGCCGGCGGCGGCGCGCTCGATGGGCGCGCGGGAGGTCGGGCTGCCCACTTCCTCGTCCGGCGTCAGCAGCAGGATGATCGGGCGCTTCGTGGCCACCTTCTGGCGCAGGATCTCCCGCACCGCATGGAAGGCGAGGAAGGAGCCCGCCTTCATGTCGTAGATGCCCGGGCCGTGCGCCTTCGCGCCGGCCACCTTCCAGGGCATGGAGGCGGCGAGCGTGCCGTGGTCCCAGACCGTGTCGAGATGGCCGGCGACGACGACGGGTGCGCCCTGCCCCGGCGTGCGGGCGACCAGCGTGTCGCCATAGCCGTCGCGGCCGGGCAGGCGCTCCAGCGCCGCGCCGACGGCACGGAGTTCCGCCTCGGCCCGGTCGAGCAGGCCGTTGACCGCGGCCCCGTCGGTGGTCGGCGTCTCGTGCTCGACCCAGCCGCGCAGTTCGGCAAGCAGGCGTTCGGAGGTGCCGATCTCGGTCGCGGGCATGGGGCGGGTCCTCGGGCTGGAAGGGCTTCGTTCTCGCCGCCGGCTTTTCGCTTGTCCATCCCGGCCGGCGCCGGTAACGACCCTGTTGCAGCGCAGCAGACGGGGCAGCCATGCCGGAACTCTATTTCTTCGAGGACCTCTCGGTCGGCCTGACGGCCAAGTTCTCCAAGACCATCACGGAAGCCGACATCGTGCTGTTCGCGGCGGTCACCGGGGACACCAACCCGATGCACCTCGACGCGGAATACGCGGCGACGACCATTTTCAAGGAACGCATCGCGCACGGGATGCTGGCCGCCGGCCTCATCACCAAGGTGCTGGGCACGCAGCTGCCCGGCCCCGGCACGATCTACATGTCGCAGTCGCTGAAGTTCCGCGCGCCGGTCAAGATCGGCGAGACGGTGACCGCGACGGTCGAGGTGATGGCGCTGCACCCCGAGAAGCACCGCGCCACGCTGCGCACCGTCTGCACGGTGAAGGGTGAGCCGGTGCTGGAGGGCGAGGCCTATGTCTCCGTCCCCGCGCGCGCCAGTCGTGCCGCGCAGGCGGCGGAATAGCGGATGCGCCGCGTCTGCGTCTTCTGCGGCTCGGCCGCCGGCGTGCGGCCGGACTACGCGGCGGCGGCCAAGGCGCTCGGCCGCGCCATCGGCGCGCGCGGCATGGGGCTCGTGTTCGGCGGCGGCGCGGTCGGGCTTATGGGCATTGTCTCCCGCGCCGCGCAGGCAGCCGGCGCGCCGGTCACGGGCATCATCCCGCACGGCCTCGTGATGCGGGAGGCCGGCAACGGCGAGCTGGACGACCTGCGCGTCGTGGCCTCGATGCACGAACGCAAGGCGATGATGGCCGAGATGGCTGACGGCTTCATCGTGCTGCCCGGCGGCTTCGGCACGCTGGAGGAAGCGGTCGAGGCGCTGACCTGGCTGCAGCTCGGCATCCACCGCAAGGGCGTCGCCTTCGTCGACACGCTCGGCTACTGGTCGCGGCAGATGGCGGCCTTCGACCACATGGTGGCAGAGGGCTTCCTGAAGCCCGCAATGCGCGACATGGCGCTGCTGGCGCCGGACGCCGAGGCGGCGCTCGATGCCCTGGCGCGGTTCGCGGCGCCCGAGGTGCCGCGCTGGCTGCTGCCGGGCGAGGCCTGACGGCCGAGGCCCGGCTTCAGCGCCGCAGCGCGGTCAGGGCGGCAGCCTGAGCGCGGAATCGAGCCGGAGCGTCGTGCCGTTCAGCAGCGGATTGGCGCAGATGGCCAGCACCATCGCCGCGAATTCCTCGGGCCGCCCGAGCCGGGCCGGGAAGGGCGGCAGCGCCCGGATCGCGGCCTGCGCCGCCTCGGGCAGCCCGGCCAGCATCGGCGTCTCGAACAGGCCGGGGGCCAGGGTGACGACGCGGATCCCCGTTCGCGCCAACTCCCGCGCCGCCGGCAGCGTCAGCCCCATCACGCCCGCCTTGGACGCGGCATAGGCGCATTGCCCGACCTGCCCGTCCTCGGCCGCGATGGAGGCGGTGTTGACGATGACGCCGCGCTCGCCCTCCGGCGCCGTCGCGTCCTCGGCCTGCATCCGCAGGGCAACAAGGCGCATGACGTTGAAGGTGCCGGTCAGGTTGACGCGGATCGTGCGCTCGAACAGCGCCAGGTCGTGCGCGCCGCCGCGACCGACCAGCCGCGCGGCGGGCGCGATGCCGGCGCAGTTCACGGCCACCCGCAGCTTCCCGAGGCCGGCGGCGGCGGCGATCGCGCCCTCGACATCGGTCTCGCTCGCCACGTCGCCGACCACCGGTGTCGCGCCGCAGCGGGCGGCGAGGGCGGCCAGCCCCTCGGCGTTCAGGTCAAGCGCCACGACGCGCGCGCCGGCCGCCGCCAGCGCCTCGGCCGTCGCGGCGCCGAGTCCCGAGCCCGCGCCGGTGACCAGCGCGACGGCGCCGGTCAGTTCCATGGCGCGTCGGTCCGAACGAAGGTCCAGTAGTGCGGCGTGCGGCCTTCGCGGATCGCCTTCGCCTCATAGCGCGTCGGGTGCCAGGCTTCGGGACGCGAGCCGATGGCATGGCCGGCCCGCGCGAAGAAAGGCTGCGCGGCGAAGCTCTCCTCGACCCAGGCCTGGTAGGTCGGGTCGTCGCTCGCGATCCGCCATTCCGCGCCGGGGCGCAGCACGCGCGCCACCAGCGGCAGCATGGCGGGGTTCACGAAGCGGCGCTTGGCGTGGCGCGCCTTGGGCCAGGGGTCGGGGAACATCAGGTAGAGCCGGCCGAGCACCGCATCGGGCAGCAGTGCCACCAGGTGGCGCGCATCCTGGGGCCAGAGGCGCAGATGCGGGGGGGGCGGGGCGTTGGCCTCCGCACCCTCGGGCACGATCCGCGTCAGCAGGGAACAGAGGCCGTTCTCGAAGACCTCGGAGGCGATGAGCGCCACGGCGGGGTTGGCGGCGGCGAGCGCCAGCGCATGCTCGCCCCCGCCGAAGCCCACTTCCAGCCAGAGGTCTGCCGCATCGGGAAAGACCGCGCGCGGGTCGGCCGCTTCTGCCGCCGCAAGGCGGAAGCGCGGCAGGGCGAGCTCGAGCAGCCTTTCCTGCCGCGGCCGCAGCGGATGGCCGCGACGGCGGCCATAGAGCCGGTCGGGAATGCCCTCCGGCGTGAGGGAGGGCGCGCGGTGGGGCGACGCGCCGCGCCCCATCTCGCCCTCCGGGCTCACCGGCCGAAAGCGCGCTTCAGCTCGTCCACCAGGTCGGTCTTCTCCCAGGTGAAGGTGCCGCGCTCGGCATCCGGCGTGCGGCCGAAATGGCCGTAGGCGGAGGTCGGCACGTAGATCGCCCGGTTCAGGTGCAGGTGCTCGCGGATGCCGCGCGGCGACAGGTTCACGAGCCCGTCCACGACCTTGGCGAGCTTCGCCTCGTCCACGTCGCGGCCCGTGCCGTGCAGGTCGAAATAGACGCTGAGCGGCTTCGACACGCCGATCGCGTAGGAGACCTGGATGGTGCACTTGTCGGCGAGGCCCGCGGCCACGACGTTCTTGGCGACGTAGCGGGCGGCATAGGCCGCCGAACGGTCCACCTTCGTCGGGTCCTTGCCGCTGAACGCGCCGCCGCCGTGCGGCGCCGCGCCGCCATAGGTGTCGACGATGATCTTGCGCCCGGTCAGGCCGCAGTCGCCGTCCGGGCCGCCGATCACGAACTGGCCGGTCGGGTTCACGTAGAACTCGTTGTCCTGGCACATCCAGCCGGCGGGCAGCGTGCTCTCGACGATCGGGCGCAGCAGGCGCTTGATCTCGGCCTGCTCCATGCCTTCCTCGTGCTGCGTCGAGACGACGACCGAGGTGGCGCCGACCGGCTTGCCGTCCACGTAGCGGAGCGTGACCTGCGACTTGGCGTCGGGCAGCAGGCCCTTCACGGCCACGTCGCCGTTGCGGCGCATCTCGCTGATCCGGCGCAGGATAAGGTGCGCATAGTACAGCGGCGCGGGCATCAGTTCAGGCGTCTCGGTGCAGGCGTAGCCGAACATGATGCCCTGGTCGCCGGCGCCTTCGTCCTTGTTGCCGGCGGCGTCCACGCCCTGCGCGATGTGCGCGGACTGGGCGTGAAGGTGGCACTCGACGCTGGCGTTCTGCCAGTGGAAGCCGTCCTGCTCGTAGCCGATGTCGTGGATCGCGAGCCGCGCGAGGTGCTTCAGGTAGTCGGCGGTGACCGAGGCGGGACCGCGCACCTCGCCCGCGATGACGACGCGGTTGGTGGTGACCAGCGTCTCGCAGGCCACGCGCGAATAGGGGTCTGCGGTCAGGAAGGCATCGAGCACGGTGTCCGAGATGCGGTCCGCCACCTTGTCGGGATGGCCCTCGGAAACGGATTCGGACGTGAACAGATACTCGCCGGTATCGCGCATGGCTTGATTCGGCCTCTTGTCGCGGGAAATGCCGGCGGGACGCCCCGGCAGGCTGGGCCCGGGGAATCCGGGACGGGGGCGTATGGCAAGGGGGTGTGGCGGGGTCAAGGCAGGGGGCGCGCCGCCGGGTTCGGCCACATGGCCGGGACCGTGCCGGGGTGCCGCCGCCACGGAATTGTCACGCAGCGATACGTCGAATTCCATTATTGTGGAAATATGGAATCGATTCAGGCCGCCCTGGCCTTCGCCGCCCTCGGCCAGGCCACCCGCCTCGAGCTGATGCGCGCCCTGCTCTCCGCCGGGCCGAACGGGCTGCCGGCGGGGAGCATCGCGTCGCAGCTCGGCGTGCCGTCCTCCACCCTGTCCTTCCATCTCCGCGCGCTGGAGCAGGCCGGGCTCGTGCAGGCGACCCGCCAGGGCCGCCTGCTGCTCTATGCCCCGCGCATCGCGGCGCTCCGCGCCCTTTTCGCCATCCTGGCCGAGGCCTGCTGCGCCGGCGATCCCGGCCGCTGCGGCGACCTCGCCCGCCTCCTGCCACCCACCACTCCGGAGGACACCGCCATGGTGCCGCCCGCCTTCAACGTGCTGTTCCTCTGCACGCGCAATTCCGCGCGCTCGATCATGGCCGAGGCCATCCTGGCCGGCCTGCAGGGCGGGCGCTTCCGCGCCTTCTCGGCAGGGTCGGCGCCCGCGCCGGAAGGCCCACTGCCGGAGGTGCTGGCGCAGCTGCGCAGCCTCGGCCACGACGTCGCGGCGCTGCGCTCGAAATCCTGGGACGAGTTCACCGCGCCGGATGCGCCGCGGATGGATTTCGTCATCGCACTCTGCGACACGCTGAACCTGCAAGCCTGCCCGGATTTCGAGGGCACGCACGTCTCCGCCGCCTGGCCGCTGCCCGACCCCGCCAAGTTCACCGGCAGCGCGACCGAGCGCGCGACGTTGCTGAACGAGCTCTACGCCGCCCTGCACCGCCGCCTGTCCATCTTCGCGAGCCTGCCCTTCGAGAGCCTGGACCGCATGGCGCTGAAGGCGCGGATCGACGAGCTGGCGCAGCCGCTGGCCGCGGGCGCCCGGGCATGAGGGTCGGCATCAACGGCATGGGCCGCATCGGGCGGCTCGCGCTGCGCGCCGCGATGGGCGCCGCCGACCGCCAGCCGGACGACCCGCGCGCGGGCAACCGCCTCGACATCGTGCACGTCAACGAGGTCAAGGGCGGCGCCGCCGCCATCGCCCACCTGCTGGAATTCGACAGCGTGCAGGGCCGCTGGCGCGCGCCGATCGCGGCCGAGGACAATGCCGCCATCCGCATCGGCGACCGCCGCCTGACCTACAGCGAACACGCCAGGCCCGCCGACATCCCCTGGGGCGATCTCGGCGTCGATATCGTGCTCGACTGCACGGGGAAGTTCCTGGATCCCGCGGCGCTGCAGGGCCATCTCGACCGCGGCGCGCAGCGCGTGGTCGTCGCCGCGCCGGTCAAGTTCGACACCGTGCTGAACGTCGTCGTCGGCGTGAACGAGCACCTCTATGACCCGACCCGCCACCCCATCGTCACCGCCGCGTCCTGCACCACCAACTGCCTCGCCCCGGTGGTCAAGGTGGTTCACGAGTCGATCGGCATCCGCCACGGCCAGATCACCACCATTCACGACCCGACCAACACCAACGTCGTGACCGATGCGCCGCACAAGGACCTGCGCCGCGCGCGCTCGGCCATGCTGTCCCTCCAGCCGACCACGACCGGCAGCGCCACCGCCATCGCGCTGATCTACCCGGAGCTGAAGGGAAAGCTTGACGGCCACGCGGTGCGCGCGCCGGTGCTCAACGCGTCCCTGACCGACTGCGTCTTCGAGATGCGGCGCGAGACGACCGCCGGCGAGGTGAACGCGCTGTTCCGCGCCGCCGCCGCCGGGCCGCTGGCCGGCATCCTCGGCATCGAGGACCGCCCCCTCGTCTCGGCCGACTATGCCGGTGACACGCGCAGCGCCGTGGTCGACGCGCCCTCCACCCTCGTCACCGACGGCACGCTGCTCAAGGTCTACGCCTGGTACGACAACGAGATGGGCTACGCCTGCCGCATGGTGGACCTCGCCTGCCACATGTGGACGGCCGGGATCTGACGCCATGGCGAGCGCCGCGCCGCAGGGACTGCGCGACTACCTGGTCGTGACGCTCGCCTATTGGGGCTTCACGCTGACCGACGGCGCGCTGCGCATGCTGGTGCTGCTTCATTTCTACCGGCTCGGCTACAGCCCCTTCACGCTCGCCTTCCTGTTCCTGCTGTACGAGGCGGCCGGCATCGGCGCGAACCTGGTGGGCGGCTGGCTCGCCACGCGCTTCGGCATCGCGCGGATGCTGGCGGTCGGGCTCGGGGCGCAGGTGACGGGGTTCCTGCTGCTCTCGGCCGTCTCGCCGGACTGGGGGGCGACGCTCTCGGTCGCCTGGGTGGTGGTGGCGCAGGGTATTTGCGGGGTGGCCAAGGACCTGACCAAGACCGCCAGCAAGTCGGCCATCAAGCTCACCGCCGGGGCGGGGAATGGTCGCCTGTTCCGCTGGGTTGCCTACTTCACCGGCAGCAAGAACGCCATGAAGGGCGCCGGATTCTTCCTTGGCGGGCTGCTGCTCGAACTGCTGGGCTTCCGCGCCGCGCTCTGGGCGATGGCGGCGGCGCTGCTCGTCGTGCTGGCGGGCGTGCTGGTCGCGCTGCCGCCGATGATGGGCCGCGCCAGGGCGTCGCGCAGCGCGCGGGAACTGTTCGCGAAGTCGCGCGCCATCAACCTGCTTGCCGCGGCACGGGTTTTCCTTTTCGGCGCGCGGGATGTCTGGTTCGTCGTCGGCCTGCCGGTCTTCCTCTATGCCTCGGGCTGGACCTTCACGATGGTGGGCGGGTTCCTCGCGCTCTGGACCATCGGGTACGGCGTCGTGCAGGCGGCAGCACCCGCGCTGGTGCGGCGCAGCGCCGACGGGCTCAGTGCCGAGGTCCCGGCCGCGCGCCACTGGTCCGCGGCACTGGCGGCGGCGACGGCGCTGCTGGCGCTGCTCATGGCCGCCGGCGTGCCGCGCGCGGACCTCTACGTGCCGGCCGGGCTCTGCGTCTTCGGCCTGCTCTTCGCGGTGAACTCCTCGGTGCATTCCTACCTGGTGCTCGCCTATGCGGGCAGCGAGAAGGCGGCCGAGGATGTCGGCTTCTACTACGCCGCCAATGCCGCCGGGCGCTTCATGGGCACGCTGCTGTCGGGCCTGCTCTACAGCTGGGGCGGGCTGCTCGCCTGCCTTCTGGGCGCGGCGGCGATGCTCGCGCTGTGCTGGGCGGTGACGCTGCTGCTGCCGGGCGGGGCGCGGCGGCCGGGCTGAGTGCCGCGCCGAAAAAGGCGGGGGGAGAAGGGAACTTCTCCCCCCGCCCCCCCCCCTCAACCTTCTTTGGCGCCTGGCGCCCTACCTTCCCGGGCCGGCGCCAAGTGCCAAAGAAGGGAGGGGGATTGGAGTGGGCCCCTGGGGCCGGACATGGGTCAGGCTGCAGCTTTGACAGGGCGCCGGGCCTGTTGCTCCTCGAACTGCACGGGGCTGAGGTAGCCGAGAGCCGAGTGCAGCCGCTTGCAATTCTAGACATTCTCGATGAACCGCGGGAGATCTGCGGTGACGTCCTCGAAGGTCTCGTAGGCCATCGGATACACGGCCTCG